>NZ_JAALLS010000091.1 GCF_011059105.1 Fodinibius halophilus | reverse complement strand
TCCTCTTAATCTCCTCCTTCATAAGGAGGAGAAATTTTCGATGGCAATTTAAGAGTTATCGCTAAAGCACTTTCAGTCACCTGCTCTTAGTAGTTTAAATCGCACATAAATAATAAAAACCATTTTAAAAACGGCGAAAATTTGCTGTACCAGTCTCATTCGTGCTCTTAATTCCATTTAACAATGAAGATGAATGCCGGTTTAGAGGGGACAAGAGGATATATTTAGCAGCTTCGGTTGCTTATTCTGTTACTGACCCCATCTTGTTCTTCCCCTGCAATCATGGGAAGAGACTTTTTTATTGAGTATTCAGCTG
>NZ_JAALLS010000090.1 GCF_011059105.1 Fodinibius halophilus | reverse complement strand
GCACATATTGTAGATAAGCGTCCCTCTCCCTGCGAGAGTAGGGAGAGGTCAGGAGTGGGTCAGTATGCCGGCAGTGAAGACTTGGGACTTTCCGGCTTTTGGGAAGCCTAATTCCCCGTTATTTTCAACCACCTCTTGGTCTCCTCCTTCATAAGGAAGAGAAAACGGAAGAGCCAAGGTATGTCGACTTGGTATTTTGCTCACTAATCAAAAGTTGGTTCTGGTCCAGAGCGGAAAGGGCTGTACATTTAGCAGGTTTGGTGCCTGTTATTTTCTGACCCCATCTTGTTCTTCGCCTACGAGATGTGAGACTTTGA
>NZ_JAALLS010000009.1 GCF_011059105.1 Fodinibius halophilus | reverse complement strand
AGGCGCTGGTGTTGTAACTGAAATTCAAGATTAAATTGTCGAGCAACACTGAAAGAAAATAGCTGGAGAATGGGCTCAAAATGAGTCCGTTCTCTCTGCGTATACGGGTGTAGCTCAATTGGCAGAGCAGCGGTCTCCAAAACCGAAGGTTGTGGGTTCAAGTCCTTCCACCCGTGCTAGAATTGAACTGATTATATATACATGGATAAGATTAAAGAATTTATAGAAGATGTACGAAAAGAGATGCGAAAGGTCTCTTGGCCCGACCAGAATGAGTTGGTCGATTATACAATTGTAGTAGTCGTCTTCACTATTATTCTATCTGCATTTATTTTTGCGGTAGATCAAGTATATAGCACGATACTAGAGGCAATTTATCAATGACACAAGAAGATCAGCATAAATGGTATGTAGTTCGTGTCTTTTCCAGTCACGAAAAGAAAGTAAAGCGCTATTTGGATCGCGAGATCGAAATGCAGGGGCTGGAAGATAAGATCACCGAGGTATTGATACCTACTGAAACTGTTATTGAAATACGATCCGGAAAGAAGAAAACGCGAGAAAAGAACTTCTTCCCGGGCTATATTTTACTAAAAACCTTGTATGATGAGGAGGTAAATAATCTTATCCAGGGTGCGCCATCAACAATTGGATTTTTGAAAAGTGGGAAGAACGATCATGTTCCCAAGCCACTGCGCAAGGCCGAAGTGAATAGGATACTCGGCCGTGTGCGTGAAGGCGATGACGCCACAGAACAGGGAGGTAAGATTGAAATCCCTTATGATGAAGGCGATATTGTTAAAGTTATTGATGGACCATTTAAAGATTTTGATGGCACCGTACAAGAGGTTAATACTGATAAACTCAAGTTACGGGTCATGGTAAGTATTTTCGGTCGAAAGACCCCGGTTGAAGTTGATGTGAACCAGGTAGAACCTGCAACTTAACCACTTTAAAATCACTTGATGCAAAAGTGAGCTATTACGCGGCAAATAAACATAAGTACAAGCAGTAAATTAAAATGGCAAAAAAAGTAGATCAAGTACTTAAGCTCCAGATTCGAGGCGGACAGGCAAACCCTGCTCCTCCCGTCGGACCCGCTTTGGGTCAGGCTGGAATTAATATTATGGAGTTTTGTAAGGCTTTTAATGCTGCTACTCAGGAAGATGCCGGTACTATTATTCCGGTTGAAATTACTGTGTATCAGGACAAGTCTTTTACATTCAAAACTAAAACTCCACCTGCTGCAGTACTGCTAAAACAAGCTGCTGGAATTGAGTCAGGTTCTGGCGAACCCAACCGTACCAAGGTTGGAAGCGTCACCTGGACCCAGTGCAAAGATATAGCAGAACAGAAGATGCAGGATCTTAATGCTTTTGAGGTAGAAAATGCTGCTGAAATGATTGCAGGTACTGCCCGAAGTATGGGGCTTCGAGTCCAAAGAGATAAATAGAAGGTAAATTAATTTATGGCACAACGAGGAAAGAAGTACCAAGAGGCCGCAAAGCTCATTGATCCCGAGTTGGAATATACTCTGGCAGAAGCTTGTGATCTTGTGAAGAAAACCTCTAAGGCTAACTTCGACGAATCCGTTGATCTGGACTTGCGCTTGGGAGTTGATCCCCGGCACGCAGATCAAATGGTGCGTGGTTCTGTAACCCTGCCAAACGGTACGGGTAAAGAGATACGTGTTTTAGCTTTGGTAAGCGAAGCTAAACAAGAAGAAGCTGAAGAGGCCGGAGCAGATCATGTAGGTCTTGATGAGTATATCGAAAAAATTGAAGATGGATGGACAGATGTTGATGTAATTGTTGCCACTCCGGATGTTATGGGTAAAATCGGTAGGCTTGGACGCATTTTGGGTCCACGTGGACTGATGCCTAACCCCAAGAGTGGAACTGTTACCAACGATGTTGCTGATGCTATTGATGAAGCAAAATCTGGAAAGGTTGATTTCCGTGTAGACGATTATGGTATACTGCACGCATCAATTGGACGAGTGAGCTTTGATGCCAGCGATCTGCGTGAGAACGCTTTGGCATTCATGCGAGAAGTAATGCGCCTACGACCCGCTTCGGCGAAAGGATTATATATCCGCAGCGCGTTTATGAGCTCTAGCATGGGACCAAGCATTCCGCTGAGTCGTTCATCTGTAATTTCTGCATAACGTTTTAAAAATAGGAACTGAATAATGCCAACATTAGCAGAAAAGAAAGCAGTTGTTGAAGAAATTACTGAAGACCTAAATAGTTCTGGTGCAGTTTATGTTACCAACTATTCGGGCATGACGGTAAAAGAGATCAACAATATGCGTGGCGAATTCTTCGAAGGCGATATTAAATACAAGGTATATAAGAATACCTTGGTTAAACGAGCCATGGACGAAGTCGGAGGGTACGAAGATCTGTATCCCCACTTGGTTGAACAAAATGGTTTTGCCTTTGTAGAAGAAGAGCTTGCCGCACCCGCTAAAGTGATTAAAAAATTATTTGAGGAAACAGAAAAGCCAAAGTTTAAAGCTGCAATCATCGATGGAGATTATTACGGTGAGGATGAGCTAGAAACCTTGGCTGCTATGAAGTCTAAGAGCGAAGTTATTGGAGACATTGTTGGTCTCTTGCTTGCTCCTGTTTCTAATGTGGTTAGTGCACTACAAGCTCCCGGTCGCAATATTGCCGGAGCCGTTGAAACAATCGCCGAAGAAGGCGACGAATAATACATACAACAACACAACGAATTTTCAATTCAAAAGATCAATCGGAGAATAATCAAATGGCTGACGTTAAAGAATTAGCTGAACAATTAGTCAACTTAACTGTAAAAGAAGCAAACGAACTCGCTAACTTCCTAGAGGAAGAATACGACATTAAGCCTGCGGCTGCTGGAGTAGCTGTAGCTGCTGGTGGCGGCGAAGGCGGTGGCGAAGAAGAGCAAACCGAATTCGACGTAGTTCTGAACGGTCCTGGCGACAAAAAGATTGCCGTTATTAAGGAAGTTCGCGGAATTACTGGTCTCGGACTTAAAGAGGCTAAAGAATTGGTTGACAATGCGCCAAACCCAATTAAAGAAGGTATCTCTAAAGATGAAGCTGAAGACCTTAAGTCTCAGCTCGAAGATGCCGGTGCTGAAGTTGAACTTAAGTAATTAAGGTTCAATATCTTATAATTTGTCATTAGCCAATATCGTCTTGTGCGGTATTGGCTATTGGCGTCTATTTGCATGCTAGTATTTCACTTGTTATAAAGTGTATTAGAGGCGGCAAATTATGCTCATCACCATCTAATTAATTTTAAAGGAGAGGTTCCTTTGAGTAAACAGAGTAAAATGGAGAAAATCCCTTTCACCGACCGCTTGTCATTTGCCAGTACTGAACATGTTCTAGATTATCCGGACTTTTTGGATATACAGCTAGACTCGTTCGAACAGTTTACGCAACTGGACGTGGCACCTGAAGATCGTAAGAATCAAGGTCTTCAAAAGATTTTTAATGAAAATTTCCCAATTCAGGATTCCCGGGAAACACATATACTGGAGTTCATGCACTATAGCGTGGATACTCCTAAGTATAGTATGAAAGAATGCCAGGAACGTGGCCTTTCTTATGCTGTACCACTAAAGGCTAAGATCCGCCTTTCTGCTGTTGATGACGATGATGAAACAACAGAAACAATTGAACAAGAAGTATTTCTTGGCGATCTCCCTTGGATGACTGAAAAGGGTAGCTTTATTATCAATGGATCTGAACGTGTAATAGTAAGTCAGTTACACCGTTCGCCGGGTGCTTTCTTTGGACAGAATGTACACCCCAATGGTACTCAGCTGTATAATGCTCGGGTAATACCATTTAAAGGATCATGGATTGAATTTTCTACGGATATCCGTGATGTATTGTGGGCCTACATCGACAGAAAGAAAAAGGTTCCATTTACAACCCTGCTAAGGGCTCTCGGTTATTCTACCGATGAAGAACTGTATAACCTGTTTGGCAACTCTGAAGTCATAGAGCTTGAAGACAAAAAGCAATACAATGATGAGCTTGTAGGCAAACGCCTTGCGGTAGATGTCGTCGAAGAGAAGATCGAAGAAGTAGTAGACGATGAAACCGGCGAAGTAACCGAAGCGATGACGCGCAACACGCTTCTGGAGATCGACCATGAGCTTACCGAAGATGACTACGGTCTGCTGCAAGAGGCGGATGTAGACAAGGTTCGTGTTCAAACAATGGAGCCTGAAGATTCTGAGCGTGACGTATTTATGAATACGCTCCGTAAAGACCCTACTCATGATGAAGAGTCTGCACTTGGAGAAATTTATAAGCAGATTCGTACTGGTGAGATGCCGGATCCGGAAACTGCGCGACAGGTATTGGAGCGGTTATTCTTCAGTGATAAAAAATATGACCTTGGAGAAGTTGGCCGATATCGTTTAAATAAACGATTGAAGCTGGATGTGGATATGGATATCCGTTACTTGGTAAAAGAGGATATCGTTGCCATTATTAAAGAGGTTATCCGCCTTAAGAACATGAAAGCACAGGTAGATGATATTGATCACCTGAGCAACCGTCGTGTACGTACTATAGGTGAGCAGCTGGGTCAACAGTTCTCAATTGGACTTGCCCGCATGTCTCGTACTATTAAGGAGCGGATGAACTCCCGTGATGCTGAGCAGTTAACCCCTCAAGATCTGGTTAATGCTCGTACCATTTCATCTGTTATTAACACATTTTTTGGTACCAATCAGCTATCTCAGTTTATGGACCAAACCAACCCCATTGCTACATTGACGCATAAGCGTCGTATGTCGGCATTAGGGCCAGGAGGTTTGACACGTGAGCGAGCTGGTTTTGAGGTTCGTGATGTCCACTATACACACTACGGTCGTTTGTGTCCTATTGAAACACCTGAGGGACCAAATATTGGCCTGATCTCCTCACTCTGTGTACATGCCAAAGTAAATGATTTCGGATTTATTGAGACTCCGTATCGTAAGCTTGAAGATGGTAAGGTAACAGAAGAGATTGATTATCTGTCAGCCGAGCAGGAAGATGAAACCGTTATTGCTCAGGCTAACGCACCTCTCGATAGTAATGGTGTGTTTAAAAATGATAACATATTCTCTCGTTTCCGTGATGGGGAAGTTGGGTTGGCTGAACCTGATGAGATCCACTATATGGATGTTTCTACGAACCAGATTACATCTGTTGCTGCAGCATTGATTCCCTTTATGGAGCACAATGATGCGAACCGTGCTCTTATGGGAGCGAACATGCAGCGTCAGGCCGTGCCTCTGCTTCGACCAGAAGCTCCGGTTGTCGGTACAGGACTTGAGCACAGAGCTGCTAAAGATTCTCGTGCAATTATTGCTGCCGAAGAAGATGGTGAAGTAGTATATGTATCTGCCAAAGAGATCCATGTGAAGTACGATCGTACTGATATGGAGCAGCAGTGTTACTTCGACGAAGGTATTAAGAAGTATAAGCTCACCAAATTTGAGCGTACCAACCAAGATACCACTATTAACCAAACTCCTATTGTAGAAGTTGGTGATAAGGTTAAGAAAGGCCAGACACTGGCTGACGGTTGTGCTACGGATCAGGGTGAGCTTGCTCTCGGACGAAACTTACTCGTAGGTTTTGTTCCATGGAGAGGATATAACTTTGAGGATGCGATTGTAGTTAGTGAACGTGTTGTTCAAGATGATATCTACACATCCATCCACATTGAAGAGTTTGAACAAGAAGTTCGCGATACCAAGCGCGGTGAAGAAGAATTGACCCGCGAGATTCCAAATGTGAGTGAAGATTCTACCAAAGATCTTGACGAGCAGGGAATTATCCGTACCGGTGCAAAAATTAATCCCGGTGATATTCTTGTAGGTAAGATTACGCCAAAAGGTGAAACTGATCCTACACCGGAAGAGAAATTGCTTCGTGCAATTTTCGGTGACAAGGCCGGTGATGTTAAAGATGCATCACTAAAAGTTCCACCAGGAGTATCCGGTACTGTTATCGATACTAAGCTTTTCAGCCGTAAACGTGACGAGCAAATTTCTCGGAAAGAGGAGAAGAAGCAGGTGGAGCTCGAAAATGAGCGTCATCAGAAGAAGGTAGACGACCTTAATAGCAAAATGGTTGATAAACTATATACCTTGCTTCGGGATAAAACCTCTCCGGGTGTTTACGACTTTAGCGGTGTAGAGCTTATAGAAAAGGGACAAAAGTATCGCAAGTCAGATTTTGAAGAACTGGATCCCGTAAATATTAATGAGAACATTGCCTGGGCTACCGATGATGAATTGGTAGAACATGTGCGTCTTCTCTTTAAAAATTACAGGGAACTGCGAAGAGAAATTGATACAGAAGCCAAACGACGCAAGTATCAGATTCAGGTAGGCGACGATCTGCCGCCTGGAATTATCCAGAAAGCTAAAGTATACGTTGCCAAGAAGCGAAAGCTTCAGGTTGGTGATAAGCTTTCCGGACGACACGGAAATAAGGGTGTGATCGCCAAGGTTGTCCCTCAAGAGGATATGCCTTATATGGAAGATGGTACCCCCGTTGATATTTGCTTAAACCCACTTGGTGTACCTTCCCGAATGAACCTCGGTCAAATTTATGAGACCATTCTGGGTTGGGCTGCTAAGAAGCTGGGTGTCAAGTTTGCATCACCCATTTTTGATGGTGCGAGTGAAGAACAGGTTAAAGATAAGATGGAAGAAGCCGGGTTGCCCCGCGACGGCCGCGTAACATTATATGACGGACGTTCAGGTCAACCGATGGATCAAAAATCCACAGTCGGCTATATCTACATGCTTAAACTCAATCACTTGATTGAAGATAAGATGCATGCCCGTTCTATTGGACCATACTCGCTAATTACACAGCAGCCGTTGGGCGGTAAAGCTCAGTTTGGTGGACAGCGTCTCGGTGAAATGGAGGTTTGGGCACTATATGCTTATGGTGCTTCCAGTATCCTCAAAGAGATGCTTACTGTTAAAAGTGACGATGTGAAAGGTCGATCGCGAGTCTATGAAGCCATTGTTAAAGGTGAAAACTTGCCTGAAGGTGACGTTCCAGAATCCTTTAAGGTACTACTACGCGAAATGATGGGTCTTGGCCTTGAAGTTCACATCGACTAATTAGAACAACAGAATTTATACTGTTAAATAAAGTCAATCCGGAGGTACATCCTTGCCGACTACTAATACATTAACAGTTTCGAAAGACTTCGATAAAATTGGTATTTCCCTTGCGTCACCTGAGACTATTTTGTCTCGGTCGCATGGCGAAGTCTTAACTCCCGAAACAATTAACTATCGTACTTTTAAACCGGAAATGGACGGTCTTTTCTGTGAAAAGATCTTCGGTCCGGTTAAAGATTACGAATGCCACTGTGGTAAATACAAACGAATCCGTTATAAAGGGATTATTTGTGACCGCTGTGGCGTCGAAGTAACCAGAAAAGCAGTACGCCGAGAGCGAATGGGACACATTTCGCTGACGGTACCTGTGGTACATATCTGGTACTTTAAATCTCTACCAAACAAATTAGCATACTTACTCGGATATTCTTCAAAGAATCTGGAGAAGATCGTCTACTACGAAACTTATGTAGTAATGAATCCCGGCGTAGCCCGTGATTTAGGTTATAAGAAAGGCGACCTTATCTCCGAAGAAGAATACTACGACATCCAGGAGCAACTCCCTGAAGATCAGTGGGAGATGGATGACGATAACAAAGAGAAATTCCGTGCCAAGGAAGGTGCTGAAGCTATCCAGGAACTGCTTTCTACGCAAGACCTCGATGAGCTGGCATACCGACTTCGTTATGAGGCGCGGAATGAAACTTCGCAGATGCGTAAAAAGAAGAAGCTGAAGCGTCTGCAGGTTATTGAATCTTTCCGTGCTGCGAATCAACACACCGAAAACCGTCCGGAATGGATGGTACAGAGTGTTATTCCAGTAATACCTCCGGAACTGCGACCTTTGGTACCTCTGGAAGGTGGCCGTTTTGCTACCTCGGATCTTAACGATCTCTATCGACGGGTCATTATCCGTAATAATCGTCTGAAGCGACTGATTGATATCAAGGCGCCGGACGTTATTCTTCGCAACGAGAAGCGAATGTTGCAAGAGGCGGTTGATTCGCTATATGATAATTCAAGAAAATCTAACGCGGTACGTAACAACAATCGACCTCTGAAATCACTCAGCGATATGCTGAAAGGTAAGAGTGGTCGTTTCCGTCAAAACTTGCTCGGAAAGCGTGTTGACTATTCGGGTCGTTCAGTAATTGTTGTAGGACCTGAACTTAAGATGCACCAGTGTGGTCTTCCGAAAGAGATGGCTGTGGAGCTCTATAAGCCGTTTATTATTCGCCGATTGATTGAACGCGGTTATGTGAAAACTGTGAAATCGGCAAAGAAAGTTGTGGATCGCCGTGACTCGGTTGTATGGGAAGTCCTTGAAAATGTAATTGACGGTCACCCCATCATGCTTAACCGTGCACCAACTCTGCACAGGCTAGGTATTCAAGCTTACCAACCGGTGCTTATTGAGGAGAAAGCGGTTCGTCTACACCCCCTCTCATGTACAGCGTTTAACGCTGACTTTGATGGTGACCAGATGGCTGTGCACCTTCCGTTAAGTCATGATGCGGTACTGGAAGCATCTGTATTAATGTTGGGATCACACAATATTTTAAGTCCTGCTAATGGTGGACCTATTGCGGTTCCGTCACAGGATATGGTCTTGGGTATTTACTACCTCACCAAGATGGCAAGCGATCAGAAAGGGGAAGGTAAAACCTTTGCTAACCTCGATGAGGTGCTGATAGCGTATGATCGTAATCGACTTGATATGCACGCTAAGATAAATATCCGTATTCCAAAAGAAGACGAAGATGGATATGAGATTATAAAATCTACTACCGGCCGTGTGATCTTTAACAAGATCTTGCCGGATGAGATGGGGTATATAAATCGTACGCTTGGTAAGAATGAGCTGCGTAAACTCATTGGTGATGTACATTACGAAGTAGGTACATCGCGTACTGCCGAATTCCTTGATGAAATGAAGCGTCTTGGATTTGATCAGGCTACTACCGGTGGACTTTCCTTTAGTCTTGAAGACATTGTCATTCCTGATGAAAAACAACAATTGATCCAGAAAGCTCAAGATGAGGTATCTGAGATTACTGATCGCTATGAGATGGGTTTCATTACCGATAATGAGCGATACAATCAGGTTATTGATAAGTGGACAAGTACTACAAACAGAGTTTCTGAATCACTTTTTGAAGCATTAACGGCTGACAGAGACGGATTTAATCCGGTATTTATGATGGCCGATTCCGGTGCTCGTGGTTCTAAAGAGCAGATTCGTCAGCTTGGCGGTATGCGTGGACTGATGGCTAAGCCTCAGAAAAGTTCTATGCAAGAAGGTAATGAGGTTATTGAGAATCCAATTCTTTCTTCATTCCGTGAAGGACTAACGGTTCTTGAGTACTTTATTTCTACGCACGGTGCTCGTAAGGGTCTGGCCGATACAGCGCTTAAGACAGCTGATGCCGGTTACCTGACTCGACGTCTTGTTGATGTTTCCCAGGATATTATTATCAACGAGCAAGACTGTGGAACACTCCGTGGAATTAAGATGAAGGCTCTTAAAGATAACGAAGATGTTATTGAGAGTCTTGAAGATCGTATTCTCGGGCGGGTATCACTGCACGATATTTATGATCCGATCTCTGATGAGCTTCTGTGCGAAGCCAACCAGATGATTGATGAAGGTGTTGCTAAGAGTATTGCGGAAACGTCAATTGAAGAAGTTGAAATCCGCTCGGTACTTACATGTGAAACCGAACGGGGCGTATGCTCTAAATGCTACGGTCGAGATCTCTCGCGCGGTACCATGGTACAGGTAGGTGAAGCTGTAGGTGTTATTGCAGCGCAATCTATTGGAGAGCCCGGGACACAGCTTACACTACGAACTTTCCACGTGGGTGGTACTGCTTCTCGTATGGAGTCAGAATCACAGCATAAGGCGAAGTTTGAAGGCAAGGTCGAGTTCGAAAATATCCGTGTTGTCGAATATGACGACGGAGAAGAGCTGCATGATGTTGTCTTGAGCCGTGCCGGTGAGATTAAAATCGTAGATGAGGAAGGAAAGGTTCTTACAACCTATAATATTCCTTACGGTTCAGAGCTTCTCGTTGAAGAGGGTGATGAAATTCCAAAAGGTGTACCACTCTGTAAGTGGGACCCTTATAATGCCAATATCTACGCTGAGATTGACGGTGTTGTTGAGTACAAAGATATCATGGAAGATATCACCTTCTCGGAAGAGACGGACTCTCAAACAGGTCACCGCGAGAAAGTAGTTATTGATTCCAAAGATCGCTCGCTGGTACCAACATTGATGGTTAAAGGCAGTGACGATCGCGTTCGTGAGAAAACGCTTCCCGTTGATACACACATTGTTGTGGAAGATGGAGAAGATGTATCTGCCGGACAGGTTCTGGCTAAGATTCCACGTTCTACCGGTCAGTCTAAGGATATTACAGCGGGTCTGCCGCGTGTAACGGAGCTCTTTGAAGCTCGTTCACCAAGCGATCCTGCTGCTGTTTCTGAAATTGACGGTATCGTTCGATTTGGAGGACGTAAGCGTGGTAAGCAGGAAGTTATCGTTGAAAGTAAAGATGGTAAGACCGAAAAAACATATCTCATCTCTCTATCCAAGCATATCTTGGTGCAGGAGAACGATTATGTTGAAGCTGGTCAGCAACTTTCTGACGGTACAATTCCGGCCGAAGAAATTCTGAATATTCTTGGACCATATGCAGTACAGTCATACCTCGTAAATGAAATTCAGGAGGTATATCGACTACAGGGTGTGAAGATCAATGATAAGCACATTGAGACTATCGTTCGCACCATGATGCAGAAGGTTGAAGTAACGGATCCCGGAGATACGATGTATCTCGAAGGAGATAAAGTTGACCGATTTGAACTCAACAACAAGAATGATGAGTTGATTGGAAAGTATGTTGTTACTGAAACTGGCGGAAGCGACTTAAAGCAAGGTAGAATCCTTGATCGTCGTGAAGTTCGGGATATCAATAACGAGCTTATTAAAGAAGGTGCAGAAGAAATTGAAACACGTGAAGCTGAGCCGGCTATTTCGAAGCCAATATTACTTGGTATTACGCGTGCTGCCCTTTCTACTGAAAGCTGGTTGTCTGCTGCTTCATTCCAGGAAACTACTAAGGTTCTTACTCAAGCATCTATTGAGGCTAAGAAAGATACACTTCAAGGCCTCAAAGAGAATGTCATTGTCGGACACAAAGTACCTGCCGGTACTGGTCTGCGTAAGTATGATGATCTCATTGTTGGTAAGAAGACTGAGCTGGATGAAGATGAGCAAGAAGTAGCCAAAGTGTTCGAAGAGCTCAGTGGAGCTGGCGAACCTAATGGTGAAGAAGCAACAGCTGAGTCTGATGTAGAAGAGGATGAATCATAACTTCTCTAAACATTAGCTGCTAAGTTTTTAAAGCGTCTGGCTGCAAAGTCAGGCGCTTTTTTTATTTCATTCTTATAATAAAGTAGATTCTCGGATGTATAAAAAAAGCCCCCAGTTAACTGGAGGCTTTTGGTATAATTTAAAAAAATAAGGATTCTTATTCCGCTTCCTTGGCAGCGTTATCCTCATTCTCTTTAGTATCCTCAATAGTGTCTAGTAGGGTTTCGGCTTCACGGATAAGATCTTCTGCACGGTCTCGTGCATCCTCCACCACTAAATCACCTTTACGTTTAGCTTCAGAAATAGATTCCTTTTCATCAGAGAGCTTATCAATAAGATGCGTTAGCTCATCAAGGTAATTACTGAGCCTGTAAGAGATGACGTCACGGGTGTTACTTCCTTTATCCGGTGCATATAAAAGTGCAATAGCTGACCCCACAAGAGCGCCAGATATTAGCCCAAGGGTGAAATCTTTTGATTTACTCATAATAGTATGGTTTAAAGTTGGAGCTCAATTTTTTTAATAGCTTTGTATAAATATACAATCTTTTTGCCCAATATTTCCATCTTCTTATTAAAGATACAGACTATATATTTTTAACGAATATCTTGCATCAATGTTTTGATAGAAGTAGCTTTACGGTTTTCAAATTAATAGCAGGAATAAAGATTTTATGAATACTTTTAAGACTATATTTGGCATCGTGGGCCTTGTATTTTGTGGGTTTGGTATAAATTGGGGGATAGAAACATCAAACTTTCTTGATAAGGCGATTTCAACGCAGGGCACAGTGACAGATATGGTCGTACGACGATCAAGCGATTCACGAACATATAGCCCCGCTATACAGTTTGCTGATAGCCGTGGTAATAGTTATGAATTTGTGTCGAATACGAGCAGTAGTAGCCCTAGTTACAGCCGGGGCGAAAACGTAGATATTCTGTATTTACCTTCAGATCCTCAAGAGGCCGAGATTGACAGTTTCTTTTCTCTTTGGGGTGGTCCTATAATTTTCGGAGGTCTCGGTTTTATCTTTTTTGCAATTGGGGGCGGGTTAATAATCTATCCTATTATAAAAAAACGTAAAGATGAACATCTTAAAAAGACAGGAACTCCTGTTCAGGCTGAGTTCCAGCGTGTTGACCTGAATACAAGCTTGCAGGTAAATGGAAGCCATCCCTACCGGGTGATTAGCCAATGGCAAAACCCCGCCAACTCAGAAATACACGTTTTTAAAAGTAATAATATCTGGTTTGATCCCACTGAATATATCGACAGAGAGAGGATCACGGTTTTTATGTCTTCGGAAGATCCGGATGATTATTATGTAGACCTATCCTTTTTACCTGAAATGGCTGATTAAAGACTGAAATTGTTATCCAACCCTAACGATTTGCTGACTATTGGTTTGCCGGTTTCCGGTGTTCATCAATTGCTTTTCTTCTGCTTTTGCTGATGCCCATCACAAATGCGGGTATGATGTAGAGAGTAAGAACTGATCCAAAAAATAGCCCGCCAATGACAGCACGCGCCAGTGGAGCCCAAATTTGGGCTCCTGTACCGATACCTAGAGATAGTGGTATCATGGAGCAAATGGTGGTAAGTGCTGTTAATAGAATGGGGCGAAGCCTTCTTTTACATGCTTCAATAACATTATTAAAGAGCGAATTGGAATGTTCGTTATGTTTTGAGTACAGGTGCATGTAGTCAACCAAGACAATTCCATTGTTGACAATAATACCTACAAGCATGAACATGCCGATATAAGCGGTAGCACTTAATGGGGTTTGCAATACCCACAGACCTACCAGCGCACCAAAAAATGCCAGTGGAATGGTAAACCAGATGACAAAGGGATCACGGAAGTTTTCGAACAAGGAAGCCATAATCATATAAGTGAGCAGTATAGCAAATATAAGGGCTCGAAGTATTTCAAAGATGCCTTCTTCTGAATCACTGGTTCCTCCGGTAAACTCGTAACGGTATCCTTCAGGCAGTAAAACTTCTTCTTTGAGAAATGAAGTTATCTGTTCACGGTATTCGCTGGCATTGCCGTCTACTTCAATATTTATATCAAGTACTGTTTCTCGATCTCGTCTTTCAATTGAGTTGAAGCCTTCTGCACTTACAAATTTACCTAAAGCAGCTACAGGTACACGTTGGCTGTCAGTCTGGACCAATTCAAGGTCAAATAATTGTTCGCGACTTGTTAATGTTGATTTATTTGCGCGGACTTCTATAGGAACTTCTCTGCCTTCCTGGCGTAAAAACCCGATACGTGTGCCTTGGACCTGTGTTTTTAATGACCGTGAGACCTCATTAAGGGAGCTGCCTACTCGGCTGATGCGTTGTCTGTCAACATAATACCTGAGTTCAGGCGTACGGTCTGTCCACCCGTTATCTACAGAGATGACGCTGGAATCTTGAAGCAGGGTTCGTTCAATTTTATCTGAAATTCCTTGTAGTATATCTATATCGGGGCCAACTAAACTTAATCGGATTCCGCTACTAAATCCGGAAAAACCTCCGCCACCTCCCCGAACATTGACCTCTACGCCGGGGGCATTTAAGGTTTGACGCAATGTTGCTGAAAACTCGTTGGTAGTAACATCACGTTTAGCTGCATCAACTAATTTAACATTCATTTCACCTTCATTGGTGCGTTGATCCCAACCACTTTGACCAATTTGAGTAATAACAGTTTCAACAACCTCTTTTTGTTTGAGTTCTTTACTAAAATTACGAAGAACCTGGGCTGTTTTAACAAGTTTTGTGCCGGTTGGTAGTTCAACGCCAACAGAAACTTGGCCACTGTCGGTACCAGGCATAAATTCTGATTCAAGACTGGAGAAGAAAAGATAGGTTCCGCCAAGAATAAATACTACAAAGATGACAGTGGTCCATTTGTGGAACATGACCCACCGTAGTGAATCTTCATACCAACTTTCTATCTTATGGATAGCCTGAAATGAAGAACTTTGACGCTGAAATTCGTCTTTGTTTAAAAAGAGCAGGGCCAAAACGGGGACCAATATGATGGAGGCCAGGAAAGATATCGCAATAGACATGCTAATTGTCAGGGCGAACTGGGTAAAAAATTGACCGGCAACTCCCGATAATCCAATAATAGGGACAAAAACCCCCAGCGTTGTCAATGTTGCGCCCAGCAGGGCACCGATTACTTCATTGGTACCTTCCAGGGCAGCCTGCATTTTCGAAAGATCTTCTTCGAGTTTACGGGCAATGCTTTCCGAAACAACTATGGCATTATCAACAAGTAAGCCGATGGCAAGAGCCAGGGCGGTAATAGTTAGTATATTCAGGGTGAGACCTGCCGCGTACATGGCCGCAAAGGTAGCAGTTACAGAAACGGGTATGGTCGCGGCTACGACTAAAGAGATACGCCATCCACCCAAGAAGATTAACAGTACGATAATAACAACAACAAGGGCCGCTAATGCCGATTGGGTAAGGTTCGATATAGAATTTTCAACATTCTGTCCGTCATTGGTGAGCACCTGTAAACTTACTCCCTTAGGCAGATTCTTGTTAATAGTATTGAGTTGCGTGGTAACCGCATTTGCAACATTCAGTGTATTGGCATCCGATTTTTTGTAGACGTCAACAGTAACACTGTTTTTACCGTTGATCTCTACGAGCGTTGAGATCTCTGCAAAACTATCCTCCACTTCAGCCACATCTTTGATGCGGATGGGTACACCGGAGTCACTTTTCTTTATAATCGTTTGCTTAATCTCATCTACCTGATCATACATCGACTGCGCCCTGATGCTGTAGCTTTTAGTGCCTGCAACAATATCTCCAACAGGTACCTGGACGTTATTTGAACGCAGTGCGTTTTCAAGATCAGAAGGCATAAGCCTATGTTGTGCCAGCGACATCGGATCCACATTTACAAAAATTTTGCGTTCCAGACCGCCCCGGGTATCAGCCGATGCTACTCCCTCTAAACGTTCAATTCGTGGTTCAACGAACTCTATGCCAAGGCGGCGTAGTTTATCCAAACCCTTCTCATTGGCTTCCAGGCTAAGCCGCATAATAGGCATATTTTCAGGATCAAACTGGAATATAATAGGTTCGGAGGCTTCGGCGGGCAGCTCATTTCGAATGCGCGATATTGCTTCACGAACCTTAAGTTCTGTTCGCCGTATATCGATCCCATTTTGGAGTCTAAGGATAATAAAGGCACTCCCCCTGTCGATGTTTCCATCCATGGTTTCAATACCCTGTATGGCCGAAACTGCGCCTTCAATAGGTTCTACAACCAGTTCTTGCATATCATCGGGAGCCACATTGCCATAGGTTGTTTGTATGGCAAGCACAGGGATGTTAAAGGAAGGGTACATCGTTATTTTAAGATTTGACAGCGCAAATGACCCAAACCCTATGATCACCAAGGTAATCATAATTACGGTGATCGGTCGCTTAAGAATGCGTCCAGCTAACGAAAACTTTTTCATAGCAGTATTAAATTAGGAAACTTCAGTTTGATTGAAGGAGTGGATCTTCTTTGTGTACAGCATCAAAGCCGAAGTTTTCCACCATGGCGTTTATCAATTTATACAAGCAGGGGACCACAAAAAGCATCAGCAGGGTAGACATCCCCAGCCCGCCAATAACCGTTCGGGCCATAGGGCTCCAGGTTTCTGACCCCGAGCCAAGTTCCAGGGCCAGTGGTACCATTGAAAGTATTGTAGTAAAGGCGGTCATTAAAATAGGACGCAGCCTTCGTGTTGCTCCTTCGACAATAGCTTCGTGGCGTGAAAAATCACGGGCTTGTAATATTTTGATATAATCAATCATTACAATTCCATTATTTACCACAATACCGGATAGCAAAATAAGGCCAACCATTGATGTTACACTGATAGAGGTGCCGGTAATCCAAAGGATCAGTAAAACACCGGTAAGGGCAAGGGGGATAGTTAATATGATAATGAACGGTTCCACTAAACTCTCAAACTGAGAAGCCATCACCATATAGGTTAATATACCGGCAATCATAAAGGCCAGTAACAAGAAATTAAATGATTCTTGTTGTTCTTCGGCAGAACCGGCTATCTCATAGCGATACCCTTCGGGCCAGTTAATATCTTCGAGCTTTTCACGAGTCTGCACTGAAGCAGTTTTGAGATCTTTTTTCGAGAGATCCGCTGACACTTCGGTCACTCGTTCTTGGTTGATCCTCAAAATATTTGTGGGGCCCTGGTATCGTTCGATACGGGCAAGGTTAGACAGGGGCACCCAGCCATTGGATGGAGACTGTACCTGCAGGTTGCGCAGGTCTGTAACAGCAGCTTTGTCTATTGCTTCCAACTGCACCATTACCTCAAATTCAACACCTTTATCAACATAAGTTGTTGCAATATTTCCTTTGATGGCATTGCTGAGTGCATTGGCTACATCAGAAGTTGACATTCCCATGCGAGAGATCCGCTCGCGATCCATAGTTACTCTCAGCTCTGGACGTCCCTGATCGGCGGTGCTGAAGACATTTACAATGCCATCAATTTCGCGAAGTTTTTTCTTAACTCCGTTAGCTAATTTCTCTTTTGTTTGGGGTTCATACCCATAAATTTGAACGACCAAGCCACTTTCACCTTCAGGGCTAAGGGGATCTTGTTGTATCTCTTTAATATCGGTACCGGGTACTTCTTCAAGCTTTGCAAGCAGACTGGAAACAATAGTGGCTTCAGATCGGTTTCTTTGATCCTGCGAAACCAGCTCTACGCTGATGGTCCCCTGATATCCACCGGGGCTGTCAGCGCCTTCAATGCCCTCCTTATCGCCAAAGTCAGAGACCACGAGTTTTGCTTCAGGCACATTGTTATTAATTATTGATTCTGCCTGTGCAATAGATCGTTCCAGTTCGATGAGGCTAACACCGGGATTCCGTTGTACGTCAAGAATGAAAGAGTTATCATCAACTTTTGGAAAAAACTCGCCGCCAAGCTGATAGAAAATCGGGAGCGTTACAACGAATAGTACAATAGCTGATATTATCACTGTTCCACTTCTATTAAGAAGGGAGTCTAATGTTCTATTATATGATTGCTCCATTCTTTCTAAAAAGTTACTGGTTGTTGGGGCAATATTATTTTTAAAGAAGGAGGCAATACTCCTTATGATTAGTCTGAATATCCAATAAATCGGATATAAAATAGCTCCAATCAAGAGGAGAGGAGATGCGATAATTCGCTTGTAAATGTTACCGCGACTCCATTCTAAAAGTTGTTTCAAATATGAACGATCATCTTCTTTTTCTTCGGTAGTACCCAGCAAAACAGAGCTCATCATCGGTATCAGAGAAAGAGCTACCAGGGATGATACAATGAGTGCGAAGGATATGGTGAGCGCTAGGTCTCGAAATAAGAATCCGGCAATACCAGGAACAAAGAGAATAGGAATAAAGACCACAAGGGTTGTCAGGGTAGAGATCACTACCGGAACTGCAACTTCCTGGGCTCCAAAAATGGAGGCTTCATTCTTATTATGTCCTTCTTCTTTAAACCGAAATATATTTTCCAGAACTACCACTGCGTCATCCACCACCATACCTACGGCAAGGGTAAGGCCGGACAGAGAGATGATATTCAAACTCAGATCTGCCCAGTCCATGATACTAAAGGTAGAGATAATGGATACCGGAATAGATATGGCAATGATAAGAGCTGATCGTCCACTGTGTAAAAATGCTAACAGAATGAGGACGACAAGGATCACCGCCTGGAGGCCGGTCCAAAGGAGGTTATCGATCGACATTTCGATAAACTCAGCCTTGTTTGTTAATACATCTACTTTAACATCATCGGGTAGTGGCTTCCCTATATCTTCAAGGTTCTCGATAACGGCATTTGCAGTGGTAACAACATTGGCATCACTTTGACGATACACATTGATGATGACCCCTTCGTTATAATCTACATGCACATTACCTATAGGTTGGGCAACCCCATCTTCCACATCAGCAACATCTGCCAGGCGCAAAGGCTTGCCGTCTCTTTGAGCAATAACAGTATTGCGAATCTGGTCAATATTCTTAAATTCGCCAATGGTTCGTAGGGAGTATATGGTCCGCCCTTCAATGAGCTCACCGGCTGGGATCTGAATATTTTCCTGTTCAAGCTTATTAGCAATGGTTGCGATGCTTAAATCATAGGTACGCATCTGCTCATTACTGATATCAATATTAATTTGTCGTTGGTAGCCGCCTGCCGTCTCACTGGAAGCTACGCCGGGGATTCGCTCAAGCCGTTGTTCAACCTGTTGGCGAGCCATTGTTCGCAGCTCTCGCGGACTTTGAATTTCAGAGGTGAGCGTAAGAACCATAACAGGTTCTTGGTTCGGGTCATACGAAAAAACAATCGGTTGTTCAGCATCATCGGGTATTGTACGCCTGACGAAATCAAGTTCTTTTCGTACATCCGATTCGGCTTGGTAGAGATCGGTGCCCCAATTAAATTTGAGTTTAACTACTGAGGCTCCCTGTTTGGAGGATGATCGTACTTCGCGCACCCCACTAATACTACCCACAACTTCTTCAATAGGGCGGGTGATGAGGGTTTCCATATCCCCCGGGGCTACCCCTTCGTAGGTTGTATAGACAGTTATTGTTGGAAATGAGACATCCGGATAAAGGTTGAGCCGTAAGTTTGATAATCCAAAAAGGCCAAATCCAATGACGATGAGACTCGTCATAAAAAATGTAACAGGCCGCTCAACCGCTTTTCTTGCTAGAGCTTTCATAAATAATAAATATTCTGTGTTACGAGGTTGAGCTTGTGTCTTGTGAGGTCGTTTTGTTTTCTTCCTCTGTCATATTATCAATCGGAACTTCTTCTGGAGAGGTGTTAAAGTTTTGAGGGTCAGCAATGCGTACTTTTGTGCTGTCAGACAGCCCATTTTGTCCTGTTATAACAATTTCGTCTCCGGCTTCTATGCCACTTGTCACTTCTACTTTATCCCCCTGCTCAATTCCGAGGGTAACATCACTTTGTACAGCGAGTGAATCATTTTTAACGGTAAAAACGGAATAGCTGCGTTCCAGTTGGATGGTATTCGACTCGGGTTCAATGATTGTTTGTACATTTTCAACTAATGCAGCGCGTGGTATCACAACGGCATTATTGTGGGTTGTCACTTTAATAATAGATTCTACCAGAACTCCTTGATAAATAGATTGCCCGGTTTCGGTGAGGCTGATAACAACTTCTCCAAGACCGGTAGCAGCATCCAGTCGGGGACTTATCTGTGTAACACGTCCTTTGCCGCTGATATCTGGCTGGTTGGAAACACGGAAACTGACTTTCTGGCCGATCTCAACATCCCTCCATTCTTCCATAGGGAGATGAACGCGTGCCTGCAGGCCAACAAGGTTTGCGATCTCATATGCCACTTGACCATTGCTGGCCAGGTCTCCTTCAGAAATATTACGACTGAGAACAACGCCGTACACCGGTGATTTTATTTTCGTATTAGCTAAATTTTCTCGGCTCTCGGTAAGGTTGGCCCTGGCCGACTGGAGCTGAGCTTTGCTGCTTTCAAAGGTTGCTTTGGCATTATCAAATTCTGTAGAGCTTATTAAATCTTTCTTGTGCAGCTCCTTTTGACGCTGAAATTGCAGGCTGTCTCGAACATATGATGCCCGGTTTTGTTCGAGTTGTGACTTTGCTTGTTGATACTGGTCGCGATAGGTTGCGTCATAGATTGTAGCAAGCAGATCTCCCTGTTGCACAGTATCACCAAGATCAGCATGGATCTTTGTGATGCGATTCGAAACCTGGGGAGTAACTTTTACAATTTCCTGGGCCCGAATATTGCCAAATGATTTAATTAGCCTAGATATATCCTGGGTTGAGGCTGTCATGGTTTCAACACTTGTGGCTTCCTCTTCCTGGTCGGCGCCTCTGAAGTTGTTGGTGGGTTCGCCGGAGCTGCCTCCACAGGCTTGAATAATAACGAGTAATGAGAGAACAAATACGTACTGTAAATTTTTCACTGGATCCATTTTTAATGATAGAGATGTTAAGCAACAATCGCCTTACGAGAGGATATAGCAAATGATTCACTATAACGACAGATTAAGACAGAAATTGATGATTTTTAACTTATTTAACATTTGAGGTAGCATTACAATTCTGGAAAAGAAAATAATTAATAATCTGTTGCTTTAAGAAAGAGGTGTAAAATTTGTTATTTTTAGCCCACCATAAATAATCACAAAGCCACTAAGCAAAATATGAAATTTTTTATTGACACCGCCGACCTTGATGAGATTCAAGAAGCCCATGACTTGGGTGTTTTGGATGGAGTAACAACAAACCCAAGTTTGTGTGCCAAAATAGGAGTTGCTGATTTTGAGGGGCATATCGCAAAAATTTGTAACATGGTTGATGGGGATGTTTCGGCAGAAGTTGTTTCTACTGAGTATGATGAAATAATGGCCGAAGCGCGTAACCTGGCTAACATTGCAGACAACGTAGTAGTTAAGGTACCGCTTATTAAAGAGGGTATTAAAGCAATTCGCAGCTTGTCTGACGAAGGAATTCGTACCAACTGTACGCTGTGTTTTTCCGCTACACAAGCTTTGTTAGCTGCAAAAGCCGGAGCAACATATATCTCGCCATTTATTGGTCGTCTTGATGATATTTCTGATGATGGAATGCAGCTAATCGCTGATGTTGTAACTATTTATGAAAACTACGGTTACGAAACAGAAGTATTGGCAGCAAGTATTCGTCATCCAATGCATGTGCTTGAGTCGGCACGATTGGGAGCAGATGTTGCTACGATGCCACTCAAAGTTATTGATCAGTTAATGGAGCATCCTCTTACAGATCGCGGTCTTGAGCGCTTCCTGGCAGACTGGGATTCATTGCAGGAAGAACTTGAAAGCAAATAACGATTGTTCTTTTTCTGCCCAACACCCGTCATGTAAAATGTGACGGGTGTTTTTATTTGAGACAGTTATTCACCGGCTTCAAGAGTAGGCGCTATCCGAATATTTGTAGCCTGCTCGAAAGCATATGCGATTTCTATAAGCTTGGGTTCGCTCCATGCTTTGCCAAAAAATGATATACCAACAGGCAGTCCATCAATATATCCCATAGGAACGGTAATATTGGGATAACCTGCACGTGCGGCAGGAGAACTGGAGGAAACAGAAAAGTTATCCCCGTTAATTAAATCTGTTTTCCAGGCGGGAGCTCCGGTAGGACTCACAATGGCATCCAGGTTATTCTCTTCCATTACTCTGTCAATCCCCTTTTCACGTGTATGTTTGAGCATCTTCTCTAATGACTTCTTGTATTCCTCAGAATTGAGGTCTCCCTTTTCATTGGCCGTAATAAGTAAGTCATGATCGAAATAATGCATTTCAATAGAGTCAGCAAGAGTTAATTCGATAAGCTCGTCCATATTTTTAACCGGGGCATCAGATCCCAGAGATTTGAAATATTCGTTTAAGCCATTCTTAAATTCGTACAGTAGAACCTGGAATGACTCTCCTCCGATGCTCTCTTTTGTAATCGTTTTCAGTTCTACGACTTCAGCACCCTGATTTTCCAAAAGTCGCACTGTTTGGTGCGTTAAGGTATCTACGCGATGATGGTCGCCCAGTGGTCCGGTCCAGAAACCAATCCGTTTTCCTTTGAGACCATCTTTATTTAAGAATTGCGTGTAATCATTGACAAACTTGCCTTCGCTTTTTAACGTCTTAGAATCATCTTCATCTATCCCAACCATCGTGCCTAACGCAATAGCTGCATCGGAAACTGTTCGTGCCATAGGACCGGGTGTATCTTGCGTAAAGGAGATAGGAATAATTCCTGATCGACTAAGTAATCCGACCGTAGGCTTTATACCGACAAGCCCATTTGCTGATGATGGGCAAGTGATAGAACCATTAGTTTCTGTTCCAATTCCCCAAACGGCGAGATTGGCAGAGATTGCTGCCCCCGTTCCGGAACTCGACCCGCATGGGTTACGACTAAGGTCATAGGGATTATGTGTTTGTCCACCTAAACCACTCCATCCGCTCGAAGAAAAGCTGCTGTGAAAATTTGCCCATTCGCTCAGGTTGCTTTTGCCAAGGATAATTGCTCCAGCTTCTCGCAGCTTTTTTGTGATAAAAGCATCATCGGGTGGAAGAGAACCTTCCATTGGCCTGGCACCAGCGGTAGTAGGCATGTCATGGGTATCTACATTGTCTTTTAAAACAATAGGTACACCATGAAGAGGTCCACGCTTATTACCATTTGCAAGCTCCTTATCAAGAGTCTTGGCTTTTTCAATCGCATTGGGATTGACATAAAGCATGGAATTAAGTTGAGGACCATTTTGATCTATTGATTCAATCCGATTAAGGTAAGCCTCTGTTACATCAACAATTGAATAGTCACCATTTTGGTAGCTATTTTGCAGTTCCGTAATGGTGATTTCCTCAAGGCCAAGCTGTTCATATTTCGATTCCTTGGGTTGGCACGCAACGATAAGGAAGAGAACCAAGAAAAAAAGATACGTTTTTTTAAATCCCATAGTGATAAAGTAAAATGACGATTCGCAATACAGTTGTGCTATTTAATATAAAAGAGAAGAGGAGTATTTCCAGTTATCTCATAACCGGGCAACAACTAAGAGTCGCAAATAAGTTGTTCCGCAATTTTAGCTGAAGAAAGTACGCCCGGTAATCCTGCTCCCGGATGAGTGCCGGCGCCAACAAAGAACAGGTCATCAATATCTTCTGATTTGTTATGGGGGCGGAACCATGCTGATTGCGTTAATATCGGTTCTACAGAGAATGCTGACCCTTTATAACTGTTAAGAGTCTGTTTAAAGTGGAGGGGATCAATATGATGCTCTACAACAATATTCTCTTCTAAGTTCGGTAGGTAGTTTTCTTCTAAAAAACTAATGATGGCATCGCGGTAAGGTTTGGCTTTGGTTTTCCAGTCAGTTCCGCTGTCTAGATGGGGGACCGGGGACAATACATAAAAGCCTTCGCAGCCTTCCGGGGCTAGCGACGGGTCTGTTTTTGTTGGCATATGCAGATAGAGTGAAAAGTCTTCAGCCAATTTCTTATCGTGAAAAATATCGGAAAGCAACTCTCGGTAGCGTTCACCAAGGATAATATTATGGTGTTCTAGCTCCGAATCCAGGTAGCGCCTCTTTGTACCAAAGTATATCACAAAAAGAGACATACTGTATTTCATGCGCTCAATTTTTCTATTGCTATATGTACTGCGATCTTTTTCATCGACCATATGCCGATAGGTGAAGGCAACATCAGCATTGGAAACTACCTGATCTGCTTTGTGTATGGTACCGTCTTTAAGTTGGATTCCGGTTGCTGTGCCCTTTTCTACCGTAATTTTATCAACTTCGGCATTGAGGTGGATCGTACCGCCTTGCTCGCGAATAAGTTGTGCCAGCGCCTCGACAATAGCTCCTGTGCCGCCCATGGCATAGTGTACACCCCATTCCCGCTCCAGGTAGTGGATCATGGCGTAGATCGAAGTTGTGTCAAAAGGGTTGCCGCCAACTAAGAGCGGGTGAAATGAGAAGACTTTTCTCAGGAAATCGTTTTCTATATACTTGGAGATATATTGATAGACTGTTTTGTGGGATTGGAGTTTGATAAGGTCGGGGATCACCTTAATCATATCCCAAAGACTTAGAAAGGGTTGGTCGGCCAGCTCAACAAAGCCTTTATTAAAAATGGCCTTGGTCGACTTTAGAAACTTCGTATATCCTTTTTTATCATCGGGATTCCATTTCTCAATTTCAATGAGCACAAACTCATGGTCACCGTTGTAATCAAACTTTTCACCTTCGGCATTAAAGATGCGGTAAAAAGGATCGCAAGGGACCAGTTTGAAATAATCTTCCCGCTTTTTTCCGGCTGCTTCAAAGATTTCATCAAATAAAAATGGGGCGGTAATAACCGTCGGTCCGCCATCAAATTTGAAACCGTCTATCTCATACACGTAGGCGCGTCCGCCCGGTTTATCACGTTTTTCAAAAAGTTCTACTTCATATCCTTGCGACAAAAGTCGTGATGCGGTTGCCAGTCCCCCGAAGCCACTGCCGATAACAATAATTTTCTTCTTCATATATGTATACTAATAAGTTGAAAACAGACTGGTACAACCACAAAGAAGGGGCATTCCATTCCCGGAAAAGGAATCAATTTTCAATCTGTTTTACGTAGCCGTTAAACCCTTTTTTGCTGAGTTTACGTTGATTCTGATGAGCTTCATCTTTGTCTGTATAAACCCCGTAGTACACTCGATATACCATTCCCTTTTGTAAGTTAACCTCTTCTACACGTGCTCCTTTTATTTTTTGAGAGTGGCTAAAGGCTTTGTTTTCTTCTTTGTAAGAAGCAAGCTGAACAGTGTAAGTGGGCACTTTAAGATTTTGGGGACGAGGGCCGGCCAAACTTCCCCCTACTAGTACAAGTTTAACATTGGCCGTACCCGGACCAAGCATATCTATTTTTTTTGCAGCTTTTTTCGATAGGTCAATGATACGATCTTTGGCATAGGGCCCCCGGTCGTTGATGCGCACTTGTACCGATTTACCATTATCAAGATTCTTAACTTTCAGAATAGTATTGAAAGGCAGAGTGCGATGGGCAGCGGTAAGACCGTGCATGTCATATTTTTCACCATTTGCTGTGAGCTTGCCGTGAAATTTTGGACCGTACCAACTGGCCCGGCCTTCCTCAATTATTGAACCTTTAGATACTGATTTCGCCTTTGCTTTATTTTCAGGTTTATCTAACCGTGAAGTAGTACCACAAGAGGTGATAAAAAGGGCTGCTGAAATGATAAGTAATGGGAAGTATCGCAAAATGTATGGTGCCGCTTTTGGTTCGTTTCAGATAATATATTTTGAGGAACAGTAAAAATCCATATAAAAAGGGAGTGTAACAACCGATAGTTATTGATCTCCTAAGAATATAGTTTTTTGTTCATCTATTGAGTAAATCTATTATGAGTTTGAGATTCTGGAAGTTGACGGAAGGAAATAAACAACAACAGCTCCTTGGCGCAATTGTTGCTACCTAAGATAATGAGATAGGTTGTGCAGAGTAGCTATATCAAAATAGTTTTTAAGGCTGTTTATAGCCTTAAGTAAGAGCCGGTGACTGGATTCGAACCAGCGACCTATTCTTTACGAGAGAATCGCTCTACCCCTGAGCTACACCGGCTTGGAAAAGAAAATGTCTAAGTTGAGTGTTCTGCAAACCTTTTAATACAGATGCCGTGTAAAACGCATGTTTGAGAACGTGCCCCAATATAAGCAGTATGGATGATTGTTGGCAACAATATTGCTAACAATTGCTGGCGCAAAATTAGATTGGCGTTCGGTATTGGTCTTCTCTATTTTCAGAAACTAAAAATCAGTTTTATGGAAAGCTTTATATCAAATAGTCCTGTTACATTTTTCGTGGTGGCCATAACAGTGGCTGTTTCACTCGTTGCCCTATACCTATTTCCCCCTCTTACTGAATGGGGGTATTTAAGACCTTATCGTACCGTACGAAATAAGTCTTGGTATGAACTGTTGACCTCAGGTTTTTTACATGCCAATATTGGGCACCTTTTTGTGAATATGTTTACACTCTACTTTTTTGGGGCGGTAATGGAGCAGGTGCTTGGAGGTCGCTACTTCTTAGGGTTATATCTGTCGGGACTTATCGTGGCAGGCATTCCATCCCTCATAAAATTTAAGGATGATCCTAATTATGCTACTCTGGGAGCTTCAGGAGCGGTAGGTTCTGTGTTGTTTGCTTTTATTCTCTTATTTCCGATGGAGGGGATCATGCTTATGCTGATACCAATTCCGATTCCGGCATTTATTCTGGGTATCTTATATTTGATGTACAGTATGTATGCCAGCAAGCAGGAGCGAGGTAAGATCAACCACGAGGCACATGTGGCCGGAGCACTTTGGGGAATGCTTTATCTAGTACTGTTTGTGCCGAATACGGTTGATCATATATTAACCGTATTCGGACTTATCTAAACAGTGATATCGGTCTGTAATTAACCGTTATTTTTTCTGAAGTCTTTCATAAAGTTGACTAATGTTTCAACACTTTCACGGGGGCAAGCATTATACATGCTGGCACGGATACCGCCTACACTGCGATGTCCTTTGAGTGTCATCAGGTCATGTTCTTTTGCTTCAGATAAGAACTTTTCTTCCAGCTCTTCGGAGGGTAAGCGGAAGGTTGCATTCATCAAGGATCGGGAATCCTTTTCTACAGCCCCGCGATAGAAATCGTCGCTGTCGATCTCATCATACAGCAGTGCGGCTTTCTTTTCGTTAAATTGCTTAAAGTATGGAAGGCCGCCTTTTTCCTGCACCCATTCCAGGACAAGATTTACCATATAGACATTAAAGGTAGGAGGCGTATTAAATATTTTTTCTGTATGTGTTTGGTACTGCAGAATTGTAGGCACATTTTCGGTATCCGCTTTGGCAAGGAAATCTTTACGGATAATAACAATAGTTACTCCGGCAGGGCCAACATTTTTTTGAGCTCCTGCATAAATGAGTCCATACTTTGAAGCATCAATAGGCCGGGAAAGAAGATCCGAAGAGGCATCGCAAACTAAAGGGATGCCGCCGGTTTCCGGTTCTGAGGGAAATTGTGTGCCTGCTACCGTATTATTGGAAGTGAAGTGCACATATTCAGGATTGTCGCTAAGCTCAAGCTCATCGTTCGTGGGTACTCGGTCATAGCCGGAATCAGCACTTGAAAATGGACGGTGCACATTGCCAAAGATCTTAGCTTCTTTGATCGCTTTATTAGACCAACGCCCGGTGTCGATATAATCAGCGGTTTGATCTTGGCCTAAAAAGTTGAAGGGCGTCATCATAAATTGTGAGCTGGCTCCTCCTTGTAGAAACATGATTTCAAAATCATCGCCCAGATCAAGTAATTCTGTAAGTCGGGCTTTGGCCTGTTCGTCAATGGCCTCATACTGCGGGCTACGGTGGCTGATTTCCATGACGGAGCGCCCCATGCCTTGGTATTCTGTAAACTCTTTTTGAGCTTTTTCAAGTACTTCAAGGGGAAGTGTTGCGGGTCCTGCACTAAAGTTGTGAACGCGATTCATAGTAATTTGAAATTTAGAGATGTTGGGAATTAAAAAGTGTGAACTAAAAGTCCGGATCGTAATTTGGGTTCAAACCAAGTTGATTTAGGAGGCATTAACATACCCTCATCAGATACTTCTACAAGCTCTTCGATACTTGTCGGATACATGCTGATAGCCATATCAGCGTCACCATTGTTGACAAGCTTTTCCAGCTCTTCGGTACCTCGAATACCCCCTACAAAAGAGAGGTTCTCATCTCTTCGGGGATCCGAAATATCCAGCAGAGAAGATAAAAGGTGCTCTTGCAAACGGTGAACATCAAGTTGTTCTACGCTATTGGGGTTATCACTGATGGGGAGTGTCATGGCGTACCACTTACCATCAATATAAATACTGATATTTCCTTTTTGAGATGGGCTGGGTGCTGCTCCGGGTGTCAACTTAAATTTTTCATGCAGCGTTTCCAAGAAGCCGTCGGGGATATCATGGACTACCCGGTTGTAGGCCATAATATTCATGTTCGACATTGGAAAAAGTACCGCCGGAAAGAAATTATATTCTTCATTTCCTGTATGCTCCGGGTTCTTCTTTTTTTCTTCGGCCGCCGCGCGTGAGGCGCTTTTACAGCGGTGGTGTCCATCAGCAATATATAAGTTGGGAATAGATTCAAAGGCTTTGACAAAAGCATCGGTATTAGAGGCTTTCCATAGTTTATGGACGACACCATCTTCTGCCTTGAAATTGAAAAGAGGTTCTTCCTCCATCGTTTCCTCAATGAGTTTTTCCGTTTGCTCATCATCTTTGTAGGTAAACATGACCGGCTCTGCGTGAGCTTGCTGCGTCAGAAGATGTCGAGTTCGGTCATCTTCCTTTTCGGGACGAGTTAATTCGTGCTTAAGAATGACGTCTTTGTCATAGTCATCGACTGAAACACAAGAAAAGATGCCTGTCTGGGGGCGCCCTTTTCTAATCAATTGATAAACATAAACATGGCGTTGATCTTCTTGTTGCAGTGTGCCATCAGATAAAAATTTCTTCAGATTCTCAGCCCCTTTTTCATAAACACGATCGTCATGGGGATCCGTACCTTCAGGAAGGTCAATCTCCGGACGTATTACGTGCAAAAAGCTTTTGGGTTTGCCTTCTGCCAAGGTGCGTGCCTCTTTAACACTTATAACGTCGTAAGGTACACAAGCAATTTCTTCTACGGTGTCGGGGGTTGGTCGCCAAGCTTTGAAAGGATGTAAAATGGCCATTTTTAAATTGTATATCAGTGTAATGAATTAGTTGTTTAGAGCCTCTTAAAGTACTTGGATGTTTTCAATATTTAAAGAACTTTGTTAATAATTTATATTTGCTAATAATTAATTCTTTCCTTTAAAGACCTTATTTTAGGATGAATTTTAATAAAACAGATTTCTTATGGATCAGACAAACTTAAATGGTGATAATTTATCAGATGATGAGCAGCAACAATTGCTCTTTATGATGCTAGTTCAACAGCATCAGCAGATTGCACAAATGGGTATGGGGCAGCTAGAGAATCCTCAGACCGGTGAAAAGGAGCGTGAGCTAAAATCGGCAAAGTTTGCTATTGATACGTTAGTAATGCTTCAGGAGTATACGGAGGGGAATTTGCCTGACAAGTTGAAAAATTATTTAACTGAGACGCTGAATAATCTTCGTGTAAATTATGCCGATGAAAGGGAGAAAGAAGGAGATTCGGAATCTGGTGAAAACCAATAATAATGTCGGATATTGAACCAATTACAGCAGCAGGCGGGGTATTATTTAAAGATGAGTCGGAAGCCACCCCGCCTCAAATTGTTCTTATATATAGAAGGGGAGTATGGGATCTACCCAAAGGCAAAATTGAAGAGGGAGAATCTATTGAAGAGTGTGCTGTGCGAGAAGTAGCAGAAGAAATTGGCTTATCTGAGTTACCTAATATCGTTGGGGGACTACAGCAAACCTATCATGAATATGAACAGGATGGAACCTGCTATGGTAAGACTACATACTGGTTTGTAATGCAGTATGAGGATTGGTGTGATGAACATTTGAAGCCGCAGGCTGAGGAAGGTATTGAGCAGGTCCAGTGGGCTTTTGTGAATGAAGCTATTGGCAAGGTAGGATATGCAAATCTGGAAGAAGTGTTAACGACATTTGCCAGCTGGATTTCTTCAGCTGAATAGAACGATAGGTGTCTATTATCTTTTTTGGATAGAAATAAAAAAGGGAGATACACCTGATGATGTATCTCCCCGAAAGTAAAATAGGTTACTATATTAGTTCTGGAGCTGGAAGGTAATTGGCAGACTATATTGCACACGTACGGGTTTACCACGTTGCCGCCCAGGTTGAAATTCAGCCTTTTTAACTACGCGAAGTGCCTCTTTATCGCAACCACCCCCAATACCTCGGATAACACGAGGGTTTTCTACATTACCATTTTCAGTAACAACAAACTGAATGATAACTCTCCCCTCGATACCCGCTTTTCGGGCCATTTCAGGGTATTCAATCTGTTTTTGAAGACCAGCAAGTCCTCCTTTTAGTTTGGGCATATTTTCAACCGCAACAAAGAAGTCTTCGCCGTCATCTTCTTCTTCAGGTGGAGGAGGCATATCCAAGGGTTCATCTAAAGACATTTCAGCATCCAGATCAATGCTCTGATCTTCGATAATTTCATCATTGGGTACTTCAACCGGCACCTGTGGGCGTGGAGGGGGCGGTGGGGTTTCTTCCTGCTTGGTTTGTACGATATCCTCCATCTTGGTGACTTCCTGTTCTTCAGTCAGGTCCGTATTGGGTTTTTCAGCAACAAACTCAACCTTCATTGCTACAATAAAAATGAGAAGTACTGCTACCATGCCCAACTGTAAAAAGACAGTGTAGTAGTTCCTCAGATCAGACTTAGGCTTCTTTCTGTCTGAACGCATAATTACCTCCGCGTTAAATTTTTAAGAAAAATGTTTTTATTAGGAAACCTAATGAAACAAATAATTCTGATAAATCTCCACTTAAATAACAGGAAAAACTAATAATTTGTTTCATTCCTAGGTTTTGCTGCAAAGCAGAGGTGATTAAACGTAAACATATGGGCGATTATTACTATAAAATGTGAGATACCTCCACTTTATTCCATTTGACTGCTTGTTTTTTTAAACCTGATCCTAAGTTTCTAACTCTTAATTTTGCAATCTGAAGACAATACTTTGTGACATTTTTACCTTTACTGGTCTACCTCTTTGACGACCGATACTAAATTCAGCATCTCGGAGAACTTTTTTTGCTGCTTCGTCGCATCCTCCTCCCAAGCTGCGTAATATTTTCAGATTTTGAGCTTTGCCTTTTTTATTTACAATAAACTGTATGATTACCCTGCCCTCGATACCTGCTTTTCGGGCCATTTCAGGATATTCGATATTATTGTACAGCCATTCTTGTCCCCCTTTCATTTTTGGCATCTCTTCAACAATGACAAATAGCTTTTCTTCGTCATCCTCTTCTTCGGGCGGGGGCGGCATATCCAGGGGTTCATCTAAAGACATTTCAGCATCCAGGTCAATGCTCTGATCTTCGATGATTTCATCGTTGGGTACTTCAACTGGTACCTGTGGTCGTGGAGGGGTTGGCGGGGTTTCTTCCTGCTTGGTTTGTATGATATCTTCCATCTTAGTGACTTCCTGTTCTTCAGTCAAGTCCGTATTGGGTTTTTCAGCAACAAACTCAACTTTCATTGCTACAATAAAAATGAGGAGTACTGCTACGATGCCCAACTGTAAAAAAACAGTGTAATAGTTGCGAAGGTCCTGAGTCGGTTTTTTGTATTTACCTCTCATGGCGCAGCTTTATTATGAGTTTAGTACTATATGTATAGTACAAATAAATAACAAGAAGGCGAAAAAGTCAAAAAGGAAGAGTTATTTATTGGGGATCGTTTTCTTTAATGCCCATATAGCCAATAAGCATCCCAGAATATCGGTGGCCAGATCGGCCCAGTCGCCATGGCGGTTTAGGGGAAGCAGGTGCTGGAGGACCTCAACCATGAGTCCAAAACCGATTCCAATAAGACATATAACCCATAAATTGGTAGGTGTTTTCCAACGAATATCATGGTATAAACCAAGCACGTAGGTCCAACTTCCAAATAGAAGTAGATGCCCAATTTTGTCATAGGTCCACAGGTCATTGTGGGCAAAAGTTTCAGCAGGCAATAAGGTCAGGCTTAACATAACGATGGTTAATCCAATAATAGCAAGGGGTAATAAGAAGCTATTTTTTGATAGAAAGGAGTAGAACAAATGAATCTTCATATAAAGTCTGTAGGTTCGGGTACTTCCTGGCTTTGTTTTAAAAGATGATCCAGTTTTTGTTTTCCATTTAATAATCCCATTGCACAACTTGTATCAGGTGAGTATCCCAGTGCTAGATAGGATGCAATTTTACCTGCCAGTACATCACCATTACCGGCTCTGGCAAAAGGAGTAGTGTCGTAATTAGTTAGATAAGATTTAGGTTCAGGTGTTCCAATAATTCCGGGCATGCCTTTTGAGAGAAGGGTAACACCTTCTTTTTGAGAAATTTGCTGCACAATTTGCAGACGTTGGTAATCTGTATCAAAGTTTTCAGCTGTGAGTTTACTCAATTCTCCCGGATGCGGGGTTAAAATCCAATTCCGGTCATGAGGCTTTGGCCATTCTGTTAACTGGCTTAGGCACCATAAGCCATCGGCATCAATGAGCGTGGGTTTTGAGTTTTCCTCTAAAATCGACTGTACAAATTCAATAGTGCTTTTATCACGTCCAATGCCGGGTCCAATAAGTAATGCTCCCTCCTTTTCACCAATAATTTGCAGTGACTTTTGTATATGTTTCTTTTTGAAGAAGAAGTCATCTCTGTCACCTACCGGTTTTTTAATAATAGAGGGCAGGGTTTGTTCATAGATTGGGAGAGTACCTCTCGGGCAGATGAGAACGATTGCTCCTATTCCTTCAGCCCAGGCACTTTTGGTTGCCATAATAGCTGCACCGGTTAGTCCTTCAGAGCCGGCAATTACATAAAGTACCCCGGAATCGTATTTGTGTTTACCAGTGGGGGATATCTCAGTAGAGTTCCAGCTTTCATCCAACAAAAAGCTATGACAGTCCTGTTTATACTTATTAGGAAAAGGAAGTTCACAGTAGTCAATCTTGCCGGTCAGGTTTGGTCCGTCTCCAAGATAAAATCCCTGCTTGCGACCGCCGAATGAATAGGTATGGTCAGCTTGAAGGGCAATGCCCATGATTTCGCCGGAGTCTGCATGTAGGCCGGTAGGAATATCCATTGCAAAAACAGGAGTCTGTTGATGGTTACACCACTGGATAGCTTCTGCATATTTCCCGCGCACATCGCTATTTAAGCCGGTTCCCAGTAATCCATCTACAACAAAATCAAAGGTGTCGAGGGGTTTGGCATCATTCCAGCTTTCATAAATTTTAAGTCTGTTGTGTTGGTCATACTTGTGAAGCAGCTGCAAGTTTGTTCTCGTGTCTTCACTAAGATCATCACTACCACTGATGAAAACTATGGAAGCTTTTATATCATTTTGTAATAAATATCTAGCCAAGACTAAGGCATCTCCGGCATTGTTGCCTTTTCCACAGAGGTAGAGTCCGTTCGAAAGTTCCGAATATTGATCAAGAAGCAGTTGGCTCGCAGACTTTCCTGCTACTTCCATCAGGGTAAAACCATCAATACCTATATTTTGAATAGTTTTTTGATCTATCTCTTGACTCAATTCAGAAGTAAGCAGATAATGAGAAGCTGGGGCTTCCAGATTTGTATTTACCATATTACTGTAAGCATGGTTAATTCAATAATAGTGAGCAGAAAACCTGCTGCAGCACCTGCAAGAAGTTCTGTCCATGTATGAATCTTCAGACGGTATCTTGCCCAAATGATTAATGGTAAAAGTAGTAAAAGGATTAACAAGGGTAAAATAGTAGTTGCAAAAGAAGCGGGTAAAACTTCTTGCTGAGAGAAGAAAAGGAAAATAGCACCAGCCGAAGAACCGGATGCTGAGTGCATGCTAATCTTCCACCAAAAGTTTATACCATAGCCGATTCCCGCATTTATAAGAAAGATCAGTGCTATAATAGGTATGATTATATGCGTATTTGCCACAGTATAAATAGTAAAGGCGAATAATGAGCAGCCGAGCGAAAGTAAAAAGAGTTGATTTCGTGATTTTCTCTCAGGCAGATCAATAGAAGAGATTTGCTTCGTTTTTAATAAGTATAACGATGCAGAGAGTGGTATTATCGTGTAGAAGATAAGGGCTGCTGCCGTAATCCAAGCAATAGAACGTAGGGGCAGTTCAACTAATATTGCCAATAAAGCTATAACAACCGGAGGTAGAAACAGTGGATTTAAAAGATCGGATATCAAGCCGGCAGTGCCAGTATTTCGAAAGCGTTGTCTTATACTGAATTTATTGTGTTTTACTGATATCCGATCCAATGTTATCTCATTTTAATAGGCACGTGCAAATAGAACTTTTTGTTCTGATGGTTTGCCCGTAACCATACATTCACCTTCTTCGCCGTCCTCAAGTGGAATGCAGCGAATCGTAGCTTTTGTTTCGTCTTTGATTTTTTCTTCTGTTTCGGCCGTACCGTCCCAGTGGGCATAAACAAAGCCTCCCTCATTTTCGATCACTTCTTTGAACTCATCATAAGAATCAACAGAGTGAGTATTATCCTGGATTCTTTGTTGTGCCGTTTCAAAGAGTTTATCCTGGATGGTTTCAAGAAGGTTTGCAACTTTTTGAGCAATCCCCTCACGGTCAACAATTTCTTTATTACCGGTATCTCTACGTGCGAGTTCAACATTGTTGTTTTCAAGATCACGAGGTCCAATGGTCAGTCTTAGTGGGATGCCCGCAGCTTCATGCTCATTGAACTTCCAGCCGGGACTCATATTTTCACGGTGGTCAAGTTTAATTCGAACATTCAACTCTTTGAGTTCATCCATGATTTCATGGCAGTAATCAAGCACTTGCTCTTTTTGCTCATCGCTTTTCCAGATGGGTACAATAAAAACTTGATTGGGGGCTAGTTTAGGAGGCAATACTAATCCTTGGTCATCGGAATGCGTCATTATCAAACCACCGATCAGTCGGGTCGAAACACCCCAGCTGGTTGCCCATACATATTCATGTTGCCCTTCGGAACTTTGGAACTTTACATCAAATGCTTTTGCAAAATTTTGGCCCAGGAAGTGTGAAGTACCTGCTTGCAGGGCTTTATTATCTTGCAGCAGCGTTTCGATACAGTAGGTATCTACGGCGCCGGCAAACCGTTCTGATTCTGTTTTAACGCCGGTAACTACTGGCATCGCCATATATTCTTCGGCAAAAGTGCGATAGACTTCAAGCATCTGCTTGGTTTCGTCTACTGCTTCTTCTTTTGTTGCGTGAGCAGTATGCCCTTCTTGCCATAAAAATTCCATGGTACGCAGAAACAAGCGGGTTCTCATCTCCCACCGAACGACATTCGCCCATTGGTTAATGAGGATGGGAAGGTCACGATACGATTGAATCCAGTTTCGGTACGAATCCCAAATAATAGTTTCAGAAGTGGGGCGAACAATAAGCTCTTCTTCCAGCTTTGAGTCCGGATCAACTTCTACGCCGTCATCAGAACTCTGTAGTCTGCTATGGGTTACAACCGCACATTCTTTAGCAAAGCCTTCAACGTGTTGGGCTTCCTTTGATAAGAACGACTTGGGGATGAAGAGCGGAAAATAGGCATTCTCATGGCCTGTATCTTTAAACATTTGGTCAAGCGCGTCTTGCATGTTTTCCCACAGGGCATACCCATTGGGACGAATTACCATACAGCCGCGAACAGGAGAGTGGTCGGCCAGCTTTCCTTCACGAATTATGTCTTGATACCATTGCGAAAAATCTTCGTCTTTACTGGTGATTTTCTTTGCCATGAGAAATAGAAATGTTCAGTGCTTATAGGTTTTCAAATTAATAAGCTTGAAAATAAGGTGATTTAAAGGAGCCTCAAAAAAAGATGTGTTATTTCTGAGGAGAAAGATTAAAAAAGCAGAAAAAGTACTTAATATTTATCTATTAATGCTTTATATTTGGCAACTCTTGATTTGATCGACATGCCGTGGTAGCTCAGTTGGTGAGAGCGTCGGATTCATAACCCGGAGGTCGGCGGTTCGAATCCGCCCCACGGTACTTTTTATTCTGGAGTATTTTTAAAAAAAGTACTTTAGAAGTCTTGGTTTTTTTGAAATAGTCTCTAAAGTGTTGAATGCCTCTCTCTACAGAACATTATTTGGCAATCATTGGAAAAATGTTGCGGGATATTACAAAGGCATTGAATATTTAATTTAGTTGCTAATAATTAGTACAATTATTTGGTAACAGAAAAGTGGTACGGTTGGGTATAAAAAATAGGGGTACTACCATATACATTTGCGAGGGGAGTATTTAATATTCCTCTCTTTTTGTGTAGCAATTAGCTTTCTTGCATATCAGGGTTTATATGTTAGTGAGCATTTCTTTGTTAAATAAGTAAAAATAACCTTATGGTTGGCTTATTAAATAGCATCAGCAATAATAGAAGTCGGATTGCTATTATTTTAGTATTTGTGGTACTGGCTTTGTTTATGATGGTCGGTAGCTATTATGGAATCAAAACACTTTCTTCGGTTCGTGCTTATATCGCCGGTGAAGGGCAGTGGACAAAAGCTCAAAAAGAAGCCGTTTCTTCATTATTAGAATACAGTATACATAAAGAACCTTCCTACTATAAAAAATTCCAAGATAAGTTAGAGCTACACCAGGGGTTTGAAAAGGCTCGCAAGACATTAATGTCTGATAATCCCCATTTGGATGTTGCTTACCGGGGCTTTCAGCAGGGTGTAGGCCAAGACAAAGATATAGATTTACTTATCTGGGTTACTCAAAATTTTAAGGATCTGGATCTTCTGCAGAAAGCAATCGGTATTTGGGCTAAGGGAGATACCCATATTGAAAAACTGGAAAAGCTGGGAGTACAGCTACATACTGCTATAAAAAAAGGGGAGCTTGGTGTCGAGAAAAGAGAGCAAATTGTAGCAGAAGTTTCTTCAATTGATCGTAGACTCACAGAGCTGGAGGGACAATTTTCGCATACAATGGGCGAATTGGCAAGTTGGGTAAGAACATTGATTTTTTGGACTATTACAATCGTTGGGATTACGCTTTTGTTGATTGGGTATTTGGTTGTCAATTCATTTTTTAGAGAAATAAATAATTTGAATGATAAGCTTTCCAAGAGTGAATCAAAATTTAAGAAGGTTTTGCAGCATTCTCGTGATGTTGTTTATCAGTTGGACATTCAGTCTGGGCAATACAAATACATAAGCCCCTATGTGGAAGAGATGCTGGGCTATTCTACTGATGTATTCTTGAAAAAAGGTCGATCTTTTGTATTAGATCATGTCCATCCGAAAGATATAAAGAAGATGAAACAAGAAATTATGGATATGGAAAAGGATGGCCATAGCGAATACTTCGCAGACGAAACAGAGTTTCGTATTAAAACTCATGAAGGAGATTACATTTGGGTTAATAACCAACGCGCATTGGTAACAGATGATTGTGGCGAGCCTGTTGGGGTTGTGGGAAGTGTAAGAGATATTTCAGAACGCAAGAAAAATGAGGTAGAGATTGAACAATCATTAAAAGAGAAACAAACTCTTTTAGAAGAGATCCACCATCGGGTAAAGAATAACCTTGCTGTTATATCCAGTTTGTTAGAGCTGCAAAAGCATGAATCTTCTGAGTCTCTGGTATCTGTTTTTGAAGATACGCAGTCGCGCATCCGGTCTATTGCAATGATCCACGAGAAGTTATATCAGAATGAGACGCTGTCAGCAATCAATATTCAAGAATATATCGAAGATTTTACGGGAATGGTTTCTGATGCTTTTAATTCTCAGCAAAAAAATATAGCAATTACAAAAGAGGTTAAGAGCTTTGATCTGGATATTACAAAGGCTGTGCCCTTGGGACTTATTCTTAATGAACTGTTAAATAATGCTTTTAAACATGGTTTTAAAGAGCTCAAAGAAGGGGAGATCGTAGTATCACTCGATGAAACAGATGGGATAGTGCATTTTTCAGTTGCAGATAACGGAAATAAGTTACCCAATGATTTTTCACTTCAGGAAAGTAGCTCTTTGGGGATGACGTTGGTGAAGACATTGACCCAACAGCTTGAGGGAGAAATTGATATTAGCCAAAATGGGTGGACAAAATTTGGAATCTCTTTTCAAGTATAAATTTGTCTGTATCCTTTTTGAGCTATCTAGATAGCAGTTACGTTTTTTTTGATGATTATAGCAGAGTTTCTGTAAACCTTAGGAGAAGAGTTGACGTGGTAAAGAGGTAATGACAGGCTTCAAAAAAATTAGCAGCTATCCTGTCACAGATAGCTGCTAAATATCATCTACAGACGGCTATTACCCCATTTGCACTTATAAAGTAATGGCCATGGCTATCAGCATCAATAGCGATAAATATGTATTTTGGTATACGTAAAAATACGTAGATGCTGATTATCCCACCGAAACCAAGTCGTGTTCTAGAGCATAGCGTACGAGTTCTGCAATATTTTTCAATTCCAGCTTTTCCATCAGATTTGCCCTGTGAGTGTCTACGGTACGGGGACTGATATATAATTTTTCAGCAATCTCTTTACTTGTAAAGCCATCTACAATTAACTGCAGTATTTCTTGTTCGCGGGTGGTAATGGAAAGCTCTTTGTGCTTATCTTTACTATTAGTTTGATTCAAAAAAGATTTTTTTATCAGATTGGAGATCGGGTCACTAAAAATTTGTTGTCCCTTCATAACCGCCCGAATGCCGTTTAGTATATCAGCTTTATCAGTATTTTTTAGCAAATATCCATTGATATCCGCTTCAAGAGCATCATTAAGTAGTTGTTCATCGATATGCATCGATAGGATGATGATTTTTGTATCAGCATCGAGGTTGCGAATGTTCAGTGCTGTTTCTATACCATTTTTTTTGGGCATGCTAATATCAAGGAGGCATACATCGGGTTGCTCTTTTTTGAATAGTTCAAGACATTCATCGCCACTAGATGCTTTACCTACAATATCGATATCTTTTGAAGATGAGAGGAATGTACTAATGCCGTAACGCACAATTTCATGATCGTCAGCAATAAGAACAGAGATAGATGTCATAGGTATCCCTCTTTTGGGCGATCCCGAACAACAATAGCCAATTTAAGTCCGGAGGTTCAGAATTAGTAAAGTAAGTAAAGCTCAGTAATTTGAGAAATAGTAATTTATCTCCTGTTATATAAGTAATATATATAGGCCAACCAATGATTTAAATGACCATAAAAAGGTTCGTATCCAGTTGGTGTAGACTAGTTTTTTAATAAGCCGGGGTTCAGCCAATTCTTGAAGACGCTGATGCATAGGGGCTTGTAAGATAAAAGTGGAGATCCAAATGAGAACTACAAGCACCAGACCGGCGATATTAAAATCCCATAAGGTTTTGAACGCTATAACAAGCCAGATGGAAGTTATAAGTTCAATAAGCATTGGTGGTATGACAACATAGCCTGTGCGTTTAATATGGTTTTTATGATATAAAGGAAGGTCTTGAGCGTTAATATCCAAGAAACTGGGATAATGAACAATCTGGACAAACCATATGAGCCCCGTCATAAAAAGGGAAGATGAAATATTTATCAGCAGAAGAAGATCAAACATAAATTATCACAATAACAGTAAGCGATTGGTCTTCATAATACTTATTTTCAACATTTCTAAAAAAGGATTTCAAATTTATTAGTAATAAGTAGTAACTCATATGACCTGGAAACGAAGCCATCATTGTTCTGAACTGACAACCGAAAATACAGGCGAAGAAGTCATACTTAATGGCTGGGTAGCAACACGACGTGATCTGGGTGGTGTAATTTTTATTGATCTCCGGGATCGGTATGGAATTACCCAGATTGTTTTCTATGAAACGGATAAGAACCTGCATAAAAAAGCCGAACAACTTCGAACCGAGTATGTTATCGGTATAAAGGGAGTTGTTGAAAAGAGAGGCGAAGAAAATATTAATGATGAGCTAACTACCGGTGGTATTGAAGTTCGGGTTACGGATCTCGAGATCTATTCTGAGGCAGAAACAACGCCTTTTGAAATTAAGGAAGGGATACCCACGAATGAAGAAACTCGGCTCAAATATCGTTATTTAGATCTGCGACGTCCTGATATCCAGGAAAATATGGTCGTACGATCAGATTTCTATCAGTCAACAAGGGCGTACTTTCACAATAATGAATTTCTTGAGGTGGAAACCCCGGTCCTTATGAAAAGTACCCCGGAAGGAGCTCGTGATTACTTGGTGCCCAGCCGAGTGAGTCCGGGCAAGTTCTTTGCATTGCCTCAAAGTCCCCAGACCTATAAGCAGCTGCTGATGGTTTCGGGATTTGATCGTTATTTCCAGATTGTAAAGTGTTTCCGGGACGAAGACCTTCGTGCCGACCGCCAGCCTGAGTTTACACAAATTGATGTCGAAATGTCGTTTGTGGATGAGGATGATATAATGGAGATGACAGAAGGGTTAATGCAGAAATTGCTTAAAGATACTGTTGATGAGGAGGTCACGGCCCCTTTTAATCGTATGACCTATAAAGAAGCGATGGAAACATACGGTACCGATAAACCCGATACTCGTTTTGGGTTGGAGTTTGCTGATTTTTCTGAACTGGTTAAAGATTCAGAGTTCAATATTTTTTCGAGTACTGTTGAGAAAGGCGGTGCTGTTCTTGGTATAACCGTTCCCGGACAAGGTGATATGGGACGCGGTGTTATTGATCGTTTAACAGAAAGAGTACAGAACGAGACCGGGGCTGCGGGACTTATTTACATTAAGTTAAATGAGGATGATGGCGTAAAATGCAGTGTCGAGAAATTTCTCAAAGATGAAACTGTAGATGCCATGGTAGATGAGGCTGACGCTGATATGGGAGATCTTGTATTGATTTTGGCAGGTGCTAGTCCTGATGTCTATAAGCAGTTAGGACAGCTTCGTTTGATGATGGGAGAAGAGTACAACCTTATCGATGAAGATGCTTATGAATTTTTATGGGTCACTGACTTCCCATTGGTAGAATACAGTAAAGAGGAGCATCGCTACCATGCCTTGCACCACCCCTTTACAGCTCCCCATCCTGAAGATCTCGAAGAGCTCGACGATAATCCGGAAGAGGTACGATCCAGGGGATACGATTTAGTACTTAATGGGTATGAAATTGGTGGTGGTTCTATTCGTATCCACGACCGGGAACTACAGACCCAGATGTTTGAGCTACTGGGTATTGACAAAGAGGAAGCCCAGAAGCGTTTCGGCTTTTTGCTTGAGGCCTTTAGATATGGGGCACCTCCCCACGGTGGTATCGCATTTGGTGTAGATCGTATTGTCATGATCTTAACCGGAGGCACAAGTCTTAGAGACGTTATCGCTTTCCCCAAAAACCAAAAAGCTCAGAGCTTAATGGACAACAGTCCTGACTATGTAGATAAAGAGCAGCTAGATGATCTGCATATTAATCTCAAGGAGTACGCAAAAGAAGAACAACAAGAACAAGAATAAAATCATCAGAAGTGAAAACATTAGGAATAGATGGCTGTCGGGCTGGCTGGATTGCAATTAGTTTGGATGAAGAGCATGCCGGCTATTGGCTGCTAGAGTCTGACAAAGAGCTAAAAGAGTTCTTAGAAGAGTTCGATCGCACCTTTATTGATGTGCCGATCGGGCTATCGCCCTCTGAATATGTGCGTAAGTGCGATGATGAACTGCGAGATGTATTGGGGCCGGATTACCAAGCAAGTGTCTTCAATCCTCCCATACGCCCGGCATTACATGCCCCCACTTATGGTGAGGCCTCTATGACCAGCTACGAAGAGACAGGCAAAAAAATATCTATCCAGGCCTGGAATATTACGCCTAATATTCGAACGATAGATCAATTTTTGCAGAACAGTGAAGAGCTGAGAGAGAAAGTATTTGAAAGTCACCCGGAACTGCTTTTTCGAATTTTAAATGGCGACAATTCTATTCTGCAGAAGAAGGCCACAAAAAAGGGACTTCGTCACCGTCTAAAACTTTTAAAAGATCAGAGTAAGTTTGCCGACGATTTCTTCCGTGATATCAAGGAAGAGTATCGGCGAAACCAGGTGGATGAGGATGATATCGTAGATGCAATGGCACTGGCATTGTTTGCACTCAAGTCTTTGGAAAAGGAGATAAAAACATTGCCTGATGATCCTCCGGAGGATGAAACAGGTTTACCTATGGCAATTCATTACGTATAAGAAAAAAGCAGCTTATTAACCAGGAGATGAGACACACATTCATCTATTATTGCTCCTGGTCTTCAAGGATATTTTTATATTTTACACCGGCTTTGTATACCCTATTTACGCCATTAAATGCCGCAATACGATATGCTTCACTTAGTGTGGGATAATTCATGACGTGATTTATGAAATACCGGATATCTCCATCGTAAGCCATTACCGATTGTCCTAAGTGAATGAGGTTTGCAGCTTCATCTCCGAAAATATGAACCCCCAAGAGCTTGAAATTATTGCTGTTGAAAACCAGTTTGAGTATGCCATTCGTATGGTTGGTCATATCCGCTTTAGCAATATTCTCAAAATAGGCACGTCCTACCGTTACATCCATGCCCATCTCTTTTGCTTGCTTTTCGGTAAGGCCGATATTAGAAATTTCAGGAATGGCATAAATACCATAGGGAATTTGGTCGGGAACTTCCAGGGCGGGGATGCCAAACATATTGCATGCAGCAAGACGACCCTGAGAAAATGAGGCAGAAGCAAGGCGGGGAAAGCCAATTACATCACCGGCAGCGTAAATACTATCAGTATTGGTTTTAAAAGAGTCGTCAGTAACAATGAAATTATTGTCGTCGGTTTCTATTTGTGCTGCTTTCAGGTTGAGGCCATCGATATTGGGCTTTCTTCCGCCGAGAAAGAGCACATGTTCGGTTTCCAGAACCTGTAACCGTTGATCTCCGGATTTTTTATTGAATTTGACCTCGGTATGATTTCGAAGAGCGTTAAATTCAACATCTTGGATAGCAACATCGGTTTTAATATTGATGCCCTTATCATTAAAATGTTGCTCGAGCTGTTCTTTTATTTCGTGATCGAGAAATGTAAGATAATCTTCACTGTCCGCTAAAACGGTAACACGGGTACCCAGAGCTGCAAAAGTTGTGGCATATTCAATAGCATTTACACCAGAGCCAATAACGGTTAATCGCCGGGGAATATGTGTGAGCTCAAGAATTGATTTATAGTCGAGTATCTTATCGTTATCTATTTCAAACTCTTTGGGCTGAACCGGGTTGCTGCCGGTGCAAACCAAAATGTATTCAGCGGTATACGTTTCGGTAGAGCCAAAATGTGTTTCAACTTCTACGGTGTGTTCGTCGACGAGTTTTCCGAATCCCCGGGCTACATCTACTTCATTTTTGATGAGGTCGTTTTTGACCTTTCGGTTTTCCTTTTCCAGAATCTCTTGCTTGTATTGCAAGAGATCGGCCATTCGGAACCGCTCATAGGGCTTTTTATTTTCGTGATCCCCGAACTGGTCATTAAATTCTAAAATGGTTTTGGCTGCCTCTCGAAGTGCCTTGCTGGGTACAGTTCCCGTATTTATCCAGGTACCCCCAAGATAATCTTTGTGGGATTCTACCACGAGGGCTTTTTTGTCAAATTTAGAACTCTGCATGGCACACGAAAAGCCGGCTGGCCCGGATCCAATAATAATTACGTCGTAATTGTGGCTCATAATAGAATATAAAAGCTAACAGCTATGTTTTAATTCAGTTCTTTAAAATAGGATAAAATCATCATGATTTCTCCTTTTTTCGAGACCTTATTTTTCGATACGGGATGGAACGAAGAGATCTGTTTTTTTGATTGGGACTGTGAATCTTAGATGCTAAATTTAAGGGTCTGTACCGTAATGAGTTAGCAATATTCATTATTATATTATTAACAACTATTTGAAATTTAAAACTAAAAATTAATTATGGCTTACGAATTACCTGATCTTCCGTACGATTACGATGCATTAACACCGCATATTGATGAACAAACAATGAGAATTCACCATGGTAAACATCACCAGGGATATACCAATAAGGTGAATGCTGCACTTGAAGGACATGAATTTGCCGAACTGCCTATTGAAGAAGTCTTGCAACGTATTACTGAAGTACCTGAAAATATTCGTCAGGCAGTAATTAACAATGGTGGTGGCTATGCCAACCATAAGCTTTTTTGGACTATTCTTTCTCCCAATGGCGGCGGTGAGCCTACCGGTGATATTGCTGGAGCAATTGATGAAGAGTTTGGCGACTTTGATTCGTTCAAAGAAGCATTTAATAACGCCGCAACGGGACAGTTCGGTTCTGGTTGGGGTTGGTTGTGCGTTAAAAGCGATGGTAGCTTAGAAGTGTTATCTACAGCGAACCAGAATAGCCCGTATATGAATGGGTTAACACCTATCCTTGGTGTTGATGTTTGGGAACACGCCTATTACCTAAACTATCAGAACGAACGCGGAACCTATGTTAATAAGTTCTGGAACTTGGTCAACTGGGATCAAGTGAATGAGTATTATAATGATGCTCGATAAGGCAAAGGGCACATTTTGGTAAATTACAGAAAAAGCACTCCATATTGTCATGGGGTGCTTTTTCTTCTTCAATACTTCATATTAGAATGTTATATTAACTTTTTGAATACTAAGCAGAAATAAATACGATTACTTATGCAATTTGGACTAGGAGCAGGCCCCGATGTCTCATGGATGCGCGAAGAATTAACGGATCTCGGAATTGAAGAGTTAGAGACAGTTGAAGATGTAGATCGTGCGATGGAAGAGTATGATGAGGGCACGATGTTAATGGTGATTAATTCGGTTTGTGGTTGTGCAGCCGGGAATGCACGGCCGGGTGTGAAGATTGCGCTCGATGAGTCGGACATTCAACCAGACAACATGGTTACGGTATTTGCCGGCCAGGACAAAGAAGCAACAGCCCGTGCACGCGAATACTTTAGTGAATACCCACCATCGTCTCCGGCTTTTGCATATTTTAAGGATGGCGAAATCAAGGCGATGATACCACGTCATCGTATTGAAGGTCGAACAAAAGTAGAAATTGCTGATGACCTTAAGATGGTTTTTAAAGCTTTTGACGGAGAAAAAGAAACTGAAGATGCTGAAAGTTAACATCTGATCTTTCTTTATTGATAAATGTTTCAAGCCGGTGAACAATCTGTTCATCGGCTTTTTTATGTTTATCTCAATTGTAATATTCGGGGTGGGTAACACCATATCTGTGCTCAAATAAAAACGAAAGCAGAATTAGAAAATTACAATAGAGGTAACAATTTGGCATGAGAAATCGTAAGGTTATCTCTTATGAGATTGTATATTTGAGTGTCACTTGATGGGATAGTTCGCACAGGTAAAACGAAATATACTATACAATGGATCTTGGTTGTAATAAGTACAAATATTTAAGGTCGGATTGATGGGGCAACGGTTAACATACTGGATCTTTCTTGGGGTGATGGGCTTTGCAGCTTTTTTCTTGTTGCATGCTTCTATTGCTTTTAATGCCAACGCTCCTATCGATCAAAGTAAATCTGCCGTTGAAGGGAAAACGGCACAGTTGGCAACGCAGTTGGGATTTACAACCGATAGCCTTCAGATGGTAGCTACGCGGACGCAGCATTTGAACTATTATGATGTATTAAGAGATTCGGCAGGATCCGATTTGCCACCGGCCGCGGTATTGAATGAGAGGGACGTTAATTTAACGGGCTGGCTGGTGCAAATGGGAACCAGGCAAAGTCCAGGCGCAAGAGTAGTATATGATAAAAATAGTTTTTTGTCGGAACTGGGTATCTTAGACATCCGGTACGATCAAGAGGGAAAGGTAAGACGCATTTCTGCGTATGCACAAAACCCTAACCCCACTTTTGTCGCAGGAGATTCGCTCTTTGCTATCGCAAATCGGATTGTAGGTGATATATTTGATTATGATCTGGGTCAGTACATCTTGAACTCCGTGGATGTACAGGATACCCTGAAGGGCTCAACTGAACCGGGCTTTGAAAAGCAATCCCTGAATATGTCTAACAGCAGTGTGGGCAATAATATGGTTTTCCACTGGAAGAAAAAGAATTTTGATAGTCCGGGACCACAAGAAATTTCCCTGGAAGTGGAACCTATGATCAAAGAAAATAATGCCTCCAACATGGCGAGGATCCAGTATGGAGTTGCCATTGAAGAGTTTAGAGCCTTAGACAAGTATGAGCCTGAACAACTCGATTCCGTTCAGAGCATTAGCAAATTGGATTTGGTAACGACTTTTGTATCGCTGGGTTTGTTAGCATTTCTGATCTTCTTTTTAGGCATAAAATATATCAACAAAGGTCAGGTTGAGTGGCGACGGGCCATTATTGTACTCGTGAGTATAATGGCAGCAGTTTTATTATGGCGAACCTTGTATCTGCTAAGTACAATAGATGTATTCCTGAGTATTACAAGCAAAGCTGTTTTTGTGCTTAATAACTTATTGTACGCTGCTGTCATGGGGTTATATGCGGCAATGGCTTACATCGGATGGGAGGTAATAGCTCGTTCACGAGATCAGGAGCAGCTAAATTTAGTAGATGCTTTTTGGCAAAATCAGTTTTTCTTTCGAGAAAATGGGGAAGGCCTTTTGCGTGGGTATGCAGTAGCAGGAGTGATGTTGGGTATTTTTTCCGTAGGATTGTACGCATTTGATACGCAATATTATCAAGCCGACAGTCAGTTTGGTTTTGCTGAAGCCAGCATGCAGCCCAAGTTATTGACGATTAATATTTCAATTTGGATTAATGCGGTACTGGTGGCCTTAGGCCATGTGGGTGTTGTTACTGGGTTTTTATCATCCAAGATTAATAACCGGTGGTTATACTATGGGGTTGGTACCCTTACCTTGGGTCTACTTTTTACAGGTGTTGCTAAACTCTTTGGTATCTTTGGCCCCGGCTGGTATGATTTGGTTATCTTTTCTGTTATCGGCGCGGTTGTATTATATGTGATGGAGAAGTCTGGTCTGCTCTCATTTGCAACCGGCTGGTGGGTATTTATGGCAATTGTTATGATTATGCCTTACTGGGGATCGTCAAGTATGGATGTCGCCTACATATCCTGGGCACAGTTTATCATTCTTGGGCTCCCTCTCCTTTATGGGTTTATCGCCTTTAAGTATGGAAGTTCTGTTCACGAGTTAAGTGGATATATTCCTGCATACCAGCAGCGTATGGCCGATCATTTGCGGGTGGAAAAGGAAATTGAAATTGCACGTGAAAGTCAGTTTAAGCTGATGCCTCTGAAGCCACCATCCATTGAGGGCGTTGATGTCTATGGTTTTTTTATGCCTTCATTTGAGGTCGGAGGAGATTACTTTGATTACATCGTTGGGCATAATGGGTCAGAAAATAGCAAAGTGCTGAATATGACTATTGTAGATGTTTCCGGTAAAGCGATGAAGGCCGCCATGCATGCGGTATTTACCAGTGGGCTGTTGTTGTCACGACTGCATCGTGATGCACCTGAATCTATCTTAAGGGAGATTACCCCTACTTTATATAGCCGTACTGATCCGCAGACATTTATCACCTGTCTTATTGCGCAGTTTCATTTGTGCAGTAAAATGTTAACGCTGGCCAACGCAGGACACTGCCTGCCAATCCTGAAGCGTGATGGTAAGGCCGAGTTTCTTAGTACCCCGGATCCCAAATATCCATTGGGTGTGCAGGAAGCTGTAGATTATAAAACGCAGGAAATACAAATGCATGAGGGTGACTTTCTACTGCTTTATTCTGATGGACTGCCGGAAGCGGTAAATCCTGAAGGAGAGCGTTTTGGTTTTGATAATTTAGTATCACTTGTAGAATCACTGGATACAGAAAGTCGTCCGAGCAACGAGATATCAATGGATATTAAGCGACGAGTTCAAAAATTTAGCGACTATCAATTGGCGGATGATACCACTATCATATGTCTAAAGGTTTAACAAATTATATTGGCAAAAAGTGTTGGTATATATATTAACATTTTCACAATTCTCTTTAATCAGAAAACATAATACGAATGGCTCAAAATAATTTTTCTGGCATGGATATGCCGCCACAACTTAAGAGTTTGAGTAAAAACATCCGGTACATTATTCTGGGTGCAATTGTACTCATCGTGGCTTTTTCCTCCTTTTTCACTGTTAATCCTGAAGAGGTAGGGATGGTGATGCGTTTTGGCGAATTTACGAGAACGGCCCAACCCGGCTTAAATTTTAAAGCTCCTTTTATTGAAGAGGTGCGGTTGGTTCCTATTCAGCGACAACTAAAACATGAGTTTGGTTATCGTACAACAAACGCCGGAGTGCGTTCTAACTATCAGAAACAAGGCTACAGGGATGAATCACTCATGCTCACCGGGGACCTTAACCTGGCCGATGTAGAATGGGTGGTACAGTACCGCGTTACAGATCCGTATAACTTTCTGTTCAAGATCCGTAATCCAGAGCAGACCCTGCGAGATATGTCTGAAGCGGCTATGCGACAGGTCGTGGGCGACCGAACGGTAAATGAAGTATTGACCGTGGGGCGTGCAGAGGTTACCCTCGAAGCCCAAAACCTGATTCAGGAACTTGCTGATGAATATGAATCAGGAATGCGCATTGAACAGGTTGTGCTACAGGATGTGAATCCGCCTGACCCTGTTAAAGCTTCTTTTAATGATGTTAATGAAGCACAGCAACAGAAAGAGACCCTCATTAACGAGGCAAAATCTGCGTATAATAAAGTTGTGCCTCGTGCCAAAGGAGAGGCCCAGGAAACGATCCAAAAGGCTGAAGGGTACGCTGTAAATCGTAAAAATCGGGCCAGAGGTGAAGCCTCGCGTTTTAACCAGCTTTATCGTGAGTACGTAAAAGCTCCGGAAGTTACCAAACGCCGAATATACCTTGAAACACTTGAGGAAATATTACCTAAAATAGGCAATAAAATTGTGACTGATCAAAATGGAAGCGGCGTGTTGCCACTGCTTCAAATGCAGATGGATGGTGTGAAAGTCAATCAGCCGAATTCGAACTCAAACCAACGGAATAATTAAGATGAAGAATTATAAAAGTATTGCATTATTAGTGATCCTTGGCCTTGCTGTTCTTATTGGTCTGGATGGTTTTTATATCGTAGATGAAACGGAGCAGGTTATTATTACGCAGTTTGGTGATCCCGTTGGTGATGCTGTCACTGAACCGGGTATGAAGCTGAAAATTCCATTCATGCAGACAGCCAATTATTTTGATGAGCGTTACCTGGAGTGGGATGGCGACCGCAACCAGGTGCCTACCAAAGACAAAAAGTTTGTCTTTGTGGATACCTATGCTCGCTGGCAGATTACGGATCCCCTTCAGTTTTTCAAACGCCTGCGTGACGAGCGTGGAGCCCAGTCGCGGTTGGATGATATCCTTGACGGGGAAACACGTAACGCCATTGCTTCTCATGACCTGGTTGAAGTGGTACGGTCATCGAATCGGGATCCTGAATCAGATGCAACAATTACTGATATCGTTGAAGATTCACTGGCAGAAATTGCTGTTGGACGTGAAGCCATACAGGAAGAGATACAACAGCTTGGTAATAAGCGCGCAGAAGATCTGGGTCTCGAAATCCTGGACTTCCGATTTAAGCGCATAAACTATGTGAAGGATGTGCGCCAAACCGTTTACGATCGAATGATCAGTGAACGTAATCGAATCGCTGATAAGTTTCGTTCTGAAGGAGAAGGTGAAGCGGCTCGCATTAATGGTGAAAAAGAGCGTGAACTAAATGCGATTCAATCCGAGGCATTCCGAAAGGCTGAAGAGATTAGAGGTGAAGCAGATGCAAAGGCAACAGCTATCTATGCTGGTGCCTATGATCAAAGCAGAGCTGCTCGCGAGCTCTATAACTTTACCCGTACCATGGAATCTTACGGCAAGACGTTTGATGAACAGACTTCGTTTATCTTGTCCACAAACAGTGAGTTCTTTAAATATCTGAACAGTATTCAGAATTAAAGCTTAAATTCATTTTTGAGGCCCGCAAGTGTCAAAACTTTGCGGGCTTTTTTATTTTAGGGCTATTTTGGATGAGCTCTCATCTCTCGTCGGGCGGCTGGGCGTGCCGTCCGGCGAATCATATAAAGCAATGTCACCTTGTCTCAATAGCAATTCGAGTTAAAAAAGCAATGTCATTCCGAGGGGAGCGTAGCGGAATCTTCCAGAATAAGGTTGTCTAGGAGTCTGTCGGAATTAGTGAATTGTAGCGAGAAGAAGTCGATTTGAGTCAGATTGTGGGGGGGGTGAGGCGAATAGTGGACCTATTTAACGATAAGGAGCTCACAATCTGGCCAAACTCGGATTTTTCGCAGTAGATTAGGCTAAGACCGACAGACTCCTAGCATCAAAAAAGAAGCCCTCATGCATTACCCAATCGTTTCCGGGAGTTTGCCACGTCGTACCGTCAAACCACGGTACTCCTCGCAATGACAGGCGTTGGTTTTAAAATTTAAAAGCAGTGTCACTGCGCCGAGCCCCGTTTTACGGGGAGGGATTCCGGCGATTTTTCGGAAGGCCGCGGTAGTCTCCTTTTCTTAGTTCGCGAAGTGCACCGAAGCCTTATGGCGTAGGTGTGCGTACCATCTAAAGGATATCCCTTAATATATCAAGTAGCTATATCAGGGAGATCGCCGCGCTGCGTTTCCCTCCGCTCTCCCGTAAAACGGGGCACAGCGCGATGACCACCATTTTAATAAAAGCCATGCCAGCCGTTGAAGGGGGCGAGACCAAAGCAGGTTATAACTCCCAATTTATTCTTCCATCACATCGATCATAGTATGAGTAAGCTTTTTACTGCGCTGAGTATCAATTTGGGCTTCAAGCTTCATCAGGATGTTATAAAGCCCTATATGCACTTTTGTGCTATAGATAAAGTTTTTATCGCCACGAGGTTCATTTTGAATTGGCAGTTCTTTGGCAAAGCGTGTTAATTTCTCTTTGAATTCGCGATCCCCAAAATCAAACTTATTACCCATATACGGTTGGGCAAAGATATCGCCGTAGCTCTTACAAAACTGGAAGAATTCCTCTTCTTTTTCCGGATCTTTTTGATCTTCTTTAATGATATCCAACCGCTTATAGAGATCGCGAATCTTTTGTTCATCCTGTTCAAGGTGCGTAGGCAAGAGTTTCATATAATTATGAGTAAATTCCTCTGAGAACTTTTTGACACACCCAAAGTCGATCACTCCCAGCTTATCATCTTCCCGAAAGAAGAAATTGCCGGGATGGGTATCGGCGTGAATGAAATCGCGCTGTTCAACCTGGTCATGGAAGAAATCCCACAGTAGCTGGCCAAAATTATTTTTCTCCTTTTGGCTGGGTTCGTTGGCTAAAAACTCTTTGAGATGCTGGCCCTCAATAAAAGTCATAGTGAGAACTTTCCCCGAGGACAACTCCTCGATATATTCAGGAGTAATGATCGATCCTCCTGAGAAGCGGTCGTGAAAATATTCTAAATATTCGGCTTCCTGGTGGTAATCTGTTTCCTCCATCAGGGTTTCTTCGATCTCTTCGAAATACTCATCAAAAGATTCGTTGCTATTGATAAATCTGTTCACCAACGTTTTAGCCATCGCCATATCCGAGTGGATGGTATTTTTTATATTCGGATACTGGATTTTAACGGCTACCTTTTGACCGTTTTTGAGGCGTGCTTCGTGCACTTGCCCGATAGAGGCAGCTGCAATGGCGTCAGAGTTAAACTCAACAAATAGGTTTTCGGGATAGTCACCGAGCTCTTTTCGGATAATAGAGCGGGCCAGTGCTTTGTTGATGGGGGGCACGCTGTACTGCGATTCGCTCATAACTTCAGCAAACTCTTCGGGTAGCATGCCGTCATCCATACTTAAAGATTGGGCTATTTTGAGGGCCGTACCCCGGAGCTTGGTAAACTCATTAAAAACGTGACGGGCATTTTCAGTATGAAATTCTTTACCTTCTTCTTTGGTCTCCTTCTTGCCAACCGACTTTTTGAGATATCGTTTTGCATAGTTCGTACCTACTTTGAGCCCGGTTTTAGCAAAGATCTTACCGCGCTCAAGTTTTGATGATGGAAAATCGTTACTCATAATTTATTTAATTTCGATTTTAGAACAGAGCTGTTTTACTATCGGAATATTTTTGAAAAATTCTTTACGGTTTGCATTCATAAATTTCAGTAAGTCAAAACTCTTATCAAGAACAGGATTGTATATCACCTCTTCGAGAACGGCTGTGAGCTTATCGGTGAGTTCCATGGAGAGTTCTTTATCCTCACTTGTATCATTAAGCCAGAAACGTACCAGCTCAAGGTATTGTCGGCCTAAGAACGAGTAGGCATAGGAATTAAGAACCAGTGTAGAAGCAATAGAGATCTGTGGATCATGTTCCAGAAACTGCTGGGTTAACCGTTCCACCTCTTGTTCATATTCTGTTTTGCTGTAACTCCGAATGATATACTCTTGAAACGTATCTTCGACAAAGGATTCTTTTTCGGCTAACATATCAAAGTTGGTGAATACAAAGTTTGAGAGTTTTTCTTTGAGCGTATACGAATCAAAATCGTCAATCTCACTGATCATCATTTCATAGCGAACAACCAGTGAGGCATAATAAAATTCAAGAATCGATTTTTTGTTCGGAAAATAGTTAAAAACCTCAGCAGGAGTGAGATCAACCGCCCGGGCCACATCTTTTATAAAAAACTCGCCATCACCTTCCATGTACAGATCTGTAGCGGCATCGGCCATCCGGTATTTCAATTCAAAGATTTCGGGATCAAAAGTATCCATAATTGAAGATAGCTAGGTTAATAAGGTCCTGATAGGTAGAGCCAGTTTGCGATCTTTTACTATCAACTTTGTTCCTGTTGTGAGCCTTGGGTTTTGTCAACTATTTCTTGTCTATGATATTGTAATATCAAGAATGAGCTTGCTTAAATATAACATATTGAACGATCTATAACGTAGATAAACGGCGAAAAAATCCCCTCTCTGTTATGGAAATTACCTATCGCTAAGATCATCAATCTCTATTATCCACCCGGTTCAGTCCCGTATTGTTTGGCTGGTATTAATTTTATTGATAATGTGTTTAAGGGTTGGAATATTCATTGTTTATTTAAGTGAGGAGTTTCAGATATTCCAAGTTTTTGAAACTTAGAATGTCTATACAATCTTCCTCTACTGTTAGTGGTCGGTCACGGTACCGCCGGTAGTTGCTCATGGCTCCAAGAGGGGGCTGAACCAAGTTCGTAATCCGACAAATGTGTCTTACCGTTGTGTTTCGGTTTCATCCTGATTAAAACAAAAGAAACCGCATGTTGGACGATTTGCCAAATCGTCCACTATACTTATCCTTAAGATTCTTTATGCCTTACCCCAAAAGGGCCAAGAAGAGTATCCACAAGCCAGCCCAAAGGATTGTCATCGTCAGGTAAAATCTCTGGGAGCTCGGCATAGGTCCAGCCTCCTTTGTCCGAAAACTTTTGCAGCAAAGCCTTCCGGTCCACTAATGGTGTTTTCTCTTCTATATCCAATTTATTGTCTGACATTAGTTATGCTAATGATAGTTTGAAAAAATGAAAAAGGTTGTGTGCTGGACGATTTGGCAAATCGTACGACATATTTATCCGTAAGAGTCTTCCCGCTTTATCCCAAAGGGAACTTTTTGTTCCTTAATTTGAACAAAGTGTTTTTCCTTGCAGAAGAGCTAGTCCGTCCACCGGTGGATTGATCTTCTTCTGGATTTTGTTAGCTTAACATGATTTCTTAGCCTCTTAACGCGCTATTAATAATATTCCTAAAGGACCTTTAGAAACATTGCCATGGACCTACTCATTTTTATTGGATGGATATTACTGGGTTTTGCCGGGATGGAAATTGTGTCATACCTGGTGCATCGGTTTATTTTTCACGGGCTTCTTTGGAGGATCCATCGATCGCACCACGAACCCACTCATGGTTTATTTGAGCTAAACGATCTTTTTTCTCTATTCTTTGCCGGAGTTTCGGTGTACCTGATCTATAGTGGAGTAGAAAATCCCCTTGCTTCTGCCAGCTTTGCGGTTGGAGTCGGTATTGCCGTGTATGGGATGCTGTACTTTATCATTCATGATCTTTTTGCCCATAAGCGGTTTATGCCATTTAAAAGCGACAGTAAAATAATGCGTCTTATCAGGTATGCTCACCAACGTCATCACCAGTCCATCGATAAAGATGGAGAAGAGCCGTACGGGTTGTTTTTATTTCCGTATGACAAGTACAAAGAGTAACAGCTAAACTTCAATGATTTGTAGCGTTTGTTGAGCCTGCCATTGATGCCTTCGTTGATGGGCTTCGGCAAGGGCAAAAGTTTCTGTCAGGCTCATCTTCAGGATAGAAATCAAGGGATGGTTCATCTTTGTTTGTTCAAGATCTGCATGGTTGTGCCGACCTTCTTCAAGCAGAGCGATAAAACGATCCTGCAAAGATAGATACTCATCAACTAACTGCATGCGATCAAAACCCGAGACCGGGCCTGGTTTCATCGCAGAAACTGTTTTAAGCTTGATTTTATAAGGCGGTTCGAACCAATGTACAAGCTTTCGCACAAGCCAACGAGGGGCAAAAGGCCGCTGTATCTGTTCGGTAGTAGCGGGATTTTTAATACCGGTTGCCAAATTATCATAATATAAGTTTCCATAGTTGATCAGATGACTAAAGCACTCAGCAATACACCATTTGCCTTCTGACGGTGGCTGGAGAAACTGTGTCTCATTCACAGAAAGAATGAGGCTTTCAGCATCTTTCTTGGCTTGCTGAAACTGAGAAATGTACCAGGGATAACTATATTTCTGTTCCATAATTAGGTCATTGGCTAAAAGGGACCTTTGCAAAACCAGGCAGTCATCCTGAATGTAATGAAGGATCTCCCTTTCAACGGCAGTAGATGGATACTGGAGATTCTTCGACAAGCTCAGAATGACGAAATCAAAGGTTTTGCAAAGCCCTCTAAAATGTATAAGGATGTAACTTCAAAATATGGTTAAAGGTTGAAAAACCTAACATGTATTGAGAGTACAGAGAGCATATACAGCTACGTAAAACTATTCAAAAAAATAACTAATCGGTTGCAATATCGATGATATTTGTTCTCTTTAAAAACTAATACCTTCCGTCAGTATCAGCTGTGATTATCAGTAACTGCAATAATTATAACAACTGAAAATAAATAGTAAGGAATCATGGGTTACAATAAATGGGGTTTTCATTATTTAGTTCTAGGGCTTGTCGCACTATTGGCCTTTCCTCTCATTGTCGGAGCACAGAATAAGAAGCTCACCTTTGAGGATGTGATGAAATGGGAAGATATTTCGGATCCTCAATTCTCCGATAATGGCGAATGGCTGGCCTACAGTGTTTGGCCGGATAGAGGTGATGGAGAAGTACGTATCCGCAATGTCGATAATGGGACATTTTATACTATTGAACTGGGAGATAATCCAAAAATAAACCGAACGGGCCAGTGGGTTGGGGCAAACGTAAAGCCTAAACTCGTTGATCAGATAAAGGCTAAAAAGGATAAGCCTAAGCAGGGGTTGGCATTGTTAAATACAGCCAATGGAGAAACAGTACAAAAAGACAGTGTAAAATCGTTTGAGTTTTCGAATGATGGGAAATGGGCTCTGATCCATTTCTACCAAAAAAAGAGTATAAAGGATAAAAAGAGCAAGAATGAGCACCTCGGTACCGAGATGGTGTTACGGAGTCTAGAATCAGGTGAAGAGTATAGCATGCCTTTTGTGGCAGAAGTCTCCTTTGACAGTACATCTCAACATCTGGCTTACGCTGTGGTAGACACCAGTGGGGAGCATAATGGATTGTATTATCGAGATCTGAATGCTGATGTTTCCGAAGAGAAGACTGTTGTTAAGAGTGAAGACAAGCTGTTTTCCAATTTAGAGTGGGATCATAACGATGAGAAGCTTGCATTTACCCAGGCACAGCTCGACAGTACTTTTGAAACCGAAGATGCCGATCTCAAGATCTGGAAGGCCGATAACGATGAAGTAACTACATTGGTTGCAGCCTCGGATGTTGATAAGGAATGGGCACTGCGAACTAATAATGATCTGGAATGGACGGATAATGGAGAACGTCTGTTTTTTGGACTGATGCCCCGGGAGATGGTGGAGTTTAATCAGAACAAAAAAGAGGAAGATCCGGACTCTGTAGATGTTTACAGTCGTGAACAGATCCTGGGCGAGAAGGAGGTAGATGTTTGGCATTATGATGACCCTCGTATAAAGACCCATGAAAAAGATTCGTGGAACCGGCGCAAAAAGCGAACGTACAGGGCGGTGTACCACATGGATGATGAGCAGTGGATACAACTGGCCGATCTAAAGATGCCCAATGTAGTCATCAGTCAAAATCCCAATTATGTATTGGGGCAATCCAGGGTTCCATACCTCCAGGAGATGACGTGGGACGGCTTTTTTAGTGACTATTATATTGTTGATCTCAAGACCGGGGAGCGCAAAAAGATCGTAGAGAAATTGCGTTCCGGGGCTGAATTATCCCCCAAAGGAAACTATGTGGTATTTTACAGGAATAAAGACTGGCATCTCTACAATGTTCAAAAAGATCTATATCGTAACCTGACAGAAGATCTGGATGTGCCATTCTTTAATGAAGATCACGACTATCCCTATCCGGTACAGGGGTATGGAACGGCGGGATGGCTGAAAGGGGATGAAGCCATCATGATTTATGATAAATATGACGTTTGGAAGTTCTCTACAGATGATGGGAAGGCAGTGAATCTCACAAAAGATGGACGAGATAGAGAGCTTATGTACCGTATTGAGAGGGTGGATGAGGACCGTAAAGCATTTGATGAGAATGATGAGGTCTTGATTCGCGGCTACTATGATCACCAAAAAACCTATGGTTTTTATACTCTGGAGCTAGATAAGTCGGGAACGGAAAAACGTCTGGAGACGGCTCATAAGTATGATTTTATCAGTTCGCCTGAGAATTCAGATCGTATCCTTTATAGCCGCGAAAAATATGATGAGTATCCTAACTTATGGATAAGCGAGGGTCCGTCATTTGAGGATGCAGAACGTATAACGGAACTTCATTTGAACCTCCACGATACCTATAATTGGGGATCTGCGGAGCTTATCGAATGGTCGGGCATGGAAGACGGGCAAACGATCCGCGGGGCGCTAATTAAGCCGGATAATTACAACCCGGATAAACAATACCCGGTGCTGATCTATTATTATCGGTTCTTTTCTCAGCGGGCCTATGAATTTAATAATATAACCAATGATGATCGCCCCACATTGCCGCAATGGGTGAGTGATAACTATGTGGTGTTTCTACCGGATATTCGTTTTGAAGTAGGAACACCCGGCTTTGCCTCTACGAAGAGCTTAGTGCCCGGAGTCCAAAAGCTGATTGAGATGGGCATTGCCGATCCCGATAAGTTAGGTCTTCACGGCCATTCGTGGAGCGGGTACCAAACTGCTTTTATGGTTACCCAAACCGATATTTTTGATGCAGCCATTGCCGGGGCACCGGTATCTAATATGACCAGTGCATACAGCGGTATCCGATGGGGGTCAGGTCTGGCGCGTCAGTTTCAATACGAACAAACTCAAAGTCGTATTGGCGGAAGTTTGTGGGAGTATCCGGAACGATATATTGAGAATTCACCGGTATTCTATGCTGACCGTATCGATACTCCGCTGCTGATGATGTTTGGGGATGAGGATACGGCTGTGCCGTGGTATCAGGGGATTGAAATGTACCTGGCGATGCGACGGCTCGACAAGGATGCTGTCTTTTTACAGTATCGGGATGAGCCTCATCACCTGCAGAAATATGCCAATAAATTGGATTATGCGATCAAAATGAAAGAATACTTTGATCATTACCTGCGGGGAGAAAAAGCCCCAAAATGGATTACCGATGGGGTTCCATATCGGGGCAAATAATTAATTGTCAGGCAGTGGCCTTTCGGGGCCGCTGTCTATTATTTAAATGTTGCCTTGAACTCCATTATTCGACGGTAGGATTGTGTAATCCGATCTTCTCCAATTTCCCCGTTTTGTACCAGTTCTGTGATTATTCGGTGGGCTTTTGGTACTATATCGGGATCGTAGATCGAGTTGTTACCAAAAGTGAGGATATCCACACCGGCAATAATTGCTTGTTTAATAGCTGTTTCTAAACCGTATTCTTTGCGAATAGCCCCCATCATCAAGTCGTCTGAAAAGACCACTCCATCATATCCCAGTTTATCTCTAAGAAGACCGGTAATGGTAGGTTTCGAGAGGGTAGCAGGATAGGTAGAGTCTAACTGAGCATTGAAAATGTGGGCAGTCATAACAGCATTAGCTTGCCCGCTTTTAATAAGTCGGCGATAGGGGATGAGCTCTTTCCGAGACCATGTTTCAGTTACATCCACAACCCCCAGGTGAGAATCATTTTCTGAGCTGCCATGACCGGGAAAGTGCTTCAGAACAGTTTGGATATTATGATCGTTTAAAACATCAATAAATGTGCCGGCCTGCTTTACCACCGTCGCGGGATTGGCTGAGTAGCTGCGCTCCAGTTTTCCTATGATTGGATTTTCCGGATTGACATTTAGGTCTACCACAGGCGCAAAGTTTACATTAATACCTAAATTGGAAAGGGTGGTAGCCGTTCGGTGCGCGTATTTTTGGGTACTGTCTTTATCATTAATCTCCCCAAGATACTGAGCCGAAACAGAAGGCGGGAACCCATATTTGGGCTTGAGACGGTTAACGCGCCCCCCTTCTTGGTCAATAGAAACAATGAGTGGTTCGTTTGATAGTGATTTCAGCTCTTTGACCAGAGATTTGAGCTGCTTGGGAGATCGTATGTTCCTGACCGCTTCGCCTCGTGGTACATCATAATCAAAAAGTACTACGCCCCCCAGATGATATTTTTGGATATCCCGTACAATGTGATTGGTGTCGGCTATTGCCATTCCACGGAAACCGATGGTTAACAGCTGGCCAATTTTTTTATCCAGGGAAACATCATCATAAGACTTGTTTGCAGGTTGGCTGAAAACGCGAAAGGATAAAATTAATAAAGCAATAAATGTTAATAATAGCTTGCGCATGGTTTATTTTTGATCTGTGATTAAGCTGTCTAATAATGTTGGTAAATTAAAAGAAGGTCGTGCATCGTTATAGCGTAGGATATTTCCATCGGGGCCTACCAGTATATAGAAGGGGATGCCCCCACCGCGGTACGAGCGAAAAGTTTCTTGCTGGAATCCCTTGCCTCCGTAGAGTTGGGGCCAGGGATTGTCAAAACGCTGTATCGCTTGTCTCCAGCGCAGGCTGTCTTCTTCAATAGATATTGCCAGTATCTCAAACTGGTCACGCGAATATTTGTTGTACAGTTCTTTCATATGCGGGAATTCATCAAGGCAGGGGATACACCAGCTGGCCCAAAAATCAAGCAGTACGTATTGTCCTTTATAATCTTTCATGCTTACCATTTGCTCATTTTCATTCGGCAGCGTAAAAGGAACAGCCGGTTGACCCGGCGATACCCTTTTGATCTGTTGATAGAATGTTTTGAGGAAGGAGGTATACTTGGGGAAGTCGGAATACTCCTTGAGGTAATCTTTGTAGCTGGGAGTTGCTACCTCTAAAGACATTTCACCAATACGTTCTGCTACCAGGTACATTTTGGCATAGGCCCGGGCTTTTCGTTGGTCAATATATTGGAGTACTGCTGTTCGGGCTGAATCCAGCGTTTGATACCCCAGCCGTTTAATGTCATATTGCATCAGTTCTTGTCCGAACTTTTTTTCCAGGCTGTCTTCAACACCAAAGGTGTTGGCAAATGCATTGGTGAAGTCACGGATACCGGCGCGTTGTGAATGCAACGATTTAAAAGAAAAGAAGTTAAGGGCTTTTGCTTCTTCAAGAACTTTTTGTCGCCGGCGTTCCGGAGAAACATCAGAGGTTGTACGCTGATATTTTATTTCTTCCAGTTGTTTAACCAGGTATTCACCTACTGCTTTATAGTATAATTCGATGAGTGGTGTATTGTCAAAATGCGCTTCAGTAATTTTATAGCGTCGTTTGTAGAGATCTGTGATATTGGTTTTTTTACCCTCTCGAAAATCAGGAATAATGGTTTCAATTTTTTGTTGAATGGGACGAACCTCTGTACGGTAACTCATATACTTTTGATCCCACGGTTTGGGATAGCCACGGACCGTAACAGAATCAGGAAACTCAGAAAAAGTAATATCAAGCGTTAACGATTGACCGGGCTGAACAACCACTGGATAAGTTTGTTCATTAATATTAAACTTAACCAATTGGGTAGAATCAATGGGTAGGGAAAGGGTGAACGATCCCTCCTCTGTTACATTAACAGGAAAGTGTTTTTTGGGGGCATATTTATAATGAACAGGCTGTTTAGATATGTAAATATCTGCAGAACCCACATAATCAATGGTTCCGGAAATGTTAGCCTTTTTTGGGGAATCACAAGCAGTTAGTATGAGTAGAGTGACAAAAATAAGTTGTAGTAAGTATCGCTTATCCATGAAGTTACAGAGTAATAACATTAAAAAATTTTAATATTTTGCAGAATTATGCTCCCACAGCCTGTAAAAGCCATCCCGTGTTTTGGTATAATCATAGGTACTAATTCTTTTGTAACAAATCGAGTTTAAAATACTCTTGTAATATGAATTGATGATAGTATAATTGTATGATAAAATTCAATTATACTGGTTACCACAGATATTGTAATCTGAGGGTATTTTAAGTTATTGATAAGCAAAAACAAGTGTGAAGAACCATGATTGAGAGTTATAACGAAAAACAACTGGAAGAAAAAATTGACAAGTATGTCAATGGACAGCTTTCTCCAAGAGAGACAGACGAGCTATGGGCTGAATTAATTCAAGATGGATATCATCTGGATTATATGAAAAGTGTGGCTAATGTAAAGGCGGTAATTCAACGAAAAAAGAAGGAACGCCAACAGCAAAAAAGGCGCAAACAGTGGTTTTATGCTGCTGCGGCAGCAATTATCTTCTTGGTTGGAATAGTAGGATACATGAATCTATACAATCAAGATAACGCCCGTTCGTTGCAACCAATTTCCAGCATTGAACTGGATTATTATCGTTCAACTGATGGAAGTGTAACTGAGGATCCTAAAATTATTCGTAATGCGATACAATTGGCCAATACAGGGGCAGTTGAGGAAGCTATAAACTTGTTGAATAATGAGTTGCAACAGGCTTCCAAACCTGCGTGGATTGCTGAATTGAGTTTAAATCTGGGATCTCTTTACTATAATGAGGGCGATTACAAAGAATCCGTCAATCATTACCAACGAGTGGTTGAGCATAAAAAGAACGTAGATGTTCTTATGTTGGAAAAGGCATATTGGTATATGGGGAATGCCTATTTCCATATGGATAAGCTTGTTAAAGCACGGATACACATTGAAAAGGCTTATGATTTAAATGGAGCCTATCGTCGTGTTTCTAAAAGCTATTTGGATGCACTGTCAGATTAGATGATTTCTAATTCTGAAATCGGATATTTATAAAAGGCTGGGCAGGAGTGGTTCTGTCGGGCCTTTTCTATGTTAGGCTGCTTTCTTTTCTTCGTTTTTAAAGAAGATATTCCGGTCCGCAAGGTAAGATAATCCCACCATCAACAGGAAGTAAAAGATAAAGGTACTGGCAATGGCCAAGTTTTTTGTACGGTCGGGCTTTACAATTGGTTGGGCATTGCCAATTAGCATATAAGGTCCCCAGAAGTGTGGACTTGCATTTTTGTTTGCCAGGAAATAACGTTTTGTAGCTTGTAATGCTTCTGCTTTTGACATTCCTTCATTTAGCTGGCCATAAAAGTGAATGGCAAAATCAGAGGCTAACATATCATTTACAGACCACAAGTTTAGGACAAGAGATTCGGCTCCGGCATATCGCAGGGCACGACTGATACCCATTACGCCCGTTCCCTGTATATAAGATCCTGAACCCGACTCACAAGAGTTGAGCATAATCATATCGTTATTGAGATTTAACTCGAAGAGTTCGTATGCAAATATCTGGTCTTCAAAAGTCTCGTCAGTAGTTGATTCATTTTTACTCATATAAACCGTAGAGAACATGGGATCTCGTTCTGAAACAGAACTGTGGGTGGCCATGTGTAAAATGCGTGCATTTGGAGCTGTGCGTTGAAAGGTCTCTTTGGTAGACGCCTCGTTTATAAAGGTTTCTACCTTTGCCATGTTTGTCAGTTTTTCAGCTATTGATGTAACCTCCCGTTGTGCAAATGGCAGAGGAACAAGGTTTTTATCCCGATAAGAATTGAAGTTAGATACTCCATAGCCAATGTAGCTCAGAGGATTTCTATCAGCTGTAGCTTTAGTATTTGTAGATGTAAATTCGTCAAGTGACGTAAGGTACTGTGTATTATACTTTTCAATAAGATAGGTAGCTTCTCCGTAACTGTAACTGTGAGAGGTTTTGTTGAGCGGCAGAATATCAATAGGCAGCTGGTATAAATAGCTGTCAGGAATAACCGTTATTTTTTCAATACGTTCCGGAATATTCTGTATCCCAAGTAAGGTAGTAATGGCATATAAGGAATCAAGGTTTGTTTTATGGGTAGCTACCTGCTGTACTGCACCTGATAATAGATTGCGCAGCGAAGAATCCAGCGAAACCGTATGCATCTGTATATCAGAGCGGGTGATATTGGCAATGTAGTACTGGTCCTTCAGTTCGGTCACATGCATAACCATATCGCGGGCAGAGAGCTGACTCTGGATCTCACGTATAGAAACTGATTTTGATTCTGTTTTCCGGGTCAGCTTCTTGTCAAGCGTTTGTTTTTTGAGGTTGAGCTTGCTTATTTGCTGGCGAATTTGGAACTGTTTCTCCTCCGGAGCAGTCAACAGTCGTTTCCTCGTGGCATCCAGCTGTCCGGTTAAACGCTTATATTGGGTAAGCTCTGATTCGTTGAGCAGACTTGATTTTACCAAAGGGTTCTGATAGAAACGGGAATCATTTATCGTCTTGAGCTGGTCAAGCATTTGAGTGGCTTTAGCCGGTTGTCCTTCTTCTAAATGGATAGACACCGCTAAATCAATAGCATCTAAATACTCCTCTTCGACATGCCAAAATCCGGATTTTAAATCAGCACTGCTTCGGGCCCGTACAATGATTTGATCGATAGTTGGGCTAAGAATTGATAGCGCTTCTTCAGATTTGCCCGTTTGAAATAAATAATTTGCCTCAACTGTTTTTGCTTTAACTACTTGTTGAAAATCAAGTAAATTTAAATTAGTTGATTTATAGAGTTTAACAAATGACCATGCTTTTTTTAGATTACCGATTTTGAGATAGATTACTGCTTGATTTATTAATGCATCGATATGTTTACGATTTTTTTCATCTGGTGTTAATGATACGATCTCTTTGTGCTTTTCTAAGGCATGTGTAAAGTTATGTTGTTCTTCAAAGGTCTGTGCTAGTTCATTTAGAATCTGTAAATATTCCTTTTTATTACTCTTCGGATCCAATATTTCCTGGGCTTTCGATAAAAAAGTAACAGCTTTTTTATAATCATTTTTAAATTCTCTGTAAAAAGCAGCTGTTGAAATATAGATAGTACCTAGATCAGATATATTATTTTCCTTTTGAGCAATTGTTTGAGCTTTTTCTAGATAAGAGAGGGCATTTTTTTCATCATTGGATTTTCTATAATAGATAAAAATATTATTTAAAATTTCTATCTGATGGCTATAGTTATTTGTCTGTTTAGCATTTTCAAGTGCCTGGAATTGAAGATTAAGATATTTGTTATACTGTCCGGATTTGTAGTAAGCTAATGCTAAATTATTGTAAAAAGAGGATTTAGGTATATCGATCTTTTGCCTTTCAATTTCGTTCAGAACATCTTCGTATATTGTTTTTGCAGCTTTTACTTTACCAATATTATATAAATACACTCCCTGCAGTTGTTTGAGTTGTATATATGTTCTTTTTTTTCCAAAATATTGGGATAAAGGAAGCGTGAATTTTCTAACAATTTGAAGGCTTCTATCGTAGTGTCCTAAACGATACATCGAATAACTGAGGTACCTGTATAGCTTTAATTTAAGGAGAGAGTTAGGAAATAAGTTACTTTTGATAAGTGACTGGTACTGTCCATTTGTTTGGGAGTACTTATCAAGGAGGTACAGAACCCGAAAGTAACTGGCCTCTAATATTGTGGTTGTTAATTCTTTTCTATCTGAGGTTGGGATATGCCAGCTTTTAAAAATAGCCTTTAAATATTCGTTACTAAGATAGGTAGAACGGTTGCTGTCAAAAAGTAAAAAGAAATGGAGTAATGAGAAGGTTTGAGAAGGTAGTATGGAGGGAGAAATTTCCCTGTTTTTGATGATTGCTTGGGCAACTTCCGGATAATTAATGCTACCTGAATGGGGAAGCTCAAAACTCTCTGTAAACTTGTTGTAAGCAGATTCTTTTTCACTTTTATCATCCAACGAAAGCAGGTATGCAATAAATAAACCAGGGAACCCTTTAGAAAATACAATTTTTTTAATCTGGTCCTGATAATTTTGTTCTACCTCAGTGAATAAGGAAAGCTGTTTTTTAGAAGCACTAGTGTTCTCTACATATCTTTTGAGTTCTTCGCTTGATGTCGCTACTAGGGTAAGTGCCCAAATATTTTTTTCTACATTTCTTTCATTCTGTATCTGCTCTATATAGTAATTTGTTTGTAACTTTGAGTCATCAAATAAGGTCGTGTCCTCAGATGCGGAGACTAATTGCAGGAAGCAAAGAAAAAAGGCAAACAACATCACCGAGATATTTAATTATTGATGTGCAAATAGATAGAAAGTACCGTAACTAAGTACAATCTATGACCTTGTGTTTATGAACGCAACATATCCTTATTTTTTTCAAGAGAAGAGTATTAAAATGAAATATCGGGTGAGGATTATTCAGGTTTGTCAACGATGGTGCTCATTTCTTGGTCTGTTCCAAAGCCGTCACGATCAGGAGTATCCTGGGTGAGTTCGGTGTCCTGGGTTTCCGGTGCGGTCTCAAGGGCGGAGTCGGTAACCGAAGCACAGCCGGTGAACAGAGCGATAGCGAAAGTGAAAGCGAGCAGTTTTTTTACGAGAGATTTCATAGTGATCCTTGGTTTAGGCGTTTAAATGGTTAATGGTGTTGGAAAGATATTATTCAGGTTTGTCAACGATGGTGCTCATTTCTTGGTCTGTTCCAAAGCCGTCACGATCAGGAGTATCCTGGGTGAGTTCGGTGTCCTGGGTTTCCGGTGCGGTCTCAAGGGCGGAGTCGGTAACCGAAGCACAGCCGGTGAACAGAGCGATAGCGAAAGTGAAAGCGAGCAGTTTTTTTACGAGAGATTTCATAGTGATCTGTATTTAAGAAGTTAAAGAGAGAGCGTTTATTCAGGTTTATCGAGGATAGTACTCATTTCAGAGTCGGTATCGAAGCCGTTGCGATCAGGCGTATCTTGGGTCACTTCGGTGTCTTGGGTTTCCGGGGCAGTATCGAGGCCGGGGTCGGTGACCGAAGCACAGCCGGTGAACAGAGCGATAGCGAAAGTGAATGCGAGTAGTTTTTTTACGAGAGATTTCATAGTAATCCTTGGTTTTGTTCTTATTTAAGTTGTAACGAGTATTGTGATTTGTACCATAAATTTAAATACGCAGATATTCACGAACATACTCCTTGTTGATAACAAGAGTAATGAAAGGGAGCTTTGTTACAAAAAATTTCGGCTTTTCTAGAATATTAGCGTATATAATTATTTTGTAACAGATATCTATTTTAATATAAATCTTAATATTCCCGAACAGTATATTCTATGATACAAGAGTATTTCAATTTTAATTTGTTACAAAAAATTTCAGAAGGCAAATATATAATTAAGATTGGCATTAAGATTTTATAAATCTTTTTGTATTACTGTATAATTTCGTTTGTATGATTATTGAATAGTTATATATTTGAAATATCAAATAACTGTACGCGGCTTTTTTAAATATCATTTTTCAGCAAAGTAGGTTAGCTAATAAGGCCTTTTTATCACCTTGAGTAAATCCAGAGTTGATTATTCAGAGCTTGTGCACGCTCTTCGAGAAAATAAGCAGGGCAAAGCCAACGAATTGCTCGAGGAATTGCTATATCGCCTTAAGGATTACCTGAAGGTTGTGCTTAATGCTACGGAGCGAGAAGCTGAAGAGTGTACGCAACAAGCTTTCCTGGATGTGTTTGAACAGATAAAAAAGGATAATATCAGGGAAGAGAAGTATATTTTTAGTTATATGATTCGGTCTTGCCGACACGAGTTTTTCCGGCATGCCAAAGAACAGCATCGTTTTAATAATGCGATGGAAGATCACCAAGAGCATTTGGTAGATCCTGCTGAGCAGTTTACAAATTTGATGGATGAGGATCGTCAAAGAATTCTGGAGGCTTGTTTGGAAGAACTGCGAGAAAGTTCACGCAAATTTATCGAATATTTTTTTGAGCAGCCAGATACTACAACCAAAGAGGCGAGTGCGCATTTTGATATATCAGGGGCTAATGTCAGGACTAAAAAATCGCGTATTTTAAACCGGTTGCATCATTGTTTTAAACGAAAGTGGCGCCAATAGGTTGTGCAAAATGCTCTTAATAAAACAAGAGCATTGAGAGTAAGGATGTTCAATTCACAGAGAAAACTTTATCTTCAACCACAATAAATACCTTGTCTTTTTCTGTGGGAGAAATAATGTGAGTGCCGGTGAAGGTGCCAAATGCCGGTAATATTCCATATTGCTGGCCAAAATAAAAGCAGGGAAATTTCATAGCCTGCCTTCCCTTGCCATTTAGCTTTGCTGCGGGATGAATATGTCCGCTTAGTATGTATAAGCCTTGCTCATCGGCAGAGCTATAGTTGCTCTTGTCATGGACTAATAAAAAAGGTTCCAGTTTCATCTTTTTAAAGATGTTGATCAATCCGGTGTGGTATCGTTCCACTTTTAGAATATCATGATTGCCAACAACCAGGCTTATTTGCAGTTGCCTATATCTTTTTCTCCAGTCTATAAACTGCTGCCACTCTTTGTTGATATCGCTGTGAAATAGATCGCCCAATATTATGAGATGTTCCGGTTTGATATCTTCGATTAGTTGTTCAAGGCGATTGAGATTAGATCTGCCCACCTGCTTAGGGACAGCAATACCATGCTTACGGAAATGTGCCGATTTCCCGATATGTAGATCGGCTATGAACAGTGTTTCTTTCTTTTTCCAATAAATGGCCCGTTCTGGGAGTAACCAAAAACGATTACCACAAAGGTTGAAAGTTGAGGCGTTTGAAATCATAACGTAAATCTAATAATAGCAATTGCACGATTCAAAGTGTGGATTGTATACCTCAGGTCTAACGTGGAATTAATTTATGTATGTTTTTCCAGCTGCAGTTGCATGCGTTGCACGCGGTCGGTTAAACTCTCAGAGCTGAGGCGTTCCCGAAGCCGATCTACCATGATGGGAAAGGCAAGGGGCGTAAAGCGTTCGGTATTCTTGAGGTTTATCGTTTGCGATTGTATGCGCCTGAGTGCCTTGCGAAGTCGTACTTCATCCAGCTGATAGGAAAGGACCTCATCATAAGCTTGCTGCAGGAGCAGGTTATCCGGTTCATATTGATCAAAAACATCAAAAAACATACTTGATGAAGATTGCAGGTGACGACTGGCTTTGCGTTGGCCCGGAAATCCCTTGAAAATTAAGCCCGCAATATGGCAGATGCCCCGAAAGCGTCGTTTGGCCAGCTCGGTATCATTAAGACTTGAGAAAATGTCCTCAACTAATTTTTTGTCAGAGAACAGATCATTTGTTAACGCCTTCTTTATGGGGATCTTCTTGTCTGACAAGAGTTCAAAGCCATAATCATTCATGGCGATAGAAAAGGTGATGGGCTTAAGCTGAGAAATGCGATAGGCTACCAGGGCCGATATCCCCTCATGTACATACCGGCCCTCAAAAGGGAAGAAAAACAGGTGATGCCCTTCTTTTGAAGTGGTCTGTTCGATGAGAAGCTCATCTTCATCGGGTAGGGTCGACCAGTTATGTTGGACATCAAGAATGGGTTGGATCGTTTGTAATTCTATATCATCGGCTGAACCCTCAATAGCCTCGTGAAGTTTATGGCGAAGGAGTTCTGACATGTTGGATGAAAGCGACATACGACCACCCATCCAGCTGGGGACTTTAGCTTTGGTGGTGTGGGCCCTTCTCACGTAAGCTGTCATCTGTTTGGTGCGAACCAATTCAAGACTTTTTCCTGCAAACCAAAATGTATCACCCTTATTGAGGGAGGCGATAAACCACTCCTCGATACTACCCAAATGTGCACCATTAAGATATTTTACGCTCATCATCGTATCGCTGGCAATAGTGCCGATAGACATACGATGCCGCCGTTTTATTTTGCGGTCCGTAACTTTATAGCGACCATCGTCTTCAACTACTTTAGAGTACTCATCATAGGCCGTGAGTGATTGTCCCCCAGTAGTAATAAAGTTCATGATCCAGTTCCACTCTTTACGATTCAATGTTTGGTATGCAAAAGTTGATGTCACTTCCTCATAGAGCGTATTCGGACTAAAGCCGTCTGATACAGCTAGTGTTATCAGGTATTGGGTGAGCACATCGTAGGGCTTTACAACAGGTTCTCGGTCTTCTATGGCGATCTGCTGCGTCGCTGCAGTCTTTAGAGCAGCAGCTTCTATCAGTTCCAGGGCATTAGTCGGAACAAAGTAGATACGGCTTGTAGCACCGGGTTGGTGACCGCTGCGTCCGGCACGCTGCATAAAACGTGCTACTCCCTTGGGGCTGCCTATCTGGATGACCGTTTCTACAGGGGCAAAATCAACCCCCAGGTCCAGGCTGGAGGTGCATACTACGGCTTTGAGTTTGCCTTCGTGAAGGGATTGTTCTACCCATCGCCGAATCTTCTTACTCAAGGAACCGTGGTGCAGTGCAATGGTGCCGGCCAGTTCCGGTTTGGCCTCCAGTAGCTGTTGAAACCAGACCTCGGATTGAGAGCGGGTATTCGTAAAAATTAGCGTGGATCTGTTTTCTTCAATAATCGGCAATACTTTGGGTAATAGCTTGGTGCCCAGGTGCCCTGACCATGGGAACTTTTCAACATCCTCCGGTAAAACGGATTGGACCTCCAGATTCTTCTCAACGTTGGCTTTTATGATGACAGCATTTTCTGGGTCATCGTTAACGCCCAGTAATACTTGTTTGGCTTCTCGAAGATTACCAATTGTTGCTGATATTCCCCAGATATTGAGTTTTGGTCGTAAATGTTTCAGCCGTGAAAGTCCCAACTCAGTTTGGGTGCCCCGTTTTGAACCCAACAGCTCATGCCATTCGTCAATGACAACAGCCTCCAGATCAGAAAAATAGTTTTTGTATCCTTTTTGGGCCATCAGAATATGGAGGCTTTCCGGGGTGGTAATAAGCACCTCCGGCATCTGTTCTTTCATCTTCTGTTTTTTGTATGATGATACATCGCCGGTACGTCGTGCTATTTGCCAGGGGATCTCCAGCTCATCAACAACCTTCTGAAGAGCTTGTTCAATATCACGGGCCAGGGCACGAAGGGGAGTAACCCACAGCAGTTGTAGGCCATTATCTGCTAACTCTTTATAGGTATTTGGATGTTCGTTGATCCAGTTGATTAAAACGGGCATCCACAGGGCATAAGTTTTGCCACTGCCGGTGGGGGCATTAAGCAGACCGTTTTTGCCGGATAAATACGCTTGCCATACCTCTCGCTGGTAATCAAAGGGTTGCCATTGTCGGGCTTGAAACCAGTTTTCGATGCGCTGGAGCCCGGGTTGTTCTGTTGAATTCAATTTATTCTTTTTGGTACCTAAGGTTGCAAAGTTCTGATGATAAAGTGTGTTAACGTCATTTAACCATATATAATTTGTTATTAACCGGCTTTAAAACAGAAAGTAGCTGATACTGCTCTGATTTTGGAAGGGCTTCCACAGATGGAAGATCCCATTTCACAATTTTATACATCCGGCTACTTTTCATTGAAGTTGAAATCTTGTTTATTGCAAAACAGGTAAAAAATTTATGGATACAGGGGTTAAAACAATTGGTTTCTTCTGTCGGCTTGATTATCTGTATAAATTATTTAATATGAGATTGTCAACGAACAAATACTCCCAACTCAAACTCAATTATTATGTGGCTAAATATTGATTCATTTGAAGAGTACAAAGAAGTCTATGGAAATAGTGTTAATAAACCCGAAAAATTTTGGGAGCACGAGGCCGGTACATTCTATTGGCGAGAAAGTTGGGATGAAACCTTTAGCGGTAGCTTTGAAGACGGAGATGTAAAATGGTTTGAAGGCGGAAAGCTAAATATTACTGAAAATTGCCTTGATCGACATCTCAACACGATCGGTAATAAAACAGCATTTATTTTTGAACCCAATCATCCTGACTCTTTCCGGCGGACAATCACTTATCGCCAACTACACGAGGATGTATGTCGTTTCGCAAATGTGCTGGAATCAAAAGGAATTGAAAAAGGTGACCGGGTTGCAATTTATATGGCGATGACACCCGAGCTGATGATTGCTGCTTTGGCATGTGCTCGAATTGGGGCGGTGCACTCTATTGTGTTTGCAGGATTTTCGGCACAATCGCTGGCGGAACGTATCCAGGATTGCGATGCCAAGATGTTGATTACCAATGATGGACTTCGGCGCGGAGAAAAGCATGTGCCGTTGAAAGATATTTCTGATGAAGCACTTGAAGATTGCCCTACTGTTGACAAGGTTATTGTGTGTCAGCGTACCAATCGTGATATCGACTGGGTTGAAGGGCGCGATGAATGGTGGCACCTGTTAATTCGAAATGCTTCCAAAGACCATGAAGCGGTAGAGATGGATGCTGAAGATCCATTGTTTATCCTCTACACTTCCGGCTCTACCGGCAAGCCCAAGGGGCAGGTCCATACGTGTGGCGGATACATGGTGTATACCAGCTATACCTTCCGCAATGTGTTCCAGGTTGAGGAGGAAGACGTGTATTGGTGTACGGCTGATGCGGGCTGGATTACCGGGCACTCCTATATTTTGTACGGCCCGCTGCTAAACGGAGCATCAGGTATTATTTTTGAAGGTACGCCCACTTATCCCGATCCGGGACGTTTGTGGGAGGTGTGTGATAAGTACAACGTAACCCACTTTTACACTTCGCCTACTGCTATCCGGGCGTTGATGAAAGAGGATATTGAGTATGTTAATAAATATGATCTTAGCTCATTAAAGGTGCTTGGTACCGTAGGAGAGCCTATTAACGAAGAAGCCTGGCACTGGTATCACGATCATATAGGAAATGGGCAATGTCCCATTGTTGATACCTGGTGGCAAACAGAAACCGGGGGCATCATGATTTCGCCGCTGGCTGGAGTAACGCCTACAAAACCCGGTTTTGCTACACTGCCGTTGCCGGGCATACAGCCGGCCCTGATGGATAAAAACGGGAAGGAGATCGAAGGAGATGGCGTGCAGGGGAACCTGGTGATCAAGCATCCTTGGCCGGGTATGACGCGCGGCATCTGGGGTAACCAGGAGCGCTATATGGAAACCTATTTTGAAGATTATCCCGGCTATTACTTTACTGGTGACGGCTGCCGTCGCGATGAGGATGGATATTATCGCATTACCGGCCGGGTGGATGACGTACTGAATGTTTCCGGTCACCGATTAGGAACGGCTGAAATTGAAAACGCTATTGATGAGCACCCTAAAGTGGTAGAGGCCGCTATTGTAGGGTATCCGCATGATGTAAAAGGAGAAGCAGTTTTTGCCTTTATGACATGTGATGAAGAGATCACAGATCCTGAATCTTTTAAAGGCGAAATTGATAAACTCGTCTCAAAAGTAATTAGCCCAATCGCTAAACCTGATAAAATTCAAATTGTAGAAGGATTGCCCAAAACACGTTCGGGAAAGATTATGCGCCGTATTTTACGCAAAGTAGCTGCCGGTGAGACGGACGATATGGGAGATACCTCTACATTACTTGATCCATCAGTAGTTGATGAGATAAAGGAGGGAACGGCATACTAAGGGCCGGACAATAACTTCGTTTAGTTGCAAGGGATGCGATTCTTTCGCATCCCTTTTCTATTTAAAATTGTAAAACAAGGCCTGCAACAAATAGTAATATGCTGACGACCAAAAGGATCAGCCTGAACCGGGTTCGTATCAGCATCGGATGATAGAGCAATCCAAAAGTGAGGGGGTATTCATCCAGCCAGTCGTAATAATGGTGCCGGTGTGCTTCGCCCAACGCCATTGTGACGTGCCCGTGAATAATGGTAATCATAAAGGGAATGGAAAAGAACAAGCAACCGATATAAGCCATTGATCTTTCGATCTCAGCAAGATCTGCCAGGTACAGGTAGGGCCAAGAAAGCAAAATGAAAAAAGGTACCGTCAGCACCCAATTTATTATGCTGATACGCTTAAAGTTTTTAGGACTCAGTTCCTGATTCATAACGGGTATAATAATTGGAGTTACTCACTGGAGTGGTATTCCAAATGTGCATATACCAATAAGCCGGCATAGCGAGGCCGTTTAAGGCAATGATAACCACAATCCAAAGTCCCTTCTTTTCGGTATCAAAAAGAGGATTTCGAATGATATGAATGAGATAATAGATCCCGAGCGCTAAATAAAAAAGGGAGTAGAAAAGAAGAAACTGGATCGCATAGCCAAAATATGCAAAAAGCAGGAAGGGATTCACGCCTTCGGGAGACAGGAAAATATCAAGAGCCTTATAAACGCCAAAACCGATGGCGGCCAGAATTATTATAAATGGCAAAAAAGTAAGGACGCCCAAGATAATTTGAACTGGTTTTCTCATCCTATAAGTACAGTAACATTAAATTTGGCTTGCAATGAGCATCTCAATTTCCCGATAAGGCATATCAAATATTTGGGACAGCGATTTTTTAGTCAAGTGCTTTTTGTAAACGTAGGTACCGTTACGCAGGGCGGTATTGGTCCAAAGACATTCGCGTATGCCGCCGGCATCGCCAATAGCCAGCAGGTACGGAACAATGACATTATTAAGGGCATAAGTAGCCGTACGTGCTACATTAGAAGGGATGTTGGGCACACAATAGTGAATAACATCATGTTTCATGAAGGTAGGTTTCGAGTGTGTTGTGGCCTTGCTGGTTGCAATACAACCGCCTTGGTCAATCACGGTATCCACAATAACACTGCCGGGCTTCATGCTGGTAACCATCGGTTCGGTAACCAGGCAGGGCGAGCGCTTGCCCTCGAACATTGCAGCCCCGATTACGACATCGGCATATTGAAGGGCCGAAGAGATATACTGGTAATTGGCCGTAGCCGTAATAATACGTCGATCCAGCGCATTTTCGAGATGACGAAGCCGGGCCAGGTCGTTATCCATTACAAAAACCTGTGCACCATAACCGAGTGCTGTTCGTGCAGCATATTCGGCAGTAATACCTGCTCCCAGAATAACGACGGTAGCAGGCGGAATACCGGAGATGCCGCCCAGCATGATACCTTGTCCACCATCCGCTTTTTCGAGGTAGTGAGCCCCGATCTGCACCGACATAGATCCTGTAATTTCGTGCATCATACGCACAATAGGGAACTCTTTGTCGTCTCCTTTGATGAACTCAAAGCCGATAGCCGAAATGTTTTTGTTGATAAGAGTATCAATAAACTCCTCGGTAGTGTTGCCCAAATGCAGGGCTGAGAGTAAGATATGGTCTTGTTCGAGCAGTTCCAGTTCTGATTCTGAAGGAGGGGCAACCTTAACGATTAACTCAGACTTTTTATACACCTCATCGATACTGAAAGCTATTTCGGCACCTGCATCGGCATATTCCTGATCCGTAAAGTTGGCATCTGATCCGGCATCTTGTTCTATATAAACTTCGTGGCCGTTAGAAGTTAATACGGAAGCGCCACCGGGGGTTAAACACATTCGTCGTTCATCATTGGAGACTTCCCTCGGTAACCCTATCTTTAAAGAGATTTCTGATTCGGATTTCATCAGCTGCTTTTCCAGCGTCTGAATACCAATTTTTTCCGTATCAAGTGGGTTAATATCCATAGAGTAATTATTTCTAATCTTTATTTAGGATAATTTACTTTACAAACTACCACTTAGCAAAAAATTCAATAGAACATATAAAAGATCTGTACAGCCGACCTGAAGGTTCGTTAGAAATTTTATGACCCCTGCCAAAGTAGTGCTGTAGGTTAATATCGATTATAAAATGAGTATAAAGCCAAAAAAGAGTTTAGGGCAACACTTTCTTACCGATGACAATATTATTGAAAAAATTGCGGATGCTATTCCGGCCCGTGAAGAGGATCGTGTTATCGAGATTGGGCCCGGAACGGGTGCTCTGACTGAAGCATTAGTCAGAGAATATAAAGATGTGGTAGCTGTTGAGTTGGATCAGCGGGCTATTGAAGTGCTTGAGCAGAAGTTTGATAATCTCGAAATCCGCCATGGTAATGTATTGGATGTTGATTGGAATGAATTATCAATAGGAAAGGAGAAAACGCATGTGGTTGGGAATTTACCATATTATATAACCAGTCAGATTTTATTTTCTCTGTTAGAGAATCGAGAGGTATTGTCAACGGCATTACTTATGATGCAGAAAGAGGTGGCCGAACGTATTGTCGCTGATATCCGAACAAAATCTTACGGTATCTTGAGTGTGCAAACGCAGTTGATGGCAACGCCGGAGATCTTGTTTCCCGTATCACGGCACTGCTTTAGTCCACAGCCCAACGTTGAAAGTGCCATCATGAAGCTAACTTTTGATAAGGGAGCGATGAACTGCACGGATACGAATTTAAAGACGGTAGTCAGAACAGCTTTTAATCAACGCCGCAAAAAATTGAGTAATGCTTTAAAGCCTATCGTTAGTAAAGATAAACTGCCCGAAGGCTTCGATTTTGATAAACGAGCTGAAGCCTGGGAACCTCCATTGTATGAAAAGTTGACAGCACAATTTGTAGAAGATGGCATTTTGACCTGAAATTTCGACTAGTCATAAAAGGCCAATCTCACGGCTTTAAAAAAAATCGTTGATAATATCCTGTTTTAAGACTGTATAGCCTTTTTTTGAAGTTCTTTGTGTCGTGCCTGAAAAGTTTGGTATGGTACTTGCTCACCTATTATCCTGTTGAAATGGGATATGATCTCATTGCAAGATTTTTTTACAGTATTTCCAGCAGTTACTGCTGCAGATAAAGAATTTCAAACGTCAACCAATAACTTAAACTAGGAGTCATTACTTATGGCTAAATCTAAAATCAAACCGTTAAGCGATCGCGTTTTGGTTCAGCCAGAACCTGCGGACGAGAAGACAGAATCCGGCATTATCATTCCTGATTCGGCTAAAGAAAAGCCACAGGAAGGAACTGTTGTTGCTGCAGGACCCGGCAAAGTAGAAAACGGAACTAAGATTGATATGTCAGTTGCTGAAGGAGACAAAGTACTCTATGGAAAGTATTCAGGCACTGAAGTTACGCTCGAAGGTGAAGAGTACCTGATTATGCGTGAAACTGACATTCTTGGAATCGTTTCCTAAGCAATTCTATTAAGCATTTTTTAAATATAAACTCAAAAAATTAATAAGAGGAACTATGTCTGCAAAACTAGTTCATTATGATATGGAAGCGCGCGATGCTCTCAAGCAAGGCGTTGACAAGCTAGCAAATGCTGTCAAAGTCACTTTGGGACCGCGTGGACGAAACGTAGTAATTGAAAAATCATTTGGAGCACCAACAGTTACGAAAGATGGTGTTACGGTAGCGAAAGAGATTGAGCTGTCCAACAAGCGCGAAAATATGGGCGCTCAGATGGTAAAAGAAGTAGCTTCTAAAACTAGCGACAATGCTGGTGACGGAACTACAACAGCTACTGTTCTTGCTCAGTCTATTATTCAAACCGGCTTAAAGAACGTTACTGCCGGAGCGAACCCAATGGAACTGAAGCGAGGCATTGATACAGCTGTTAAAGCCATCGTTACAGAGCTTCGTCAAATGAGTAACCCGGTTGGAGACAGCTTGGATAGCATTAAGCAGATTGGTACTATTTCTGCTAATGGCGATGACGAAATTGGCCAGAATATTGCTGATGCAATGGAAAAGGTTGGCCAAGACGGTGTTATTACTGTTGAAGAAGCCAAAGGTACCGAAACATACCTCGAAACTGTTGAAGGTATGCAGTTCGACCGCGGATATCTCTCTCCTTACTTTGTGACCGATTCTGAGAATATGGTCGCTGAGATGGAAGAGCCATATATCCTGATCTTTGACAGCAAGATCTCTAACATGAAAGATCTGCTGCCAATTCTTGAAAAAGTTATTCAAACCGGTAAGCCGCTGCTTATCATCGCTGAAGATATTGAAGGCGAAGCACTGGCTACATTGGTTGTTAACAAGCTGCGCGGTTCGCTGAAGATAGCTGCTGTTAAGGCGCCTGGATTCGGTGATCGTCGTAAGCAGATGTTGGAAGACATTGCTATTCTTACTGACGGTACTGTTATCTCAGAAGAGCGTGGATACAAGCTTGAAAATGCTACGCTTGACTTCTTGGGTACTGCCGATCGCGTAAACATCACCAAAGATGATACTACTCTTGTTGGTGGACAGGGCGAAGATGATGATATCACGGCCCGCGTGAACCAGATCAAAGGTCAAATCGAATCTTCTACTTCTGACTATGACCGTGAGAAGCTGCAAGAGCGTCTTGCTAAGCTAAGCGGTGGTGTTGCAGTATTGAACATTGGTGCTGCTTCTGAAGTAGAAATGAAAGAGAAGAAAGCTCGTGTTGAAGATGCACTCCATGCTACCCGCGCTGCCGTCGAAGAAGGCATCGTAGCTGGTGGTGGTGTTGCATTGCTGCGCGCTCAATCTGCTCTTGACGAACTCGAAGGTGAAAACCCTGACCAGGAAGTTGGATTCGATATTGTACGCCGTGCACTCGAAGCACCACTTCGATGCATCGCTAACAACGCTGGTGCTGAAGGTTCAATCGTTGTACAGAAAGTTCTTGAAGGCGAAGGTTCCTTCGGATACAACGCTCGTACCGAAGTGTATGAAGACCTCGTTGAAGCAGGCGTAATTGATCCTACGAAAGTAACTCGAACCGCGCTTGAAAATGCTGCATCTGTTGCCGGCTTAATGCTGACAACGGAAGCACTCATCTCTGATAAGCCATCTGAAAATGGCGATGATGATGACGGCGGCCCTGCTGGCGGCGGAATGCCCGGCGGTATGGGAGGCGGAATGCCCGGAGGAATGGGCGGCATGGGCGGCATGATGTAAAATAGCCGTTCTCGCTTATCCGTCTTTCGTTAGACGAATTAAAGCCTCGCTCCCTGTTGGGAGTGAGGCTTTTTTATTTGCCCCCCAAGAGGGGAATTTTACCTGCCTTTTAGCTACTACGCGAGCTTAAAAAGGGAGACTGCCACGGTCTTCCGAAAAATCGCCGGAATCCCTCCCCGTAAAACGGGGCACGGCGCAGTGACACTGCTTTTAAGTGTTAAAACCAACGCCTGTCATTGCGAGGAGTACCGTAGTTTTATGGTACGACGCGGCAATCTCCCCGGAACGATTGGGTTAATGCATGAGGGCTTCTTTTTTGACGCTAGACGAATTTATTCTGGCACATTCTTCTTCTCTACTGTTTGGACAGGATGGCATTGCTCTTACTGTGGAAAGAGGGGGATATCGAAAAAGCTATGAAGAGTATGATTAGAGTCTGATCTGTCTGCTGACGAACAGGATGATATGATGTATTTGGTCACGAGCTGGACGCAGCGTTATTCATAGAAAATTACATGTTCTGCGGGGTAAGAAAGTAAAGGTATTTTCCAATCCAGGATGTAGCACGATACGGTACCAAGAAATAGTTATCCCGAATACCCATTAGCTAGATATCCGGGATAACTGTGCAATTAGTTGCTTTGAAATTTCGGGATCTTATTTTCGTAATGTTTGGCGGCATTAACGCCCATGACATCAAAGCGGTCAAAGTGGACCTGCATGCGTCGCCAGAAATCCGTCCAGTTTCGTTTGTTATGGGGTGACCAAACTACTTCTGAAAGGGCAGAAGCGCGGGGATAAGCCATATATTCCACTTTGTCACCACTGTGCATATATTCGGACCAGATATTACCCTGCGCTCCCAGGATATATTGTGCTTCTTCAGCATTTAACTCTTCCGGTACCGGGTCGAAATTGTATATTTTTTCGAGGCTGATAAATCCACCAATAGCCAGTGGCTCTGTTTCTTCATCTGCCTGGTAGTAATCCAGGTATACATGGCTGGTGGGTGTCATGATTACATTATGTTTCTGTTTGGCAGATTTGATACCGCCCTCTATGCCGCGCCAGCTCATGACGGTAGCATTTGGGGCCAGGCCGCCTTCCAGGATTTCATCCCAGCCGATAATCTGTCGCCCATTTTTATTTAAGAACTTTTCGATACGGGTAATAAAATAGCTCTGCAGTTCGTGCTCATCTTCGAGTTCTTCGCGCTCAATCACTTGTTGGGCAAATTCACTTTCTTCCCACTGCTTTTTGGGTGCTTCATCGCCCCCGATATGGATATATTTGCTTGGGAAGAGCTCCATAACTTCAGTCAACACGTTTTTAAGAAAGGTGAAGGTTTCTTCACGGGGACAGTAGATATCTTCAAAAATGCCCCAGGTTGTTTTTACTTGATAATCTTTTCCTTCAACACATCCGTATTGTGGATAGGAAGCGAGTGCAGCAGAGGCGTGGCCGGGCATCTCAATTTCAGGAATCACGGTAATATGTTTCTTTTGGGCATATGCTACGACCTCACGAACTTCTTCTTGAGTATAGTAGCCTCCATATGTGGTTGTGTCGTAGGTGTTTGAGGTGTAATGTCCTACCAGGGTAGAATCGCGCCATGCTCCGATTTCAGTTAGTTTTGGATACTGTTTGATCTCTATGCGCCAGCCCTGATCCTCGGTGAGGTGCCAGTGAAAGCGATTCATCTTGTGCATGGCCATCAGGTCGATATACCGCTTTACAAACTCAACAGGGAAGAAGTGTCGAGCTACATCCAGATGCATTCCACGATATTCGAAACGGGGATAATCTTGGATTTCGACAGCAGGAATATTCCACTCGGTATTTTGTGGCACCAGAGTATAATCCGATTGATAGATCTCCGGCGGTAGAAGTTGAAAGAGCGATTGTATCCCGTAAAAAAGGCCGGTAGCACTGGGAGCCCTTAATTCTACTGCTTCTTCAGAAACGGACAGGTGATAGGCTTCATTACTTTCGTATGTAGCCGTATCCTCATCAATAGTAAAGGTAATACTATTTGTAGCCTTAGTTGCGTCCGTATTTTGAATGCCCAGATCATATCCCGTTGCCGAATCGAGGGTATTTTTCAGCTGGGTAACCACATTTAGAACTGCAGGGTTGGCCTTGTTGGCATAGATTGTTGTCTGCTTGTCAAGCTGAAAGGTGCCGTCCTTTAATTCCAGTGAGGCAGGTTCGGGAATAATATCGGGAGCATTGTGTTTGGTGTGCTGTTCTGGTTGACACGCACAAAAAATAAATATAGATATTGCGAAGAGTAGAATTCGAGATGTCATAAGATTGAGTTTATTCGCGATTGCCATCATACATTAATAAAAAATGGACACTGATAAAAAGGTAGGGAAGAAGGAAGTTTTAACACGGGGAACGTCTTTTTAACCCTTTTAAGAGGTGTTAAAGGGCGAATTTAAGCTATTTTATAGCTGCAATCGGATGTTCAGGTAAACATTGGAACCGCTCCCAAAGGTTGGTAAAAACAAATAAATGGTGAATAGAAGTAGATATTTTGTCTCTTATTTATAAAAATAGGGCTGCACATGAACTTCGAACAAAATTTGATTGGCATTGTTAGATGATAGTCGAATTAACAATGTTGGTATGCTATTCTTGGAGATTATCATCGTTTCAATCATATTAAACGATCTTTTTAATTAGAGTTTTTATTATGCTATTAGCCCCTATAGATTGGGCCATTATTTGTGCCTATTTACTGTTCTCACTGTGCATTGGTCTTTGGGTGGCTCGACAGGCCGGTAAGAATTCGACCCAGTTTTTTGCCGCCGGTAAAAATATGCCGTGGTGGTTACTGGGGGTTTCAATGGTAGCCACCACTTTTTCGACGGATACTCCCAACCTGGTATCGAATATTGTTCGTACGGATGGAGTGTCGGGGAACTGGGTGTGGTGGGCTTTTCTGCTTACCGGAATGCTTACGGTTTTTGTATATGCGAATTTATGGAAACGGTCGGGGGTGCTTACCGATGTCGAGTTTTATGAACTTCGATACAGTGGTAAGATGGCTGCTTTCCTGCGGGGATTTCGAGCGGTGTACCTGGGCTTCTTTTTCAATGTGGTTATTATGGCAACGGTCTCACTGGCAGCTATAAAAATAAGTGGGGTGCTGATGGGACTTACGCCCGTACAGACCGTCGTTATTACGGGTGTCGTGACGGTTATTTATAGTTCGCTTGGGGGGTTAAAGGGCGTACTGCTTACGGACTTTTTCCAGTTCTTTTTAGCGATAGGTGGTAGTCTTATCGCTGCTTATGTTGCCCTGGACCATCCCGAGGTTGGCGGCTTCGAAGGATTGCTGAATCATAAAGAGGTGGTAACTCAGCTTAATATTTTGCCCGACTTTTCTGACCCCTCCCAGGCAATAGGGATCTTTATTATTCCTTTGGCTATTCAATGGTGGAGTGTGTATTACCCGGGTGCAGAGCCTGGCGGTGGAGGGTATATTGCCCAGCGGATGTTTGCGGCCAAAGATGAAAACAACTCTATTGCAGCCGTTTTCTTCTTTAATGCCGTGCACTATGCCATTCGTCCATGGCCGTGGATCATTGTAGGATTGTGTTCAATAATTGTATTTCCGGATATTGCAGCCATGAAAGAGGCGTTCCCCGATGCAGCATCCGTTGCCGATAACGATATGGGATATCCGGCTATGCTTACTTTTATTCCCACAGGATGGCTGGGGGTTGTGGTTGCGTCGCTTACAGCGGCCTATATGTCCACAATTTCTACGCATCTGAACTGGGGATCTTCGTACTTGGTCAATGACTTTTATAAGCGATTTGTACGTCCCGAGAGCTCAGAAAAAGAGCTCGTTAGGATGGGTCGTATTTCTACAGCGGTACTTATGGTAATTGCCGGGTTTTTAGCCCTTTATCTTAAAAACGCACTCGACAGCTTCCAGATTATTTTACAGATTGGGGCCGGTACCGGGTTACTCTTTATTCTTCGCTGGTTCTGGTGGCGAATAAATGCTGCAAGTGAAGTGGCAGCCATGGTTATCTCTTTTGCGGTGGCGATGTATTTTCAGTTTGCCCATGTCCATACAGGCTTACCGGAGCTGACGAGCTGGCAAGAACTTATTGCCGGAGTCGTTATTACAACCATTGGTTGGTTGCTTGTTACGCTATATACCCGACCAACAGATAAAGAAACGTTGGTTAATTTTTGTGAGGTGGCTCGTCCCGGTGGACCCGGTTGGCAAAAAGTTATTGAGGAAGCTGAAGCAGAAGATAATGATTTAGAACCTCTCCAGGATGAAGCGTGGCGGGTACCGCAAGGTATTTTATGTATGGCATTGGGGTCTGTTGCTGTTTATGGAACACTCTTTGCCACAGGGTATTGGATATACGGGCGCTGGATATTGGCCAGTATTATTACCCTTATTTCAATAGCAGCAAGTGGTTACTTGTTTAAATCATGGAGAAAACTCATACAAATAAGGCCAGAAGACGAAGAAGAACTTTTCGAGGAGTAAACAGTTCGGTAATGGTTTAATAGATGACATTTGTTATTTACTGTTTCTATTTTCCTGTGTTGCCCAAATACTGACATGTTTGAATTAGATAAAACGACATTAGTCGGCTTTGTAGGATGTTTTTGAAGTTTGGAAACGATTCCAGTGGTTTTACTCTAGAAGAGTAGTATTGAAAATAGTAACATATATGGGTTAATTTTTTTTAACACTAAGGTAAAATAAAAGCTACGATGCAAGATGGTGTGGTCGGCGTAGACTTGGGCGGAACATGTACAAAGTTTGGATTGGTATCTGAAGAAGGTACCCTTCTGGCTTATAATGCTATTCCGACCAATTCATCAATAACATATCAGCAGTTTTTTGAACAGTTATTTGATCAGGTAAAGCGGTTAAATTCGTCTCTTGATAAAAGGTTAAACTTGAAAGGTATCGGTATTGGGGCTCCAACCGGTAATTCTTGTATGGGTACCATAGAGAGTGCATCAAACCTGGATTGGGATGATAATGTGCCTGTAGTGAGTTTGCTGGAAGAGTATACCAGTTTACCTACGGTATTAGTTAATGATGCCAATGCTTCGGCCGTAGGCGAACTGCTATATGGGGTAGCTCGAGGAATGGAAAACTTTGTTTCCATAACATTGGGAACAGGGCTGGGATGCGGTATTGTTGCCAACGGAAAGCTCGTGATGGGGCAACGGGGACATGCCGGTGAAATTGGGCATACTACTGTTTATTATGATGGACGCCCTTGTACATGTGGCCGGCAGGGCTGTTTGGAAACCTATGTATCGGCCCCGGGAATGGTGAAAACGGTGCAGCAGCTGTTATCAGAAAATGGTAGAGCAAGTATACTCCGGAATATTACCCCGAAAAAGATGGATGCAAAGAATATTACTGATGCTGCGCGAGCTGACGATGAGATAGCTCTCGAAGCTTTTGAGTATACCGGTAAAATATTAGGATTAAAACTGGCAGATATTGTAGCTTGTATGAATCCGGAGGCGATTGTCGTATCCGGCGGGCTGGCCAAAGCGGGCGATCTTATCTTAGAGCCGGCCAAAGAGAATATGGAAGCACATGTATTGGAGATTTTTAAAGATGAAGTAGATATACTGCCCTCCAGTCTCACGGAGAAGAATGCTGCTATTTTAGGGGCCGCGGCTTCTATTTGGCAAGAGCTTGAAAAAAAACGAACCCACCACGTATGAAAGTTAACATATCGGAAATAGTAAATATGGACTCTATGCAAAAAAGCGGCTTCACAGTCGCTTTTCTTATCTTAATTATTGTGTTCGTGAAACCAGGAAAGGCGCAGAATGAAGCACCTGCTATCCCATTTAATCCGAAAAAATATGTAGCACCCAAGGTTTCCTCTTCACTGGCTGTTGATGGGCATTTGAATGAGAAAGGATGGCAAAAGGCTGCGTGGACAGATCGTTTCGTAGATATTGAGGGCGGGGAGGCGCCCAAGCCAAGGTATCAAACAAGGGTTAAAATGTTGTGGGATGATACCTATTTGTATATCGCTGCTCAAATGGAAGAACCTCATGTATGGGCAACTCTTAAAAAAAGGGATGCCGTTATATTTCATGACAATAATTTTGAGGTGTTTGTAGATCCCGATGGCGATACTCACCAGTATTATGAGTTGGAAGTCAATGCCTTAGGTACATTTTGGGACCTGATGCTAACGGAGCCTTATCGTACAGGCGGTAAAGCAATTGATTCCTGGGATATGCGAAATTTAGAGATTGGTATTGACATACAGGGCACACTTAATAATCCGACAGATACCGACTCGGGATGGACCGTAGAACTTGCTATCCCCTGGAAAGACCTGGAAGAAGCTTCTGCAGATGGAGAAAGGCCTGAGATGGGTGATCAGTGGCGAATTAACTTCTCCCGCGTAGAATGGAAGCTGGAGTCCCAAGATGGTGAGTATCATAAAGTTGTAGATCCGGAAACTCAAGAGCCTCTATCTGAAGATAATTGGGTCTGGTCGCCACAGGGAGTAGTAAATATGCATTACCCTGAAATGTGGGGCTATATACAGTTTGCAGGAGCAGATGGGGCGGCATTTGAATGGAACGAAGAGGAAGATATAAAGTGGTATTTGCGACGATTATATTATCGCCAATATCGGTATAAAGAAGATTACGGTACGTTTACCTCAGATCCAAAATTATTGGAAAGCCAGTTACTGGCGAAAGAGCTGGGGCTGAAAGAACAATTCCCAAAGCTCACTGTAGCCAATATTCATAACAGTTCGCATACCTTTGAAATACAATTAAAGGAGCCTGAAAGTGGATGTCTATGGTATATCCGTGAAAATGGAAGGGTTTGGAGCACCGCATTACAACAGTAAAAAATAATTAGTGCTATGGATCGGAAGACATTTTTAAAGTATGCCAGTTCAACATTGGCAGGGATTGCAGGTGGATTTGGCCTAACAAATGCAACCAGTAGGATGGGAGGTAACTCACAACCGCATGCCCCCTCAAAGAATTGGGCCTGGATTACAGAAACAGAGGGATCTGTTGATGAATGGAAGCACCGGTTGGAGAAACTTAAAAAGGCCGGGTTCGATGCTATCCTGCCGCAGGACAATTTCGATGTCATTATTCCGGCGGCAGAAGCTACGGGTATAGAAGTGCATGCTTGGTTGGTGAGCCTGCAACGCGGTAGCGATACAGAAGCCCAGCAAAAGCATCCCGAGTGGTTTATGGTTAATAGAAAGGGGCAGTCATCATTATCCGCCCCGGCCTATGTAGATTATTATAAATGGTTTTGCCCTTCTCGGGAACCGGTACACGAATATTTGCGTAAAGAGGTATCCGAGCTGTTGGCCTATTCAGAAATTAAAAGCATCCACTTGGATTATATTCGTTACCCGGATGTTATACTGCCTATCAGCTTGCAACCCAAGTATGATATTGTGCAGGATAAGGAGTATCCCCAGTATGACTACTGCTACTGCTCGGTATGTCGTAATCGATTTAAAGAACAACATGGAATAGATCCGCTGGATTTAGAAGATCCTTCATCCTCTGGCAAGTGGAAATTTTATCGTTATAACCAGGTTACCACCCTGGTAAATAAAATAGCTCTTGATGTGCACCAGAAGAATCGGTTACTCACTGCTGCGGTATTTCCTACGCCCGATATTGCCCGTACATTAGTTCGTCAGAATTGGCCCGACTGGGATCTGGATGCTGTTTTGCCAATGATGTACCATAATTTTTATGACAAGGATATTTCGTGGATTGCTGAAGCAGTAAAAGAAGCACGAAATGAGCTTCCTAAAACAACAGCTTTATACAGTGGGTTATTTGTTCCTGCCATGAATGAAACGGAGTTGGCCCAAGCTTTTGAGTATGCGGTTGGTGCTGGTGCCGATGGTATATCACTCTTTACCGATACTGCAATGAAGGATAAGCATTGGGAAAACCTGCGGCGCGTGATTAAAAAGGGATAGCTGAGAGCAGGGGGTAGGCTTCATCTCTTGTTCTTGCTAACAATATTCTAAAACAGGTCTAGTTTTTTTGATAAAGACGTAATGGGATGGGTGTATTTGTTTAAAAGTACCTTCAGGCGGCTTAAAGACATATTTACCCTGTGGAAGCGGTTCCAAAGTAAAGGGGATTCTTGCTATATGACAGAACCCTAGTTTTTTTAGAATTGTAGAAGTCACAGTGTGGTCAAGCATCTGATCTATTAGAGGTTGGCACAAATAATCAGAGAAGGATAACATGTAATAAAAAATAGGGGATAGTATTAGACGTGGACTCACAACTCAATACGTCTTCTTAAAAAAATAAACCTAACACTAAATATATATAACTATGAAAGATCAATACGATACTCGAATTGCATCTTGCTTTGCGAAAAGCATCTTACTACGGGGGGGCATGGCAGCAATCTGTTTCATGTTCGTCTTGCTGGTAGGAGCTGTTCCCGCAATAGCACAAAGCAGTACTGTTTCGGGAACAGTTCTATCTGCTGATGATGAAAGTCCACTTCCGGGCGTTAATATTGTAGAGGTGGGTACTCAGCGAGGAACAACATCTGATACCCAAGGGGAGTTTTCACTTGAAGTATCGAGTGCTGATGCTTCTTTACGTCTTACCTTTGTAGGGTTTGCATCAAAGACCATTGATCTCAACGGTAGGTCTGAAGTTACGGTGACGTTAGAGCCAAAAACAGAAGCCTTAGACGATGTTGTTGTTACAGCATTAGGGCTAGAAAGGCAGTCAAAGTCGTTAGGTTACTCGGTCAGTGAAGTAAGTTCTGATGAGTTGGTTACTGGAACAGAAACAAATACTGCAAACCTACTTCAAGGTACGGTAGCAGGCGTGAATGTAAGTCCGACTTCTGGCGGGCCGGGTTCCTCTTCGCGTATCACTATTCGTGGTGCTTCTTCATTAGACGGTAACAATCAGCCACTATATGTTGTAGATGGGATACCTATTGATAATTCGAACTTTGGATCAGCCGGTAAATGGGGCGGTTTTGATGGCGGAGATGGTATTTCATCAATAAACTCTGAGGATATTGAAAATATTAGTGTACTTAAGGGAGCGAGTGCTGCTGCTCTATATGGTGCTCGTGCTCGTGATGGTGTTATAGTTATTACAACAAAGTCTGGAAATGGTATAGACCGTGGTCCGGTCTTGAATGTAAGTAGCACCTTCACATGGAACGATGCACTGGTTGGTTTTGCTGATTACCAAGATAAGTATGGACAAGGGAGTCAGGGTCAAAAGCCACAAAATCAAACTGAAGCACTTGCTACCGGCTTAAGTAGCTGGGGGGCTCCGCTGGATGGATCCTCGGTTGTTCAGTTTGATGGGCAAAAACGAGCATATAAGAACCATGGTGATCAATTAGAGAATTTTTACAGAGCAGGTGTTTCCAGTAAAAATTCGCTATCTCTGTCTGGAGGAGACCAAAATTCGACTTACTACTTTTCCACTACCTACTTTAATTCTGAGAGTATTGTGCCAAATTCAGGGTTAGAACGTCTGTCGCTTACCCTTCGTGGTTCTCAAAAGATTGGAAAATTCAAGGCAGATGTTAAAGCAAACTATGTTGATGAGTCGACCAATAACCGACCATGGTTATCTGACAGTCCCGGGAATGCAAATTTTGCAGTTGGTATTTTACCCCCTAATGTCAGTTTAGATGCCCTTCAAAATAACTATATGGATGAAGACGGAATGGAACAGACTCCTAGCAATAGTCCCTGGATCAATAATCCGTACTGGGTTGTGAACCAATACGATACTGATGATAATAAAGGTCGGATAATTGGTCATGTGGACTTGAGTTATGAAATTGCTGACTGGCTCAGCTTGAACGGGCGTACTGGTTTAGATCGGTATACCTTACGCCGTTCCAGTTTTACTCCTTGGGGAACTACGTACCGACCAGGTGGAGATATGACGGAGGAAGAATTCCGGGTTCTGGAGAGTACAACGGATCTGATATTAAAACTGGATCGACAGCTAACTTCGGCTATCTCATTGAATGCAACTGTTGGTGGAGCAGTTAGTTATCGTAAAAATGAAACTGTGGGATCTTCAGGTAGTGATTTTAAGGTGCCAAACCTTAAGACTATTTCTAATATGTCCAACGTTTCGCCTATTTATGCCTTTTCTGAAAAACAGGTGAATTCAGTTTATGGCTCGCTGAGTACCTCGTATAATGATTACCTGTTTTTGACAGTAACAGGGCGTAACGATTGGTATTCCACCTTACCGGCCAATGACAATGCACTTCTGTATCCATCGATAAGTACCAGTTTTGTTTTTACGGAAGCCTTTTCAGGTGTTATGCCCGATTGGATGAGCTTTGGTAAGTTACGGGCCTCTTGGGCAGAGGTTGGTAGTGATACCGATCCTTATTCACTGTTCTTGAATTACAAACTCCTGAATTTAACACATCAGGGACAATCTGCTGCTTCTGTCGGTAATATAAGTGTTCCACTGTCTACCTTAAAACCAACATCAACAAAAGAGCTCGAATTCGGTGTTGACCTCAGGTTTTTTGATGATCGTCTTGGAATTGATGCAACGTGGTATGATCGACAAACTACAGACCAAATTTTATCCACAACGGTTTCAAAAACAACGGGATATGACGAACGATTCATTAATGCGGGGCAGCTAGATAATTCTGGATTTGAGCTTTTGCTGACAGTAGTACCTGTTAATACCGATAATTTACTTTGGGAAACGAAGCTGAATTATGCTCAGAATAACAGTGAAGTTGTAGCACTGGCTGGGGAACAAGAATCGCTTAAGTTAGCAGAAAGCAGAACTACGACCGCAACGATTCAGGCAACGATTGGTGAAGAATATGGAACCATCCGAGGCTTCAAATATAAACGCGATGAAGACGGTAATATCATCCATAAAGATGGATTGCCTGTTCCATCTGATGAGCAGACCGTACTAGGTAAAGGAACTCCCGACTGGACTTTGGGTTGGAGTAATTCAGTGTCTTATAAGTCATGGAGTTTGAATGCTTTGGTTGGCGTTCATTGGGGGGGGGAGCTTTTCTCTGGAACGAATTCTTACGCTTATGGCGCTGGTCTTCATAAAAACACCCTGGAAGGGCGTGCAGAATGTGATGCCGACGGAGTGCCATATTCCGATTGTTTCGTAGCGGAAGGAGTAACTGCAAATGGTAGCAAAAATCAAACAGCAGTAGAACCAGGAGTATATTATAGTCACATTGAAGATGAAATCGCTGAGGAATTTGTCTATGATGCTAATTTTGTAAAACTGCGTCAGCTTCAGTTAAGCTACCAGTTGCCGCAATCGCTAATAGCTAAAATACCGGTTCGTTCTGCTACAGTTTCGTTAACAGGACGTAACCTGCTTTATTTTTATAATTCAGTGCCCAATGTCGACCCTGAAGCTGCTATAAACAGAGGAAATGCTCAAGGATTAGAACTAGCCGGTGTTCCCAGTGCTCGATCGTTTGGTTTAAACATCGATATCGGGTTTTAAGCGCGATAAATAAATTTCAATAATGAATATCAGAAATTATGTGTAAATCATACTTAACTAATATCATACGTATTACATCTGTATTACTACTGATAGGGCTATTTATAACCTCCTGTGATTCATTTAGCGATTTCGGGGATATGAATACAAACCCTACCACTGCTGACCAAGTAGAGCCGGCCATGAAGTTGACAACCCTTCAACTAGCTACTGCCGGAACACGTTATGAAATGTGGCGGGCTCAGTTGTTGTATGGCGAAAATGTTAGCCAACACCTTGTAAACGCATTTTACGGAGGGGGTAACAATTATACTGAGAGTATAGATTGGCTTACCGCCTTTTGGAATACCGCTTATTCTGGGAATGAGATTTCTGAGCGAGCGCAGGTAAAAGGTGTTGAGAATTTAATTCATCAGCTAAAGCAAAAAGAAGAGGCCGGTGAATCAGTCAATAACATGTTGGGGATTGCCCGGATAATGCGGGTTTTCATCTATCATCGTATTACTGATCTGTATGGGGATATCCCTTATAGCGAAGCAGGTAAAGGGTATATTGAACGTGAGTTTACCCCGGTATACGATAAGCAGGAAGAAATTTATAATGATTTCTTCTCAGAACTGGATGCCGCGGTAAACCAGCTGGATCCGAGCGGGTCTTCTTATGGAGGGAACGACCTGATGTATAATGGTGATGTGGCTAAATGGCAACGTTTTGCTAATTCTCTCCGTCTTCGATTGGCTCTCCGTCTTGTTAAGGTAGACATAACAAAGGCAGAGAATCAGGCAGTAGCAGCTATTAATGCTCCCGGTGGGGTAATGACCAGTAACGATGACATCGCGATGGTTAAACACCAGGATGGGCCTAGCAATGGACCTGCCGGTATGAATAGTAATCCCATAAGTGAAGCAATGAATGACGGTGGCGATCATGAATTTGTAGCACAAACACTTGTTGATTGGATGAAGAATGCTAATGACCCTCGTTTGGAGGTTTATGCTGAAACAGATAGTTCGGCTTACGTAGGTTTCCCAAGTGGCTATACATCTACATCTGTTCAAAACCACCCCAGCTTTAATGCAACTACGAATAACTATGCACGGGTAAATTCTATGTTAATAGATCGGGAGGATCCCACATTCTTCCAGACCTATGCCGAGGTTGAATTTATGTTGGCAGAAGTTGCAGCCCGAGGATGGACTGCTGGTAATGCACAAGATCATTATGAAGCCGGAGTGGAAGCAGCCATGAATTACTTATCGTTATATGATGCTAATGGAGGTGCTAATATTTCCTCTGGTGATATCAGTAATTATCTGGCTAACAATCCATACAATGCAAGTGGTACTCTCGACCAACAGCTAGAACAGATCAACTCGCAATATTGGGCTGCAGTATTCTTAAATGGTATTGAGGCATGGAGTAACTTCCGCCGCAGTGGATATCCAGATCTTGAGCCTGCGCTGGTTGACAGTAATGATCCACCGCCTGGAAACCAAACCGATGGGCAAATTCCACGACGTTTGACCTATCCCGAAGGAAATGAATCAATTCTCAATGCCAAAAATTATAATGAGGTAATTAAACGACAGGGTGATAATAATATGGTAACCCGTGTGTGGTGGGATAAGCAATAACCTTACGCTTAACCCTTAATTGATCTGCCGGGATTCCTGCTTGTAGAGCAGAGGCCCGGCCGGATCATTAAAAAGAAGGCTTTGTAAAACCTAGATTGTCATCCTGAATTCAGTTCAGGATCTTGGTTTTAACGCCAAAAACTGTATGTGAGATTCTGAAACAAGTTCAGAATGACAAGATGGAGATAGTTTTGCAAAGCCCTCTAAAAAAATAATTAATAATCATCTGCTTGGTGTTGCAGATTTTAATCAATGATAACACTAATTGATTGTTAAGATTCAACGGTTTTACAATCATACGAATGCGTTGCGATTTTACTTTAACTAAAAATTCACAATGAATTACCGAGCTTCAGAAACAAGATTTAGTTATTACGAAAATATTCCTACCAAGATTTTTGATGAGTCTATTCAAGGCTCTAAGTATGTGGCCCAGCTTATTGCAGATGCAATACGTCGAAAAAAAGACCAAAACGATTCGTTGGTACTGGGATTGGCAACAGGGTCAACCCCAACGGATGTGTATGCTGAGCTTATCCGCATGCATGAAGAAGAGGGGCTTTCATTCCAAAATGTAATTACGTTTAACCTGGATGAATATTACCCCATGCAGCCGAAGTCGTTACAGAGTTATGTTCGGTTTATGGAAGAGCAGCTTTTTAATCATGTAGATATTCCGGAAGATCAGGTTCATATTCCTGACGGTACCATTGAGGAAGATAATGTTGAGCAGTATTGCCGCGACTATGAACATAAAATTGCTGAGGTCGGCGGTATCGATATTCAACTTCTTGGGATTGGACGAACAGGTCATATCGGCTTTAACGAGCCCGGATCGCGACCTGATTCAAAAACACGCCTTATTACCCTTGATAAAATAACTCGTAAAGATGCAGCCAGTGATTTTTTCGGTGAAGAATATGTGCCTCGCCGTGCCATAACTATGGGGGTAGGTACTATTCTTGATGCTGATCAAATTATTATGATGGCCTGGGGAGAGGGCAAGGCCCCAATTATTAAAGAAACGATTGAAGGGGAAGTTCGTGAAAGCGTCCCGGCTACTTATCTCCAAAATCATGAGAATGCGGAAGTGGTGCTGGATAATGCTTCAGCTGATGAATTGATTTGCAAGAAGACGCCATGGCTGTTGCGCAGTTGTGACTGGGATGATCAGCTTATTCGCAAGGCGGTGGTGTGGCTCTGCCAAGAAGTGGACAAGCCGGTTCTTAAATTAACGGACGAAGATTATAATGAGCATGGCATGGGAGATCTGCTTACCCAATATGGGCCTGCTTATGATATCAATCTAAAAGTATTTAATGAGCTACAGCATACCATAACCGGCTGGCCCGGCGGTAAGCCCAATGCTGAAGATAAAAATCGACCGGAACGAGCTGAGCCATTCCCCAAAAGAGCTATAGTCTTCAGTCCTCATCCTGACGATGACGTAATATCGATGGGCGGTACATTGATCCGTCTTGTTGAGCACGATCATGAGGTACATGTTGCGTATCAGACATCCGGCAATATCGCCGTTTTTGATGATGATGTTGTACGCTTTGTCGACTTTGTTTCGGATTATAACGACACTTTTGGCATGGAGCAGGAAGAGGCTGATAATATGCTTAAAGATATTAAGCAGTTTATAAATGAAAAGGAGCCCGGGCAGGTTGATACTGATGAGATTAAGGAGATTAAAGGTCTTATCCGTCGCGGCGAAGCCAAGGCTGCAGCTCGTTATTGTGGCGTTTCGGAAGATAAACTACACTTTTTAGATATGCCGTTTTATGAAACGGGGCGGGTTAAAAAGAAACCATTGTCGCAAGATGATGTGGATATTATTGTTGAGCTTTTACGCGAAGTGCAGCCCCACCAGGTATACGCCGCCGGTGATCTGTCAGATCCCCACGGAACGCACCGTGTTTGCCTAAAAGCAATATATTCTGCCCTTGAAGAATGCTCCGATGACGATTGGTATGACGATTGTTATGTATGGTTGTATCGAGGAGCATGGCAAGAGTGGGAGATTAACGAAATTGAGATGGCCGTACCCTTAAGTCCGGAAGAGTTGGCTAAAAAGCGACGGGCTATCTTTAAGCACCAGTCACAGAAAGATCGCCCCTTATTCCCCGGCCCGGATGAACGAGAATTCTGGCAACGGTCGGAACAGCGTAACCGAGGAACGGCAAAACTTTATGATCAGCTCGGTTTTGCCGAGTACGAAGCTATTGAAGGTTTTGTTCAGTATAAGGATGAATAAAGAACGGAAGGACAACAAAAGAAAAGGTGATGCTCCGGTAAGGACATCACCTTTTTTATTTGTATACAGACCCACTCCTGTCCTCTCCCTACTCGCCGCAGGGAGAGGGACGCTTGTCTGCTATCCATGCTAACTTTTTAAACGGATACCCTTTCGGAGAATATCAGTTAAATTTCTAGCTAACTATTCCATTACCGAAGTCTCTTCCCATGCGTGCAGGGGAAGAACAAGATGGGGTCAGAGCCAGGCAGTCAACAGCAGATTGCATGACTTGTTTATGTATTTAATAACTTAATCCGTTCAACAAATATTCAACACTGTGTTGTCACGTTAACCTCATGAGGTCGGTATTTCTTAAAGAGGGCTTTGCAAAACCTTTGATTTCGTCATTCTGAGCTTGTCGAAGAATCTCCAGTATCCATCTGCTGTCGTTGAAAGGGAGATCCTTCATTACATTCAGGATGACTGCCTGGTTTTGCAAAGGTCCCTTAAAATATAAAATAGACCGCCCTTACTGGGGAGCTATGTCTGAACTTTGACGAACTACCAGTTCAGCTTCTAAGTTTTCATGTACGATATCTGCGTCCTTATTTTCAATCTGATTAACAAGCAGATTAGCAGCTCTTTTTCCTTTTTCATAGATAGGTTGCTGCACAGTGGTAAGTGGGGGAATGGTATATTGTGCAATAGGCAGATCATCAAAACCAACGACGGAAAACTTCTCCGGTACTGAAATATCTTCTTCGTGCAGAGCGAGTAGGGCTCCCATTGCCAGGGTATCACTCATACAGACGACACCTGTGATATCTAAGCCGTTTTTAATCCACTTTTTCATGGTGTTATACCCATGACGTTGTGAATAATCGTCAACGGCAATATACTCTTCAGAGATTGGAAGATTTGCCTCGTTAAGTGCCTCTTTGTATCCGTTAATTCTATCTACCGACTCTTTCATATTTGGGCTGGCCATAATCGCTCCGATACGCTTATGCCCCAAGTCTATCAAGTGATTTGTCGATTTTTTAACGCCCGCAAAATTATTGACGTCGATGGATGTAATTTCATGATTTTGTTCATCATGGCCTACAACTACCATCGGCACATCTTGTTCTTTGAGCTTATTGATGACAAAATCAGTGACCTCCTGGGTCAATAAGATATAGCCATCCAGACGTTTATCGTCAAGAATGTTTTCATTGATGTCGGATCCTTTATCCGTGGAGATAGGTGACAACGTTACGAAATAACCGTTGTCGATACATTCTTCAAAGATGCCCAAGTGCAGTAAAGACCAAAAGCCGTTACCCAGTGTTTCATCACAACGGCGGGGGGCTACGATACCAATTTCATAATTTTTATTCGTTGCAAGCCCCCGTGCAACAGAGCTGGGTTGGTAGTTATGCTCTTCTACTACCTTCATTACCCGTTCACGAGCTTCGTCACTTACATTTTTGTGATTGTTTAAAACCCGTGAAACTACCGAGCGAGATACATACGCTAATTCCGCAACTTGGTCAATACTCAGTTTTTTCATAAAACACACTTAACACTATGTTAAAACCTGCTTTTTATGTTACATAGATTTTATTAGGTATACAAGTTATACAGGTTAAAATAGGTTTGGAAGCGGTTTCAAAAAAATAAATAACCCTATAGGAGTCAGCCTAATAATAATATAAGGTCTGTTTTGCTCTTAGCTTAGAAGTTTTTAATAAGGGTAAAACGGTATATAGTAGCCAAAAAGAAGGCGGTTAGTTTTGTTTCTTTTCCTTTTCGCTGAGCACCCAATTAACAAACATAAATTCCAGCGCTGTAGCCTCATATCCCTCCCACGAGGATATCATCTGTTGAAAGTCTTCTTCTGAGATGGCGTCGGGATCTCCTCCATAGCTCATGATAATCCATTTGCGGAGGCCTTTTTCTTTCCCTCCCGACTTATTACTGGGAAAGGTAGCATCGGTGCGGTTTCTGAAAAGCATTAATTGTTGGGCGGATGTAGGCCCAACCCCTCGTACTTTTTTTATATTCTTATAAAAAGTTTTAGGATCAGCTTGTTCAAGTTCTTGAAGGTCTTGTTCTCCCGAAAGGAGGTCTTCGGCAAAACCGATAATAAATTCACCTTTTCGTTTGGTAGGGCCCAGTTTTCGGATAGCCATGGGACTTGCCTTTATTAGTTGGTGAGGTCGTGGCCAGGCCGGAATATTTTTACCTTTGGCGGTAATAAGGGAGCCATAATTTTCGCGCACCTTATAGACCATCTTTTTGGCCGTAGGTTTGTGTGAGAGGCGCATTTCTATAATACGATTAATCGTATCCTCAAAAAGATTGGCTCGTGCCATACGTTTTAGCCCGTAAAGCTCTGTTAACTTAGGCCCTATAACGGGATCATTTTCCAGCTTATCATACATTGGTCTCAGATCCAGCTCAGTACCAAAAATTCGGCTAAGGCTTTTGTTTGCCTCTTCAATCTCCTCTTTAGTTAGTGATTCGGGACTCTCGAAATGGAACTCCGGGTTCTCCGGATCCCCATTGAAAAAAGAAGTCACCAATATATCGCGATCGCCCACAGGTATAGGACGTGTAAACCCATCTTCAAAAACTTTTTCAGGATCGTGTTCGTGATCAAAATATTGGTCAACGTCCAGGCATAAAAACCAGTCGTGCGGAGGGGTTGATTTGAGGGTCCAGCTGCTCATGCAAAGTTGGTTGAGGGTTAAATATTAATGATTATATGTTTTACTATTTTACCAAATAGTATTAAGAACTCCTACCTGTAACGGAGTCACTTTCTTATATACGAAACGTTTGAATAGATTTTAAGAGATAATCTCGTTTCAGTAGTTCTTGGTAAAATTTTATTGGGGGCTTTATCTGAGTTCAAATCCATTTAAGCATATTTGTTCCTAGCAAGTGAGCTTAGATGTAAGGGCGCGGGATTGTTGCAAAGTTCCTATAAAACGGTTGAACTTACTGATTCGTTGGCAGAATAATTAAAAGATGTACCCCTTTAGAAGGAGTTGATGATATCTCTATTGAACCACCCATCTGTTTGGTACGGTATTCAAGGTTCTGGAAGCCAATACCATCGTTAGTTTGATCCGGCGGTAATCCTACGCCGTCGTCCTCAATAGTCAACACTAGTTTATCATTATGCCAGATAAGTTGAATGTCAGCATTATCCGCCTGACTGTGTTTTTCTATATTGTTAATTCCTTCTTGGATCAAGCGGTAGGTATGGTTTGCCAATTTATCTGTCAAATCGTTCGGCAGGTCTAAAATTTGTAATCGATAGCGTATTGAACTGGTACTGTTAAAATCGTGGACCAGTTTTTTGATATTTTGTTCCAGAGAGGTTAGCTGTAGTCCGGGCGGGGCCAACCGGTGCGAAATATTTCTGACTTCTTCTAAGATGTTTTTTATTTGACTTGGTAACCCATTTTTTTCGTTTGGTTTATCTCTTTCAGCCAGTCGTTTCAAATGGCTGAGACGAGCACCAACGGAATCGTGGAGATCTCTGGCAATTCGGTGGCGTTCTTGCTCTACTCCATCCACATAGGCACGGAGTTTTTCGTTCTGCAACTTATTGATGCGTGACCGGAATCGGATCTGCTTGCGATTAATTTGCCGGATCTCCCATCCCAATGCTGCCGAAAGTATAATGGTTTCGGTTAGAAAGCCGATTTGCAGTGGGGTCAGTGGATATACCACCCGGGGTACCAGTCCAAATTGGGATATTGCCTTGTATACTGCACTCAGGAGCATGGCAGAAAAAGCAGCCAGGTAAAAGGTTGCCAGTATTTGTTTAACACGGAGTTGAATAAAGCCGTGGTATAGTAAAAAAAGCAGGCAGATAAGAATGATGATATTTTTAGTCAATAGTGCCAGAATAGCATTAACATCACCGACCAAAAACCAGGTAGTAAATATCAAAAAGTGCAGGAAGGTAATTCCCAGGAGGATATTGAAAATCCTGTGACATGTGGGCAGGGTGGCAGAAGTAGAGAAGTAGTGCTGGGTAAACGGGATGAAGGTAAAAAGGAAACCATAGGTGAGGACCATCCGGGAGTAATGGGGGATTGTTGCAGAGCCGGGATATATAAATTGGTGGGCCAGTCCGGTGTCGGCTAGAATATAAAAGCTGGTAACCAGGATATAGAACAGGTACCAGAGATACACCTGTTTGCGCGTAAAGAAGAACATAAGGGACAGGGCGGTCATCACTAATATTAAAATGCCGAAATACCCTCCGTACAGCGTATATCGCACCTGCTGTTGCTGCCCAAAGTTTGTTCGCTCCCACAATCGCAGGTTGAAGTTGAGAGAAGAGTGACGTTTGTAAAGCATGATTAGCAGATCAAGCTCCGATTCCTCCGAAAGATTAACAGGGAGGGCAGGATTGTAATGGGAGATCTCCCGATTGTAGTACGGCAGGTTGTCTCCGGTTTGTTCCACCTCCTTCCATTCTCCTGTTTCCGGAGATTTTGCATATAAGGTGATGTAATCGATATGGGGATTTTCGATCTCCAGCACCCATTGGTCGGAGTCGGTATGGTTGACTAATTGCATCCCCACCCAGTATCGGTGATCAGTAAAACCGAAATCGCGGAATTGAGTCCTTCCTGAATCTTGTAGCTGTTTCCATGCCTGCTCGGGCTCAAGCCTATGTTTCGTATGAAAGATAGCAACCGAATCGGTAATCTGCTGACCGGACACCGTATCGGTTAGTTGAAGTGTGGGTAGTTGTTGGGCAGTGGCCTGTCCACAGACAATAAAGAAAAGTACCACCCATCCCCATAAAGCGCGGTTAGACCAATCCATTTTCATGTGCAAAGTTAATTAATTCTTTGACCCCGCTAATATCGAGCTTTTTATAGATGTTGCGCCGGTGCGTGTTAACGGTATGTTTACTGATGTACAACAGATCGCCCACCTCCTGTGCCGATTTGCCACTCGCGGTATATTTGATAATCTCCTTTTCACGTTTTGTCAGTTGGAGTGTACCGCTGAAGCTATCGCGTTCTAACGACTGGCGGATGCCGGGACTTACGTAGAATTTTTGTTGATCAATGGTTTTAAGAGCTCGCAGAAATTCTTTTCGCCCAAAATCTTTTAGCATATACCCATCGCCGCCAAGTTTCTGAATTTGGTCCAGGATAAACGGATCTTTATGCATGGTAAGCACGAGGATGGGTAGGTCAGGTTGCTGCTCGCGTATCTTTTTTAGCAGATCGAGCCCGTTTATATCGGGCAGTTTCAGATCCAGTATCAGCAGATCCAGCGGGTAATGTTGAACAATATGAAGACACTTCTTACCGGTTTTGGTAGTATGGAGTTGTGCCTGGCCGTTTTCTTTTGACAAAATATATTCAATGCCTTCCGCAATTACGGGATGGTCATCGCATATACAAATAGTACGGTTCATAAGTCTGGGGTCCCCGGTATTTTGCCAACTAATGCTGTTGTTTACACCACTGTCTGCACTATTGAATGAATGCATCAGATTGTTTTACACCTGCAATTGATCAAATATTCAAAAAATATGGGCCTTAGGAAAATAAAAAGCAGAAAATTACTTCTTCTACCTGTTTTACCACCTATAATTGTATAAAGAAAAAATACTTACTTCTGACTATTGCCCCACTTTTTTAGCAGGTGTATACTACTTTTGTCTGCAATTATCTATAGGCCCCAATAAGAGTTACAACGAATGAAAAAGAGAGAAGCACACAAAGAGTTTCAGCTACTTGAGCGCATTTTTTTTACTGAAGTGAAACCTGTTTACCAAACTGAGCGAAGTGGTGCTCAGGGGGATAGGAAAAGAAATTATAAATATGATGGCAGTTCTGATTTTGAGGTACAATAGTGGATTGGCCAGATATGATAACGTTCGGCAAAGGGTGTGTTTTGCCGAATTACCGGTTCATTTTTTACCTAAGAACGATTTATGGAAGTTTAACGGGAAAAGAAGCAAGCTATTTTCATCGCCCCGGCCGGAGTAATAAGGGTTATTAAAGATATATGCGTGCAATCAGATTTAATGAGCTTTAAGTTTTTTAGAAACTCAGGGGTATATTATGTCTAGCAAAAAAACGGGATTGATACGATGGATACGTTGGTTCATCATTTTATTACTGGTCGGCTCTGTAGGCTGTAAAGATAGCTCTCCGACGGGTGGAGGATCGGGTGACGATTCCGATCCGCCGGAGGAAGAATACGCGGCTTCCTTCACCGATGAAGAGGCAGAATTTGCACCAGGAGAGCTGGTCCGGGTCTATATTGAGGGCAGTAGTCTCAACAGCGAAAGATATGAGGGAACGATTGATGAGGATGTCGGTATCGAACTGGTGAAATATTCTACCGATGAGAGTGATAACATGTTGTTGATGGCTGTTCCCGAGTTGTCTGAGGAAGACCATAAGCTGCAATTTGCGTTGGACGAACAGAGCCTGGAGCTGTCTTTTTCGGTGGTGGAATATTCCTCGATTGACGACCCGGCCCAGTATGTTGATAATTATATTACCGACCTGCAGCAGTTTGCTGCAAAACAAGTTGAGCAGGCCGGCTCCGAGGAAGAGGCCAGTTGGGCTCGGGATATGGAGAACGATCTCTCAACCATTGCTGAGCAGACAACCAACCTCGAAGCCTCGCAATTACGAAAGCTGGCCTATCTGGTTCAGGCGAATTTGGCAGGTCAACAGTTGGAAGATCCCCAGGGTTGCAGTGAATACCGGGGAATCATTATCCAGCTAGCGGAGTGGATTGAATACCGACTCGGGATTGTGGTGTCGCTGGCACTTGAAAACAACCTGCCGGAATGGGATTTGCAGGAAGATTCGGCGCCGACCGTATTGTCGGTTGCCACCTATGCACGAAAGGTCACAGAAGCAAGATCAGCTTTTGGTGCGGCATTGGAATCCTGTATTCAGGATCCGGTAAACCGGTTGGTTTTTGCGGGGAAAATAAAGCAGGAACCACTCACTTATGCTGAGCTGGCTGAAACCCAGCAGTTTGATTTTTATCACAGCCAGCCGGAACGGTTTCGTGTGGAAAGCAGCTACGTACCCCCGCAGGACCTGCTGGAAGCGGTCTCCGAATTTGTAGAAAAACAGGGAGAACTCACTGAACTGTTGCCAGCAAACTACCTGGATCTGCTGGTCCAACCACCAGAGGAAGTGACTCAGCAGCGCAATCCGGCTAACTTTTCAATCGAAAATGTGTCGCTTTCGTCAGTAGAAGCTGCCGCTCAGTTTGAGGGAGACGAGCTGTTGTTGGGTTTTGCCTATAAGCAGGGACAGATGCCTGAGCAGGGTCAGGCCTTTACCTTTGAGCTGACTGATGGTGATCACCCGGAAGCCACAGTGCAAATAGAAGGATATTTGGAGACCGGAGATGTCGATATTACCACCGAGTTTGTTTCCTCTGAGCCCCGCTTTTTGCCCGGAGAGCTCTCGCAGATCCGTGTAGAAGGAGCGGCATTGAGCAAGGAGAGTTACTCAGGAATTATAAACGGTGAGCATGAGGCGAGGCTGGTGCCGGTACAGGAAAATGGGCAAGATCGGTTGACTTTTTTAGTACCGGAACTGCCTGAAGGCGAGCATACTCTGCAGGTCCGACTGGCGGGGTTAAAGCAGTCGCTTGAGTTTACTGTAAAATCCTATGAGCCTATATCTGATCCCGAGCAATTTACTACTGATATTATGGATAAGGTGGATAGCCAGCTTAAGACTATTCAAGAACAGGTCGGGGATCAAGTGGTTGCAGATAGAATCCAGCAAGCGCGGGATGAGTTGGCCAATGGCCGATCAAAGTTCGGGAATTTGACTGAGCAGGAACAGCAGAATATTGCCTATTTTATTAATACAAATCTTGATGCTTTTACAGATGTAGTATCAGGAAAACGTGCCAAAAATGGTATCGATGAACGGCGATGTAACGAGCTAAGAAATAGAGTGGTAAGGTGGAAAATAGCAGTGATTGGTAGTATAGGGGGTATTACGGCGTCTGCGGAGCTCGGAATTTTTCAGGCAGCCGGGGCAGCCGTGCTTGGGGGTGTTTCGATCGGTTCGCTTCTGATCAGCCTTGAGCGACTACTAGAGGTTCGGGACCAGTTGCTGAATAAATGCGCATATAAAATTGGTAGCGATATTTTGGCAGAACTATCCGGTCAGTCAAAGAAACAGAAAAAAGTTGGTTCGATTGGTACCTCTACATCCGGTACCGGACTAACTTTTACGCATAAGCAGTCGAAGTCATTTCAGGTTAAAACACCGTTTGATATGCCTCAGGACATCAAACAGCTGCTTAATGAAGTTCGTGAAGCCCTTAACGGGCTGTTCTCCTACTTACCCGAGAGTTGGACGGATAAGATTTCTCTTGACCAATTTTCCTATGAAGCGGTTCGTGATCCCGCGGAGTTTAGCCTGCAGAACATCTCAAAATCCAGTATCGAAGGGACTCTGAAGACAGACGGCGATCATATAGAGCTCACTTTTTCATACAAGCAAGGGCAGATGCCGGCTACGGCACAATCTTTTACTTTTGAGTTGCACGACAGTGAATATCCTGAAGCCCCCACTACCTTCGAGGCTACGCTGATTCCGGTGAACTTGCCGAACGTTGCGGACCAGCAAATTACGATTAACAAAAACGAATCCTACCAGGGAGAGCTGACGGGTGAATTTACCGACAGGTTCGAAATTGTACAAACAGTACAGTACGGAGAGCTTACGCTGGATGACGCCCAGGCTGGAAACTTTACCTATACTCCGGCCCAGGACTTAGTTACGAAAGAGGGCAATCCCGACAGCTTTACTTACCGTGGAATCAATGGCAATGGCGCTGATACGGCGCAGGTGACGATCCAAGTTAAAGATTTGAGCCCGGTAGCTTATGATGATCAGTTTACGGTGGAAATGAACAGTTACTACGAGGGTACACTGCTGGCCGATTTTGTCGAGGAATTTGTGATTGTAGAATATCCAGATGACGGCAAAGTAGATATGAATCAGGTCAATGGTGATTTTCGATACACACCAGATCAAGATTATCACGGGAAAGATCGGTTTACGTTTAAGGCGGTGAATAAGGTTGGGGAGTCAGATGTAGCGGAGGTCAACATACAGGTCAACGCCACACCTCCTGTAGCCGCTGGCGATACTCTGACTATCAAATATGATACAAGGCTGGATGGACAGCTAAAAGTACCGGGGGCGACTCGATACGAGATCGTCGATAATCCGATAAATGGTAAGATATCTACATTCGATGAACAGACGGGAGAATTCAGATATTACCGACCCTACGAGTGGAGAGATGGTACAAATTACTATGATCATTTTACCGGTCAAGACGAGTTCAGTTTTAAGGCTTTTAACAAATTCGGTGCGTCGGAAGAAGCCACGATTGTTATAAATGTGGAACTCCCGGATCTGCCGGTAGCACGTGATGATGAGTTCACCATTGAAATAAATGATGGTTATACAGATTCTTTCAAGACCGAAAACACAAGGGGATTTATGGATTTTGAAATAATTGAACACCCGGCGATGGGATCTGCGGACATTAATAACGGAGGTTTTCGCTCTTCTAAATTTACTTATGATCCTCTAAGAAGTCCAAGACCAGCACTGTATTTAGAGAATGACAGTTTTACTTACCGGGTACGAAATGTTGCTGGCTGGTCAAATACAGCCACTGTAAATATTAATATGATATATAATTACGAATTACCCGAAAACTGTTTTGCTGAGCCAGGAGACTTTTATGCTGGTGGGCGATTTACGGATAAACGTCAAATTCAAGCGATTCGATGTAACGATAGTGAGGGCAGACTCATACGTCAAGAGATACTTAATGATGAATCATCCACTAAGGGGTGGAGATATTTAATTACCACCATGAAGTATCAGGATAACGGAATGGCCACACTAAAAGAAATACAATTATATGATGAGGTTGAAGATATCGAACGTTCTACGATACAGATTCTGGAAGATTGGGTAATAAAAGATGATGTTGTCCATAAAGACGATGGTTACTTTGAATCCACTGACGTTTATGAGACCCAAAGCGGAAATCCGTTCCCAGAATTTGATTTTGAGACAGACAGCTACTTATATCAAATTCATCAGTATGAGGGTATGAGATGAGAATAGAAAAATTGATATCAAGAGGGCTTTGCAAAACCTTTGATTTCGTCATTCTGAGCTTGTCGAAGAATCTCCAGTATCCATCTGCTGCCGTTGAAAGGGAGATCCTTCATTACATTCAGGATGACTGCCTGGTTTTGCAAAGGTCCCTATCAAATAAAAAAGAGAGGCAATTATGTTTTATTTCCGCATCAATAAGTTAAAAATAATCGACAATCGTACCAGTGGATTTCTGTTTTTCAAAAAGGATTTGGCGGACGTCAAAATTATCAGTTTTGTGACAACTGGGAATGATGATTTGCCGGATATTGATTTATGGTTACAAGAGGATGACCCCGAGGAAAAGAAAAGTCTGTTAGCTTCGGCAGTTACAAATTTGGCTGCTTCATGAGTTTTAACAACAGTGGAGAGTGTCAAAGATAATCATTCACTCTTCTTTGGAGATACCGGGTATGTACTGTATCAATCGCAGCAAATTCCAGATAATTTTAACTGGTGCTTTACGGCGGTAAAAAGTAGTCGTGATCAAAATGAGTTCGGTCAGGTAATGGAAGAGGTGGTCAACGATTCAGAGTTTGATGCTTTTGCTGATAACTTGGGGACACTGGTTTGGGGAGCTGCTAACCCTGCATTTACCGCCGGAGTGGAAGTGGCTAAATATACCGTTTCTACAGTTTCTAAAATATTGCAAGAAGCCGGTGACGAGCAGGTCGGTATCCTGTATATGTCTCTTAACAGAAATCAGCACTATCTGCATGGCGAACGTAAAAAGGATGATGTGCCTGACCTTTCGGGCAATCTCCACATCGATTACTCCATTTTTGCGGTCTCTTAAGACCTACTTACTTGATGGTCTCCAATAGAACGGTCTGCGAATTTTAATTTTGTTTTCAGGTGAGTATAAAAAACAAATGGCAGTATGTATTTTGACAATTTATAAAATTATACCATTCTTAAAGAGAACTAATTTTAGAGAGCAAAAAAATAAAGGGGTACTTATGAAATCACTCATCACGAGTATGTTAATTGCTGTATTTTTAACTGTTGGTTGTGCCAGCAGTGGATCGGTTTATCAGTTACCGGATAACCAGCGGAAAGGACTTACTTTCCAAACATATCAAGAGGCACCAAAAGAGGCTTTTGATACTGTAGAGGAGGTAGTGCAGAGCTATAAATCGGATATGTTTATGGAAGAAGGTTGGGAAATCGAATCTTCTGATAAGCTAGCAGGGACACTGAAAACCAACTGGCGGAAAGCCGGTAGTTCGGGCTCTGTTAGTGGTGGGAATACTATGGGATCTGACAGTGACGAACGATATAAGCTAAATGTTAGAATTACTGAAGTTGGTTCCGGTTCCAAAGTGTCACTGCAATTAATAAAGCAGGTTAAAATGTCGCAGTGGCGAACTTTCGATGTTAAGCAAGAGACAGCTCAAAATCATTTGCAACCGCTGCTGAAGGAGTTGGACAAGAGTTTAACGGTGCAAAGCTAAAGTTGTACTATTTATACGAACCGACAAACCCCTCATTGATGAAAAACGAATGAGGGGTTTTCTTTTTGCTTTAAACGGTCTCTGTCAATTTTCTGTTGATACATCCGCTCCACATCTTTGAGTGTATTTGCATCTGTAGGAGCAAGATCCCAGCGAATAGCTTTGAAGCGCGGAAGGCGGAGGGTATAATTGGCTTTGGTACGCTTATTTACTTGTATGTCATCAAATTCAAGCTCTACTACAATTTCGGGAATAAGTCCCAGGGTAGGCCCATACTTTTCGACAGTTAAATCTTTGATTTTTTTGTTAAGGCGCTTCATCTCTTCATCGGTGTAGCCACCGTAGGCTTTGCCAATAGGAATGAACTCCTCTTCATATCGCTCATCTTCTGCGACGCGTATACCCAATGTAAAGTCGGAGTAGTATCCTCCTCGTCTGCCACTACCGGCATGGGCATACATCAATACCGTATCGAGGGTGCCACCGGGCCTCTTCACTTTGAGCCAGGATTTTCGACGCTGTCCGTATTCATAGGTGCTTTCCTTCTTTTTAAGCATGAGTCCCTCATTCCCGTGGGCCAGGGCTCGTTCGAAAAGTTCCTCTACATGGGCATGAGTCTCTACATTGAATTGATTTGTGATAGGCAGTGAATATTTTTTTGATAGTGTCACAAGCAGTTCACGTCTTTTGGCAAGGGGATGGCCAAATGTTGGCTGTTTACCATGATACAAGACATCATAGGCGATAAAGAGTACGGGGTATTTCTGTATCACTTCTTGGGATGGCTTTTTTCGTCCCATTCGTTTTTGTAATAACTGGAAGGGCAAAATTTCATCATCCTTATAGACACAAATTTCACCATCAAGTACCAGGGCCGGCAAATTGCGGGAGGTGAAAAACTGTACGATTTCCGGGAAGGAATGGGTGATATCGTTGAGATCGCGCGAATATAGTTCTACCTGTTCTCCCTTAACATGACCCTGGGCCCGCATGCCGTCGAACTTTTCCTCTGCGATATAGGGATCCAGGTTTTCAATACTACGACTTTCGATAGGGGAAGCCAGCATAAATGAAAGCGGATGGAACAGTTTAAAGCTTGCTTGATCCAGACTGTTATTTTTGCAGAGGACAGCTGTATTTCCGATACTGCCGGTTATCATATGAGCATAACGAACATTTTCCAATTTTTTCTTGAACGCTTTGGAAAGTGCAGAAACAACACTTTTTGTTTCAAAACCAATGCGAAGAGAACCGCGGCTCATAATGCGAATAAAATATTTGATTTCCAGGGCCGTCATTTTTTTCCAGCAGTTCTGCAAAACCTCTTGTTTATCGGCGCGGGAAGATAGCTGGGACAGCTTGTGATATTGTTCCTCTACCTGTTTAAGAGATAATTGGGAGGGACTCCTTTTACGACGGGCCACATCGATATTTTGCATCAATTTTTCTATTGCTTCGGATGCACTGCCCAGGGCTGTTTTGCAGGGCTTAAAGACCTTTTCATAGTCGATTTCACAAAAGTTGGCAGCGCAGGTCGAGTAGGTTCGGCTCCCTACCGAAGCACGTTTGCCCGAAAGGTCAGAAAAGGCGCCTTCACCTAAGAATTGGGCAGCCCGACGCAGGTTTTCGTCTTCAGGGATAGATCGGAAATAATCTGCACAGATAGCGATTTTCGTATTCGTACTACGTGTTTCTTTGATCGCTTGCGCTGTCTCAGTCAGTTTTTGAAAAGAGTCAGTAGCCATAATTAAATTACAATTCTGTAAAATGGAACGCGGATGGCGCTAATATAGCAGGTTTAGGCCGTTTCGTATCTGTGATAAACTGTACAATCAGTTTAATCCGTGTGTTCGATTATTAGTCATCCTCTTCAGATTCAAGGTCCAAAAAACGTGAATTTATGTTCCGTGTATCTAAGTAATGTTGAACGACATCAGCATTGGGAGTATGGGTTATATGAACTTTTTGTGGTTCTAACCTTTCACATAACCGAATAAGTTCAAAAAAGTCGAGATGGTCAGAAAGTGGAATCAGCTTATGTACGGTAAGTTGTGATCGCGTTGCTTCTCGGCTTGCCCATCCCGAACAATAGGCAATACGCTTTTTTTTCACATTTGAAGCAAAGCCATTATTAAGAGCTGAATTCGTAGTGATAAGGATATTGCCCGCACAGGTACCACGGTTGTACGTTGCGTAGGTGCCCAAATCGATTCCGGCTTCTTCATATACATCGCACATTTTATAGCCGGCCCCGTGAATCTGTACCGGGTGATTTAATGGCGACAAAAAGTGCATTACCTCTTGAGCTTTGCCCAGGTTATAGGCTAAAAAAACAGGAGTGTAATTGTCGGCAAGTGTTTTTTGGGCAAATTCTCGAATTTCGTTACCCAACTCCTCGTGTGAATCCCAACGGTAAATGGGCAGGCTGAAGGTTGCTTCGGTAATGAAATGGTCAACTTGATGGGGGATGGCAAAACCCTCAGTGGCAGGAGAGGGCGGCGTTCTGTAATCCCCGGTATAAAGTACTGAGCCTTCTTCGCTTTCAACGTAGACCATTGCCGACCCTAAGATGTGTCCGGCAGGGTATAATGTAATGCGAGCATTTTCTGTCTCAAATGGTTCTTCAAAATCGAGAACGGTGGCCTCCCCTTTGTATCCCCGGCGACGCATCAACTTCAGGGTGTTTGACGTGCAGTATACGCTGCTTTTGCGATTTCGCGGCATATGATCGGCATGGGCATGAGAGATAAAAGTATGCTGGGTATCTGTGCCACTGTAGTCGAAACCGATATTCAGATTGGGCAGCAGAATACCGTGGTATCCCGCTTTTGTGATATTCATTAAATAGGAGTTCGGTTAATTACCAAGTATGCGAGCAGGAATATCGCAAAGCCCACTGCCACCATTATGGCACCGCATCTTGAAATTACCTCTGGTAATTTTTTGCTATTGGCCTTTATTAACGGGCGATTATCTTGCCAGCGAACCAATTGAATTCCTGCAATATAGACTACTAATAAACTCCAAAGCGTAAACAGGAGTTCAATCCATGAAAAGGGCGTGAATGAGAGGACGAGTCCCGGTAGGGTAAACAGGAGGAAGTATTTTATGATTCGGATGAAAACAGGGGGCGGCTTTTCTTGCTCTGCTGCCTTTTGCAGGAGCTGACTAAGCTGTTGTTTTTTTAGGATGAGATAGCTGCCACCTGCAATAAATGAGATACCTAATACGGTATAGTACAGGGCAAACCACTTTATGGAAAAGGCTTCGAGGTTCATGATGATATATTATTCTTCATCAGGTAAATCTTCTTCATCTATCGGGGCTTCCTCTAGTGGATACATGATTGAGGCTATTACAGAGGCCGCAAGGGTAAAGGCAATAAAGCCCAGGGCAAAAGGCGTCGGTATATGATAAAAATCTGCAAGAAGCATTTTTATCCCTACAAAGACTAATATAGCAGAAAGCCCGTAATGTAGATAATGGAAGAGTCTCATAATACCCGACAGTGCAAAATAGAGTGCCCGTAATCCCAGTATTGCAAAAGCATTAGAGCTATATACGATAAATTCGTCTCGGGTAATTGCAAGAATAGCCGGAATAGAATCGAGGGCAAAAACAACATCAGTGGTTTCAATAACCACAACAACTACAAAAAGGGGCGTAGCTATAAGTTTGCCCATTTTTCGTATGAAAAAGGCAGATCCATGGTAGCTTTTGGTCGTAGGAATAATCTTTCGAACAAGTTTGAGGATGGGATTCCGCTCGGGATGAACTTCCTTATCCTTTTCAAAAGCGAGCTTAATACCCGTAAAGACGAGAAAGCCGCCGAAGATGTAAATAATCCAGTGAAAGCGTTCGAGTAGGGCAACGCCGGTGAATATAAAGAGGAATCGCATGATAAGGGCTCCGAAAATCCCCCAAAAGAGTACCTTGTGTTGATATTCTTCCGGGACTTTAAAGTAGGAGAATACCAACAGGAAGACGAAAATATTGTCAACACTTAGCGATTTTTCTATCAGGTAGCCGGTATAATAATCCAGGGCCGTTTGGGTGCCCATATAGTAGTAGATTCCCACGCCAAAAATAAGTGCTAGCGCAATCCAGACACCGGTCCATATGAGGGCCTGGCGGATGGTCTCTTTGTCGTCTTTATCGTGGAAGACGGTCAGGTCGATGATCAGCATCGCAATGATGAAGATATTGAAGACCGTCCAAAGTAAAATAGAATGATCCAAGAGGTTATAGATCTGTTTGGCAATTCAAAATAAGCCTCAAAGGTATGGAACCTACTACAAAATTACTAAGCAAGTATTTTGAATTGTTTGCTACTCTACGAGCAGTCCATTTTCTGTTTTTTTCAGCTCTGGAGGGATAACATCCATTACTTCTTTTTTAAATGCCTGGATCACGTTGTTCTTGAGATATTCTCGTCCGTAGACAACCCGTACTTTTCTTCGTGGTACCGGATCACTGAAATGACGCAGGTGGGCTTTGGCACATTGGGCATCAATCTGGTTTTTGGCCAGGTAGGGAAGCAGAGTCATGCCAAAGTTTTGCTCAACAAGCTGCTTGAGGGTAGCCAGGTTGCCACTTTCAAATTCGATATGCTGCTCATCAAGCTGGTTCTTACGAAATTTTTTACAGAGTTGTACAGTCTGGTCACGAAAGCAGTGGCCTTCGTTGAGTAGCCAGAGATCACTGCCCGCCAAGTCATCAACAGAGATCTGTTTCTTTTTGGCAAGAGGGTGGTCTTCGGATACATAACCCAGGAAAGGCTCGTAGTATAGGTCTTCTTCAAAGATGTTGCCACGATCTGCCGGGGTAGCAATAACGCCAATATCAAGGTGATCTTGATCCAGAAGATCTAAGATCTCATCCGTTATTACTTCTTCAAAAATAAGACGTACATCCGGGTATTTTTCACGAAAGTTACGCAGAAAAAGAGGAAGCAGATAGGGCGCTATTGTAGGGATGATGCCAATACGAAACGTACCCTGTAGTTTTTCGTCACGAAGCGAAGCCAGATCTTCGATATGCTTTTCCTGCTTTAGCATCTTCTTGGCTTCTTCGATAATTTTCTCCCCTATCTCGGTTGGGATAACCGGAGATTTTGATCGATCAAAGATGGTAATATCCAGCTCATCTTCCAGCTTGTGGATCTGCATACTAAGCGTAGGCTGTGTTACGTATGACTTTTCTGCAGCTGTAGCAAAATGGCGGTACCGGTCAACAGCAACAATATAGGATAGTTGTGTGAGGGTCATATCAAATATAAGGTCTTTAAAACGTCAGTATATACAATTACTTTTCTGAAAAATACAAACTTTCAACTTATAATTCGTTTTTAGTTAGAGAATTCCTATTAGATTACTACATTTGCCCTGAACGAATAGTTCTAAACCACGTTATTGAGAGTTAAAGAGTTAATAAAAGAGTGTCTGTGATATGCAACAAGCTCATGTATTTATTGAAGGAAGGGTACAAGGCGTTGGATTTCGCCATTTTGCACAAGTTAATGCCGAAGAGGTTGGTGTGTTCGGTTGGGTAAAGAATTTACCAGACGGACGGGTTGAAGCGGTATTTGCAGGACCCATTGATCATATCCGTGAAATGGTTAATCGATGTGAACAGGGACCCGGGGCCAGTAGGGTTGATAACATTGATGTTACCGTAGAAGATGCAACGCAAGAGTATGAAGATTTTGAAGTACGCTATCACTGATGCGTCTGTTTATTGCTATTCCCATACCGGAAACTGTTAAACAACGGCTTGCTGAGCTACAGCAGTCTATGGAGGGAGTTCGTTGGCAATCAAAGGAACAGATCCATCTGACACTGAAATTTTTAGGCGAAACTGAGCCGGATAGAGTCGAACAGTTAAAAGAACGGCTCTCAGAAGTCCGGCACCCGGTCTTTTCATTAATTATAAAGGGATTGGGATTTTTTTCGCGCGGCAGTAAGCCCCGGGTACTGTGGGCCGGTATTGTTAATAATGACCGTTTAGATGGGCTGCACAATAAGATCGAAAAGATATGCACTTCTATGGGATTTAAAGCCGAAGTGCGCCCTTTTAAACCCCATATTACCCTGGCCCGGTTAAAGGGAATTTCGAAACGAAAAGTAACCTCTTTTATAGATCAGCATAAACAGTTTCAGTTGCCCAAAGTACAAATTCATGAATTTGCTCTTTATGAGAGTAAGCTAGATTCAGAGGGGGCAGTTCACCATCGACTAAAAACTATAAAGCTGGGAAATAACTGATATAGGCGAGTAACTGTAAACGGAACTCCTTATGCGTATGGTGCAGACGATATTTTGGATAGGAATCAGTGTGCTGGTTGGCTATACGCTGATACTCGTATTGATGTATCTGTTGCAGGCAACAATGATATACCACCCGCAAAAAGAGCTGATTGCTAATCCCCAAAGTATAGGTCGTACTTATAAGGACGTGACATTTCGCACCCCGGATGATGTGCAGCTGCATGGATGGTTTATACCTGCGGACTCTTCGGCTCCCACCATACTGTATGCCCACGGTAATGCGGGAAATATATCCGGTCGTCTGCAGAGTATTCAGCTTCTAAATAGCATGGGTTGCAATGTGTTTATTTTTGACTACAGGGGGTACGGCAAGAGTGAGGGGGCACCCAGTGAAGAAGGGACGTATCGTGATATATCTGTTGCATGGGATTACCTCGTTGATCAAAGAAAAGTAAGTAAAGACAAGATTGTGGTAATGGGGCGTTCATTGGGAGGCTCGGTGGCTGCCTGGTTGGCAGCACGAAAAGATCCTGCTGCTGTTGTTATTGAATCGACCTTTACTTCTGCAGTAGATCTGGGAGCAGATCTTTATCCCTGGCTGCCGGTACGATGGTTGCTAAAGTTTGAATACAAAACGATAGATCATATCAAGCAAATTGAGCAACCATTGTTTATGGCTCACAGTCGAGATGACCAAGTGGTTCCATTTTCTCATGGGGAACAGCTTTTTGAGGCAGCAAATGAACCTAAAACTTTTGTTGAGTTACAAGGGGGACATGGTTCGGGCTTTTGGGAGTCGGGCGCAATCTATTCCGATGCATTACGGAAATTCCTGGGGCGTTATACTTCATTAAACTCAAAAGTGAATAACTAGCATGGATATCGTTAGCAAGCAGATAACCATAGGTGCAGAAGGGTTTTCTGACATCGTCAATATCACAGAAGAGATTGAGCGTTTTGCTTCTGATAGTAATTTCTCGGAAGGATTGATCCATATTTTCCCAATTGGATCGACAGCTTCTATTTCGACCATCGAATTTGAACCCGCCTTGGTTCAGGATATGAAAGACAAGCTGGAAGAATTTGCACCTCATGATCAAACTACCCGTCATGGTGAAACTTGGGGAGATGACAACGGCTTTTCGCATATGCGAGCAACCATGATGGGATCGGGCATAACGGTGCCATTGCATGAGGGAGAGCCGGTGCTTGGAACCTGGCAGCAAGTTGTAATTATTAATCATGATAACCGGGCTCGCGAACGACGTATTTTCCTTCAGGTATTGGGCAAATAGAGCAGGACTTTTGTATTTCTTGTGCTTATCTTATTTGCCGTCCCGACAGCTGTCGGGATCAGGATTTTCCTGAACAGGCCACTTATAATCAAGCAATAGCGCGAGCGTCTCGCTCGTGCGATATTGATCCATCCTTGCTCCCTCTGGACAAGCAAGGGGAGAAACTCCATAATTTTGGAAAAGTAATTTCTCAGAGCTAGCCTGTGTAGTATCTAAAGGATAAGAAAGTGTCCTCCTTGTGGCTATAACTATGATAGGTTTGGGAGTGTGAACTGAAGGAGGTGCAGCTATGTGCCTTGAAGTTTTTAACATAGTGGCAGAGGGTGACCGGCAAAGATTTTGAATTCCTGTCCATTTGTGCTAGGTTTCAAGCTTGTATTGACTTATGTTGTTCATTTTTTCAGTGACGATCCGCCGGTAGTCGGACCAGCAAAGCTGGAACAACCCAAAAAATTGACCGGCTGAGAATTCTGAACCTGCTTCAGCCTTCGGATGGGATAATTCTAATGGTCCTTCTCATTATGAAGGAGCATCAAAGAGATAACCGGTATAGAATTATCCTTTTCATCCTTCGGCCTCCACACAGAATTCGTTATGCCGGGGTCTAGAAACCGTGAAACGAGCAAGAAATATTCTCTCTTTCGGCATTATCTGAAAGAAAGGCATTTAGTGTAATCAGAAGGGGTTGGGGCCAGAAATGATCCTTTGATTACATGGTCAGGAGCCTCATAGCCCTAATAAAGAAAGGGACATCCACTTAATATATAACTTCTTGTCATCCTGAACTTGTTTCAGGATCTCCTGGTTAAGATTCGCGTAGTATCAAAAGGATATCCCCCCTCTTCGGGCATTATCCGAATAAAAGGCAGGTAAAATTTCCCTCTTGGGTGGAGGTGGGTATAATAAGATGTAATAGGGATTTACTTTTTTGAATGAGCAAAAAAGTAACCACGTAGAACGGGGCACAGCAAAAATATCACCGGGGAAAAGCTAGATTTTGCTCTATTCACAGCTCAAAAGTAGGGGTTGCTCGTCCTCATTAGTAATTATTCTAAAATATCTTTCCCAAGTTTTCGCCCCCCCCCCGTTTAAAACCATCATTTTCTAAATAAAAGCTGTCCCAAATGACATTAGAATTGTGAGCGAGGGCCAAAGTATGCGGTTGTGTATTTTGTACCGGTGATCTTTGAGAAATAGGTTCTTCTTGTCAAAGGACCATCAAAATACACGCATGCTGAAGGCCAGAGCTGCTCCACAATTCGCAGTATTGATCTTTTACGAGCCTTTTGCATCAAGGTAAAAGGCGGAAAAGGAATGGCACTATTTGTTTTGTTACTGTTTTTAAGCGACGAAAAAAGTAACAAAAAAAGTCGCCGGCTGTGGGTTCTTCGGACTCATGCTACTTCGTAGTTCGGGAACGAATGTGTCACTTGCTCCGGTGTCCGGAGCTTCGGACAGAACATTCGTTCTGATCCTCACCACTCATTCACATAATCGGACCCTCACAAACCTGATGCCGGGTGATTGCGAAACGTGAAACGAGCAAGAAATCTTCCCCCTTTGGGCATCGATGGAATGAAAAGCATTGGGGTAATTCAAAGGGGGCTTGGGGGATGTTATAGTTTATCTATTTATGGAAACCTCAGACTCCTGATTCGAAACCCCAAAAAAAGCAGTGTCACTGCGCTGTGCTCCATTTTACGGTGAGGGATTCCGGTGTTTGTTCGGAAGAGCGTGGCAGTTTCCCTTGCTTAGATCGCGAAGTGCACCGAAGTCATACCTACGCCAAAGGCTTCGGCAGATTTTACCTCGGCGTAGGTGTACGTAGGATCTAAAGGATATTCTTCAACATATTAAGTAGCAATATCAGGGAGTTCGCCGCGCTGCTTTTACTCCGCTCTCCCATAGAACGGGACCGGGCAAAAGTAAAGACCATTGGTAGTAGACGGTGGGCAACTAGCCTCCAAAATCCCTAAAAAGAGAACTGTAGAAGTCAGAACAACATTACTGGGACCTGCAGTTTTTAAAAAAAGCAATAAGAAGTAGTCATTCTACTTACTAATCCTTAACTTTAGCCGCTTTAATACATCTGTTTAACGTTTGAAACCCAAATATGCATTTATATAAGCTAAATCATATCCGGCAGCTTGAGTCGGAAGCTATACATATCATGAGAGAGGTGGCCGCTCAGTTTGAAAACCCGGTACTGATGTTTTCCGGGGGCAAAGATTCTATCACAATGGCGCGGCTGGCCCAAAAAGCCTTTTGGCCAGGGAAAATTCCATTTCCATTTTTACACGTGGATACCGGTCATAATTTTGATGAAACGATAGAGTTTCGCGATAACCTGATGGATGAGCTGGGTGTTGACCTTATTGTGGCTCACGTTCAGGATATGATTGATGAGGGACGGGTTAAAGAGGAGAAAGGACCTAATCCCAGTAGAAATAAACTGCAGATTCCCACCCTTTTAAGAGCATTGGAAGAAAACAACTTTGATGCCGCTTTTGGCGGAGCTCGCCGCGATGAAGAAAAGGCGCGGGCTAAAGAGCGATTTTTCTCTCACCGTGATGAGTTTGGGCAATGGGATCCCAAAAACCAGCGTCCGGAGCTTTGGAATTTATATAACGGACATAAAAGTCAGGGTGAACATTTTCGGGTATTTCCGCTGAGTAACTGGACCGAGATGGATGTATGGCAGTATATTGCAGCCGAAGGTATCGATATCCCCAACTTATACCTGGCCCATACCCGTGATGTTGTGGAGCGTGAAGGTACGTATCTTGCTAAGTCAAAGTTCATCACCTTGTCAGAGGATGAAGAATATGAGAAAAAGCAGGTGCGATTCCGTACGATAGGAGATATGACCTGTACCGGTGCTTTTAAGTCGGATGCGGATACCATTCCCCAAGTGATTGAAGAGGTGGCATCTGCGCGAATTACCGAGCGCGGTAACCGAACCGACGACAAGCGTGCTGAAGCTGCTATGGAAGAGCGCAAAAAACAAGGCTATTTTTAATTAAAAATTTAAAATTAAGAATTAGGAATTTGACAATTCTTAATTTCCAATTCTCAATTGAATAATGAGTACGAACGAAACTGAAGCAAATAAATATTTAGACATGGACCTGCTCCGTTTTACGACGGCGGGAAGTGTTGACGATGGAAAGAGTACACTGATTGGACGACTTTTATACGATTCGAAATCCATTTTTGACGATAGGATGGAAGCGATCGAAGAGTCCAGTAAGAAAAAGGGAGACGAGTATACGAACTTAGCATTGCTGACCGACGGACTTTCGGCCGAGCGCGAACAGGGCATCACTATTGATGTAGCTTACCGCTATTTTTCTACGCCCGAGCGCAAGTTTATTATTGCCGATACGCCGGGACACGTGCAGTATACCCGAAATATGGTAACCGGTGCCTCTACGGCTAACCTTGCCGTGATTTTGGTAGATGCGCGAAACGGTGTTATTGAGCAGACCTGCCGCCACGCTTTTATCGCATCACTGCTGCAGATTAAGCATATTGTACTTTGTGTGAACAAGATGGACCTTGTTGACTATAGCGAAGAGCAGTTCCACAAGATTAAAGATGAGTTTAAAACGTTTTCTTCTAAGCTTGATGTGCCCGAGATTCATTATATTCCCATCAGTGCGCTCTACGGGGATAATGTAGTAGAAGAATCGGACAATATGCCTTGGTACAAAGGATCTACGCTGCTGTATACCCTGGAAAATGTTCAGGTAAGCGGTGACTACGATCATGTAGACAGCCGTTTTCCCGTGCAATGGGTAACGCGTCCACAGTCTACCGAGTATCCCGACTACCGGGGATATGCCGGACAGATTGCCGGTGGAGTTTTTAAACCCGGTGATGAGGTTGTTGCGCTGCCATCCGGCTTTACTTCTGAAATTAAAGAGATCCACACCTTTGAGAATGAAGAGGAAGAAGCCTTTTCCCCCATGTCCGTAACGATGACCCTGGAGGATGACATCGATATCAGCAGGGGAGATATGATTGCCAAGCCCGACAACCAGCCTACCGTTGGACAGGATATCGATATGATGGTTTGCTGGCTGAACAAAGAGCCGCTTGATCCCCATGGGAAATATGCGATCAAACATACTACCAAGGATGCCCGATGCGTCATCAAAGAAGTAAAATACAAGGTAAATATTAATACTTTGCACCGTGTTGAAGGGGATAAAGAGATCGGCTTAAATGATATCGGTCGTATTAAAATTAGGACGACGAAGCCCCTTTTCTACGATAGTTACAAGCGCAATCGTAAGACCGGAAGTATCATTATCATTGATGAATATACCCATGAAACGGTGGGTGCCGGGATGATTCTTTAAGGGCAGTGATTGGGAACTAAGGTCAATGTTGGATGTTGAGTTTTGGATGTTGAGTTTTGGATGTTGGATTTTGGATGGTGAGTGATTAGGGGATTTAGTGACTGAGTTACAGAGTAACAAAGTGACTACGTAGAACGAGGCACGGCAAAGTTGCAAAGCATGATCGGGGACGGATGACCGTTGACGGTTTCTCAGTCCCCTGCTATCTTGTTCCGATGCCCTGCGTCGGGACGCATTCACCAGGGAGTATATGTTCATTTATCTCGTTCCAATGCTCTGCGTCGGGACGAATTTATTGCCGCTCTGTGGTGTGCACCTTTTAAACACACCTCGACCTTCCGGGCAACCGCGGGAAGCCCCCCCAAAGTACTGGTACTACTATGTCAAGGCTTCGTAGCAGGCAGGGAATCGTATTCCGACGGCTGTCGGGACCAGACCCCCGAATTAAATAACCTCCTTGTCATCCTGAACTTGTTTCAGGATCTCTTTGAAACGGTTCGAGTAGGATTAAAAGGGCAGGGAAAAGTCCCCCTTTGGGCATTATTGGAAGGAAAGGCGCTGGGTGTAATCGGAAGGGGGAAAGGGGGATGATAGAATTCATTAGTTTATTAAGTTTTAAGTGTGAAGTGTTAAGCACCAGGGCAGCGAAGTTGCAAAATGAGTCAGATGACGGAGGGCTGAGGACGGCTGACCGCTGACCGTTTTTTATCTCGTTTCAATGCTCTGCGTCGGAACGAATCTCCCATTGGGTGTATGTTCATTTTTTGTCAGCATTTGCCGGAAGTTGGACCAGCGGAGCTGAAAGAACCCCCGTAGAACGGGGCACGGCAAAAAAGTACTGGGGGAATCGTAGATTTTGTTCTGGTTAGAGCAGTGAGATTGAATGCTGCTCTATCTCGGTAGTTGCTATTATCACGTTTTTCCCGCGATTCGCCCCAGACCCCCGATTTAAAACCCCAAAAAAGTAATGTCACTTCGCCGTGCCTCGTTTTACGGGGAGGGATTCCGGCGATTTTTCGGAAGACCGCGGCAGTCTTCCTTTTTTAGATCGAATAGGAGCTAAAAGGCAGAGACAATTCCCCTCTTGGGAGGGGTGCCGAGGAACGAGGCGGGGTGGGTCGGTAAAGGCAACTGAAGGGTGACCGATGACCGTTTTTGATCTCTCATCGAGTGAATGTTCATTTTTTGTTACCATCCGCCGGTAGTCGGACCAGCGGAGCTGGAAGAACTCTCGTAGAATGAGGCACGCCCAAAGATAATAGCATACTTTTAGTTTGTTACTGTTTTTCAGCGACGAAAAAAGTAACCAAAAAAGTCGCCGACTGAGAATTCTGAAATCGCTGTGGCCTTCGGATGGGATAATTCTAATGGTCCTTCTCATTGAGGAGTGGTCCAAGAGAATACACCGGTATAGAATTATCCTTTTCATCCTTCGGCCTCCACACAGAATTCGTTATGCCGGGGAAGAGAAAACCAGTCCAGGATTGAAAACTAGATTAAAAGCAATGTCATCTGCCGTACGGTGGATCTCCCTATCAAGGTTCGTGCAGGATCTGAAAGGTAGGGGAAAGGCCCATTTCGGGAACGAGGTGAGATAGAGAAGTAACGATCGCTGACTGGCAATAGGGTATTGATATTTATTAAAGTTACTTTATACTGTTGCAGATTTGGCTAATCTTTAGGATACTAGCATTCATCCAAAAATAAAGCAATTCATTCTGAGTAGTCCCGAAAAACATAACAGTCCCCATCGACCGCCCCATCACAGAGGTCCTGCCGGACCGCAAGGCCAAGACTATATGCTCGTGCCTGCTGAGGAGTATGAACAGTTCAGGGCATGGTCGGAGAGTGAGATCGATATCGAAGAGATCCTCAGCTTCCTTTGGGATAAGCGATGGTTTATCACCAAAATTACCGGGGCCGCAGCCGTGCTGGGCCTCATCGTCTCACTGCTCATGGGATCGATGTATACCAGTAGCGCATCTCTGATGCCCGAATACAGTACCGAGAGCAGTGGAGGCAGTGTGCAGGGCCTGATAGAACAATATGGCGGAATGCTGGGAATGGGGGGCGGCACCTACGCCTCCAACAGCAACGCCATTCGGGTGGAGCTGTATCCCCAAATCGTAGAATCATTGCCCTTTCAGCTGGAGCTGGTCGAAAAGGAGTACTATTTTCCGGAGCACGATACCACCGCAACCCTGCGGACCTATTTTGATGAGCTGTATCAGCCCTCCGCCTGGCAATATATTACAGGATATACCATCGGCTTACCGTTTACGGTTAAAGAATGGATAACGGAGTCGATGAGATCAGAAAGTACCACCCAAAAGCAGGTGACAACTCCCACCGGCAGTACAGAAGTGCTACATATCAGTAAAGAAAAAATGGAGCTTATTGAATGGATGCGTCAGCAGGTCTCAGCCTCATTAAATGATGAAACGGCCGTGATAGAAGTGCAGGCAACCATGCCCACCGCACAGCTTTCTGCAGATGTAGCCAAAGCTACGATTAGCCAGTTGACCGGGGATGTCACAGCCTATCGCACCGAGAAGATAAAAACGGACCTGGCCTATATGAAGGAACAGCATCAGAAAGCGCAGAACCGGTTTTACGCCATTCGTGACTCCCTGGCAATTTTTCGGGATAACAACAGAAACCTGTCCACCGCCCGGGCCCAGACTGAAGAGCAGCGCCTGCAATCCAAATATGATTTAGCCTACAACCTGTATAACGGTTTATCCCAGCAGCTGGAGCAAACAAAATTGAAACTCCAGGAACATACGCCCGTTTTTAAGACCTTAGATCCGGTGCAGGTGCCGCTGGAGAAAAGCAGTCCCAATAGGCCATTAATAGTCATTATGCTAATGTTCCTGGGAGCCTTTGGAGTAGTAGGGTATCTGTTTATCAGGGAGTGGATGGAGGATTCTGTTTTATTAGACGGCTGACGGAAGACCGATGACGGTTTCCCTGCCCCCTGTTATCTCGTTCCGATGCTCTGTATTGGAACGAATCTCCCACCGAGTTTATGTTCATTTTTTGTTACCAAAAAACGAACCAAAAAAGTACTGGGGGAATCGTAGATTTTGTTCTGGTTAAAGTACTAAGATTGGGTTTTGCTCTATCTCGGGAGTTGCTATTACCATGTTTTTCCCGCGATTCGCCCCAGACCCCCGATTGGAAAACCATTTTTAAACGCCCATGTCATCCTGAACTTGTTTCAGGATCTCTCAGGACAAGGGGTTAGCCCCCCCTTTGGGCAATTTCTGAATGAAAAGCATCGGGTGTAATTCGAAGGGGGCTGGGGGATGTCGCAGTTTCTCTTATGAAAATCGAATCAACAAATTAAAAGCAATGTCATCCCGAGCGTAGTTTTGCGAAGTCGAGGGATCTCCTTTAGGAGGTTCGCGTAGCATCTGAAGGATATCCTTTAACGTATTAAGTAGCTATGACAGGGAGATCGCGGGATTTCGTTTCATTCCTCTCTCCCGTAAAACGGGGCACAGCGCGATGACAGGCGTTGATAGAGCAAGAGAAAGTCCCCCTTTAGGCATTATCCGAATGAAAGGCATTGGGTGTAATCAGAAGGGGGTAAGGGGGATGATACCTTTCATCAGTTTATTAAGTTTTAAGTTTGAAGTGTTAAGCACCAAGCTAGCGAAGTTGCAAAGTGAGTCAGATGACGGACGACCGACGAGGGGCTGATCGCTAATCCTACTCTCGCAAGTTTGCAACTTGTGAGAGTATCTCGTTATGTAGCTGTAGCAATCAATCGAACACACCGGTATTGTCTATTTTTTATCACCGTCTACTGTTCTTTACACAGAATTCGTTATGCCGGAGTTTGGGAACCGCGAATCAAGCAAGAGAAAGTCCCTCTTTAGGCATTATCTGAATGGAAGATGTTGGGTGTAATTTGAAGGGGATTTTGGAGGCAAATTATCTGTTCATGGATACCCCAAGATTTGCATTAAACCGTTTAGAATGGAGCATGATAAATTGGGACACTCCCAATCTTGTATAAAGCGGCGCAACCTTTGACTATATAAAAAATAATTTTGCTTGCTGTGGTTAGAAAAAGTTAGTTATTTGTGTTTGCTGTAAGAATGTTACTGGATTAATGAGAAACAACTGCTTATTGTAACTGGGAAAGAGTTACAATAACTGAGTTTTGTTAATATTTCATAGTGGTATATTTTGAATTGTCAAGCATTTGAATTTACAGGACATGCAATAGAACAAATGTTTGCCCGTAATATATCGATTGATGAGGTGAAAACGGTTATACAAAAGGGGGAGCAAATTGCTTCATATCCGAATGATCAACCGTATCCAAGTTGTTTGATATTATCGTATATTAATGATCGTCCCATACATGTAGTAGTTGCCACAAATTCGAAAACAGATAGTTGCATCGTAGTGACAGCTTATGAACCTTCTGGTGAAATTTGGAAGGAAGATTTTAGAACTCGAAAATAACCGATGATATTATGGAATGCGTAATTTGCAAATCCGGTACGATGAAGGCGGGCAAGGTTACCGTTACGCTACAGCGAAAAGAGAGTATTATTGTTGTCAAAAATGTACCGGCCAAAGTTTGTGAAAATTGTGGAGAATACACCCTGTCAGAAAAGGTGTCACAAAAGCTTATGGGTATTGCTGAACAAGCGGTAGCCAATAATGCAGAAATTGAAGTACTACAATATGCAGCATGATTGTTGAAATCATCATCTGAGGTTTTTCTCGTTGCCACCCCTGACTGTATCAAGTTTTATAAATTAAGTGTATTAACTATTAGTGGTTTTGGTGAAGGTAGGCTCTGTGTTGGAAGGTGTTTTATTTGGAGTAAGGTCAGAGTGATTTAAGTGACTGAGTGACAGAGTCACAAAGTAACCCCCGTAGAACGGGGCACGGCAAAGTTGCAACGCATGACCGGGGACAGCTGACCGCCGACGGGTTTCCAACACCCAGCACCCTGTTATCTCGTTCCGATGCTCTGCGTCGGAACGCCTTTATTGCCGCTCTGCGGTGCCCCTTTTCCCTTGTTCCATTTTTTGTCAGTCTGTCCGCCATTTGGAGATAAAATCTTATTATTCACAATGCAAACTCCATCTAAAAGAACTTCGGAGAAGAGTTAGAATTTTGTACATTAAAATTTAGTAGAAAGATCACGTACTATCGGTAAACAATCGAATCCATAATGAAAACAGGTACAAAAAAAGAGATACAAAAAGTACTCAGGGACTTCTTTTCAGATAAAGAACAAGTCATTTTTGTTTATCTATTCGGATCAATAGTTGATAAGAAAGTGTTTCGTGATATTGATGTAGCAGTATATATGAAAGATATTCCTGATATTATCAGCCAGGGAAAACTGCAAGCCCAATTGGATAATCTCTTGGATAAAAATGTAGATTTGGTTCTATTAAATAGGCTCCCCACTAAAAACCCCGCCTTTGCCTATGAAATCATGACAAAAGGAGAGCTGCTACAAAATAAGGATCAGAGTATTCATACTAAGTATAAAAGCCGAGTATTTAGTTATTACTTTGATACAGCTTATTTGCGAGAACAGTTTGAGGATGCTTTTAAAATGCGTATGAAGACTCAAAAATTTGGTGAGCGAAATTATGGATAGAAGGCTACAAAATTTAGAGAATAACATAGCCGAACTCCGAGAATTAAAAGCTGGGTACTCTTTTTCTGATATAAAACGTGATAAAAAAAAGGAGTGGGCTCTTCGGTACGGATTATTAGAGTCTATACAAATTGTCATTGACCTATCTTGTCATTTGGCGGTACATCAGAATCTGGGCAATGCCGAGACCTACTCTGAATGTATTCAGCTATTGGGTAAATTCGATATAATCAATCAGGAACTGGAAGACAGGTTAGTTGGTATGGCCGGATTGAGAAATATTTTAGTTCATGAATATGTTGCCGTTGATGTAGAGCGCCTAGTAGAATTTTTAGATCATTTAGATGATTTTACTGCATTTGCAAATGCAGTAAGTGAGAAGTTCTCGGAATGATTAACGATTGAATTTCTGCTTTGATCAACACTGCCGGAAGCTATCCTTTTCAGTTCCTATTCTACGAGTTGGGGGCAGTTATGTAGGCCGTACTACCAGTGCGGCCATAGCCAACTCATATTTGGACTAGCTGCTTAAATCTTTTCGGATTATTATTTTGAGTCCGAGGAATAATCATTTTTCCTTTCCCATCGAGTGTATGTTCATTTTATCTTGGTCCAATGCTCTGCGTTGGAACGAATTTATTGCCGCTCTGCGGTGCATCTATTTTTACTTGTCTATTGCTCCCGTTTTTTGATCGACAACCGCCAGTGGGCGGACCAGCGAAGCTGGAAGAACCCCCGCAGCACGGCAAAAAAGTACCCGGGGAATCGTATCCCGACAGCTGTCGGGACCAGACCCCCGTTTTAAAACAACATTTAAAAGAAATGTCATACTGAACCATGTGCTGAGCTTAGCGAAGTATCTCTTTCAGGATCTCCTAGAAAAGGTTCGCGTAGTATCTAAGGAGTCAATCTTCGTGCATTACTTATTTATCATCTGGGAGATTGCTTCTCCGCCAGTTAGCGGATCGCGATGGCGAGTATTAACAAGCAAGAAAAAGTCCCCCTTTGGGTATTATCTGAATGAAAGGCGTTGGGTGTAACCAGAAGGGGGTAAGGGGGATGATACGCAATGTTTGTCGATAGGCTTAAAGCCATCTTCAAGAGATTGTTCACAAGTGATTGAGGGGCAAATCTTTTAGATACTACGCGAGCCTGGTGGGAGGAGATCCTTCGGCTGGGCTCAGTATGACATTGCTTTTTTGGGTGTAATGGGCATCCTTTAGATTCTACGCGGGCCTAGTGGCGGATGACATTGTTTTTATTAGTTGTTAAACCAACGTTGATGTCATGGTGAGTGGAATGAGCGGAGCGAATGGAATCGAATCCATCTCCTTGACATTGCTTGCAGNAGTGGCGGATGACATTGTTTTTATTAGTTGTTAAACCAACGTTGATGTCATGGTGAGTGGAATGAGCGGAGCGAATGGAATCGAATCCATCTCCTTGACATTGCTTGCAGGTGTGTGAGGGAATCCTTCAGATGCTACGCGAGCCTAATGGTGGGAGATACGTTCGACTGTGGCCTTGGTGAACCGTAAGGCCTTCGCTCAGTATGACATTGCTTTTTTGGGTGTAATGGGGATCCTTTAGATTCTACGCGAGCCCAATGGATGGAGATCCTTCGGCGGGGCTCTGGATGACATTGCTTTTTTTGCGAGATGGTTATGGGGATCTGTCATTTAGGTTCTACGCGGGCCTAGTGGAGGATGACATTGTTTTTATTAGTTGTTAAACCAACTTTGATGTCATGGTGAGTGGAATGAGCGGAGCGAATGGAATCGAATCCATCTCCTTGACATTGCTTGCAGGTGTGTGAGGGAATCCTTCAGATGCTACGCGAGCCCAATGGATGGAGATCCTTCGGCGGGGCTCTGGATGACATTGCTTTTTTTGCGAGATGGTTATGGGGACATGTCCTTTAGATGCTACGCAGGCTTAATGGTGGATGACATTGCTCTTTACTGGTTATTAAACCAACGTTGATGTCATGCTGAGTGGAATGAGCGGAGCGAATGGAATCGAATCCATCTCCCTGACAGTGTTTGCAGGTGTGTGAGGGAATCCTTCAGATGCTACGCGAGCCCAAGGGATGGAGATCCTTCGGCGGGGCTCTGGATGACATTGCTTTTTTTGCGAGATGGTTATGGGGACATGTCCTTTAGATGCTACGCAGGCTTAATGGTGGATGACATTGCTTTTTACTGGTTATTAAACCAACGTTGATGTCATGATGAGTGGAATGAGCGGAGCGAATGGAATCGAATCCATCTCCCTGACATTGCTTGCAGGTGTGTGAGGGAGAGCCTTTAGGTGCTACGCGAGCCTAGTGGTGGGAGATACGTTCGACTACGGCCTTGGTAAACCGTAAGGCCTTCGCTCAGTATGACAGTGCTTTTTTTAGGGTAATGGGGATTCTTCAGATGATACGCGGGCCTGGTGGGGGGAGATCCTTCGGCGGGGCTCAGGATGACACTGCTTTTTTAACGAAATGGTTTAAGGGGCATATCTTTTAGAGCTATTTTCCCGGGGATTTAGAATGTAGGCCGTGCTTCCAGCGCGGCCATATCCACATTTGAACCAGTTGCCCTCCGCATTGGTATTCTTGGGTTAATTGCTTGATAGTAAGTATGGAACTTATGCACTCAGAATAACTACAATCAACCTACAAGTTTTCAGTAATTTGCTTTTTGAATACTAAGGCAGATCATTTATCTTAGCGCCTCATTTTATTAAGAGGTTTTTATTACCCCTTCAGTTTTTAAATCATAGAGTGACAAATAGATGAAACTAGCAGTAATAGGCACCGGTTATGTGGGACTGGTCAGCGGCACCTTCAAGCAGGCGACCGGCTGTACACCAGCAAGAGCTGGAATTCGCAGAGTAGATTGTTAAAGTGTTTAAGAATCTGTTGAATTGTTGAAGGTTTACTCTGCGTATAAGACTATAGAGGGTGGCGAGGCAAAGTGATTCTAATGCTACAACTTGAATACTTCTACAATGGAACGGTGTCATCTTTTATATATGCCGCCGTATAATCTGTTTAAATCTATGCAGAATTGTGGCTGATTAACCGGTAATATTCCGGTTGCGTCGCTGCACATTCTTGAGTATAATTGGTACTCATTTTTGAGGGTTTCGGACGCTTCCAATGGGAGTGACGTGGCGAAGCTGTAGGTTGGAGCGTTTAGATCTGCAACTTATATGTTATGTACTCTAAGTCTTGAGAAACTCAACATCGATAATTTAACATTTGTACAGTGCTCGACGCACTTATATCCAGTCAGTTACGAGTAAAGCTTCTGCTGAAATTCTTTATAAATCCCGAACTAAGATCTTATTTAAGAGGATTGTCGGGAGAGTTTGAAGTCTCTACAAATGCGGTGAGGCAGGAACTGAACAATCTGGAAGAAGCGGGAATAATTTCCGCCGAAAAGGATGGGAACAAGAAAATGTTCAGCGTAAACCGTGATTATCCGCTTTATAGTGAAGTGCGGACCCTGCTGATGAAAACCGTTGGCATAGAACAGGTGATGGAAAAGGTGCTCAGCCGACTGGGAGAACTTAAGAAGGTATATTTGACCGGATCTCTGGCTGAGGGATTGGATGCCCCGACCATAGATCTGTACCTTATCGGTGATGTGAACCGGGAGTACCTGCACAAGATGACAAAGAAAGCCGAAGAATTGACCGGTAAAAAAATCCGCATGGCGGTCTTTACCGAGAAGGAATGGGGCCGGGAGCTAATTGAAAACGAAACGCACGTATTGCTATTTGAACGAAAATAGTTATTAAGAGGGTTTTGCGAACCTATTTCCATCTTGTCATTCTGAACTTGTTTCAGAATCTCATATGCAGTTGTTCGCGTTTAAACCAAGACCCTAAACTGAATTCAGGATGACAAGCTAGGTTTTGCAAAGCCTATATTAAATTAGTCACAGAAACAAATTGTTTATGACGCCTTCAAAAGGGGAAAAAAGATGGATGGCCGTTTATACTGCTCCAAGAGCGGAAAAAAAAGTGTGTGAGCGCCTGGAAGAAAAGGATATTGAAGTATATCTCCCCCTGCAAAAAGAACAGCGTCAGTGGAGCGATCGTAAGAAAATTGTGGAAACCCCCATTATCTCTTCCTACGTGTTTGTGAAATGTACCGAAGCCCGGCGTAGAAAAATATTGCAGACATACGGCGTGCTCAATTTCGTCTTTTACCGGGGCAAACCGGCTGTAATCCGTGATGAGGAGATGGAGCTGATGTGGAAGTTTCTAGCTGATTATGATTATATTGATCTAGAGGTAAAGCAGCTGGAACGGGGACAAAAGGTTACCGTAGAAAGTGGTCCGTTAAAAGGAAAAGACGGAGAAGTGGTCTATACCAAAGAGAACCGGGTATGCATACAGATTGAAAGCCTCGGATTGCAAATACGTGCCGAAGTGGAAGGAGTGATGCTCAATGAGAAATAATTGTTGGAGTATTGAAGGAGGCAACCACCTGTTAAAAGTTGAAGGTTGCATGTTGACTGTTACAGCTTGCAATGGTTCACCACTAAAAATATTATCTTTATAATCGGTTTCTATCTGTGTAAATCCATGGACGAAAAAACATCTACTTCTTATTCTCTAAAAGAGCAATATTTGTTTACTATTAGCATCCTGAAAATCAAGCAGGGATGTAAGTGATAGCAAAAAAGCTTATTCTCCATTTTTAATTTATCTTTTTTCAATTTTTAATTGACAAAGCGCTGAGTAACGAAGAATCACATAGTGAAAATCAGCCCTCAAACAATAAATTGGGTTTTAAAGTTTATCTTGATAACTGTTGTTTTAATCGACCTTTTGACGATCAGAGTCAAATTAGAATTCATATTGAAACAGAGGCGAAGCTTTATATACAGCGTGAAATAGTGAAAGGAAACTTACATTTGGGTTGGTCTTATATCCTGGATTACGAAAATTCGGCCAATCCGTTTGAATTCCGTAAAACTTCAATTATAGAATGGAAGAAAAAAGCATATACGTTCGTTGAAGAAAGCGACAGAGTATTAAAGCAAGCAAAGGCAATAAGGAAAGGTCATGGATTAAAAACGAAAGATGCTTTACATATAGCTTGTGCTATTGTAGCAGAATGCACGTATTTTATTACTACTGATGATGAAATTATTAATAAAGGATCTCTCGTTACACCAATAGAAACGGTAAGCCCGGTTGATATGATAACCATTATGGAGGAACAGTTATGAGCACCAAAGAAGAAATTAAACAGCGTGGCATGAAGGCCTTGTTAAAAGAACTGGGAGACGTAGATACCGAAGTTTTTATAAAAATGCTGATCCGAGAGCCGTTTGATTATACGAAATGGCAGCGCGACTTGTGGGCTGATATGGATGTGGACGAGATAAGTGAGCAAGCGACAGAATATCAGAAGAAAAAAGGTTAAGGGTTAAGGCTAAGGTTAAGAATAAGAGTTGAAGAAGAGGCGTGATGGGTAAAACCCACTGTTAAAGGTTAAAGGCAAAACCGCCTGTTGAAAGTTGAAGGTTACAGGTTAGTTTCTTAGCATCATCCCCAACCTTTAACCTTATAACCTTCAACATCAAAAACTTTCTACCTTCAACTTATTTAAATTTATGGCGAGTGTTGAGCGTTTTGAGGATTTAGAAATATGGAAGCTGGCCAGAGAGCGGGTTCATTTGGTTTATGAAGTAACTAACAAGAAAGATTGAGGTTGAGTGTAAAGGTTAAGAAACCCTCTCAACCTCAATCTCAACCTTAATCCTTAGACAATGGTTAAGAGTTTTCGTGATATGGAAGTGTGGAAGAAAGCCAATGAATTATCTTTCCAGGTTTTTGAATTAACCAAATCACTACCTCGATCTGAAGACTACGGATTAACTTCGCAGATAAGACGATCGGCAAATAGTATTTCATCAAATATATCCGAAGCTTTTGGAAGAAAAACTAAAAAAGATAAGCGAAATTTTTATATTGTCGCTCGCGGATCAGCTTTCGAAACACAAAGTCATCTGCTGTATGGCGGAAAAGTAAAATATTTTAATGAACAAATAGTTGGTAAGCTGATTGAAGAGTATGACGACTTGATCCATCAATTGAACAAGATCATGAAAGCATTAGGTTGAGGGCTAAGGTTAAGGCTGATGGTTTTCTCAACCTAAACCTCAACCTTAATCCTGAATTTTGTATATTAGCTTAATACAAATTTTAATCCCAGGTCAATGAATGACATAGAATTATATTCCAAATTGATAGCCTTGCCTGAAGAATTAAAGCAGGAGGCAGATGATTTTGTGGAGTTTTTGAAAACAAAAATGAATGAAAAAAAAATAACGCAAAAAAAGGAGGCCGGTTTAGCAAAAGGACTTATTGAAATGACGGATGATTTTGATGAACCGTTGGAAGGTTTCGAGAGCTACAGAGAATAATGGATGTTATTGTAGATACCCATGCTGCGATTTGGTTTATTACTGATAATAAACAGCTTCCGGAAAGCTCTAAAAAGATAATTGAAGAGCCGAAAAACAATTGCTACGTAAGTATCGCAACATTATGGGAAATGGGAATTAAATATTCACTGGGAAAATTGAAACTTAAGGCTGAATTGAAAAGAATATTTGAGTTATTTTTTGAAAGTGGATTTTTGCTTTTACCTATTACACCGGATCACATTCTAACAAATGCTTCCTTGGCATTTCATCACCGGGACCCATTTGACCGACTTATTATTGCCCAGGCCAAAAGAGAAGGTTATGCACTAATTTCAAAAGATGCCGAATTCGATAAGTATGATGTCAATCTCATTTGGAACTGAGGATTAGGTTAAGTGTTAAGGTTTAGATTAAGATTAAGGCTGAGGGTTTTCTCAACCTGAATCTCAACCTTAGCCCTGAATACAATTGAATAACGTTTTATTGACAAGAAATTAGAATACAAATTACTAATACAGAACAAAGCTGAGCAAAGATAAGCCACATAACGATCATCACGACCCCAAGCCCCAGAAAGGGCAACAGTCTCACAATCCATCACCCCAAGGCTATTACGGACAGCCGCCCGAATACGGCTACCGACCGGTCGAAGAAGACGAAATCGATCTCATAGAGCTGGCGCAGACCTTCTGGGATGCTCGTATGAAAATTATAAAAATTACCGGGGCTTTTTTGGTGCTGGGACTTCTTATTGCTCTCTTTAGCCCCAAAGAATATTCCACTGAAGCAACGCTTATGCCCGAGACACAATCTGCCCAGAGTGGGGCTAGTGGGTTACTGCAGCAATATGGTGGCATGCTCGGTATTAGTGGAGCCCAATTATCCGGTGGTGGACAGGAAGGTTCTATCCCGCCCCAGCTCTATCCAAATATTGTGCAAAGTTTGCCCTACCAAATTGAGTTGATGAACACCAAAGTTTATTTCTCAGAGTATGACACCACGGCTACGGTGCACGACTTTTTTAATGAGATTCATTCCCCTTCTGTTCTAGGGTATGCCAGGCAGTTTACGATTGGGTTACCGGGACAGATTATAGGGCTGTTTAAAACAGAGGAGCAGGAGGTAAGACCGCTTCCCAAAAAAGTAGATCGCGATTCGGTATTGTCACTTACCAAAGAGCAGATGGAAACGGTAAAAACACTCCGGGAGCGATTGTCAATATCGGTGGACCAAGAGACCGGTATTTTAACCCTTACATCTGAATTTCCCGATCCGCGGGCAGCAGCAGAGGTAGGGAAAAAAGGCATACAACTGCTCCGTGAAAATGTGGAAGAGTACCGTACAGAGAAGGCGCGGCAGAATCTGGAGTTTGTGCAAGAGCAAGTACAAGAAGCCAAAAAACGTTTTGAAGAAGCACAGAATAGATTAACGGAATTTCGCGACAGCAACCGGAACCTGGCTACGGCCAAGGCCCAAAGCCGCGAGCAGGAGCTGCAGTCGCAGTACGACCTGACTTTTAATCTCTATAATTCCCTTTCTCAGCGACAGGAGCAGGCAAAGCTGGACCTGCAAGAGGAAACGCCGGTATTATCGGTTATTCAGCCGGTGAGTGTGCCACTGGAAGAGAGTTCGCCTAAAAGGTTATTGATTCTAATTGCTTCTATAATTGTAGGAGTAATTAGTGGTTTGGGATGGATTTTGATTAAGAATTTATGGGATGAAGAATACCGCGGTGTTTAGTTTTGAATAAAATGAAGTATGATATTGCTATAATTGGTGGTGGGATAATTGGTGGAGCACTAGCATATAAGTTATCAGAGAAGTATCAGTTTGAAATTGTTGTAGTTGATAAAGAGGAAGAGCCAAACCAACATCAAACGGGTAGAAATAGTGGGATAATTCATTCAGGAGTATATTACCCTGAAAACTCTCTTAAATCAAAAAACTGTATAAATGGCTATAAGCAGTTAGTTCAATTTTTGGAAGAACATAATTTAACCTATAAGATAACAGGCAAATTAATTGCAGCTGCTAATGAAAGCGAGTTTTCAGAATTAGATAGGTTATTTAAAAATGCACAAAATGTAGGGTTAGGAGTACAATACTTAACCAAAAATGAAATTTGTGAAATTGACCCAAACTTGACAATTCCCAGAGGATTTTTTGTAGAGGAGACGGGATTGGTTGATTACAGTCAAGTACTAAATAGACTAATCGACATTTCTTCTGATAATGGTGTTGATTTTATTTTTGGAACCAGTATAAATGATATTGAAGAGAATAGTAATAAATATAGTTTAAGTACGAATGAAAAATCTATACAAGCAAAATATATAATTAACTGTGCTGGGCTACAATGTGATAGGGTTTATGAGTTGTTAACTGGTCAAAATTCCCCAGTAAGAATATTGCCATTTAAGGGTGAGTATTTCGAGGTTTCTCCTGATTTGTATCAGTCTGACATCCCAGTTTATCCGGTTCCCAATCCTGATTTCCCATTTTTAGGAGTGCACCTAACACCTATGATTGATGGATCTTTAAAAGTGGGGCCCAATGCCGTATTATCTTTTGACAGGGAAGGGTATGATGGATTTGAAGTTAAGGTTGCCGATGTATTGGATATTGTTTCAAATAAGGCAATATATAAGCTTATAAAGGATTATAAGACGATAGTTTTAAAGGAAATGTTAAAACAAAAAAGTAAAAACTTTTTTGAGAAGAAGGTGAAGAAGTATTGGTCCAGATTTAGTACTTCTGAAATAAATGGTTATTCTTGTGGAATTAGAGCTCAGGCAACAGAAAATGGTGAATTATTAAGCGATTTTAGGATCGAAACATTTGATAGGCAGGTGCATGTATTGAATGCCCCATCACCGGCCGCAACTTCATGTTTAGCTATTGCTGATACAATAGTGGAAAAATTAAATGGAATAATTAAATAATTAAACGATTTATTATGTCAAAAAAGAGAATACTACTCATCGGTGGAGCAGGTTATGTTGGAACAGTACTAACCTCCCATTTGCTGAAAAAAGGATATAAAGTAAGAGTGATGGATGAATTTGTGTATGAGAATCAGTTCGCAATAAAACCATATATAGGAGATCCTGATTTTGAAATTCAAAAAGGAGATTTAACAAATAATCAAGATTTAGAAGAAGCCATTCAGGGAGTTTCTGATGTAGTTGTATTAGGAGGACTGGTAGGTGATCCTGTTACCAAAAAATACCCTGATGCCTCTAATAAAATTAATACCGAAGGAGTTCAATCTTGTATTGATTTCTTAAGTGGGAAAGATTTAGGCAAAGTTATATTTATTTCCACATGTTCAAACTATGGATTAATTGGAGAAGATGAGATGGCTGATGAGGAGTTTGAGTTGAATCCTCTATCGTTATATGCAACTGCTAAGGTAGAAGCTGAAAAGCATTTACTCTCGTATAAAGAAAAGGCTGATTATACTGGCGTAGTATTGCGCTTTGCTACGGCATTTGGGTTATCGCCACGAATGCGTTTTGATTTGACTGTTAGTCAGTTTACCAGGGATTTGTATTTCGGTAAAGAGCTTGTTGTTTACGATGAACATACATGGAGACCTTATTGCCATGTTCGTGATTTTGCTCGACTTGTCGAAAGAGTGTTAGATGCTGAAAAGGAAAAGGTTAATTTTGAGGTGTTTAATGCCGGAGCCGAAAAGAATAATTTTACTAAGAAGATGATTGTAGATGAGATCTTAAAACATGATCCAGAGGGCTCAGTGAAATATACTGGAAAAGGAGATGATCCCAGAAATTATCGAGTGTCATTTAAAAAGGTAAAAGAAGTACTTGATTTCGAACCAGAATTTACTGTCGAAGAAGGAATACAAGAGCTTATAGAAGCTTTTGAAATTGGTGTTTACGCTGATTCAATTGAAAACAAGGGTAAATATGGAAACTTTGAAATCAAGTATGATGGGGCACCAAATAATGATTAATGACTTTGTTGCATTTGTACAGGATATTTATAGCACAGATGATTTTATACCACTTCATGTACCGAGATTTGAAGGGAATGAAAAGGAGTATGTAACTAATACGATAGAATCTACTTTTGTTTCTTCTGTAGGTGCCTATGTAGATCAGTTCGAAGAAATGATAGCTAAAAAAAGCCAAACGACAAGTGGAGTAGCTGTTGTGAATGGTACTTCTGCGCTTCAGGTGGCATTGCGTTTAGCAGGGGTAAAAGAGGGCGATGAAGTGTTAACCCAAGCACTGACATTTGTGGCTACAGCTAATGCCATTGCCTATAATGGAGCTAAACCAGTATTTTTAGATGTAGGTCAGGATACAATGGGGCTGTCTCCAAAGGCTGTAGAACGGTTTTTAAATGAGTATGCAGAAGTTCGTGAGGACGGGTGCTATAATGTAAAAACAGGTAACAGAATTTCTGCCTGTGTACCTATGCATACCTTCGGATTTCCAGTTCATTTTGACGAGTTGGCAACAGTGTGTGAGGAATGGAAGATTCCAATTGTTGAAGATGCCGCAGAATCATTGGGCTCTTTATATAAAGGTAAACCAACAGGAAGTCTAGGAAGCTTTGGCATCTTTTCCTTTAATGGTAACAAGATTGTTACGGCTGGAGGCGGTGGAGCTATAGTTACAGATGACGAAGAAGCCAGCCAACATGCTAAACATCTAACAACCACTGCGAAGAAACCACATGACTATGAGTATTACCATGATGAATTAGGTTATAATTATCGAATGCCTAATCTTAATGCGGCTTTGATTTGTGCCCAGCTGGAACAGTTGGATACTTATGTTGAGAATAAACGGGCATTGGCAAAGGAGTATGCAGACTTTTTTGAGCGAAAGGGTATTAAGTTCAGAAAAGAGCAGTCTGATTCCAGAGCTAATTATTGGTTGATGTGTGTCGAGCTTGAAGATCGAAAAGAGCGAAATTCCTTTTTAGAAGAAACAAATGACAAGGGAATAATGACACGGCCTATATGGCAATTACTGTACCGCTTGCCGATGTATGAGCATTGTTTCAGAGACGAACAACAAAATGCAGAATATTTGGAAGATCGAATTGTAAATATACCAAGTAGTGTAGTGACAGAGGAAATAGTATGAGTAAAAGTGTACTAGCTGTTTCTGTACACCCTGACGATGAAACCTTGGGTGCAGGAGGAACTTTGCTTAAACATCTTGATCAAGGAGATGATATTTACTGGTTACTATTATCCAGTGGCAATGAATATCAAGAACAGGTAATAGAGGAGGTTGCAGAGGAGTTTCAATTTAAGCAGTATTTTAATTTAGAATTTGAGGATACCAAGCTGGATGATATTTCAAAGAACCAGTTAATACCACAAATAGCTTCTGTTTTTAATAAGGTAGAGCCTAATATTTTATACATACCTAATAGAAGTGATGTGCACTCAGATCACAGAGCTGCTTTTGAGAGTATTATACCTGCTACAAAAAATTTCCGATTTCCATTTATTGAGAAAATAATGATGTGTGAAGTGCTTTCTGAGACAGAGTTTGCACCGGCTTTGCCTGAAAACTATTTTAATCCAACGGTTTTTACAGATATAAGTGAATACTTTGAAAGAAAAATTGAAATTGTAAAACTGTTTGAATCAGAAATTTTATCTGAGAATCAACCTCGTTCAATAAGTTCAGTTACGGCACATAACCGGTATCGCGGAAGTAGGATTGGGGTTAAGTATGCTGAAGCTTTCCAATTGTTGTTAGAAATCAGATAATTATATGAGTAGTAGTCTTAAAATAGTTTTTATCGGTGGTTTGACTAATGGAAAAATAGTTTATGATTACCTCGATTCTAATAGGTATGTTAATATTCCGTTAGTTGTAACCTATCCAGATGACACCGATAAACCTCGACATATCGAGTTTCCTGATAGTAAATCTATTTATAAGACAGGTTCGGTTAGTGAGTACACAGAAAAAATCAAAGAAATTGATCCCGACTTTATTTTTGTTGCAGGTTGGTCAGAGTTACTATCCGAAGAGTTAATAAATATTCCGGAAAGGGGTACAATTGGTTTTCATCCATCAAAACTACCTCATGATAGGGGTAGGTCAGTTTTAGCTTGGCAGATTGAAGAGGGATATACTGAGACTGCATTGACAATGTTTTACTATAATGAATTGCCGGATTGTGGGGATATCATTGCTCAAGAGAAGATCAGTGTTCAGGCTAATGATTACATTAACGATATTCTAAATAAAGTAGATGATGCTACTTATAACTTAATGCGGGCTTATTTTCCCTTACTGCGTGAAGGAAAGGCTCCACGAAAAAAACAAAAGTTAGCTGAAGGTAATTTTCGTAGACTTAGAGATGAAACTAACTCTAAAATTTATTGGGATCGTAATTCAGAAGAAATTTTTAACAAAATAAGAGCGATCTCCAAACCCTATCCTGGAGCAATTACTGAAACAGAGAACGGCAATAAGATTAAAATATGGAAAGCTGAAATCTCAGATTTCCCATACGGGCATGATCTCAAACCGGGACGTAAGGTTGCTGAATTGTACGATGGGAAATTAATTTTTAAAACAAGAGATGGTTTTTTAACAGTAACTGAATATGAGCAATGCTAAGCAGTCAGTTGTTATAATTGGTGGTGGTGGTCATGCAAATGTAGTTGCATCAATAATTGAAAGATCTCAATATTACAGTTGTGGAGGATATACTGATTTATCTGACAAAGGGACTATTTGTAACTGTAATTATTTAGGAGATGATGAAAAAATTATTGATGACAAGGAGAATAGCTACAATCTTGTAATTGGTATAAGTTATGTGAATAGTGTAACAGACGGAGTTAGAGATGGATTGATAAAAAAGATGACTCAGTATTCTCACTTTAATTTTCCGATTATCACCTCAGACGTAGCATTTATCGACACTGATGTATCTATAAATAAGGGAACTGTTGTCATCAATGGGGCAACGATTAATACAGGTGTTGAGCTAGGTGAATTTTGCGTTGTCAATACAAATGCTACCATAGATCATAATTGCAAGTTAGGTAATAATGTACAGGTTGGTCCTGGAGCTACGGTCTGTGGGGATGTAGAAATTGGAGATGATGTGTTCATAGGAGCAGGAGCAACGATTATTGATGGTCTAGAAATTTGCGAAGACGTAATTATAGGGGCAGGTAGTGTGGTTACAAAGTCGATAACCGAACCTGGTATTTATAAAGGGATACCGAGCTCTCTCAGCAACCAAATGAATAGTTAAAAGTTCAAAAAATAGTTATTAAGAATGCAGCTAGAAAAATATAAAAAGATAAGTGTCAGCGATGATGCAACATTGATAGAAGCATTAAAAAAAATGGATGATGTTGATCATAAGCTTCTTTTGGTTTTTAGAGATGACAAATTTTATAGTCTGGTTAGTATAGGGGATATCCAAAGAGCTATTATTGATAACTACAATCTTGATACTACAGTAGGTAATGTAGTACGGGATGATATTCGAGTTGCTCAAACCAATGAAAGTATTGAACAAATAAAAGAAAGAATGTTAAAGTATCGGAATGAGTTTATGCCGGTACTTGGTTCAAGTGGTAACTTGGAGAAGGTTATTTTTTGGGAGGAGGTTTTCAAAGGAAAGGATATAGCTCCCAAAGAAAAATTTGATTTACCTATTATTGTTATGGCCGGGGGCTTTGGTACTCGTCTGAGACCATTAACGCATGTAATACCAAAACCGCTAATCCCTATTGGGGATAAAAGTATGCTTGAACATATTTTTGAACGATTTAGCAAACATGGCTCAGACAGATTTTTTATATCAGTGAATTATAAGTCTGACTTGATTAAATACTATCTTCAGAATCAGGATTTACCGTATGATCTGCAGTTTTTTACGGAAGATGACCCCTTGGGTACAGCGGGTAGTCTCTCTCTAATAAAGAATGAGATTGATGATACTTTCTTTGTCAGTAACTGCGATATCATTATTGAGCAAGATTATTCAGAGATACTTAACTATCATCGAAAGAATAATAATGAGTTGACAGTCATCTCTGCACTTAAAAATTATGCAATACCATATGGTACCATTGACACAGGAGAAAATGGTAAGTTGGAGTCTTTAAATGAAAAGCCGGACCTGACATTTCAGATAAATAGTGGGATGTATATTTTAGAACCACACTTGGTTGATGAGATTCCCGACAACACGTTTTTTCATATTACGGATCTCATTGAAAAGATAAGAAAACGTGATGGTAAGGTTGGGGTCTTTCCTGTTTCAGAAAAGTCTTGGAAGGACGTGGGGGAATGGGATAAATACTTGGATAATATTCAGATTTGATAATTACGATACTCTTTTTTCATTACTATTATGAAGAAACTTTTAATGATTGGGCCGGGGCAACGTCATAATATTAAACCTTTTCTTGACTATTTTCAGGAAGAAGATACCCCCTTTAAATTGACGTACTTGAGTACAGGACCTTTTAAGTATGATCGAAGTAATTACAATTCTATAGGAATTAAAGAGCTGAGAAGAAATCCTTTTTCTTTTATTTCATTTTTAAAATTACTTAGAAGAGACTTTGATTTAATTTGGTATCATGGCGCGTATCATTGGCCTCTAGTTTTAGCAATAAATTTAGTTAAGAGTAATGATACGAAGTTAAATCTCAATATTTGGGGAGAGCGAATACCACGAGTAGCTTTGAAAAATACAATTATGGGCCGTTTCTATAGATGGGCTTTGGAAAAGGCTGATTTTGTACAGTGCAATTGGTTTGGAACCGAAGAGATTGTAAAGGAAGCGCAGCCAAAGGCAAATACGAATATTCAGGTCTGGGGATTACATAACAGTTATTTTAAAGAGTTGCCGACAGAGGATAACTACCAAAATGAAACTTTGGAGTTTGTATCTCATTTACCTCAAACTAAAACAAAGTTTTTTTTTCCTAAGTCGTTGACTCCTGCTAATCGTCATGATTTACTTGTCAGTGCTGCAAGTAAATTGGTTTCTAAGGGAGTTTCCAATTTTACAATTTACTTTTGGCTTGGTCGTGAAGATCCGGACTTATTAAGAAAGCTAAAAACCCAAATAGAAAGAAAGCAAGTGTCGGATCAGGTGAAAATTGTTAAAATGCCGTTCTTACCGTTCATGGATATGAAATATATCTGGACAAAAATGGATTGCGGTTTACAGATAGTAGATCACGATCAATTATCATCTACAGTAATTGAACCACTGTTCATGGAAAAAGAACTTGTTATTTCAAATATACGTCCCTATCAAATATTAAATAACAAGTTTGATCTGCATCTTCAGTTAACTGATAATAATGTGAATAGCATTGCAAAAAAATTAGAAGAAAAAATTACTGGAAATAGAACTCATGAAGATGTATTAAAAAAGCGGAAAGAAATAGTAAAAACTGAGTTTTCTTTTAGAGATAATATAAAAAAAATGGTCTCATTCTATTATAAGGCAATTTAATAGTATGAAATATGAGATCTTATTAAAAAAAGTTATATCCCTTTTTAATAATATTAAGGACAAAGGATTTTTCCACTTCCTTTCGTCTAATTTTGTTGTTCATTTTGTAACCTTTCTTTCACAATTAATTGTAGCCCATTTATTAACTCCTGAAGACATCGGTCGAATAAAGTTGCTCCAAGTTTATACTAATTTAGGAGTTATCATCGCGGGGGCTGGTTTTCCGGTTGCTATACTGAAAATTTGTTCGGGGCCTAAACGTTCGGATCAAGAAAAAACGGATGTTTATATAAAGGGTGTTTTATTTACGACCTTATTTTCTGGACTTGTAATCTGTGCAATAATGATTGGATCTTATTTTCAGATATTTTCAATAGATCCAGAAGTAAACACCTTGTTTTATGTTTATGGGTTTTTAGTCTTACCGCTGGCATTAAACAAGCTTTTTATATCGGTCTATCAATCGAAGAAACAGTTTGTGTTATTAAGCAAACTCCAGGTATTAACATCTTCGCTTAACATCGTTTTTATTATAGGGGTTACCTATTACTTCTTAATATATGGTTATATTGTTTCCCTGATAGTTGGTTTTAGCTTGTCAGTTGGAATATTGATGTATAACACAGGGTTATGGGAAGAGCTTAAATCTGTTATACATTCATTATTTACTAAAATAGAAAGCTTCTCGGAGGATAAAGAGTTAAGAAACTATGCAGGCTATGGTATGGTAACAAATCTAATTGGCATAGCCTCTATGAATATGAGTTATTTGATTCTGAATTATTTTACGATAGATAGGGAAGAGTTTGGCTATTTTTCATTTGCATTTACCATTGTTATGGGATTACAGATCGTGATTACTTCCGTCCAGCGAATGGTAACCCCGTTCTTTTCAGAAAAATCGCAGGACTTTCAGGAATGGTACCGTGTATTTAAAAAATATAATCTGTTATTTTTGTTCTTATTGGCTGGAATTGCTGTTGCAGCTTATCTGATAGGCCCGCCGATTTTAGATTGGCTTTTTAATGGAAAATACAATGGTTCATTTATTTATTTAGAGTTGCTATTAATATATTGGTTTTTAAAGGGAGCCTATTCTTTAGTAGGGCCGGTCTTTATTGGACTGGGAAGGGTGGACTTGAATTTTAAGAATGTAACTGTAGCATTAATTCTTACCGCCCCGGTCGCATTTTGGCTAATTATGAAGTATGGTGTTTTAGGGGCTGCCTATTCGATGATTGTTCATTCTTTAATATCATTAGTAGTAGTTTATTCTGCTTTTGTAATGGTAATTAACAAGACAAAATAATGGCTAGATATTTTGTCATACTTTTATTAATAGCAGCTTGTTTGTTTGATAAACATTTCCAGATCCTATTTGGGTTAAATAAATTTCTGTTGGGAGAATTTATTCTTGTTGGCCTTACCTTAGCTTTATTTGCTTTAGTAGTTTACAGAAGAAAGATTGCCCAAACTAATGCATTGATATATTTATTATTATTTATACTAATGTTATATGGTGCTTTTATCAGTAATATTTTTGTTTCCATTGTGGGAGGGGTGTTTTTATTTAAAACATTGTTAGCCTACTCTGCTGGTTATTTTATTTATTCTCAGGAGGTTAATTTGAGGAAGGTATTATTTTTTCCTCTAATGATTGGTTATGCTACTTTATTAGTAAGTGTGCTACAATTTTCTGGTATTTTTGAAACAAATCCTTTTGGCATTGTACATCCTAATAATTTCGGGGATATAAATGGTATATTTAGCACCAAAAATAAAAATGCTCAGTTGATTGTATTTACATTTGTAGTACAATTGATAATTTTCAGACCGAAGAAAAAAATAGTCCGTCTAATATTTGGAGTATTATCTTTTCTTGTTGTATTGATGACAATGTCGAGACAAGGGATGATAATGTTTTTAGTCGCTATTTTTCTTATGAATCTTACTTATTTTAAAAATTATAAGCTTTATTTAACTACAGTAAGTGGAGTAATTGGTATCATAACTGTTTTTGTTATTTATCCTGAAATTTTTTTCGGATTAGTTCCAGAAGCTCAAAATATATTAGCTGGAGATTATTTTAGATTAATAACTTTTGAAAAGAGTTTAGAAGTTATTAAAGATTATCCAATTTTCGGGTTAGGGCCTGGCACATTTGGAGGTGCAGTTGCACATACTTTTTATCCTAAATTTAATGAGCTATATGGATTATTTAATTTTTGGATTAATAGTTCGATAGCACCTACTACAACTGATGTATTTTGGTCACATTTTATCGCAGAAGCTGGGTTAGTTGGTACTTTATTTATGATAATAATCTTAAAGAGAATTTATGATAAAATTGATATTCCAATTGATTATTGTAAGGCATTTAAAATATTACTAATTGCAACAATAATATTTTCATTTTTTTCAATGAATATGGAAGCGATTTTTACATCTGTAATTGTATTTTTCTTTATCGGAATGATTATAAAAAAATATAGTAGATAAGCACGTGAAAATATTAAAATTTGGTTTTTAGAGATATGTTGAGGGAAAACTTACCAGTAGACAATATTAGGGAAGTAATTATTAACCTTCCTAATTGGGTCAAACGGTATTTATTATATCTGAATACCAATCCCAACGTAATATTTGGGAAAGATTTTAAGGAGTACAGTAACTTTTTAGAAAATCAATGGAAATCGTATGATAATACTAATGATCTGCTTGAAATAGCAAATTATGCTTTAAACCAGACCCCTTATTATGCCAACCGGTATAATAATTTAGAGATTTCTGATATTAATGACTTCAGAAAGATCGAGACAATTTCAAAAGAAGATATTAAAGAGCATTTTGATCAGTTTATTTCAAGAGAGATAGATTTGAACAAGTATGAACTTGTTACTACCAGCGGAACAACGGGGAAGGCTTTAGAAATCTATTTACCTAAAAAACGATACGTATATGAATTGGCAACGAAATTCAAACTTTGGTCCCAAGTAGGTTATAACTATTCCATCAGGGGGCGAATGCGTATGTCGAGATTAGATGAAGGAAAAAAGTTTGACATTGATCCTATAAGAAGAAGTTATAACTTTGATGGTTTTCGACTCAATGACGAATATTTTTTTGAAGTCTATGAAATAATGAAAGAGAAGGATATAAACTTTTTCCACTGTTATACTTCCACAGGGTATGAGTTTGCTAAATTTTTAGAAAGAAATAATTTAGATCATTCCTTTATAAAAGCATTTATTTCTTCTTCCGAAAATGTTTATCAGCATCAAGAAAAATATTTTAAAAGAAATGGTATTACGCACTATAATTTTTACGGCCATACAGAAAAAATGATGATAGGAGGAATATGTCCCAATAGTGGTTATTATCATGTGGAGCCGACCTATGGATATTGTGAAATAATTGATGATCAAGGAAATGTAATTACCGAAAGAGGCCAAACAGGGCAAATTGTCGCTACTTCATTGCATAATTACGGAATGCCTCTTTTGAGATATGAAACAGGGGATTACGCAGAGTATCATGGAAGAAAATGTGAACATTGTGGCAGAGAATTACTGGTTTTGTCAAATATTTCAGGTCGTAAAGGTGAAAAAGTATATAATGCTGATGGTACCTTTGTAAGTACTACTTCTCTTACTATGCACGGTGATCTATTAAAAAAGATTGATGGCTTCCAGATGTATCAAGAGGAAATGGGACATCTGGAAGTACATATTGTCCCCAGTGAAAATTATAAAGATAATGATTTAAAATTATTTAAGACATTTTTTGAGAATCGTTTTAAATCGGACATGAAAATTGATTTAAAAACGAGAAAAAAATTGAAGAGGAAACCAAATGGTAAATTTTTGCTCTTAATGAGTTCAATAGATTGAAAAATGATGTTAGATAATTGGTTTTTTGCTCGTGCTCAATTAATGAGATGGCCGGAACTTTTTTTTTATAGACCAAAACAGTTAGTCAAGAGAAACTTCATTGACCGTTATTTCTCAACTAGTACTACTTCAGATGTAAAACTAAAAACTAACCCAAATTTTGAAGGTTCTTCTTTTAGTTCGAATTTTATAGAACTTAAAATTAAGACAGAAAAGGATTTAGATTGTTATTTCTTGTTTGGGAAAACTAAAGTAATTCTTGATAAACCAATTGAATGGCGCAAAGATTATAAAAATGATATTGTATCACCTATTAATTTTTATGCCGATATTTCAAGGCAGGATTTTAAAACGAATGGTGATGTAAAATATGTTGCTGAATTATCCAGGTTTCATTTCTTTCCATATTTGGCATTAAAGACAGCTAGTGACAATACCTATCTTGATGTCATAGAAAATCATTTGTCAGATTGGATTAATCAAAATCCATATTTAAGAAGTATCAACTGGTCGAGTGGAATTGAAATTGGTATTCGTAGTGTGAATCTAATATATACTCACCAGGTTCTATCCTCATTTAATATCTTAACTGATGAAATTGATAGGTTAGTAAAAAAGATTATTGCGCTTAGCTACACCTTTCTAAAAAGTCATTTGTCGAAGTACTCTTCAGGAAATAATCACAGGGTGGCTGAATTAACAGCTCTGGTGGCCATTTCATCGTATTTTACCTCTAATGAACTGAAGAGAAACCGAGAAAAGTGGAAAAATCTTTTTATTAAGGAAATAGAACACCAAACGCACACTGATGGTGTAAATAAAGAAAAGGCAGTACGCTATCATGCCGAAGTACTGGACCACTTTTTAAATGGAGTATTGTTTTTAGAGAAAGCAGATATTGATGTGCCTCAGATGGTTTATGATCAGCTGCAAGCAATGTTGGAATTTATAGACAGCTGTCATTATAACGGGAATGTTATTGAATTTGGAGATAGTGATGATGGACACTTGATTCATCCCTATTTTGACAATAACTATACTATTTACTCATCTTTGTTGCAAAGTGCCAGAATAAAATTTGGCCTGAATGTTGATTGTCCTTCAGATATAGATTTCAGGAATTACTTATTATTTGGGGATCAAGCTGAAAAAATACAAAAAGAGAAGGTTTCCCATTTAGAGTCTTCAAGAGATGATAAGCTATATACTGAGGGCGGATACTGTTTTATGTACGATAATGAGCAGAAGGTCAGAGTGATTTTTGATGTAGGCAAGATAGGAGATGATTTGACGTCAGCTCATGGCCACTCAGATCTGTTACACTTTACTCTTGAACTAAACGGGGAGCCAATAATTATTGATCCCGGAACCTATCAATATCATTCCAAAGATCGTAAATTTAGAGACTATTTTAGGGGGATTACTGCGCATAATACTATTTCAGTTAATGGCTTAGATCACGCTACACCATGTACGAGAATGGGATGGATTGACAGGCCAGAAATTGATATCCTTGAAACGGAATTCGGAAGTAAAAAAAGTATTTGTACCGGCCAACATGATACTTTTAGAAGTCACTCAACGGAGAACTCACATAAACGACGAATAATTTTTGATAAAAAGGCAAAAGTAATAACGGTCAATGATTGGCTTATTAAAGAAAATAATAAAACTGATACTTTATTCTTTTTCTTACATTTTAATCCAGCATTGGAGATAGATCACAATGGCTCAGAAATAGCATTATTTTCCCCAAAAAAATCAGGTGATAAAATCACTTTATCGAATAAAGTGTTTGAAAATGCAGAGATAATTAAGGGAGATAAGGAAAAGCCTTTTGGATGGTATTCACAATCATATGATTCAAAGATTGAGTCTCCGAGTCTAAAGTTGGAAATGGAGTTTGAGTCAAACTTGGAAATTGAAACTATTATTAAGTACGGTTAAGAGTTGAAAGAAATTATTTACATTCTGGGAGCCGGACGTAGTGGGTCAACCGTGTTAGCTACCGTTTTAAATGATCACAAAGAGATTACAAATGTTGGTGAGTTACATCACTTTTTTTCCTATCTGAAAAATAACGAGTTATGTTCATGTGGTCTTGAATTTGATTCCTGTACATATTGGGGATCGGTAAAGGAATCATTACCGCAAAAAATAAAAGACAATGTTGATGATTATGAACAATTAGCTCATCGCATGGAATATCATTCTGCTATACCCTTTTACTTGGTAGGGGCCAAGCCGGGGGGCAATTTCCAAAAATATCGAGAAGCCCAGGAACAAATAGTTCAAGCTCTCCAAACTGTGGATAGTCGATATGTGTTAGATTCAGCGAAATATATTGGTCGTTTTCTGGCGCTCCGGAAAATTTTTAATAGAAATATTAAAGGTATTTTCCTTATTCGTGATGTTAGGGGTGTTATTTGGTCGTTTAAAAAGAATGTGCAAACATATAGACCACCTTTAAGTACAATTTTATATTATTGGATAATCAATTCGTTGGGTCAAATGCTTGTTTGGCTTCTTCCCAATAAGCAGATTATTAAGGTCCGATACGAAGATATTGTAGATAATCCTAAGCAGACGTTTACTAATATTGGCGATTTTTTAGAAATTGATCTTTCAGAAACAATAAAAAAAATTGAAGAAAAGGAATCATTTGAAATTCCGCATTTAGTGGGAGGCAACAGGTTAAAAAAATCAGATGCTATTACGTTAAGAAAAGATGATAAATGGATAAAAAATATGTCGACCTTTAGAAAGATCGGATATTATCTTCTGTCATTCCCTTTAATGCTTATTAACAAGTATAAAATCCTTAAGTAAAACGTAATGAATATTGTACTTACGCTTGATTACGAATTATACTTTGGGAGCGAAACAGGTTCGGTGTCAACCTCAATAGTTGGGGCTACGGAAAAGTTACTTTCAGTCTTGGATAAATTTGATATCCAGGCGGTTTTTTTTGTGGATGTTGGCTTTGTGAAAAGATTAGCTGACTTCAAGTCTGATAATCCTGAGTTGCAGAAAGACTATGAATTAATTACAGATCAGTTAAAAAAGCTTTCAGAAAGTGGGCATGATTTGCAGCTTCATATTCATCCACATTGGGAAGACAGTGTCTATGAAAATGGAAAATGGAATATCGATGCCGGTCGATACCGTCTGGCCGATTGGTCAGAAAATAAGATTCGAGAAATTGTAGCATCCTACAAAAAATTTCTCGAACGATTTAGTGTAACTAATAACGTATTTGTTTTTCGGGCAGGTGGATGGTGTATACAGCCTTTTGAAAAAATTAAGAGTGCTCTTAAAGAAAATGGTGTTTGGTTAGATAGCACGGTTTATCAGGGGGGATATCAGGAAGATGAAGCCCGTTATTTCGACTTTCGAGGGGCGCCCACGCAAGCAAAATGGAACTTTGAGGATGATCCCTTAGACCCTGATAAGTCGGGAAGTTTTGTTGAAATACCTATATCTTCGTATAAAGTATCTCCCTTTTTTTACTGGAAGCTGGCTTTCACAAAGTTATTAGATAACCCCAAACACAAAACGTTTGGTGATGGTGGTCCGTTACCGGCATCAAAAAAGTGGATACTACAGAAGTTATTGTTGCCGTCAAATACGGTCGTTAGCATTGATGGCTATAAAGCTTCTTTTTTAGAAAGGGCATTTGACCTTTATCAAACTGATAAACCTGATGCAGATTTTGTAATCATTGGTCATCCCAAAGCACTGACGGAGTATTCACTTCAAAAGTTCGAGGAGTTTGTAGCGAAATATGAGGGACAGCATCAATTTCATACTTTTGATGGTTTACTAGAGGAAGGAAGCATTGAAAAACCTGAATAGAATTAATATCTCAATCAAATTATGTCTGACACTGTTTATTTGAATGATTATAAAACTCATCCTTTTACAAGTCGGAATGACTTTTTGAATTATTTGGGGGATGGGAATTTTCATAATATCCTAATTGCTCTTAATGCTGAAAAATTAATGAAAAATGATGAAACACTTCGAAGATTAGTTAATCAGCATATAGGGTATCCAGATGGAATCGGAACTGTTTTAGCTTTAAAACGGAAGGGATATGTTTCTGAAAAAATACCAGGGGCCGAATTTTGGCTTGATATTATTGAGAGACATTACAATAACAAAACATTTTACATGGTTGGAGGAAAACCAGAAGTGATTGAGCAAACAGTTGGACGTCTAAAAAAGGAGTATCAAGGTATTGATATAGTAGGGTATCGCGATGGGTATATGGATGATCAGGAAAAAGAGGAACTGGTAAAAGAGATTGAGGATAAAGAGCCTGATATTGTTTTTGTTGCTATGGGGAGTCCAAGCCAAGAGTTTTTAATGGAGAAGATGTTTGAAGTACATCCTGCATTATATATGGGATTAGGAGGAAGCTTTGATATTTATTGTGGACTTAAAGAACGAGCTCCAAAAGTATTTAGGAAAGTGGGATTGGAATGGTTCTATAGATTAATTACAGAGCCTTCCAGAATTCGCCGACAGATTGTTTATCTTCCATTTTTATTAAAAGTTATTACCAATAGGATTTAGATTTAATGAATGTTGTTATTCTTACCCAAGATGATCCTTTCTTTTTAGCAGAGAACCTGGATTATCTTTTATCTAATTTATCACCTGATGTAAAAGTAACCGGATGTGTAGTTTTTGGAGCTTCCCCGTTTGGTGGTAAAGAAAGTTTTTTGAGCAAGATTTTCAAAACCTGGAACATATTTGGCACTGGTTTTTTATTCAATTATGGGATCAGATTTTTGCGAAATAAGGTAGATCCCAATAAAAAAGTAAAGACTATACTTGAAAGACATTCTGTACCTGTTATCGAATTGGATAGTAGTATAAACTCACACGAGTCTTTAGAGAAGATAAAATCTCACGAACCTGATTTATTAGTTTCGATTGCAGGGAACCAAATTTTTAAAGAGGAATTAATAGATTTGGCTCCAGGAGGTTGCCTTAATTTGCACACTGCACTGTTGCCAAAGTATCGGGGATTAATGCCTTCTTTCTGGGTACTTAAAAATGATGAGGATTATACTGGGGTTTCCGTCTTTTTTGTTGATGAAGGTATTGATAGTGGTCCAATTTTAGTTCAGAGGAAATTTGAAATTGGAGATAGAACGCAGCAAGAATTAATTCAGGAAACAAAGAGGTTGGGAATGAATGCCATCATTGAAGCAATTGATTTGGTAAAAGCAGGTGATTATGAGCTTATTCCAAATCCTGATGAGGAAATGACTTATTATTCGTTCCCTGAAAGGGAAGATGTCATAGAGTTTTGGCAGCAAGGAAAAGCATTTTATTAAAAAATAGAGATCAGGTAATAAATTGAAACATGCTTTATCATTTGATATAGAAGATTGGTTCCATATCTCGGGAATACCACATGTTGAACGACGTGGAAATTGGGATTCGTTTTCTCCTTCTATCGTTGAGGATAAGACGAATCTAATTCTTGATATCCTCAATAAATATGATGTGAAGGCAACTTTTTTTGTTTTAGGTTGGGTGGCCGAAAAATATCCTGCTGTGGTTAAAAGAATTGCTGAAGAGGGTCACGAGATTGGTACACATGGTTACTGGCATTATAGGGTTAATACTCTTTCGAAAGAAAGATTTAAAGATTACCTGAAACAGTCAGTAGATATCTTAGAACAAGTAACAGGTGAAAAAGTTAAAGGTTATCGAGCGCCTTCCTTTTCAATTACGCCAGGTACGGAATGGGCTTTTGAGGTTATGGATGAGGTTGGATTACAATATGATGCCAGCTTATTTCCTGCTCAGCGTGGCCATGGTGGTTATAATATTGATCAACGTCCACAAATACTTGATTCTTCAATAACTCAAACCAACTTTGTCCAATTACCAATGAGTGTGTTGGGCTTTGGCAAAGTTAAAGTACCATTTAGTGGCGGGGGCTATTTACGTTTTTGGCATGAGAAAATATTGAGATATGGATTTTCTAAATTAGAAGAAGATGGGATACCCGGAGTTGTTTATCTTCACCCAAGAGATTTTGCTCCCGATTGTCCGCGTGTGAAGATGTCACCAATAAGGAAGTTCAAATGCTATGTTAATCTTCATACGACCCAGAGGAAATTAGAAATGTTGCTTGAAAACTATGAGTTTAGCACATGTGAAAAGGTATTAAAGGAATGGTTTCAAGTTGAGGACTTAAACGTTTTACGAAGAAGTTAATTGTAATTGAAGTTAAAAATTCACCAATGAAAATTATGAATGTGGCCAGTGCCCGGCCGAACTTTATGAAGGTGGCACCGCTGTTAGAGGAATACAAAAATCATGAAGAGATAGAATCACAACTGTTGCATACCGGTCAGCATTACGACTACGAGATGTCCAAAATATTTTTTGACGAGTTAGGGATTCCCAAACCGGATTTCCATCTGGGCGTTGGCAGTGGTTCCCATGCTGAGCAGACCGCCAAGGTTATGGTAGAGTTCGAAAAAGTATTGCAAGAAGAACAACCCGACTGGGTGGTTGTAGTTGGGGATGTGAATCCGACCATGGCGTGTACCATTGTTGCCAATAAAATGGGAATAAAAGTTGCACACGTTGAGGCGGGTTTGCGGAGCTACGATCGTGATATGCCCGAAGAAATTAACCGTGTACTTACCGATAGTATTGCAGACCTGCTGCTGACGCCTTCTATAGACGGCAATATGAATTTGATCAAGGAGGGGATTCCCGAGGAGAAGATTCGGTTTGTGGGGAATATTATGATCGACACGCTTTTTAATATGCGAGAGCGGTCGGATGAATCTACCATTCTTGGCGATCTTGGTATTGATAAAAAGGGATATGGATTGGTAACCTTGCATCGTCCTTCCAATGTGGACCAAGAAGATACCCTGTCTAACTTTGTGACTATTTTAGAAGAAACATCTAAAGATCTGTCGCTGGTCTGGCCGGTACACCCGCGATCGAAAAATAATGCCGAGAAGTTTGGGCTTTGGGATCGATTGCAAGATATAAAGGATTTACATCTGCTTGAACCGGTGGGTTATCTGGATAATGTTTGTCTAATGAATAATGCTCGGCTGGTGTTAACCGATTCCGGCGGTATACAGGAGGAGACGACTGCGCTGGGCGTACCATGTCTGACGGCCCGGGAAAATACCGAGCGTCCCATTACCATTACTGAGGGCACGAATACGCTGGTGGGTACTGATCCGGATGTGATTTTGGATCATATCGAAAAGCATTTGCAAAACGGGATAGCTGGAAATAAGGATCTTCCGAAACCGCTTTATTGGGATGGAAATACGGCGAAGCGAATTGTGAAAGCTATTTTGGAAGCTTCTAACTAAAATATGATTAGCTGCAATAATGGCGATGTCCATTTTTTGTCAGCATCCGCCGAAAGTCGGACCAGCAGAGCTGGAAGAACCAAAAAACTGCTGGGGGAATCGTAGATTTTGTTCTTATTAAAGTTTTCAGCACTGGGATAGTTCTTCAGCGTTAGTACTTATGCTAAGAACATGCTTCCCGCGATTCGCCCCAGACCCCGGTATAAAACCCGTAAAGTTGGCAAAAAAATTAATGTCCCTCTTGAAGAAGAGGGAATGAGGGTGATTGAAGGAAAGGGCTAATTGTAGAATTAAAAATAAGCTATGGCTAGCAGGGTAGATGCTTTTTAATGGCCCTTGTTTTATGAGAAATGATCAACATCAGGGAGTGGTACAAAATGCATATTCAATATCCCTTGGCTACAGTACATAATTCTTATGCCCAGTTGAAACCCGTGAAGGTGTCAAAATGTAAACCGTCCTAATAATTGTGAGCGAAAACGAAGGAAGCGGTTGTGCATTTTGTACCGGTGACAACCTTATTAACTGGCTTGATATTTGGAAGGATCATCAAAATGAACGCTTCCTGTAGATTGAGCTGAATCACAATTTACAGACGGTCAATTTTTTGGTTCGTTTTTTCTTGATTGCTGTGTTCAATCCATTAATGCAACAGAGGCTG
>NZ_JAALLS010000089.1 GCF_011059105.1 Fodinibius halophilus | reverse complement strand
GATTTGACGGGTAGCAGTAATCCTGCCGAAATTACGGTGGGTTCTTCTAAAACGGTAACCGCCGTCTTTGAAAAGAGTCCGGTACATCTGTCCCTATCGACAACAGGTCAGGGATTGGTGACCAAGAATCCGGACCAGAGCGAATACGAACCGGGGACAACTGTGACGCTGACGGCAGATCCTGCGGACGGCTGGGAGTTCGTCGAATGGACCGGCGATCTGTATGGTACGCAACCGACGACCGAATTTACGATGGATGCGGACAAAAGCATTACAGCAGTCTTTGAGGAAAAAAGCTATGATCTGACGGTGAATACCGATGG
>NZ_JAALLS010000088.1 GCF_011059105.1 Fodinibius halophilus | reverse complement strand
TTGGCACAAGTTGCAAACTTGCGCCAGTGTGAGGTGACTTCATAATCAACTAGCTGCTGGTTCAAGTTTGTAACTTGGACCAGTTTTAAAATAGAAAAAGTAAAAAGGTGGTAATTTGGTCAAGTATAAGCGAGAAATAGTAGTGTGTCTTTTGGACCAAATCGAGATACGGGAATTACATCGGGTGTTTTAAACTAATTTTATGATCTCGCGATGGCTTGTCATTAATCTATACATTTCCACTACATAGTGCTATACAGAGCAATTATATAGTATTACGCTGGGATGCTGAAACAAGTTCTTTTAGACTTCGGTAGGAATAT
>NZ_JAALLS010000087.1 GCF_011059105.1 Fodinibius halophilus | reverse complement strand
TCGGTTCCGAGACTATAGATCATGTCGCTGATAGATAACTTTAAGTAAGATGTTATATATTGGCAGGATCCGAGCGCATACGGATTGCTCATGAATCGTAGATATCAACCCCGATTGAAAACCGGGAATGACTCTGTAGGTACTGTTGAGCGTTAACGCCGGGAAGACCAGCCTGGCTATACCTGGCGGAGTACATCTAGCGGCCAATTGACCGAATAGTGTTTGCCGGCGTGCAGGAGTTTCCAGGCTGGCTCCGTGACCAATAAAGTGTTAATGAACTACCTAAAAGTAATAGTTATAGTTACTTCTTGCTTTGTTCGCTTAACATATGAGCCGGCGGA
>NZ_JAALLS010000086.1 GCF_011059105.1 Fodinibius halophilus | reverse complement strand
TCCGGGCAAAGGCATTCCCAGCCGGACGCCCGAAGAGAAGGAGCTGGCCGAGTTGAAGAAAGAACTGGCTGACGTGCGGATGGAGCGGGATATCCTAAAAAAGGCGATGGGCATCTTTACGAAGAAAAACGGGTGATTTTCCAATTTATGGCCGAACACAAGAACATATTCCCCATTGTAAAGATGTCCGAGGTATTCGGGGTAAGCAGAAGCGGTTATTACAGCTGGATGAACCGGCCGCCCTCTGATCGCGCCAAAGAGAACCAGCGCCTTTTGGAGCTCATCAAGAAAATTTGGCTGAAATCGGGGAAGACCTATGGCAGTCCCCGCATTCACCAACAATTGCTTCGCCAAGGTGAGCA
>NZ_JAALLS010000085.1 GCF_011059105.1 Fodinibius halophilus | reverse complement strand
CCCCCGCGGCTGAGCAATCGCTAAGGCAGTGCCTCGAAACACTCGGCCAGCAAATTGATCAGCTAACCCGGCTGATTCGCAAGCATCTGCGCTCCCGGGAGGAGCTCAGAGAGTCTATAAAATATCTGAGTAGCATTCCTGGTATTGGCATCCTCACAATAGCGGTAGTATTGGCAGAAACTACAGGATTCCAGCAGTTTCACAAAATCAGCCAGCTAATCAGTTTCAGCGGCTATGATGTGATCATCCGCCAATCCGGAAAGTGGGCGGGGAAACCCAGAATATCAAAACAGGGATCCAAATATATTCGAAGGGCTATGTTTATGCCTGCCAGTGCGGTTGTTCGCAGTGGCACCGGCCCCACCTATAGGCTCTACG
>NZ_JAALLS010000084.1 GCF_011059105.1 Fodinibius halophilus | reverse complement strand
TATGACAGGGAGATCGCCGCGCTTCGTTTCACTCCACTCTCCCGTAAAACGGGGCACAGCGCGATGACAGACGTTGATAGAACAAGAACAAGTCCTCCTTATGGCACTGGCTGTGATAGGCTTGATACAGTGAACTGAAGGAGGTGCAGCTATGTGCCTCGAAGTTTTTAACGTAGTGGCGGAGGATAGCCGGCAAATATTTTGAGTTCCTGTCCATTTGTGTCAGATCTCAAGCTTGTATTGACTTTTGCTTGTTACTGTTTTTCAGCGACGATCCGCCGGTAGTCGGACCAGCAGAGCTGGAAGAACCCAAAAATGTCATCAAATAGGCAGAGAGTAATTCAACCTTTTTTAGGTTTGCTCGTAGTAAACAGAGATCTCTCCCGTTG
>NZ_JAALLS010000083.1 GCF_011059105.1 Fodinibius halophilus | reverse complement strand
CAGACGGCGACCTCGTCGTTGGCACAGGCCAATAACGGACCGCAATCCGTACTCGGATTCCTTCGTTAATCGTTAAGGATATATTCCGTATATAAAAAGTAGGCCCTATTGTTGCTTCGGCAGCAGTAGGGCTTTTTTTATTTCACCCATGTAGGAAAAGAGAGATCTATAAATTTAAAGTCTCCTGTACGGGGTTTTTGTTTTAATCTCACCCCGCCTCGTTGCTACAGGCCTAGTTGCACTGCAGTAGGCTTTTTTGCCCTTCAACGGCTGTCATCGCGAGCGAAGCGCGGCGATCTCCATGAAGCAACTGGTTGATATACAAAGGTTTAGATCCTACGCACACCTACGCCGCGGTAAACTCTGTCGAAGTTTTTGAGTGAAGGTATGGCTT
>NZ_JAALLS010000082.1 GCF_011059105.1 Fodinibius halophilus | reverse complement strand
TGGAATTGCTACAAAAAAATGGACAGTGAGTTAAGCCAGATCATGCAGCCAATTCTTGGTTTTCTGTTAAGTGATTCTCCATTTCTGCCGGTGTTCGGTAGTCTAGCGTAGAATGTAGCCGCTGGCGGTTATACCAGATCTCGATAAATTGGAAGATTACTCCTCGCAATTCTTGGTACCCGAAGCGCTTAGGTTCTATCGGTAGTTCTGCTTTAAAGGTTTTAAAGAAGCTCTCGGCCGGAGCGTTGTCCCAGCAGTTACCTTTCCGACTCATGCTTTGGCGGACCCGTGGTCGGGCTTCCAGCAGCTGGCGAAACTCCTGGCATGCGTATTGGATGCCACGGTCAGAATGGAAGATTAACGTCTGCTCGATCGCTCGCTTTTGACAGGCCTGCTTCCAGGCCGGA
>NZ_JAALLS010000081.1 GCF_011059105.1 Fodinibius halophilus | reverse complement strand
TGATATTACGGCGGTCAATGATAACCCCACCTTAACCGGGTTGCCTTCAGAGGTTACGGTTACTGAGGACACTGAAAGCAATATCGACCTGTCGGCAATGGCGTTTGGAGATGTCGATGGGGATAATATAACAGTTACGCTGACTGCCTCAGCGGGCACGTTTAGCGTTCCTGCCGATGGATCGGGAGTGGGATCCGGAGTAACCACAACGAAGGTGAGTGCCACGGTAATTACGCTGGCCGGTTCGGTAGGGGACCTCAACACTTACCTGGATACTAACTCAAATATTAAATATACCGGGGATTCTAATGTGAATGGCAATGGTGCGGCCACGATATCGGTAGAAGCCAATGATGGTAATGGCTCCGGGGATGTTTCCTTTGGAAGCACGAATATTGATATTACGGCGGTCAATGATAACCCCACCTTA
>NZ_JAALLS010000080.1 GCF_011059105.1 Fodinibius halophilus | reverse complement strand
AGAGGCTGTGAGAAAATACCAAGTCAAATATATATTGTAAAAAGCGTGTTTTTTTAGCTCCAAAAAATAGGATAACCCCATGGCATTCAGTATCTTACATAATATATATTCTTCCTAATACCCCCTATTATTATGCCGCAGATTCAACCGCCCGATCGCCAGCAACTGACTTTCATGAATAAACTGGATGACATGGTCGCCCCCGACCATCCCGTACGGCTACTCGATGCTATTGTGGATCGTATTATTGGCACCGACCCGGCGCCCTTTGACCACCTGGAGGCCACCGGAACAGTAGGCCGCCGGGGGTACAGCGCAAGCTGCCTGATTAAACTCTTGCTATATGGATATATTGAAGGGATTAGCTCTTCCCGAAAACTCCAGGCCGAAGCCGCCCGAAATATCGAGCTTATTTGGTTGCTTTCCGGGCTGGAGCCCAGCTATAAGGTTATTGCGGATTACCGCAAAGATTACCCCGAGCAGATCGAGCGGGTCAATCGGGGAAT
>NZ_JAALLS010000008.1 GCF_011059105.1 Fodinibius halophilus | reverse complement strand
ATATTCCTACCGAAGTCTAAAAGAACTTGTTTCAGGATCTCGGTTTTAATGCTAATGACAGCATGACAAGATGTGGCTAGTTTCGCAAAGCTCCTTAACAATAAGAAGGCAGTTAAATCCCCTGTTTATTTTTTTTAAAAAGAGAGGCGGATATGGGGAGGGCAAAAGTTACGCCCGAATCTCAGGGTCAGACTTCCAAAATTCATAGGCTCTATTTAATTCTGTCACGTACTCTTTAAACCCTTCTTGAGGTGACGTATTTACTTCAATAATTGTAGATTTTTTTGAAGTTCCTTTAACTATTTTGTTTATCTCTGGTCTGTCTTTTGGCCAATATGAAAGCCCAACAAATAAAATATGTGAATAGGACTGAGCAATAAGGCTAAAATGCTTATATGCATTCTCAACCCATTGCAACTTTTTTCTGTATTCGTTGGGCAAAACTAAAAAAGATGTTTTGCGAGGTTCGTGCAACTGGTCATCACTGATAATTTCGATATTAGGAGTATCAATGCCAGCAATTTTGATTGTTAAAGGATATTGGTTTTTAGGTACATTGACATGAGAAGAATTAACCTCATAATTTATAGATCCGTGTGGCTTTGTAAAAAATATATCTCCCGATTCATTATTCATTTCGTGGGGAGTTAACTTAACCCCAAACTCCTTAAAAAGCTTTTCAACTACCAAATCATAATTGAATGAAATGACAGCTCCTATAGAATTTATATGACTATTTAGCCAGTCTGTCCATTTCCAACTTTCATAATGATTACTAGAGGGCTTTGCAAAACCTTTGATTTCGTCATTCTGAGCTTGTCGAAGAATCTCCAGTATCCATCTGCTGCCGTTGAAAGGGAGATCCTTCATTACATTCAGGATAACTGCCTGGTTTTGCAAAGGTCCCTACTAACTATTTTTGTTTGTAGGTATGAATAAGAGAAAGACAAAAACTGTCTAGCCTCACAATCTATATCAATATCACCATGTTTTAGATATTCTTCTGAGACAAATTCAAAAAAATCAAAGTCTGAATCGGTCTTACAGTATCTTGAACAGTACTTAATTTTGTTAAACCTATTTTTGTACAGCTCAAAGAAAATTGGAAATGCCTCTTTCCAATTCTTGCCAGAGTTTAGAGGTACATCAAACGAAAGTGATAATGGTTTACTGGTGTCAATTGATAAATCATTTTTCTTGATCAGATCAATAGTTAGGCCATTACCAACAATTAGGGCTATGTTCATAAGTCACTCGATGATTGAAGTATTAGCTCGTAAGTTGTAAACAAATCAACAAAAACCATAAAGCTATGTCTATTTTGTTACTTGTTGCCTTTTACTTTGAATTGTCCCAGATCTATCCTTTTTCTAAGCAACACTCACTCACGAGCTTGCGCTCGTTCGCTCGTTTGAAATGCTGCACTAGACCCTAAATGTTATTTTAAGGAGCCTATATACCGCCTTGTAACAACTCTTAAGTAATTTTTTATGCTTAACTTATAGAAAATATAGAAAGTTACATGTCATCCTGAACTTGTTTCAGGATCTCGGTTTTAATGCTAATAATTGTATATGCGATGCTGAAATAAGTTCAGCATGACAAGATATGATTAGTTTTTCAGAGTCATTAACAATAAGAAGGCAGCAGGGTCATTAATATTTTTTGCAAGCTCTCTAGTTGAGAGGTTTGCGCACATTATGGAATGATGAGTGGCCCATTGAGATTCTAAATAGTCAATCAATTACACAATTAATCCGATAAATTTTTTATGTTATCGTTAAAGGAAGGGTTTCTGAAACCATTTTAATAAGCAGGCAGTTGGCGGGTACGAATTCAATATTTAAGTTCGCCCTGATAAAAAGTATCTTTTAAATAAATGTTTCGACTTCAAAATACCATATTGTCCGAAGATATTGCCACGGCAAAATTTGTTTGTGACTTATCCAACTGTAAGGTTGCATCTATAAAAGGAGAACAAGAAGAAGTTTATTCACCTAATTTTTTGAAAGAATCTTTAATTCGTCGATACGATAAAAACTGGTATAGTGCGTTTAAAAAGTTCTGTAAAGAAATTAGAACTAAAAAAGAAGGGGCTCCCGAAGTATGATTAAAACTGGTCAACAGATGAATCAAAAGCAGTCGCAGCAACAGCGGCTGTCACCCCAGCAGATACAATATATAAAGCTGCTGCAGCTCCCTACTATAGCTTTGGAACAGCGTATTAAAGAAGAGTTGGAAGAGAATCCGGTTCTTGAAGAAGCAGAACAAGACGATTCACTTGAGGAGTTTGACGAGTCGGATTGGGAAGCAGAAGAAGATACGCAGGACGAGCTCGAACCCGTTGATCAGAATGAAGAGGTCGACTGGGAAGAGTTTATGAACAATACCGAATATGAAGGAGAGAACTACAGCGGCGGGTCAGGATATGCCGGCGGTGGCGGTGATCAAACTTGGCGTGATCTTCCGAATCCATACCATGAGTCTTTACTCGAAGAGCTGGAGCAACAAGTGAGCCTTCTCAATTTTGACGATGAACAGAAACTCATAGCTAATCAGATTTTAGGTTCTCTTGACCAGGATGGTTATTTCCGCCGAGAAATTGAAGCAGTGGTAGATAATATTGCTTTCAATGAGGGTACCCTGACCAATAAGGAAGAGGTTGAGAAGGTACGAAAAGAGATTCAGCGCTTAGACCCTATTGGTATTGCCTCGCGCGATCTCAGAGATTGCCTTTTGGTGCAGCTTGAGATGCTGGGAGATAAGTCCGAGGGAAGAGAAATTGCTATTGAAATGTTGCGGGATTATTGGGCGCTTTTTGAGAAAAAGCACTTCAAGAAACTGAAGAAAAAGCTGGATGTTGATGATGAACAGCTTAAGTCTGCGTTTGATTATATTAAAGGATTGGATCCTAAACCCGGGGGAGGCGGTAATGCCGTTGATGATACACAAAACTACATTGAGCCCGACTTCGAGGTTTATTATCAGCCGGCGGGACCGAATAAAAATGGACAAGAAGAAGAGGGGGATTTTGTTATTCAGCTGAATAACAGTAATGTGCCCCCTTTACGTATTTCGCCACGTTATAAAGAGATGTGGGACGACCTAAAAAAGAAGAAAAAGAAAAGTAAACAGAATAAAGAGACGAAAAACTTTATCAAGAGTAAGATAGAATCAGCACAGTGGTTTATTGATTCTATTCGTCAGCGACAGAATACGTTGATGAATACGATGCAGACTATTGTAGCCCTTCAAGAAAACTTCTTTAAACACGGAGAGGGGTTAAAACCGATGATCCTCAAAGATATTGCAGAGCGGGTAAACCTTGATATTTCTACGATCTCTCGCGTGGTTAATGGAAAGTATGTGCAAACTCATTTTGGGGTGTTCGAATTGAAATACTTCTTCAGTGAAGGATTAGAAACAGTAGATGGAGAAGAAGTATCCAGCCGAGAAGTCAAAAATGCGGTACAAGAAATTGTTGACAATGAAAACAAGCAGAAACCACTGAGTGATCAGGCTATTGCTGATAAACTACAAGAACAGGGATATAAGGTAGCGCGACGAACCGTAAGTAAATATCGTGAAAAGTTGAGTATCCCAGTTGCCCGACTTCGGAAACAGATCTGTTAATATACAGCTTATAGCGAAGCTGCTAAAGAGAGTGTTTCTGTGAGAGAGGGGGACGTTAAGCCCCAGATTAATAGTACGACCATTATTAGCATAAATAACCCACTTGTAAGCAGTAGGTACACCAATGTGCGAGAAGAGGAATAGCGTGCTGCGTCAAAAGAGGTGATAATAAAGCTAAAGAGCTGTATCATTATCGGCAAAATACCAATTATCATAATTAACGTTGCAGCAGCCCCGGCCGAAAAAAGGACAACTAAAATTGAGGTGACAACTAAATTAACCTGGAGTGGCCAGGCATAAATTGTAGCAACTTGTGTTAAAGAATTTATCTGTTTGTGGCTTATGTAGAGCCAGATAATACTTATAAAAGCAAGTGCTAAAGAGAGTAGAAATGCCCAGGCAGAGAGTGAGATGCCACTGGAACCCATAATTGCTATCGAAGGAATATGGTACAGCAAGGCATCAAAACCCCGGGGTGAAAATATAGCTATGCGAACGACACATATAGCTGCAGCAATTAAAAAGGCATTTTGTAGTATTAAGAAAATAGCGGGTACAACAGATCGAATATGTCTTTGAAAAATATCATCAATAAAAAACTTGTGAGCCGAAAAATAGCGGAATAAAGATTTTCGGTACAGAGGACTGCTGTTATAATGAAGCCCTACGCTTGCCCAAATGAGTAGCAATATGATGATAGGGGTTGGGGAGGTATGATCATTGGGCAGTGATTCACTGGGTACCGGGAAAATAAGTTCTGCCTGGTTGGTGAGCGTTTGTATTGTAGTGCTAAATGTAGGCTCTTCTTCAACTTTTGTAAGCAGCCAGTTGCTGTCAATCAGCAGTGGTTTGTCGGCATATTCAGCAGTAACAGAAAGAAACTTTTTGAATGGAGTCAGATATTGATCAACAGATGCTGCAGGAGAAAAGTTAAATACACCGGCCCATTTGGGATTAGAAATTGAGAGAGTATTAATATTCGCAGGAGTTATATGGATATCCCGAATAATAAAGTCTGCCCTTCGTGTGTTGCTAGTTGCTCTTTGTTGGTAACTGACTTTATAATAAATACTGTCGACTCCGGCGTTTTGGAGTTCGGTAATAAAGGGCGCTATAGCACTTTGAAACCTCTCTTCATTTATAAGACCGTATTCAAAAAGCCCTATTGCTTTTACAGACGGTCGATTTAAAAGCGCTGCAGATTTTTCCTGTATTTTGAGGATAAGAGAGGAGTCCGGTTCGGCGAATGTCTCTGTTATCGGGTAAGAAATATCAATATCGCCATAGACGGTAAATCCCATCTCTTCGATTTTACGCCAAACAAGCGGTTCAACGGGAGGGGTCAATTTGAGAATGGAGATCCCCAGTTCATTAAATTGATTAAGTTGCTGTATTGCAACATCAGGTTTTTGGGGGATGTCCCACTCCACACCTACTGACCGTTGGGCGGTCACTAATGAACTACTTAAAGCCAGAAAAAGAAGAGTGAGACAAAAGAAGCGATATTTGGAATACGCCAATGGAAATGGCCGGATATAATTATTTGGGTTCAAATGTATTTTCAATAGGCAGTTCAGCCGTTTCTTTGAAACTACTCAATACTACGTTGGAGCGACTTTTACTTACGCCGGGCCATGCTTGAATTTGAGAGAGTAAATTTTCAAAGGAAGCAGTGTTTTCTGTGCGGATTTTAAGGATATGCGAACCATCGCCCGTAATTGAATGGCATTCCAGAATTTCCGGTTCAGTAGTAGCTGCTTCAATGAATTTTGGGTAGTTTTCAGAGCCGTCAACCTCAACAAAAACAAAAGCCGTAATATCAAATTTGAAACGTTTAGAGTCTAAAACGGCGTGGTATCCTGTTATTAGCTCTTTTTCTTCAAGTTTTCGCATCCGTTCCGAAACTGAAGGCACGGAGAGGTGCACAATTTCGGCAAGTCTGTTACGCTGGGCACGACCATGTTTTTGTAAATGCTTAAGTATTTTAATGTCAATTTCATCTAGTCCCTGTGCCATCTAAACCTAAATTTTCCTAATTTTTCTATGATTTACGGAAAATAACTTTAAATAATTAGGAATTCAACCATTTTAATGCTTTTTAACTCCTTATCATATCGTTAAACAAGAGATCCCAAAAATTGATTATTTAAGGTTCATACCTTTGGTAAAACTCTATTATCTTTAGCCCAAACAGATTAATTAATAAAAAGTATTTAACGAATGCTGGACGTCACATATATCAGAGAAAATGCCGAAAAAGTTAAACAGGCGATGCAAAATAAGGGAGAGTCAAACCCCGAGATCGTCGATAAGGTTATTACTGTAGATGAACAGTGGCGATCGCTGGTACAAGAAACGGATGAGTTGCGAAGTGAAAGCAACGACAAAGCTAAAAAGATTGGTGCGTTGATGGGCCAGGGTAAGAAAGATGAGGCCCAGGAAATCATTGATTATACCAGTAAACTAAAAGAAGAAATACAGGAAAAGGAAACGAAGCTTCGCTCGCTAAAAAACCATCGCGAAGACCTGTTGTTGCAAATCCCCAATGTGCCCCATAAATCGGTACCGGTAGGAAAAACTGAAGAAGATAACGAAGTATTTAAAAGCTGGGGTGAGCCCAACAAGGAGGAGTGGCGTAAACCACACTGGGAATTAGGTGAAGAACAGGAGTGGATCGATTTTGAACGGGGAGCCAAAGTCACAGGTGCAGGGTTCCCTTTTTATGTAGGGCCTATCGCCCGGCTCCAGCGTGCGCTTATTAACTACTTTTTGAATACAGCAACGGAGAATGGGTTTACTGAACTGCAGGTACCTTATTTTATTAATGAAGATTCAGCACGTGGCACGGGACAAATTCCCGATAAAGAGGATATGATGTATGAGATACCACGCGATGAGTTTTTTGCTATACCCACTGCCGAAGTGCCGGTAACAAATTTTCACCGTGATGAGATTATTGACAAAGATGATCTGCCGATCCGTTACACTTCGTACACTCCTTGCTGGCGGCGAGAGGCCGGTTCCTATGGTAAAGATGTTCGCGGGTTAAATCGTCTGCACCAGTTCGACAAAGTGGAGTTGGTAAAGATGGTGCATCCAGACGATGCCTATGATGAGTTGGAAAGTTTGCGGGAATACGCCGAATCTTTATTGGAAGCACTGGAGATCCCTTACCGTACGCTGCTAATGTGTACCGGAGATATGGGCTTTACACAGACAAAGAAATACGATCTTGAAGTCTGGAGTCCGGGGCAGCAGCGGTGGCTGGAAGTCAGCTCTTGCTCAAATTTTGGTAGTTTTCAGGCACGTCGAATGATGCTTCGTTATCGTAAAGAAAATGGTGATACTGAGACCTTGCATACAATCAATGGGTCAGGGTTGGCACTGCCGCGTGTGGTAGCGGCCATCTTAGAAATATACCAACAAGAGGATGGCAGTATCCTTGTGCCTGATGTCTTACAGCCGTTTATGGGAACGGAAATTATCACTTCATAGCATTTGAAAGATAGAGTTAGCTCATATGGATGAAAATATTTGGGGCAATTTTACGCTTAGTGATGAAGAAAGGCGTTACTTTTCAATAGGAGATCTCCACCTCTGGCTTGTTCGCAGGAATGAAGAGATATGGATTGCCTATTGCTATAAGTCTGACCTCGCGTGCGAGATAAATCCTGAAAAACTGCCTGAAAGTGTGGAGTGGTCAAGATGGGCACACAAGAATGTATCTGATGAGATAAATATACGCCCGGTATATCCTGATATGCCGTTAGTTGTACATTCTGAATATACGCTCAAGATTAGTCCAAAGACTCAGATCCAGATCTATACGCGCATTCCTATTTGGGTTCGTATCTCTATAGCTGAGAACAATTACCAACTTATTGAATTACCTACTGCTAAGCTATCCAGAACATGGTTTGGCACGCTAACCGATGGCGAGCTCTGTTATCACGCTGTGACTAAGGCACGACGCGATCTTTCTGATGTGGAAAAGAAGCCTCACCTGGTGAGTTGTCCGATTATTATTTCAAATCGGTCCCCAGAAGAACTGAATTTTGAACATTTTTGCTTTCGTGTTGAGCGACTGAGTATGTTTGCTCATAATACGGACCTTTGGGCTGATGAAACCCAAATTGTTTTCCAGGGCGAAGATCTAAACAGTGATGTTATTATGACCGGGAAGCTGCATGATGGAGTATCACAAGACCAGTTGTTGACTCCACCTCGCAAGAAAATTCAAAAAAGTTTAGCAACTCGGACGTTCAAGATATTTGAAGATGCACTAACCTTAGGACGATAGTTTATGGATTTTTTTCAAGATTCTGTATTTAACATTTATCACTATATTTCTGAGGAAACGCTCCAGCTAATTATTAAGGTAGCTCTCTTAATAGCTATCGCCTTACCGGTGCTCTTTATTTTACGGGGATGGGCACAGCGATTTTTTACCAAAAAATACGCTCCGCATTATGGAATGTTAGCCGGTAAACTGGTTTTCTATGCCGGTTTGATCATCATGCTTGTAACCGTGATGGGCGAACTCGGAATTAGTTTAGCTCCCCTGTTAGGGGCCGCAGGAATTGTGGGTGTTGCCATAGGTTTTGCATCCCAGACAAGTGTTTCTAATATCATCAGCGGGTTGTTTTTGATTGCTGAGCAGCCTTTTAAGGTTGATGATATTATCACTATTAACACTACAACGGGTATAGTGATGTCAATAGATGTGTTGTCGGTAAAGTTGCGTACTTTCGACAATAAGTATGTGCGCATACCGAACGAAATGATCATTAAGACAGAGCTTACGAATTTGACGCGGTTTCCCATTCGCAGGTTCGATGCAAAAGTTTCGGTAGCTTATAAAGAAGATATTGGGCGTGTACGTGATCTGCTGATGGAGGTAGCTGAAAAGAATAAATACTCGTTAAGTGAGCCCGAACCGCAGATTATTTTTGATGCTTTCGGCAGTTCTTCTATTAACTTGGATTTTAGAGTTTGGGCGCCTGTGGATGATTGGTTGCTGCTTAAAAATACCCTTCAGGAAGAGGTTAAAGCCAAGTTTGATGAAGAAGGTATCGAGATTCCTTTCCCTCATGTTTCTCTGTATGCGGGTTCTGCTTCTGAAGCACTGCCAATTGAGATGGTTAATAAATCAGGGCAGGCTAAAGAGAGTGAAGAGACTGCTGAATAAATGGTAAGTAAGTGCCCCAAGCTGTGACTAATGTCTTCTCACATTGGGCACTCAATAGTTATTGGAGCCTTCAGTACTACTAGTGATAGCTTTATAAATCAGGAAAATACCTACAGCAATCAGTACCAATATGATGAGAGTCCCCCAAAAGATATAAGCCAAGTAGGGGAGGATAATTACTAACAGGATGCTGGTTACAAAACGAACGGGATTTGTATAAAAGCTGTAAGCATTAAGGCCGGTCGAAAGCAGGCGAAGTAGGCGTTGCCACATAAGAGAGTATGTTTTTTTAAATGTCTGTTATGGGATACGCCTTACAGCATAAAAAGATTCAAAATCGCAATATTATGAAGCCGTCGCGAACATCTTTTCGTTTTTGAATCTCAACATTAGGTCGATAATAGGCTGCATTTCACTTTCTTTCATGATATCAGCCCGCAAGTGGCGGCTGTTGTGTACCCCTTTGAGATATTGCCCGTAGTGCTTTTTCATGATGATAACTCCATATCGTTCGCCGTGGTGTTTCACTGAGCGGCGTAACTGTTCAATACAGAGGTCGATCCGATCTTCTACCGTTGGTTCGGGCAGCAGTTCACCGGTTTCAATATAGTGGCGAGATCGTTCAAAAATCCAGGGATTACCGATAGCACCGCGGCCAATCATGATCCCGTCAACGCCGGTTTCGTCAAACATTCGTTTGGCATCTTCCGGAGAAGTCACATCCCCGTTTCCAATAATAGGGATTTCAAGTCCTTTAGTGTTTTTGAGTTTTTTTAGCCACTCCCAGCGCGCATCGCCTTTGTACTTTTGACACCGTGTTCGGGCGTGCACTGTCAGCGCTTTTATGCCCAAATCTTGTAACATTAAAGCGGCTTCTTGAATTCTGATGGTGCGGTCATCCCATCCCAGGCGTGTTTTTACGGTTACTGGTTTATTTTCTACCGCATCAACAACACTCCCAGCCATCGATTTCATCAGGTCCATATCTTTAAGACATGCACAGCCTGCTCCTTTTTTTACAATTTTGTATACCGGACAACCAAAGTTGATATCCACAACATCAGGATCGTTAGACTCAGCAATCTTCGCCGCTCCCTCCATTGCTTCTTCGCGGCCACCAAAAATCTGAACCCCGAATGGTCGTTGTTCTTCCGTAAAGTCCATTTTATGCATCGCCTGATCATTGTCCCGAATAATAGCTTCTGAACTGATAAATTCGGTATATACAATGCTGGCTCCTTTTCTGCGACAGATAGTGCGGAAAGGGGAGTCGGTGACATCCTCCATGGGAGCCAGTAAAATAGGTTTATTGCCTAGGTCAAGATTGCCAATCTTCATACAAAAGGGGGTTCGGTTCAATTTTTTGAAGGCTTGGAATATACGGATTTTTTGGTGGAAGATCGATTACAAAGAGTATTTGGTATTGGGCTTCCAAACAATATGATGCGACTAGTCATTTCCTTTTTTATCACTTATATTAGCAATCTCTTAAATTTAACTTTATTGAAATAACGGGACCAACGCTATGGCTTTAGCATCAAAAAGTATTGAAGAACTCTTAGGTGAGGACGCCGAGGATCTATTAAATCATAAGTGTGAAACGATTCCAAAAGAACGCCTTCATATTCCAAGCTCGTCGTATGTTGATGACGTATTGGGGCAATCTGACAGGAATCCGCGTGTTCTTAAGAATATGCAGGAGTTGTTAAATCATGGTAGGCTCGGTGGCACCGGTTACATATCAATTCTACCGGTTGACCAAGGTATTGAGCACTCAGCCGGAGCATCTTTTGCGCCAAATCCCGATTATTTTGATCCGGAAAATATCGTGAAGCTAGCCATTGAAGGTGGTTGTAGCGGTGTTGCTTCTACATTTGGGGTATTGGGCTCTGTAGCAAGAAAGTACGCCCACAAGATTCCTTTTATTGTTAAGCTCAACCATAATGAGTTGATGACCTACCCCAACAACTACAACCAAATTATGTTTGGTACGGTAGACCGCGCTTTTGATATGGGAGCTACAGCCGTTGGTGCTACCATCTATTTCGGTTCTCAAGAATCGAGTCGTCAGATTCAGGAAGTTGCACGTGCTTTTGAACGAGCGCATGAGCTTGGCATGGCAACAATCCTATGGTGCTATACCCGTAACTCTGCATTTAAAGTTGACGGTAAGGATTACCATTCTGCAGCTGATTTAACCGGCCAGGCAAATCACCTTGGCGTTACAATCCAGGCTGATATTGTTAAACAGAAGCAACCAACCCTTAATGGTGGGTATAAAGCATTAAATATGGGTGATTCTTCGTATGGTAAGCTTGATGAAGATATTTATGATGAGCTTTCCAGTGATCATCCTATTGATCTTACTCGTTACCAAGTAGCAAACAGCTACATGGGACGAGCAGGGCTTATTAATTCCGGTGGAGCTTCTGGTGATAATGACTTTGAACAAGTTATTAGAACAGCCGTCATTAATAAACGTGCCGGCGGTATGGGACTTATTACCGGCCGAAAAGCATTCCAGCGCCCAATGGAAGAAGGAGTTCGCATTTTGAACTTCATTCAAGACGTTTATCTGGATGATAATATTACTGTAGCTTAACGCACTTTTTCTCGTAAGGCCTTATGGAAGAGTCTCCATAAGGCCTTTTTTGTAGAAACCTTTTATTTCAATACACGTTTTATAAGTACACCTACTCTCATTTCCTCTTCATATTTACTATTATGAGAGTATCTATTTTTAATAATTATTGATTATTCTTGTCTAACAACGAAGACCAAATACAGGAAAATCCAAATAAATACTTTTCCAAAAAGTATCTGTTCATATCTATTGGGTTGAGCATTGCCACAATGGCATTCTTAATCTATCTGACGTATACCCCCGGCGTACTAAAACATCTTAAATTAAAGCGTATGCCGGGTATCGTGATAGCTATTATCGTATCTTTTATGCGATTATGGTTTTCAGCAGCAAAAATTCGCGCACTCTCAGAAAACTCCCTCTCTTGGTTAGCATCGTTTCGTGTAATGTTGAGCTGGGATTTTACCTCTTCTATTACCCCTTCTACCATTGGCGGGGCTCCTATGGCAACGTATGCCATGACCAAAGAAGGGTTTAATGTTGGCCAGTCGACAGCAATAATTTTGTATAGCGTTCTTCTCGATCAGCTTTGGTTTGCACTAGCGGTGCCCATTCTTTTGATTTCCGGGATCTTTTTTGAGGTAGTGCCCAATAATACAGGAATGGTAGGGCATGTTTCTATGGCGATGCTTTATATAGGATTATTGAGTTATGCCGGTTTAATGGCATATGGAGTGCTTAAGAATCCCAATGCTATTAAGAAAGTGGTTAACTTCTTATTTAAGCTGCCACTTTTGCGACGTTGGAGAGAGCCGGTTAGCAAAGAAACGGATAACCTGGTAGAGTATTCCCATGAACTTCGCCAAAAACCCAACAGCTTTTTGTTGAAAACGTTTTTCTTATCTACCATGTCGTGGCTGTGCCGAATTGCACTTCCCACTATTGTAGTGTTAAGTCTATTACCGGCGGATGTTATTTTATCTGCACTGCGAAGTTTAGCTATGAATTTAGCGTTCTTAATAATGCCAACTCCCGGAGGCAGCGGCGGGGTAGAGGGGTTATTTGCCATATTTCAAGGGCCGCTTATTGATCGTAAAGCCTTTATTGGCTTAGCGGTATTTGCATGGCGTATAATCAGTTACTACATCACGGTAGGCTTGGGCATGATGGCAACTACCTGGTATATTAATCGCTCGGTGGTTGAGCTAAAGAGTGATAAAAAGGATTCCCGCGAAACATTAGAAAGTGATATTTCATCTCCAGACTCTATTAGCTGATGCCAAAAGATCGAATGCAATATGTATGCGGTGATTGTGGGCATACCTCCACCAACTGGTTGGGGAACTGTCCCAACTGCGGTGCCTGGCATACCTTTAAGGAGTTTACCGTTGAGCGTAAAACGAAATCAGAAAAGGAGCATAAAGGTAAAGTTGATGGACTTGCCGACTCCCAATCCCCTCAAAAGCTCGACGAAATTGACTCAGATACCCAAGAACGGTTTATGAGTAATATTCAAGAGTTTGACCGGGTGCTGGGCGGGGGATTTGTTTCGGGATCCTTTGTGCTCATTGGGGGGGATCCCGGTATTGGAAAAAGTACCTTAACCCTGCAGGTTGCTAAGTCCAACCCCGACTTGGAGATCTTATATTGTGCCGGCGAAGAATCGGCCGGTCAGATTAAACAACGTGCCGAGCGGCTGGGTGTGGATTCGGATAACTTTTATATCTATACCGATACCGATATTAATAAGGTAATCAAAGAGGCACAAAAGCTGGATCCCGATCTGCTTATCGTTGATTCTATCCAAACGGTCTATCGGACCGAGCTTACCAGTATGGCGGGTAGCGTACAGCAGGTGAAGGAGTGTGCCGCTTTGTTGCAGCAACTGGCTAAGAAGCAGGACATCACGACTTTAGTAATTGGACATGTTACCAAGGACGGAGCCATTGCCGGTCCACGGGTATTGGAGCATATGGTAGACACCGTACTGCAGTTTGAGGGCGATAGCAACTACAACTATCGCATGCTGCGGAGTATTAAAAACCGCTTTGGACCGGCACAAGAAGTGGGGGTTTTTGAGATGAAACAAACAGGGCTTATTGATGTACTTAATCCCTCGCAGTTGTTTTTGTCGGAATATGACAGCACGGTAAGTGGAAATGCTGTGATCTGTTCTATTGAGGGGTCTCGTCCTTTGTTGGTAGAAGTACAGGCCCTGGTAACGCCCAGCAATTATGGAACACCCCAGCGTACTGCTAATGGTTTTGACTACAAACGCCTGTCGCTATTATTGGCAGTTTTGGAAAAGAGAGGAGGGTATGAATTTTCCGGACAGGATGTGTACCTGAATATAGCCGGGGGATTGAAAGTTAATGATCCCGCCGCCGATTTGGGTGTGATGTTGGCGCTGGTTTCCAGTTTGGTAGATAAACCAATTTCAGATGAAATGGCTTTTCTCGGTGAAGTAGGGCTGGGTGGAGAGGTGCGTGCCGTGAATAAAGTAGATCACCGGTTGGGAGAGATCCAAAAGCTCGGATTTAAACATGCTATTGTGCCCAAAGCGAATAATCCGCAAAAAGAAGACGGATTAGCTATAACAGGGACTAGCAATATCATGAGCACGATAAAAAAAGCCCTTCGGGATTAACCAAAGAGCTCTTCTGTACAAAAATCGTGCTTAATACTGGTGGCGACTACGACGCTTCTGTTCACGAATACTTTTCTTCAGAGCCTCACGACGTTCTTTAGAAGGCTTCGTATACTGCTGATTATCTTTGTATTCATTCAGAATTCGTGAACGGGCAACCAATTTCTTAAAGCGATTGACTGCTCGGTCGATGCTTTCGTTATCTTTTACTTTAACTCCAACCATATAACTAAAATTGTTTTACTTTCAATTCTCGGACGCGAAATATAAGGATCTTTTTGTTAATGTGCATAATAATAACAGAGAAAAGTTGTATATCATTTCTTAACCCCAGTTTGGTCCGCTCCAAGTGTTCTTAGAGTTAATATAGCAATACACTTATCTCTAATCCCCGCTCATAGCCCTCTTTTTCTGATCCATTCTGGGTTCATCCTCTAAAATATTTAGAATACAGAAGTCTTGATTCAGAATGAGTATTCCTGAATAATATCTCAAATTAAGGTGTCTTTTCTGCAGATAAAGAATGTAGGCCGTACTTCCAGTGCGGCCACGAGACACCCATACCTTGCCTCATTCCCAAATGTAACTTCTAGATGAATTAGCACTACCTTTCGTCGGGCGACTGGGGTTGTCGTCCGACGAATTATATAAAGGGAGGTGTTGTAAAGCCCTTTTATGCCCCACCCTTTATCCCTCCCTACAAGCAGGGAGGGAAACTCTTTTCCCCATCTAAAGCACTGTCATTACGAGGAGGCTTGCCGACGAAGTAATCTCCGAGGGCAAGTTCGCGTAGTATCTGAAGGGTAACCTTTACATATCGACCAATCGTTTCAGGGAGGTTGCCTCGTCGTACCACCAAACCACGGTACTCCTCCCCGTAGAACGGGGCACGGCGCAATGACGGACGTTGTTTTAAAAAGCAGTTTCTCTGAGCCCAGGTAGGAGCTAAAGAGCAAGTGAAATTCCCTCCGCAGGAGGAGTGCTGAGGTACGAGGTGGGGTGGTTAAGAAACAGGCAATCTTTTGCAAGCTTGTAACTTATGAGTATATATTATTACATAACTGATGCAAATCACCAGTAAATGTGTTGTCCATTTTTTGTCAGCAAAAAATAGACGAAAAAACTGCTGGGGGAATCGTAGATTTTGTTCTAGTTAAAACAATGAGATCGAGTACTGCTCTGTCTCATTAGGTGCTATTAACACGCTTTTCCCGCGATTCACCCCAGACCCCCGATTGGAAACCATATTGAAAGAAATGTCATCCTGTTCGACAACTAGCGGATGGGGTTCTTTCATTGAGGTTCGTGTTGAATCCTAAGGATATACATCATAAAACAGTCTGGGAGGCATTTGAAATGTAGGCCGTGCTTCCAGCTCGGCCATGATACAACTTGCAACATTCAGAAGTTTCATCTGTTGGCTTTGCACTATCTTTCGTCAGGCGACTGGGGTTGTCGTCCGACGAATCGTTTAGGGGATAAAAGTTATTCCCCTCAAATATTGGCCCCTTCTAAAAAATCAGACTAATTCCTGCTCCGAACTCAAAACCGGCTGCCGAAAAGAAAAAGGTATCTCGCCGTTCAACCTCTGTTTTATTGGAGGAGGGGTCAGTAGTAGGGTCAACAGATGTGATGGTTGATTTTTGGCCATTAATAATTCGATAGCCGGATCGTACGAAAATGGAACTAAATCGTAAGAAATCCCACTCAAACTCAATAAATGGTTTGAACACATTTCCCCTTGAGGTAAAATTAACGTCTCCTACATGAGGACCGAATCCTTTTTTCTCAACATCCACATCATTAAGGTCTATTTTGCTAAAGCTTAAGCCAAGTTTAACATTTGTTGTATTGGGTTCTCCAAAGATGTATGCCAATCTAAGTCCCAAAGAACCACTGGCAACACGGCCGTAGCCTATAAAAAAGTGAAACCCAAGCTCATAGGGCAGTCCATCATAGTCAGAGATTGTCCACCGTAAGCCAACAGCTTGTACGTTGTGCTCAGAAGCTTCTTGTACCTTTAGCTTTGGCATATGGATGGTTTGAATACCAATCTTCGATTTAACTGACTGCGCCTGAACACTTATACTGGCTAGAAATAAGACTAAAATAAATAATGAGCGCATGGTAGATGTGGAGTCTTTAGTTAAGTTACGTATGAGACTATAACTGATCAGGCTTTTGCAAAATCATAATAGCGATAAAAGTTATCCTCAATAGGTTTACGATAGATCCGAAACTGCTATTATCTGTAATTATTACAGTCTTAAGCTTACTCCAACACCCAGCTCAAAACCGGAGCCATAGAAGTCAGTGTTATGGGATACGCGGTATGATTTCACCAGGCCATTTTCATAGCGAGATAGAATCTTTTTTACTGTCTCGGTTTCGGTGCGTAGAAACCGGTATCCTGCTTGTGCAAATAGACTTATATATTTTGAAAAATTCCACTGCCACTCTACGAAAGGTTTAAAAGATTCGTGAAATTCATCTTCCAATACAGCCCCAACTTCGACGGTGTCATCAAATGAATTCATTTTAAAACGTCCAACATTAATACCCGCCTTCAGTAGTTGTGAACTGTTAATTGGATACAGGTAAGCCAAATTTAGTCCGTACGAAATTGCTATATATGAGGGATAGCCGCTGGAAAGATAGGCTCCAGCCTCAATGGGACTAATCTCACTATTATAAGCGGAAGCTTCCAGTTCCCAGGGGCTAAGCCCAGTATGGTGTTGGCCATAGAGCTCAAAGTTGGGGGTTGTTTTTTGTTGAAAGCTGAGTAAGGACCCCTTGTGCTCCTGAGCATGTAGGTTGGGGGCTACTAAGATGAGAGCAATACTGATGATCAGCAAACGCATAAACTGTCAAAAGTTTAGTTGAACGTTAAATAACAAAGTGCTCCCGTACTCCTCTTTATTTAACGGAATATTGACCTTCGGATTTACTACCAGGTAGAAAGAGTCTGACAGGTTGAAGGGTACGTCAAAACCTACTTTGGGGCCAATAATAAATCCATCAAATCCCTGTCGCAAACGTGCCGTGCTGTATGGTGCCGAATAATTTCCATATCCCAAAAAAGCTCCGAGATTTGGTAGCAGAGAGACGGACTTGGATAAAGGGATATCCCAAAATAAGGAAGAAGAAACCATCCCGGATGTCAGCGACGGTTTCGAAATATTATTATATGCTTCCGTATTAAGCGTTATAGCTTGATAAAGAGACAGCTCCGAGCGCAGCAAGAAACGATCAGAAAGATCAGCAGTACGCCCCAAAATAACTCCAATATTAAGCAGGCTCGTTTTGAGAGTTGGTCTAAAACCGAATTTATATTCATTAGACAGAAACTCGGTATGCAGCGTTACGTCATAGGTTTCATTGAAGCGATAACCCACCGCAGGTCCGATAAGTTGGGCATCTTCAAAAACTCCCCCGCGCAGATACAGTGATTTTACAATAGGGGTAAAGAAACCGGAATCTTTTTTATAGGTGGTTTGGGCAAAGGCAGTAATTGTGAAAAGAAAAATCGACAGTGTAAGCAGTAGTTTTCTCATGGAATAGATGATTTATTTTAGTCTTTTATAGTTTGTGAACTATTATCTTTTGAAGATGGATTTTTAAAGAATCAGATTGATCCCCGCTCCGAATTCAAATTCTGAGGCTGAATAAATAGATGATTTATCAAACTCCAAAAGTAAAATATGGTATTAATATAATTTTATGTTTATACCAATGCCTCCCTCAAACCCAGAACTGTAAAAGTTTGTTTCTTCTTTAGTTCGAAACCTTTGGACAGTACCATCGGCATTTCGTGATAATATTTCGGTAATCGTTTTGGTTTGACTCAGTGTTAGTCGATAACCGCTATGAATAAACAGGGAGAATGATTGACCAATGCCCCATTCCCATTCAAGGTAAGGTTTAAACGAGGTAGGTCGATCATCCTCCATAACATCTCCAACCATATCATCTTCATAGCGGTACTTTTTTAAATGAAATCGGCTTACTTCTAAACCGGTTTTTAACCAGTTATTATTAAAACCAACAAGCACGTATGCTAATGTTAAGCCGAAAGAGAATTGCACAGATGAGTTGTAACCCCGTTGCATTACAAGTCCAAATTCGACCGGATATTTATTTAAGTTTGAGAAAAGAAGACCCAGGCCTTGTGATGAACCACCATTAGTTACGCTGTTTATTTTGAAGTTGGGATTTGCGTTTACTTTGGCATTTATCTTGAGGGGATAATGTTGTGCATATGCTGAAGTAAATGCACAGCCCAAAAATACAAGAATACAAATGGTATAGCGCATATCTATTAAAAATTGAGCTGAATATTAAACAATAGCGTACCCTCTGAAGTATCCTGACTAGGATCAATTCGCAGCTGGTAGTCGGGCTTTACAACAAGATAAAATGAATTAGAAAATTGAAATAATATATCGAAACCCAATCTGGGACCCAATATAAATCCGTCATAGCCCTGTCGCAATGTTGCAGAGGAAACGGCGGGCTGATAATCGCCATATCCGAGAAATCCACCGGCATTAGGTAACAGTGTGACCGAATCAGACAGGGTTATGCTTCGGTAAAAAGAGGATGTTAGTTTGGCTGTTGTAAGGTTCGGATCGGGAACAGAAGGTGGCAGACCTGTGATGTTTAGTGTTACTGATTTATAAACGGAGAGTTCTGAACGCAACATATTATGGTCAGAAAAATGGTCAGTGCGGCCAAACATTAAACCGAAATTTAGCATCGAAAACTTATTGTTAGCATTGAATTCTGTAGATAAATATTCGGTATGCAGTGTAAGATCGTAATTTTTATTAAAGCGGTAACCTAAAGCCGGACCAACGAGTACGGTATTTTCACCAATAGATCCCCCTTGTAGATATAATGATTCCACAATAGGGCTAAAAAATCCAGGGTCACTCTTATAGGTTGTTTGTGCCTGGCTTTTCGTTAAAAAGAAAAATAAGAATAGTAATATTCCAGAGGTAAGTAGCTTATTTTTCATAATCTTTAATAGTTTTAAAACTTGAGTGATTTAAGGAACCCATTGGGCGATTATCATGCCGCCCAACGGATTGATTTTTTATTTAAAAAAATGATTAGTAACGTTCTTCGGTGATGAATCCAAAGTGATACCCATCATGTTTTAGGGTATGTTTAGATCTAATTTGATCAATTTCGAAATCTACCACGTCCTTGATATTTGGAGGATAACTAATTACGGCCGTTGACCAGTCATACACATGGCGAATTTTTTTAGCATTATATTTAACTTTAGAATATGTTTCTTGAATATTTTTAGGGGCAATATCATATGTAAAAACCTCCTCCCCTCTTGTTTTGTTTTTGGTTATTTCAATTTTAACTTGAAGACTGTTAAGAGCATCATATCCATACCTTGTGAGTTTAGAATTTGAACTCATTTGTTCAATATCATTAAGTAAGTTAGTAACTGGGTTGGCTGGATATGATTGTATCGTGGATATAACGTCTCTGAGTTTAACCGTAAAGGAATTTTTTAGATCCAAGAAGCTTATTTTTACTTCTCCGTAACTAAATTTTGCAAAAGATGCTATTGTGATTTTTTCTGCTTTTCGATTCCACCATCTAAGCCACGTATGCCGTTCATGAACCGATTTAACACCAATGCTTTCATAAACAAAAAAGTCTCTATGCCAAGTTTGCCCTTTTAATCGACCCTTAGTTCCACCACTTCTGTATTCTTGAGTTATTTTCGATGGATATTTTTTGCTAAGATTAGCATAGGGGTCTAAGTCACTTGGGTCAGTGTATTCATCGTCATCGTCTCCGGGGTCATACGATCCTCCGCCACCTCCCCCGCAATTTTCCACTCGATAAACGTCTTGTCTTATCCGAATAGGTTCTTGTCGGATTTCCTCGCAAGGTTTTACATAAGAGAGGCTGGGATTGGATGATTTTTTCTTAGAAGGTTGAAAATTCTGATAGGCCCCCTTGTCTTTGAAGATATAGGTATACTTGTTAGTGATTTTGAATATCTGTTTACCGACCTGAAATACCCCATCTTTATTCAAGATACTAGCAAAAGCTGGGTCTTCAACATTCAAGTGCATAGTTTTTTCTTCCTGAGTGGTAAGACTGTTACTTTTACTTTTCTTTTTTCGAATGTGTTCTTGAGCCATTTTTAGAGATGTGAAACCATGTGCTTTTTGGTTCACAAATTTATCTAATTCGCCATAAGATTTCTGTTGAAGGTTTTGAACAAAACCTTTGAAATCATTACTTGAATCAAATACTAACGATTTTCCTTCTACAGAAGGTGTTTTAATTTGTTCATTATCTTCTTTTGTCTTTTGATTTATTGAGGTAGAGTTATCTTGGCAAGAACTAAAAAAAAGAGTTAATACTAAGATTATACTTATTGGATATAGTTTTCCCATGATGGTAAAGTTTTAAGTAGTTCCTCTTATATTATTTGGAACTCTCTTTGAGGTTTCTGCTAATTTACCATGATATTTTATGAAGCTAGTATAATCAATGATGTTAGAAAATACTAATGCAGTTGTTATGTATGGGTTGATTTTGTCATAGTACGTTCGGATTCAAAATATACTCCTCCGGGATACCATCCTCAGCTACCCCCAGTCCAAATAGGGCATAATCATATTTCGCCGGGTCTTTGGGATCAAGCAATCGTAATGCGTCAGTCAGCTCTTCAACCGCCCACCAGTCGTTATAGGTTCTGGTTAATAGTCCAAGTGCACGAGCCTGCCGGGCCACGTGTACATCGAGGGGGATATATAATTCTGAGGCAGGCATAAAATCCATAATACCAAGATCCACGGGACTTTTTTTGCGGATGGCCCAGCGAAGGTAGAGATACAAGCGTTTACAAGAACTCTTTTTATCGGCATTCGAAACATGTTTGCGGGTCCGTTGTGGAGCTTCAGGATGTTGGGCAAAGAACTGCTCATGGAACACCGACATCAGCGGCCTGCTATTTTCTGTTGCTCGTTGATGGCAAAACGCCCAGAAATCTTGAAATGAGCCATACTCAAGGAGTATAGATTGCAGTATTTTGACCAACCACTTCATATCGACAGGCTTGAAGGTACGATGTTTGAAGCCCTCAAAGCGTTTGGCATCGCGATCTGCAAAATTTGTAATAAATTCGGTAGGTCGATTATCCATCCGGTCTAAGAAATCGCGCACTTTGCGAATCACAATATCCCGACGTCCCCAGGCCATAGTGGCAGCAAAAAAACCGGCTAGTAGCTGATCTTCCTTATCATTAAATGCGTGCATAAACAGCACGGGATCATCATCAATATAGCTGGGTTCTTCAACGCGCTCTACCCATTCATCAAGAAAAGGTTTAAGCTTTTTGATTTGTTGCTTAGATCTTTTGGTGAGCTTTTGGCTCATGGTAGGTAATTCAGCTGTAAAAAAAGTTATCTGATATTGTGCAGGCTGAAGATAGGTTGAAAAAGCCCTAAAATAAATTAGAAAACTATGTTAAAACTAGAGTTCAGGTTTACTATTGGTCCAAGTTGCAAACTTGAACCAGTAGGCGTTTCAAAAACATGTTAGCTACACAGTGGGGGGACTGGAAATAAGGGAAGTAAGTTCATTACTGGGTTACAAACCTGAACCAGTAATAGATGCTGAAAGAGATACTTAGACAGGCCAACCTATGCCAAGGTCTAATCCTCTGGAACCCTTAAGTATGGGTATGGCTTCGGCTGATAAACTCAGTACATGGTTCAGCATGACAAGGTGACTATATTTCTAGTTCTTGCTGGCCTTTGTCGATGTTCATCAACTTTTTTGTAAGCTTTCTATTGGCCTTTGGAAAGGGATAGTCTTCCAGTTCATCAATGGAGATCCATCGTACTTCTTGGCTGGTATTTGGAGAGGGAGTTCCGTTCTCAAGTTCACAAAGGTAAGCGTGCATTGTGATTTTAAAATGGGAATAGGCATGGTCGAGCTTCATAAATGGTTTTGTAATTGCTACCTCTACTCCTAACTCTTCATTTAGTTCACGAGCTACCGTTTCCTCCATATCTTCGTCCTCTTCCTGCTTGCCGCCCGGGAATTCCCACATGCCGCCCAGCATAGCATCTTCGGGACGTAGCGCAATAAGAACTTCTTCATCCTCATTCATGATGATGCCTACTCCAATTTGGTGGTGCGGGCGTTTTTTGGCCGGGGATTTGTATGGAATCTCCTCAGTTTTAACCTTTTTATAAGCTACGCATCCAGCTTGCAGGGGGCACCCTTCACAGTCGGGATTCGAGGGAGTACAGATCGTGGCCCCCAACTCCATTACGGCCTGGTTGAAGTCACCGGGCCGCTCTTCCGGTATGCGTTCATCGGCAGCTTCTTGTATCGCATTTTTTGTAGCTGTTTTTCGGACATCATTTTCAATGCCCAGATACCTACTTAAAACACGGATGACGTTTCCATCCACAACGGCATGTTGTTTCTGATATGCAATGCTCAAAATTGCTGAGGCCGTGTATGGTCCCACACCTTTAAGTTCGGTGATGTCATCCCAGTTATCCGGCACAGTACCGTCAAACTCTTCTGCTACAAGCTTAGAAGCATCATGCAGATGTCGGGCCCGGCTATAATATCCCAGGCCTTCCCACACCTTGAGCACCTCTTGTTGGTCGGCTTTAGCCAGGCTTTCGACCGTTGGAAAGCGTTCCATAAATCGATGAAAATAGGGAGTGGCCTGATCTACACGCGTTTGCTGAAGCATAATTTCAGAGATCCATATTTTATAGGGATCTCCACAATCACGCCACGGCATTTCGCGCTTATTGTTATCGTACCAAGCCAACAGTCGTTCCTGAAAATCGATATTGTTCAATGGATTTTAAGAAGTAGAAAATTAAAAAGAACTAAAAGCTAATCTATTATTTGCCCGAGGTTCCACGGTCAATACTTTCAATCACGTTTATTGTAATATCAACTGATTTAGCTGCTCCATATTGATCCGTCGCAATAATACGGAAACTGTTTTTTCCAACTTGCCGGGCCTTCGGCGTCCATTTAAACTCCCCGGTAGTTTCATCAATGGAAGCGCCATCGGGCATATCTACCCCGAGGAAGCGAACGAGATTTTTGTTTGTGCCGTCGGGGTCCGTAGCCTGAACAGGCAGTGTAAAAGATTCGCCGACAGGAATGGTAATAGAACGAATAGGGGCAAATCGCGGGGGCGAATTGAAAGAGCGAACATTAATGGTAAAGGTAGTGCTGTCAGTTTGCCCACCACTGGTGCTGGCAATAACCTTAACATTATGACGGCCTATGTCGTCGGAGGTTGGTCGCCAGTAAAAACTGTGTCCCCTTAGTTCGGCATTGCTAATATCCTGGGATTGGTAGGTTATCTTTACGGCACTAGCGGGTACCTCTGTTGTGAACTGTATTGGAACCAACAGGGGTTTGGCATGTGGGATATTTTGATTTGAAATAGATTGTAGGTTTAAATTCCCTGAATAATTGGATTCCAACTTATTTTTCTGTGCCGGAGAATCCTCTTGTTCAGAGATGATGATTCTACTCAGCTGATTGTATTCGCACAGCCAAAAAGTATCTTCAGAGATAGTAATATAGTTACCGGCTTTGCGATCTTCTTTCCAGAGATTGGGACTTCTGTTTTTATATGAAGTCCAAAGTCTGTTAGAGGTACCCCGGATGATAAGCCAGTTTTTCCATGCTTCAATTTTGTTGACGGTTTCTCCAATTGTTCCGAGAGCAGCTACGTTGCCTTGTCCGTCAATTTCATAGATGTTACCGTCCGCATCAGATCCGTATAAGGTGTTATTATTGACAAGAAAAATTTTGTTCAATGGCTTAGAGAGAGCAAACTCTTGTTCCAGGATAGTGGTATTGTCTTTGGTATCTTGCTTAAACTGAAAAAGCGTTTGGTCTCGGGAGAGCGCAAAAAGTTGGTTGCCAGAGGTTTCAATGTCTAGAATATAAGTATCGCTTAGCTTTGACCGACTTACAAAAGTTACTGTTGAATCGACTGTGGTCTGTGTTTTAAGCGACAGTTTGCCCAGCCCCTTATCTCCAAGAGCCACATATAAACTTTGGGCAATGCGTTGGGCATCTAAAGGATTGGAGGGCAAAAGAGTAGATGAATAAACTCCAAGAACCGAGGTGGGTTCCAGCACGGTAAATCGTCTATTGTTGCCAAAAAGGTATGCAAAGCGTATATCAGCTGTCATTGTATTGCCGCGCTGAGCCATACCGGTAGAGGTATAGAGCCACTGTAAACTATCTTTTTGGGTGCGAAAAACAGCCATCCCTTCGGTTTCAGATAATACGTAGAGATGAGCCGGAGAACTGTCTATAGTAATAACGGATGGGATTTCCATCACGTAGGAATAATCCTTCTCAAGGGTTGGTTGTGCAGTAGCAACAGTAGTGACAGTGAAAAGTAAAATGCCAAATAGTATAGACACAAATCTGTTCATAAAATTATAACCAATGATGTCGTTGATACCAGTGAATTGTTCGAGAGATTCCTTCGCCGAGTGAGTATTCGGGTTCATACCCAAGTTCGTTTTTTGCTTTTTCAGTGGAGCAAGTCCATTCTAATATTAATTCTTTTGCTTTTTCCCTGTTTAAAACGGGATAAATGCCAAAAAATGATGCAGTTTTTTCAACTGTTTTAGCGATCTTCTTAACATACTTCGGCTTAATATAAATGGGTACCGATTTTTTACCTAAAACCGTTTCCGTAGTTCCGCGAATTTCATCCCAGGTATGAATAGTATCATCTGTAATAAAATAGGTGTGCACCCCTTTTTCTTGTTGGTCGGCTGCGTTTAAGATAGCATTAACAACATCCCCCACATAAATCATAGATATTCGAGGTCGGTTACCATCGCCAATGATAGGGCATAGGCGTTTGTCGGCCATTTTAAAAAATGAGTAGATCTGGTCTTCGCGCGGTCCATACACAGCCGGCGGACGCAGGATTGTAATGGAGGTTTCTCCGTCGGCAAGATCGTGTATCACATGCTCCATCTGTTTTTTCGACTTACCATAATTACTGATGGGATTCATCGGAGCATCTTCACTGAGTGGGCCGTTCTGGCTGGGGCCCGCGGCGGCAAGAGAAGAGAGAACCACAACTTTAGGAACTCCTTCTTTTTGCGCTATCCGAAGCAGGTTTTCGGTAGCGTCTACATTCGCATGGGCCAGGTCGGCATAGGTTGGGGCTTTAACCCGTCCGGCAATATGGAAAATAACATCAACATCTTTGACGGCTTTTTTAAGCACAGCCAGATCATCGAGATCGCCTTTAATACGGGTAAAGGGTTTTCCTTTCAGCCATTTTTCATTGTTTCTAATCAGGCAACGTACCTCTGAGTAGTCATTTGATTCCATTAAATGGTCTGCTAGGTGACTTCCAATAAAACCTGTTCCGCCGGTTACGAAGGCTTTCATCAAATTTTGTATATTTGGTGGCTTAATTAAACTGTGTGAGTACAAATATGTTTGGGTAGCACATAAAAGCTGCCTTAGTATATAGCATTGGCCGGGCCAAACCCAGTTAGTGTTGCGTGTGCGACACTGTTATATTTGCGATCTTTCAAAAGCACGGTTAAGATACAAATCTCAATGATGTATTGGAAAATTTATGAGTGATCTACGAGTAGCAATATTCACAGGAAATTATAACCATATTCAGGATGGCGTTTCACTGACGCTTAACCGGTTGGTAGCTTTTTTAGAAGATAAAGGCATACCGGTTCTAGTGTTTGGCCCCACTATTGATGAACCCGAAATAGATCATGAGGGGGAGTTTGTACCCGTGCCTTCGGTGCCGGTACCGGGCAGGCCCGAGTATCGTATTACGGTTGGGTTCCCTGAAAGAGCTCAAAAGCGATTGCGAGAATTTGATCCCACCCTTATTCATCTTGCTACTCCTGATGTGCTGGGATTTCGAGCAATGCGATGGGGACAGGCCAATAATATCCAGATTGTGGCTTCCTATCATACCCACTTTACCAGCTACTTAAAGTATTACAACCTGGAGATGTTGAAGCTCTTGGGCTGGAAATACCTGGGATGGTTCTACAGCCAGTGTAAGCATATTTATGTGCCTTCACCTTCAATGGCCGATGAGTTGAATGAAGAAGGAATTGATGAAGGAATCCGTATTTGGGCGCGCGGTGTAAATACAGATGATTTTAATCCCGGCTATCGGGATATGGAGTGGCGACGCTCGATTGGGTTCGAGGATGATGACAAGGTTGTGACCTTTGTGTCGCGGTTGGTTTGGGAGAAGAATTTGCAAACCTTTGTGGATACCGTTAAACGGTTGCAGCAGAGTCACGATAATGTAAAATCGATGATAGTAGGTGATGGGCCTGCCAAGAAGGAACTCGAACATATGTTGCCCGAAGCTCATTTCACCGGTTTTGTAACCGGGGATGAGCTGAGCCGTGCCTATGCCAGCAGTGATATTTTCTTATTCCCCTCTGAAACCGAAACGTTCGGCAATGTAACGCTTGAAGCAATGTCTAGCGGTTTACCTTGTGTTGTAGCTGATGCTACCGGAAGTCGGTCGTTGGTAGAGTCCGGGGTTAACGGCTTTTTAGCACCCCCTCGGGATACCAGGGGATTTGCCAAGTGCGTGGCTAAGCTGATAGATGATTCTGACCTCTGGCAAGAGATGGGAGAGGCCGCCCGCCAAAAGGCCATTGCCTATTCGTGGGAAAATGTAAACGGAAAGTTGCTTGATAACTACCGTGAAGCATTGAAAGAACCACGACCTGCCCTCAAATTTTAGTGTTAATAAGTTAAAAGGTTATTACGTGCGAATATTATACGTTTCTCATACCCATCCGCCAAAAGGAGAGATCCTTGAAAACGTTGGTGGCATGCAGCGGGTTAGCCAGCAGTTAATACAGGAATTAAATCGGAAAGAATCGGTAGAAGTTATTACCGAAACTATTAATGTTGCAAAAAAAGGAAGGATCGCTTTTCAGACTGTTGGCTTCTTGTTGAAACAGATGATGAGACTTCCGCATAAAGCCCGAGAGTCTGATGCGGATATCATCCTTTTCTCTTCAATGGTAACGGCGAGCTTGGCCTTTTTTATCCGTCATAAAATTACAATACCGATGGTTACCATTAACCACGGGCGCGATGTTACCTTACCGGTAAAACCTTATCAATGGTTTGTGCCAAAGGTTTTCGATAACCTCGATGGTGTGATTTCAGTATCGAGGGCTACCCGTGATGAATGTATCGCGCGGGGGATGGAGCCGGAAAAAGGGGTGGCACTGCCCAATGGTTTCGATTTCAACAAGCTTAACAACTTTCCGGACAAGAAGGAGTCACGCAATCGGCTGCAGCGGAACTTTCGAATTCCCCTGGAAAGCCATACAATGTTACTAACAGTGGGGCGTATGGTAAAAAGAAAAGGGCACGAGTGGTTTATCCGTGAAGTTATGCCAAAGCTTGATGAACGGGTGGTATATGTAACGGTGGGCGATGGGCCCGAATATGATAGTATCGTTAAAGCTGCCGAAGGAACTTCTTTTCGTGATCGTATTTTTATACTGGGTCGACAGCCCGATGAAGTGTTACAACAAGCATATGCTGCGGCAGACCTGTTTGTGATGCCAAATGTGCCCGTGCCGGGAGATATGGAGGGCTTCGGTATTGTGTTGTTGGAAGCGAATATGGCCGAGACGCCTGCCGTGGCGGCTAACCTGGAGGGTATTAAAGATGTAATAACCCAAGGTAAAAATGGCTATCGTGTACCGGCCCTGGATGCTGAAACCTTTGCTGCTAAAATAGATGAAGTGCTCACAGGTCCCCTGGAACAATTTTCTAAGGGAACCCGTACTTATGTACAGGAACAGTTTAGTTGGCAACATGTGGCACAGCAATATGTTGACTATTTAGATGAAAAAATAAACCACTTCTGAATTCAGAATCACGATTTATAATATCTGATTCATAATTTGATTGATGCTCAATATGGAAGTATATTTACGTTGATAAGCACTTTTCAAAAAGCCGAAAAAAGGACGAATGGCCGAATCCAATTCTGATGTAAAAACGAACGATATTTTTTCAAAGGCTTATGACTTTACAAAAGCCGATGAAATTAAAGAAAAGGGTCTTTATCCCTATTTTAAGCCTCTCCAAGCCACTGATGGTACTACCGTTCAGATTGATGGACGGGAAGTAATAATGGCCGGTTCTAACAATTATCTTGGATTAACAAACGATCCCAGAGTAATTGAAGCCGCGCGAGAAGTTATTAAAACCTATGGAACAGGATGCACAGGATCCCGTTATTTGAACGGGACATTAGATCTGCACCTGGAGCTTGAAGAGAAACTTGCAGAATTTATGCGCAAAGATGCATGTGTTCTCTTTAGTACCGGGTACCAAACTAATGAAGGTTCTATCCAGACTATTGCCGGGCGACGAGATGTTATTTTCTCCGATAAAGATAACCATGCCTGTATTGTTTCGGGAACACTGGTGTCGAATGCAAAAACGATGCGATACCAGCATAACGACCTGGAACAACTGGAAAAATTATTACAAAGAGCCGACCGGGAAGCCGGAAAGATTATTGTCAGTGATGGCGTTTTCTCCATGTCGGGGACTATAGCCAAAGTTGACGAGCTCGTGAAACTTAAGAATGAGCATGATGCTCGTTTGTATCTCGACGATGCCCATGCTATCGGTGTTGTTGGTGAAGGCGGACGAGGTTCGGCTTCTACGTACGGATTGATGGATGAGGTGGATCTTATTAGTGGAACCTTTTCTAAATCCTTTGCATCGCTGGGTGGTTTCTTGGTAGGAGATTATGAGGTTATCGAATATATCCGTCATAATTCGCCGGCACATATCTTTAGTGCATCAATGCCGCCCGCTAATGTAGCTACAGTATTGAAAGCACTTGAAATACTTCAGGAAGAAACATGGAGGCTTGATCGTCTTGAGGAGATTTCTGATTATATGCGTAATTCGCTTCGGGATATGGGCTTTAATGTTTGGAGCAGCCAAACTCCGATTATTCCGGTGGTTATTGGCGAAATGATCGATTGCTTTGAATTTTGGAAAGGTCTTTTCGAGGCCGGTGTTTATGTTAATGCCGTTGTGCCTCCGGGAGTACCGCGTGGGCAATCTCTTGTCCGTACCAGTTATATGGCTACTCATACCGATGACCATCTCAATAGAATTTTAGAAGCTTTTCGCAAGGTTGGTATTGAGCAGGGGATTATTGATCAGAATGGCCACTCGCTTTTGGAAAACGAATAGATCGTGGAAGACGTACAGCAGATAAATGGAATAACCCTTGCTACCACTAAGCAAGAGCGGAAGCAGTTTATAAACTTTCCTTACGAGCACTACTCGGATGAGGAGAAATGGGTTGCTCCTCTTAAGATGGAACAGAAGAAGCTCATAGATGAGGAGAATAATCCTTTTTATGATGAGGGAAATATTGCTCTCTTTCTTGCTGAACAGGATGGAGAGATTTGTGGCCGTATAGCTGCCATTCAAGATCGCCGTTACAACAAACATCACGATAACAATACCGGTTTTTTCGGATTTTTTGAGTGCATTGACGACCAGTCAGTAGCCAACTTATTAATAAAGGTAGCATCCGATTGGCTTTGCGAACGTGGGCATACCGACATATTGGGCCCCTCTAACCCCAGTATGATGGATGAGGTTGGAATACTGGTAGATGGCTTTGAGTATTATCCCAGCATTATGATGCCCTATCATAAGCCCTATTATGATAGGCTGCTTAAGAATGCGGGCCTTACCAAAGAGGTCGACATGTATGCCTTTCGTGCGTACCATTCCAAGATTGACTTGCATAGGATGTACCGGGCCGAAGAGATTGTACGCCGACGTCTGCCAAAGTTCAATATTCGAGAAGTAGATTTAAAGAATATTGAGGAAGAAGTAGAGATTATTCGTCATATCTTTAATAAAGCATGGTCTGACAACTGGGGATTTATACCGCTTAAAAATGAAGAATTATTAGATCTGGCCAAAGACCTCAAGCTTATTTTGGATCCCAAGGGGGCTCATATTGTTGAAATCGATGATGAGCCGGTAGCTTTTTCTATAGCGTTGCCCGATTTAAACCAAGCTTTACGACATATGGATGGAACGTTATTTCCGACAGGTATTTTTAAACTGCTATGGCACCGCAGGAACATAGACCGGTTGCGTACCGCATTGATGGGGGTTCTTCCGAAATATCAAGGCAAGGGTATTGATGCAATGCTCCATAAGGAAGCTCTTATAAATACAAGAGAAGTAGGATACCGTTCATCAGAACTCAGTTGGGTTCTCGAGACCAATACCCCAATGATCCAAGTTGCCAAAAAAATTGGTGCCAATATTGAAAAGACCTATCGAATGTACGCCAAAACCTTATAAAATTTTCTTATTTTTCCTTTCGGATTAACCTTTTTAGGTACTTAAATAAAAGTCCTTTTCAAAACTCCGAAATCTCCCAAAAATTTCCTACCTTTGAGTGCTCGTTTAGGCAAGCTAAAAAAACGAGGAAAAGGAAATTTTGATCAAAATTATTTAGAGATTATGAGTGAGTCTCGTATTGAAACCGATTCTATGGGAGAAGTAGAAGTGCCCAAAAACGCTTATTACGGCGCACAAACACAACGTGCCGTTGACAACTTTCCCGTAAGCGGTATTCGTTTCAGCCGTTCTTTTATTCAAGCATTAGGGATGGTGAAAAAGAATGCAGCCAAAGTGAACCACGCACTGGGCGAACTGGATAGCGGCATTACCGATGCCATCCAGAAGGCGGCCCAGGAAGTTATTGATGGAAAACACGATGATGATTTCCCCATCGATATTTTCCAGACGGGTTCGGGGACCTCTACCAATATGAACTCCAATGAAATTATTTCTCGGCGGGCTAATGAGCTCAAGGATGGTGGCGGCGACGTCGAAATTCATCCCAACGATCACGTGAATTACGGGCAAAGCTCGAACGACGTGATCCCAACATCCATAAGAGTGGCGGCTGTATTGGGGGTTTCAAATAACCTCATCCCGGCGCTTCAAAAGCTTAAAGAAGCATTTTTAGAAAAAGGTGCTGAGTTTTCTGATGTAGCCAAGACGGGCCGTACGCACCTGATGGATGCCATGCCTGTTACCATTGAACAGGAGTTCCAGGGCTATGCACGACAAATTGAGCTCGGTATTGAACGATTAGAAGCGGCGCTAGATCGCATGACAGAGCTGCCGCAAGGTGGTACTGCTGTAGGTACAGGACTGAATACAAACCCTGAGTTTGGCAGCAAAGTGGCTGAAGCATTATCTGAAGAGACAGGAATTGATTTTAAAGAAGCAGAAAACCATTTTGAAGCACAGGCAACAGTAGATGCACCGGTCGAACTAAGTGGTCAGCTTAAAACGATTGCTGTTGGGTTGATGAAAATAGGTAATGACCTGCGCTGGATGAACTCCGGCCCTAACAGCGGCATCGGTGAAATTCAGTTGGAAGCACTGCAGCCGGGATCATCCATTATGCCTGGTAAAATAAATCCTGTAATTGAAGAGTCTATAACAATGGTATGTGCTCAAGTGATAGGTAATGACTCAACGATTACGGTAGCAGGACAATCGGGTAACTTTGAACTTAACGTAATGTTACCGGTAGTAGCACACAACCTGCTGGAATCAATTGAGATATTGAGCAATGCTGCAGATAATTTTGCCGAACGGTCTGTTTCTCGACTGAACGTTAACCGGGAAAAGATTGCTGATATGGTAGGACGTAATCCGGTACTTGTTACCGCGTTAAATCCGCTTATCGGGTACGACAAAGCTGCTAAAATTGCCAAAAAGGCCTTTAAAGAAGAACGACCGGTTAAAGAAGTAGCGCGCGAAATGACCGACTTGAGCGACACAGAACTTGATGAGGCGCTTGATCCTATTAAGATGACGAAGGGAGGATTTATGGAGTAACGCGGCTAGTCGCAACATTGTACTGCCATCCGGCATCATCACAATAATTAATATCTCCGGCTGATCTGATCAGCCCATAACCATGAACAGGTATTATGGCACAAACAGAGACAAAAGAGCAGACATCACTGGCATCACAACTAGCATCCGGTTCGTATACGGATGACCATAAACAGGAGATCCTGGACGATTACAAATTAGCAGTAATGAGTCGGGAAGCTTCCTATATTGGTCGAAAAGAAACCCTCACGGGAAAAGCCAAATTTGGCATTTTTGGCGACGGTAAAGAGCTTCCACAGATTGCTATGGCCAAATATTTTAAAAATGGTGATTTCCGGGCCGGCTATTATCGTGACCAGACGTTTATGATGGCCATAGGCCAGGTGACGGTACAGCAGTTTTTTGCGCAATTGTATGCCCATGCCAACGTAGATGAGGAACCGCATTCCGGCGGCCGTCAAATGAATGCGCACTTCAGCACGCGCAGTCTTAATGATGATGGCCGTTGGAAAGATCTTACGGAGATGAAAAATACCTCTCCCGATATTTCTCCAACGGCAGGTCAGATGTCACGCCTGTTGGGACTGGCCCAGGCTTCTGAAATCTATCGAAATCACGAATCACTTCTAGAAGATGAAGAATTTCAGCGATTCTCTGAAAATGGAGATGAGATTGCGTGGGGAACCATTGGTGATGCCAGTACTTCTGAGGGGGTTTTCTGGGAGACTATTAATGCGGCCGGTGTACTCCAGGTACCGATGGTGATGTCGGTTTGGGACGACGGATACGGCATTTCTGTGCCCCGAAAATACCAGACTACCAAAGAGAGTATTTCTGAGGTATTATCAGGTTTTCAGCGTACCGAAGATAAAGAGGGGCTCGAGATATTGACCGTGAATGCCTGGGATTATCCTGCGCTGATGCAGACCTACAGCCAGGCAGAACAGATTGCTCGTGAAGAGCATGTGCCGGTACTGATTCATGTTCAGGAAGTAACGCAGCCTCAGGGGCACTCAACCTCCGGTTCGCACGAACGCTATAAGTCTGATGAAAGACTCGAATGGGAAGAGGAATTTTGCTGTATCAATAAGACCCGCAATTGGCTGATTGATGAAGGTATTGCCTCAGAAGAAGAGCTCGAGGCTCTTGAAGATGAGGCCAAGGAAGATGTAAAAGAGGCTCAGAAAGCGGCATGGAAATCGTTTAAGGATGAGCTTAAAGAAGAGCTGCAAACAGTAGAAGGCATATTGGATAACCTAATTGCTGAAAGTAGTCATGCCGAAGCCCTAAAGAAGATTAAAAAGAATATGGGGGCTCCCTTAATTCCGCTTCGAAAATATATTGTGACCGGTGCCCGTAAAGCACTTCGTATTACGCGCAATGAACAGCTGGATAGCAGAAGTGAGCTTCAACAGTGGCTTGATGAAAATAATGAAGAGAATGCCGAGCGATACCACAGTCATTTGTATAGCGAAACGGACCAGTCGCCGCTTAATATCGAAGAGGTAGAACCAGAGTATTCAGATGATCCGGAAAAGGTTGACGGCCGACTGGTGCTGCGCGATAATTTTGATAAGATTTTTGAGAAATATCCCGAAACACTGGTTTTTGGTGAAGACACCGGAAAGCTGGGGGATGTAAATAAAGGGCTCGAAAATATGCAGGATAAATTCGGAGAGCTCCGCGTTCGTGATACCGGTATCCGTGAAGCAACGATACTTGGGCAGGGTATAGGAATGGCGCTAAGGGGCTTGCGTCCTATAGCCGAGATCCAGTACCTGGATTACCTGCTGTATTGCTTCCAGGGACTCAGTGATGATCTTGCTACGGTACGCTATCGCAGTATGGGCGGGCAGAAAGCGCCGCTTATTGTCCGTACACGTGGTCACCGTCTCGAGGGGATCTGGCACACCGGATCGCCTATGGGTACGATTATTAACGGGATACGCGGTGTGCACGTTTGTGTGCCGCGCAACTTAACCGATGCAGCTGGTATGTACAATACACTGCTGCAGGGCGATGATCCGGCTCTCGTTATTGAGCCGCTCAATGCGTATCGCCTGAAGGAAGATAAGCCTGAGAACTTAGGCGAGTTTACCGTACCGCTGGGTATTCCAAATGTAGTTTCAGAAGGATCGGATATCACGATCGTTTCTTACGGATCTACATGTAATATTTGCGAGTCGGTATTATCGGAACTCGAAGAGGTGGGTATCTCTGCTGAACTTATTGATGTGCGCACGCTCTTGCCTTTTGATCGCAACCACGATATTGTAGAGTCGCTCAAGAAGACTAACCGCATACTTTTTGTGGATGAAGACGTGCCGGGTGGCGCATCCGCCTTCATGATGAACAAGGTGCTGCAGGAGCAGAAAGGCTATTACTACCTTGATTCTGAGCCGCAGTGCCTGACGGCCAAAGAGCACCGTGCGGCCTATGGTTCCGATGGAGATTACTTCTCCAAGCCTAACGAAGAGGATATCTTCGAGGCGGTGTATGCCCTGATGAGCGAAGCCAATCCGGCGAAATACCCGCCTATTTACGAGTAATATTTTCATGTTATAGTCTACGCTAAAACCTCTGGGACTTCAAAAGTGCCGGGGGTTTTGTTTTTAGAGCACTTACCTCCATCCGCAGCGGAGCGACGGATGGAGGAGAGATTGTTGAGGGATTTTTTTGCTCTGCAGTGGATGGTCGAGCATTTCTTTTCCAGAGCAGGCACTGGAAGATGAGAACTTGCTTCATTTCCTCGCAATAATATTTTCTTTAGTGGTTTTAAGTATTGTGAGGAAATTTCCCTCTATACTTGTAGGGAGGGAGCAAGCCTGTAAACCGAAACTTTATAATCTGCTAAGTAACTCCATATCAAAGCTGATAGTGCAGATGTGGGAGGGGGATCCAATAGAGCGTGAGCGGGACACTCGCACTATTATTGTTATATTAGCAAAAGTAATGTTAACAACCCATCCCACCCCGACCTAGCCAAGTATCTATCCCAAGAGGGGATTTGGATTACCCTTACCAAACTCAAAGGGGGGGTACTCCTGCATAAGAGGTTAGAGGTTATATCCTCCATCCGTCGCTCTGCTGCGGATGGAGGGAAAGAGCATTAGAAGGCGAACAGGGCTGTTATTGTACTAATGTAATGGGTGCGTAAAGCTTTATAGAACCAGATCGTTCAGTTGCTAAAAGCTTTTCAAATCAACCCGCGGGCTTTTAGCTCCAGGTATTTGTTGATCGTATTAATCGAGAGATCCTGGGGGCGGGTAAGAATGGTTTGAATTCCATGGCGATTCAACATTTTGACGATCCCCTTCTTTTCATAGTTGAACTTTTCTGCAATGGTTTTAATATAGATCTCCTCTTCACTTTCCGGGGTGCTCTGCAATAGATCATCCAGTTCCGTATTGACAAAAAATATACTAACCAATAGGTGTTTAGAGGCAAGCTGCTGAAGGATTGGCAGCTTCCGTTTCATGCTCTCGATGGTCTGAAAATTCGTGTATAGCAAGATTAGACTCCGTTGCGAGATTTTGCTATGCATAAACGTGAGCAGTCGATTGAAATTCGACTCCATAAAATCGGTATCAACATTATAGAGCGCTTCTTGAATATTGTACAAGTGGGTGCGTTTTTTCTGAGCAGGTATAATCTTACAACCTTGATCCCCAAAAGTGATGAGTCCGGCTTTATCTTGCTTGGTGAGGGCAATATTGGAAATAGCCAGGCTGGAATTTATCGCATAATCAAGCAGTTGCAGTCCCTCAAAAGGCATCTTCATAACCCGTCCTGTATCAATAACGCTGTACATCTGCTGGGAGCGTTCATCCCGGTACTGGTTCACCATAAGATCGCCGGCGCGAGCGGTGGCCTTCCAGTTGATGGATCGCACATCATCGCCTCGCACATATTCGCGTATCTGGTCAAATTCCATGGTATGGCCAATGCGACGTATCTTTTTAATGCCTATGTCTTGCAACCGATCTGAGATGGCATACAGTTCAAATTGGCGCATCTGAATGAACGAGGGATACACCGGCACTTCCTGTTCTTCATCAAAACGATATCGCCGTTCGGTTAGCCCCAAAGGAGAAGAAACATAAATATTGAGGGCACCAAACGAATAGCTGCCTCGCTGGGTTGGAGTTAGCTTATAACTGATTTCAGTCCTTTTCTTAGGCGCAAGGCTGCCTTCAAAATTGTGGTCCCTTTTCTGAAATTGAAATGGCAGTTCATCAATAATATTAAGACCAATTTCGAACGGATAATAGTGCTGCAGGGAGATAGTGATAGGGTTAGGATCACCGTTCGATAACCGTTTAGGGAGTTCTCTTGAGGCTTCTACTGCCTGCCCGGGATAAAACAGCAACAGGACATCTGTCGACATACAGACGGCAAGAGCCAGTAATAGTATTTTAGCCAAGGCCCCGAAGACGGGGAAAAAATATCCCAGTACAAAAAGTACACATACGGAACCCACGAAAATGAAAAACCGGTTTGTGAGGTAGATATTTTTTAAGAAACGTACTATCGCGGGACCTCTATCTGTTTAATAATTCGGGTTATCACTTCATCCGTAGAGGTACCTTCCATCTCTTTTTCGGGTGTCAAGATAAGACGGTGTCGTAATACCGGTTGGGCAATATCCTGAATATCATCGGGGATAACGAAATCGCGTCCATTAATAGCAGCCCACGCTTGAGCAGCGCGCATCATAAATACAGCAGCTCGCGGTGAGGCTCCAATGTGAATAGCCGGATGATTTCGGCTGTGTTGTGTGATGCTGGTAATATAATGCATTAGCGATTTTTCAACGTGGATATCAGAAACCAAGGCTTGATTTTGAATCAACTTGTCAGCTTTAACTACAGCATCCAATTGGGAGGGATCATTTTGATTTTTACGCTGGTGGACTCCTTCTAAAATAGCTGTTTCATCTTTTTGCTCGGGGTAACCCACATTAATTTTAAAAAGAAAACGATCCAGCTGTGCTTCCGGTAATTTATAAGTGCCTTCGTGCTCTATGGGGTTCTGCGTAGCCAGGATAATAAAAGGCTCCTCCATCGTGTAGGTGGTACCATCTACTGAGATTTGGCGTTCTTGCATTACCTCAAAAAGGGCGGCCTGTGTTTTTGCCGGTGATCGGTTGATCTCATCAATAAGAACAACATTGGAGAACACCGGTCCCTCTTTGAAATTAAATTCCGTGGTTTCGGGATTAAATACGGAAGTACCGATAACATCTGCCGGCATGAGATCGGGAGTAAACTGGATGCGTGAAAAATCGGTTGACAAGGTACGCGCAAATAGTCGGGCCGTAAGGGTTTTAGCAACCCCGGGGACGCCTTCAACGAGCACATGACCATTTGCTAGCAGAGCAGTAATTAACAGATCTACCATGCGTTCTTGACCGACAATGATTTTTCCAATTTCGCTGCGGAGATTGTCAGCCAGTGTTTTAATGCCCGAAAGGTCAGTTCGATCTTGTACCGCCGGGGCAAAGGTGTTGGAGTTTGTAGAATTTTTGTCAGGTTGTTTACTCATCGCGAAGATTGTTGATAAAAAGTTTCAATATGTTTGTTTAAGTGCCAAAGGTGGTCAGAAGAGATCTCTTTCTTATGCTGAATACGATCAATAAAGTCGAAAAGGGTTTGTACAGTGTCACTGTCTGCACCCGATCGCCGGCTAAGATGCTTTAAAAACTCATCATTGATATTTTGAGTATCCAGGTTAAGATCTTCTCGGATATGTTCCAGTAAATACCTAATTCTTTTAGAAGCGAGTCCCTTGTGATCGCCATTTTGGTGATACAGACGACCAATAGTTTTGGTAAACTCTACCGTCGTATTTTGGGGTTGCTTTATAACAGGAATAATTCGCTGACGACGTTTTGCGCGGAACAGAAGGAATAGTGTTAAGCCGAAAAGTGCAGTAATCCAGGCCCACTTTAAATAAGGATGCGATACGACGTATCGCAGGGGAGAGGTATTAATCATGCGCCCGTCTTTATTGTACTCATCCCAAATGGTAGGGGCCGGTGGCAAGTGAGAAAGTACACGGGCGGCATACTGTGCACTTGGGTATTCACGCATAAAGTAGTTTGTAAATACATAGGGAACCGAATGCACATAAAGTTCACCTTCTCCTTCTTCAACCTTAATAAAATTGGTTTCTTTGTTTTCATTTCTACCCATAATGGTAGTTGCAGAGGAATCAAAGTCGGTGAAATAAGAGCTTGCAAGCATTTTAGGGAAGTACCACTGCCCCTGATAAGAACTCTTGCTATGAGCGAACTTCACCCCCAGAGAATCCAGTTTTGTATCCAGGGCAGGGGCTGAGAAAAGGTGTGGCCTAGATACTTTTAAATCAAGGCTGTCGGCTAATGGTCCCTCCAGCTTATGTGCAGAAATAAAAATGGTTTTGCCTGAGCGTAGGCGTTCGAGCAAGATTTCAGCTTCATACCGATCGGGAGAAAAACTACTGTTGATATAAATTTCATTTTGGTACGAAGCCGTATCACGACTTTTAAAAATAGGCTTGTTGCGATAGTGGATAGGGTGATCCGGGAAAATATTATCCAATACATTACGGGTTATAAAGCAGCCGTAGGGTTTTTTGGCAAGTCCCGAATAACTGGGAGACCAGTCAATAGGTTTGGGTTGGGCCCATTGAACTAACAGGTAACCCACTACCGTGATTATTAAAATTGATATGTAGAGGTGCTTCTTTTTCACGATGAACGCCGAATAAGAGTTCGCATTTCTTTAAACTGTTTATGAATAGATTGAAAATCGGTATCAGTGATAGAAAAATTACCATATTCAATCAGTTCGTAATAGCGCGTCAATTCACGAAAGTGAGTACGGAGGTTGGGTTCATCTATTTCATAGAGATAGGTGCGATTGGTTTTTTCTTTTTTCCAGTCAATATAGCCGCCCTCTTGCAGCTGTTGCAGTTTTTGTTGGTACAGGTATCGCACCGCCAGGCCATAGTTGTTCTCGGCAATCGCATTGTTGATGAGCTTGTTTAGATCAAGGGTATCAAAATCTTGTTGGTTAAAGGATATGGGCTGTTTTTTAATATTTTTACTGCGGATAATGTTGCTAATATTTCCTTTCATAAACTGGTTAATAAGTAGTATCAAAAGTCCAGCAAAGACCAGTATAAATGCGTATTCAAGGATGGTACTGGCTGTAGGATTGGCCAGTAGTTTTCCTATTTGTGTTAAAATCCACTCCCAAACTTTATCCATAAAAGATTGTTCTTCTTTGGGCAAAGAGCGATAGATGAAATCTTCTTGTTGGGCAAAAGAATCTATGGTTTGTTCGGTCGGTTGCCGAACATCAGGAACAGAGTACTGTTGATCCGTTTGTTGCCCGGAAGCAACAAACGGGATAACAGTTATAAGAATTAAAAAAAGAAAATAGTGATGCTTCACAGAAGGGCAGTACTTAAGCGTTTGCAGAGTTTCCGATTTCATTAATACGCTGGCGCAGTCCTTCTCCTTCTTTGCGTTCTACCAGGTTGTAAAAATGAAAACCAAGGGCCAGGTATATAATACTGTAGAAGATATAGCTTAATGAGGTTACAAAGCCATAAAAAATAGCGATGATTGTTCCTGCTGAATTGGGATCGGTAAATCCTGAGAACCCGCTAATAGCTGTAGCTATTATAAAAGGCAGGCTAAGGGCTTGAGAGAGAAGGCCAATAAGAATTGATAGCACAATAACTAGCCCTAATGTAAACCACCAGTGATTGGTAATTAAATGCCATGACCTGGAAAAAGCATCACTAATAGAGTGTTTATCTTCTAATACATATGCTGCGGTAACCAGAGTAAGTTTAATAGCAATAAAGATGCCGGGAAGGATAAAAAATAATGAACCGAGCATGGTTGCGAAAAAGATACCAATGGAGATAAGTAATATCCCAACAAAGTTTGATTTAATCCCTTGCCAAATATGATCTACTGCGATCCTGGAATTAGCAAAAGTTTCATTAGCTACCAGCTTCATATGAGTGTAAATTAAAGCAGCAAGGGCTGTCATTGTAATCATCGAGAAAAGTGTACTGGCCCCGTACATTGAAAACATATTTGACAAACCACCGCCTGTTTCCAGGGCTTCCGGATTCATCCCCATCTCAAAAGTAGCAGTAAAATATTGGGTCATTAAAATACTTGTGACAGCAATAAGAGGAACAATAAAATAAAGCAGACTTTTACCAAGTACTTCATAGTGTTTACGGATGTATGTAAAAGGCGCGGTAATAAGTGCACCAAAGTCTCGAGGTTGTTTTATCTTGAAAGTGTTAGGCATAATGATGAATTATTGTTGAAGATGACGAGGATAAAAAACGAAATACCACAGTACAAAAAATAGTGAAGCTATTATAATAAATAAGCTTAACAATAGTGGCATTTCGGTATAGCGTGTAACAAAAGATTCTAAGAAACCGGCTAATATGAAAATAGGAGCGAGGCCGATTGTCATTTTAAGGCCTTCTCGGGCACTTCGTTTAAAAGAAGTAGAGCGCTTATAACTGCCCGGAAAAAGGATACCACTACCCATGACCAGCCCCGCTGCCCCGGCAATGATAATTGCTGATAGCTCGAGTGTACCATGAATAAAAACTACAAGCAATGATTCTGAAACCAAACCATATTTGCTAAACATGCCAAGAAAAGCCCCGATAAAAATACCATTGTACATGAGTAATAAACCGGTACCAACGGAAGCGAGAATCCCGGTTATGAACGCCATAAAAGAGACTCTTATATTATTAAAGGTGATTCCCAGAAACATATCCATCGAGTGTTCCTGTTTATAGACCGCCATTGGGTCGTTTTGCTCGATATTATGAATGGTCATATTTACGTACTGGTCGCCCAGTATCATGCGGCTAAAATCGGGATCGTTGAGTTCCGATATAATACCTATGCCCAGGGCTATGACAAACACGGTGAATGCAACCGTAAGCATTTGGCGATGCTTGTAGTAGAGTTGGGGCAGTTCTTGCTTCCAGAAATGGAGGATACGACTTTTATCCTCTTTCTTGTTTTCATAGATCTGTTCATGTACTTTAGCAGTTAGCTCATTAAGATAAGCTGTAGTCTCGCTATTGGGATAGTAGGTTTGCGCCCACGCCAGATCATCCGTTAGCCGGGTATATAAATCAGCGAGTTCATCTGCATCGGCCTTTTCGGGCTGTTCAAGTAGTTGCTCAAACTTTTTCCAGTGAGGAGCATTCGTACGTAAAAACTTAACCTCTCGCATAAAATGTTAGTTGGAAGCGCTCGTGAGTTTGAAACGACTGTGTTGATGTGAAAAGCTTTTGATATTTTAACCTAATAAACAGAATTTCTCAAACTCATCAAAAATTATATAGTTACTTAGCCTTGGTATATGGAACATTTGAATATAGAGACCTCCCATCACGTACAAATAGATTATTCGCCGGCTGGTATTGGGGCACGCCTTGGCGCTTATGCACTGGATATTATAATAATGACAATCTATTTTGTTGTTTTATATGCTTTCGTTTTTGATGCTGTAAAACCACCCACGTGGATGATCATTCTTGTTTTGGTACTTCCACTAATGTCTTATCACCTCATTTTTGAGCTTTTTATGGAAGGGCAATCTCCCGGGAAAAAAGTAGCGGGGATCAAGGTGATAAAAACGGACGGGACTCCTGCAACCTTTGGGAATTACGTGATGCGCTGGGTTTTTCGTCTTATTGAAATTACTTCCACATCGGGTACGGTGGCTTTTATTACCATTTTGATTAATGGCAAAGGGCAGCGGCTGGGTGATCTGGCCGCGGGTACTGCGGTAGTAGAAAGCAAAAAGAAAACCAGCCTGTCGGATACCTTATATACCGATTTTGAAGAGGATTACGAGCCGGTTTACCCTGAGGTCTCGGTGTTAACTGATAAGGATATTTCAATAATTAAGGAGGTATTGAACGAGAGAAAAGCGTATGATCGGCAAACCTATAAAATAATGGCTATGAAAACCCGCAATGCTATCCAGGAAAAGATGGGAATCGAGAAGGCTAGGGAAAAGGGTGTGTTACAGTTTCTGCGCACGGTTGTTAAAGATTATAATGTGATTCATGGCTAGGTGAACTCCCGGCACTTTCAAAGTGCCGGGGATTTTGTTTTGGAAATTATATCACGAGCTGGAAGATCATTAGTCATCGCGCAAGCGTCTCGCTTGTGCGATATTTGGTGCCAGTTTTTAGCACGAGCGAGACGCTCGCGCTATTGTTTTGTTGTAATTCCATTCTTAAATGGTAAAAGCAATTCTCGCTCCACTCACAATCGATCTACAAAGTAATTATACTCTCAAGCTCTAAGGGAGTTGTACTCCCGTAATAGAAGGGCTATGGATGCCGTCGGAGATGATTTTTAAGACCCTATCATCGCGCAAGTGTCCCGATTGTACGATAGTTAGGGCTACTTTATTACAGGAGTAGGACGTTTGCGCTATTCTTTGGTGTAGATTCACACTATAGGATGGAAATGGGCACTTATCCAGCTTCAAAACTGTGATCACACTTATTATTTAGTACGAGGGATTGGGGACCCCGATAAATAGAGAAGAATCGGTTGCAACCACAATCTTGCCATTCTCTATTGCTCCCATTTTTTTGTATTCAGGGGAGTGGTCCGGTCCAACTTTACGGAATTTACCGTCGGTCAGCGAGGCCTTCCAAACCGCTTCGCTCGTCATTGCTACAACAGTTTCATTACCGGGAAACGTTGCCTCTTTTACTCCCAGCCCATCGAAGCCCCCCATTTTTTCCCAGCTATCCCCATCATCTTCAGACCGATACAACTCTCCAAATAGGGTTTGTGCATAAATATGATTGTTTGAATCTGTATATAATGCTACTACAAAATCCTTACTTTTATGAATGTCGTGGCTAACCTTTACCCATTTTAGCCCATCGTCCAGTGAGCGGTACACCCCGTCGTGGGAACCGCAAAACAGGGCTCCTGAGGAGGTTTGTGTCACGCTTGTGATCCGGTCTAGTCCGGCAAAATGATCCGTATAGAGAAAGGTAACCAGTTCAACGTCAGAGGTGCCGCCAAGCTGGCGGTACACTCCATGCCAGGTGCCAATAATACGATTGCCTTGCGGGGTAATCCAGATATTGAACATCGGTTTTTTCTTCGTTAAGAGTAACTCCCATTTTTGTCCGTCAACTGAAGACCACATCTGATTGACAAAAGTGAAGGTAGAGAAATAAAAAAGTGTATCTGAGGTTATAATTTCCCTGACAATGGAAAAATCCAAAGAGGCTGGAAGATCAGCCCTTTGTAAGGGCTGATCTAATGATTGATTTATATATATTCCCGAGTCCGTTGCAACTGCCAGGGTTTCGTCATCCCGTAGTGCAAGTTCACGTATCTCTTGGTCAGCAAATCCATCCATTTTTTGCCAAATATATTCCGGTTCGGTTTCTTTTTGATTACCGAAAATGTGACATCCCGCCAGCACCAGCAGACACCCCAGGAATAGTATTGTTGTAGGTATCCGTATGATCTTATTCATGCTGAAATATGTTAGAAAAGAGTTATTTTTTGATATTCATGTTATAGGTGAAATTTTAGAATGTCAGCCATAAAATATGTAATACCAAGAAAGTTAAATACGAACTGTAGGCGATTTATTTGTAGAGGATAATTGAAGGCATGAGATTTAACTATAATGTATTTATTGTTCTGCAACAAGGTAATAGATTCGTGAGTGATCTTTATTAAATACAGGCACGCCTTTATTATACAGGTCATCGACAATCAGTTTTTCCAGATTTTTGGTTGAAAGATCATAGCTATACAGGCCTCCTTCTTGTCCCGGTTGACTGAAAACAAGTTGGTGGTTATTTCGGAATCCGACTGCTCCGAATTTCTTTTTCTCTTTCTTAACTTCAATTAACTCATTTGTATTCATGTTAAAATAATAGACGCCTGAATATTTTTTGTCATCAGTTATAAAAGTGACTTTATGTTCGTCTGGACTTAAAGAGAGATACTGGGGATTAAAAGGTAAGGTTGCTATTTTGGTTGGGTTTTGATCATCAACATTTAATTTCCATATCTCTTTTTGATGGACAAAAAATATCCTTTGGCTATCACGGGAAATTCTGAAATTTTCTGCATTTGTCGTTTTTTCTGAAAAGGTATATTCACTGATTAGCTGCTTATTGGCACCGCTTGTATCAATTTTGACTAGGGAATGTCTGTTTTCCGACTTTTGAAATAGGTCGAAAACAATGAATGATTGATCGGGTGCAAGCTGGGGACTGGAGGCGATATATTCGTTTGAATAGTTAGTGAGGAAATTAACCTCTTTGAAGTTTTGATAGTTTGCTATTTGAGCCTCTACACTAAACAAAATAAATGGGTGAGAATATTTTAGATCAAGGGCATCACTGGAAGAGGGGTAAAAATTCATTGTTATAAAACCATCACTTCCGTCCGATTGAAAAAAGTTCAGGTAATAAAGTTTATTTTTTTTTGTCAAAATAGTGCCAGGAAAATTGACCTTTAGTTGAGTCGTGATATACAAAATTGATGGGGTATATCCATTTATGAACCTGTACGCTCTCTTTATCTGAGGTAAAATCATAATATTTGATGCTATAATAGGTTGTTTTTTTATCCTCGTCTTTGACTGTAGTTGAATGGTCTTTACATCCTGTTAAAGCCATAGAAAGAATACAGAACCCTATCATCAAGTAGGAAAGGGACCTTAGAAATTTGAACTGATTTTGCAGGGTATATGTATTCATAACTAAAATTGGGGTCTGTTTCTCTTTCGTTTTTAGAAATCTTAAAATCGGGTTCTATTTGGTTTAATTACTCCACGCCTCATAAGCATACAAGTGATAGTCGCTTTGGACGAACACCTTGCCGTTGCCGGCGTTGAGGTTGTAGAAGCCCGAACCGTCGGGCGATTCGATAGGGCCGGCGACCAGTTCTCCGGTTTGGGCATCCATTACATATAATCTGCCATTATGAGCATGATATACATAGCCGTCGAGATAGGCGACGTTTGAAGTCGTGGCATAGGTAAAATCCTGTCGCCAGAGCTCTTTTCCTGTTTGTTGATCTAAAGCAACAATATACTGCCCATCATTAACGAAGACTTTTCCATCTCCAAGGGTAAAACGAAAGGTTAGCAGCCCGTGATGCTCCCACTTTACCTGACCGGTGGCTGCATCCAAGGCCACGAAGACCGAGGGGCCGGAGGTAGTACCCGAATACAATACCTCGTTTTTAAGCACAAGATCAGCATAATAAAAGCCACCTTTGGTAGTCTCATAGGCCCATTTTTGCTCGTAGGTCTCAGCATCTAAACGTACAATTCTGCCATAGGCACTTTCGGTGCTGTCCGGTTTCCAGGCCTGGGTCATATACAGCTGTTTGCCGGTGCTAACTATAGCTCGTGCATAGCTTCGTAAGGGTATCGTATCTTGATAATCTCCGGTATGTTTGTCAAAAACATATAGTACGGAATCTTCTCCGGCCAGATACACATAATTCTCATCCACGGCAGCATGTACATAGTCATCAAGAGTTCCTTTTGCATTGGTTTTTTCCCATACCATTTCACCACTCTGTAAGTTAATGGCAAAGTAGTTGGCATTTCTATTGCCTTTTCCATAAAGATACTGTTCGTCATGAGTAAGCCGGTTAACCGATTCATACATATTGTCAGGTAAAGGACGCTGCCAGCTTAAGGACCCATCTTCTTGGGACAGGCTATTATACTGATGGTCAAGTGCTGTAATAACTTTTCCGTCCGGGACTAATGCAGGACGGACCGAAACAGAAGATAGTCCATCAATCTCTTGGGTATATTCAAAAGACCAGAGGAGGTTTAACTCCTCCTCTGGATTTTCATTTTCCGGTTGGGTTGAGCACGAGGTGCAAGAAACCAATACGCTTAGACAAACAAGAATGAGGCTTGCTGGAAAAATAAACGTTTTCATTTCAATACCTCGTCTTCTAACCATTTCCTGGTATCATCCATCGGCTTGGCCAGATCACCTTTTTTGTTGTTACCCTGGGTATAGGTACGCCGGTAGCGCATGAGTTCGAGGGCATTATAGCCGCCCCAGTTATGCTCTCTATCATTTGGGCTATCGCCCTGGTCCCAAACGCCGTAGTGTGGAGAAAGGGCGCCATCGTTTTTCAGGGGTATCCGCTTGGTATAGGTGTAGGTTTCATATAGCCAGTTTATCTGATACATAAATACATTCAGCTTTAACGCTATTCCATTTGTCGGTTTGTAAAATATCCCGAACATAGAAAGAAAGAGTGTTACCCTCTTTTAAGGTGCGTACTGCTGTTTTTCTTTGCCGGGTCTTACTTAGTTTATATTTAATATCTTGATAAGAACTCATATTTAGGAGCATATGAGAAAAAGGCATTTCTTGAACAGGACGTTGAGTAGTTCCTGAATTAATAAGCTCCCCTTCTGTATATATCACCGAAGATGAATGTTGCGCTTTTGATATTTGTCCCCCGATACTCGACAAAAGGATCAGTACTACTAAGTAATGTCTCATTGATCAAAACTTTCCCGATAGATGATGTTTTCTAGAATCAAGAGAAATTTGGAAGATATTTGTTACACAGATTAGAAAAGTCTAATAGTAAGGTATTAGAAGTGAATCACTATACCCGCCATCCTCAGCGGAGCGACGGATGGAGGGGAATTCGGTCTGTTTTGCCCGCACTATTGTTTGGTCAGGGCACTGAAAGGAAAAAGAAAAGTTGCTTAAACGGTTTTGATAAGCTCAGGCGAAAGGGAAAAACTACAGAAGGAGCAGGTCTAAAATCACAAAAACCCAGATAAGAGGGAGGTACCCAAAAGAGGCAAACATCAATTTTTTGGCTGATGGTTTGTCTCGCTTGATTGTAAAGATGACGCCGTAATACAGGAAGAAGAGGCTACAGATGAGTGATCCTGCCAGGTACAGCCAACTATTCATGTCTACATGATATAATCCGTAGCAAACAGGAAGGAGCACAATGAGACAAGGCAGAATAAGAGCTGATGCTTTATATCCTTTGGGATCATTTTTGGGAAGCATTTTGAAGCCGGCACCGCTGTAATCATCCTTGCAAACCCAGGCGATAGCCATGACATGTGGCACTTGCCAAAGAAAAACGATAGCAAATAAAATCCACATTGCGGTACTCCCTAAGTGACCGGTAGCAGCGGCCCACCCGCCTACAGGGGGCAAGGCACCGGGCACAGCTCCAATAAATACATTAACAACCGATACGCGTTTCATGGGAGTATACACACCGAGATAAATAAGCGTAGTAAGCAGTGAAACAGCACCGGCTACAATATTTACAACAGAGATCAGGTAGATAAGACCGGTCGCAATGAGTGTCATCGAGAATATTACACTCTGCTTGGGAGAGATCTTGCTGGCCGGTACCGGTCGGCTCTGGGTGCGTTTCATCTGTCCGTCGTACCGCCACTCCATAAACTGGTTATGGGCTGCGGTTCCCGAGGCAATAAGCCAGGTACCAAGCGCAGCATGAAGCATCAGGATGTAGTTTATTTCACTTCCTGACCCCAATACAAAGCCAATGATCATACTGGCTAATACAGTAAGGGTAATCCCGGGCTTGGTTAATTCATAATAAGCCGAAATTACTTCTGTATTAAGAAACTTTGAAAGGGTAGAATCTGTAATTAACTTCATGCGCATCTGTGATTTTAGAACGGCTTAAGTTACCAATTTTAAATGAAAATTGTTACTCTCCAAGCGTATAATTCAATTTTATACTCCACCGGCTAAATAGAAAGAAGGAAAGGCGAAATATGAAACTAAATACCTATCAAAAAGTAGCACTTACGACGTTGGGTGCTACTATTTTTCTCATTTTTGTAGGGGGACTTGTACGAGCAGCCGGGGCGGGGCTGGGATGTCCCGATTGGCCCAAATGTTTTGGGATGTGGATTCCTCCTACTTCACCGGCAGAACTGCCTTCCGGTTATGATTTGTCCCAATTTAACGTGTATAAAACCTGGACCGAGTATATCAATCGGCTTATCGGGGTTGTTATTGGACTTTTGATTACTGCTACTTTTGCACTCTCATTTAGATATCGCCAATCTAAGCCAGAAGTAATGTACAGTTCTGGTGCTGCTTTTGTATTGGTATTGGTGCAGGGCTGGTTAGGCGGACAAGTAGTAATTACGGGCTTGGATGAGTGGTTAATTACGTTGCACATGCTTTTGGCGATGATCATTATGATGGCCTTAATTTATGCAGTGTATAATGCATCGGCTGATAGGTTCACTGTACAGCTTTCATCCGATTCGAAACAAGCGTTATTTATAGTTCTTGTTATAGTAATAGTAAGTACCTTTGTACAGTTAATGTTAGGAACCCAGGTTCGCGAAGTTATTGATGTATTAAAGAATCTTGCCGAACCTCCCCCAAGAGAAAACTGGATTTCAAAAGTTGGCTTAATGGATGAGGTACATCGCAGCTTTTCCTGGATAGTGTTAATTTCTGGTGCGGCTTTATTCTATTTATCCCGATGGAGAAATAGCTCGCAGATCATCAAGAAAGTTGGGACGGTAGTATTCGGTCTTATACTTTTGCAAATTGCCACCGGGGTAGGATTATACTATCTGAGTTTGCCACCGGTTTACCAAGTTGTTCACCTGACGGGCATCGCATTTCTTATTGGATTCGAGTTTTTACTGTTGTTAATGGTGAAGAGCAACCCGGCTGCGAAGGCAAATAAGTGAATAGATTTTTGGGCCGACCTTGGGATCGATTAAACTTAGTTCCCTGGAGTATGGTCACAGGAATAGCATATTTATGCAGTATAGGTAGGCTCTTGTAGCTATTTGGTGTCCAAGAACCAATAGATGAGTCTACCTTGTAATCATGGCGTATTTTGCCCCTTAGAATTTGCGCCAGTTGTTTTTGTCAGGTCGTAGGCGTTAAGTATCATGTCCGATCGCAATCAGTCGAGTGTTAATGCAATAGCTGTTGCTCCCTTTAGACCGAGTTCTTTTCGACAATCCCCGAGCCGTTTGCTGTACGGAGGTCGTGCCCGGGACATAAAGCATCGGTATCCGGTAATTTATCTTGGCAGTGTCGTCTGTCATCGCCACCACCAGACCGTTCGGACTGGGAAGTAACAAAGATCAAGTAATACTGAGCTGTGATAGGTTGGGGGGAAGATCGAGCCAGAGAAAGCTACTACAGCTTAGCAGTCATATGATTCGGGAGCCGTGGTAACAACCTTGTTGGTAAACTCAGCTATTTTTTCTTTATAGGGATCGAAAACATGGCATTGGCCTCTGAATATAGAATGGGATTGACCGCCCCTAAGTTTTAATTCTAAGTGTGCTCTGCCGGCTCCGCGGGCGGGCAGTACATTTTGTATGGAAAATGATTCAATTTTACCCCAGTTGAAAACTTGGCAGTGAGATCGATCTGCAAACCCAATTTTATCGTTTTTTGAATCGAACCAGATGACCGGGCAAACCGGATCATTTGAAATGAGGTCTGGTGGACGGCGTCTGACACGCGGATTCTTTTTATAGTGAGAAGAAGTACTAATGGGCTCTTCAATCAATAGGCGGGATGTTACTTCAAGGTTGTCTTCATATTCTTTATCGATCAGCAGTTTGGGATACTCACGTTGGTTTCTGATGGAGAAGGAGGTATAACCTCGATCAAACTGCCAATCGCTGTCGTAGGTGTACACCAGTGAAAGGAGCATATTGTTGGCATCGAAACAAAAATTGTTTTGATCTACCCTTTCATATCTCAGGTTCTGTTGTTTGGGGAGAAAGTCTTGGGTAAGCTGCTTTTTGAGCTCATAATAACTGGTGTCCGAACAGCTTTTGTCCCGGCAGTGGGTATGAAAGTGGAGTACGGGAACATCGGTTCGGGCATTGTTAAAATAAGCACGTAAATTCATTAACTGGATATTTCCGACTCTTACCGGATATCGAAATTTTAGTAGAGTTTGGTCGTAGGGGGATTCTTCAAAATAGGTGTTGGGGTTTGATCTCAGCTCTTCATAAGTAGTATCCCAAAGTATAAACTCTGGTTGAGTAGATAGTAGCTCAAATCCTTGGTCGTAGTCATTAAAATTTGAATCTAAAATTTTATAGCTGGTACTATGTGTTCGTCTCCAGATCTCTTTCTTCCCCTTATTTTGTTGTCTGTTTATATAGGTAAAAAAGATTTTGTCGTTAAACCCCAGCTTGGAGGAAAGCGCCCGGTAGACCTTTTTGAAGCCACTATAAGTGATAGGCAAGTAGTGTTGATGGTGATCGAAAAGGAATAAAGAAACCTGCTTATTGGCATCAACAGTTACGTAAGCATACTGAATTTGGTCAATATTAACTTCAGAGCTTCCTGACAATTGCCTATTGTTGTATACGATCTTGTTATCGGCAATATACATGTGCCCTTCATCACTTTCCGTGGGAAACTGATGGTTGGAGTGATTAGTCGAATTTGCCATTATTGTTATGAGAAACAGGTTGAGAATTTATGTTATTACTAGCGTTTGTGCCTGGTGGTTGCCTTAACCGCCCGTTAGTTAGTCAAAGACATGGTCAGGCACTAGCCCTTTGACAAACTCTTCAAAAGTATGTGCCAGAAAAGTGATTTTATAGTCACTGACCTGAGCTACGTGGACGACTTGGGGGATACCTGAGAGACCACATTTTCGATAGTCCAGGGCGATCATATCGTGGCCGGCTGAGGGACAGTTTCCGAAATAGATCCCGATATTGGGATAGCCCCATTCGTCAATCATAAACTGGCTGCCCATACTTCCACACAGGGAGTAGGATTTGCTGCTGCCTATGCCCATTATTCCTGCTATGGCAACGTGGCTGGTGGCCCAGGTGGTAGACTCTTGGGTAGGGAAAGCGGTATTGCAGGGTATGCCTCCATTTTTGTATTGCATTAGTTCGATATAGGAATCCGGGAGTTTATAGCTTAGCTTGGTTTCAACCTCACTTATAGTGGCCTCATCTGCCTCTTCGAGTCGATAGGTGCTGAGAGCATATTCACATTCATCCCAGAAACTGCTCAGGTCAAAATCATTAAAAATATTCGACATATGATGAATCTGTATTCTAGTTGGTAGTTAAGAGTATGACGTCTTTATTTTAAAATTGTATTTACTCAAGTGAAAAACAGTAAGCAACAAACTTGGTGTTAAAAGCGATTTAGTTTTTAGTCATGCTTGCTATCTCTTGGACCTTAACAAACAGTTTTTATTCATGTTTTTTGTAATGGTAGGTCGCTTACCTCAAGAATTCATCCGGATCCAGGTAAAACATACGTTTCCAACCTTGTGTTTCTCCGGTAGCACGCCAGGGGTAGGGTACCAGTGATAAAATAGCATAATGTAGATGGGGCTGTTTGCCCGCAGCGTTGCCGGTATTGCCCATTGAACCCAGTACTTCACCTGCGGGTATTAGATCAGTCGTAGAAACGCCTTTAGTTTCCAAATGGGCGTAGTAGTGCACGCGCCATTTGGGTCCTAGCACAACCACTACCTTGCCTCCTTTTTCGATTTTACCGGCATATATTACTATTCCGCGTGTTGCTGCTACGATGGGCGTTTTCTCTGTCCCAAAAATATCGATGCCCTTATGCACGCCGGAGGTACCCCACGGTTCGTACCAAAATGATTGAGAATTCCAGTCACTGAAGGAGGCTCCGCGAGCCGGGATTACAGGCTCTTCGGGTATCAGGAAGCCGAGAACGATTATCGTTGACAAGCCTATGAGAGGGAATCGGGCGATCTTATAAAGTTCTTTCATACAATTATGGAGGATCCGTTGCTATTGAGGAACTTTTTTTAAGGCTTCGAGCTTGGTATCGTATTGTAAGGCCACCTCGATATCGTATAGGGTGACTTTGTACCAGCTTGACTGATTGCCAATGAGTCTGATGAGCTCATCAGTGACGTAGTTTATGTAGATAGAGGGATCTTTGTTGGTAGGAAAGTGTCTGACCAGTAGCCACTGTGTTTCTTTATCGAGGGAGATTTCAACCGGTCTGCAATAGCAGTATTTGTCATTTTCAGCGATCGAAGGTTTCGTAGCGGATAATGAATAATCAGCTTCTAAGATATCAAGCATGGTTAATAACTGTGAACTGTTCTCATAAACGATATCTGCAATAAGTTCATAGCCGTCGTTGAAGTGTCCGCCTCGGGGGGACTTGAGATAGAAATACCTACACTGATCCAGTTTTTCCCGGAGCTCACTGCTGTATTCGAGCCCAGCACCGTAGCCGATTTTCTTAGAAGAATGCTTCATTATTTGATCTGTAATATTGCTTTGATGTTATAACGACAGAGATCTTAAAGGCGGTTGCTTACCCCTGTCTTGATAAGATAGATTTCTGTATCAAATATTGATAGTATCATTATTGTTATTTGTTCCATTTGCGAGCTATAAAATGATGCAGTTTCTGTCTGGATTCTCTGGACAAGTGCCTCGCAAAAAAGCTCTCCTGTTGGTTGAATGCAATCAACTTGCTCCCGAATATACGAGACAAGGAGTTCGAGATAAAATGTAGTTTAGTGAGATTAAAGTATGAGGTAATATGACCGGGGCAGAATGTTCACCCACCTAATCTACTTTTACTATAACCCGTATACCTGTCGAGTATATCAAAGGAACATTCTGGACTTTATCAAAAAAACAAGGTTGATAAGGGGGGGCTATATAACTTTGTGAGTTACGCTCAATTTGTTCTGTGATCAGTTTACTGTTTACCCTTTTAAGGTTTTTTCTTGGGAAGGAGCTCTTCTAGTGTTTTTGGATAACTAAAAAAGAGTACACTTCTTGTGAGAACTACAGGGGTTGGTTATGATTGCGCTGGGAGTTTATTGGTATTACAAAGTATAGTCGGGAAGCCTATAAATAATAAAAGCCGATCGGAGTCTCCTCCAATCGGCTTTTATGGAAATAGCGAGCTTTTAGAAGCCTGGCATAATTTCAGGCCTGAACAAGGTATCTAACAATGTAAAGGCTACTAAAAGCGCAAAAAATGCGATAGACGAAATAAGTAGCAGGGAGTTGAACTGTTCATCCCAGTAAAGATTCATAAAGAACATTGCTACCAATGTCGCTTTAAAAATTGCGATCCCCATTGCCACAATGATATTCCAGGGTGAGGGGATATGAATATAGTGTACTCCTACAGTAAGGATTGTGAGGAAAAGTAGTGCCCCCGCAACGCCGAGTAATGTTTTGTCAGTTGATATATGATGTCCGCTCATGAGCTAAAGAAATTTTAAGTTATCAATCAATTAGGTAGAAGAGTGGGAATAAGAATATCCAGATGATATCGACAAGGTGCCAATACAGGCCCGTGATCTCAACAGGGGTATAATACTCACTGTTGAAATGGCCTTTTAAGGAGCGCCATAGCAGCCATGCCATTAATCCCATTCCTATCACTACGTGAATGCCGTGAAGGCCGGTCATCAGATAATAGAGGCTAAAGAATATGTTTGCCTTTGGATGGTCGATGCCTTCGAAAGAGTAGAACTCTCCCGGAAAGATGCCCAGGTGAAACTTGTGGGTCCATTCAAAATATTTAATGACCATAAATACACCGGCCAAGGCCAGGGTGATCCCCAAATTAATGGCAATATTTTTCTTTTGATTGAGCTGAGCCGATTTAATGGCCATTGCAACGGTAAGACTACTACCAATAAGAACTACCGTGTTAACACCACCCCAGAGCGTGTTAAGCTCCTCTGAGGCCAGTGTAAAGAGTTCAGGATACCATAAACGGTAAACGACATAGGCCGCAAAGAGTCCACCGAAAAAGAGTATTTCTGTTACCAAGAATATCCACATACCCATTTTAGCAGCATCGAACTGCTGGTCTGCATCCACAAAATGGTGCTGCATAAACCTGGATTCTGATGCGGATGATGAATGATTTGCCATAATCAGATTGTGCTAGTTTAGAAATTGAGTTTCAGTTATTCGGCAGAAAGGTCTTCGCCTTCTTTAGTTACTTCCACATCGTGACCGTGTCCATTGCCCGACTCTGCGAGTCCAAGCTGGAACTCTTCCATCGGTTTATGATAATCATAGGGACCGTTAATAATAACGGGAGTGTGATGGAAGTTATGCAGCGGGGGCATTGCAGATATTTGCCATTCCAGTGCACGGCTGCCCCAAGGGTTGGCCGGTGCTTGTTTGCCTCTGTAGATTGATTTAACCAAATAGTAGAATACCATCAGGAATCCGAGTCCTAAAATATAGGAGCCGATAGTAGAAACCTGGTGGAAAGGCTGAAACTGTTCAATGTAGTTGAAATAACGTCGCGGCATACCCTGCGAGCCCATAACAAACTGGGGCAAGAAGGTCACATTAAAGCCTACAAAGATGATACCACAGGCAATTTTAGCCATGGTTTCGTTATACATCTTACCGGTAATTTTAGGCCACCAGTAGTGCAGCCCGGCTAAGAATGCCATCACCATACCCCCAACCATTACAAAGTGGAAGTGTGCTACTACGTAGTAGGTATCGTGCAGGTGCACGTCGAGTGCAATAGATCCGAGAACGATTCCTGTAAGTCCGCCAACGAGGAAAAGGAAGAAGAAACCGAAGATATATAACAGGGGAGAAGCCAGTTTAATAGAACCTTTATAAAGGGTGGCTGTCCAGTTGAACATCTTAATTCCTGTTGGGATACCTACGAGAAATGTTAAGAATGAAAATACCATAGAAGCGAGTGTGGCCTGCCCGGATACGAACATGTGGTGCCCCCAAACGAGGAAACCGATAAAGGCAATGGCCAGGGATGAAAGGGCAATGGCCCAGTATCCGAAAATATGCTTCTTGGAAAATGTAGATATAATTTCTGAGACTACTCCGAAACCGGGAACAATCATAATATATACTGCGGGGTGGCTGTAGAACCAGAAGAAGTGTTGATAAAGAACGGGATCTCCACCGAGAGCAGGATCAAAAATTCCGATTCCCAGAATTCGCTCCATAGCTACAAGAGCAAGAGTAATAGCAAGTACGGGTGTTGCTAAAATCTGGATAATACTTGTTGCATAAAGTCCCCAGCAGAAAAGTGGCAATTTATCCCATGTGAGACCGGGCGCACGCATCTTGTGGATGGTGGTAATAAAGTTAACTCCGGTCAGGATAGAGGAGAATCCAATTACAAATACCCCAAAGGTCATGGTGGTTACCGCACCGCCTGTTGACGATGAGTAGGGGGTGTAGAAGGTCCAGCCAGTGTCGATACCCCCGCTAAAAATTGCGTAGACAGCAATAAAAGAGCCTGCCAGGTACAAGTAATAACTCAGTAAGTTTAACCTGGGGAAGGCCACATCTTTGGCTCCGAGCTGCAACGGCAGTATAAAGTTACCGAGAGCAGCGGGAACCGAGGGCACCAGGAAGAGGAAAATCATTACAGCACCGTGCAGCGTAAACAGCTGATTATAGGTGTTTGCCTCAATAAATGTTTTGGCCGGTGTCCAAAGTTCAGTACGTACCAGTAGGGCCATCAATCCACCAATAAAGAAGAAGAAGGTGATGGACGCCAGATACATAATACCGATCTTTTTATGATCGACAGTCGTTAACCACGACCACAACCCGGTTTCCTCATTCAGGTAGTGTTTATCAGGATTGTCATCGGGTTTAAACCGCTGTACCTGTATTTTGTTAAGAGTTGAGCTAGATTCTGCTGTATCCATATTACTTCAGTGTTTTGATGTATTCAATAATCGCGTTGATCTGTTCATCATTGAGCTGTCCCTGGTAAGTATTCATCACGGCAGGATAGCCTTCAACAACTTTGGCATTCGGTTCTAAAATAGATTCACGAATATAGTTTTCGTCCACAGTAACGGTAGAACCGTCGGCAAGAGGTTCTTCGCTGCCAAACGTTCCTTTCCAGGTAGGTCCAACCATCTGGCTGCCGTCGGCAGAGTGGCAGGTAGAACATGCATATTCCTGAGCAATCTGCTTACCCCATTCAGCGGGAGGCATATCGTCGGGTTTTGAAGCACCGCCTGCATTTTCGGCTAGCCAGTTTTCAAAATCGTCTTGTTCGTGAACAATGATATTGGCCAACATATTAGAATGGTCAGTACCACAATATTCGGTACAGTACACAATCGATTCACCGGGGTCGGGAGCGTTAAACCACATCTCGGTATAACGGCCCGGAACAACATCTTGCTTCAGGCGATAATCCGGTACAAAAAAGGAGTGAATAACATCATTAGAGCTCATGACAAGTTTAATGGGTCGCCCGGCCGGAACGTGTAGTTCACCGGTTGTTCGAGCCCCATTTTCATATTGAAACTGCCAGATCCATTTTTGAGCCGTTACATTGACCTCATAAGCATCATCGGGCACTACTCGCTGGTTCATGAATACCTGGTATCCCCAGCCAAATACGATAAGTACTAAAATAAGGGGGATCACCGACCAGGTTACCTCCAACTTATTATTGTGGGTGATAAGCGGTGTAACTTCATCTTCAGACTTACGCCTATATTTATATACAAAGTATACAATTACGGCAATAAGGCCGATCGTTAATGCAAGGCTGCTTAAATGAACAAACCAGAAGAGCGTGTCGGTCTGGCTTGCCAGCGTTGATTTTGCCGGTGGAAGAAATAAATCGTTAAGCGCGTCCATTCGTATCTGTTATTTGCTGTTCGTTATTTGAATATCTATGTCGTACCCACATGAAACTAAGAAAAATACCCAGAATAAGCATGGTAGCAAAGCCACCAATTTTCATTATTCGCCAGGCAACGGGTACATAGGTATTGGCATCTGCATCGTATTGGTAGCAGTAGAGTAATACTTGTTCTGCGGTGCTGCCGATATTACCGTCTGCTGCTTCATATAAGGCATTCCGCATATTAAATTCTTCAAATTTGAGACCATAAAGGTAACGTGTTATTACCCCGTTGGGGCTCAAAAAAGTGATTGCTGCGCCGTGAGCATACTGTCCGTCTTCTAATTTGCGGACGTCAAACCCAATAGCATCAGTAAGCTTTTTTATATTCTTCTTATTACCGGTGAGGAAGTGCCAACCATGTGCAGCGCCTTCCCGATCCAGTTTTTTTAAAAATCGTTGTTTGTTATCGGCGGCAAGTTTAGGTCCTTCATCGGGATCGAAGCTAAAAGTAACAATATTATATTCTGATCCGGGACTCCATTTTAGGTCTTCAACACCTTTATAAATCGCTTCTTTTACCATGGAGCACAGTTGCGGACATTCATAGTAAACCGGGTTCAAGAGTACCGGTTTGCCATCAGTAAATAAATCGCCTAATCTTACTGAGTCGCCTTCTGCTGTTGCAAAGCGCAGATCCAGCGGTATCTTTTCGCCTAATTGCTCTGTTACGCCAACATCCTTTAAGTTACGCGGCTTTTGTTTGTTCAGTTGAGCACGTGTTGTTACCGGATGTAGTAACAGGCATATTGCCGCTATTAGCCCAACATATTTCATTATACTACATACTCATTATTTATCGGCAGCTACTTTATTAATTGCACTGTCGATAGGAATTCGATAAACATCATTTTCGGCGTCTACAACACCAAAGCTATTCAGCTCTTCTTCAGCTTCACGGTTCATCTTATTTACTTGATAGTATTCACTGTCTGCAGATACACTATCTTTCAATTGCCGCTCATTAAGTTGATACATTTCAAGGAGCGCCTTCACGAAGATGATAACAAGAATAGTTCCTAAAACACTCCAGAAAACGAGGCGCTTATAGTTAAGCTTGTCATCCATAACGCCATGCGCTACAGATTCTGCTACTCTGTCATCTGCTTCTATGTCAACTTCTTGAGGAGCTTCTGTAGCCTCTTCTGCTTCTTCTTCGGAAGCAAATACTTCATCAAGATCTGCATTGTTATCAATGGCGTTTTCCAGTTCGGTAGCCCACATTAAGATAACAGAGACCGGCAGCTCATATTTATCAGAGAGCTTGTCTAAGTCTTGCTTTTGTTGATCGAGTGCCTTTTGGGCAACTTCTCTTTTAAACTCCGAAGTATAATTTTTGTCTTCGCTTGCCATGAGAATTTAAAGCTTAGTTCGCAGCGGGCAGACCCTGACTGCGTTCAACGTTTTAGCTGTTGATTGTTTTTTAGTGTTTGTTTAGTGAATCACCGAGCGTAGGATCGTTAATGGGAACCATCTTGCTTTGCTTAAAGCGATGGAAGAAGAGTCCAAAGAAGATTCCGCCGAGTCCAATGAAACTTGTGATGGTCATCCAACTTAAGTGGAAACCATGGTGATTCAATACCGGCATTACAATCCAGTAGAGCTCAACCAAGTGAGATATCAGGATTAATACAGAAATGCTGGTTACAATTTTGTAATTCGATTTTGCGCGCTTTGAAAGTAAAACAACAAACGGAATTACAAAGCGGCCGAACATATACAAATAGGCCAAGTACTCATAGCCACCGTTGAGACGCTCTAAAAACCACACGGTCTCTTCCGGGATGTTCGCATAATAAATCAATAAAAACTGGCTGAAGGCGATATAAGCATAGAATACGGTAAATCCGAACATCTGAACGCCCAGATCATAAATATGCCCCTTCTTAATCGTATTGGTAAGTAATCCCTGCTTCCACAAATACATCACAATGAGAATGAGGGTAGCAAAAAGTCCCTGGAAGCTCATTGCAAAGTAATAGACTCCAAAAATGGTGGAGTACCAGTGCGGATCAAGAGTCATTAACCAGTCGAAAGAAGCAAATGCAAGAGTAATTCCAAAGAAGAACAATCCGGGACCACTGGTGCGTCGTAATAATGTTTGGATGCCCCAATCGCCGCTTTCATCCATCTCTACAGACTTAGAGTACATGCGGTAGCCCAAAAAGCTCCAAAGGGCAAAGTAGATAAATTGTCGAATAATAAAGAAACTCGTGTTCAAATAGGGCACTTTGCCTTTCATGACCGGATCATGGGCAACAGCATCAGCATGGGTCCAGTGATAAAGGGAGTGCATACCCAGAAGTACTGGAATAATAAAGATGGCCCAAATCCACAAGTTTGATGAGATCGCCTCGGGGATACGACGTATAGCAGTACTCCAATGCGAGCGAGTTAAATGCTGTAACATCACAAAAAACAAGCTGGCCAAAGCTATACTGGAAAAGAACGAGAAGCTTACCAGGTAAGAAAAGAAGAACTGATCGTGTTGTAAGAAATATCCTACACCCGTAGCCAAGAGTCCCACGATACCCACACCAAATAACGATTTGGTTATATTTAAGTCAGAGGGGAACTCCAGTGTATCGGTTATTTTGGGCTTGCTCATAGATTAAACCAAATTATTTGTATTCGTAAAATACGTTTTAAAAGAAATTCTGTAATTATTCTGCGTTCTCGCTTAGTGACTTGATATAAGCAATCAAGGAATTGATTTTGCTATCACTTAGGTGGTCATAAGGTACCATAGAAGGGGCAAACCCTTCAGCAACTTGAGCCGATGGTTCCACAATAGCTGTGCGTAAATATTCTTCGTCTGCCACTACGGTTTCTCCGTCGGTAAGTGTACGTTCACTGCCGTAGAGATTTTTCCAGGTTGGTCCTACTAAACGGGAACCATCGGTAGAGTGGCAAGTATTGCATGCATTATTTGTAGCTATCGTTTTACCACGTTCAACAGATACCTCACCGCCGCCTTTTTGCTTCTGCTTTGCTTTTTTGGCTTCCTCAGCCTTTTGAGCTTCAGCAAAATCTTGATTTAAGGAGTCTACGTTAACATCGTACTGTTGAATCTCCTCTTCAGAAACGTTTTGACTCTTTTGAAGCGCGCGAATATAAGCCACTATAGCCCATCGGTCTTTTACATCAATTTGGGTAGCATAAGAAGGCATAGTTCGAACGCCGTTAGCAATGGCAGCGTAGTAGTAGCCATCATTGCGGTCACGAACAAAGTCTGAATGAAAATCCGGAGCCGGAACATAACCATAGTTATTAGCCATGATAATACCATTGCCATCGCCTTTGATGCCGTGACATGGAGTACAGAAGACCTCATACTGCTTTTTACCCCGGTATAAAAAAGACTTTGTTAGGTCTACGGGAATATTATCAATGTAGTCTCCATCTTTGTTGACACCTTTATAAAAGGCCTTATCGGCTTTCAGTTTTCCGCGAGCCACTGTTCCGTCCACGGGCTTACGCATAGCGCGATTGTCATCGAAGAATTCGTTCTTCTCCTGTGGTTCAAATCGTTCTTGCTGGTCCATATTCATATTAGGGTGGACAGGCTGATGCTTAAACCGTTCACCACGGCAAGAAGATAGTACCAGTGGTAGAGCAATAGCTGCAAAAAATAAGTACTTAGAAGCTTTCATCGGATCGTTGTGCAAACTAAAGATTTTTATGGTGATTATTCCGAATCGTAAACAGTTTCAATATGTGTTGCCCCGTTGTCTTGGAACAGCTTGGTAACTTTTTCCTCGGCAAAAAGGCTGTCGGTTGCTTCAATGCAAACAAAGAAGCCATCATCCGATGCCTTATCAAAGCGATCTACGTTAAACAGTGGATTGTGGAAACGAGGCAGTTTATTAAGGCCTATCATTCCAAATACCGCTGCAAAAGCAGATAATAAGACGGTCAACTCAAAAGTAATGGGGATATAGATCGGTATATTGATAAATGGTTTACCGCTTATATTCATCGGGTATTCGTAGCCCATAACCCAAACCATGAGGGTAAGTGCACCAACCATACCGATTAGGGCACCACCAAGGACAATCCAGCCAAGGGGAGATTCTTTGATCCCCATAGCTTTTTCCATTCCGTGGATCGGGAAAGGGGCATAGGTGTCAAAATCCTGGTAGCCGGACTTTTTTACAGATTCTGCCGCATCAACAAGTTCCTTTGGATTGCGGAACTCGGCTAATACGCCGTAAACGTCTTTATTTTCTGCTTCCATAGATATCAGTTACTAAACAGTTTGCTCTTGTTGAACCACAACAGGTTCAGTTTTTGATACGTCGAATTCTTTTGTTTCCTCGTCATAGTTGTGTGGATCGGCTTGGGGCATAACACCTTTAACCTCAGCAATCGCAACCATTGGTAAGAACCGCAGGAAGAGGAGGAAGAAGGTGAAGAAAAGCCCGAAAGTGCCCACGTAGGTGAGGATATCCCACAGTGTTGGGGAATAATAATCCCAGTTTGCGGGCATAAAGTCGGTAGCGAGCGATGCTACAGAAATCATGAATCGCTCAAACCACATACCGATATTTACAATAATTGAAATCACAAAAGTAAGGGCTACATTACGTCGAATTTTCTTAAACCAGAGGAACTGAGGGGTTACAACGTTACAGAACATCAGTATCCAGAAGCCCCATGCGTAGGGACCAACGACGTATAGCCAGAAAATTCCTTGTTCATAGATATATCCACTGTACCAGGCAACAAACCCTTCCATCAGGTATGCAAAGGCAACTAAGTTACCTGTTACCATCATCACGAGGTTCATTTTTTCCATGATATCGATGTTCATGATGTCTTCAAGACCGTATATCTTGCGAGCGATCAACATCAGGGTTAATACCATGGCAAAACCGGAATAAATAGCACCGGCAACAAAGTAAGGTGGGAAAATGGTACTGTGCCAGCCCGGAATAACCGAAACGGCGAAGTCAAAAGATACAATAGTGTGTACAGAAAGTACCAAGGGAGTGGCAAGACCGGCCAGAATCATATAGGCCTTTTCGTAGTGCCACCAGTTCTTAAAGCTGCCTGTCCAGCCCAGAGCGCCAATTCCATATGCAATTTTCGCCACTTTGCTTTTTGCTTTATCGCGCAGGGTAGCAAGATCGGGGATTAAACCAACATACCAGAAGAGCAGAGAAACAGTAAAGTAGGTACTTACTGCAAAAACATCCCACAACAGGGGACTGGAGAAGTTCGGCCAAGCTGCCATTTGGTTCGGAATAGGGAAAACCCAGTAGATAACCCAGATACGACCAACGTGGATAGCAGGGAAAATACCTGCACACATTACGGCGAAGATGGTCATAGCCTCCGCAAAGCGGTTAATGGCTGTACGCCAGCCCTGTCTAAAGAGGAATAAAATAGCAGAAATAAGTGTTCCGGCGTGGCCGATACCAACCCACCAAACGAAGTTGATAATAGCCCAACCCCAACCTGCCGGGTTGTTAAGGCCCCAAATTCCGGTTCCATCCCAAACAAGATAGCCTATTGCTCCTAAAAGGGTGATCAGTAAGACGTTGGCAACACCAAATGCCAGGTACCACAATTTAGGTGTGGGGGATAAGGGAGTCTTAGCAATAATATCAGTAATACTCCCAAAGGTATGGTCACCTTTTACGAGTTTTGGCTCTGGTACGTATTGGTAATCTGTGCTCATCGTAAAATTGTTGGAAATTAAGCCAATTTCGGATTGGGGTTACTAAGTTCTGAGAGATACGACGTTCTAGGACGTGTATTAAGTTCTTCGAGTAGCAAGTAGTTACGATTATTCTTCTTCGTTTTCACTACTTCACTTTCCGGATCGGTAAGATCACCGAAATAGATCGCATCAGCAGGGCAAGCTTGCTGACAAGCTGTTTCTACTGCTCCGTCTTCCGGTTTCTGGGTAGCACCGTCCGTTTCGATATCGCGATTAATTTTTGCTCGGTTAACACGCTGTACGCAGTATGTACATTTCTCCATCACACCGCGGAAACGAATGGTAACCTCCGGATTCATTGCCATCTGGATGATTTCAGGATCATCACCGCCCGTCAAGAACTCCTTCGTATAATTGAAGAAGTTGAAACGACGAACTTTGTACGGACAGTTGTTAGCGCAGTAACGCGTACCAATACAGCGGTTGTAGGCCATTTGGTTCATGCCGTCTTCACTGTGGGTAGTCGCTGCAACAGGGCATACCTGCTCGCAAGGCGCCATTTCGCAATGCATACAGGGTACAGGCTGGTGCAACGCCTTTGGATTATTAACATCACCGTCGAAATAACGATCATTTCGAATCCAGTGCATTTCACGGCCGCGGTTTACTTCACGCTTACCAACAACCGGAATGTTGTTTTCTGCCGTACAGGCAATAGTACAGACTCCACAACCGGTGCAGGCATTCAGGTCAATAGACATGCCCCATTGCGGTTGGTCATCCGGGTACTCTTGTTCATCAATTGGGTTAAAGATCGACAGTGGATCGTCTTCGCCATGCTCTTCGGCAAATGCCACTCCCGGCATCTCTGCATCATAAGATGATTCATAAGAAGAGAAATGGGGATCTTCGCGATACTCTTGAAGGGTTGCGTGTCTTAACAAAGAACGCCCTTCCATGGTATTATGGTCTTGCGTACAGGCAACTTCATACATCTGGCCTGTTTTTTCCACAGAGACATCGCTCGCAAAGTGCATGTTGTCGGTGGTACGGAGCGGATAGGTGTCAAAACCGGACTTGTTCGCAACACGTCCGACCCCTTCGCGTCCGTAACCCACTGTAATTGTAATACTGTCATCGGCATGTCCCGGCTGGACCCAAGCGGGCATCTCAACGGTAGTGCCGTCAACAGTGATAGCAATCATTTCTACTTCCGCTTTGCCCAAACCGGCTTCTTCAACGCCCAGCTCATCAGCAGTCTTCTTGCTCATAAGGGCAACGTTGTCCCAAGTAATCTTGGTCATTGGCTTAGGAAGCTCTTGCAGCCAGCCGTTATTGGCAAAACGTCCGTCAAAAACGGTAGAATCCGTGCGAATAACCAGTTCCATACCTTCTGCGGTACTGGCATTACCTAAAAAGTCGCTTACACGGTTGTTAAATGTTCGTGAAATATCTACTGATTTAGTAGGGAAGCCCGTATCATCTGCAATACCATCGTGCAGCGCTTTTCTCCATTGGGCTTTGAAATCAGAAGAGTAAAAATCTTTCCAGGTGTGCTGAACGAGATCATATCCCTTTGGCTTTTCGCCATTAAGGACTGTACTTAAAAATTCGATTTCACTGACGCCGGAATAAAGCGGTTCAATTTGTGGCTGTATAATAGATCGTGTGCCACTGTAAGAGTATCCATCGCCCCATGCTTCAAGAAAGTGGGCACGGTTGATGTGCCAATTGGCCAGTTTAGACGTCTCATTATAATATTCAGAGAGATGTATAACCTGACCGGCATTGGATAGGGCATCAGAGAAGTTAAGATCAGCCGGGGCCGTAAATGCAGGATTGGTTCCCACAAGTACTACCGTATCAATGTTACCGTTTTCAAGACTTTCAACAACTTCAGCAAATGCTTCATTGTTATTGTGGTTATCAATATGTGGTACATCGTGGTAGGTAACGGTTTCTTCAGCGTTATTCAGTGCAACATTCATTGCTGCTACCGCTGCATGAAGAGCCGGCTTGTGATCTCGTCCGACCGTAAGAATGGATTCACCCTGATTCTCCAATAGTTCTTCAGCGAGAACAGGAATCCACTCATGATCAGAAAATTTGTTTGTGTAACCGCTAAATGCCGACAATCCGTTAACGGACTTGGCCAATTCAGCAGCAAGTGCATATATAAAGAGGTCTATTTCGCCCGACTTAACACGCAGGCGGTTGTCAGCATTGGATCCGGTAAGGGAGAATGTGCTTTCAATAGCATAAAAGCGAGACATCTCATCCTCGGGAGAAGTTACATCGCGTCCATCAGTAAATTGCTTCGTGTTCTGGACACTATTATTATCTCCGGCCGGATTTAGAAAATCATGATCAAAGCTGACAATTGTTTCAGCCTTATCATAGTGGTTAACCGTACGCAGGCGCTGACCAAATGCAATATTTGTTCCTTCCAGGGCATTGTCTTCGCCAAAAGCTTCGTATGTTACCCACTGGGCATTTGAAAACTTGTCGAGAGCCTGCTCTTTCAGCCTATTATAAGTAGGAGAAGAGTTGGCTTCTGAGATAAAGGCGATATTTTGCGATGTATCGGCGAAATGTTCGCTGCAAAACTTTGCAAAAGCGCTAACCGAAGATTGTTCTCCGTCTTTTCGGACTTTGCGTGAACGATCCGGGTCAAACATGTTAAGGATCGCAGCTTGCCCAAAAATACTGGTATTCCCGTTACTTGAAGGATGTAGTTCATTTCCTTCAATTTTACTTGGGCGTCCTTCATTGTTTTCTACAACAATACCATCTAATGCACCTTGAAAAGGCATTGCTGATGCATAGTATAGTGGTTTGCCGGGAACAACATCTTCCGGCATCTTACTATATGGCATTATTTTTTGAACGGGACGCCGACAGGCAGCAAAACCTGCCAGGGCAATGGAAGCACCCATTACACGCAGAAAGCTGCGTCGGGATACCTCATCATTAAGTTCTGTAGCATTTTCCGGGAACTCGCGCTCGACGAACTTCTCATACTCATCATTTCTGGCAAGTTCGCCCAGACTTTTCCAGTAGTTGGGATTTTTTACGTCTTCGCTCATTCGGTTACGATTGAGTTAGTTCAGATTCGTTTAATAAAAATTAGTAGTGGCAGCCTTGGCAATATGTTGGCGGTGCAATATTATGTTTTGCAACAAGTTCGCGCCCAAGTTCCAGCTGCTCTTTTTTAGGCTCATAGCCCATTGTGGTGACTTCTTCCACCGGGCGAACGTACTGTTCAGGATTGCGATGGCAATCGAGACACCAGCTCATGCTTAAAGGTTCTTTTTGTGAAACAACCTCCATTCGGTCTACACGACCATGGCAGGTTTCGCACCCAACGCCCACATTAACGTGTGCTGCGTGATTAAAGTAAGCGTAGTCGGGGAGGTTGTGCACACGAACCCATTCAATAGACTCATCAGATTTCCAGCTTTCGCGAATTTTCTCAACCTCTTCAGGGTTGTTGGAATCAATTTGGCTGTGGCAATTCATGCATGTTTGCGTAGCCGGCACATTTGCGTGCTTCGATTTTTCAACATTTGTGTGACAGTATTGGCAGTCAATGTCGAGCTTACCGGCATGCAGTTTATGGCTATACGCAATGGGCTGCTCGGGGGCATAGCCGACATCGGTGTATTCAGGGGAAAAGTAGTACCAAACTCCTGCTACTGTTACTGTTGCTAAAATGGTTAGCCCGAGCAAAATCTGGTGCGGGACTTCATTTGCCCATTTGGGAAAGATCTGAGCCATAGGTTATGTAGAATTTATCGTTGCTTGTATTCCAGATATTCTCATAAAAAGTTTCGGCCTGAATGTATGGAAATTCCGGCGATTTTAGAACCCTAAAAAAAGACAAGGCATATATTTATACCGATTCTAAATAGCACCAATCGCTCCATTTCTCAGCCCAAAAGTAAGTGGGCTAAGATAAAATCTATTTTTCACAAATGCTTAATAAGAATCCAAAATAGTTGGCAAATCATTATGAAATCTTGACAGGTTCTCTTGACGGCAAGCAATATTACCATCGATTTATAGTCTTCATATACGACTGCTATATCTATAGTAAAATTAGTACCTTTAGCATCTGCAATATTTAACGATTAATAATACGATGTGATGAATTCTGGTGAACCGTTCACTATTGATCTGCTTAAAGATATAAGTTTGGCAAAAGCTATTGGGGTTATCCTATTAATAAGTGCAGGAGCCCTGGGATTCTTGTTTTGGCTCATCTATTTTAAAGGGGGAAGTGAGTATGGTTCTACCTTGATCGATAGCCTGCCTGCTTTGAATGCCTTATTAAATAGTACCAGTGCCGTTTTGTTACTGTTTGGATACCAAGCGATTCGCAAGCGCGATTTCCAACGGCATATGAAATTTAATCTTACTGCCTTTGTAACTTCAGCTTTCTTTCTTATCAGTTATGTTATCTACCATAACTTTCATGGTAGTACGCCTTTTACAGGAGAGGGACTTATTCGGCCGCTCTATTTCTTTATCCTCATTACCCATATTATACTGTCAGCGTTAGTGATGCCCTTAATATTGACCAGCTTTTATCTGGCTTTTTCAGGAAAACTGAAATTACATCGGAAAGTGTCTAAAGTAACCTTGCCGGTGTGGCTATATGTTTCGGTAACGGGCGTGGCGGTGTTCTTTTTACTGAGAGCATATTCCTAACTGGTTATAGTAACAGCATAAAGGGTAGAGAGAGGGGGCTTGATTATTTTAGACGCTCATTTTTGGAGCAATTCTATTTTAAGATATTGTTAACTGCCAAACCTCTTTTTATATAGCTGGTAAAGAACAGGGGAGATGCCATCCTAAGTGGGGATTCGCGAAAGTCGTGTGAGCATTTGCCAGATGATGCTGGTTTTGCCCTGTGGTTCTAATACTCTCATATTTTTAGTACCCTTCTTATTAGAGCTTTCAAGAAACGGAAAAGCGAACTTTAGCTATATAAATTAGTAGATCCGATGGGTATGGCCTCTCAAAATAATATTGCAAAAAAACGTATTGCTGCCTTAGACCTGGGAACGAACTCCTTTCATGCTGTAATTGTGGATGTTTATAGTGATGGTCGTTTCCGGACAGTCGATAAATTAAAAGAGATGGTTCGGCTTGGAGAAGGAGTGGTAGATAACCGGCTTACTGATGATGTGATGGACCGGGCAATATCTTCGTTGCATAAAATTAAGATACTCTGTGATAGTAAAGGTGTCGAAAAAATGTTGTCTTGTGCTACCAGTGCAATACGGGAGGCTGAAAATGGGGGCGTGTTTATCCAGCGTATGATTGACGAGGTGGGTATTAAAGCACTGGCAATATCCGGTGGTAAAGAAGCAGAGTTAATTGGACGTGCTATTCAGCATGCGGTTTCTTTTGAAGATGAAACGGTTTTAATGGTTGATATCGGGGGCGGAAGCGTAGAGCTAATCATAGGTGATAACGAGACCATTACTTTTAGCACCAGTAAAAAGTTGGGGGTGGCCCGAATGGCCGGCCTTTTTGTTGACAATGATCCGATTACTGAGACCGAAATTGACCAGCTTTGCGATCATTTTAAGAAAGAGCTTTCAGATGTATTTGAAGCTGTAGATGCCTACGATATAAAGACTATTATCGGTTCGTCTGGGACTATGGAAAATATTGCAGATATGATTGCCAATGAGGAATCTATCACGGCTTCGGTTACCTTAAATGGTCTGGAATACCCAACGAGCTGTTTCCAGGAGTTTTATGATTATTTTATTAAGCTGGATCGGGATTCCCGATTAGATCAGAAGGGCTTGGATGAAAAAAGAGTTGATATTATAACCCCGGGCCTGGTGCTGCTCAAATTATTAATCGAGCAATGCGGAATTAGACAGGTTCGTATTTCGGAATCGGCACTGCGAGAGGGTATGGTTTTGGATTATATAAATGATAAACAGGATGAACTGGAGCTGGACCTGCTTGAGCAATACCCTAACCCGAGACGCCGCAGTGTTTTCGAGCTGCTTCGTAAGTGCAATTGGCATGAGGCCCATTCCCGACATGTGACTGAAATGGCGCTGCAGCTTTTTGATGAATTCCGGGAAGAGCTAAATCTGCCGGATGAGGATCGGGAGTTACTGGAATACGCCGGATATCTGCATGATATCGGCTATTACATCTCTCACCGTAAACACCACAAGCACGCCTTATATATTATTCGCCATGCCGATCTAAAGGGCTTTACAGAAAATGAAATAAATATTATTGCAAACGTTGCTCGTTACCACAGGCGATCAACTCCCAAAAAGCGACATAAGCGATATCGAAAGTTAGATAAGCCATTGCGAAAGCGGGTTAAAAAGTTGTCTGCCTTGTTACGTGTCGCGGATGGTCTGGATCGCAGTCACTATCAAAATGTGCAAGAACTCGAGATTAAAAAAGGAAACAATAAGATTCAATTAATTATCACCACAGAATCAGATCCGCAATTGGAAATTTGGGGAGCCATGCGAAAGTCTCACCTTTTTGAGAAAGTAACGGATAAAGAGCTGCAGATTTTTCCAAAAGAAGATGGAAAGGTTATTGCAGTTGAACAGCCAACTCCCTATCCGGAGCACAAGTCATAACTTTTTTCGGAAAGCGAAAACAATAAACATCGGTACTAACTAAAGGCACGGTTGCGTGAATCTGCCATCATCTCTTGTTGAAAGTTGTTGGTCGTTTCTTCTTTATCAGGATACCGAAGCGTGTAGGTTCCATCAGCATGCATATCCCAAGCCAGACGGTTATCCGATAATGCCTCGTTCAAGATACGACTAATCCGTTTTTTGAGCGTCTCTTGCATGATGGGAACTAGTGCTTCTACTCTCTTATTGAGATTTCGGGATCGCCAATCACCACTGCCAATAAAGATGTTGGCATTACTGGCATTTCCGAAGTAATAAATACGATCGTGTTCCAGGAAGCGGCCAATAATACTTATGATGCGGATATTTTCACTGTATCCTTCTAATTGTGGACGCAAACGTGAATGTCCCCGAACAATGAGATCTATTTTTACTCCTTTACGCGATGCAGCGTAGAGCTTTTGGATAAGGTCCACATCGTCAAGGGCGTTCATTTTGGCAATAATTCTTCCATTACCGCCATTTTTAGCAATCTTCATTTCATTTTCAATCAGCTCATAAAAAGATTCCCGCAATTTGTTGGGGGCAACCAATAACTTTCGGTACTGTTGATCGGGGGCATAGCCTGTAAGAAAATGGAACAGGTTAGTAACATCGTAGCCAAGGTCGGGATCGTTGGTGAGCAGCCCGAGGTCAGTATATATTTCGGCAGTATGTATATGGTAGTTGCCGGTACCAATATGGCAATAGGTAACGTGCTCGTCGCCTTCACGCCGGACAATTAGTGCAACCTTAGCGTGTGTTTTTAATCCGACCAATCCATAGGCAACATGTACCCCGGCATTCTCCAGTTTTTTACCCCATTCGATATTACTGGCTTCATCGAAGCGGGCTTTCACTTCAACAAGAACAGCCACCTGTTTGCCTTTTTCAGCGGCTCGTATTAACGCTTTTACGATAGGCGAGTCATCGGAGGTACGGTACAGGGTTTGTTTGATGGCCAACACATCTGGGTCATCAGCGGCTTCTTCGATAAGGCGACGTACGCTGCCGGAAAAGGATTCGTAAGGATGATGTACCAACAAATCTTCGCTCTTTATAATATCAAAGATGTTCTTACGATCCTCGGCTTCCCCTTCATGGTAGAGGGCCTTGGGAACAACAGGATTCCATTTTTTGAATCGCAGGTTGGGCAGGTTTTTGTCGGATATATCGAAAAAATCAGAAAGCTCCAGGAGACCGTCTATATAAACGATATCTTTGTCGGTGAGATTAAGCTCGGTTTTAAGGAGCTTAAGTACTTTCGGATCTACATTCTTTTCGATCTCCAGTCGTACAACTTCGGCAAAACGACGTTCCCGGAGCTCTTCAGAGATCATCGCGAGCAGATCTTCTGCTTCTTCTTCATTGCGTCGCAAATCAGCATTTCTTGTGATGCGAAAAACACAAGAGCTTTTAACCGTCATGCCTGGGAAAAGCTTGTGGATGTTTTGTCGTATTATCTCTTCGGTAGGTACGTAGTGGAATGCATGAGTATCACTTTCAATGGGGAGCCAACGGGGTTGATTCGTAGGTATTTTAACCCGTGCAAAATTAAAACCGTCGCGATCAGGTCGTTTAAGCTTAACGGCAAGCGAGAGGCTCAGGTTTGAAATAAAAGGGAAGGGATGTCCCGGGTCTACCGCTAAAGGGGTGAGTGTTGGGTAGATGTGGTCGTCAAAATATTCGTTAAGGGTTTCTCGTTGGTCAGAAGTTAGATCGTCGTAGCTGGAAATAGCAATAGAAGCTTCATTTTCCAGCTCCTGCTTCAGTAGCAGGTTCCAGACCTTGGAGATCTTTTGAAGCATTTTAGAAGCTTCTTTTTGTACGAGTTCGATCTGCACATCCGGGGTACGTCCGTCGGGACTCAGATCAAAAACACCTGCCGCCTGTTGCCTTTTCAGCCCGCCCACACGTTTTTGCACAAACTCATCAAGGTTACTGGTTGTAATAGCAATAAACCGGAGGCGTTCGAGCAGTGGCATTCTGCGATCCATTGCCTGGTGTAATACCCGCCAATTAAAATCGAGCCATCCCAGTTCTCGATTTAAGAATAGGGATGGATGGTCTAGAGGAGCTTTGTTTGGAACCTCCTGCGCTTCAACCGCACAGGGTAATGCCTGTAGATCTTCTTTATTTTTATAGGCCGAAGAATGGTCTTGATCTTCATTCTCATTTAATATCCAGGCTTGCTTGCCCACATTCCAGGAAATTGAATCGTCTTTAAGATTCCGAAAGCTCTGTTTTATATCAGGATGCAGGGTTTTATTTCCCTTGGTCGTCAGCTCGGAATACTCTTCGCCAAAGGTAGATTCAATTTGTGGTATCACTGCAGCCTGCTTTAAAACCCCTTTGTTTTTAATCCGATTGATCAGCCAAACTGCTATTTGTTGTGGTATATTTTCGGTCACTATTGCCGATTTTGTTACTATTGACGTAAAAATATAGCACTTTTTTTGCGCCGATGAGACCTTGGAGTGGGATGGTAACAGTTAATTAATATAACAGGGCAGGAAAAATAGAAAGTGGCACGGGCTGCCGTGCCACTTTAATATAATCTATTATTAATAAAAAGGGATTTTATTGGACCTCCGTTAATCCAGGAACTGCTCGCCCGCTTCCGGAATCAACACTTTGGTATCACAAAGATCTTCGGTCTCTTCTTTAAAGATCTCAGGGTCACCCGTCAAGACCGGGAAGGTACCATAATGGATAGGTACAGCATAATCAGATTCAATAAGTTCGCAAGCCATTGCAGCTTCTTCGGGACCCATAGTATAATGATCGCCCATTGGAACCGCTATGACCTCTGGTTCATAGAGCTCCCCGTAAAGTTCCAGGTCATAAAAGATGTTGGTGTCACCGAAGTGATAAAAAGTGATATCATCATCGAACGAGATAACAAGTCCCGCAGGATCACCGGCATAGTCGCCTTTAAAAGAAGAACTGTGATTGGCAGAAACCATCGTAACCGAGAAATCATCAAAATCGACTGTTCCACCTTTATTAAACTCCACGGCTTGGTCTTCGTTGAGCCCGTGTTTACCAACAAGCAGGCGCGAAAGTTCAACCATGGTGGCAACCGTACAGCCGGTTTCTTGGGCAATTTCAAGAGTATCACCCACATGGTCTTCGTGGCCGTGAGTAAGTAAAATATAATCTACATCATCCTGTTGTTTGTATTCATCAGGTGTGGCCGGGTTTTGTGATAAAAACGGATCGATCAAAATTGTATTATCGTTAGGACTTACAAGTTTAAAAGCTGAGTGTCCTAACCACTGTGCTTTTACTGATGTATCCATAGATCGAATGATTTAATTAATGATTATTGAAAATTGAATTGATTATCCGAAATCAATGTGTTATTAATGAAATTCATAACTGTGAAACGATTCATCATGTTTTCATGATGATAATAGGTAATATGTTATTTCATTCATAATCACAACAGCCAAACGGAGAACATTCCCACACATTTTTTTGCTTATCTGAAACAGTTTTAATAGTCAAAATATTTTGAGGTTTTAAACATGGCAGAACGAATTAAACTGCATCCGGAAACACCACATGTTAAACGACTTTTTGAAATTACTGATAAAATTCGAGATGGCGCCGTTGTGCTATTTCCTACCGACAGCCAGTATGCAATCGGCTGTGATTACAAAAATAAAAAGGGTATTGAACGCATCCGTAAAATACGGGCATTAGGAAAAGACGATCACCTTACGATATTATGCGACTCGCTCTCCGGTATTTCTAAATTTGCTCATATTTCTGATCACAATTTTAAGCTGATTAAGCGCCTTATTCCCGGCCCATATACATTTATATTGCCGGCTACAAAAGAAGTGCCTAAACTGCTTGTTCATCCCAAGAAAAAGACCGTGGGTATTCGTGTGCCTGATTATCCTATAACTGAAGGCTTGGTGCGCGAACTGGGAAATCCGATGTTGGCAATCACTGCAAAGAAGCCCAGCATGAATGGTAATGCCCTTGCTGAATATGAACGGGAGCCATTCTTACGTGAGTTTGAAAAGCTGGTGGATGTCACGATCGATAATCAGCAGCCGTTACCCTCAAATGAAACATCAATTCTGGATATGACCGATGACAACACAAAAATTTTGCGTCGGGATTTAGGAGCTAAAGAGCTCGAAGAGGTATTTCGGATGGAACGTGAACCACTGGAGGAAGAATAATATATGCGCATAGCAATAAATACCGGGGGCGGTGATGCTCCCGGTTTAAATGCAGCAATACGGGCCGCCACGCTGGCAGCTCTTAAAAGAGGCTGGGAAGTATTTGGCATCAAGAACGGCTATGGTTCAATTTATACCGACGAGCCTTTTATAAAGCTTGATGCAGAAGCCGTTCACGGTATTACCTTGCAGGGCGGTACCATACTGGGCACCGCTAATCGGGGCAATCCCTTTGATATGCCTTACCAGAAAGATGACGGCAGCTGGGATACCCGTGATGTTTCGGATCAGCTTATTGAGACTTTCAGGGAGCATGAAATTGATGCTCTTGTTGCCATAGGCGGGGATGGCTCTATGAGTATTGCCAGTCGCCTGATAAAGAAAGGGCTCAACGTTGTTGGAGTTCCTAAAACGATCGACAATGATATTTTTAACTGTGATGTTTCTTTAGGTTTTGATACAGCCATTGATATTGCGACCGGAGCGTTAGATCGTATTACAACTACGGCAGCATCGCATCATCGTATTATGGCGGTAGAAGTGATGGGACGGTATGCCGGATGGATCGCTTTGTATGCCGGTATAGCATCATCCGCTGATGTAGTATTAATCCCGGAAATCCCATTTTCATACGATACTATTGTAGAAAAAATTGAGGAGCGCGAAGAAAGTGGCCAGCAGTATACGATGATCGTAGTGGCAGAGGGGGCTAAAAAGAAAGATGGTGAACTTGTTACCAAAGGCAAAACCGTGGGGCAGCAAGTACAGCTTGGCGGTATTGCAAAACAGGTAGCGGATGAACTTTCTGAACGGACCGGTAAAGAGTCGCGTTCGGTGGTTCTTGGTCATCTTCAGCGTGGAGGATCGCCCTCTACCTATGACCGGCTGATTTCACTGCGGTATGGTGCTGCAGCGATCAGGTGTGTACAACAGCGTGATTATAACAAGCTGGTGGTGTTGCAGGATAATGAACTGACGCGGATCCCAATAACAAGTATTGAAGGAAAGATGAAATCGGTACCTCTGGATAGTGATACGGTGCAAACAGCCAGAGATATTGGTATCTGTCTTGGCGATTAAGTCTTTTTTTGTTAAGATTATTTAAAAAGGAATAACAGTATGGGGTTATTTGACGCATTAGAGAAAAAGTTGTCGGGCGTTACCCCCGATGATATTTGGAATAATATTTCTGAGCCGGATCATCTGACAATGATATTGGAAGAGTCTGTAGGTAGACCGCAGCTTATTTACAAGCACAGTCACCTGTGTAGTGTCTGCTTTATGAGTAGGGGCAACTTAGAAAAAGCGGCGGAAGATATTCTGAATGTCGCCGATATGCATTTTTTGAATGTTGTGCGTAATCGTCCTGCTTCTGATCATATAGAAAAAGAACTGGAAGTGCGTCACGAGTCGCCGCAAGTTATTATTATTGATAATAAGCAGGTGGCTTGGCACGCCTCACACGGCAGTATTGAAACTGATGTTATCTTAGAGGAGTTGGAGGGCATTGCCTAGGCAAGAGATGATCTAATTTAAAGCGGTTTTTGAAATCAGGCACCTGACCGTGGTGCCCGACACATTAAGTTAAAAATTAGTCTTCAAATAATGCTTTGAAATTTTCATCAAAGTCTGGCTTGATAATCCCTTCTTCGGTGATAAATGCTGTAACATATCGGTGTGGTGTTACATCAAAAGCCGGATTATAGGTCTCTACTTTTTTGGGGGCCACCTTTGAATCGTTAAAGCTAGCAATTTCATCTCCGTCTCGTTCTTCGATGGGGATATCTTCACCGTTCTCCAGTTCTATATCAATGGTAGAAAGAGGAACGGCTACGTAAAAGGGGACATCATTTTCGTTTGCCAATACTGCCAGTGGATAGGTGCCGATTTTATTGGCTGTATCTCCATTCGAAGCTACGCGATCGGCGCCGACAATGACCATATCAACTTCTCCCCGTCGTATTAGAGAACCGGCTGTAGAGTCAGTAATAAGTTTCATGGGGATCTCAGCATTCATCAGCTCCCAAGAGGTGAGTCGAGAACCTTGCAACAGTGGACGGGTTTCGTCTACCCATACTTGTAGTTTATTCCCTTCTTCGTGAGCATGGAAGATCACAGAAAGGGCGGTACCGTATTGACCGGTCGCAAGGCTGCCGGTGTTACAGTGCGTTAATATCCGGGCCTCTTTTGGGACCAACTCAACGCCGTTTTCTCCAATTTTTTTACAGGTGCGTTTATCTTCGGCATGGATGGTTTTAGCGGTCTCCAGCACGATATCCTTGATTTCGGAAATATCTTTGTCTTTATGAGCTTGGATGGTGGTTTTAAGTCGTTCCAGGGCCCAGTGCAGGTTTACTGCGGTAGGTCGTGCGGTTTCCAGGTAATCGGCGACGCGCTCGACTTCTACCCAAAAGCTTTCAAAGGCATTTTCGGGCAGCTCTTTAATCCCCAGGTAAAAACCGTAGGCTGCGGCTATGCCGATGGCAGGGGCCCCGCGAACGCGCAATTTCTTTATCGCTTCCCACATGCGGCCAACATCCCGGATGTCGCTGTAGACTTCGCGGTTGGGCAGGTAGGTCTGGTCAAGAATGCGGACATGATCGTCGCGCCATTCTATGGATTCTACTATGGTATCTGTATTACTCATAAATCAATATTTTTCAATTTCCTTTACTTAGTTAAGGAACCAAATTAACGCGCAGAAAGAAAGGGGATTTGTATTTTTTAATTAGTAGCCTTCGGCAGAGCCATGGGCCCGGGGATCGGCACTGCCATATTTTAGTCCATCTTCGTCTATAAAGATGGAGTGGGCACGGCCTATGTGGCCGCGTGGTTGGAGATTATGCCCCATATTGGAAAGTTTATTGCGCGTATCGGGACTTAATCCAAATTCTTCGTAATAGAGTTTGTCAGGCATCCACTGGTGGTGGAAGCGTGGGGCAGAGATGGCTTGCTGGGGTGCCATCCCAAAGACTGCTAAATTCAGAAAGTTTTGCAGAGTGGCAGTAATAATCCGTGGGCCGCCGGCCGCTCCTAGTACCATGCAAATACTCCCATTTTTGGTTACAATGGTGGGCGTCATACTACTAATCATTCGTTTTTGGGGCTGCACTGCATTGGCTTTGCCCTGGATGAGTCCATACATGTTGGGCTCACTTGGTTCTGCAGTAAAATCATCCATCTCATTGTTGAGGACAAAACCGGCACCGCCTACGGCTAGTTTACTGCCGAAGCTTCCGTTAAGGGTAGTAGTCACTGATACCGCATTTCCATCTTTATCTACTATTGAGTAGTGAGTAGTTTGACTTGACTCTTTCAAAAAAGGAATGTCCCCGTGGCCTATCTCATCACTGGAGTTTGCTTTATCATTGTTAAAGCTTTGCATTCGTTTTTTGTTATAGCTATCACTCAGTAATCGTTCTTGCGGGATATCTACAAAGTCGGGATCTCCCAGAAAGTATGCCCGGTCGGCAAAAGCGCGTCGCATGGTTTCAGTAACCAAGTGCACGTAGTTTGTAGAATTAAATTCCATTTTTTTAAGCTCAAAAGGTTTGAGCATTTCTAAAATTTGATGTACCGCTATGCTACCACTGCTGGGAGGAGGCATAATATGGAGGTCATACCCTCGGAAAGAGGCTTTCACAGGAGTTCGCCAGACACTTTCATAGTTATCCAGATCGTCATAAGTGATAAGGCCGCCTTGGTTTTGCATCTCTTCGACGATAAGGTCGGCTGTTTTACCGGAATAAAAACCATCACGCCCGCGATTAGCAATCCGTTCCAGAGTTTTAGCAAGATCTTTTTGCACAAATAGATCACCTTCTTGCCAAGGTGCATTGTTTTCTTTTAAGAAATAATCAGATGAGCTTTTGAACTGTTTAAAAGCTTCGCCCTTACTGTTCAGACTTTGAGCTTGTGCCCATGACAGAGCATATCCTTTTTGAGCAAGTTCAATTGCCGGTTGCATAACAGTTTCCAGGGGAAGACGTCCATAGTATTCCAGGCCTTTAATCATCCCGTCAACAACGCCGGGAACGCCTACAGCCAATGCTCCACGTCGACTTAATTCAGGGATATATTCCCCATTTCGAAGATACATATCGCTGGAGGCTTTTCGGGGAGCTTCTTCACGGAAGTCAAGGGCACGTGTATTACCATCAGCAGTGTGTAATACCATAAAGCCACCACCGCCAATATTGCCGGCTCGCGGTAGTGTTACAGCCAGGGCAAACTGTATGCTCACTGCTGCATCAACAGCATTTCCACCCTGTTGCAAAATCTCTTTTCCTATGGCAGAGGCTCGTTGTTCTGCTGAGACAATAACCCCATTTTTATATGATTTGGCTGAGCCAACCTGCCCATTACTTTGCAGGGGCAAAAAAAGGAAAAGGCATACTACAAAGAAGGAAGTTAGAAAACGGTTTGTCATCTTTTTACCTACTAGCATATGTTAAATCTGTTTTTGAGTTGTAATTCTGTAGTAAGAAAGTAGAATATTTACTGTAAAGAAAGTCTATCTCTATTTTAAATAGAAGGGATGCCAATTACATGAGTTTTGGACTATCCAAAAGTTGGTAAAGGGGTAAGGACGTAATTAAGACAATTGAAAGAAATGCTATTCTAATGTGAATACGACCCTACTCCATGAACCCATCTCTTTCTGCATGTCGTATTCCTTTTAATAGTGCTATCACCTCTTTGTAAAGCTGCGTATTGTTATTACATGCTTTTTTAGCATGTGCTTTCTTCTCTTGTAAAGTCTCAAATGTCCAACTTTCTTCAATAATTCTTTCTATCCGTTGCCAACGTTGTTTTTCCATAAGTACAAATAGTTTGTCCTCTTTACTATTACATGCGGGAACTTGAACGAACAGAGGTCAAATTTCTTCCAAAACAAGAGATTATAAGAGATTATTTTTATTTGTCCCCTCTTTATAAATCAGCACGTATGTTGTATGTAAGGTGATAATTAAAAACGCATTTAGTGGTTGAATACAGGGACAATGTGGCATTTATTAGTTATTACATTCAATTGCTAAACGGCTAATTAAATTTTTTTCTTATGAAAAGACTATACGATATCAAACATTCATTGAGACCAGTTGCTTTTTTTATTGTGATGCTGTTTGTCGCCTCGTGCGGGGGAGGGGGCAACGGTACGCCCAATCCTGAAATAACGGGTATTCAGCCAGACAGTGGGCCGCCTGGTACGTTGCTGACAATAGAGGGGAAAGGGTTTAGTCCACAGAATACTGATAATACTATTTCTATTGGGGGCACGAGTGCTCCTGTCGAAAGTGCCAGTGAATCTGAGTTAAAAACGAAAGTACCGGAAGGGGCATCCAGCGGACCGGTAAAGGTTACCGTTGGTCAGGAGACGGTATCAGGCCCACAGTTTACCGTTGAAGCCAAAGCGCCGGGCATCAGTTCGGTAGAGCCGGACAGTGGTATGATTGGGACTGACGTAACTATCAAAGGGATGAACTTTAGTTCAAACCCTGCAGACATTTCTATATCGTTCAATGGAGCCGATGCCGCTGTTAATGATGCTTCGGATGATCAGCTAAAGACAACGGTGCCCGATAATGCCAGTGATGGCTCGGTGAAGGTTACCGTAAATCAAAAATCTGCTATGGGACCTGATTTCAATGTGTTGGCACCAAAGATTAAGGCTATAAAGCCCGATACGGTTGTACAGGGAGCTACTTTGGCTATAAAGGGGAAGTATTTTGCGGATGAACTTTCAAAAAATAAGATCTCTATTGGCGGTACTATGACCAATGCTGACAGTGCCAAGAGTGATACGCTTTATACGGTTATACCCAAGGGGGTAACCGGCGGTCCTGTTAAGGTTATTGTCGGGGAACAGATATCCGAAGGTATGCCTTTGGATATTATTACGAACCTCCAGGCTTGTTATGGTAATGATATACAGCTTGATGCTAATCTGCAGTGGGTTAGCCAAGGGTTGACGACCTCAGATAAAGATGATAAATCACAGGATATGGCAATAGATTCCAATGGAAATCTATACGTGGTACTGCGTGATCGAGGAGTTGCAGCAAAATATGATTCCAATGGGGATGAGGTCTGGAAATCAAATTTTGATACAAAGCTCAAATCCACAACATGGAGAGGTATCGAAGTGGATGCCAATAGCGTGTATATTGTTGGAGAGCGGGGAGTTTCTGATCAGGACTTGGGAGAAGCAAAACTGAAGTATCACTTTTCAACGCTTAAAGACGGGAATTCTAATACAGGAGGCAGGGATATTGTGTTAGCCCGCCTGGATGCCGGTTCCGGAAGTCTTGGATGGGCCCAGCAATTTGGATCGCCTGATCTTGATGAGCTCAATCATGAAACAGTTGCAGTACTTCCTTCGGGTGAAATATTGGTCTCTGCCAGAATGAGTGGTCCTTTCACACCAACTAATAAAGAGCCCGATAAGGGATCTCATGATGTGGCTATTGCCAAATTCCAGAAAAATGGGACCCTGCAGAGCGTACAACAAATAGAGGCTTATACGGCACCTTATAGCATAGCTACCGATGACCAAAGCCAAGTATTCCTGGGAGCAAGAAATGATGATGGCAATACCGTGTTCGCCAGACTTAGCAGTAGTTTACAGATTGAAGCATCGAGTGAACAGGTGACGCGACAAATCAAACAGCCTATTCCTATGCCAGATGGCGGAGCGGTTGTATATGGAAATACAGGTACCTCCCTTGAAGCAAATAAAAATGTATACATCAAGGATGCCTATGTGCAGCGGTTGGGCTCTGGTGGGGCTGAGCAATGGGTCCACCAGCAAAAGTTTGATGATAGCGGATCCACCAAATACAACGGTGGCGTGCGAATACCCGGTGGAGGAGTTGTTCTTGTAGGCCAAAATGCATCTGAGATCGGGGGACTCCCATATCTTGGCATTTATGCAGATGGCGGGAGACCACTTTTTATAGATGGTAGTAAAAAGTCTACGTTCTTTGAATTTGAGAATGATAAGAAAGGACGAGGCTTTCCTTCGGCAGTTGAAACGTATCGTGATGCAAATGGCGAAGTGCATCTGTTTACATTGGGTGTGACAACTTCAAGTTGGCCGGGCCGCAGCGATGATGACAATATTGATCCCAAGGGGGGCAAAGATATGTGGATTACCGGTATGACCCTAGAGTGTGAACAGCAATGAAAGCTCATAATTCAACTATTCTCACCCACTGTGGTTCTCGTACTGCAGTGGGTTTTTTATTTGTCCTGTTTTAGTAATGGATTACGCAGGTTACTATCTAAATTTAACTAAGCATCAATTATGAGAAAACTACTTTTTTTATTTCCATTAATAATTCTAATTGTAATTTCATGCAGCTCAAATCATAGTGAACCGACAACGCCAGTACAGTCTGAAGGGGTAGAAGCTGTACCGATGTCATCCGGTTCACAACAGGTCGTTACGGTAAATGGTAAGCAAGTTACCATACCCTCAGGTTTTAATGAAAAGGCCGGGGAATATTTCCTCGCGATGATGCTTCATGCTGATTTTGATGGTAGCCGTTTTCTAAAAACAAGCAGGATTACCAAAGATCCTATCTTTTGGTTCAAAAATGGACATGGAACACAAGGTAAACAAGAAGTTGAGAGCTTGCTACAGCAGGCCGTACAGGATTATACCGGTGGTAAATTCACTGCCAGGTTCCATAACAGTACAACATTCCAAGGAGATAAAGATACTGTAATTACGGTAGAGTTTGGTAACACGAGCTATGGCAGTTCCAGACCGCAATCAGCTAACTGGTCCAACGGAGGGGGACTTATTATTACCGGGGGATATATTGTTTTAAGTAATAGCTTTAAGAGTGGTATAAATCAATGGAATGAGGGAGTACCTGTCCATGAACTTGGTCATGTGATGTTAGGTGCTGGTGGCCATCCCAGTTTTCCCGATGCTATAATGACTCAAAAAAGTGTACAGCCACCACTGCCAGCTTATGAAAAAGCAGCATGGACTCTTTTTCATCGCCTGCCGGTAGGAACTTCCATTAATGATCTACAACAGGCTGGAGTTATAACTACCCAGATGATGAATGTAGAGCCCACTATTTTTGAAACATCATTAAAGCATAAGTGGCCCGGGCAACCGCATATGCAAGCTGCTGTGGGAGATACCATTTACTTAGAGGGACAACGATTTCGATATCAGTTTAAATGCAGTTCCAGTTTAAACTGGTCGACTCCGGAAGTTAGTTTTAACGGTACAAAAGCATCATACGTGACCGAACCAACTAATATTGTCCAAAGCGATTGTAACTGGATAGAGATGAGAGTGCCCATTGGTGCAACTACAGGGCCATTAACAGTAACGTCTTCTTATGGCAAAACAAGCAACCAGGTCCAGTTTACCATCACCTCTCGGGCTGTTGATTTTTCCGGAAAGTGGGATACCGATTTTGGGGAGCTCCGGTTGCATCAATTTGATAAATATGTGGTGGGCGACTATGCCGACCAAGGTATTATGTTGGGTAAAGTAAAAGAGAATTGTGTATCTGGAATTTTTACAAATGGAGATCGCAGTGGGATATTTCGTTTTAACGCCCCACAATTTGGCCAATTTAATGGTGAATGGGCATGGCATGGAGATCCTCTAAGCGGGTCTTGGAATGGATCCAGAACATCAAAATCTGTCACACAGTTATCTAATTTTACTCGAGATGGCTCTAAGACTCAAATTATTGATAACAACCGGACAGTTTATGATGGTACATATGATAGTTCGTATGGGGAGATTAAATTGTTGGCAAGAGACTTGTTTTTGGTTGGTGATTATGCCAGTAGAGGTGTCTTTGCCGGTATATGGGATGGCAATTCGTATGTAGGGATCTTCACAAATGAGGATGAGACCGGTTGGTTTGACTTTAGTTTTTATTCTTCAAACGGCACATTTGATTCTGGAAGCTGGGGATGGATTGGCAAAAGTGGCCGCGGCAGTTGGTCACTTACCGAAACTGACGCAAGTACACCGGCACCCAGTAATATGCTTGATAGTGTTCAGTGTAATTAAGCAGTAAGATGCTGCTTAATTAGTGAGTATTTTCCCAACTTTTTGGTATAGGACTCTGTAATTTTACAGAGTCCTATTTTATTTGTCCCCTCTTTGAAAAGTAATACGCAGTTTTCAAAGTAAGAGTAATACTAAATAAAATATATAGTAACTATGAGACAATTATCACGAGTAATGACGTTATTTTTGATTGCGACTTTGACGCTGTTTGCGGGATGTGAAGGCCCGGCCGGCGAACAAGGTCCGCAAGGCCCGGAAGGGCCACAGGGTCCGGTAGGTCCGGCCGGCGATGACGGGAGTATGATCTATTCCGGAACGGGAGCGCCTGCCAGTAATACCGGCAGCAATGGTGATTACTATATTAATACCAATACCGGTGAGATGTATGGCCCCAAGGATGACAACGGTTGGGGGAGTAATGCCCTGATGGTATTAATGGGAAAAGACGGTGAAGATGGCAGCGAGATTTATGCCGGAACCGGTGCACCATCTTCTTCAAAAGGCCAAAATGGTGATTTTTATCTGGATAAATCCAACTATGATATGTATGGTCCTAAAACAGATCAGGGATGGGGTTCACCGATTAATCTGAAGGGAGCCGACGGCAATGCCAATGTCACACGCTATATTTTTCCGGGACATGACTTTAGCAGCCAGAATTACCATCCGTTGAATATTCCCGTTCAAAGTGAAACTGAAATGAAAGAAAGTGCCTGGTTAATCTACTTTGTTGGACAATCAAGTCCCAATGTGGATGAAGCCTATTGGTCGGTACCAGGGTATGGTAAGAACAACCAAACTTATTACTTTAGCCAGCATTATTATTACGACAGCAGACAAGAAGTTGTCTTTGCTCTTGCCTGCGATCAAAATGCGGTGGGTGAAGCCTATGATCGGATAGAGTTTGTACAGGTCAGAGCAAATAATAATGAAAATCTGCCCAAGGCAAAGCCGGGAGCTACCATTCCGGAGGATCTTGACACTTCTGACTATCAAGCCATAGCTGAATATTTTGGGTTTAATAGTAAATAGTATAGACTAGCAGCGTTATTGTAGTAACGGCCCTGTCTTACAAGGCAGGGCCGTTTTTTAATCGTGGTAGAGATCTCGATAATTTTATTATAAATGCCGATGGTTCTGCAAGCAACGGTGTTCAGGGATCCCCTTCCTGAAGCCCGGTAGAATAGAAAAGATGCCTTAGTGGTAATTTGAGTCCGTGACTGAGAAATGTCGCGGGCTTTATTTATTTGAGCCCCTTCTCTGTTGCATTTCGTATTTACTATGTAGGACTACAAAATCTGAATAAAGCTTTACAACTATGCGACGATTGTCACGAGTGTTAATATTGTTTTTAATAGCAACTTTGCCACTATTCTTAGGGTGCGAAGGTCCGGCGGGGGAGCAAGGAGCTCAAGGTCCTGAAGGCCCTGAAGGTCCAGAAGGACCGGTAGGCCCAGCCGGCGATGACGGGAGTATGATGTATGCCGGTTCTGGAGCCCCCGCTTCTGATATTGGCAGTGAGGGTGATTACTATTTAGACACTACTACGGGTGAATATTATGGCCCCAAAGAGAACAATGGTTGGGGAAATCCAATTATGGTATTGATGGGCCAAGACGGTGAAGATGGCAGCCAATTTCATGGGGGATCCGGTGCACCAGACCCTTCATTGGGAGCGAATGGCGACTTTTACTTAGACAAATCCAACTATGACATGTACGGTCCCAAAACGGATCAGGGGTGGGGCACCGCGGTAAACTTGAAAGGGGCCGACGGCAATGCCAATGTTACGCGATACATTTATCCTCAGCATGACTTTAGTACAGATCCACAGTTTGTTGCGGTGTTTAGCAGTTTAACAGAAACAGAAATGAAACAGAGTTCTTGGACGGTGTACTTAATGTATGATACCGGGAGCAACCAGATTTATTATTCGGTGCCAGGGCGTGCTCGAAATATCCAGTATTCTGTTGAGCACAATTTTGTTAATGGGAGTGGGTATTTCCGCATAAATACTGAGCCGAATAAAACGGGTATCCCTTATGACCAAATTGAGATCATTCGTACAGAGGCCAATAATACCCAAGACAATACAGAGGTTGCTGATACCGGAACTTTGACTCTTAAAGGGATGGAGGTGTTAGGTCAACAATCCTTTCTTGAGTATTATAACTTTAAGTGATTAGGTTTCAAACTTGATTCTAAAGGGCTCTGCAATTTTGCAGGGCCTTTTTTATTTGTCCCCTCTTTGAGTGATCTCCCGCATTATGCTAGGTAGAAGCTTTAATAACAATAAAAGAGATAATAACTATGAGACGATTGTCACGAGTGTTAACATTATTTTTAATCACAATTTTAACTCTGTTTGTTGGTTGTGAAGGTCCGGCCGGTGAACAAGGTCCGCAGGGGCCCAAAGGAGAGCAAGGCCCCGTAGGCCCGGCGGGCGATGACGGAAGTAAGATCTATTCCAGACAGGGAACACCAAGCAATAGTAAAGGGAGTAATGGGGATTACTATTTAGATATTAGTACCGGTGAAATGTATGGTCCGAAGAATGATCAGGGTTGGGGCACCCCTATAAGTCTGCAGGGCCCTGCCGGCCAAGATGGCAAAGATGGCAGCCAAATCTATTCCGGTAGTTCGGCTCCCCAATCCTCATTGGGTAAAGAAGGGGATTATTACCTAAATAAAAGCACTTTCGACCTGTATGGTCCCAAAACAGCTAACAGTTGGGGAACGCCCATCAATTTAAAAGGTACTGCAAATGTAATGTATTCTAGTTGGGTAAATCCACCGCAATGGAATGGGAGTACCCAAACCACAACTAAATATCGCTATTTTGATATTTCCGCAAATGCGATGACTCAGGATATTATTGATAAGGGAATTGTTAAGGTGTATACCAATTTTAATACCCCATCGGTGTATTCCTTACCGTTAGCTAAGGCAGGTAGCCCCGGAAATCCCAATTACAGTTACTTTTTTCAGCTAAATCCTCAACAGTTGCGGATTGCCTATATGAATCCTGATGCTACCGGTACGCTTCCTAATGCTCTTGGAACGAGTAGTGAATTTCGTTATGTGCTTATTCCCGGAGGAAAACATCTGAAAACTAAAGCCAAGGCCGGAGAACTACCAATTGATTTGAATGATTATGAACAGGTAAAGAGGTACTTTGGAATACCAAAGTAAAGCTTGTTTGGGAGCTTTGTAAAACCGGACATGTCATCCTGAATTCAGTTCAGAATCTCGGTTTTAAGATTAATAACTGTTTATGAGATGCTGGAAGAGATACTTCGACAGGCTCAGTACATGGTTCAGCATGACAAGATGTGAATAGTTTTGCAAAGCCCCCTTGTTTATGGAAATTCTTAGGGCCACTTGATTGTGGCCCTTTTTTATTTGGCCTCTCTTTGCAATGTAATACGCAGAGTGCTAAGTCAAGGATTTTTAATCATACTCCAAGAAAAATATTATGAGACGACTATTACAATTATCCATACTATTCATCATGGTTATAACCGTTATATCGTGCGGAGGTAATGGAAATAGTACGCCTAAGCCTGAGATCACAAATATTCAACCCGACAGTGGTCCGCCGGGCACCATGCTAACTGTCAAAGGAAAAGGGTTCCAGCCGCATGCCTCAGATATGAGCGTGGGTATTGGTTCCTCTTCAGCCACGGTCATAAGTGCCACCAAAGACCAGATACAAGCTGAAGTACCGGAAGGAGCCTCCAGCGGACCGGTAAAAGTAACGGTAGGCGGGGAAACAGCTACGGGACCCCAGTTTACGGTTGAGACAAAAGCCCCTGGCATCAGTTCGGTAAACCCTGACAGCGGTACGGTGGGTACCGAGGTAACCATTAAGGGGATGAACTTTAGTGCAACGACTTCGGAAAATAGTATCTCTTTTAATGGTACCAGTGCAACGGTGAAAGGAGCGACTGAAGATCAGCTGCTGACCGAGGTGCCCCAGGGAGCTGCTGACGGTCCCATAAAAGTGACGGTAGAGCAGAAGTCAACCACTGGCCCCGATTTTGATGTGATAACCGATGGAACGATCCAAATAATAACACAGACATCAGGCAGTGATAAAGATAGTGACGGGTACACAGTATCGTTGGATGGTTCTTCCGGTCAAACAATAGGCATTAATACAGAACGGTATATGACAGATATTGAGGAAGGGACACATGACCTGGAGCTCACCGGACTGGCAAACAACTGTAGTTTAAGTGGTAACAATCCACGAACATTAAGCATTGCAGCCGGAGATACTACGAAAACCACTTTTGAGGTAAGTTGCCAGGCCAAGGCCAAGAGTAAGATTGTCTTTGAAAGTGACCGGGATGGAAACCAGGAAATATATATCATGGATGCTGATGGTAGTAATCATACCCGGTTGACAAACAATAGTGCCATCGATGGTAGTCCGGTTATATCTAATGATGGGAAAACGATTGTGTTTAGCAGCGACAGGAATGGAGATTATGATCTGTATAAAATGAATGCTGATGGTTCTGATATCCAGCGGTTAACCCACGTCAGTAATCTTTATGAGATGCATGCCAGTTGGTCGCCGGACGATTCCCAAATTGCTTTTGATGCGGTTGGGCAGCATGGATATCTACATATTTATACCATGAGTAGCAGCGGTAGCAATCAGACGCCTTTAACAGATGATAAAGGGAATGATAAGTATCCCAGTTGGTCTCCGGATGGTACAAAAATAGTATTTTACAGTGATCGGTTGTATGATAAAAATGATCCTCCAAAGGGAGATGATATCTTTACGGTAACAGTGCAAGGGCATAGTATTCAAGCGATTACTGAAAATGATGCAGAGAATACTGAGCCTCGTTGGTCGCCCGATGGCTCTAAGATTGCGTTTGTAAGTAATAATAATGCGGATAATGATTTCGAAATTTATGTTGCCGGGGCCCAGGGAGGAGGTGCTCAACGAATTACAGATAATTCTTCGCCCTATGATTCATATCCCAGCTGGTCACCAGATGGAACAAGACTAGTATTTAGCAGAAATGGAAGAATCTATAAGATAGCCAGTGACGGGAGCGGTACTGCTACAAGCTTATCTAATAACAAGACTGATGGCAGTCCTTATTGGGGGATGGTTAAATAGAAATTGTTCTCTTTCAGATCTGTAATTGTAAAACCCGCAGTGGTTCAAATGCTGCGGGTTTTTTATTTGTCCCCTTTTTGGTTGCTCTTTCGCAGGGTACTATGCACAACCATTAATGAAAAATTTTTACTGTTATGAACAAATCGATACTTATAACTTTTTTACTGTGTAGTGCATTACTGGCAGGGGCTTGCTCGGATTCAGGAACGGGTGCAGAAGATGAGTTGAAACCATTGGATTTTACGACGTCCCCGACATCAGAGCTCAGCCAGATTGTTAATAATACCCCCAGCGATTTCACCTGGGATTTTTATAATGATAATATCCTTTTGGGTTTGGAACCCAAGCCGGACTCTTTCGAAGGGGAGATAGTTCTGTCGGTATTTCAAGTCCAAAATGGCGAAGTAACCAATCGCTTAACCAGCGATCCAGTGGGTACCAATCTGGAGGAGCTGTCGGCGGGTCTCTCTACTGCAGAGATGTATCCCGACTCACCCTGGTTTCGTGGCTCAGAGTGGGCGAACGACAGTCCTATATGGGTTCCTTCTACCCAATGGTATCCCGGGTCTATGTGGGCACCTTCTGAAATAGAGAATAAGGCATTGTCGCAAAACGATTTATCAGCAGGAGAGACACTGGTAGTCATTTACCCTCACTTGCCGGGTGAATCTGAACGCGAAGTGCTTACGCAGCCTTATGGTATTGTCTTTAGTGAAAACTAAAGTGGATTTTTATTTAAACTTGAGCACTAAAACTAACAAAAGCGCTATCCGAGGGGGGTAGCGCTTTTGTTTTAAGTCATCTGGTTGTGGTAATATTTTACCAATTATGGACTTTTTACTTTGTACTCGTTTGCCAAGTCATGTTTTCCCCAACTGTTATAAAGTTCAACAAGGTATTCTTTGGCATCATTAGTCGCATCATGCTGTGGTCCCCGTTCTTTTTTAAGGGTTTGATACCCTGCTTTAAGTAGCTTTTCTGCCTCTTCATAATTATTGCTTTTTATGAAAGTTGCTCCCAGCGGTACTTGAGATTGAGCGATTCTAACATCACCCTGATCAAACTTTTTTTGCCTGATTTCCAGTGCTTCTTGTAGCAGTGGTTTTGCTTTTTCGTGGTTGCCTTGCAGTAGATAAACTTTACCTAACGATGCCAGTGAAACGGCCACTGAGGGATGATCCGATGAGAGCGTTTTTTTCATGATTTCAAGGCTTCTCTTGAAATGGCGTTCTGCCAGCTCATATTGTCCGCGCTGTTTGGCAATAAAACCCAGGTTTCTCAGGTCACCGGCAACATAAGGATGATTCTTGCCATGCTGTTCTGTATCAATTTTCAGGGCTTTCTGAATTAAAGGTTGGGCTTTGGCAAATTTGTTTTGATCAACATAAAGCCGGCCCAAATTGATATAGCTTTCAGCCATCGATGGATGGTTGGGACGCAAGAGCTCTTTTCGCATATCTAAAGCTTTTTTAAGATAGGGTTCTGCATCTTCATAGCGTCCGGCTTTAATATTTGTAGTACCAATATTATTTAGAAGCTGTGCAGTTGAGGGAGTAGCTTTGTCGTACAGTTTGTCATTGATTTCTAGTGCTTCTTGATACAAAGAATCGGCAGCCGCAAAGTTCCCCATCTTTTCTTTGACTACTGCAAGGTCGTTTAAGCCCTGTAATATTTGAGGATGAATACGACCATAGTTCTGTTCCCAAACTTCCAGAGCCTGCTGTTTCAGGGTATCTGCTTTTTGGAATTTGCCAAGTTGTCGTAGGGTAAGGGCCCAATCACTGAGGGTTGTGCCGATATTGGGATGATAAGTGGAGAGGAGTTTACGTTGCTTGGGTAAGGTTTCCGCATAAAGGGAGTCGGCAGCTTTATATTTCCCTTGCCGACTTAGTACAAAGGCAAGTTGGCTCTGAGTTTTGACGGTATTCTTATGATCAGGGCCCAGTGTTGCTAGCTGGATATCTAAAGCTTCTCTACTAAGAGATTCTGCCTCAGCAAAATTTCCTATCTTCCGCTGTAAATACCCGGCTTCACGTAGGCTCGAAGCAATCTCGCTATGTGGGTTTTGAAAAATTCTTTTACGGATAGATAGGCTTCGATATAAAGGTTTTTTTGCTTTATCATAGTTTCCAATATGTATATGTGCTCTGCCAATAACCCGCAGTAGTTCTGCCTGCACTTCAGGTTGCCCATCAAGTTGTTCTACACGTTCTTGTCCTCGCTTTAAAAAGGTTGCGGCGGTAACAGTATCTTTAGGATTAAATGTGGGGTCACTGGCCCTGAACATATCCGTAAGAAAGGTGCTTACCTCTTGGGATTTTCGGGCCTCTAACTGTGCTTTGTTACGTTCTTGTGCAATTTGCCAGGTATAAAAAGCAGTAAAGCCAATAAGTAGTAGTACAAAACCTGCTGCTACAGAAAGCCCGGTTTTGTGTCGCTTTATAAACTTGGAGGCATTGTAGCGAAAGGTATCTTCCCGGGCAATTATAGGAAGATTCGTTTTTTGCCTGTTAAGATCTTCCAGCAGCTGCTCGGCCGAGCTGTACCGGCTGTTTGGCTCTTTGCGCAAGGCTTTCATCACAATGGCATCAAGATCGCCTTTCAGAGTCTTAACCAAAGTTGCAGGCGAAGTCTTACGTTTTTCTGCAATTTGCTGCTGGTTATTGGTAGATAAATCAGAAAACCTTTGAGAAGGGCTATATGGACGTTGTTCTCGTATCTGTTCTTCGATCTCTACAAAGCTCTTCTCATCCATCTCAAATGGATGCACCCCGGCTAAGAGTTCATATAATAGAATGCCAAGTACATACGAATCGGTAGCCGTTGTTATGGTTTGGCTTGCTAACTGCTCGGGTGCTGCATAGCCCAGTGTTAGCATACGGGCACCGGTGCGGGTTTGAAAGGAGGCTCCCTCATCATCCGGTTCTATAAGTTTAGCAATACCGAAATCCAGCACTTTGACATCTCCTTGGGTATTCACCAGAATGTTTGAAGGCTTTAGATCTCGATGGATAATCGCATTTTGGTGGGCATGTTGAACGGCAAAGCAGACTTGTTCAAATAAAGCTAAACGTTTTTCAACTGAAAGTTGATGTTTATTACAGTACTCAAGCAAGGGTGTTCCATCTACATATTCCATGACAAGGTAGGGCAGTCCCTCTTCGGTAAGCCCTCCATCAAGCAAACGTGCAATATTGGAATGGTCCAGATTTGCCAGGATATTACGCTCGCGTTTAAACCGAGCAATGTTCGAAGGGGTGTCCATGCCACGCCGCAATATTTTAACAGCTACTTCCTTTTTATAGGCCTCATCGGCGCGCTCGCCTTTAAAGACAGATCCCATTCCACCATGGCCAATAAGTTCATGAAGGCTGTAGTTGCCCACTTGTTGGCCAATCATAGACGAAGCCATAGGCGCATCGCCGGGAGATAGTTCACCGGCTATATCGCTGAGATAGGTTTCAGGAGTTCCTAAAAAATTTTCAGTACCCGACTTCTCAATAGAGGCAAGCAGTTGAGTAACTTGCTGTTTTAACTCTTTGTCGTCTTTACAACGTTCTTCTATGTAGGTTGCTCTTTCTTTTTTATCAAGATCAAGTGCGGTATCAACGATCTTGTTAACCTTTTTCCATTGATGTTGCTTCATAGAATAGTGAAGCTTTTAAGAAATTACCCTTTTAATTCTTTATAAAGCCAACCTCGCGCTTTGGCCCAATCTCTTTTGACCGTTCGCTCTGATATGTCCAATACCTCTGCGGTGGCTGTCACACTCATTTGTCCAAAGAACCGAAGTACTACAACATCGGCCATTCGCTGGTCAAGTTCTGCGAGTTTATTGATCTCCTTATCAAGATTAATGAGTTCTTCAGTCTTATGGTGTTGTTTAAGAAGCTCATCAATATAGGTGACGTCTTTTTTATTACCACCTCGTTTTTCAGCTTTCTTTTTGCGGGCATGATCGATAAGTATTTGGCGCATGCATCGCGCAGCTATGGCCATAAAGTGGTTTTTATCATTGGCCTGTATTTGAGTCTGATCAATCATCTTTAGATATACTTCATGCACCAGCTCCGTTTCAGTAAACGTAATATCTTTCCGTTCTTTTTGAAGCTTTGAATAAGCTAACCTCTTGAGCTCCCCATATATCAAGGAAAATAGTTCATCATAACTTTTATTTTCGGGATCTCTTAGGTCTTTTAACAGCCTGGTAACTTTTTTCTTCCCCATCGGTAAATAAGATGAAATGTTAATAGCACTAGCTATATCGCAAATGATACAAATTTATGTCTGCAGATAATCTTACAACTAATTACAAGATCTTTAGCTGAAATGAAAGTTTTAGGCTCTTGGGTGAAATTCTTTATGCACTTGATGCAGCAGTGAACGGTCTACATGGGTGTAAATCTCTGTTGTTAGGATAGAAGAGTGCCCCAGCATCTCTTGTACGGCGCGCAGGTCGGCCCCGCCTTCGAGCAGGTGGGTGGCAAATGAGTGCCGGAAAATATGGGGATATACATTCTTTTCTATGCCGGCTCGTTCTGCGGCATCATTGACTACATTCCAGATACTCATTCGAGACAAAGGGTTTCCTCTTTGGCTTAAAAAAACTTTGTTTTCTGCCTTGTGGGGATCTTTATCACTCAGAAATTTTGGTCGTACCACTTCAATGTAATGTTCCAGGGCCGATTGAGCGACTTCGCCCACCGGAACCAGTCGTTCTTTATTCCCTTTGCCGATGACCCGTATAAAACCAATTTCAAAAATGAGGTTATCCACTTCCAGGCTTGTCAGTTCGCTAACACGCATGCCGGTGGCATAGAGCGTTTCAAGGATGGCGGCATTACGAATACCGGCATCCGACTCACGGTTGGGAGTGTCAATAATGGCTGCAACTTCATCTTGATCTAATACCTCAGGCAAATTCTGTGCCTTCTTAGGCAGCTCAACCAGTTCGGCGGGGTTTGCCCTGGCGATACCTTCAACAACGGCAAATTCGTGGAAGCTGCGGATGCTGGAGATGTTGCGAGCTATAGAACTGACAGCCAGATCCATGGCCGAAAGCTCTTCGAGATATTTCTCAATATGATGCAGTGTAACTCCGCTCAGCTTCTTTATTCGAAGATCATCTGCAATAAACTTGAGGTACCGCCGTAGGTCCCGTTCATAAGAGACGACTGAATTTTCGGAGAGATTTTTCTCCAGTTTGATAAACTGCAGGTATCTCTTTAACTCCTTTTTGTAATGCATACAGAAAATCAGGAATTGTAATATTCATCAACCGGGGGTGGGCTTTCCGGGGCCTCGGGATGTTTGGGAATCTCTTCATCGGAATCTGCAGATGGTAGCTCTTTGACACCTGTTTTCTTTGCCTCTTCTTTTTCTTCATCATCGGGATATTCAACTCTGCTGTGATAAATACCCACCAGAATGTTGAGGAAGGTCTCTTTAATAGCGTGTATATCCTGGAATGTTAGAGGTGTTTTGCTAAGCTGTCCCTCATTAACACGGTCATCAACCATTTTATCAATAAGGTTCTCAAGCTTCTGGTAGTTCGGGTCTTTCATCGCCCGGGATGAGGCTTCAATACAGTCGGCGAGTAATAATATGCCCGTTTCTTTGGATTGCGGCAGGGGACCGTCGTACCGGAAATCCTCTTCTCGAATCTCTTTTTTGTCCTCGTCAGCTTGTTTTTTGGCTTTGTCCCAAAAGAATTTGATAAGAGAGGTACCGTGATGCGTTTTAATAAAGTCAATAACAACATCGGGCAGTCCCTCTTCTTCAGCCAGCTTCACGCCGTTAGAAACGTGTGCCTTGATAACCAGGGCACTCATGCGGGGCTTTAACTTGTCATGCTCATTGGCCTCGGTTTGATTTTCAGTGAAGTAGCCGGGATTCTCCATTTTGCCGATATCGTGATATAATCCTCCCACACGACATAGCAGGGCATTGGCCCGAATAGCACCGGCAGCTGCTTCGGCCAGGTTAGAAACTTGCAGGCTGTGATGAAAGGTGCCCGGTGCTTTTGTCATAAGTTGTTTGAGAAGGGGCAGATTTGTATCGCTCAGCTCAATAAGCGTAAAATCAGTAGTAACTTTAAAAGTCTTCTCAAATAGGAGAATCAGAGGATAGGTAAAGAGAATAAAGATAGCATTGATTCCCACATAGAACAGCTCATTTAATAGTGGACCCAAACCATTGAAAGAGGTCATATTAAAACCGAGAATGACCACCGCATATGCGGTGAAAACAATACCGGGCGTAGTAAAGAAAAATTGCGATCGTTTTTTAATATCTCGTACAGAAAACAAACCAAGGCTGCAGGCTACCGTAGTGGCAGTGATGTATTCAAAATTATTGCCGTTGATGAGGCCGGTAAGCAGAGCCAGGGTAAAAGTAGCCAGTAATCCCACACGGGAATCAAAGATGATTGTTAAGATGATGGGAGCAACGGCTACAGGTACGATATAGGGAGAGATATTTTCAATTTCGTAAACAATGGAACTCCCCACACAGATGAGCGACATAGCAATAACAACCAATAGTAACATGGCATTATTGGAAAAGATATGGCGCCGATACAGGTACAGGTAGAAAAAAAATATTGTAAGGATGGCCATGATAACCAGGATATCTCCCCCGTAACGCAGCCACAGCTCGGTAGTGCTGGCATTTTGAGCTCTTGCTTTGGCAAGACTCTGCAGCATATTATATTTTTTCTCAGTGACAATATCGCCCCGGCGAATGATTACCTGTCCCTGGGCTACAGCCCCTTTGGAGGTAGAGATATCAGCCATTGCCTCTTCAATACGCTGCTGGGTCTCATTTTTGTTGTAGATCAAATTGGGTTGGATAACCCGGTTAACAATCTGTGTTGCTACATTAGCCAGTTCCTCATAAAAGTTTCTGGAGATACGATATTTAGCATACTCCCGTGCTTCGGGCATGTCACGCACGTTAACCAGGTTTAGCGTTTGCTCAGTCCGATTTCGGAGATCTCGAACGGTAATTTCATCATTAGAGAGCTCATTTTTAGTGATGCTGATGATGCCATCATTAAGCATCTCATTTGTGAGGTTATTCAGCTGCTTTTCCAGGTTGACAGCCGTAAACTGGTCGCCGCTGTTATTTACTGCCGGTGAGTTGTTTTGAAGAGCATAATAATTTTCAATTAATATTTCCCAGCTCTTATCAGGCAGTTGAATTGGTGCTTGGTTTTTAATCCTGTTAAACCGAATACTGTCGCGACTCGCATTTTGGTTATTTTCTTTAGCGGTCTGCCACTGTTTATAGCTTTCTGCAAGCGGTTTCATCTGCTGAAACAAAGAATCCAGTGTGGCCTGAATTTCTACTTTTGCATTATCATCCGTGTGGAAAATAGGGGGAGTGGTCTCACGAATTGTTTGTCGCTCTTTTTCGATCTGTTCACTGCTTTTCTGGATAGGAAAAGTAAAGGGGGCAGTAAGATCTTCGGCACGCCACGGTTCCCCGACATTGTAATTTATGGGTTCTTTAAAAGAGGCATGGGGGACCGAAAAAATGAGGACAACAAGAAACCCTAGTAATACCAAGGCCTGTATATAGTTATTGTGGCTTAGTGAAGAGGCTTTTTCCTGCTCTTTCTTCTTTTCGCCAATTACAGGGGCGCCCCGTCGCTTTTTGGGGGCCAGTCCCAGCTTTTCAAGAATGTTCATAATATCAATTAGGTCCGTTTATTGGGAGATAAAAGATCCCGCAAAACGTTGATTAATGATGCTAAGATACTTCGAATACAAAATTATACCAACCCGAATTCATATTACCAAACTATTTGAGCTAAACCTTTTCTCCAATGATGTTCAGGAAATCTTTTTCTTCGATAATTGCTATCCCCAATTCAAGGGCTCTGTCATATTTACTGCCGGGAGAGTCTCCTTTCAGCAAATAGTCGGTATTACCGCTGACAGAGGAGGTTCTCTTACCTCCGTGTTTCTCAATAAGTTCTGTGGCTTCTTTTCTGGTAAAAGAGGGCAAGCTGCCTGTTAATACCAGTTTTTTTCCTTCTAATTTTTGGGAAGTTTGTTCTTGTTCTTCCATCTCAAAATTAAGCCCATGTTCTCTGAGCGTTTTCACCATCTGCCTGTTATGCTCCTGATCAAAAAACTTGACGACAGATTCTGCAATTTTAGGCCCTATAGAATCGATTTCAGCAATGGTTTCTTCGTCGGCATCCATCAGAGCATCCATTGTTTGGAACCCATTGGCCAGGTCTCGTGCCACCGTTTTTCCTACAAAGCGAATACCCAGCGCATAAATAACTCTATGCAATGGTTGTTCCTTACTGCTATTGATGGCGTCAATAAGGTTTTGGGCACTTTTCTCGGCCATCCGTTCAAGAGGTAGCAACTGCTCTTTCTTCAATTCATAGAGGTCAGCATATGTTTTAATAAGCCCTTCAGTGACGAGCTGGTCTACCACCGCTTCACCCAGCCCTTCGATATCCAGGGCATCGCGCGAGGCAAAGTGTTCAATACGTTGGCGTATTTGGGGAGGGCATTCCGGGTTGATACAGCGCCAGTCTACATCTTCGCCGAGCTTTACCAACTCTTCGTTGCAAGCCGGGCAGTGGGTAGGCATCTCAAATGGAACTGATCGGTCATCACGATCAGGATTAATGACACTGACAACCTGCGGGATAATTTCGCCCGCTTTTTCAACAACTACCCGATCGCCGGGGCGGATATCCTTACGATGTATTTCATCTTCATTGTGTAGGGATGCGTGTTTAACCGTGGTGCCCGCCAGTTCAACAGCTTTAAAATCGGCAACAGGGGTAATTTTACCCAGCCTGCCTACTTGCAGACGAATATCTTTTACAACGGTTGTTGCCTGTTCGGCTTCAAACTTGTAGGCAATAGCCCACCGCGGTGCTTTCGAAGTTGACCCTAATTCCTCACGGTATTTATCTTCATTGACCTTAACAACTACACCATCCGTTTCATAGGGGAGGTCATGCCGTAACTCTTTCCACTCATCAATTTGAGCATGCACTGCTGCAATCTCTTCACACCTCTTGTAGTGTTGGCATACACGCAGGCCATACTCCTGGAGGAGTTCCATTTTTTCGTACTGCGTAATGGGGGCCTCGTTATCGGTTATAAGATCGAAACTAAAGAAGCGGATCGGGCGGCGCGCAACTTCGCGGGGATCCTGCATTTTTAAAGATCCTGCTGTAGAGTTACGCGGATTCGCAAAAGCATTTAGCCCTTGCTGTTCGCGATGTTCATTTAATCGCACAAAAGCATCGCGCTCTATATATGCTTCCCCGCGTATCTCTGCTACCCCGGGATATTCGTTTTCCAGGTGAAGGGGAATATCTCTTATTGTTCTGATATTTCGAGTGATATCATCGCCTCGTTCTCCGTCACCACGCGTTGCTCCCAAGACAAGGTCACCATTTTCATAGCGCAGGCGGATTGCTGCCCCATCAAATTTTAGTTCCACCATGTATGTAAAATTTTCATGTCCCAGTAATTCTCTTACCCGGCGGTCAAAATCATTGAGCTCGTCTTCGTTATAGGTGTTGTCGAGGCTCAGCAGCTGCACGGGGTGGGATACCGTTTCAAAGTCACTGCTGGGTTCACCGCCTACCCGTTGTGTCGGTGAATCGGGGGTCGCAAGATCATACTGATTTTCTAAGCGCTCTAATTCAGCAAGGTATTCATCAAACTCTTTATCAGAAATGAAAGGTTGTGCATCTTGGTAATAAGCTTTATTGGCTTTGTTCAAAAGATCGCGTAGCTCATTAACACGCTTTTTCGCCTGTTCTTCGTTCATTATTGCTAAGTAATAATTCTTATAAATCTCAGTTAAAAGTGGGTCGTTCTTTTATAACAGAAGGAGAGGGAGCATCAATAGCCAGTGAATCGGGAGGAGGTTGCAACCAGGTAGAATCGCCTTCAAAGTAAGAGCGATCAATCTCCAATAACCGTGAATCGGGGTTGTAAAAGGTTTCCCGAAAGTTTGGTACCACATGACCGTTTAATAAAAGAACCATTCGGCTGTATTGCCCGCGTATTTGAATTTCATTAATGAATTCAAAACGAATGGCTTCAGACTCTTCAATCCAGTATGGATTGATACTATCAGTGACATCGGAATAAACCCGTACCGGCTCTAGTTTGCCATAGGCTGCATAAATAACCATTGAGAGCGTATCGGGCAGGGTCTCAAGAGATTCATCTTCTGTTGTTGTAACAGAACTTTCTGTCATAACAGAAGTGTCAGATTCGGTGGAGGGAACAATATCAAGCTGCAAAGAATCGGCTGAAACTGCTTCGTCGGTTACTTCTGTTGGCTGATTATCATCAACATTAGCGGAAGTTTCTGCATTTGAAAATTCATAAAAGTAGACATAGGTACCGGAGGCTACGATAATAATTATGGCTATGATACCAACCCATACCTTTGATTTTGTGGATTCCAGGGGTTGAAAGCGCTGCCCCATATCAACCCAATCTACGGAATGTACATCCGATTCTGATTCTAGCGTGCTGGGTTTGGCTATAGGAGTAGGTTCTGGTTCAGCTGGCTCATCCTTTGCTGCCTCGTGCTCATCGTCATCTGAATCCGTTGCCTCGTGTTGTTCATCTCCTTCATCCAGTTCAAATGTGGGCTTTGGTCCGTCTTCCAGAAGTTCCTGCAGTGAGCCCTGGTAGTTATCTTTTTGTTTTTTATCTAACGCATAGATGATTTTTTCTTCCTCAATAGAAAGAGCTTTAGCATAGCTGCGTATATAACTACGAATATAGGTAGGGTTCTTCTCAAACTCAGAAAAGATAGAATCATCTTCTATAGCATTGAGAATATGTTTAGGAATTTTTGTGGCCTCATGAATATCATTCAGGGTCAGTTTTTGCTCTTTACGAATGTCGGCCAAGTCATTTCCAAGTGATGGCATAGAAGGTGATCAGGTTTAGATAAAAGAACCATTGAAGTGTCGTAAATCTAAACAAATATAGTGGTTGGCAAAAATTTTTTGGAAAGATCCTTTTGTAAGGGTAGCCATCCCTGGGGATCATACTTATAGAAGACCAAAAAAAGAGAGCGTATGATTCCAATATTTCGTTATATATCGGAAGGTTTGTCACAAGTTGAATTTCCCAATGTCTGTGTTTGTTGTGGACATGAGAACACTCGACAAGAGCATCAATTGTGCTCGTTCTGTTTAGATGAGCGGTTTGAGGATGCAAATCCTGAGAATGAACGCGCATCGAGTGATACCCTATTACCGGAAGGGGTAGAGTTTCAGTTGGCACTGTGGCAGTTTGATAAAGGTGGGGTGTTGCAAGATCTTTTGCATCAGCTTAAATATCATCGTCTTACAACTATTGGTCACGATCTGGGCCGCAAGTTGGGCGAACGAGTTGCATTACATCCATCCCTTAATGCTTTTTTAAAAAAGGATAGTGCGCTTCTTTTACCTGTTCCCCTGCACTATCTGAAATATCGCTACCGTGGATTTAATCAGGCTTTTAAGATTGCAAAGGGATTTCAAGAAGGGTATAAGGAGATACCAATTTGTAATATTGATGATGTTATTCGACATAAATATACTCACACTCAAACGGGCTTTTCACTGGATCAACGGCTGCGTAATATGGAAGGCGCATTTGAGGTGAACAATACTTCCGTTATCAAAGATAAGGTACTAGTTATTATAGATGATGTTTTTACAACAGGTGCTACTACTTTTGAACTTTGTAGAACTGTGCAAAGGGCGGGGGCAAAAAGTGTGATTATTCTTACCGTAGCCCAGGCATAATTTTCTATGTTAGAAAAATTCATTTTCTGCTAAAAGAAGGATATTTTGGGGTCTATGAAAAAACACAGCCCGAGATCTAACGATGTTTTTATTGAGACTCAATTAGGAATTGTAACGCGTACCGGCGATTGGTTCCATACTACTTCGGAACATATTGAAGAATTTGTGCCCGGATTACTTGATGAGCGTCCACTTGATACATTAGTAGAAGAAGCTATTGCCTGGGTACGCAGTGCCGATAGTTTGGCCTTAACTATTTTGTTGGGATCACTACTGGTCATACATCCGATATTAGCTGCAATAACAGCGATTGCTTTTCATTTTTTCTGGTACCGCTCAAAAAGTGGATTTGTGACAATCTACCTGGGAAAACTGCTAAAATTTATGAATACTGATGGATACCTGCTGGTTACTTCTTTAGTGATAATTAGCTTTTTGGGTATGGATGGACAGTATTTAGCAGCTGGAATGGGACTTGTGTTCTTTTTTCTGATGAAATTGGGACTCCTGAAAATGTTGTGGGATAAGATCGACCAGGGGAGTTCAAAAAGTTTGTCATTAAATGATCGGGTATTTAAAATGATTTTGACGAAATATGCCATGCACTATAATATCGCTCCTGAAAAGGTGCGTGGTATGGAACAAAAATTTGTGGAGCTGGCCAGCAGCCGAAAAGGAAAAAAATAATGCCATTGGCTTTGACAAACCTATACCTTGCAAGACACGGTCAAACTGAGTATAACCGCTTGAATCAGATCCAGGGGCGGGGTATCGATGCTTCTCTTAATGATACCGGCTACCGACAGGCTCGTGCAATTGCTTCCCACTTTAAGAACAATGAACTGCATCACCTCTTTAGCAGTAGCTTAAAACGATCTTTTGAGACCGCATCGGTAGTGGGCGAAATGCACGGGTTGGAACCGGAACCTCATGCTGATCTTGATGAGATGGATTTTGGTCCGCTCGAAGGGCGCCCGATCTCTGAAATAGAGTCGAAACTAGAAGAGCTACACAATAATTGGAGATCAGGGAATACAACGTTTACATTCGGGCAGGCAGAAACCCCGGAAGTCGTGCTAGAGCGGGCTTCTGGACGGGTTGAAGATATTCTAAGTGAAAAACGAGGTAAAAACTTATTGTTTGTGTTGCACGGACGTCTGATTAGAATTCTCGTGTCTCACTGGCTGGGTTACGGGCTTTCCGGGATGCACAAAGTGCCACATACGAATGGCGCTTTATACCACCTGCAATGGAACGGCGATGCATTTAAACCGATTTATTTGAATCGTACTGCGCATCTTAGCAATGGTAGTGCGAGCAAAGTTTGAGATGATTGATATTTATTTAAAAATAGAACCGACAGGAAATTACTGAAATATATGAGCGAAAAAGTTCGCAACATGTTTGCCGATATCGCCGATGACTATGATCGGGTCAACTCCATTTTGTCATTCGGTGTCCATCATGCATGGCGAGACAGAACAGTACAGCTTAGCGGAGCCAATGAAGGCGACAAAGTTCTTGACTGTGCAACCGGAACCGGGGATTTGGCGCTGGAGTTTAAAGAAAAAGTAGGTGACAATGGTTATGTGCTGGGTACCGATTTTTGTAAGGAGATGATCGAACATGCCCCCGCTAAGGCTGAAGATCATAACCTCGAGGTCGATTTTGAGGTAGCTGATGCCATGGATCTGCCGTATGAGGATGACAAATTTGATATTAGCAGTATCGCTTTTGGTATCCGAAACGTCGACGATCCTGTACAGGCCCTTAAGGAGATGGGGCGGGTAGTACGGCCCGGTGGAAAAGTAGTAGTATTGGAATTCGGGCAACCCAAAGGATTGCTTAAATACCCCTATGAGCTATATAGCCAGTATATTATGCCCACCTTGGGTGGCTGGATAAGCGGTAACAGAGAAGCCTATGCCTACTTACCCCGAACAAGTGCAGAATTTCCGGCTGGAAATCGTTTTATTACACTGATGAAAGAGGCCGATTGTTTTACATCACAAATGTTTGAAAAACTTACCGGCGGTATCGCTTACGTTTATGTGGGTACCGTGAAATAGATCGCCTATACCTAAAATATTATTCTAAAAGGAAACCAATTTTTTTATGGATGAGTTGAACATTGCTGATATTAAAAAGTTAATCCCTCACCGTTATCCCTTTTTATTGGTGGATCGTGTATTGGAAGTTGAAGAGGGACGTATCTTGTCATTAAAAAACTTGACTGTAAATGAAGAGTTTTTCAACGGCCACTTTCCAGACCGCCCTATGATGCCGGGCGTGTTGCAGGTAGAGGCGATGGCCCAGAGTGGATGCCTTATGATGATGCACTCTCATATTGATGATCCTGAAGAATCATTAATGGTATTTACCGGTATTAACAAAGCAAAGTTTCGTAAGTCCGTTGTGCCGGGTGACCAACTTATTATGGAAGTCACATTGGTAAATCAGCGTCGCAATTTCATCAATATGGAAGGAACAGCCACCGTAGGTGATGAAGTTGTTTGTGAACTTGAAGCTTCGGCAGCTATCGTACCTAAAGAAGAGGAATAATGAGTACTGAACAATCTTCAAGCAGGCCCAAAAAAGTTACGACCCAGACGGTCGTAGAGATGAAAGAGCAGGGCGAAAAAATTAGCATGCTCACAGCCTATGACTTTACCATGGCCCGTATTATCGATCAGGCGGGTATCGAGGTGATCTTAGTAGGAGATTCGGCCAGTAACGTGATGGCCGGTCACGAAACAACGGTACCGATGACGATGGAGCAGATGATCTATCACGCCTCTTGTGTGGTTAGAGGGGTAGATAAAGCCTTGGTTATTGCAGACCTGCCTTTTATGAGTTACCAGGTTACTGCTAACGAAGCATTAACCAATGCCGGACGCATGATGAAAGAGGCCGGTGTGCATGGGGTGAAGCTGGAGGGCGGACGATTTGTTGTCGATACTGTTGAAAAGATCGTGAATGCCGGAATTCCCGTGATGGGACACCTGGGACTTACCCCGCAGAGTATTTACCAGTTTGGTACATACAAGGTAAGGGCAAAAGAAGATGCCGAGGCAGAACAGCTGGTTGAAGATGCCAAGGCATTGGAGGAAGCAGGCTGCTTTTCGCTGGTACTTGAAAAAATTCCTGCAGAATTGGCGGCACGGGTTACAGAGTCAATTTCTATCCCGACTATCGGTATTGGGGCTGGGGAAGAGTGTGACGGACAAGTGCTCGTAACGCACGATATGCTTGGCCTTAATAAGGAGTTTAACCCTCGATTTCTGCGCCGTTATGCAGATATGCACAGTACCATGACAAAGGCCGTTCAACAGTTTATTACCGATATAAAGTCGGGCGATTTTCCGAATGAGAATGAGCAATACGATTGATTAGGTAAAGAGGAAAAAGAGGTATAGGGAAATAAGGGAAAAATGATCTGCTCGTATATTGAGAGAATGTCCTCATATACTTATTTCCTTATCCCCTTCACAGAATTAAGTAGATTCAATTTTTAGTAATTGATTAAATATAAATCATATGAGTAACAGTGACGACAAGCCGGTAATTTTAGTTTGTAATGATGATGGGATTTTCTCACCGGGTATTAAAGCCCTGGCCGAGGTAGCCGATGAGTTTGGGGATGTGGAAATCATTGCCCCGGATCGCCAACAGAGTGCGGTTGGGCATGCAGTGACCGTAAATACGCCATTGCGTTCTCGATCATTTCAGCTTGACGGACGTTTTACCGGGCAGGCAGTTACCGGAACACCAGCCGATTCTGTAAAGCTGGGGCACGATCAGCTGATGAAACGAAAGCCCGACCTGGTTGTCAGCGGCATTAATCACGGGAGTAATGCAGGGGTAAATATTTTGTATTCGGGTACGGTGAGTGCCGCTACCGAAGGTACCATTCTTGGATATCCTTCTATTGCCGTCAGTTGTACCGATTTTGATGAAGAAGCAGACCTTTCAGGAGCAAAAGATGCGGCGCGTAAGGTTATAGGTTATGTATTAAGTGAAGGACTTCCCCGGGGAGTAACAATGAATCTGAATGTACCGACCGGTCCTTTAAAAGGAATTAAATGGGCGCGACAAGCCAACAGTCGCTATGTAGAGGAGTTCGAGGGCCGGGTTGATCCCAACGACCGAGATTATTACTGGTTAACCGGGCGCCTGCAGCTGCTTGATGAAGGGGAAGATCTGGATGTTAACGTGCTGGAAAAAGGGTATGCCTCACTAACACCCATCCAGTATGATATGACGGCTTACTCGTTACTCAAAAACCTTGAGGATATCGAGCTGTAGTTTCTCGGGGTGGGAAAGGGGGTTGGATAGAAGTATCTCGCTGTTCCCCAAGTGTCCTTCAAGGAAGCTTACCGATTAGCCAACGGCTTTAAAAGCAAAAGCGATGCCATCACTTGGAGTGATGGCATCGCTTCTTAAGAACGAGATGCTTGTGCGATACTGATTAAAAGTAACTTCTATAAAACAACAAGTCATTTCGAACGCAGTGAGAAATTCTTGTAAGTATCGGGTCGTTTGTTAATGAAAAATTAGCACATGGTTTTTACTATGGGGCCCGCTCGTCGCTGCTCAAAGCACGGTAGAGCACTACGATAGTACCAATATTTTATACTATGCCTGTCCCTTGCTTAAGGTATTGGTATAGTGGTTGCCTAAGGTTTGATAAGGAAAGGTTTTTTCGGGCTGGCAGCCTTTTAAAAAATAATCTTATTCCGTAGCAGAGCATCGGAATAAGATTATTTTTCGAATGTGCATAAATCAAATTTTTATAGCAGTTGGGTTTCGGTTTTCATCGAGGGCAACCATATTAAAATTACCTTTGATCGCTTCTGAGCGTTCCTCAGAGTACATATCTTCAATCACCATGGTGACCGTTACCGTTAAACTGGTATTTCCCACATTAGTGACTCTGCCTTCCAGCTCTACGAGTTTACCAGCCGGAATAGCTTCCGTAAAGTCGATCCGTTCGGAAGAAACAGTAACCATCTGCTGACGACTGAATCGCGTAGCTGTGATAAAAGCTGTTTCATCCATCCACTGCAGGGCCGTCCCTCCAAAAAGCGTATCATAGTGATTCGTTGTGTTAGGAAACACAGCCTTTACCATTTTGGTGGCAGATGATTCTATTCTTTTTTCAAAATTCATAATACCTGCTTGTTTTTGTAGCGATCCCATCACTCCAAGTGATGGGATCGCTCGAAGTTATTTCTATTCGCAGCTGGGACAAATTTTGCGAAGCATAGGATCGGTAGGGCAGGAGTCGGCATCAGCATTAAGAGCTTCTTCTACCGCCTCATCCCCGAATTTCTCCCGGGCCTTGGCCTCCAGCTCGTTGGTATCCATGTTTTCAAGATCCCCTTTTTTCTTGGGTGTAGAACCGTTACTGGCGCCTGCAGCCCCGAATCCTTTCCGAGAACCTCGCTTGTTGACTTCTTCGGTATATTTTTCGCCCTTTACTACCTTATCAATAAAGCAGTAATAGGTGGATTTTAGCTTTTTCTCCCAGGCATAGAGGTAGATCTCTTCCATATCGTCCCGGTACCGCTCATCGATATAGAGCGATTTAGAAACCGACTGGTCGATCGATTCCTGGAAGGCCGCCGCAATATCGATCTGCCGGTTGGGATGGATCTCGTAAGCAGTTTTATACAGATCTTTATCAATAACCCCATCCAGTTCCGGTATATGCTGTACTGATCCGTTATTGGCCTTAATTTTCTGAGCCATATCGTCGCTCCATTGGCCTTTTTCTTCCAGGTCTTCAATGAGCTGTCGGTTGATAACAATGTTTTTACCGGAAAGCGTATCTCGTGAATAGAGATTACTGAAGTAGCTGTCGATAGAAGAAGTAGTCCCTGAGATAATAGAGATAGAAGCGGTGGGGGCAATAGCAAGTAGCACGGCGTTACGGCGCGGTTTGTAATCATAGGCATTGCCTTCTTCTTTTACTTCTTCGTAATGAGCAAAAGCTCCTCGCTCTTCGGCCAGCTCTTGGGAGGTGCGATAGGTGATCTCGCGCATAAATGAACCCAGCTTTCGGGCCAACAGTACAGCTTCTTCCGAATCGTAAGGGATTTCGAGATCTACTAAAGCTTCAGCAAAACCCATTAGCCCAATTCCCAGTGGACGCAGGTCCATGGTATTTTTTCGGGCTTCTTCGGATGGATAGAAATTTTTATCCAGGATATTATCGAGTCCCCGCGTCATCGTTTCAAGCGTGTCTTCCAGTTTATTCCAGTCGATATCACTGTGATCATCTTTTACATGCTTTGAAAGATTTACAGACGCTAATGTACATACTGCCGTTGAATCCGGCCGATTGGGGATGGAGATCTCTGTACACAGGTTAGAACTATTAATGACGCTATACTGCGGGCATGGATTGTGGCGATTGTGTTCATCTTTGAAGATCAACCACGGGTGCCCGGTTTTGGCCAGCTTAAACAGGTACTTTTTGAAGAAGTTTTTACTGTCGCGTTTGTCGTACTGTTTTAACTCACCGGCTTCAGCCTGTTCGATGCGCTTCTCATATTTCTTTTTGAAATCATCACCCACTGCATCAACAAGTTCCGGGCATTCACCGGGATCAAACAGATAAATAGGCTCACCTTCCCGGATTCGTCGCATCATCTCATCGGGCATCCAGATGCTGGTATTGAGCGAGGGCGTTCTGAAATAGGCGTTGCCGGTTGTTTCGCGAAGATCCAGGAAACCATCAATATCGAGGTGCCAGGGTTGCATAGAGATAACTTGGGAGCTTCGGCGACGGCCGCCCTGCTGTATAGAATTGACCAGCGTATCAAAAATCTTAATAAATGGGATGGCTCCGGATGAGGGAGCGTTCAGAGATTTTATATTAGAGCCTGTGGCCCGGATACGGCTGACATCGGTACCTACGCCTCCGGCATACTTGGCTAAGAAGGCAGTCTCCCGGGCCTTATCCATAATGGAATCCAGTGAGTCATCGATCACACTGACATAGCACGAGGAATACTGCGAGGTGGTCGTACCGGAGTTAAAGAGGGTAGGCGTTGAGTGTAGGTATTCCAGGTTGGAGAGTTTATTATACATCTTGACAATCTCCTCATTGGAGTTGCCGATGCCCATGGCCACACGCATAAAAAACCACTGGGGCTTTTCGATGGTCTGATCGTCCCGATTTTTCATCAGGTAGCGGTCGTTGAGGGTGGTAAGCCCAAAGTAGCCAAGCAGCCCATCACGGCTAAAGTCGAGCGTATCTTCAAGCAGGTCCAGATCAAACTCTTTTAGGCGCTCATCAAGTAAGTCCTGTTCAAATGCTTGGTCCAGGTAATCCCGGAAACCGTCCAGCCGCCGGTCGATATCCTTATTGATAATTTTGAGTAGCTGTCGAGTGGCCAGGGTATCATACACCGGGTGCTTGGGGATAAGCTGTTCAATAGCCTTAAGCACCAGCCGGTCGAGCTCTTCGGTGGTGACTCGTTCCGGGACTTTAAGGTCCAGCTCTTTCATAATCAGGAAGACGAGCTCATAGTCGTCTTCGACTTCCAGTCCCTGGATGATGTTAAAGATGGCATTAATAATTTTTTGGGTGCGAAATGGCTGTTCTGTGCCATCACGCTTTATGACTGTTCGTTTCATAATATTGAGTGAGTTTATATGTGTATAATTAGGCTTCGATGTCATCTCGAATGAAATGAGAGATCTTTGGACCCTATGTGTACCTAACAAAGATCTCTTTGGGATCGAGATGCTGAAAGAGATACTTCGCCGAGCTCAGCACATGGTTCAGCATGACAAGGGATGGTCTAGTAATTCGTGTATTCGGTGGAGGAGACCTCAAAGAAGTTGATGAGCTTCTTCACGTCCTCTTTCTGGAGGAATCGCAGCGGGTTCTCGTTCACATGGAACTCCTGCCTGAAACCGAGCTCCTGCAGGCGACGGTCGGTAATATATTTCAGGTAGCGCACCATTTCGCCGGATGATATGCCTAGGATGGTACGGTCGCCGAACTGGTGCTTGACGTATTCAATTTCGAGGGCGGTTCCTTCTAAAATTACATTCCGTATATCCTGTACATACTCGGTATCCTCAACGATCTCAGGGTTTTCATCCAGCATGATGAGAATCGCTTCGATGCCGTTTTGCAGGTGTAGCGATTCATCAATAAGCACCAGTTCTACCCCTGAAACTACGTTCTTCATTTTGGCCATATCTTTGAGAGCAAAGAAGTGGGCAAAAGAGGAATAGAAGAAGATGCCTTCCAGTACGATGTTATTCAGTAAAATGGCCCGTAGTATCTGCTTCTGGCCTTCTAGGCTTTCGGGATCGATCTTGCCATGACTTATCTTATCGATCTCGTCAACAATGAGCGATTGTTTTTTGCGCAGGATGGGATCCGAAAATGCCACATCATACATCTGTTCACGATCCATGCCGAACGACTGCAGCACGATCTCAAAGAAATCACTGTGGATGTTTTCCATAAACAGCTGCGTGCTAAAGCTCATTTTAGCATGGGGATCAGTCAGCAGCGGAAAGAACGAGTTAACCAGCACGTTTTGTACCAGCAGCTCCGAAGAGCAAAAATATCCCACCGCGGTATCAAACAAACGCTTCTCATCCTCTGTCAGCGAATGGTAGTCCAGGGCATCCTGCTGGATATTCAGTTCCTCGGGGAACCAAATCACTTTTTTCTGCTTTTCATAGAGCTCCTTAAAAATAGGATAGGAGGGATCCTCGCTGAGTTTAATATTATCTCGTACAGAAGTACGTCCGATTAGTTTTGTTGACATGATATACTATTTAAAAGTTAGATGGTTTAATTCCAGTTATGTCCGTTGGGCTGAAGGAAAGAGGACTGGGAATTCAGGATTCAGAATTCTGAATTCCCAGTCATTGGGTCAGATAAGAACTTTACGCCTCTACATTTTGGCTTTTTCGCATCTGCTTTGCTGCAGCAACCATATTTTCAAGAGAGGGTACCGTTTCTTCCCACCCGCGGGTCTTGAGTCCACAATCAGGATTTACCCACAGCTGTGAAGCATCAAGCACATCAGCAGCTTTTCTGAGCAGGGTAACCATTTCCTCTTTTGAGGGCACGCGCGGAGAGTGGATGTCATAGACACCGGGCCCAATCTCATTGGGATAGTCAAATTCCACGAAGGCTTCCAGCAGCTCCATCTGTGAGCGGGAGGTCTCCATCGAAATTACATCCGCATCCAGGCGGGCAATGTGCTCGATGATATCATTGAACTCTGAGTAACACATATGGGTATGTATCTGGGTGCGGTCCTTTACTACTGTTGAAGCCAGACGAAAGGCATCAACGGCCCATTCGAGGTAGTGCTCCCAGTTTTTGCGGCGCAGCGGCAGTCCTTCTCTAAATGCAGGCTCATCAATTTGAATGGCCTGTATGCCTGCTTCTTCGAGATCTTTGACCTCATCACGAATAGCCAGGGCAATCTGTTTGGTGGTCTCCTCGCGGGATTGATCGTCGCGTACGAAAGACCATTGCAGTATAGTCACAGGACCGGTGAGCATTCCTTTGACGGGCTTGTCGGTTTGGGACTGGGCATAGGAAGACCAGCGCACGGTTACGGGATCAGGGCGGTGGACATCCCCATAAATAACAGGAGGCTTGACACCGCGCGTACCGTAGCTCTGTACCCAGCCGTGACGCGTAAAGGCAAAGCCGGCAAAGTGCTCGCCAAAGTATTCCACCATATCATTACGTTCGAACTCACCATGAACCAGCAGGTCTAATCCAATCTCTTCCTGTCGGCCAATGAGTTCATCTATTGCACCTTCTATCCGTCCTTCATATTCTTCCTTTGATATATTTCCTTTCCGGTAATCAGAGCGCCATTTGCGCACTTCAGACGTCTGCGGAAAAGAACCGATGGTAGTTGTGGGGAATAGCTTAGGTACATTGAGGTGCTCTTCCTGTTGCGTTTTACGCTCACTGTATAGATGATCACGCTGCAGCATTTTATGGTCGAGCGACTGCATACGTTCTTGAACACTGCTGTTGTGTACCAGCTCTGATTTACCTTTGTCAGAAATATCGTTCTGGTGCTGTTCGAAAAGCTTTTCGTCTTCGCTACTTAACGAATTACTGACATAGCTTTTTAACAGGCTAAGTTCATCCAGTTTTTGATTGGCAAAGGCCATCCATCTTTTTACTTCGGCCGGCAGAGCTGTTTCATCGGTCTCTTGCTCGAGGTCAACAGGGCAGTGGAGTAATGAGCAGGAGGGACCAATCATCACCTTATCGCTACCAAGTTGTTCGACTGCATGCTGGATGGATTTGGCAGCTTTTTCCAGATCCGTCTTCCAGATGTTACGACCATTGATAACACCCAATGAAAGGGATACCTTTTCGTCAAGATGATCGATTACAGTATCCAACTGGTTGGGAGCTTCAATAAGGTCGATATGGAGCCCCTCAACAGCTAGGTTACCGGCCAGTTCAATATTATCTTCCAAGCCTTCGAAGTAGGTAGTGAGCAGTAGCTTTAGTTCTGATCGATCTTCTGCCAACTTTTGATAGGCTTTTTGAAAGGCAATTTTAGTGTCATCATCAATATCCAGGCCCAGAAATGGCTCTTCAATTTGTACCCATTCTACACCCATATTTTGAAGCTTACTCAAAATATCTTCATAAACCGGCAACAGCTTATCCAATAGATCCAGTCGATGGAAATCATCCGGGGCATCTTTCTCTTTTCCCAGCAGTAAAAAGCTTACCGGTCCAATCAGTACGGGTTTGGTGACAACACCCACAGATTTTGCTTCTTCGTATTCGTCAAAAATTTTAGATGACAGACACTGAAATTCTTGATCGGGAGTAAACTCAGGGACGATATAGTGGTAGTTGGTATTGAACCATTTGGTCATCTCCATGGCTGCAATATCGTGCTCACCGTCTTGCAGACCCCGGGCCATGGCAAAGTAAGTGTCAATGGGGTAGCTATATATTTTGTCATCCTCTTCCCGGAAAAGCTGTTCATAGCGTTCAGGAACAGCTCCTACCAGCATAGCGGTGTCCAGTACTTGGTCGTAAAGGGAAAAATCATTTGAAGGCACCATATCGATGCCGGCATTTTTCTGGGTTGTCCAGTGCATCACTTTGAGAGCCGAGACCGACTCGTCCAACTTTGTCTTGTCAATCTCTCCTTTCCAGTATTGTTCTACTACTTTTTTTAAATCTCTGTTGATACCTATCCGCGGGTATCCAAGATTATGCGTAATCATAATGATCTGTTTTAGCTTTGAATTATGAGGTAGGAGGCTAAAACGTTGCAAAGGCAGGAATGAAAAAGGAATGCTGATATACAGTAAATCGGGTATACGGCACCTGCCTTTCAACAACACCTTAACTCCCGAAGGCCTCGTTTACTTGACCTAAAGGCAGGTCTCCTGACTTACCGATTATTTCTTCGCACCTTCCCGTCTTTTTTGGGGCTGAGACAGTGGCTTAAAAAACAAAGAATATTTCGGATCACAGTTGCGGGAACAGTTCCGGTTTTTCACCGGATTCCCTTTTCACCCCGACAGTTGTCGGGACACCTTTAAATCTATTTTTAAGAAAACGCCTGGCACGTTCATTGTCAACGAATACTTTTCCACAAAAAGGCGGAGTTTTCAACAATAAGGGCTAACATGCCGCTTGGCCAGCTGTGAGTGGGCTTTGGGGAAGGGATATTAGTGACAGGCAGTGGAAGAAAGGAAGGCCGAAAAGGTATTAGTGTCCATTTTCGCGCAACATTTTCACAATATCTATCCAAAACTGTTGATAAATCTCCTGCCGGTCATCTTTAACGCGCAGGTTCATCTGCTCCAAATGAGAGAGGTTCAGCGTTTTAATATGTTCGCCCCATTTTGAGCTTGCGACAGATACCATGCCATCATTGATACCTTCCAGATCAAAAATATGCTTATTCTGGTAGCGGGCAATGACCCGGATTGGAGCATTCGTTCCCTTACCTACGGCCGAGCTATATGAATAGTAGGGAATATCCGGAACATTGGGTACCTGGGGATTGAATACTTCGGTTACATATTTTCGTGTTAGTTGTTCGGCAGAACCCACTGAGTCACTTTTCGTTTTGGGATAGATCCGGTCGCCCATCCAATCCAAAAAATCAGCCAGTTTATCACGGATGGCATCCGGTGTTTTTAGGGTGAGTTCAGCCAGGCTGGTACCGCGGTGAGGCGTGCAGATCGTAGTAAATGATGCAACCTGATCTGCAATATCAAGTTTAGCCAGGGCATATCGCATGTCTAGCCCACCCATGCTGTGGGCTATAATATTGACTTTTCCGCTGGGTACCTCCTCTGTAAGTTCTTGGATAAGCTGAACCCAACCCTCGGCGCGTGTTTCAATTTTAGCATAGGGTACAATATTGGGGGCAAAAGCCGGCACATTATGGGTGCGAAGCAGCATGGCTACATCATAAAGCGGTGATGGCTTTACCAGCGAAGCGATAGCACCATAGCCGTGGCACAGTAGCACCGGGTGTTTAAGGGTGATACTTTCCGGTTCCGGGAACTCGTTAATTTCAAATCGTTTGAGCCATTTATCGGTATCGAGTCGATCTATCATATCATAAATTGGCTTTGGGCGGTGGTATTATACTAATTCCGGATTTTTTCAGTTCCGGCAATTTTTGATTTAGCCAGTTCAAGGTTGTTGTATTACCGGAGATGAGCGCAATAGAGCGAGATTTCGGTGATTGAAGACTTTCAAGCTTATCAAAAAATACGGCTTTCCCCATCTCGTGGTGTAAAATAAGGGCATTACTGCCGTTGACAAATGTCATCTTCGTTTTTGCAATGATTTCCTTTTTAACATCAGCAGATGATTCATCTGAACGGCTAAAATACAACATCATTGCTTGCGGAAGAACCTGTTGTAGCTGATTGAGTTTGTCAATAGCTTTGGAACGATTCGATTTAATCAGGTCGGTACCGTTACTATTCTGCAGCCAAAAGATAATTCTGTTGTACCTACTGCCCAATCGTTTTCGCCATTCGTTGGCTTGCATGGGGTTATTTATCTTTAACACTATCGGAATAGGTTCTCCATATTGTTGAACTTGTTCAATAGTAGATTCACCGGGCATTTCATCAAAAACGATCATCAAGCTGGCCTGGTCTCTGCTATAGGCCAAATCCGGGTCGGTTTGCAGCGATATGGTGCGAATTACAGTTTCCTTGTATAACAGGTGAATATTCATATCTTCTTGCGGAAAGGTTACGTGAGCGGGGGTTTCCACATTGTATGGATGCAGCCGATTATTCAGTTCGGCATGAAAATGGGTTTTTGAGAATTGGAAAGGGACCCCCAGATGATACTTCTTCCGTTTAAAGTCCGGATTTACCGGGATGGTTGAAACGCGGACCTGCTGCTGACGAATATTGAAATTTGAGAGTTCCGTCTGAATTAATGAGTCCGCCTGGGCAAGGCTGCTGAGGTGTTTAGGGCTATGCTCAAAAGTAACAAAAAACATGTAACCGCTAATTACACAGGCAGCAAATAAAAGTAGCGCAATTATTCTTTTTTTCTTTTGTTCCTTCAAGCCAGATACAAGATATTAAGTTGGCATTTGAGCCACCTAATAATAGGTGTTATTCTGGTGTAAATCTATTGGAATTTGATGTCTGAATGTAACTTCTTCTTCCATTGATAATAACATTGTAAAAAGGCTAAATAATAAGATATATGTCGTTTGATTTTGAACGGGTTTGCTCCGATAAACAGGTAGAAGCCTTTCACAATCTTCCATTTCGGATTTATGAGGATTATCCCCAGTGGGGGCCGCCCTTCCGTTTTGAGATTGAAAATATTTTTGATCGTGATACCAATGCCTTTTTTGCTAAAGGAGAGTGTGAACGCTTTCTGGTGAAAAATAATGGTACAGTGGTAGGTCGTTTTGCCGTGATGAATACTCCCAAACGCGATGAGGTTTTGGATCCGCCAATGGGAGGGCTGGGGTTTATTGAGATGGAAAACGACCCCGATTTAGCTCAGGCAATAATTGATTTTGCTACAGAATGGCATCAAAAGCGAGGGTACAATGCGATGCAAGGGCCCATCAATTTTGGTGAAAATGATACCTACTGGGGGTTATTAGTTGAGAATTATGATGAACCGCCCATCTATGGCATGTATTATCATCCTCCTTACTATAAGGAGCTGCTGGAACAAACAGGGGCAGAGAAGTTCGATGATCACTGGAGTTATAAACGTAATTTTGATAAGCCCATCCCCGAGCGGATGCGGCGAATTACCGATCGTATTGAAAGCCGTGATGATGTAGAGCTGCGGCCGATTGATATGAAGAATATCTATCGGGATGCAGAATATATTCGGGAGATCTATAATGATGCATGGAGAGAACAGGATATTGATGAGCGGGAAGAGGAGTTTACGGAGTTAACACAGGATACGATCGAGGATATGATCGACAAATTAAAACCGGTGCTGATTCCGGAAAGCGTCTTGATCGCTTTTGTAGACGGTGATCCTGCCTCTTTCATTGTTTGTGTGCCCGATTTAAATGAAATATCCAGAGAAACCGGTGGCAGGTTGCGATGGTGGCATTATCCCAAGCTGTTTTGGTTTAAACGCAGGGCGAAACACCTTCGAACACTGGTTTACGGAACTCGACCGGAGTACCGTAAAATGGGACTAGAGGCCTTAACATTTACTCGCGGGATACAATATACGAAGGAGGCTGCTCCCAGTCTCGAATATTTGGAAGGAGCCTGGGTTAGTGAAAAGAACTGGTTGATGCAACGAAGCCTCGAAGCATTGGGCTGTCATCACCATAAGACACATCGTACTTATAAATGGGAGTTCTAGAATCTATCTCTGGTTTTATATTTGCAAAAATAAATTTAGTTACCCTTTTTAGGGTAATAATTGGAAGACATGTATTTAGGATATGGATCAATTTTTATTTGATGTAAACCCCAATCCCATATTAATATATGAGAAAGGGACTCTTCAAATTCTGAGCGCTAACAAAAGTTTTCAGAAAAAATATGAGTATTCTCGAGACGAATTAACATCATTAACAATCGAGGATATTCGACTGGCTGATCGAAAAGAGGAACTGTATAAAGCTTTAGAAAATAACAACAGGGAACCTAAGTCTGTACACCATCAGTCAAAGAATGGTGAGTCTTTCTATGTTAACCTATCTTCCCATGATTTTAACTACGAGGATAAAGAAGCTCGTATGGTTTTTATCCATGACGTAACAGATAGGGTTATTGCCGAAAATAGGGCAAAAAGTGCTTTCGATGAGCTTAATCACCATGTTAAGGAGAGTCCCCTGGCAATGATTAAGTGGGATGCAGACTTTAAAGTCATCAAATGGTCGCAGCGGTCCCGAGAAATTATGGGCTATACCGAGGAGCAGGTGATAGGGAAAACGCCCTTATTCTTTCGTTATAAAGATGCTGAAGATAGAGCGGTTGTTGAGCAAAAAATAGAAGAAATAAAGTCAGCGAAAACTGATAAGGTCGTTTTTAATACTCGCATGTTAAATAATGAGGGAGAGGTGATTTATTTACGGGTTCATGGGTCCGCACTACGTGATGAGGAGGGAGAATTGGTTTCTGTGCTTACCTTTATGGAGAATATCACCGAAGTGATGAAGACAAAACATAAATATCAGCGGCTATTTGAAAATGCCAATGACGGTTTTTTACTGTTGTCCGGTGAAGAGTTTATAGAATGTAATAAGGAGATACTCAATATTTATGGTTGTTCTACAAAAGAAGAAGTGCTGGGTAAATCATTGGAGCAGTTTTCTCCGGATAGACAGCCCGATAATCAAAAGTCCAAAGTACAAGCCCGAAATAAGGTAAACGAAGCTCTTGCCGGGCATCCCCAGGTGTTTGAATGGCAACATCAAAAGAAAGACGGTTCACTGGTATCAACAGAAGTGAGTTTGAATAAAATGGAGCTGGGGGGAGAAAAATATGTGCAGGCTATTGTACGAGATCTGACGGAACAAAAGAAAGCCAAAGAAAAGATACGCCGGCACGAAGAGATGTTCCACAAGCTATTTCTCAATGCTCCCAGTGCAATGGTGATGGTAGATAGTGAAAATCGGGTAAAAATGACGAACCAGAGCTTTGAAAAGCTGTTTGGTTTTAAAGAAGAAGAGCTTTTGGGACGCGACATTGACGCAATTATTGTTCCTGAAGGGGACTCAGAAGTGCCTCGATTCCCGGGAAAACGATTTGTAGAGGGACGTTTCTTTGAAGATGTTATCCGGTATACCAAAGGGGGAGAAGCCAAAGATATTTTACTGGCTGCTATACCGGTGATTTTAGACGGTGAACCTATTGCCGGTTTTGGGATCTACATCGATATGACAGAGCGAAAAGAAAATGAGCGAAAGCTTCAACAGTCGGTAAAAGAAAAGCAGGTGCTGCTCGAAGAGATACACCATCGAGTAAAAAATAACCTTGCTATTATCTCCGGCTTCTTACAGCTGCAGGCTTTTGAAATTGAGGATACTAAAACCAAAGAGGTGCTCAGTGATAGTCAGCTGCGTATTCAATCGATTGCGATTGTTCATGAAATGCTTTACCAATCGGATGATTTTGCTGATATATCATTTGAAACCTATGTGAAACGATTGATTAAAACGGTGGAACAAACGCTGCCGTTAGACTATCAGCATATTGATATTGAGATTAGTGCCCCCGATGTAGCACTTGACATCAACCAAGCCATCCCATGTGCCATCTTAATTAATGAATTGGTTACTAATGCGTATAAACATGCTTTTAAAGGAAGAAAGACAGGCAAAATTTGGATAAGTCTGGAGCAAAATGCAGATCTGATCAATTTAGAAGTTAGGGATGATGGAGTTGGGTTACCCGATGATTTCAATATATCTGATCAAAATTCGATCGGAATGAATTTAATTCAAACATTGACTCAACAGCTCGACGGTAACCTCTCTGTAGACAGTAAAGATGGAAGCAGTTTTAAAGTTTGTTTCCAGAAGACAAATAGGAACGAAGAGCATCAACTTGCCGAAATTGCGGAAGAGGAATAAAGTAAAACAGAGCCGGCTGGAGTAGCTTAACCGAAGATCGTTTGTAAGATGGTTAAGGCCACCTCTTTTTTACTGCCTTTAAACTGCTGTTGAGATTTTCCATCCAAAAGGTATACGCTGTTGGTATCAGATTGGAAACCGGCATCAGGTTCTGAGATTGAATTTGCCACAATCCAATCGGCATTTTTTTTCTCTAATTTAGTTTGAGCATTTTTAATCAGTTCTTCGGTTTCCATTGCAAAGCCGATCAGCTGTTGTCCATCTTGTTTGTGTTTACCCAACCAACGTAAAATATCCTGCGTTTGTGTGAGCGAGAGCTCTGTTTTTGCCCCTTTCTTTTTAATTTTTTGACGGCTTGTCTCTTGCGGGCTGAAGTCAGCTACTGCAGCAGCCATAATAACGATATCGGCATCAGCTTCTTTTTTTACTTCTTCAAACAGATCGGCAGCTGATTCAATTTCAACAGTTTCAATACCTCTGGGTTTTGGAATAGAGACCGGACCGTGAATAAGGGTTACTTCTGCTCCCAGTTGTTGAGCGGCTTCGGCCATGGCAAAGCCCATTTTCCCGGAGCTGGGATTGGAGATATATCGAACGGGATCGATATACTCACGCGTAGGGCCGGCTGTTACTACAACCTTTTGGCCGGTTAAGGGGCCTTCGGTATTGTTTGTTGGGATGATTCGACTGCTTTCTTTCAGAATGGATGCTATTTCCGGTAATCGTCCTTTCCCTTCAAGTCCGCTTGCAAGGTACCCCTCCTCAGGTTCCAGCAGATGATAGCCACGTTCTTTGACGGTTTCTAAGTTAGTTTGAACAGCAGGAGCTTCATACATCTCTCCGTCCATTGTGGGACAGATAAGCAGCGGACAACGGGCAGCCAGCACGGTAGCAGTGAGCATATTGTCAGAAATGCCATGGGCAATTTTAGCCAAAGTGTTGGCTGTACAGGGGGCAATGACAAAAAGGTCGGCCCATTCGGCCCATGAGATATGCTGGGTCCACGATTCGGTATTAGCCCGGTTTTCAGGGAAAACCTCGACAGCTACTTCATGTTTCGAAAGGGAAGAGAACGTTTCTACTCCCACAAACCGGGTTGCAGCGGGAGTCATAGCTACGCGAACGTCTGCCCCGGCTTTTTGGTAGGCCCGTAAAAGAAAAGCAGCCTTGTAGGCTGCAATTCCTCCGGTAACACCGAGTATTATCCGTTTTCCGGATAACATAAATTAATCTTCTTTTTCTGGATAGCGGAAATAAACTTCGCCACGTCGCATCTCATCAATAGCTCGCTGAGTAGCATGTGGGAGCTTTTCAAATTCTTTTGAGATGTTTTCTTGCTCTTCGTTGAAAGAAAAATCATCATCATCGTCAAAGCCTTCGAAATACTTCAGTTTTTCGTCGAGCTGAAGCTTTTCATTAGCGGCAATTTGACGTGCCCGCTTAGACATAATGGTAATCAATTCATACTGATTACCGGTGTCTTTATTAAGCTTTTCAATATCTAGTGTTTTAATACCCATGTTGTAATCCAGCTTTTTAGTCGGTGATAAAAGATTCTATAATTTCCTTGACTTCTGCATACGCAGTTTCCAAATCGTCATTAACAACGGAATAATCGAAGTCATCAGCATGTTGCATTTCCATTTCAGCTCGTTTCAATCGTTTCGAGAGCGTTTCATCCGTTTCACTTCCGCGATTGGTCAATCGTTCTTCAAGAACTTCCAACGAGGGTGGTTTGATGAAGATCGAAACGAGGTTACTGTCATAGATGCGCTGAACGTTGAGTGCACCCTTCACTTCGATATCAAGCAGAGGAAAATACCCAGATTCCACCAGTTTATCAACTTCAGATTGTAGAGTCCCGTATTTATTACCACTGTATGATTCCCACTCTAAAAAGTCTCCTTTTTCGACTTTACGGTTGAACTCTTCTTCACTGAGAAAATAGTATTCGCGCCCATCCTTCTCGCCTTCGCGCGCAGGACGGGTAGTAGCTGAAGTTGAAAATTTAATTTCAGGGTAATCGGCTAACAGCTTCCGGGCAATGGTTGTTTTTCCGGCTCCGCTGGGCGCAACAATGACAATGACCTTTCCTGTTTCTTTGTTATTCAACGTTTTGTACCTGCTCCCTTATCTGTTCTAAACTTTCTTTTGCCTTTACTACATACTGTGAGATCTCCGAGTCATTAGCTTTAGACCCGATGGTATTTATCTCTCTGTTAATTTCCTGACTCAGAAAGTTCAGGCGCCGGCCTACCGCATCATCATTATTAACTGCTTGCTTGAAAAACTTAATATGAGATTGTGTGCGTACTATCTCTTCGGTGATATCCTGCTTGTCAACCAATACCGCCACTTCCATCTCCAGACGTTCTTCATCAATTTTATCGTTGTCAATAAGATCATTGATGCGTTCCAGAAGATCGTCTCTAATCTCTTGGGTACGTCCTTCCAACTTATCCATAATAATAGAAAGCATCTCATCAATATGATCTACCCGGTTGTTGAGATCTTCTTCCAGTTGACTACCTTCTTGAAGGCGCATCTCTACCAGTTTATCCGCCGCTGATTTTGTTGCATCCTGTGTAAGTTGCCAGATCTGTTCAATCTCTTCGGCATCTTGCTCACGCGATTCAAAAATATCGTTGAACTCCAGCAGGGTTTCCAGTTGAACAGGCTCTTCAATACCGGCCGCTTCTCGAAGGTCATTAAGCAGTTGCTTATAGCCTTCGACCAGGTTTTCGTTGAAGGTAACTTCGGGGATCCCGGTATCTGCTTTATCAACGCGTATAGATAGATTTACCTTGCCTCGCTCTACATATTGTTGCAGAAGCTCTTTGAGCTCCAGCTCCTTATTTTGCAGGGATTGAGGAAGTCGAAATGAAATATCGAGATATCGACTGTTCACTGTTTTCAGTTCAACAGTAACAGTGATGCCATTGGCAGAAGATTCACCTCGGCCAAAACCGGTCATGGATTTGATCATAGCAACATTTTCTGATAATAATTAAAAAGCGACGAAAGAAGATACGAAAGAATGCTTCTCTATAAAATTGTTACTTATTACACCTTTTTTATATACAAATGTCTGTAATAGAATGCCAGAACGAACAACAGGTATGGTTTTGAAAATCTATTAAGCAACTGTTCCCAGGGAATTATACTCCCGTTGAAAGTATAGGTTGTCAATGAAACAATCAGCCGGGAACAGGGTTTGCAAAACCCTCCAAAGAGAAACTATTCCTGAACTTTTTGAACAACTTGTTCTGCCAATGATTTGGCTTTTCAGCAGATTTCTCTTCCGAATAAATTCCTGCGTTTTTACCCTTTGTTAACTGGCGCAAGTTTAAAACTTGTGCCAGTTTTAGAAAGATCTTTCAATCGAATACCCTAACTAATGGGATAAAATACTGACATCGACAGCTACTTACTAACTTTAGCCACTACATTATCAGCTAGATTTTTAGCTTTTTCAGCAGATATACCTTCCGAATAAACACGAATAATCGGTTCTGTATTAGACTTTCTCAAATGTACCCATCCATCCTCGAAGTCAATTTTCACCCCATCCGTAGTATCCGGGTCATAATCGGAATAAATTGATTTCGCCTTTTCAAGGATGGCATCCCCATCCACATCGGCCAGCTGCATTTTGCTCTTACGCATCGAGTAGTCGGGAAGGGTTTGCCGGTACTCATCAGAAGTGATGTCCCGTTCTGCTAAAAGTTGCAATACCATCGCTACCCCAACAAGAGCATCACGTCCGTAATGGAGATCGGGATTAATAACACCACCGTTGCCTTCACCGCCTATGACGGCTCCGACCTCTTGCATCTTTTTGACAACATTAATTTCTCCTACTGCAGATCGGTGACATTTTTGTCCATGTTTTTTTGCTACATCTTCAGCTACCCTGGAAGAAGAGAGGTTGGTGGCACAGGCTCCGTCCTTTTTTTCTAGCATAAAGTCGAAAGCGGTTGCTTGCGTATACTCTTCTCCGAATAAATTACCTTTGTTGGTGACAAGGGCCAGGCGATCGGCATCAGGATCGGTAACAACACCTAGATCACATTTTTTGTCTTTAACCAGTTCGCACACATCTTGTAAATGCTCGGGCAGGGGTTCCGGATTATGAGCAAACCTTCCATTCGTTTCTTCGTTGATCATATGGATCGTTTCAACTCCGAGGGCTCTAAGAATAGTCGGGATGCCAATAGCTCCAGTACCGTTAACGGGATCAATACCTACCGAAAAGTCTTTTGATGCTATAAGTTTTGGATCGATATACGGCAGGTCCAAAATGGTTTGTACGTGCTGGTCCAGCGCATCTGTATCGGTTGTAACAGTTCCAATATCATTATAGCTTTTATAAGAGTACGATTGCTCTTCGCTTATACGGATGACTTCCTTGCCTTGCTCGGCATCCAGAAATTCACTTTTCCCATTTAGCAGTTTTAAGGCATTCCAGTCGGCCGGGTTGTGGCTGGCCGAAATAATAATAGCTCCATCCGCATTATGCTTTAAAACCGACATTGCCACAGTAGGAGTGGGCACTACACCAACTTTAATAACATCGCACCCCACCGATTGTAAGGTGGCAGAGACAATATCTTCACAAATCTGTCCTGTTACTCTTGTATCACGACCTATAATTACTTTTCCACTACCTGTCCAACTCCCAAAAGCAGCAGTAAATTGGCTAAGGTTTTCTGGGGTTAAGTCCGTTCCGAAAATGCCCCGGATACCCGAGACTGAAATCATTAAACTCATATATAGAATATCTTATGTGTGGATTATTAGATAGAATCTAGCTGAGATATCAAAAGAATAAGCGATATCTGAATTTTTAATTTTATATGTCCGAAAAAATGACTCAGCCTGTAACTGACTACTGACTACTGACTACTGACTACTGATCATTCCGCTCAGGTTGCCAGCTTTCTTCGCGGACACCGGCATGTTTATTTTCATAGCGTGCAATAACAAACAAAAAGTCAGAAAGTCGATTTAAAAATTTGACGCAATTGTCCGAGATCTCATCAGTTTCCTGGCAGGCAACGGTAGCGCGTTCGGCCCGTCGACATACAGTTCGTGCGACATGTAAGGTAGCACCGGGTTGGGATCCACCGGGAAGAATAAAGTTTTTCAAAGGTTCCAGATTTTCTTCCAACTCATCAATAGCATCTTCTAAAAAAGTGATGTCCTGTTCACTGATACGATCGATACGTGTTTTTGATGAAGGAGGGGTAGCAAGGTCGGCACCCAGCTTGAACAACATCTCCTGCACAGTGCTAAGAAGCTCAGTGCCTTGCTCAGAAAGATCATAACTGGCAGCTAATCCAACAAAAGAATTCAATTCATCAACATTTCCGTATGCTTTAATGCGTTCTGCAGACTTCGAGATCCGTTCTCCGCCAAAGAGTGAAGTATCTCCGGAGTCGCCTCTTTTTGTGTATATCTTCATGACATTCTTTTAATATAAATTTGACAGGCTAAAGTACGGAGTGGCGAGCACACTTTCAGGTCAAATATAAATGCTGTTAACTACTCATTGTTACAAAGCTTGGTCCAAGCAGTTCGATCTCAAACCCTTTGTGCTCCAGCTTGTGCAGGGCATCTCCAAACTGTTCTGACTGTGAAGTTCGGCATGCAAGCGTAACGGTCACTTCTTCGAGGTATTCTGCATTCAGTTCTTTGAGGTCGAACTGGTTTTTAAGGCGGTCGATATGAGACTGCCCCGAATAGGGATATTGAATTTTAAAGTTCTGAGTGGCAATAAGCGTGGCCAGTGATGCTTTTTGCAAACAGTGTTCTGCCGATCGGCCATATGCTTCAATAAGTCCGGATTTTCCAAGCTTGGTACCGCCATAGTAGCGAACAACAATGCAGCCACAATTTACCACTTCATACGATTTAAGTTTGTTGAGGATAGGCAGTCCCGCCGTTCCGCTTGGTTCTCCGTCATCCTGTGCAAACTCTTCCAGGTTATTAGGATCAATACGCCATCCGTAGCAATGGTGTGTCGCATCGGGATATTTCGCCTTTATCTGTTGAAGCTGTTCGTCAAACTCATCAGTTGAAGCAACAGAAAACAGGTACCCTATAAATTTTGATCCCTTTTCGCGGAAACTGGTTCGCGTTAAGCTGCTGACAGTTTTCAAATTTTGCAGAGAGGTAATATTAGAATTAAAATATTTTTCATCACTCGGAAACTAAGGATTTTTATTCGTGAAAATAATTTCCAATTTAGAACATTTCTGAATAAGAATTTTGGTTTAAATATGAGCTTATAACCTTGCCTTTTTATCCATTTCGCCACATCTTCCACCCCTCGGAACGAGGATCCATACGTTGGCGTTAACGCAATGGATTAAACATAATAGATCAAATTATTATACTACGATGCCATCATTTCTAGACGCGCTAAAATCTCAGGTTGGCCGCAAGATTTTAACAGGGATAACAGGAGTTGGCCTCATTCTTTTCATAATTTTTCACCTGATTGGAAACCTGACTCTTTTCGGGGATCCACAAGCCTTTAATGAGTATACCTATGCCTTAGAAAATTTAGGTTTTATACTTTATGTCCTTGAAGCGGGTTTAGCTGTAGCATTTTTGCTTCACGCCTATATCGGAATTTCTATTTGGTGGAATCGTCGAAAGGCCCGTCCGCAAGGCTACAAAAAGTATCAAAGCAAAGGTGGGTCAAGCCACCAGACATGGGCGGCAAAATCGATGATTTTTACCGGCATCGTATTGTTGGTGTTCTTAGTGATTCACATCGATACGTTTAAGTTTGGTGCCACGGAAACCATTATGCTTAATGGGCATGAGGCACGAGATCTGAAATCACTCGTTATTGCTACTTTTCAACAACCGATATACGCTTTCGGATATACGGTGGTGATGATCTTATTAGGACTGCATCTTGGGCACGGCTTTTGGAGTGCTTTTACATCGTTGACAATGAAGCACAACGAATATTCTGCCCTCATTTATACCGTGGGTATCATTTTTGCAATTTTGATGGCCGTCGGATTTCTTTTTATCCCGCTGTATATCTATTTCGCAGGACCTGATGCAGCATTAATTTCTTACTGATTAGAACCGAGATGATTCTGAACAGCAATTCATCCGTGTTCCCTAATTCTAACATGATTCGATTATGAACTTAGATTCAAAAGTTCCCTCCGGACCGCTTGAAGAAAAATGGTCCAAGCATCTTAACGACATTCAATTGGTAGCGCCCAACAATAAGCGTAAACATGACGTTATTGTAGTGGGTACCGGGTTGGCCGGTGGATCCGCAGCCGCAAGTTTGGCTGAGTTGGGATACAATGTTAAAAGTTTTTGTATTCAGGATTCGGCCCGACGAGCACACAGTATTGCGGCGCAGGGTGGAATAAATGCCGCCAAAAACTATCCCAATGATGGGGATACAATCTGGCGCCTGTTTTACGATACGATTAAAGGAGGCGATTATCGCTCACGGGAGTCTAACACCTATCGGTTGGCCCAGATATCAAATGAAATTATTGACCAGGCTGTAGCACAGGGCGTGCCTTTTGCCCGTGAATATGGCGGACTGCTTGCCAACCGATCCTTCGGTGGTGCGCAGGTATCACGAACTTTTTATGCCCGTGGGCAAACGGGCCAGCAGTTATTGCTCGGTGCTTACCAGGCAATGATGCGCCAAGTGCACGAAGGCAGAATTGATTTGCATACCCGCCAGGAGATGTTAGACGTGGTAATTGTTGACGGAAAAGCGCGCGGTATTATTACCCGTGATCTGGTTTCCGGTGAGATAAAGCGCTGGATGGCCGATGCAGTTGTTCTGGCCAGCGGCGGTTATGGTAATGCTTTTTATTTGTCCACAAATGCTATTAACTCGAACGTAACGGCTGCATGGCGATGCCACAAGCGTGGAGCTGCTTTTGCGAATCCATGTTATGTGCAGATTCACCCAACATGTATTCCTGTTTCCGGTGATTACCAGTCTAAGCTGACGCTGATGAGTGAGAGTCTCCGTAATGACGGACGTGTTTGGGTACCCAAAGAGAAAGGCGACGATCGTCATCCAAATGATATTCCGGAAGATGAGCGGTATTATTATCTCGAAGAAAAATATCCGGCATTCGGTAACCTGGTTCCGCGAGATGTCGCTTCTCGCAATGCTAAGATTGTTTGTGATGAAGGGATGGGCGTAGGGCCAACAGGCCGTGCAGTATATCTCGATTTTAATGACGCCATTGAGCGTGAAGGGAAGCAGGCAATAGCCGACAAATATGGCAACCTCTTTGAGATGTACGAAAATATTACGGACAATAATCCCTATGAGGAGCCAATGCGTATCTTCCCCGCCGTTCACTATACGATGGGTGGGCTCTGGGTCGATTATAACCTGATGAGTAATATTCCTGGTCTTTTCGTGGCCGGAGAAGCAAACTTCTCGGACCACGGCGCAAACCGACTGGGAGCCAGTGCTTTAATGCAGGGACTTTCTGACGGATACTTTATTATCCCGTATACAATCGGTAATTACATTGCCGGCGAAGAGCTGCCTGATGTTAGCAAAGATCATGATGCTTTTGATGAGGCTGCTGATAATGCTCAAGGGCATATCGACAAGCTCTTTGAGGTTGACGGGGACAAAAGTGTAGTTGAGTTCCACCGTGAGTTGGGACAGATTATGTGGGACAAAGTAGGAATTTCTCGTAGCGAAGAAGGACTGAAAGAAGCAATTAAAGAGATACAGGAGCTCCGCGAAGAGTTCTGGAATAATGTTCGCGTACCGGGTGAGGCTGCCAACTATAATAAGTATTTGGAGTTTGCCGGTCGTGTTGCTGATTTCCTTGAACTTGGTGAGCTGATGGCGAAAGATGCCCTACATCGTGACGAATCTTGCGGTTGCCACCTCCGGGCTGAGCACCAGTCTGATGAAGGGGAAGCACTCCGTAATGATAAAGAATACTCTTACGTAGCTGCCTGGGAATTCCAGGGCGTGAACGGAGAGTTGCAGGAAGAGCTCCACAAAGAAGATCTCGAATTTGATTTTGTAGAACTGAAGCAGAGAAGTTATAAGTGACGCAGTCATCCTGAGCAGAACGAAGGATCTTAAAGATTGGAACTGATTCTTACTTAAGATTCCTCGTTGTTTTTTCCTCGGAGTGACCAACTAACAGATAAATTAAGATATTATGGCTGATACATTTACCGTTCACCTTAAGATTTGGCGACAAGAAGGTCCCAATGAACCCGGTGAGTTAGTCGATTATACCCTCGATAAAGTTAACGAGCATATGTCGTTTTTGGAGATGCTCGACGTTCTCAATGAGGAGATCGTAAAAGAGGGCGGTGTACCCATTGAGTTTGATTACGATTGCCGTGAAGGTATTTGCGGCTCTTGTAACCTGATGATCAATGGTCAGGCACACGGACCCAAAGCGATGACCTGTTCGTGCCAGTTACATATGCGTAACTACAGCGATGGCGACACTATCGTTATTGAACCGTTTCGCGCTAAAGGATTCCCGGTTATTAAAGATCTGGTGGTCGACCGAAGTGCTTTCGACCGTATTATTGAAGCCGGGGGGTACGTATCGGTTAAAACAGGTTCTGCTCCGGATGCCAACTCTATTCCGGTAGATAAGTCGGTAGCCGATACGGCTTTTGATTATGCTACTTGCATTGGTTGCGGTGCTTGTGTGGCAGCATGTCCGAACTCTTCGGCCTCGCTGTTTACCGGTGCTAAGCTTGCACATCTCAATCGCTTGCCGCAAGGGGAGCCTGAGCGTGCTGAACGTACGGTGGCTATGGTTGAACAGATGGAAGAAGAAGGTTTTGGAGATTGTTCTAACTACGCTGAATGTGAAGCCGTTTGCCCGAAAGGAATTTCCATTTCTGCTATCGCCGAGATGCGTCGCAATTATATGAAAGCCGCATTAAAAGGGTCTGAAGCCTAGCTTTGAGGCATTTACTGTTATTTTGTGATCTGGCTCCGTAGCTCTGCTACGGAGCTTTTATTTTCTAGGATGGGATAGTAGTGACACGGGGCGCTGTGTCACTACTACTCTTGATATTTATCCTTTCTCCTTCCGGTGCTCTGCCCCGGAAGAGAATTTGATGTTTACCCCTTAAAAGCCAGTTACTTAATCCCATTCTCATCCAATGTCCTCAATCTTCTCAAAAGAGGTCTTGATACCTTTAATCAGGGCAGAGCTGAGTCCGTTATGTTCCATCTCATTAAGTCCGGCAATGGTACAGCCTTTGGGCGTGGTTACCTTGTCAATTTCATGCTCCGGGTGATTGTTGGAATCCAACAGCAGGGCAGAGGCTCCTAATGCTGTTTGGGCTGCAATAAGTTGTGCTTCTTCAGCATGGAATCCCACTTCAATCCCACCTTGCGATGCTGCACGGATGTATCGCAAAAAGAAGGCGATGCCACAAGCTCCCAGTACGGTGGTTGCTTCCATCAGCTCAGATTGGAGAACCAGTGTTCGTCCAATCGTTTCGAATAGTTCAATAATTTCAGCCTCTGCTTTTTTGTTTTGGGTCTGTTCTACGCAGGTCATTGCCCGGTTAACAGCTGCCGCGGTATTGGGCATAATGCGAAGAATTGCAAACTCCGTACCGGTAAGTTCCGCAATGTCATCACTACTGACCCCCGCCATAGTAGAAGCGAGGATATGTCTTTCAGGATCCAATACCGGCTTTATCTCCTCTACCAAGGGTTTTATTTGAGTAGGCTGAACAGCAAAAATAACGATGTCAGCACCTTCTACAGCTGCAATATTATCAGCAGAAACATCAATGTTTTCACCCTCCAGGTGGTTGATCAATTCTACATTCCTTCGGGTAACAGTAATATGGTATTTATCAATTGCTTCAGAAGATTGTTTAAATCCCTGTGCCAGGCATGCTCCAAGATTTCCGCCTCCTAGAATAGCGACTTCTGTTTTCATAGTAATGGATTTTATGAGTTAAATGCTTGTTCAAATTTAATCTTGATCTCTTCATTACAAAGATTGCCAATACTACCTTCATGGGAATGATTCACCTCCTTTACAGGAGAAAATGTCCCTTCGGCAATGTTTTGTCCTATCTCTTGGTATGCCTTTCTAAAAGGCACGCCTGCCTCTACTTTTTCATTCACAGACTCCACACTGAAGATATAATTGTACCTGTCGTCATCAATAACATCTGTTTTAATATGTACGTACTGAAACATAAAGTGACTCATTTCCAGGCACGATTTAAGCGTTTCTACAGCGGGGAAGAGCTTTTCTTTTAGAAGTTGATAATCCCTGTGGTAGCCGCTGGGCAGGTTATTGGTTACCAGTGTTAACTGATTGGGCAACGATTGGATATCATTACATTTGGCACGAATTAGTTCGAACACATCCGGGTTCTTTTTATGGGGCATAATGCTGGAGCCGGTAGTCAACTCATCGGGAAAAGATAAAAACTCATAATTTTGACTACAATACAGACATATATCCATCGCCATCTTGGAAAGAGTTCCTGCCACGGTACTGAGCGCAAATGCTGTTTGTTTCTCAAGTCTGCCACGACTCATCTGGGCCGCCACAGAATTGTATCTTAGTGTGCTAAATCCCAATAATTTAGTGGTCATTTCGCGATCCAGGGGAAGAGAGCTTCCATAGCCGGCCGCTGATCCCAAAGGATTTTGATCCGCAATTTGGTAGGCTGCATTCAATAGTTGCAGGTCATCTGCCAGCGATTCGGCATAGGCTCCAAACCACAAGCCAAAAGAAGAGGGCATAGCTACCTGCATGTGCGTATAGCCGGGAATCAACACCTCTTTATGCTCTTCACTCAGATCGATGAGCTGCTCAAATAGCCCTTTGATTAAGCTTTTGATCTCCTGGATCTGCTCCTTCACATACATATGCAAGCAGACCAACACCTGGTCGTTTCGTGAACGTCCTGTATGGATCTTCTTGCCAATGTCGCCGAGTGCTTCAGTGAGCTCATATTCGATCTTGGAATGCACATCCTCAAAATCTTCTTCGATAATGAAACTGCCGTCGTTAACCTGTTCCAAGAGTTGATCCAGTTCGTGAGTGAGCGCTTCCAACTGTTCTTCCGAAAGTATATCGATGCTGGTTAACATCTGGGCATGCGCTTTGGAAGCTTGCAGGTCATATGCTGCTATTTGCAGATCCAACACCCGGTCTTCACCCACGGTAAACTGATCAATGATATCGCTTGTCGATTGTTGTCCTTTATCCCAGAGCTTCATGATTTGTTCTTAGTTAATTGTTAATGGTGTATTGGTTATTAGTTATTTATTAACTTCGGTTGTCATTTCGATCCGCCTTTTGGCGGAGAGAAATCTTTGTTTTTACTGTAGCCGTTTAATAGTTGCTGATTATTTGATAAAAGCTATAGTTCTTTATCGCCATTTTTCAATGGACTACCTGTTTCAATAGTGTAATGTATCCATTTATACCCTCCTCAATCTCCGACAGACAGATAAACTCATTGTCCGTATGAGAACGAGCTGACTTCCCCGGCCCCATCTTTAGGGACGGTACCGGCATCAGCGCCTGGTCAGAAAGGGTGGGCGACCCAAAGGTCGTAATCCCCAGCTTTTGCCCGGCTTGTACGAGTGGATGATCCGGCGGAATGGATGAAGGATTGAGTCTTGTAGATCGTGGTGTGACCTCCGACTTAAGATGCTGCTTAATAATATCCAGTGTTTCTTCATTACTGTGGGCATCGGTAGTACGCACATCCACAGTAAATAGGCAGCTGTTGGGGACCACATTATGTTTGCTCCCACTTTTAATGATGGTTGTCGTCATCTTTATAGGCCCCAGGAAGTTAGAGATTTTCTCAAACTGGTGGTTTTTAATCCACGCGATATCATCCATAGCGGTGTAGATGGCGTTATTGCCTTCACCACGGGCGGCATGGCCACTTTTCCCGTTGGCAGTACAATCCAGCACCATCAGCCCCTTTTCAGCTACAGCCATGCGCATTTGCGTAGGTTCACCGACGATGGCACTATCAATTTCAGGCAATTGATCCCAGATAGCACTAATGCCTTTATCCCCGGAAATTTCCTCTTCGGCGGTGGCGGCCAATACTAAGTTATAGTTCAGGTTTTGCTGCTCGTAAAAATAGAGGAATGTGGAAATAAGTGAGACCAACGCTCCACCAGCATCATTAGATCCCAGGCCAAAGACCTTGCCGTCCTCAACGGTCGGCTGAAAAGGATCACGGCTGTAGTCGGAGTTGGGTTTCACGGTATCATGATGTGAATTCAGCAACAGGGTGGGGCGGTCGGGTTCAAAAGCTGTGTTCATTGCCCAAACGTTATTCAGCTGTCGCTTGACGGGAACACCTTTTGCCTCCAAATACTGTTGGATTAGGTCGGCGGTAGCTCCCTCATCGCCTGAAACTGACCGGGTTGCAATCAGTTGTTTTAATAAATCTGTGGCTTCAGTTAGCAGTTGAGTCATAGTGCCAGCTCCGTTCCTATTTTGGTCGTCAGATTTTGAGCATGTTTGATGTATACCTTGTCGATATCTCGTTTAAGAGCCTCAAAAGCGGTATCCAGTTTTGGGATCATTCCATCGTGGATGGTGCCATCATCTTTCAACTCTGAAAAATAATCCATTGTCATATGCTTTATGAGTGAACCCTCATCTTCTTCATCGTGCAAAACGCCAACTTTTTCAAAACAGTAGGTCAGGGTTATCTCGTAATTTTTGGCAAGAGCCACTGCCAGCACAGAAGCTATGGTATCAGCATTGGTGTTGAGCAGTTGCCCTTGTTCATCATGGGTGATCGCCGAGAAAACCGGGATAATCTGCTCATCCAAAAGTCGCTTTATAAAGTAGGTATTGATCTCATCCGCTTGAATATCACCCACAAATCCATAATCTATCTCAGTGCCACTTCTCTTGGTGGCAGGGATGATATTTAGGTCCGCACCCGAAAGTCCCAATGCGTTGCATGGGTGCTCCTGTAGTTTAGCTACAATGGTTTTATTGATGAGGCCCGCATATACCATTACAGCTACATCCAGAGTGAGTGTATCGGTAATACGACGCCCGTTATTCATTTGGATAGGGATATCCAGATTTTTGCAAAGCCTGGAAGCCGAGTTTCCGCCACCATGAACCAGTATTTTGGGATGGTCAAGCTGGGTAAAGTGATCTATAAACCTATCTAATTTTTGTCCGTCATTGACGATCTTTCCGCCAATTTTAATAATCTGTAATTTCTGCATTATAGTTCCTCCAATATATTTTGAAGTACGGCCTGGGCGGCATACTCGCGATTTTTAGCCTGTTCGTACACTAATGAGTTATCAATTACTTCATCAGTTGCTACCACATTTCTTCGAATTGGCAGGCAGTGCATAAACTTGCCGTTATTGGTCAGTTTCATTTTCTGTTGGTTGATTGTCCAGTCTTTCTCCACCGGGGGCGTCTGCCCGTATTGGGCATAGCTGCACCAGTTCTTGGTATAGACGAAATCGGCGTCTTTTAGCGCGGTTTCCTGATCATGACTGACTTCAACTCCATCTGTAAACTCATCGCTGAGTTCATATCCCTTGGGATGCACAACCGTAGTTTGGGCATCGGTTGCAGTTATCCATTGTAAAAATGAGTTCGCCACGGCCTGCGGCAATTTTTTGGGATGAGGAGCCCAGCTTAACACTACTTTGGGTGTGCTATTTCCGGTTTCGGTGATAGTGGCCAGGTCGGTTAGTGATTGCAGGGGATGCAAGGTGGCTGATTCCAGGCTGACAAGCGGTACCGAGGAATGCTTTATGAAGTTGTTCAAAACCTTTTCCTGGTAATCTTCTTGAGGATCCTCGAGCTTGGCAAAGGTTCTGACGCCCATCACGTCGCAGTAGCCACTAATGACTTGCACAGCATCTTTGATATGTTCCTGGGTAGAACCATTCATCACGGTCCCATCTTCAAACTCGATATTCCAGGCATCGCCGTTAATATTCATGACGATCACATTCATGCCGAGGTTAGTAGCGGCTTTTTGAGTACTCAGGCGGGTTCGCAAGCTGGGATTAAAGAAGATGAGTCCCAGGGTTTTACCCATTCCGAGAGTGGAAGGGGAGCTATTTTGTTTCAGTTCAAGTACTTGCTGTACAAGTGCTTGTGGATTATCAGTATCGTGTATGGATGTAAAATTGGTCATTGGTATACGTGCTGTGTTAAGACGTTTTGTAGTGCAGTGAAAAGATGATCGATTTCGGCTTTGGTAATAGTCAGTGGCGGCAATAGCCGTAGCACATTTGGGTTGGAGGCTACGCCGGTCACAACCTGTTCTTGGTTAATCAGCTGCTGTCGCAACTCTTTTATGGGAAATGGGAATTCCAGCCCGATCATCAAGCCCTTGCCGCGTACTTCCATAATTCTGGGCAGGGTGTTTAGTTTTTTAAAGAGGGCATTGCCGTGGATAGCTGCATTATCAATAAGCTGTTCCTCTTCAATAATTTCCAGTACCGCAGTGGCTGCGGCACAGGCCAGTTGGTTGCCGCCGAAGGTAGATCCCAGTTGCCCGTGAACGGCTTCAAAATTGGGACTCAATATGGTGCCCGCTACCGGGAAGCCGTTGCCCATACCTTTAGCTACGGTGATAATATCAGGGGTGATGCCGGCGTGTTGGTGAGCAAAAAAGGCTCCGGTTCGTCCGTAGCCGGATTGTATTTCGTCACATATAAATACCACATTATGTTTTTCACAGAGCGATTCTACTTCTTGAAGAAAGGAATCCTCAAAAAGGCGAATACCACCAATACCTTGAATGCCTTCAAGTAGTACAGCGCATGTATCACCTTTGGAGATCTCCTGTTTAAAGGCTTCCAGGTCATTTATCTCCAGGAAGATTGCATTATTGCTCTCATTAATCGGTGCGGTATATTTATCATTGTCGGTGACACTTAGTGCCGAAGTGGTGCGTCCGTGGAAGGCCTTGTTAAAAGCAATGACTTTTGATTTGCCGGTGTGGAAAGACGCCATCTTAAGGGCGTTTTCTATGGCTTCGGCTCCCGAGTTACAGAGAAATAGTTGGTAATCTTCATAACCGGAGAGTGCTCCCAGTTTCTGTGCTAGTTCGGCCTGCAGGGGATTTTGTACCGAGTTAGAATAAAAGCCGATGTTGTTCAGCTGTTCGCTAATCTTGGAAATATAGTGCGGGTTACTGTGACCGATGGAGATCACTGCATGACCGCCATAGAAATCCAGGTACTTCTTCCCGTTACTGCAGAAGATATAGTTGCCTTCGGCTTTAACTGGTTCAAGATCGAGTAGGGGATATACGTCAAAAATATTCATCTTAAAAATGTGTGGGTTTAAGGTGAAGTCCGGTTTCTTCATCAAAGTCAAACATGAGGTTCATATTTTGCAGGGCTTGTCCTGAGGCTCCTTTCAGCAGGTTATCAATGGCTGCCGTAATGAGCAGTTGCCCATCTTCCTTTTTCAGGTGTAGCAGACACTTATTGGTATTAACGACCTGCTTCAGGTAGATCGATTCCTGGCTTAGGTATACAAAAGGGGACTCTTTATAGAATTCACGATACAGGGCTTGGGTCTCCTCCAGAGAGGGTGCATAGTTGGTATAAGCGGAGATGAAAATTCCCCTGCTGAAGTTTCCTCTGACAGGAATAAAATTGAGTTTGCCCTTATACGAGGGCGACAGTTGGGTTATGCTCTGCTGAATTTCATCGATATGCTGGTGATTAAGTCCCTTATATATGGAAATGTTGTTGTCTCGCCAGCTAAAATGGGTGGTATCGCTCAATGAGCTGCCCGCTCCTGTGGCCCCGGTAATCCCGTGAATGTGTACATCATCGTTGAGAGCTGATTCTTGAGCTAGTGGAAGCAGAGCCAACTGTATAGCCGTGGCAAAGCAGCCGGGATTGGCGATGTTTTTGCTCTGGGTGATTTTGGCCTTCTGTAATTCAGGCAATCCATAAGTAAAGCTGCGTTGTTCAAAAGTATTTTGATTCGAAAGCCTGAAATCACGACTCAGATCGATGATTTTAGTCTGCTCCGATATCGTGTGCTGTTCGAGGACTTTGGTGGAGTTTCCATGGCCGGTGCACAAAAAAAGGACATCAACCGATGGATTTATCTTGGAAGAAAATGCAAGCGTTGTTTCTCCAATTAGATCCTTATGAACAGCGGTTACTGCTTCACCCGCTTTACTGGTACTAAAGACGAAATCTATAGTTACTTTCGGATGATTCAAAAGCAATCGAATAAGCTCACCGCCCGTGTAGCCCGAACCGCCTACAATGCCTGCATTAATCATGACTGTTCACCGATTTGTGGATGTTAATCTGGTTAGATAGAATTTTTGCAAACCCTTTGACGTCTTCGCCACTCCAACTCTTGTTCATCTCCCCGTAATCCCCAAACTTGGCGTCCATTAGGTCGTTGTCTGAGGTAATTCCCTCAATTGTAAACTGGTAGGGGGCAAGGTTGACCGTTACGGAACCGGTAACATTACTTTGCGTATCTGCCAGAAACTGCTCGATATTTCGCATTACGGGATCCAGGTACTGGCCCTCGTGTAGCATCATGCCATACCACTCGGCCAGCTGTTTTTTCCAGTAGAGCTGCCACTTGGTAAGTACGTGTTTCTCGAGCTGTTTGTGTGCCTTGATGAGAATCATCGGTGCCGCAGCTTCAAATCCCACTCGACCTTTGATACCAATAATAGTATCGCCTACGTGGACATCTCGACCTACGGCATAGTCGGAGGCCAGTTCGTTGAGTTGCTGAATAAGTTCAACGGGGGGTAGTTTTTTGCCGTCGAGTGCTACAGGCTCGCCCTTTTCAAATTCAAGGGTGATGGTTTGTTGGTCCGTTTTTTTAAGCTGGCTCGGCCAGGCTTCTTCGGGCAGGGGCTTGTCGGAGGTCAGCGTTTCGGCACCGCCTACGCTGGTGCCCCACAAACCTTTGTTGATAGAGTACTTTGCCTCGGCCCACTCAAAATCGTAGCCCTGTTGCTGTAGGAATTCCACTTCTTGTTCCCTGCTTAGTTTCTGATCACGTATGGGCGTGATAATCTCCAATTCCGGGGCAATGACATTAAACACCAGATCGAATCGAACTTGGTCATTGCCGGCTCCTGTACTTCCATGGGCAATGGCATCGGCCCCGATCTGTTTGGCGTAGTTAGCAATAGCTACCGCCTGGAACACACGCTCAGAACTCACTGAAAGGGGATAGGTATCATTTTTCAAGATATTCCCGAAAATGAGATATTTGATGATTTTTTGGTAAAACTTCTCAGTTTGTTCCAGGGTGTTATGTGTATCCGCCCCCAGGTTATAAGCGTGTTTTTCGGTTTCGGTGAGTTCTTCTTTCGAGAAACCTCCGGTATTAACCAGAACAGTGTGAATTTCTGCGCCATAGGTTTGTTTGAGGTACGGAACACAGTACGAGGTATCGAGTCCGCCGCTAAAGGCAAGGACAATTTTGTTACTATTATTCATTGCAATCAGTATTAAAAGTGAAAAGGGATTTTGTTTTGCGCTGGATGTTATATTTGTGTAGCCGCAGGAAACGTTTGAATGATTCCCACCGCTTAGCTTTTTGTGAATCTTCATCTTGCGAAGATTGAGATTCCTCTTTTTCAGGATCATATAACATCCCCGTGCAAAGACAGCCTTTTCGCTCTTTACTGGTTAGAATATCGTAGTTGGGGCAGCTTTGGCATCCTTTCCAGAACTCCTTGTCTTGGGTTAATTCCTCAAAAGTGACGGGCTTGTAGCCCATATCTGAATTAATTTTCATGACGGCCATACTGGTGGTGATACCAAAAATTTTGGCTTCGGGATATTTTTCTCTTGAGAGTTCAAAGATCTTGTTCTTGATTTTTCTTCCCAGCCCCATCTTTCGGTAATGTGGGTGGACAATAAGCCCTGAGTTGGCTATGTAGTTGTCATGGTCCCAGCTTTCGATGTAGCAAAAACCGGCGAGCTGCCCGTTGTCTTGGTCGACAGCAATAACGGCTTTGCCTTCCTCAATCTTGGCCTGAATATACTCCGGAGCTCTTTTGGCAATTCCGGTGCCACGCTGCTTGGCGGCTTCTTCCATCAGGGCACAGATTTCTTCGGCATAGCTCAGATGCTGGGTATCGGCTACAGTGATTGTAATATCCATCGTACGGCGATGTTATTTCTATCAACGAAAAAATTATTCGCTAATAATTAATGGGTGATTTGAAAAAGAGTTGGGTTGTCGAATGGAGGAGTACAATACCATGTCCCCTCCAAAAAGGAGAGTTTATTTAGACCCGAACGGGCCGTGGCCGTACGTGAAAGCGGAACGTAGAAATGGCTGCAACAGATGGACTGTCGCTAGAAAAAGTGATATGTGTTCCGTTTGCTTTCATTGAATGGTATAAACTCTCGTCTTCTTAGATAAAAGGCAAGGAAAAATTTCATCGTAAATGGCAGGGCGATTGGTAGATGCTCTAAATTAATATATGACAACAATTTAGAGCATTTTAAAGCAGGTGTCTGAATGTATTAATATTTTAGTTGTGTTATCTGATTTATGATGTGATACAGTTTGCTATTGTGCGGGAAGATGAGCGTAGAAGTGTTTTTAAAATAAATTCTACGAGCAAAATTCAGTTGCCGTCGCACTTTTTTATTTGGTGGATAATGCTGATGTTGTCTCAAACATTGACCCGCATTATAAGACGGTTATGAGTTCAGAATTATACCAACAGGCACAACAATCACTGCAGGAGTACTGGGGGTTTCCCGACTTTCGGTCCGGCCAGAAAGAGGCTATTCGATCGGTATTAAAGGGGAATAATACGTTGGTGTTGCTGCCTACCGGGGGCGGGAAATCACTCTGTTACCAAGTGCCGGCTACCGTATTGGAGGGGCTTACAGTTGTAATATCACCATTGGTGGCCCTGATGCAGGACCAGGTGCAGCAGCTCAATGATCGTGGTATTGCTGCCACATTTGTGAACAGTTCGATATCGAAATGGGAGATAGAGCAGCGTTTTGCGAATGCCAGAAACGGAATGTACGATCTGTTATACTGCTCACCGGAACGCTTAAAGACCGACTTGTGGAAGGCAGAGATGCCCAAGCTGAATATTCGGCTGATTGCTATCGATGAGGCTCATTGTATTTCGGAATGGGGACACGATTTTAGGCCCAGTTATCGCGAAATAAAGCCGTCTCTTGAGGATATTGCAGACGAAGTAACTTGGATCGCCTTAACCGCTACAGCCACGCCGGAAGTTCGTGAGGATATCCTTCAAACGTTGTCGTTTGAAGAGTCTACGGTGGTCTCTAAAGGATTCGAGCGACCGAATTTAAAATGGTGGGTGGCTGTAACAGAGCAGAAGAAAAAGAAGCTACTGCAAGCTGTTGCACAAGCAGCACCAAAGGGTTCAGGGTTGATTTATGGAGGTACCCGAAGAAACTGTGAAGAGTTATCCAAAGCGATTCAACAGAAATTGGGAATAAAGGCACGGGCATATCACGCCGGATATGAATCTGTTGAACGCGAGCAGATACAACGCGAATGGATTAGTGGAGAAACGCCTTTGGTTGTAGCTACAAATGCTTTTGGGATGGGGATTGATAAGTCCGATTGTCGGTATGTAATTCACTACGAAATGCCTTATTCCCTGGAGTCGTATTACCAGGAGGCCGGTCGGGCCGGTAGAGATGGTGAGGAAAGCTTTCCACTATTATTGTTTAAGCCTGCTGATGCTATAGTAGCTGAAAGGCGAATTAAAGATTCCTACCCGGGAAGGGAACAACTCCAACACATCTATGATGTGCTTTGTGATCATCTTAATCTTGCTGTGGGCTCCGAAATGGAGGAAGCAGAGCAGGTATCCATTGAAGCGCTTAAAAAGCGGGCCGGGAATTCCAGGCGTATTGTGCAAGCAACACTTGATGTATTAAATCAGTTGGGGATTATTCAGCTTATTGAACACTTGCATCCCCAAATAGGGATTCAGTTTGTTGTTAATCCGGATTATATCCGACAACAAATTGAAGAGATGGACAATAGAAGAAAGGCTGATTTCCTGGATACGCTGTTTCGGCAGTTCGGTGGAGAAGCCTTTGGTGAGATGAAATATATGAAGTTCGATTACATACAGGAAAAACTAAGTGTCTCGCCCAATGCGCTGAAAAAAGGACTACAGGTTCTGCAAGATCATGATCAAATGTTGCTGTTTGAAGCTACAGGAGAACTCCCCCTTGTTCAGCTTATCGATGAACGGCAAGCATCTCTACAGTTGAGTAAGCAAGAATTGGAACAACATAGAGATACCCTCTTGGAAAAGCTGGATTATATGATTGGGTACATAAAAACTGAAAGCTGCCGCGAAAAATATATTCGGCATTATTTTGGAGAAGAAAAGGTGCCCGATTGTGGGCATTGTGATAATTGTTTGTCTAAACAACGGCAGGAGTCTGCCGTTTCGGATAGTGATCTTCGCCGTCTCAAAGAGATCTTGAGTGAAGGGCCAAAATCATTTGAACAAATACAGTCTGAATTTGAGTGGAGCGAAGCACGAATCAAGCAGTCCCTAAGTTATTTGATGAGAGAGCAAAAGGTTGTTTCTAAGGCTAAAATGTTTCACTGGGAAGCATAATTTCTATTGCTTGGTAGGAGCGGGTTTCTCATCGGGGGATGGGGTAGAAGTGGAATCGTTTTTTGTTACCAGCTCCATTTTGAGTTTTTCAATAGCCTGTTCGACGCGCTTTTTCTGTTCCGCAGGAAACTGTTGATAGTAAGTATGACTTTTATGGAATTGATTTTGGGTCACCTCATATTTTTTGAACACCTCAGAGGTTAGTGAGTCCACAGTGGTAGTATCAACTTTAGAATTTTCACTATAGGATTTCAGCAGCTGCATTTCAACCAACATGGGCGTATACTTTTCTTCCGGGATAAGGTTTTCTGGCTTTTCCTCATCATTACAGCCAACAAAACTTAGAAGAAGGAGCAGTAAAAAAATATTTTTAAACATTTTATTGCTCCGATGGGGGTTTGGGATTGAGAGGTCGCATCGTGATATCATTAATCAGGAAGTTATCGGGCGTTTGTAGGATATTCACCAAAACATCCGCAACATCACCGGGTTGCATCATGTTGGGGTGGGTATCCATATCAACTTGCTTAAAGAAATCGGTAGCAATAGATCCGGGGTAAAAACACGTTACTTTAATACCATCATACCTAACTTCTTTAAATAAAGCTTCGCTAAAACCCCGCACCCCAAACTTTGAGGCATTATAACCAGTGAGTTGGGGATTCCCGATTTTTCCTGCTATAGATGCAATATTAATAATATGGCAAACGGATTCATTTTCCTTCATCAAGGGAACTAACTGTCTGGTCATATAAAAAGTGCCCGAGAGATTGGTTTTTATCATACTTTCCCAATCTTCGACAGAAAGCTTATCTACTTCTCCGAATCGACCAAGGCCGGCATTATTTATGAGAATATCAGGCAGATTCTGTTCAGAGAAGGTATTATCGATCCACTGCTCTACCGCTTTGTAATCAGTAATATCCAGCGTAACCGGAATAAATTGCTTTCCCAGCTTTTCTTGGATCTTTTTCAGCTTATTGGTACTGCGAGCCAAACCATAAACTGTTGCTCCCTGTTCAATGAGCGCGCTACTAAAGGCAGTTCCAATTCCACTGCTGGCTCCGGTAATAATGGCGGTTTTTGTATTAATATCCATAATAGATACTGTTAATTGTGTTCTAATGATCTACGAACAGAAGCAATAGCGCATGCATTTTCATTCCCCATTTTTACTTGTTTTTTAGCCGATCATGAATTAGCGCATTGACCATATCCAGTGCCACCTGATTTTCGCCACCGCGGGGGATAATGATATCGGCATAACGTTTGGTAGGTTCAACAAATTCAAGATGCATGGGCCGTACAAACTTTTGATATTGTGAGAGTACATTTTCCAGCTTGCGATCCCGTTCTACAATATCGCGCTGTATCCGACGAAGTAATCGTATATCATCATCGGTATCCACATAGAGCTTTATATTCATTTGGTTACGTAGCTCCTTTTCCGTGAAAATGAGGATACCATCAATTAAGATTATTTTCTTGGGCTCTACAAGATTCGTTTTCTCTTTGCGGATATGTTTGGTGAAATCATAAATCGGTACTTCTACCTGGTAACCTTCTTTAAGTGCCTTAAGATGACGGATCATCAGTTCCGTTTCCAGGGAGGAAGGATGATCGAAATTGTGTTTTGTGCGTTCCTCAAAGGGTAAATGCTTTAAGTCGCGGTAGTACGAATCATGCTGCAATAGTAATATATTTTCTTCGCCAACTGCTTCAATAATATGTTTTACTACGGTTGTTTTCCCTGATCCGCTGCCACCTGCAACGCCAATAATTAATGGTTCCAACTGGTAATTCTATTTAGTGTTAAAATGCTGACTCTTTTCGTATTTCTTTTTGTAATTGCGTATCGACCGAAAAATTGCCGATGCGATAATGCTTTGTCCATAGTCAGAAGTAAGGTAGCGGGCTTCACTGGGGTTGCTAATAAATCCGGATTCAACTAAAACGGCTGGCATTGATGCATGGTATAAAACCACAAACCGAGCTTGTTTTACCCCGCGAGAGCGACGTTGGGCACGATCATCAAGCTGGTGTTCAAGCATGCCGGCAATACGTTCACTGCTGGCTATATAGCCACTGTTGGCAAGTTCATAAATTAATAACTCTTCCTGGGTAAGTTCTTTCTGTTCCGTATCGTTGTCGGCTCGGACCAATCTGTTCTCTCGTTTCATGACCTCGAGTGCGGTCTCACTTTTTTCAAGTCCCAGGAAATAAACTTCGGTACCATGCGGCTGTCGCGATGAAAAGGAGTTGCAGTGCAGCGAAACAAAAAGGTCGCCTTCAGCTTTGTTTGCGATGCTGCCACGTTCTTGAAGTCCCACAAAGGTATCATCGTCGCGAGTATACACAACTTTTACATCAGGCAGATACTCTTTGATATAGTCCCCAACCTTTTTTGCAATATCGAGCACAATGTCTTTCTCTTTAACATTTCTATACCCTATCGATCCCGGATCATGCCCGCCGTGCCCCGGATCAATGACAACCACATCAAACTTTAGCTTGTCTTTGAATTTACTATAGTTGGAGTCTTTGGGAAGTTCAGCAGATGAAATTTCAGTATCCTCAACCAGCAGGCTTTCGGCATTCATTGTCAGGCGCGACCATATAAGCGGTTCCATATCTCGGGTTACATATTCAAGATCAATCTTATTGGTCTTTGTGAGGCCCAGCAGAAGATCATCGCTGTGACCATCAGGATATGCCTTGCTGCTAAAATATTTATTTTTGGTGATATAAAGATCGACCCCTATTCCATTTGGGATATCATAGAAACTAATTTCATCAAAAACATCTGACTGCTCGGGGAGGGTTATATTCGTAGTGTCTATTGAGCTGCTGTACAAGGTCATTTGAACGAGGTCAACGCTGGGCTGATATACGTCAAAAGAATCGACTGATTGAGTCATATGAAAGCGCAGCACATGCCCTTTACCATCACTGCGTTCAGCTATAGAGACACGATCGAGCGAGTTTTCTTGGGCATGGAGAGGGGATTCTGGGAATAAGAAAAAAAGACAGCTCAATAATGGCAGCAATAATAACTGACCGTAGTTATTCATTCGCAGTTTATGTAAGATAAGTTTGACTGACACCTTTGATTGCATATTACGTGCTGAAAGCTATGATCGAAATTAACTAATATTTGCGCAAGAATAAATAGCAGAATATATATTGAGACTATCGGTAATAGTTTGTATTTCCTCATTTTTTGCTGACATTATATAAAACTAAAAAATAAATGGGCAAAACTATTGAATAAACAAGCGTTTCACGAAGAGTTACAGCGCGTTCTGAGTGATAATTTATTATCTGAAATTGATGCTCATGTTGAGCAATGGTATGATAGCCGCCAGCAGATAGTTCAATATATTTCTGCTCTGGAGAAAAAGGAGCAAAATTTCCGAGAAAGTTTGTCTAGTACCTTAAGAGCTTTGCAAAAGCTGTTGGCTGAGGAATCGGCAAAGCAACTAACCCAAAAATATCAGTCGGCTGTTGATGAGGTGGCTGAACAATTTCCTGCCAATATAAAATGGCAGCAGGGCAAAGAGCGGTTTGTGGTACAAGATGGGGATTCACTGTACGTAGCTATGGCTAAAAGAGTGAAACACGCAGTACAGTCCGTCCCGGAAAATTGGCAGCAGGCTGTTCCTTTACAGGGGATAGTAAGGTATCACTTGCTGGAAGCAGATATAATTGTGGGGTGGCATCAACAGTTACAACGGATACAGCTGCAGATGATTTCAGAAGTTGAAGATCAGCTGGTTGCTCGGACATCTGCTGAAGAAGAAATAATGGTAGAAGAGTGGGTAGCCTTGGCAGAAAAGCTGGAGAAAAAACTTAAAGAAGGAAAGGAGCAGGTTACGCAAACAGTAGCTGATGACATCGATCGGCTGGAATCCGAAATTAAAGAAGCTGCCGAACGGACAGGTACCATAGAACGCCGATCTGCCTATTATCGTGAAGCTCGCATCGGATACCGTAGCAAAGAGGTGGATCAGAAGTTGCAATCGCAAGGGGACTCATGGAGTCAGGCACAAAAATTGTTGTATGGACGTACTGAGTTGATTTCCGAGTTCTATAACCTGCACCAAGATATTGTTGATCGTTGTTCAACGTTTTCTGATGACCTGCAATCTTATTTTGCAGATGTTATCATTAATCCGCTTAATGAATTGCAAGAGCTTTTACAGGGGGATAAACAAGAAACGTCTGCAAAGCAGGTCAGCCAGCTTAAGCCAAAGCTGATGAAGCTGGTGGATGAACAGATGAGTAACCGTTTAAGAAAGGAGATTGAACAGCAGGTGTTTGCGAGAAAGGTTGAACACTTTTTTGATGATTTATTATTGAGAGCCAACCAGACATCGCAGCAAGGTACGTTGCTGTATGATATAGACCTGCAGGAAAACCCTCCGAAACTAGATCATCAATCAATAGATTGGCGCCTCTTGGTGGTTCGATCGATACGAGAGCAGGTGGTAAATGCTGTTGAACCGCTAAAAGAACAATATGCTGAATTCATATCGGAGCTGTTGGAGGATATCCATGATATTTCAAGTGTGATCGATGTAAATTTAGATTCGGCAATACCTGTAGAAGAAAACAGTCAGAAAGAACAGAAAGCTGAGGCCCAAGAGGCAGCTTCGGAGGCTTTACAAAGGCTGAATAAAATCGTCGAGGATATACAAAGTAGGTCAGTTGAGAAACATCGCGAAATTATGAATACCATCGCGGAAGGACATACCTCGTTTACCCAGCTGTTGCTGGGAATAGTACATGAAGGTGACCGCAATGAGCTGCAATTATTGAATGCCAAGTACAAAGCCAAAGAAACGACAAAGGGTTGGCAGACAGTAGTTCAGTCTCGGATGGCGCGTGTCCAGGATCAATTGGCCTTATGGAGTCGGTTTGGATGGCGCAAGATTAAGACAGTAGTAGAGACCGTGGCCTTATTTCTTGGGTTTATGAAAAAAGAGATCCAGGAAACTAAGCGCGCTGATATTGCTACATACTTATCGGATACTGATCAGAAAATGAGAGAGCTGCCTTATATTTATCAGCGGCTTTTTAACTTTGATGCGGTCGCCGATCAACGGTTTTATGTACAGCTACTGGATTCATCGGGTATTATTAAGAAGGCCTATGAGAAATGGCAGCAGTCGTTTCCGGCTACATTAGCTGTAGTGGGGGAAAAGGGTAGTGGAAAATCTACCTTTCTAAATTTAACGATTGAGTCTGAAATAACTGGTAGCAAGACGATCCATATTACCCTGCAAGACACAATTTGGAGCGAACAACAGCTGGTAGAACTGTTGGCTGATGAACTTGATATCAGTGGAGTGAAATCTATTCAAGAGATTGTTGAAAAAATTACTGGATGGTCGGATCACAAAGTTGTGTGCATTGAAAATATACAAAACTGCTTTGTACGTAATTTAAATGGATACGAAGCAATTGAAAAGTTTTGCTATTTAATTTCTGAGACAAAAAATCAGGTGTTCTGGATTGCCAGTTGTTCTCGTTATGCGTGGCGTTTTTTGGATAAAACAGTACAGTTGAGTGAGTACTTTTCGCATTTTACTACCACCGATGTGCTTGATGCAACACAAATAAAAAGAGTGATTTTGAATCGTCATCGCTCCAGCGGTTACACCTTGCATTTTGAAGCTGACAATGAGACAACTAAGTCACGCAGTTATCTAAAACTAATGGACGATGAAGATAAAGAGCAAAAGTATTTACAGGAAGATTACTTTGAAAAGTTGACTGAACTGGCCGAGGGTAATGCTTCGGTGGCAATGATTTTTTGGATTCGATCAATTCGTAAGTTCGATGATAGGTGTTGCTATATACAGCCGTTAGAGGTGACTTCGCTGGAAATGATTGAGGATTTGAACCCACAAGTGCTATTTACACTGGCGGCTTTTGTACTGCACGATACACTTACCGATGAACAGTTATCTATGGTTTCACATACCACAAAAGAAAAGAGCAGGTTAATGATTAATCGGTTGCAATCACGCGGGCTGTTGGTCGAAAAAGAAGGCATGTATGCTATTAATCATCTGATGTACCGACAGATTATACGCGTACTTAAAGAACGGAATATTATACACTTGGTGTAAGATTATGGATATGCAACGAATATTATTGAGTTTATTTCTGCTGCTTTTAGGAACGTTCGGCAGTGTTTCGGCAAAAAATATAGCATCATTTCAGCAGCAGCAAGATACGGTAACAATTGTTGGTCCCATACAGGTTGATACCGCAGGGACAAGCAAGGCTACAGATGATACCACAGCTTCTGTACCAGATGATGCAGAAAGCACTCTTAAGGAATTCAAAAATCTAATTTCTTTCGGTTCTATCTTGGGCATCATCATTTTACTTATAATCACCTACTTTGCAAATAAACTGGTGGTAATAATCCTGGATAACCTTTCGGAACGTTTCACGAATTACCGACTGGGTATTAAACGGACAGTGCCGGTATTCCGACTTTTTATCTGGGTGTTTGCTTTATATGTGATTATTGCCGGTGTTATTAACCCACCGGTTGGTACGGTACTTACAGTATTGGCATCTGTAGGTATTGCTGTGGGGTTTGCGGCACAGGATATCCTTAAAAATATTTTTGGCGGGTTTATGATTATCCTCGATCGTCCCTTCCAGGTGGGAGATAAGATTGAGGTTGGAAATTATTACGGTGAGGTGTTAGCCATTGGGCTACGTTCGAGTCGCGTTGTTACACCCGATGATTCTATTGTTTCTATCCCCAATGGGGAGCTCATGAATAAAGCTGTTTCAAACGCGAACGCCGGTGCACTGGATTGCATGGTTGTGGCCGAAATATTTTTGCCAATGGATGTTGATGTTGAGGCAGTTAAGCGTATTGCCTACAAGGCCGTAGTTTCATCTCGGTATGTCTATCTGCAGAAGCCGGTTTCTGTGATTATGCTCAACGAGGTGCATGAAGAAAATTTTATAGTCAAGCTCCGGGTAAAGGCCTATGTGTTGGATATTCGGTACGAGTTTCCTTTCAAAAGTGATATGACCGAATTAATATTGAGAGAGCTGAAAGAACGTAATCTAATACCTAAACAAGCGATTAATTACCATTAAAACTACCTTAATACCTATGATATCTTCGGATACTATTTCTAATGTTTGTGTTGTTTGTGCGCTGTATTTTCTGGTCGCATGTAGCTCTTCAACTGATCAGGTTGCCGATTCAATGACAATCGACGAGAGGCTTGGCCAATATACCGAATATACCCTTGAAGCCGATCTTTCTACGCTTAGTGAGAATCAGCGAGAGATGATTCCTCTGCTTATTGATGCAGCTAAAGCGATGGAAGAAGTCTTTTGGATGGAAGCCTACGGGGATAAAGAAAAATTGATGGCAAGGCTGAATAATGCCAAAGAGAAACGCTTTGCTGAAATAAATTATGGACCCTGGGATCGGCTGAATGGCAACGAGCCCTTTGTTGAGGGAGTAGGACCCAAGCCGGAAGGAGCAAATTTTTATCCGGCCGATATGACAAAGGAAGAATTTAATAATTGGGGTTCTGAGACAAAAGATGATCTGTACACTCTGGTTCGCCGTGATGATGAAGGAGATCTGAAAACGGTACCTTACCATGAAGCATTTGCCGAACAGCATGAGTTAGCGGCCCAAAAGCTGAAAGAAGCCGCAAAGCTGGCCGAAGACGAAGGGCTGAAAAAATATCTAAATCTTCGTGCCGAAGCCTTGCTTACCGATAACTACCGTGCCAGTGATATGGCCTGGATGGATATGAAAGACAATACCATTGAGGTGGTCATCGGGCCTATTGAAACCTATGAAGATCAGCTGTTTGGATATAAAGCTGCACACGAAACCTTTGTGTTGATCAAAGATAAGGAGTGGAGTGAGCGGTTATCAAAGTATACCAAAGTGCTACCTGATCTGCAGGAAGGCCTGCCGGTAGACGCGGAGTACAAGCAGGAGACGCCGGGCCGTGATTCTGACCTCAACGCCTATGATGCCATCTATTATGCCGGGGATGCAAATGCCGGATCTAAAACCATTGCCATTAACTTGCCCAACGACGAAGAGGTACAGCTCGAAAAAGGCACCCGTCGTTTGCAGTTGAAAAATGCAATGCGTGCTAAATACGATAAGATTTTAGAGCCTATTTCTGAAGTATTGATCGCCGAAGACCAGCGCCAGTACATTACCTTCGATGCTTTCTTTGGTAACACGATGTTCCACGAAGTGGCCCACGGATTGGGAATTAAAAACACTATTAACGAGAAGGGAACAGTGCGTGAGGCCCTTAAAGAGCATGCATCGGCCCTGGAAGAAGGGAAAGCCGACGTGCTGGGACTTTATATGGTATCGGAGTTACGAAAAGATGATATGGTTACCGAAGGGGCGATCGAAGATAATTATGTGACTTTTATGGCAAGTATATTTCGGTCTATTCGGTTTGGATCATCCAGTGCACATGGTAAAGCTAACCTTATTCGGTTTAATTATTTTAAAGAAATGGGAGCATTTACCTATGATGAACAATCTAAAACCTATAGGGTGAATTTTGATAAGATTGCCGAGGCCACCGACTCGTTGTCAAATAAGATATTGACCATGCAGGGAGATGGAGACTACGAAGGCGTTGCCGATTTTGTAGAAAAGTATGGACAAGTTGGAGGTCAGCTTCAGAAATCATTAGATCGTCTCTCTGAACAGTCTATTCCTGTTGATGTTACCTTTGAACAAGGCAAAGAGGTGCTTGGCTTAGAGTAAGTGGGTGGTAATTAATTATGGGTTACAAGGGGGACCGTTCGGTGCCCCTTTTTCTTTTGATAATGATCTTTGATTTTGCTTCAAAAGTTGATTCTGATCATGGAATCGGTTACAATACTAGTAACACCCACCTCAACTTAATGAAGGAGATGAGATATGGAAGAAAACGCTTTTCTAGAAGCAGCAGAGAGTGGAGATATGATAGACGTTAAGCAACGTCTGCAACACGGAGAAGATGTTGATACTTCGGACGAACACAACCGCACTGCATTAATGAAGGCAGCCAAACACGGGCATCTCAATGTCGTACAGGTGCTATTGGAGCATGGGGCCGATGTTAATATTCGAGATAATCGTGGAACCAATGCCTTGTATTGGGCTTCAAATAATGGCCACGATGAGATTGTCCAACTGTTAGTTCAACATCACAGCGATGTAAGTGTTGTCGATAATCGAGGTTGGTCAGCTAAAGATCAGGCCAGTGTCAAACATCATGATCATATCGTTCACGTGCTTGAAGATGCCGGAGCTTAGGATCTGTATTGGTAGTTAATTAATTACGAAAGCCTGCTCTTTTCAGAGTGGGCTTTTTTATGCATAGATCAAAAAGATGGTAGGCTCTTTGTGTATAGAGAGACCGGCATCTTTTCGCCATTCCGAAATCTTTTTAGAGATAATAAGCTCATCAGGCAGGGTAAGATTTGTTGCCGTGCAAAATCGGGTTTGCGGCTGACACAATCTTATTACATCCTTTTTAACTGCATCATTACGATGGGGCGCCTCCATAAATATTTGGGTGCTGCCTGTTTTTTGGGATTCCTTTTCGAGTTGGGTAATAGCAGACTGTCTTTTGTTTTTGTCGATAGGCAGATACCCGTGAAAACTGAACTGTTGGCCGTTAAACCCGGATCCCATCAGGGCCAGCAGTATTGAAGAAGGACCTACTAATGGGGAAACCGTGATGTCATTGTCATGGGCTAACTTAATAAGCTCTGATCCCGGATCGGCAACAACCGGACATCCCGCTTCTGAAATTAATCCCGCATCTTTTCCCTGCTTGAGTGGTTTTATAAAAGAGATAATCTCCTGTATTGGAGTCTTTTTATTTAGTACAAAGAAATCAATTTCATATTCGGGAATGGTATCTCCTACCCATTGCAGATAGCGCGAGGCCGTTTGAACGTTCTCGACAATCAACACATCCAGCTGACGGATGATATTTAACACATAATCGGGGATGGTATTGTTTTCGGGGGTTTTACCAAGGGTATTGGGGACAAGGTAAAGGGTGCCTTTCTGAGACTGTTCCGTCGTCATAACAACTTAATCAATTCTTTCAATAACCAGTTCTTGGTCTTCTTCTGTTAACTTTTTGTTAGCAAAGCGATGGGCGGTTATGGAAATACCAAATGTTATAAGCAGTGCTACAAAAGCCATAAGGGCATTTGTCCATACCAAACTCTTTTGGGTCTCAATAGTCGGTAATAGTAGAATCTCTTGCCAACCTCCAGGATTGTAACGAACCGGAACGACCCGAATTTGCTGAAGTTCTCCAGCCATTTCTACAGGCAGAGAAAGTTTTCTTTCAATTTCTTCACCCTTGTTGGTTTCGAACCGAAGAATAATATAGCCATTTGTTTGGGCAGCAATTTGTTTGAGGTCGAAGTCTACAACCTCTGCGGTATAGCTGGTACCATTTTCAAAGGTATCATTAATGCCATAATAGACCAAGCTCTGTTGCCCAATTAGAAAAAGAAATGACAGGGGAAGAAGCCAAAAAAGGTAAAGAAACTTGTAACTGTTCATCTAGGAGATATTGCCAATAGGTTATAAGAAAAATGCGTAATAAATTACATAGAACCAGCTGAGTAGACCGTGAATAATAGCCCATAAAATGGATTTGTTAAGCGACCACGATATTGTGACAGCCAGTGCCGTTCCCAATGTTATTCCACCGCGTACGGTTTCATTTACTTTTCCAGATTTAGCCATAACCAATATAGTTTTATATGAATGTTGATGGCAGTAATATAAACTAATTATTGATTTCCTGAAGCGTAGCTGTTCGCAGGGCCGGATCCCACATTAGCCGTTGCTGGTAATCCTGGTGCATCAGGTTGCTGCTCATATGAAACCAGAAGGCTACTTGCAGCGAATCAAAGAAAACCGCTTGTCCAAAGGGTTCGCCCGAGTAAACGGAAGCTCCGTAATCGATACCGTTGAGGAGACCGAGCCGATTGTCATAAATGGCCCCGTAATACTTAAAATCGCTATTCAGACTTTGCTCATTATACGGCCAGCTCATAATCTCCTTTACACGTTTTGAAACAGCGGGGGAGAGTAAGCTGTCTTGTTCGAGCTCTATCATCAAGTGCGAAAGTTCTGTGGCTGTTGATTTTGGGAAAAGGTGTAGTAAATCACGTCGTTCCGTAAAACCAACGCCCAATCCTTGTTGCTCAGAAAACCGACTGTTTACTTTTTCATGGAAAGCAGTGTTATCGATGTACTTTCGTGTAGTATTCAGTACAGAATCGCGGAAAGTACTATCAGGGAGATTCTTTAATTTCTTGAAGTGCGTTTCGAAACTATTTCCGTGCAATCCGGGATGCAAGGTGATATATAATCCGGAAAAAGGTACGGGGGTATCAGTCTGTTGCAACTCCAACATCGAAATAGTGCGGTTTATCTCTTCAGTACCCAGCTTTTGATAGAGATAGTCAGAAATAGCCAGGTCATTATAAATAATGGCCTTTTTTATTAAGGCCTCCAGCGGGGCCTCGTTTTGTTCATTGATATATCCTTCATCAGATAATACCGCTTTAGCATTTTCGTGATTGGAGGCATCAATATACGGTAGCTGATAACGATCAATGTGATCTATTGAAATAAGCGAATCGGGATCAATTTTCCTTTCTTCTACCAGTCGGGCATAGGTGGTGATCAGAAAAAAGTTGGACAAGGTTCCCATCGTATGGGGCGCATCCTCACTGTAAGCAATAGTAGTGTCAGGATTAAGAGCCGATTGTGAGACAACAGCTGAATGCTGTGGATTTTCGCCAATATAATCTGTCAATCCACGAAGGGATGTCGCTTGGGTTACCCACTCTTGACCTTCCTGCAGGTCCCCACTGTTTTTGAAGAGGGTAGTAAGAGCATCAAGATTAAAGCCGAAAGCCAAGAAAAAGATGAGCACAAAAGTGCCAACAAAAGCACCAATAAATTTGAGGATACGCATGAAGCAGTGTGGGGAATACTAGTATTGCAATTAGGTCCCAAATATACGGACTCTCTTCCCCTTAATCAGTAAAGAATTGTACAGAATTTGTAAACGGAAGGAGAGAAGCAATTGGGCACTACTCTCCCTCTGATACTATATCATACTGGCATATTTCATTAATATCGCACAGAGCCAGGCGGCATAGGTTCCAAGTGCGTATCCCAGTACGGCCAGCAGTACACCAACGGGGGCGAGGGCCGGATGGAAGGCCGAAGCAACAATGGGAGCAGAGGCAGCGCCTCCTACGTTGGCCTGACTGCCAACGGCTATAAAGAAGAAGGGGGCATTGATAAGTTTTGCCACTATAAAGAGAATTATGACGTGAATAATGATCCAGAAGAGGCCAATCAGGAAGAAGCCCGGATTTTCAAAAATTGCCAGCACATTCATTTTCATTCCGATAGTAGCGACTAAAACATAGAGGAAAAGGCTGCCAATTTTTGATGCTCCGGCACCTTCCAGTTTGCGCGCACGAGTAAAGGAGAGCACCAAACCACCGGTGGTAGCTATGACGATAATCCAAAAGAACCGGGAGTCAAGACTGAGCTTGCTGAGTTCAGGAAAGTTTTCTCCTATTAAAGGGGCCATGAAATCAGCACCGAGGTGGCCCACCGCAGTAATTGCAAAAGCAACGGCAACAATGGTAGTAATGTCAGCGAGGGTTGGAATTTTTACGATACTGTCTTTGTAGTCCTCAATTTTCTTACGCAATTCCGTAATGGGAGAAGCATCAGCATTAAACCATGCATCAATACGTTCGGAGATTCCGGCACCGTACAATAGAAAGGCCAGCCAGATATTGGCAACAATAATATCGACGGTAACCATGGCTGAAAATAGATCGGCGCTGGGGTTAAAAACTTCAAACATGGCCGTTTGGTTGGCACCACCTCCAATCCAACTTCCTGCAACGGTAGAAAGTCCGCGCCACAAAGCTTCGGGACCGGCGCCGGCAGTCATTTCAGGAGCAAAATAGCTTACGGTGATTAATGCAAGTGGGCCGCCAATGACAATCCCAACAGTTCCGGCAAGGAACATGATAATAGCTTTAGGGCCAAGGTTGATTATTCCTTTAAAATCAATACTAATAGTTAACAGGACCAGACTGGCCGGCAGTAGATATCGCGAAGCTACAAAATATAAATTAGATTCTTCCCCGGATATCAGTCCCAGTGAGTTTAATATTGAGGGGATAAAATAACAGAGCAACAATGAGGGGACAAAGGTATAGAACTTTTGCCATTTGGGGTTGTCGCTGTTGGAGGTGACAAAGATTGCGGCCAAAATTACCAGGAGAATTCCCAGCACAACGGCGTCGTTTGTAAAAACCGGAGTTGCAAGAATATTAAACATAAGCTGATTTTGTTAAATGATTACGCCTGAATCTACATTATATTGGGGGATATGCGCAAATGGTATGAAAATCGATCTGCAAAAGGTTATACTTATTGTTCATTTTTGAGATTAACTGAATTCGAGATATGAAATTTGCTGTTATTGGAACCGGGAAAACCGGTGGTAAAGTGTTGGATGTATTGGCCAAAGACCAAATTGTGGGCCCCTTTGATTCTACAAACAAACCTACTGCCGAGAAGCTTAAACAAGCAGATGCGGCAATTTTGTTTGTGCCGGGTCCGGCCGTGGAAGACCTGATGGAGCCACTGCTAGAGTCGGGGATACCTGCTGCATGGGGCACAACCGGATATGAGTGGCCAAGCGATTTGGATGATAAGTTGAAACAGGAAAATGTGAAATGGCTTCGGGCATCAAATTTTAGTTTGGGGATGAATATTGTGCGCCGATGTCTTAATGTTATAGGGCGGAGTTCATCGGTATTGACCGCTCCCTCTTTTCATATCCATGAGGTCCATCATGTTCATAAACAGGATGCTCCCAGTGGTACTGCGATATCATGGGAAGAGTGGCTGGGTAAAGAAGCTGATATTACCTCTGCGCGTGAAGGGGATATCAAAGGAATTCATCAGCTGGAAGTTTCTACTGATACCGAATCGATTAAACTGGAACACAAAGCACATGATCGAAAAATTTTTGCTGAAGGTGCCGTTTGGGCAGCTGAACAATTGGTGAAAGGGGAGGTAGAGCCCGGCTTTCACCGTCTTTCAACTATCTTTGATAATGTAATGGAACAATTATGAGTCTAACTGATACGCAACTTTATACTGCAATTGTTACCCCTATGAAAGAAAATGGGGATGTTGATCTTGATGGACTTGCTTCCCTTATCCATCGCCAGGATGAAGCCGATAACGGTGTGCTGGTTCTTGGCAGTACCGGAGAAGGGCTTGCCCTTGGTCTCGAGGATAAGAAGCAGGTCGTAAAAACGGCAACGAGCTTAAATATAGAAGTACCCATTATGGTGGGAGTAGGGGGATTCAATCTCCGAAACCAGATCGCATGGATGGAGTATTGCCACGACTTTGAAGTGGATTCATTTTTATTGGTTACTCCCTTATACGCTAAGCCCGGTCCCAAGGGGCAGGTGAAGTGGTTTAAGTCACTCTTGGATACAGCCGAACGCCCCTGTATGCTTTATAATGTGCCATCACGCACCGGCACAGAGATGAGCCTGCTCGTATTGAAAGAACTGGCCGGACATCCAAATTTTAAGGCCGTAAAAGAAGCCAGCGGCAGCATCGACGATTTTCAGCAGTACCGAAAAACGGCGGAAGATATTGCCTTCTATAGCGGGGATGACGGTCTGCTGCCATTCTTTGCTATGGCAGGATGCAATGGCTTGGTTTCGGTAGCAGCCAATGTATGGCCTAAAGAAACCCATCAGTATGTAGACTGGTGTCTTGATGGGCGTGGTCCGGAGCTGTTACCCTTATGGCAAGAGTGTACGGATACCTTATTCAAGTGGTCCAATCCTGTACCGGCAAAAGTATTGCTGCAGGAAAAGGGATGGATTGAAAATGCGAGGTTACGCTCTCCACTGACCACTGAAGAAGTAGATGATATAAGTCTGCTTAAAAATGCTGATAACATGATTCAGCAGTGGTATACTAAGACAAATAAGTAAAATTCATAATTACTAACTGTTACTATCTGACGGTATGTTGTAAGTACCGCAGTTGCCTAAAAATATATTTAACCTGGATTTAAATTTTATTAACTCATGAGTGATAAGAATTGGGAAGACGTATTAGATAAACTGGAAACCGGTGAAGTTCGGGCTGCAGAACCCAAAGGAGATGGTTGGGAAGCGAACCGAGAAGTGAAAGAAGCTATTTTGGCTTCCTTTGGAGATGGAAAGAATACCGAATATTCTGGTATTTATGATGGCTTTGTTGATAAACATAATCTGCCGCCACGCCGATTTTCAGCTAACCAAGAAGTGCGACTGGTGCCGGGCGGGTCGTCGGTACGGCGAGGGGCTTATGTAGCTCCCGGTGTTATTATTATGCCTCCGGCTTACATCAATGTTGGGGGATATGTAGATGAAGGATCTATGATCGACAGCCATGCCTTGGTTGGTTCCTGTGCCCAGGTTGGTAAGAATGTACACCTGTCGGCTGGGGTGCAGCTGGGCGGCGTACTTGAACCGGTTGGCTTATCTCCTGTAGTTATTGAAGATGACTGCTTTATTGGGGCGGGCTCAGTTGTAGTTGAAGGTATTTTGGTAAAAAAGGGAGCAGTAATAGCTCCCGGCGTAACCCTTTCAAAATCTATTCCCGTGTATGATTGCGTAAACGAAGAAGTGCTGGGCAAAGGGGCCGACATCCCTGAACGAGCAGTAGTAGTACCGGGGACCCGACCAATGAGCGGAGACTGGGCTCAAGAACAAGGATTAAATGTTGCATGTCCGATGATCGTCAAGTATCGTGACGCCGATAGTGATGCCTCATTGGAACTGGAAGATGCACTCCGTTAAATATCTATTAAATTATTAACTGAAAAATATGCGAGTACTAAAGTTTGGTGGATCCTCAGTAGGATCCGCTGATGCTATACAACAAGTAGAGAGTATCATCTCTAAGAAGAAGCAAAACCATCACTTGGTAGTGGTGGTTTCTGCTTTTGGAGGAGTGACCGATCTGCTTGAGGAAGCAATTACAAAAGCATCAAAGGGAGAAAAGTACCAGGAAATTATTAAAGAGCTTGAGAAACGGCACAATAGCGTAATCAAAGAGCTTATTGGTATTCAAAACCAGAGTGCTACGCTGGCCCAGTTCAAGATGATGTTTAACGAACTGGCTGATGTGCTGCATGGAGTATCGTTGACGCGGGAGTTAACGGATCGTACGCGCGATTTTGTGCTTGGCTTTGGAGAGCGTTTCTCCGCATTTATCATTAGCGACTATCTGAAAGATTCCGGTATCTCCTCGGATTATGTGGATGCCCGAGAGATTATTAAAACCGATCAGCAGTTTGGGTCGGCGCGAGTGCTGTTTGAAGAAACGTACGAGAATATCCGCACCTATTTTGATAAATCAACCCCGGATTCTGTACAAATAGTTACCGGTTTTGTGGCATCTACCTCATCCGGGGTATCTACTACTTTGGGACGGGGAGGATCGGATTATACGGCATCGTTAATCAGTGCCGCCTTAAACGCAGATGCGATAGAACTTTGGACTGATGTTGAAGGGCTCATGACGGCCGATCCGGGGAAAGTGGAGCGTTACTTTGTGATACCGCACCTATCCTATGAAGAGGCGATGGAGCTCTCACATTTCGGTGCAAAGGTAGTATATCCGCCTACGCTACAGCCCGCGATGAAGGCTTCCATCCCTATCAAAATAAAAAATACCTTTAAGCCAGAAGAGGAAGGCACAACCATTAGTAATGAGTCGCATCCCGGTCCATCGGTGATAAAGGGTATCTCTTCAATTGATAACATTACCTTACTCACGGTTCGCGGGAGCGGAATGATTGGGGTAACCGGTATTTCAGCTCGGCTGTTTAGTGCACTGGCCGATGCCGGTATCAATATTATTATGATCACCCAGGCTTCATCAGAGCATACGATCTGTGTGGCTGTTTTGCCGGATCAGGCAGGAACTGCCCAACAGGCTATCGAAGCGGAATTCAAATATGAGCTTCGGGATGATATTATTGATGAGGTAAGGGTAGAAAAGGATCTCTCTATTGTGGCGGTCGTCAGTGATGATATGCGCCATGTGCCGGGGATATCGGGGCGTGTGTTCCAGGCGCTGGGCCAAAATGGTATAAATGTTGTAGCAACGGCTCAAGGTTCCTCGGAGCGTAATATCTCTATTGTTGTTGATCGTAAGAATGAGAGAAAAACGTTGAATACGCTCCATGATGCCTTCTTTATGGCAGATGTTAAAACAGTTAACCTCTTTCTTATCGGGGTGGGGCTTATCGGCGGTAAGCTGCTGGATCTCATGCAAAGACAGATGAAACAGCTGTTGGATGAATATCACCTGGAGCTTAAAATCACGGGAATCTCAAACAGTAAAAAGTTTCTGATTGACGCCGAAGGTCTTGCAATTGATGAATGGGAAGATCGATTGACGGCCGAGGGAGAAGAGGCTGATATCGATCACTTTATTGAGGAGATGGCCGGATTGAATTTATCGAACAGTATTTTTATCGATTGTACTGCCAGTGAGGAAATCGCTGCAGCCTACGATAAGGTACTGAAATCTAATATCTCAATTGTCACGGCAAATAAGAAGGCGAACTCCAGTTCGCTGGCGACGTATGAAAAGCTGCAAGAGCTGGCTTTTAAACATAATGTAGCCTACCTCTATGAGACGAATGTAGGAGCGGGATTGCCGGTTGTGGCAACACTCAAAGAGCAGATCCTGACCGGTGATGATGTGATGCGTATTGAAGGAGTTCTCTCGGGTACGTTGAGCTATATTTTCAATACCTATGATGGAAGTACTCCTTTTAGCGAGGTTGTCCGTACGGCCCGTGAAAAAGGATTTACCGAACCCGATCCCCGCGAAGATCTTAATGGACAGGATGTAGGCCGGAAGCTGCTTATTCTAACCCGGGAAGCAGGGTTTAAGCTCGAGTTTGAGAATATAGATATTGAAAACCTTGTTCCTAAAGATGCCCGTTCTGTTGAGACGGTAGAGCAGTTTTTTGAGGTCCTTGAAAAACATGATGACGATTTTTCCAATCTCTATGAGGAAGCGGCATCAAACAACAATAAACTCTGTTATATCGCCCGGTACGAGGATGGAGAGGCTACGGTAAAGCTTGAACAGATTGGGCCTAACCATCCTTTCTATGGCTTAAGCGGCAGTGATAATATTGTGGCTTTTAAGACACGCCATTATCAGGATAGTCCCATTGTAGTGAAAGGCCCCGGTGCGGGAGCTGATGTAACGGCCAGTGGTATTATTGCCGATATCTTACGCATCAGTAACGCCCCTTCATTTAGAAAAGAGTGGTAACATGGATTCGAAAAAAGGTTTAGAACAAGTAAAAGTTTTTGCACCAGCTTCTGTAGCAAATGTGAGCTGTGGCTTTGATGTATTGGGGTTTGCTTTGCAAAGTCCCGGCGACGAAATTATTGCACGGCGCGTTGAGAGCTCCTCAAAACTCGAAATTGTCACCGTTACCGGGGCTAACGGGATGCTACCTACCTCGGTAGAGAAAAATACTGCAGGTGTGGCTGCCCAGATGTTGCTGGATTATTTGGAATGTGAGTTTGGTATAGAACTGGAGATCCACAAAAAAATGCCCCTTGGCAGTGGATTGGGATCGAGTGCCGCAAGCTCTGTTGGGGCGGTAGTAGCGGTAAATAGATTATTGGGATCACCACTCGAGGATAAGGAATTGCTGCAATTCGCGGCCGAAGGAGAGCGGGTGGCTTGTGGAACAGCACATCTCGATAATGTAGCTCCTTCGCTGCTGGGCGGCGTGGTATTTATCCGGGATCAAGAGTCAGCTGACGTTTTTGCTCTCGAATGTCCAAAACCTCTTTTTGCCACGGTAGTGCATCCCCAAATTGAAATTAAGACGGAAGATACACGTAAAATACTGCGCAGAGATATTCCCCTTAAAAAGGCGGTTACCCAATGGGGAAATGTAGGGGGATTGGTCGCAGGCTTATTAAAAGGAGACTACGGATTGATTTCCCGTTCTCTGCATGATGAGATTATTGAACCGGTACGCTCGGTATTAATACCGGGTTTTGACAAGGTTAAAGAGGCTGCAATAAATGCCGATGTCTTGGGGAGCGGGATTTCCGGTTCCGGCCCCTCTGTTTTTGCTCTTTCATCGACAAGAGGAACAGCAGTTAGGGCGGGGAAAAGAATGCAAGGTGCTTTTGACAAGATAGGGTTAGAGAATGAGTGCTATATTTCAAAAGTGAATGAGCAAGGACCTCAAATACTGGAGGAGAAGTGAGTATGAAGTTTGTTAGTACAAAGGGAGAGGCTGAACCGGTTTCATTTGCACAAGCAGCATTACGAGGTCTCGCCCCGGATGGTGGTTTATACATACCCGGAGCGTGGCCTTCATTTCCGGGGTCATTTTGGGATAGTATTAAAACCAAAAGCCTGCAGGAAATAAGCTATGCAATGGCCCGGCCTTTTATTGATGAGCTGAGCGATAATGCGTTGCATAATATTATTAATGATGCCATCAATTTTGAAGCTCCCCTGGTTCAACTGGATGAAAAACGTTATGTGCTGGAGCTTTTCCACGGGCCAACACTGGCATTTAAAGATTTTGGTGCCCGGTTTATGGCTCGTGCTTTTGCTGCTCTGCGAGAACAGAGCGAGCAGGATTTGGTGATAATTGCTGCCACATCCGGGGATACCGGGAGTGCAGTGGCACAGGGATTTCTAGGTGTAGAAGGGATAAAGGTGTGTCTGTTGTATCCCGCTGGTAAAGTCAGCCATATTCAAGAACAGCAGCTTACAACGGCCGGACAAAATGTAACGGCACTCGAAGTGGACGGTACTTTTGATGATTGCCAGCGGATGGTAAAACAAGCTTTTTCTGATAGTTCGTTAAATGAACAGTTGCTGTTGAGCTCTGCTAATTCGATTAACATTGCCCGTCTTGTTCCCCAGATGTTCTATTATGGATATGCACTTGCGCAGTTGCGGGGTAACAGCGCACCTATATTGTGTGTACCTAGCGGGAATTTTGGAAATCTGACAGCCGGATTAATGGCAGCAAAGCTGGGTATGCCTGCAGCAGGTTTTATAGCTGCCACAAATGCCAATGATATTGTTCCTGAGTACTTGGAAACAGGTTCTTTTAATCCCCGAGACTCAAAACAGACAATATCCAATGCTATGGACGTGGGGAGGCCCAGTAATTTTGAGCGGATGCATTATCTTTTTAATGGAAATCATCATAAAATGGAAAAGACGATATGGGGGACCTCTTTTTCGGATGATGAAACCCGGGCGGCTTTAAAAAAGGTATATGAGAAAACAGATTATGTGATGGATCCTCATACCGCTGTTGCACATTTAGCGGTTGAAGAGTACCGGGAAACAGCTAATGGCTATTTCGGAGAACAGAAAGATACTCCTTTCGTAATGCTTTCAACCGCACACCCCGCCAAGTTTGGGGATGTCATAGAACCGGTAATCGGTGAGGAGGTTGAAATACCGGAGCGATTAGCGGTGTGTTTAGAAAAGAATAAGAAGAGCGTAGCTCTGGAGAACGACTACTCGGTGTTAAAAAAATGGTTGCTGGATAATTACAAGGGAGCTTTGTAAAACCGGACATGTCATCCTGA
>NZ_JAALLS010000079.1 GCF_011059105.1 Fodinibius halophilus | reverse complement strand
TCCGGCGCCTGCAGCTGTAGCGCCATCCGTTAGGCTGCGCGGCTAAGGCCATTCCATTTTGTCAAAGGTTTTGGCCACAATTTTTGCCGTGAAATCAGCTTTTGATCGGTTACGGTTTCCAGTCGTTGGTGGGCGTTTGCTTTTTTAGAGCTTAAAAATTAGTTACCGTTTCTCGCTTCTTTTAACGAATAGCCTTTCCAAGTTTTAAATCTGCACCAGTGCTTTTTCCGAATTTCCAGCAACTAACCATGCAAATTCTCCTATCGTGCAACCGCACTTGGTTCTCCATAAACTTTCCCGGTGCCCTAGCCTTTTCGGTCTCCTGGTTCACAACTTGGCGCTGGCGCCGCGCTTCGCTTCCCAACCCATTGCTTCTGTTGGGCTACTTAGGTTTCGGTGACCTTGGTCCCATCAGCCGAGCCTAACCCGGCGCATTAACCGGACGCAGATGGGGCTTGGCTGGTAGACCCTGCCCCGCAGTCGTTGTTTTCGGGCAACGCTGTTAGCCTACAGAGCCTATTATTTTTAAAGTGGACCCAAATTACTATGTTACGTTCTTGCTTTTTTAACGTTCATCATCGCTGCGCAGGTTA
>NZ_JAALLS010000078.1 GCF_011059105.1 Fodinibius halophilus | reverse complement strand
TTTAAAACTCATCTTTCGTTAGTTGCTAATTCAACTTCAATCCGTGCGCCGGTTATGCGCAATATCGTTATACCAAGAAGTTAAATAAAGCACCGAACACAAGTTATGAAAAAGGTTAATCTAAGAAATGAATTCGACTCTATTGAAAAATACTGGACTCAAAAAATAGTAGGTAAAGCAAATGGTTCTATGCTTAAGTTAGCCAAAGGTATAGGCGAAATTAATTGGCATAAACATGATAATCAGGATGAAGTTTTTATTGTCTACAAGGGAAATTTAACTATTCAACTAAAAGACAGTGAGGATATTAATCTCCAAGAAGGAGAAATGTTTATTGTACCCAAAGGTGTTGAACATGCACCAAAGGCTGACAATGATGTTGAACTATTAGTGATAGGAATCGATGTTACTTCAAATGAAGAAGGCGGAAAACCAGAATGGAGTTATTAAGTGCTATCTATTCTATTCTAGGTTAAAGTCCCCAAGAAGATTGTAAAACAGCTGATTAGCTACAATCTAACTGCTTAACCATTCCGGATTCTTGGCATAACCCGGGCATTAAGGGGGCGCACCTCGCTCTCCTACGCTTCAAAACCAAAGCT
>NZ_JAALLS010000077.1 GCF_011059105.1 Fodinibius halophilus | reverse complement strand
ACTACAGCTCTGAGGGAGTTGTACTCCCGTTTCTTAACTCACTCAAAAATATTATCAACTCGGAGAGGAATATTAACTGCATCTCCGTAATAGCCCGCACTAGAATAATACCAATACTCTGGTTTCAGCACATACCCTTTTCGAACTGGGTTTTGATGAATATAATCAAACTTTTGGCGACAAAACGATTCTCTCAGAATGGTTTTTGGATGAAAGCCTGCCTGCCATAACCGATACCTATTGTCTCGCCCATCTTCAGCAGCTGCACGCTTAAATAAATCCAATGCTACCTTACCTCCATCGTTCTCCAAGCATTTGGTTAATTGCCTGGAAGTAAAACGTTTAAAATCCCTTATGGTATTACTTAGCTCTTGTATATCCTCTTTGTCTGTAGAAACTATCAGATGGATATGATTTAACATAATTACATAGGCATAAATTTTGAGCCCTTTGTTCTCTCTGCAATATTTCAAACTCTCTATTACAATATCAAAGTAGCCATCACTTGTAAAAACAGGATACCAAGCAGTTACTGTTGAAGTAATAAAGTATAGCGATACTTCTTTAAATATCTTCATTGATATAACAGCCTTTTTATAAGTAAGACTGTTATTTGGTTAAAACCTTACAGTTT
>NZ_JAALLS010000076.1 GCF_011059105.1 Fodinibius halophilus | reverse complement strand
TCTGTTTCAGCTTCCTATAAAGAAAATTGGGGAGATGCACCCAATAGCAAAGGCACTCCTGGCACGGCCAACGAAATCACCCCGGACACCACCCCGCCAACACTTAAATCACTGACCGTTCGTTCCGGCTCGCAACTTGCACTTACGTTTTCAGAACAACTGGATGACGCCACCACAGAAAATACCTCCAATTACTCTTTAAATGGAGGCCCTGCTATCTCCGACGTTACCTACGCGGCATCCGACAGCGTGTTTATAAATCTTGGAAGCCCCCTGACCAATGCTACAAATTATACACTGACCGTAGAAAATGTTACGGATATTTTTGCAAATACAATTGCATCTACCGATACCTCATTTACTTATTACGAGGTATCTGCTGCAGATTCCGGGGACGTTTTAGTCAACGAGTTCAACTATGAACCTGCTTCGGGCACAACAGAATTTATTGAGCTCTATAATCCTACGTCAAAATCTTTCGACTTGCGCAATTGGCGTCTCAGTGACAATCGGGGCTATAAAGCGGATATCAGTAATAGCCAAGCCATTATCCCGCCCGATAGTTTTGCCGTTATTGCCCCCGACAATACGCTACTTACAGACTACCCGGATATCAACCTGGTGGTAATGGCTGATTTCCCCTCTCTTAATAAT
>NZ_JAALLS010000075.1 GCF_011059105.1 Fodinibius halophilus | reverse complement strand
AAAAAACATTAGCTGATCAACTAGATCAGGACGGGAACCTTCAGTTTTATCCTCGGGCTCCGAAACTGAGTGATGTCCAGGTTATTTGTCTGTCGCTGCTTCAGGAAGCCTTGAGTATCGATAGTGAACGGTGGCTGTGGAGTAAATTAAGCACTGACTACAGGGATGCGTTTCCAGAACTACCACATTTGACCAACTACAGCCGTCGTCGCAAGCGGCTGGCCGGAACCGTCGAGCAGCTGGCCCGCCTTTGGGGGCAGTCCCTTCGGGGCCATGAGGATACCTTTATGGTCGACTCGATTCCAATTCCAGTGGCACACATCGCCCGCGAATATTCCACCACGATATGTCGCAAAGAGTTTCGAACGGCCCCGGACAAAGGCTATAGCGCAGTTTCAGAGCAATATTTTATTGGCTATAAGCTCCATGTGGTGGTGAGCCTGGAAGGGGGCTACCACTCGATGGAGCTGACAAAAGCCAGTGTGCATGACTCCCGATACTTACAAGAAATAAAACATAGTGGCCTCCGAAATTGCCTGCTGCTGGCCGATAAAGGGTATCTTTCCAGCCAAGGTCAGCGGGATCTATTTGATAGCAAAGCCATAGAACTTCAAACGCCGATGCGAAGCAATCAGAACAACTATCGGCCGTGGCCGAAGATATTCAAAAATGCGCGACGCCGGATAGAAACCACCTTCTCCCAGCTCTCCGACCAAATGATGCTTAAACGGAATTACAGTAAATCATTTATTGGGGTACGGACACGACTGATCGCAAAAGTGGCTTCCGTAACTCTGTTACAATATATCA
>NZ_JAALLS010000074.1 GCF_011059105.1 Fodinibius halophilus | reverse complement strand
ACCCCGTACATTAAAGACAGACCCTATTGTTGCTTTGGCAGCAATAGGGTTTCTTATTTGATTACAGATCGCCCTCCCTTCTCGTTGAAAAATCCCCTCCCCCATTATTTTCTCATTTTAGGACCTTTCTGTATGTGATATAAGGATAATAATCTCACGTGGTGAAAAAATAAAAAGATGAATTTCATGGAAGTTTGTGCTTGGTAAAATACACTGTATTAGTTTTATGTGGGTTAGTTGTGCGGGTCAGAGAGGAGTTAAAGAAAAATCAAAAAAATATTTAAGATCGTTTTTTTCCCTACGATAATAGTTGTGCAATGCAAGGTGCAAACAATTTTATTTTAAACTAAACGGAGATAAGTTATGGCAAGTTTTGGAGATTTAAACAGAGTAAACACAAACATACAGTCGTTGGATTCCCAGCTGTCGTTGAACAGTATCAACAAGCAGATGTCGGAGAACCAGCTGAAGATGTCGACCGGTAAGCGGATTAACCGCGCGGAAGATGACTCGGCGGGCTTTTCGATTGCTACGAAGTTGCGCAGTCGTGTCGGTGGCCTCAACCAGGCGATGCAGAACGTGGGCGATGCGAAGTCGGTTCTCGATATTACTGAGTCTAGTTTCGGTAGTGTTATGGACAGTCTCGTAGAGATGAAGGGACTGGCCACACAGGCGGCCAATGATACCCTCGGCGAAGATGAGCGAGGTTTTATTGGTGAGCAGATTAAAGAGCTCGGCGCCGACATTAACGATATTGCTGACCAGACGGTCTTCCAGGGTTACGATCTGTTGAGTGGTGACGATACCACGGCGACCAAGTCCGGATCCTTAGAGCTGACCTTCCAGGTTGGTGAGCGTGAGGCTGATACCATTACGGCGGATCTGAAAGCCGTAAACGTCGGTGAACTCTTTGCTGACGGGACCAATACCGCCCAGTTGGGTAACTCCAG
>NZ_JAALLS010000073.1 GCF_011059105.1 Fodinibius halophilus | reverse complement strand
TTTAATCTTGAATTTCAGTTACAACACCAGCGCCTACCGTACGCCCGCCCTCGCGGATCGCAAAGCGCAGCCCTTCTTCCATCGCTACCGGCTGAATCAGCGTAACATCCATCGTTACGTTGTCGCCAGGCATGACCATCTCAACGCCGTCCGGCAGATCACAAGAGCCGGTTACGTCGGTGGTACGGAAATAAAACTGCGGACGATATCCGTCGAAGAATGGCGTATGTCGGCCACCTTCGTCCTTACTCAACACATACACCTCACATTCAAACTTCTTGTGGGGCGTAATGGAGCCGGGCTCACAGAGTACCATTCCACGCTGCAGATCTTCCTTATCTACTCCACGCAACAGAATTCCGGCATTGTCTCCGGCCTGTCCTTCGTCGAGCATCCGGCGGAACATCTCAATACCGGTTACCACACTATCCATCGGATCTTCAATAATTCCGACAATTTCAATCTCATCATTGAGCTGTACAACACCACGCTCAATTCGGCCCGTCGCTACTGTACCACGGCCGGTAATAGAGAAAATATCCTCAACAGGCATCAAGAACGGCTTATCCACATCGCGTTCAGGAGTAGGAATCGTCTCATCAACCGAATCCATCAGGTCTAAGATCGCCTGCTCGTGCTCTTCGTCGCCTTCTAGGGCCTGCAGGGCAGAACCTTGCAACACGGGAATGTTGTCGCCGTCAAAATCGTAAGAACTCAACAGCTCACGGACTTCCAGCTCAACGAGCTCAATAAGCTCTTCATCGTCAACGAGATCGGTCTTGTTCATAAAGACCACAATCTGCGGGACGCCTACCTGACGCGCAAGCAAAATGTGCTCACGGGTTTGTGGCATTGGCCCATCAGTGGCCGCCACTACCAAAATAGCACCGTCCATCTGCGCGGCACCGGTAACCATGTTCTTTACATAATCGGCGTGACCAGGGCAGTCGACGTGCGCATAGTGGCGCTCCTCGGTTTCATACTCAACGTGAGCAGT
>NZ_JAALLS010000072.1 GCF_011059105.1 Fodinibius halophilus | reverse complement strand
TTATTATTTATAATGATAATCGGTAAACGCGTTATAGTAACGTATAAATGGACAATAATAATCAGCCTGTTATTAGTTATAAGAGGGATGCGCTATTTTTATCCCTTGCGGGGATCTTTTTGACTTCATTGGTATTGGGAAATGTGATCGGTACAACCAAGTTTGTTACCATCTTCTCTGTAACCCTCCCCACCTGGATGTTAAATATTGTGCCCTCGCTTATAAGAGATAATAATATCTATACGATGAGCGTGCCTGTGGGAGTCATAGCCTATCCCTTCACCTTTTTAGCTACAGATTTGATTTCAGAGTTATACGGTAGAAAGAAAGCTCAGCTGGTGGTTTGGGTTGGTTTCTGGATGAATGTGTTTATGTTATTCTTAATGACAGTAAATCATTGGCTGCCCAATACCGGGGGAGTAAGTGGGGGACTTCAGCTATTTGAAGGAGTCTATGAATTTATGATCGGTAATACCATTGCCAGTATGATTGCCTACTTAGTTGCCCAGACTGTTGACGTGCGGTTATTTCATTTTTGGAAAGACTTAACGAATGGTAAACATTTGTGGCTGAGAAATAATGCTTCAACTACTGTTAGTCAATTAGTTGACTCCACAGCAATTTTAACCATTTTATTTATCGCCGGTAATCTGGGAAAAGAAGTGGATACCATTGGGAAATTGATCATATTAATTATCAATTCTTACCTCTTTAAATTCTTCTTCGCACTGTTTGATACGCCGCTTTGCTATTTGGGGGTTAAACTCTTCCAGGATTTCGAAGAAGACCCCAGCGAATACAGCCTATTTGAGTGATTGCCGTAGGTGGAAAGTGGCTTTAAATAGTGGTAGTAGGGATTGCCAAATTTCTTTAAAAAAAACTTAAATATTTGTTGACACGAACCCCCTAATTGTCGTACCTTAAGATTCCAATAACAAACGGGGTCGAGCCCATTTGAGAAACATGCTCAACCCCGTTTTTTTGGCTCTAAAAAAGAGCTAAAATTAAATTTGGAAGTGTCGCTCAGAGTGGT
>NZ_JAALLS010000071.1 GCF_011059105.1 Fodinibius halophilus | reverse complement strand
GGTTTTTGTTTTAATCTCACCCCGCCTCGTTGCTACAGGCCTAGTTGCACTGCAGTAGGCTTTTTTGCCCTTCAACGGCTGTCATCGCGAGCGAAGCGCGGCGATCTCCATGAAGCAACTGGTTGATATACAAAGGTTTAGATCCTACGCACACCTACGCCGCGGTAAACTCTGTCGAAGTTTTTGAGTGAAGGTATGGCTTCGGCGCACTTAGCGATCTAAGAATAGGAGACTGCCGCGGTCTTCCGAAAAATCACCGGAATCCCTCGCAGTGACACTGCTTTTAACTTTTAAAACCAACGCCTGTCATTGCGCGGTGCCCCGTTTTACGGGGAGGAGCACCGTGGGTTGGCGGTACGGCGTGGCAATCTCCCTGAAACGATTGGTTAATGCGTGAGGACTTTTTTAACGATAGACAAACTCATTCTGGGAAGATTCCTCGACTCCGTTACGCTCCCCCTCGGAATGACGGTGCTTCTGCTGGGGGGAAGGAGTTTCACTCTCTAATCTCAGGGAGGACAGATATCCGAGAATATATAGCGCTTTTCCCAGTGGTATAGCCGACCCACCTCTTGTTCTCCTCCCGCGGAGGGGAGACCCCCCAACCTGGATTGTTATTCAGCGAATTATATCATTTTCTGGGGAAGAGTATTGTGCAACAACTAAACTAAAAGGGCATTGTAGAAATCAGTAAATTAGTACGTTGGACATCTTGTCCGACTTTTGAAGAAGTAACCTATTGTTATGGGGGCTTGAGGAAACCTCCAATTTTCAACTCATCATTGCGAGTGAAGCGAATAAATATCCTATTAGAAGCTGTAAAAGGAGATCACCGTATCCTATACGTAACGACAATAAGGTTTGGCAAAGCTCTTATAGAATATCTGCTGCTCACTCATTGGAGCCTCTATGATTAGTATTTGTCCAATATTTAATCTGTGAACGATGGTTTAAAAGACTAATATCTCCCATTAATAGGTTATATAGCGCATTTTTACTTTTTCCAAAAAAAGTAGAAAAAAAATTTAAGAACGGTTTTT
>NZ_JAALLS010000070.1 GCF_011059105.1 Fodinibius halophilus | reverse complement strand
AGGCCGGCGGGCAAAATAACGACATTGCGCATAACTGGCGCACGGATTGATGTTGAATTAGCAACTAACGAAAGATGAGTTTTAAAACCAAGAGGGGTAAGGGCCTGCTCACCGAAGCTTTGGTTTTGAAGCGTAGGAGAGCGAGGTGCGTCCGAGTTAATGCGCGGGTTAGCTGGCTGGTTTATTAAAGGAATATGCTTGTCCTTCTTCGTGCCAATGAATATCCAATTTACGTATCTCTTCTCCATCCTCTGAAGGCATTTCAATTTCAATCGTTGGATTTTTTCCACCCAACTCAACTCTCTTCTTTTCCTTCATAACTAAAAATTCATGAAAAAATATCGTTGATTTGAGAAATATATCTTCCCAATGATCAATTTCTATACGTTTCAAGTTCTTGAATTCAGTTCCATCATAATTGCCGAGTAAAATGGCTTCTCCGTTCGGCATGAATGAAAATTCTGAATGTGCAAAAGCATTTCGAACTTGAGAGATATAGATCTCATCAAAAAGTTCTCCAACGGCTAAATCATGATTTAAAAACACTTGCTTTATATCTTCATCTATAAATTGACTTTTGCCATAATCAGGTACTTCTAATTCCCAGTCATAAGAGTTTTCATTTAATAGACGGGCAATTTGCCTAAGTTCTCTTAAATTCTTTTTGTTTTCCCATAAATGACTATAAATCATCAATTCAAGAAAGAGAGAAAATCTTTGAAACCTTTCTAAGTCCTTGATCTCACCCTGTTCGGCTAATTTTCTATGTTTCTCTTTGCCTCCTGAATTAAGATATTGCAAATAAAATTCTACTCTATATTTGTCATTATGGTATTCTTCTCCTGGCCCAATTACATAAGGTAAATGATCAGGAAGAGGCATATTAGCCTTATGACCATTTTCCAAAAATAATATTAGATCAGATGTAGAATTACATTCTTCTTCTAAGTAATTATATAATTCAATTACAGCTTTTCTTATAGTTTCTACATATGGTTCAAGTTTTTCCTCTGGAATCATGAGTAGGTGTTTAATTTTCTTAAGCCAGCTAACGACATGGCGCTACAGCTGCAGGCGCCGGAA
>NZ_JAALLS010000007.1 GCF_011059105.1 Fodinibius halophilus | reverse complement strand
CCTCTGTTGCATTAATGGATTGAACACAGCAAATAATATAATTATGTTTCAACAAATAGCTGGTTGGGCAATTTTCACAACAATTTTGGATTTTGCAATCTATATATATTTGGCATTTCTTCCGTATCGTTTTGTGGAGGCGAACCGTTCAATTGCCGAAAGTCTAAAAAAGTTACGGAGGGATTTTAAAAATAAATAGCTTTTTCCAGATATTGGCTCTTCGTTGCCATTGTCTGAGATCAGGTTCGCTTTTTCACAAAAAAAATCCTATCTTATAGGGATACAAAAAAACTATATGGACAACATAAACGGTTTACTGACGTTTAATCTCCACAAATAACAGAGTATAGTGCTGATAGCCTGTTATTTTATCTGTTTTTTGATCCATACTCCCGACACAAATATTAATTAAACCCTAAAAACCCAGTGGCTAGAAGTTCAGGTATTTCTACTCGAGAATCGGAATCACTCGACCGCTATCTACAAGAGATTGGAAAAGAAAAGCTGATTACCCCCGAAGACGAGGTTAGGTTAGCAAAAGAGATTCAAAAAGGAAGCCAGAAGGCTCTTGAGGATCTCACAAAAGCCAATCTCCGTTTTGTCGTTTCGGTGGCAAAACAATATCAAAACCAGGGGCTCTCTCTCGGTGACCTTATTAATGAAGGAAACCTTGGATTGATTAAAGCGGCTAAGCGATTTGACGAAACTCGTGGTTTTAAATTTATTTCTTATGCTGTTTGGTGGATTCGACAGTCTATTTTGCAGGCCTTGGCCGAGCAAAGTCGAATTGTTCGTCTGCCACTGAACCGTGTTGGTGCTCTTAACAAGATTGGAAAAGAGCTTTCAAAGCTAGAACAAGAGTACGAACGTGTTCCCTCGGCAGCAGAATTAGCCGAGAGTTTGGATATGACCGTTTCTGAAGTCGCTGATACGCTTAAAATTTCCGGGCGTCACCTTTCAGTAGATGCGCCTTTTGCACAGGGCGAAGATAACCGACTGTTAGATGTTCTCGAAAATGAGGAAACACCTGATCCGGATACGGATCTGATGGGTGAATCGCTCAAAGTAGAGATCGAACGAGCACTTTCGAAGCTAACCAACAGAGAAGCGGAAGTTATTCGTCTGTACTTTGGTATCGGACGCGAACACTCACTAACGCTCGAAGAAATTGGCGAACGCTTTGATCTGACCCGTGAACGTGTACGTCAGATTAAAGAAAAGGCGTTACGTAAACTTCGCCATCATAACCGTAGTGCAGCGCTGAGAGCTTATCTCGGATAGTATATTTTAAACCTTTTATTTAAAGCCCCGTTTTTTAACGGGGCTTTTTTTATTTCCGAAACTTTTTGATAGACTGCATGCCTGCTATTTAGACTAATCTGTTGAAACTATTCGTTAGCATATCTATGAAGCGTTTATTGACAATCATATTATTTATCACAGCAGCATGTGCTACGTCAGTTGCACAAACATTACCTTTTCGCACCTATTCTATTGAGCGGGGACTGAGTGAATCTGTCGTTAATGATATGATCCAGGATAATGAGGGCCATTTGTGGGTTGGAACAAGCTACGGACTCAATCGTTTTGATGGCATAGCCTTTGATAACTTTTATAGCGAGGATGGGTTATTGAGTAATAAAATATTTTCGTTGTATGAGGATCGTGAGGGGGCGGTTTGGGTAGGAACCGATAGAGGGGTCAATGTTATTAAACAAGATAGTATTCATACCCTTTCAAGTTTAAAACCACTTGAGTCAAGTACCGTTCTGTCAATTTACCAGGATAACAGGGGAGAGTTTTGGTTTGCGACTGACGGGGAAGGCATTTGGCATTTAGATCGCAATAAAAATTTGAGCCAGTATCTTAAAATTCATGGAATGGGAGCAGATCGGGTGCGTGATATTGTAGAAGATTCTGAGGGTATATTATGGTTCGCCACGCGCGATGGCCTCACGAAGTTAGAAAATGGCAATTTTCGAACGTTTACCACCCGCCATGGATTACCGGATGACCGTTTAAGAGACTTGATTATATCCAACGACACCTTATGGGTTGCCAGCAGAGGCGGACTGTGTTATTCGGAAGATAAAAGCTTTCACTGCTTTACAGAACAAGATGGACTGGTTAATAATCGTATACAATCAATGTCAAAAGATGAGGATGGCAATTTGTGGTTGGGTACAGAAGAAGGGGCCAGCTTTTTTGAGGACGGCCGTTTTACAAACTATTCAGTTGAAGAAGGATTAGAGAATGACATCATATATGCGACCCATTATGATCATGAGGGAAATATCTGGTTTGGTACATTCGGGGGAGGTATTACCCTCTTTTTAGGTAACCAGTTTAAAAACTATACAGTAGAACATGGATTACCCAATAATGTAGTCACTTCTATTACTCAGGATCATAAAGGTCAGCATTGGGTAAGCACCTACGGGGGAGGGATCGCTGAAATAGGGGACAAGCAATTCTCCATCTTAAACGCCGATAAAGGACTTGTAGATAACAAAGTTTACTCTCTCAACATGGACGAGCAAGATCGCCTCTTTATTGGTACACGCTGGGGGTTGAGCATTTATGAAAATGGGATATTTCAAAATTTTGATGAGACCGAACTCCCATATCGGAAGGTAAGAACAGTGCTCGACCCGAAACATTCTGATGGCATATGGTTGGGAACCTACGGAGGGGGGATAATCCAATATAAAGATGGAAATTTCAGGCAGTATACCGAAGATGAGGGATTAGCAAATAATACTGTTTTAGCAATTGAAGAGAATACTGACGGATCTCTTTGGATTGCAACTCATGGAGGGATAAGTAAACTGGAAAATGGCACATTCACCAACTACACCATTGCTGATGGGATACCTAACAATGGAGTATTGGATATCTATTCAGACAATTCAGGAGCGTTGTGGTTTGCAACTTTTGGAGGGCTTGCCAGGTTTGAAGATGGTAATTTTGAAACCATTACCGCGGCAGATGGGATGCCCAATGAAGTTTGCTATTTTATTGAGCAGGATAATCATGGATTCTTTTGGATTGGAACCAATCAAGGGGTTGTTCGCTTTGACTATGAGGGGTATTCTTCTTCTGCAGATCTGCAAGAGCAGTACTTTAAGCTTATTACGCAAGACCAGGGATTGGTGGCCAATGAAATGAATACGGGAGCATCGTTTAAGGATCGGGATGGGCACCTTTGGTTTGGGACGGTAGGGGGAGTGACGGAATTTAATCCCGACTTTGAACGAAATAATGATACTCCACCCAATGTGCATATCGAAAGAATTGAGGTTTCTGGTAAGAGCATTCCGTTAGATCCGTATTTAGAGATAGGGAGTGATAATCATAATATTACCTTTGAATTTATCGGTATTAGCTTTTCGGCTCCAGAACAGGTGTTATATAAATATCGCCTCAAAAATTCTGATGAAGGATGGCAAAAAACGAAACAACGTTCAGTACGTTATTCAGCATTAATGCCGGGAGACTATACTTTTGAGGTAAAAGCACAAAATTATAATGGAAAGTGGAGTCGGCAAACAGCACAGATACGATTTACAATATTGGCACCATTTTGGTTGCAATGGTGGTTCGTTGGTCTTGTAATCGTTGCTTTAGTGGCAATAGTTGTATTTATCTATAACTATTACCGGGTTCGTAAGATGGTAGATATTGAGCGTATGCGGGTACGAATTGCCAGTGATCTGCATGATGATGTGGGATCATCACTTACCGAAATTGCTTTACACTCCGATTTTTTGCAGACGATGGATGTCTCCGATGGATTGGAAGAGTCACTCCAGCAAATCGGTACACAAAGCCGAAAAATTGTTTCCAGCCTGGATGACATTGTATGGTCTATTGACGCTCGAAATGATACGATGGGAGATCTTACAGATCGAATGCAAGATTATGTGAATAATGTATTGTCCGACAGAAAGATACACTACCATTTTAAAGGAGATATGCAGGAAAAACTGGAAGTACCTGTGAAAGAAAATTTATATCTCATTTTTAAAGAGGCTATCAATAATATTTCAAAGCATTCTAACGCACAGAACGTTGATGTTACCCTTGCAATGGATGATCAAAATTTTATGTTAAGTGTAAAGGATGATGGTACAAGTAGTAGAAATAATCGTAAAAGTGGGCAAGGGCTTAGTAACATGAAAATGCGAGCGAAACGTATTGAAGCAGATATTATATTTGATGATGAAGATGGCTTTGAAGTCCGGGTCGAAAATCACGCATCGTGATAACTATTTAATGCCGGTATAAAAAACTAATATTATGAGTTCAGTTGTAGGTATTGTAGAAGACAATAAAAAGATACGAGGTTTAATTCAGCGTTACCTGGATATGCAGGATGAGCTATCATGTCCTGTTGCGGTAGATTCGGTGGAAGAGATGGTGGAGTATCTGGAAGAGCACCCTGCACCGGAGGTGTTGCTTATGGATATCCAACTGCCGGGAATGTCGGGTATAAAAGGAATGGGGGTTATTAAAGAAAAATATCCGGATATCGATATTATTATGCTCACCGTTTATCACGATTCCCACAAAATATTCAATGCTCTGCGGGCAGGGGCATCCGGTTACTTGCTTAAACATACCTCATTACCTGAGATTAAAGAGTCCATTCTGAAACTGTTGGACGGTGGAGCGCCAATGTCTCCTCAAATTGCCCGTAAAGTTATTAATCACTTCCAGGAAAATGCACCTAAGAAAAACACCGATTCTGACCTTACCCCCCGCGAGCACGATATTGTAAATGGACTTGTGGATGGGTTAAGCTATAAAATGATTGCGGATCGTTATGATATCTCCATTGATACGGTTCGGGCTCATATCCGAAATATCTATAAGAAGCTGCATGTTAACTCGAAGGCCGAAGTTATTGCAAAATCGTTAAAAGGAGAGATATAACTGCTCACATGAATATGTGATTGCTGACTTGCCTTGCGGGTATTAGTATTAGAGTGGAAGTTCAAAAAACTCTGGTCACCTATGACAACTCTAAGCGTAGAATGGGGCTTATTATGAAAGTAATTAAGACATTAGTACTCCTACTGGTTTCGTTATTATTAACGGGATGCTATACACAGTTGCAGTATGCTCAAACGGCAAAAAAGATAACGGAGCGAGAGCAAAATGTTGAAGAAGTTCGGGATTCTGAAAAAGAACAATATTCGGAGCGGAACCCTGTGAATGAGGAATACAACGAGGACGATTATATTCCCGTTTATTACAAGGATTATGAATACGCGGAAAAGTATCTTGACTGCATCTGTAGTCCTTATAACACCTATTATGTACTTAATAGATATCGTGGTTATTCTCCATGGTCCAGCTATTATAGGTTTAGTCGTCATCATAGTACTTGGAAGAGCCCGCATCTGGCCTGGCATTTGAGGTATCACTATGGATATCCTTTTTATGAAGATCACTTTGGGTTTGGCTTTAGCTTTGCCTGGGGATCATTTCATCGCCCTTATTTTTATAGTCCTTTCTATTATGACTTTTATTGGGATAGGTACCATCATTATGCCGGTTATTACGGATATAATAGATTTTATTATGGTACAAACAGGAGAAGCAATACAGGAGTGAACCGACGCTACAGAACCAGGGAAATGAATGGTGACAGGGTACGGGATCGAAGGGTACGTAGCCGTTCTCGGTATGATGGCAGTTCACGAAGGGTTAGAACGCGGAGTGGAACTGTTAACAGATCCTCATCAAGAAGTAAAGTAACCCGAAGTCGTAGTGGCACAAGCAGAACAAGAGTGAGAACACGGAGTAACAAAACAAGAAGCAGGAGTGATGGAAATAATAATATCAGGCGAACTCGGAAGCGCAATAATATCGATAGAAATACTCGTGCTAATGAAGATGATCAGCAAAGAATAAAACGAGTTCGAAATCTCAATATCAATCGGCCGATACGGAATACGAGAAATCTCCGAGATCTAAAAAAAGAATTAAAAGTGATTAAAAAATCTCGCTCCAGTCTTCGTAAAAAGAGAAGTCGAACTTCTTTTTTTGACAGGGTAAAAAGCTTTTTTGACCATGAGACAAATGGTGTAAGCACAATGGATAACCATAGACGTTCACGAAGATTTCATAATAAAAGCAGCCGTTCAAACCATTCTTCTTTTGATCGTAGATCCCGAAGTAGCAGTAACCGATCATCGGTAGACAGGAGTCGATCTTCATCTAGTACAAAGTCTAGATCCCGTTCTGGTAGTAGTCGAAGTAGAAGCAGAGGATCATCAGATGATGGTGATTCTGATAGTGGGCGAAGTCGGGGCAATTAATAATACCTATTTATTAAGTCTTTTATCTTTTTAAATTTCAATACGTAGTGCCGAAGGTATGTCAAAAAAAATCACTTGTCTTATATTATTTCTAGCTTTCCCCTTGTTATTAAAGGCACAAAACCTAGATCAAATAATACAATATAATCTTGAGTATCCATCATATGATGCCGTAAGTCTTGTTATGCCCGCTGTCAGTCAGCCATCGGGCTTTGGGAGCTTTCAGGACAACCCGGCTTCAATGGCACTGGTAAATGAGAGCTATTTCTCTGCCAGTTTAAGTACACGATATGTTAATGAGAGGAGTACATTTCTTGGAAATGAAGATAGTTTCTCAGATAATCAGACTGGTTTAGGGGATGTGGGCTTTGTGTATAAAGTGCCAACAGTGCGCGGCAGTTTGGTCGTTGGAGGAGGATATAGTCAATCCACGGATTTTAACGGTACTTTTAATAACAGTGGATATAACAGTAATTCTACTATTACTGATCTTTATGCACGTTTTCCCAAGAGTGTTGGTCTAAATGAAGCTGCTTATAATACTTTTGCTATTGAGGACGTCAACAGTGACAGTTCTACCTCAATATTTAGATTTGGTAACAATTTCTCCTATTACCCCGGAATTAATCAGAATGTTGAATTTGTCGAAAAAGGAGTACGGGGAGAGTACTCCTTCTTTATCGCCTCAGAGGTGTTAAAAAATGTTTTCTTGGGAGGATCTATCGGTTATTCGAGGGGAACCTATAGCTCTAAAAGAGAATTCTTGGAATCTGACCAGCGTAATAATTATGACGGGCAATTTATTGATGTAGATGGTGATGGACAGTTTGAAACCGATATTGATAGAATACTGAGTGTTCAGACGATTGAAACAGAGTTACAGTCGTTTCAGGCACGGGTCGGTATAGTATATAAACCTAATGAAACTTTAAATGTGGGGGTTAGCTACATATTACCCTCTGTAACCTATATAGATGAAAAGTACAGTACCACGCTTACTACTTCTTTTGATGATGGCTCAAAGTCTGAGACAGTAGAAGCAACCGGTAATTTTTATTATGATAAACCTTATAGGGTAAATGAAGCAGCGAGCGTGAGTAATATATATAGGCCTGCCCGCTTAAAGGGAGGGGTGACGGTAGCACCTTCAGATGAACTTAGCATATCAGTTGCCGCTGACTTTGTCAGACATTCTAATACCGAAATAGAATTTGAAAAAAAAGCTCATAATATCGAAGAAAATAGGACAAATAGCCTTATCAAATCTACGTTTAAAGATATTGTGAACCTTCGGGCGGGCTTGGAGTATAATGTTAATGAGCAATTAACCCCGCGTGTGGGATATTCATTTATGCCCAGTCCAAGAAATGGGTTAAAAGGAGACAGACAATTTATAAACGGGGGTTTTACAGCGGAATTAACAAAAGGCCTGCTGTTTGATTTGGGTGCTCAATACAGCTTTTGGGAAGAAGATACGGTATTGTACGAAACCTCAAGGGTAAAGGCGGTAATTAATGAGGATGTCCGTCGTGTCCATGTTATGGCCGGAATCCGAATGGCTTTATAATACGAATTTTTTTTACCTGTGATAATACCCCTCTAAAGGGAGATTGTTGAAAGCGATCTCCCTTTTCTATTTGTGATTAGTTGCCTGTTAAGGACTTAGAAGTTGTTAGGTCAAATTTAGCCCAAACAGGGTAGTGATCACTGGTTGATGAGCCATAATTGGTAATAAATGCATCATCAAACTGGAAAACCTTAGTGCTTTGATCGATATAAAAATTATACAGCTCATTACTCATACTGATATGATCTATCATATCTGAGTATCCTACAGTAGACGATTTTCCAGCTTCTGTAAGTGATTTTGTGATAACCCGGAAAGTGTTGTTCGAGACAAATGGTTTATATGGGGTTTCAGCAGTGTCTCCCTTCGCATAATAAAAGATAGATTGGTCAACATCGTCGTTATAATCTCCCAGAAGAATGATATTGGCATCCGGTTTTTCATTTTGTAAGTAATCATAGAGGTCCTGAGCCGCTTGTTTTCTTCGGTTATATGCCTCTTCATATTCCTCAGCATTATCTCCGATATTGGCTTTGGCATGTATCACGATAGCATAAAATTCTTTATCAGAATTTTTATAGCTGAACTGGAAATATAGCGGTAGTCGTCCGGCCCAGGCATGTTCACTTTGTCCCTGCGTAATGGCGTCGGTTGAGATTGAGTCGATTGCGTTGGTATTGTAAACAAACCCCGTTTTTTGAATCCAGTCAATATGATCGCCTACAAAACCCTGATATCCTTTCATCTTTTTTGCGATATCATTAATTGCTTGTTGGCTATAGACCTCTTGAAAGGCATACAGGTCAGCTTTAAGCGAATCAGTAACACGAAGGATGTTCTTGGTTTGTTGGAGTTCATCAGCCGGGCCATTTCCTCCATCCCCATCCCCATACCATTTAATATTCCATGTCACCGTTTCGAGCGTACCGTCTGCTGTTACGGGTTCATTAGATTCAATCTGATCTTTGGGATCTTCATCATCCTGAGGCGGAGGTTCGTATTCCGTTCCGCAAGCGTTTAAAAAGATTAGTAAGAGAGATAGAGATAAAAGCGTAAGCTTTGTTTGTTTCAACTGCTGCAAAAGTGAGTTATTTATTTGTTTTGGGATTGATACTTAGCACGGGGCTTTTAACGTGTCGGACCACATTGGTTGTGGTACTTCCCATCATCAGGTAATCAATGCCGGTACGTCCAACGGTAGACATCACTATGAGGTCATGGGGGTTCTCCAGGTTGTAATTTAATATAGCCTCGTGAGGAGTTTCTGAGGATACAATAACTTTTGTTTCAAGAAGGTCGCCCAGCTCATGCATCTCCTCTTTGGCCAATACTCTGAGGCGTTGCTTACGAAGTTCCCTTTTGGATTCATCGGGCTCATCTTCATGTTGCGGATCATATGCCATGATATTGACAAGTTCGAGCGTGGCATTGGCTTTCTGGGCAATTTCCATGGCAACAGGAAAAGCTGCTTTTGAGTGGTCCGAAAAGTCAGTAGTAACCATAATTCGGCTAATGTCAGTCAGCTCTCTTTCTTCATTTACAACCAGAACCGGTACATGCGACAGTCTTAGCACCTTTTCGGAAACAGAACCGAGGAAAAACCGAGAGAAACCGGTCCGCCCGTGGGTGGTCATCACAACCATGTCGAACTCTTTGGCATCTTCGACAATCGACTGTGCTGGGTTCCCAATCGAAATAAGTGCTTCTTTAACTTGTGTTCCCTGAATCTCTTCTTTTGCTAAACTTGCCAGCCGATCATGTAGTGCTTCTTCAATTTCATCATAACCTTCTATAGATGTAGTCCCCATACCAAACATATATGGTCCACCGTCTACTTCATTTAGGGGAAGGTATGAGTGGAAGGGAGTAATGGTTCCATTGAATAGTTCAGCTAGTTTTTGGGCCGAATGAAGAGCTCGAGCTCCTAAATCCGAAAAGTCAAGGGGGACAAGTATTTTGATGTTTTCCATGATGACAGAAGTAAGTTAAATTTGGTATGTCAAAGATACGAATTTAGCTTGTTTTTCAGAACCATCCTTTACGTTTAAAATAAATAATCATAACTGCGGCTGTAGCAAGCATAAGCGCTATCGATGCCGGATAGCCCCAGTACCAACTAAGTTCAGGCATATTATAAGGGCTAACTTGTGGATCAAAGTTCATTCCGTAAATGCCTGCAATAAATGTCAAGGGTATAAAAATGGTAGCAATTACGGTAAGTACTTTCATTACCTCATTCATTTTATTGCTAGTATAAGACATGTACATATCGTGCAATCCCAGAATTGTATCCCGATAATTCTCAATATTATCTATGATTTGGATCATATGATCATATACATCACGGAGATAAATTTTGGTATCTTCACTTATAAACTCTGATTCATCTCTGATAGCACTGTTGACAGCATCACGCAGGGGCCAAACTGACTTTCGGAAGAAGATAATTTCACGTCTAATCCTATGAATCTGCTCAAGAAGACTTTCATCGGGTTCTTTGAGAAGCTGTTCTTCCAAGGCTTCGATATCATCCCCAATATATTCAAGAACGTTAAAATAGTAATCCACAACGGCATCAATGAGAGCATAGGTCAAATAGTCTGTGTCGAGTTTGCGGATGCGAGATGTGGCTATTGCCAGTCGATTAAGGATCGGTTTAAAATGGTCTTCATCGGTTTCTTGAAACGATAAAACATAGTTTTTTCCAAGTACGAGACTGATTTGTTCGGCATGGATTGTTTGGTCGTCTTTTGAATAAGTAAGCAACCGAAGTACAAAAAAGATACAGTTGTCATATCGTTCAACCTTGGGACGCTGGGCCGTGTGTACAATATCTTCTTGGATGAGTGGGTGCAGGTCAAAAAAGCTCCAGATTGATTTAAGTTTTTCAATGTTATGCAGGCCACGCACCTGTACCCAGGTTTGTGAAGGAGCATCCAAATAAGGCTGAACTTTTTGAATCTTACTGATTGGAATTTCATCAATGTGCTCATCATCGTAGTCGTGAACGGTAATCTTGATCTCATCCATGTGCCGTTCACCAATATGCTCAATCGTACCAGGCGCTGATCCTGGCTTTTTGCGATGCCTTGTATTGCGAAATCGCATGCTTGGTAGCATGTTTTTGATCCTACCGGAAGTAGCCATATCAATATTTTTTTGTTTAACAGTGACAATAATATGTCTAAGCTGTAATCCTAAAACAAGTTGTAAAAGAATATGTGGCTAATTTATAAATGCTCCGAATTGGCTTTTTTTCTCAAAATCCAATGAATGATAGGCGGGGCAAAAAAGATGGCTATAATCACATTACCGGTATAGAAATAAATGACTGCTGCAATAAGCAGACAGATTAACAGGATGACGAATGAAATTACGTAGGTCTGTTGCTTGGTGTTCATGGCAGGTTATTGGATATGAAAATACGCATTAAAATTACAGGCAACATAAACACATTTTGCGGTTGAGAACAGGAGATTAAAGTCTAAAAACTGATGTTTAATCTCCCTAAACCCTCTTACAGACGCCAGTCCGTTACGGCTCCAAGATGGGACTTTCACTACATATCCCCAAAACTGTAAAAAGTTGTTCCTTGGATAATAGCCCGTTCGCCCACTGGTGGAAAGACAGGAGGATGACCATCAATAACTGTTCTGTTCATTTTTGGTTACCAAAAAACAAACCAAAAACCTTGTCATTCTGAACCATGTACTGAGCTTGTCGAAGTATCTCTTTCAGGATCTCCTAAAAGAGGTTCGCAAAGTACACCAAAGCCCAAAGCGTAGGTGTGCGTAGTATCCAAAGGCAACCTTCATGCATCAACCAGTTGCTTCAGGGAGATTGCTTCTCCGCCAGTCGGCGGATCGCAATGACAGACGTTGGTTTTAAAAATTCAAAAGCAATGTCACTGCGAGGGATTCCGGTGATTCTTCGGAAGATCGCGGCAGTCTTTCTTTCTTAGTTCGCGAAGTGCACCGAAGCCTTATGGCATAGGTGTGCGTAGAACCTAAAAGGCATCTGGTGTAATCAGAAGGGGTTCGGGGATGCTACCATTCTGATTAAGTAACAAAGTTTCAAAGTGACTGCGGGGCGATTGAACCTTTTTAGGAGTTCCTCTTTAACATGAATGCGATCAAAATGGTAAATCCCGCATATACTGCGGGATTTACCAGAAATCACCGTTATATTTTTAAGGAGATTAGTCGGTAAGGTCGCCATTTTCGGCAGCTTTTTTGAGCTCCTCATTCGCATAAATGGCAATTTCGACCCGGCGATTCTCCTGTCGGCCGGCCTCTGTATTATTAGAAGCAATGGGATCGCTTTCACCGTATCCGATAATCTTCATACGTTCAGCATTCACATCTAAAAAAGAGGTGTATTTAGCTACAGATTTGGCCCGTTTTTCGGACAGTTCTTTGTTATAGCTTTCTGAACCGGTGTTATCGGTATGGCCGGCGAAAAGAATATTGGTATTATCATACTTCTTCAGCGTTTCGGCAAGTTCTGCAATATTTTCTTTCGATTGTTCACGTAGTGTATAGGAGTCAACACTGAATAAGATACCAGAGTCAAAGGTGATTTTGATTCCCTCTCCAACACGTTCAACTTTAGCATTTTCGAGATCTTTTCTCATTTCACGGGCTTGCCGGTCCATATAGTTACCGATAGCAGCCCCGGCCGCACCACCAACAGCAGCCCCGATAATGGCTCCTTTTACGGTGTTGTCATCACCGGTAGCCTTTCCAATGATGGCTCCTGCCAATGCACCGGCCCCGGCTCCGATAGTACCGCCTTTGGCTGTTTTGCTCCAGTTTTTGCAGTTATTAGCAGTTAAAGATAATATGCCAATACAAAGTGTAATTATTAGCAACTGTTTTGGTAGCTTCATAAACATAATATCTGTTAGAATTTACCTGTTTCAAGGATATTTAAATCCATTATACCAGATATTGTTTCCTATAAAGCTATGTTGCTTCTTTTCGCAGTACTTCGAGAGGAGTTTTTTTGTAGATGCTGCGGCTGTTAAACATCCCAATAAGGATGGTAAGTCCTGTTAGTACGGCGGTACCAACAAAAATAACCCATAAATTTGGGGTGAAGGTGATATCAAAATAGAAATAGCCCAACAAGCCAGTGGCTCCCAGCGATAAGATAAGACCCGTTAAAGCAGAGAGGATACCGAGAAATAAGTATTCAACTGATAAAATTTGTAAGATTTGCTTTTTGCTAGCCCCAATTGTCCGTAATAGTACACTTTCTTTGATACGTTGGAAACGACTGGTAGCAACAGAGCTGGCCAGCACGATAAGACCCGTGACAATACTAAACAGGGCCATAAATTGTATGGCAAAAGATATTTTATCAATAAACTGGTTAATTGTTTCTAGTATACGGCTTACGTTGATGGCCGAGACATTGGGATATTTCCGGACTACAGATTGTTGTAATTTAGCAGATACCTCTTGATTAGGGGCGCGGGTAACAGTGACGTAAATTTGGGGAGCAGGTTCCAGTACGCCTGTGGGAAACAGCATAAAGAAGTTGGGTTGAACACGTTGAAAGTCAACTTCTCGGATGCTACCGACGTAGGCTTCAATAGGCACCCCTTGTACATCAAAAGTGAGGAAATCCCCAACAGACAGATTCAGGTCCTCAGCAATTTCTTTGGCCGCAGAAACGGGAACACGCCCCGTATCGGGGGCTTGTCCAATCCATTCGCCTTTAAGGAGTGTTTCAGAACTTATTAAAGAATCTCTATAGGTCGAGCGATATTCCCGCCGCAGTGCCCATCCCCGAACTTCAGTTGTTGTATCTTCGGCAATTTCCTGAGTTCCACGACCACGCAGAGAGTCAAGACGCATCGTAACCATTGGCACATTTTGGATAACCGGAGCATTCTGTTCGTTTAGAATCTCGTTAATTCCTTGGTTTTGATCCGGTTGGATATCAAAAAAGATGAGGTTGGGAGCATCTTCCCGGGTTGCGAAATCGAGTTCTTTCATCAGCATATCCTGGCTAAAATAGAGCGTACTTACCAGCAGCATTCCCAATCCCAGGGAAAGCATCAGGGTAGTGGTCTGGTTATGAGGGCGATACAAGTTAGCCAAGCCCTGTCGCCATACATAGGTCCAGTGTGAGGGAAAAAATCTTCGAACTAATATCATTAACCCTTTAGCTACCAAAAGAAGAAGTCCGAAAGAAACAAGCATTCCAACAGTGAAAACAGTTCCAATTAACAAACTTTCAGTAAGCAGGCTGGCGTAGCCCATCACTGTTAGCGTGATAATGAAATAGATAATCACTTTTGTTTTTCGGGATAAGAGGGAGGTTATTGACTTTTCAATAGTTCTAAGCGCATAGAGGGGGGAACTTTTACGCAGTGCCAGTAGGGGTAGCAGGGCAAAAGCCAGGGCCACGCCTGTACCGGTAAATAACCCCAGTCCAATAGCCAGCCAAGATACGGTTAGTTCAACCGTAACGGGCAGGAAATCACTTACAAGCCCGGGAAGCAGGTACTGTAATCCGATTCCTAAAATAGTGCCTGCCAAGGCCCCCAGGAAGCCTAGCACAACAGCCTGTATGAGAAAGATACTCATCGTTTGGTTTGAGGAGGCGCCAAAACAGCGCAGCACTGATGCCGTCTCAATCTTTTGATTGATATATACATGGATAGAGCTGGCCACCCCTATACCTCCGAGGAGTAAAGCGATAAAGCCAACGAGATTTAAAAACTTGCCAAGGTTACCAACGGCCTCCCCGATCTCTTCACGTCGTTCTTCGACCGTTTCATAGTCAATATCTATAGCCAGACTTTCTTCCAGTGAATCAAGCTTGGTTTCAATAGGATCTAGGTCTCTGCCATCAGAAAATTTAAAATACTGTTTATACTCAATGCGACTGCCGCGTTGGATAAGGTTAGTAGAATCCAATATCGAATGGGGAATAAAAACACGAGGGCCAATCATCGATGCGGCTGCAGCTTCACCGGGCACTTTGGTAATAGCTCCACTTATGGCTAAGGTCAGTCGTCCAACTTTGACAGAGTCTCCCACTTCAATATTGAACTGGGTCATAAGAGCCTGGTCAACCAGGGCAGTAGTGTCAGATTTAAAGTGTGAGGCCGCCGCAGCGGGGATCGTTTCCAGGGATCCGTAAAAAGGGAAATTGCCTTTTAGGGCACGAATATTTGAGAGGCGAGAGTTCCCTTCTTTCGGAAAAAGAACCATAGAAGGAAATTCAGTTATTTGGGCCTGCTCTCCTCCAAGTTTTTTAAAATATGATGTGAGGGTATCCGGCGGAGCTTGTTCGGTTTCAATTTCAAGATCGGCGCCCAAAAGTTCTTTTGATTGGTTGTCAATCGTAGTATTTAAGCTGTCACGAAACGAAGTAATTGCGACTTGGGCGGCTACACCAATAATAATGGCAGAGATATAGACAAAAAGCCGCTTTTTGTTGGACCGGGCATCGCGCCAGGCCATTTTCCATGACCAACCAGAAAAAAATGAAGACATAAAGTGTATGTGAGGTGCGTTATTTTAGCTGTTCTGCTTCAGGAGTTGTAACCCATTCATCCTTAAAAATCTTGCCATTTTTGAGTCTGATAATACGCTGACACTGTTGAGCAAGAGACAAATCGTGGGTAACAAGAATGAGGGTAGTGCCGAGCGACCTGTTGAGATCAAAGAGGAGGTCTTCAATTTTTGAGCCGGTTTCTTCATCCAGGTTACCCGTAGGTTCATCAGCAAATAAAATTTTCGGCTCATTGATGAATGCCCGGGCAATAGCTACGCGCTGCTGCTCACCTCCTGATAGTTGGGTCGGGTAGTGTTGAAATCGATCGGCAAGCCCTACTTTTTTGAGCAGCTCTTCGGCCTCATGTTGCACCTCGGAGGATCTTCTTCCCCGAAGCTCCAGGGGCACCATCACGTTTTCTAAGGCCGTTAATGTGGGCACCAGTTGAAAAGTTTGGAACACAAAGCCCACATGTTTGTTGCGAACCTCAGCCCGTTCATCTTCATTGAGAGGACCCAGTGGCACACCGTTAAGTGATACTTCTCCCAGGGTGGGGCGGTCGAGACCGGCACATAATCCCAGTAAGGTAGTTTTGCCACTACCCGAAGGCCCTACAACAGAACAGATGGTTTCTTCTTGTACCGAAAAGTCGACATGGTCGAGTACGGTAAGCTTATGATCACCGTTATTAAATTGTTGTGTGAGATTTGTAACTTCCAAAATTGGTTTTGAACCCATACAAATAATATCGTAGTTAGATTATGGTTTGAAACAACTTCAAACGGTTGAATCATTCCGTTAATAAAAGCGTTCCCTTGTTTTAATAAAAATGCTAAAACAACCTTTAACTTTTTTCTTCTTAATGAGACGATTATTAGCGGTATTTGTTATACTTCTTTTTGCTCCCTTGATACTTAGTGCTCAAAGTTCAGAGCAACGGATTCTTTTTTTCGGGGATAGTATTACAGCAGGTTATGGTATTAAAACTGAAAATGCTTTTCCGGCTCTTATGCAACAAAAGATCGATTCGTTGGGATGGAATTTTGAGGCTATAAATGCAGGACTAAGCGGAGAAACCTCAGCGGGAGGACTACGACGTGTCGATTGGATGTTACGGAAGCCTGTGTCTGTTTTCATTCTTGAGTTAGGAGGGAACGACGGACTTCGGGGGATCGATTTGGATGCTACAAAGAAAAATCTGCAGAAGATTATTGACAAGGTACAAGAAGAGTATCCGAAAGCGACTATTATTCTAACCGGCATGCAGGTACCTCCCAATTTGGGACCCGAATACACAGAAAAGTTTAAAGAAATGTATCCGGAATTGGCAGAAAAGAATAATATCACCTTACTTCCTTTTTTATTAAAAGGAGTGGGAGGAAATTCGGAGCTTAACCAAGCTGACGGTATTCATCCAACGGCAAAGGGACATAAGGTGATAGCCGAAACGGTCTGGGATACCTTAAAACCCATATTGAAGGATAAAAGGAAAGAGATACAATCAAACTAACTGAAATTAATCTTACCATGCGAAAGCTAAGTATATCTATTCTATTAGGATTTTTAATTCTTTTTATTGGGTTAGGCCAGCAAGCGGAAGCACAACACCTTGAGTATCACCCCAAGATATTATTAGTCACGGCCCATCCCGATGATGACGCCCTTTTTGCTGCAACAGTTTTCAAAACGACTCATCTGTTGGATGGTAAAGTTGATTTAGCCCTTTTAACTAATGGCGAAGGAGGGTACAAATATTCAACGCTGGGTAATTATATCTATGACCGAGCGCTGGATAAAGAAGAGGTTGGACGTGAATACTTACCTGCTATCAGAAAACGAGAACTAATGGAAGGGGGCAAGATCGTTGGATTGCGAAATTATTTCTTTTTTGACCAGGTTGATGATAAGTATTCAAAAGATATATCAAATCCACTGGATACCTGGAATATTAACTGGATAAAGCAGCGGCTCCATAAAATATTGAGGGAACAGCATTATGATTTTGTGTTTACGATGATGCCTTCTAAAGACACCCATGCTCATCATAAAGCATCGGCTATTCTTGCGTTACAGGCCATTCATAAGTTACCGCAAGAAGATAGGCCAGTGGTACTTGCCGCCGATATTGTTTCGTCTGTAGATGATTCTACCGGCTACAGTAAGTTAGACGGATACCCTATATCAAAAATAAACAAGACGCAGGGCCCTTTACTGTTTGATCGCACCCAAACCTTTGGCCATGATGATCGTCTCAGTTACAAAATTATTGGCAATTGGGTTATTGCTGCGCATAAGTCACAGGGTACCATGCAGATGTATATGGGCCGGGGCAATGTGGAGCAGTATTGGCCCTATTCATTTAACACGCCACAGCAGGTCCAAAAAGCGAGAGCTTTTTTTAAAGCTGTGAATGAAGTACCCATCTATAGAAATCCTGATATCGATTTTGATAATGAATAGTTCTTTTAAAAGCGTTATCAACCCCGCAAGATTGATAACGCGGGACCTTTGCAAAACCAGGCAGTCATCCTGAATGTAATGAAGGATCTCCCTTTCAACGGCAGTAGATGGATATTGGAGATTCTTCGACAAGCTCAGAATGACAAAATCAAAGGTTTTGCAAAGCCCTCAACGCTTAATAATTGGTTCTCTTACTTCTCAAAGTTATAAGTGATGGAGACACTGGCTGAGACGCTAACGGTTTGATCGAACTGTAACAAACTGCCTGTTGATGGCATCGAAGATCGCTCCATCATATTTACAGGGCGGGGAGGGCGTTGGTTGTAGGAATAGTTGATATTTTTAATACCAGTAATGGTGAGTCCGGTTTCTTCAGCTATCATATCTGCTTTTTGTCGGGCTATCTTGAGAGCTTTTTCTAAGGCTTTATCTTCTCCTTTTTTCTTTTCGCTGGATGAAAAGTTACCGCTGAACTCATCAAAATTATTTTCGATAAGTGTCACTTGAATCTCTTCATAAATATCAAAACTCTCCAGCGAGAGTATTACCGCCTGTTGAGTTTCTATTCGCTTTTTCTCCTCATTTTGATACGACCGATCGTGTCGTGAATTGATAGATATGGGCTCAAAATTGATCTCTTCATCTTTGATATTATGCTTCTTAAGTAATTCCACTAATACATTTTCTCTTTTTTTGTGCAGTTTGTAAGCTTCTTGTGGAGTATCGGCTTCTGCATTTACATTAATACGAAAAGATATCATATCAGCCGGTAAAAGGACCTGTGCTGAAGCATTAATTGAAATGTGATCTTGATCTTGGGCTTGAACAGCTCCTGTAAATACAAGTAGCGAAAGTAAAATTGCAAGGACTCTCATAGGAAGATAGTTTTAAGTATTAATTTTAAAATGATTTAACCACATAATACTGATTGTAGCTTGTCAGACGATATATTAGCACCACAAACGACAATGACAGTAGTTTGGTTAGCAAACTGTTTGGGTTGTTTCAGCAGGCTGGCAATAGCTACACCGGCCGACCCTTCTACCAATTTGCTATGTCGCTCAACCATAGAACGAATGGCACCGGCAATTTCGTCTTCAGAAATAAAGATAAATTTATCGACTAACTTTTTACACAGATTAAAGGTTATAGAATCGGGTTCAAAGCCACCTGCTGAACCATCAGAAAGCGTTGGTTTCGACTCTACCTCTTTATATACACCGGCGCGAACACTTATGCCCATTTCAGGAGAATTTTCGGGCTGACATCCTATAATCTTAGTATCTGATGCATGATTATTTATATAGGTACCGATTCCTGAAATTAATCCCCCTCCCCCCACAGTTGCCAACACATTATCCGGTTCATTAGAGAGTTGTTCGAGGATTTCTACTGCAATGGTTCCCTGACCGGCTACAATTTGTGGATCGTTGTAGGGGGATACATAGATCCATCCCTGTTCTTCAGCAGTTTGGCGGGTATACTTTTCGGTGGTATAGGGATCTTGCCCATGGAATTCGATTTCTACATCATAGTTCTTGATTGCTTCTACTTTGGATTCAACCGCATTATGAGGTAGAAAAACTTTTCCATCTATCCCCAAAAGATCACACGCTCGGGCAAAACCAAGTCCGTGATTTCCGGTGGAGGCAGTCACAGGTAATTTGGAGATATCATTTTCTTGCAACCACTTAAGTTTATTGAGGCTGCCCCGGGCTTTAAATGATCCGGTAATTTGTTCGCTCTCCAGCTTCAAATAGACCTCCCCATTACAGTACCCACTTAACCAATTGGAATAGAGAAGAGGGGTTTGGAAGATATCCTCCCTGATACGATGGTGGGCTTGTGTTATTTCGGTGCTTAAATCCATTAATTCAGGTCTGAAATCGGTTACCATTTTATCTGCCGAAATAATACGAAGGATTTATTGCAATAAAAATGGCCTCAGCCTGTAATAACTGAAGCCATTTGTTATGCTTAGAAAAGTGCTAGCTGCCAAACCAATAACTGAATTTCAGCAGAAAGACGGTTGTGGGTTTAGTATCAAAGAGCCGTTTGATATCACGACCTAAGCGGAAGTCATTGTGGACTGATTTGTGAGATTGATCCTGTTGCCATACGAGATAAAAGATAGAGCCCGGCTGATATTCCCACCGAAAAACAGCATTCGTTTGTATAGACTTAAAGTTGAAGTCTTGCTCTTCAAAAGTAAACGACGGTGCTGTACCAGCTCCATCGGGGTCGACGGTATATACGTCATTATTTTTTTGAATTACACCGCGGTCCTCACCATAGACGGCAAACTTATAGTCATAAGGGGCAGTAAACTCTTTATAGTTGTAAAAGTTACCACTGGTTATAAACGGGCGAACGTAGGTTTGTAGGCTTATAGAGGGGGTAAATGTCCAATCCAGGCGTATGCTGGTAGAAAGAGTGCTTTTGTCAATATCAGCAAAAACATAACGGTTTCCATACGTATTTTGGGCAGATGGGTCTTCTGAAGATGTAACATACTGGTCGGTATCTTTTTCTATAGAGAACTGAGGGGAGATACTGAGCTGAATAAAGGTAGCAGGACGTATTTCAAGGCCGGTCCAATAGGAGTGGTCAAATTCCCCGGAGACATCACTGCGATGAGAGGTTCCTATATTGAACGAGACTTTCCGGGTTTGGTCAGAATTGATATTAATATTGAAATTCCAGTCTTTCGCACGTTCGGCTACCGGTCCGCCCCGGCTAAGACGGTCTAAGTATGATTTGCCGTTAAAGCCTGCATTATAGTTAAACGACCATAAGTTTTTGAGCTGGAAAAATGCTCCCGTTCGGTAGTAGTTGTTGATGAGGTCTCCACCATAATTCCATCCGTGTCCCGCAAAGGCCCAGAGTTTATAAAAGCGGAAAAGCTCTGGAGAGGATTCTTGATAGGATAGAAAATAGGAGAGCGCATGGTAGTCGGCACGATTTTCGAATCCGATATCATTTACTTCATAACCGGGACTAACGGTAGAATAAGTAAGGGATCCTCTCCAATGATCACCGCCAAATTTACCGATCGACAGTTCCCCGGCATAGCCTGATAGATTGGTTTTATTGGGATCTACAGACAAGTAATCAGCGTCTACACGATTATAGTAACGGGCACTGCTGCGCTGGGTAGCGGCAATGGCTTCTTTTGAACCGTTGACGCTGATCCCCGAGAGGGTACCGCTTAGAATCCATTCACGATCTTTCCAGCTGTGTTCAAAATCGAGGCCGGCGATATAGGCCGAATTATGGAGGGACTGGCTGAGGTAATCGGCCCGGATAGATCTATTTACCGCACTGCCATAGGCACCCACAGTGGTCTGACCGCCATCAAAATCTTGTTTTACACGCCCCACAAAATAGTTGGTCGGGGGTTCTACGCTCACGCTGCCGTCGGTATTGGTAGTCGTTTGGAACTGGGCCTTTTCACGAAGGGTAAACGCATTTAAAATGCCCAATGAAAATCCATTATCTGTTTTGCCACTGAGTTTGGCTGCACTGGCGATTGTTGTTTGACTGGGGACGTCGGTATATTGGGGATCAATACCCGAGTTCGAGGCGTTACCTTGTGGTCGGCGGCCTATGCGTCTGGAGTAAAATACCAGAGGATTTCCAAAAGTGTTATGCGTTTTGGTACGTCCGAATTCAAAAATATCTGTCCCTTCCAGGAAAAACGGCCGCTGTTCGGGAAAGAAGGTCTCAAAAGCACTTAAATTTATTACAGCGGGATCAGCTTCGACTTGCCCAAAATCAGGATTGATGGTGCCGGTCAGTGTAAGGTCGGGGGTGAGGCTATATTTGATATCAGCACCTATAGAACCATTCCAATCGTTAGCGTTGTAATAGGGATTCTTATCATCACCGGGTGCTTTTGTTAAATCGCTGGAAGCATATGGGGTGATCTCCAGTCGATTTATTTTTGGAAGCTCTTTGATACCCGTAAGCTCACCATAGAGAGAAACGAGGCCGGAAGCATCCTGGGGCGTGGGTGACCAAAATGAGATCTCTTCTTTGCGAGCTAACCTGCGCTGAAAATTAATACCCCAGCTTTGTTCTGTTTTATCAGTATCAAAGCGAAGTTGCGACAGTGGAATCCGGAGTTCTGCTACCCAGCTGTTTTCCAGGATGGTCGTCTTCGTTTCCCAGACGGCATCCCATCGTTTATCCTCATTACTATCGTTGAATATCAGGATATCCTTTTGGACTCCCCGTGGATTAACCGCGAAATTAAAGCTCGTACGGTTATCACTATAGCTGTCAATACTTACGTAAACCCAGTCGCTGTAAGCTGCTCCATCCTTACGGAAAAGAGTAGCAGCTACAGAATCCATAGCACTGTCGAATGCCCGGATACCCACATAAAGTGCATCGTTTGAATAAACTACTTGGACTTCCGTTTTTTCAGAGGCGGGTGCTCCATCATTGGGAATACGTTGTGTAAAATCCGTTGCAATACGGGCGTTTTTCCAGATGTTCTCATCGAGCTTTCCATCCAGGGTTATCTCATTTTGCGGGCTTATTTTTAATGCCCCTAAGGATAGTGAGCTGGGATTGGTCGTTTCGGTATTTCTGCTTTCCTCTGTGGTTTCCTGGCCCCAGGCCAGGTTAGTTATGACAAACATGAGAAAGAAAACGGATATATAACGGAGTAGTAAGGAATGCATAATAGACCTTCATATTAGGTTAGTTCGTTTTTAAGTAGACGGGTACTTCCAGGTTTCGTTACACTATTTATTTTTTCGGATATAAATATCGCCCCGCATACTCTTAAAGAGGTATTCCGGTCCGCCGCCGTTGATAGCACCATAGATCCAGTTGTTAACAGAAACTTTGTAAACTCCATCATTGGCAGACGATTTAATATTTTTCTTGTCTGTACGCTGGATATTCATTTCAAAATCAGTAAAAACTTCGCCCCATTCTGATTTCATCTTTGCATTTATCTTAACATCGGCAGGAAAAGTGATGTCGATATCTCCATTCAGATTGCTAAATGCCATAGGGCTATTGGGGGCAACTTTCGAAAATGTGGCTTTAATATCTCCATTAACGGTATTTATAAGGGCCGACCCACCTACATTCCGGAGAGTTACTTTGCCGTTTACATTACTGATCTCCATCTCTCCATTCACATTGTTGACCAATATTTCGCCACCATTAACGGTAGAGAGGTTTAGCCCAAAATTACGTGGCACAGTGATTTCAAAATCAATAGACTGCATAGGAGAGGCGCCGCTCACCTCCACTTCGTTGTTGTCTTCCGTAACTTCAAAACCTACGCCATTATTCGAAATTCGACGCAGCCCTTTTTGGGTTACTTCCTGTTTTTGATCGTCTTCGCCGGAATAGGCAACAAGCACTTCTTTGCCATCATATCCATTTACTGTAATAGAACCGCGAACGACTCCAATATCGAGTAAGCCTGGTTCACCGGGGTTTGACAGGGGGACGGCAATTTGTTCCTGGGCTTGTATCTGTAATGGAAGCAGTAGTGTGGCAAAAAGCAGGATAGATATATATTTGAGTGTGTTCATGGCTGTTAATTTTTTTAGATGGTTCATATCATGCTGATTTTGGGGTAGCATAGTAGAGCGTGTGTTGGTTTAATACGTTTATGATTGTTTGCGGATATAGACGTCTCCATTTAGTACTTCAAAACGGAGCTCTACGCTACCATTAGCAATACGCAGAGGACTGAATTTTTTTACTTCATACATAACTTTAGATCGGTTCGAATTCGATACAGTTTTTACCTTTGGGGTTAACGGTTTCACATTTTGGAAGTCGGTGTATATGTCGCCATGCAGGCTTTTGAAGTAGATATCGGCAGAAAGGTCGTCCGGCATGTTAACTTCAATAGTGCCATTGATGGTGTGATATTCAGAATCTTTAACGGGCACTTTATCATAGGAAACAGTGATATCTCCATTTATCGTGTTGGCTCTGGTCTTAGAGGTCAAATGTGTCAGGTTTAGCGAGCCGTTTACGTTACTGGCTTCTACCGCTTTAAAATTACCATCGATATTTATGCCCCCTTTGTTAATGGAGGAAACATCAAGGAGGATGGCTTGGGGGACCTTCAGGTGTAGGTTGTGGATGAATATATAGCTGTCATCATTACGGTCAACAGAATAATGTACGTCCTTACCATCAAATCGAAACGTAATAAATGGGGCATCAAGATAGGTTAGGATAAGATTCCCGCGGCGTTCAACTTTGTATTCCAGCTCTTCTCTGGCTTGTCTAACTTCTCCGGGCGTGCCGTCAATCTGTTCTTTTATAGTAAGTTCTATGGTATCACCATCATAGGCTTCCACGGTTACCGAGCCGTCGATATTCATAACCTTAAATTTATTTCCAGGATCTGCCGGATCGGCAAATGTCATGCTCTTTTTAATGGTGCGTGTGGTATTTTGGGTTACAGAATTGAATGGCGACAAAAGAGGTGTCAGCAAGGTTAATGCAAAGGTTGCGTAGAGCGTGTTATAGAAAAAAGATTTGAAGTATTTCATGATCTTATCTGTTTAACTTAGGGCTGCAATAGTATTTTTCAGTTTGTCACGGACTGTGGAATCCAGCTCGTTCTGTTGTAGTAGTTTCTGTAACTCATCAACAGATTGTGTTTCCTGCAGGGCCAGCATGGCATCGGCCAGGGCAACCTGTATTTGTGGAGACGTCTGCCGTGAAATTGAGCGGATTAATCCTCTTCGTACCCTTGGGTTTTCTGCATGGTGTAATAAGGCTTGGATACTCGCCAACCGTACATTTACATTGGAATCATTGTTTAAGGTTTTAAGTAATGCTGTTACGACTCGTTTATCAGCTGTCTGTATATCGGTGCTGATATTTACGGCTTTGAGGCGTTCCGAAGAGGATTGGTTATCCAGCAGGCTCATCATCATAACCTGGCGCATCTTTGAGACCTCTCCTGACAACTGATCCATCTGTTGCTGATAATCCTGGAAGGGAGTAAGAAGGTTTCCGGTAAACATCCCAACCAAGAATATTACAGTGAAAAAAGCCATTCGTGGCACTTTTTTGGGGGCGAAAAGTTCTTCAATACGATTTATCCATGTATTACTTTTTTGTGGGACTTGTTGCTCTTTTTCATTTCCGATCATGTCGTAAAAGGCTTCCCGCATTTGATCTGATGGTTCAGGTGCCGGTAATTGGCCCATCTTCTTGTATGTGGCCTCCATTTGTTTGATATCAATATCTATTTCCCCCTTATCAATGAGGTCGTTTAGCCGGACCCGTTGTTCTGAGGTAATCGAGTCATCGATATAAGCGGTAATTAGCTCGATATATTGTTCGTTAATCATATCCGTTTCTTTTGAGTTCTTTCATCTGTACTTCAAGCTCTTGTAGCGCTCTGAAAATTCGAACCTTTACGGCACTTTCTGAGCACCCCATGATTTCTGCAATTTCTTTATATCTAAAACCTTCGAATCGACTGAGAATCAATGTCTCCTTTTTGGTATCACTCAGCTGATTAATGGCTTGTTGCAGTAATTCTAATTCCTGTTCTTGTTGTTGCTCTTTTTCAAAAATGATGTTATCACCTTCCAACTTTTCCCATTCAATATCTCTGTCAGCTTGTTCACAAGGGCTATTCTGAGAGTAGTGATCAGCTTGTAGATTACGGGCAATCTGGAATATCCATGTGGCGAATGAACCACTATTGGTATAGGTATTTCGGTATTTTAGGATGCGTTCAAAAACACCCTGTACCAAGTCTTCACTAAGGTCCCGGCGGTGGGTCAGGCGGTAAAAAAAATGGTAAAGACGCTTATTATAGCGTTCGAAGAGCAGTCCCAGTTTATCGAGATCACCCTCTTTCACCTTAAGCATCAGCGCATTGTCAGAAGTTGAGTTCACCACCAGTGTGTTTAAGTTTTCTTTTTCTTAATCCACTATAGTACACTGATGGTTTCTAGAAAGGTTACAAATGAATTAGGAATTAAAAATTAGGAATGGGAGAGGGTGGGCAATTTTAATGTTGGACTTATTCAAAGGGAAGGTGTGGGTAAAAGAACGTCAGAATTCAGGAATCAGAAGTCTTAGGCAGCCATTCTGAATTTTGATTTCTGACTATTGATTCCTCTATACTCCTAATTCTTAATTCCTAATTTTCAATTCCTAATTCACGTAGGTAGTCCTTCCATCTCCATAATTTTCAGGGCATTGGTAGTAGGGCAGGGGCCGGGTTTTAGCTTGTATTCAAAGCTCATCTTCCCGTCTTCTATGGTTTCCTCGAAGTGCCAATTACTAAGCTGAGGAATCGTTTCTTCGAGTTGGGCCAGTTCCAGATCGTGTGTAGAGACAAGACCGATCCCATTTTTACCGGCTACATTTTTGAGGAAAGCTTCGCTGCCCTGCAGACGCTCACGGTTATTGGTACCACGGTAGATCTCATCAACCATAAAGAATACAGGTGTTTGGTGATCATCCCTTAGCAGTTCCAACAAACCGCGAAGATGTTTTACTTCTGCATAAAAATGGGAGAGTCCATCATCCAAAGAGTCGGTAACATTGATGCTGCTATATAAACGAAATGGAATGGTTGAGAGAGCAGAGGCATTGACAGGTGCACCGGCAAAACACATAGCCATGTTTATGCCCATAGTTCGCAGGAAGGTACTTTTCCCTGCCATATTGGAGCCCGTGATGAGTAGAATATCTCCTTTTTCTTCAATAGCGACATTGTTTGTTACTTTTTGCTCTTCGGGTAGAAGGGGATGCCCGAGGTCTGTTGCCTCAAATGGTTTATCAGCATTATTGTTTGGCAATGAAAAAGTATAGTGCGGATTTAACCACGAGAAGTTGGCTAAAGATGAGAAGGCTTCCAGTTTGTAAAAATGGTCGATCCATTCTTCCAGGTGAGGCGCTAACTCTTTTTTATATGAACTAAGTTTCTGTGAAAAGTAGAGATCCCACGGCATCAAAAAGTTGAGTAATATCCAGATTATTTCACTTTGCTGCGAGGAGGCGGCCCCGGCAATTCGGATAATGCGCTTTACATATTTTGAAGGGGAATATTGGCTACTCCAGAAGGGCTGGCAGTATTTTTTGAGCTCAGTTTCGGCTTCATATTCATTGGTCTCTAAAAAGTGTAATACCGCATTAAACCGGCTAAGTAATTTCTGAATCTGGTCGGACTCATCGTAGAGTCCCGATATCTTTTCACTGTTAAAATTGTAAATCACAAGGTACAGAACAAAAGTGAATATTACATAGGGGTTCATCAGTCCGGCCAGGTAGAGACTTCCCAATACAATATTGAGGATGGAGAGCCCTCCCAATACCAAAAGGGGAGTAGTATAACTTACTTGTTCAGATTTTCTGAGATAATTGAGCAGTTCTTCAAGGGTCCAATCGTTATCCGTTTCCTGTTTTTTATAGAGCTCGGCCTGTAAATGTAGCTGGTCGCGGAATTGTGGTTTCTGGGCCAGTTCACGGATGATTTGTTGTCGTTGTTCAACATCCTCAGGAGTCGGCTCCTCGGTGAGCAGGTATTTGGCCAGTTGGTCGGTGCTACCCTGATAGTTTGAGGTGTCAATAAGCTGTAGTAACGAATGTTGTCCGATTAGATCTAAGTCCGTAGCAAAGGGGTGGTTTTCATAATTGTCAGTTGTTGATTTCTGCGGAATGTTCGGCCAGTCTAAGGAGAGGCGTGCTAAATGCGATGATCGTATGTTCTGCCATATTAAGAATTTTTCTTTCGCCTGGTCAATCTGGTTGTGTGTTTTAACCAAGCGCCAGAACCCGCCTATAAAACCTGCTAGTGCTACCCAAAATGCCCATTCCGGGCCTAGCTGCCCAATAAGGTATACGAGGAGTAACCCGCCGACAAAAGCAGCTAAACGCCCCATTGACAGGCGGCTGCTTAGTTGATCAAGGGTATTAATTTTGGTTTCCAGGCGGCGGACCTGATTTTTTAGAACTTGCCGCAGTGATTGTTGCGTGTGGTTGTGCATAAAAGATCAATTATTAAATAATAAATACCTCAGCCGAAGGATAGTAAAAATGCAGGTGAAAATAACATCTGAGACACTCTAAATTTTTTGAATCAAAAAGGGTATCCCAAAAGTTATGTTGGGGGATTAGCCACTTTTTTGTATTTTAATAAAAGACAAAAAGGTCTTAAAATCTTATATATAATACTACGGTAAAATAAAAAATAAATGCTATGACTACATTGAATAAAATAATAAATATCGCATTGGTGTTAACGGTTTCAGGGGTTCTAATATCTTGTGGGAATACAGAAAAAAAATCCAGTTCTTCAACAAGTGATCGGTCAATATCTGCTTCTAATACAGGACAGGCCGGGGTAGTGGATGAAGATTCAAAGGCTAATATCTTAAAAATTGCAAAGAATTCTCCTGATCATACAACATTGGCAAAAGCTGTTGCAGCGGCTGAAATCCAAAACGTACTAGTGAATGCGGGTCCGCTAACTGTTTTTGCACCTACAAACGAGGCTTTCGAAGCCCTGCCAGAAGGTACGGTTGAAAACCTGTTGAAACCAGAAAACAAATCTAAGCTGGCCAAGATTTTAACCTCTCATGCCTCTCCGGCTTCATTGAGTAAAGAGCAGCTTGCAGATGGTATGAATGTATACCTTGCAACAGGGCAGTATGTTAAATCTGAAGAAAAAGATGGTGAAGTTTACGTTAACGGTGCTAAAATTTTAGGGACTGTTGATGCTTCTAACGGTATTGTTCATGTAGTAGATAAAGTCTTCCTTGTTGAAAACTAGAGGATATTGAGCTGAATTGTCGGTAAAAAACCTGTCTGTTTTTTAATGAAATGGGCGGGTTTTTTTATTGGCTAAAGTTTTTCGGGCTCACAACATGTAGATAGGGCTGAGAGCTATTTATCTCTTTTAAGGGATACAATGGTTGCTCCCCAGCCACTGCGATCGCCGGCCAGAGAATAGCTTTGTACGTTAGGGTTACGGTCGAGGAGGGCATGTACAGAGCGTCGAAGGTTGCCCGTTCCCTTACCGTGTATGATCCTAATTTCATAGATCTCTTCTTTTAGACATTCCGAAATATAATCCGGAATCAAAGAGCCCAATTCATCAGGGCGAAAGGTGTGTAGGTCCAGTGTACCATCTATGGGCAGTTCTTTAGGACACATGGCTCAGTTGGTTATACCGGTTTTATGCTCGTTCTGCCAGTTCAAACCAGCGTTCAGTACATTCCTCAATTTCAGATTCCAGTTCAGCATAACGATTCGATTTTTCCCGTAGTTCATCATGATCTAACTCACCACTGCTGATTTGGGATTCCAATGCTTCTTTTTTGGACTCCAGCTTATCAATTTTTTCTCCGAGTTTGTTGTACTCCCTCCGTTCGTTATAGCTGAGTTTTTCATCGTAAGAATTAGAATTCTGCTTTCCATTCTTAGATGCAGAACTGCTTTTTTTCTTCTTCTCTTTGGCTCGTTCTTCTGCTTTACGCTTTTTGCGAAGCTCCCGGTATTCTTCATACGTACCGTGATGACTATCCACTTTTCCGTCGCCTTCAAATACAAAGTAATGTTCTACTAACTTATCCATAAAGAAGCGATCGTGGGAGACCAAGATCAGGCAGCCTTGGAAATCCAACAGAAACTCTTCGAGTTTATTCAGGGTCAGCAGATCCAGATCATTTGTGGGTTCATCCAGTACCAGGAAATTGGGATTTTCCAGCAGTACCATCATGAGACTCAGTCTCCGTTTTTCGCCCCCGCTAAGCTTTTCTACAGGGGTATACTGCATCTCTGAGGTAAACATGAAATGCTTAAGAAATTGGGAGGCCGAGATCTTTTTTCCACTAGCCAACTTAATGACTTTTGCCACATTTTCAATGACATCAATAACACGTTGGCTTTCATCAAAATCGAGTCCCTTCTGTCGGTAGTGGCCAAAGACGATGGTTTTGCCTACTCGCCTCTTCCCGGAGTCAATAGGTTCTTCTCCGGTGAGCATTTTCAGGAAGGTACTTTTGCCCACCCCGTTTTTGCCAATAATGCCGATGCGTTCTCCTTTTTCGAAATCGTAATAAAAGCTGTCAAGAATCTTTTCATCGCCATAGCTCTTAGACACATTGATAAGTTCCAATATCTTACCGCCCATGCGGCTCATATCCATCTGCAGGCGCAGTTCCGGTCCGTCTGGACCAGTATCGAGGTCATCTTCGAGCTCTTTGAAATTGTCGATGCGAGATTTAGACTTACTGGTCCGAGCTTTGGGTGATCGCCGCATCCATTGCAGCTCTTTTTTGTAAAGCTGATTGGCTTTATGTGTTCTTTTGCGTTCAATTTCGCGGCGTTCAGCTCGCTTTTGCAAAAAATATTGATAGTTCCCTTTATGATGATAGAGCTTGCCCCCCTCTAACTCAATGATATGGTCACAAACCCGATCCAGGAAATAGCGGTCGTGCGTTACCATCAGCAGCGTTAAGTTGCTCTGTTTTAGATATTCTTCGAGCCATTCAATCATCTCTACATCAAGGTGGTTGGTAGGCTCATCGAGTATGAGCATATCAGGGTCATCCAGCAATACAAAAGCCAGTGCTACCCGCTTGCGTTGCCCACCCGATAGGGTAGAAATAGATTGGTCAAGGTCATGGATGTTTAACTTCCCGAGAATCTGTTCCATCCGCTGTTCGTAGTCCCAGGCATTGGCGGCATCCATTTTAGCAGCGGCCTTCTCAAATGCTTGCTGCGTTTCTTCGTTATAATCTTCGGCCTGGGCTTGTACGGCCTGTTCATATTCTTGGATGAGTTGTACCATCTTATTATTGCTGCGGGCAATATAAGAGCGGATAGTAAGGTCCTCGTTGAGCTGCGGATCTTGTTCCAAAAAACCAATGCTGATATCGTTTTGTATCATCACCTTGCCATCATCGGGAGTTTCATTCCCCGCTAGTATTTGAAGAAGGGTGGTTTTACCGGTTCCATTTTCAGCAATGAGTGCTGTTTTGTCGCCTTCAGAGATCCCAAAAGAGAGTCCTTCAAAAAGTGTTTTATGGCCGTAATTCTTAGATAGGTTTTCGGTAGAAAGGTATGTCATAAATAGAATGTGATGATCGGTAAACCGTGATCAAGAAAATTGCACTGATCTAAACAGGGCATTAAAATAAGGAACCGACGGACAATTTAGAAACGTATTACCAATGGTATTTGGTCTGATAAAAGCCTAACTTTTATGGCTTTTTTTCAATTATATAAAAAGAGATATCAAATATGAATTTTTCAGATCTGCCCAAAATTGAGCTTCACTTACACTTAGATTGCTCGCTAAGTTTTGGGGTTGTAAAAAAGCTAAGGCCGAAAATTACAAAAGCGGAATACCAAGAGTTTTTTACCGCTCCTGCAAAGTGTCGTGATCTTGCCGATTATATTAGACGTTCATTGCCGGCTATTGAACTGATGCAAACCGAACAAGCGCTCAAGCTGGTGACCGAAGACCTCTTTGAGCAGCTGCTGGCTGATAATGTATTGTATACGGAGATCCGTTTTGCTCCATTAGAGCACACCAAGGGTGATTTAACAATAGAAGAGGTAGTGCAGGTTGTGAATGATACCGTAGAAGAACAGGTCGAAGAGACGGGTATTGAAGCGGGTATTTTATTGTGTACGCTTCGTCACTATTCTGAGGAGCAAAGTATGCAAACGGTGAAGCTGGTTGAACAGTTTAAAGGAAGTCGGGTGGTCGGATTTGATATTGCCGCTGATGAGGCTGGCTATCCCGTTGATAACCATATTGAAGCCTTTGAGTATGTCAACCAAAAAGGTCTTAATTGTACTGCTCATGCCGGGGAGGCCTGCGGCCCTGAAAGCGTATGGGAAACGCTAAATAAGTTTAGTCCATCTCGTATTGGGCACGGGGTGCGCAGTTATGAAGATCCTAAACTGGTTGAGTATTTAAAAAAAGAAAATATTCACCTTGAAGTCTGTCCCACCAGTAATGTTCAGACGGATGTGTTTGAGGCTATTACTGACCATTCGGTGAACAAACTGTTCGAAGCGGGGATTTCTCTGAGCATTAACACAGATACCCGGACGATCTCGAATGTTACCTTAAATGACGAGTATGAAACAGTAGCCTCGGCTTTTGGGTGGACTACAGAAGAACTATTACAGAGTAATCTTCATGCTATAGATCATGCTTTTACTGATGATGGGACAAAGGCGAGTCTCCGCAAACAAATAACAAAAGCCTACCGGTAAGAATTATCCGGTGATATTCGCAATGCCATCATACACAAACTGTATGGCAAGAGCGGCTAGAATAACGCCCAAAAATCGGCGTAAGATCTCATCTCCGGTTTTCCCAATAATTTTCTTTAGATATTTTGAAATCAACATTAGTAACAGGGTGAGGGCAAAAATGGAGAGTATTGCTGCCGTAACTGCAATATCTGCACTGGCTTCACCAGATTTTGAAAATAGTAGAATGGAAAGGGTCAAGGATCCCGGTCCGGCCAGGAGGGGGATGGACATAGGGAAAACAGAGATATCTTTTTTCTTTTCTGCTTTGGTGTATTCAATCTCTTCGGTAACCATGTTAAAGGCGGTATAGAAAAGCAGCAGCCCACCTGAGATACGCAGTGCATGAATACTTATACCCAGCTGTTCAAGCAGTGGTTCGCCATAGTTCCCAAAAACGACCAGTAGCACGGCAGATATGATAATTGCTTTGAATGCCATAATGCGACGGTGACGCTTTTCGCCCGGGGGTACCAGAGAGTGAAAAATGAGAGCCGCACCTATGGGATCTATAATTACAAATAGCCCTGTCAGCGCATTTAAATATGCGGGAATATCCATTTTATCTGCCTACGAAATTTATTTTTAGAATAACCTCCAAGGATAGGCATTAATTGAGCGGGGGGCAATCTAAGTTTGGAGATCGCAACAGATATGTAAGTGAATATGACTTAATCTAAATAAAAAATCCCCTCCCCGTCTATACAACACAAGGGAGAGGATAATGATATAAAAACCCAGAATTGGACTCTTTACTTTTTGACTACCTTTCCGTCAACAATTACTGATTTGATATGAGTAGTATATTCCAGGGGATCGCCATCAAAAAGCACAAGATCAGCATCTTTGCCTTTGGCAAGTGACCCCACCTTGTCAGAGATACCGAGGAGTTGCGCCGGTTGTTTGGTTAAAGCATGCAGAGCGGTCTCCCGATCGAGTCCGTAAGCTGCTGCAATGGCTGCTTCGTAAAGAATAATGCGCGTTTTAGGTACATAACTTTCAAATCCACTTTGGAAAGCAAAGGAAATGCCTGCTTCTGCCAGTTTAGAAGCAGTAGTAAAACTGGCATTTTTGGCATCACCATAGGTGCGAGTCATAGTAGGATGGATGAATACAGGAACACCGGCTTCTTTAATTTCATCGAGTACCAGGTATGCTTCGGCCGCACCATCAAGAATCATGTCGAAGCCAAACTCCTCTTTTAGGCGTAGGGCTGTCATGATATCATTGGCACGATGGGCGGTAATCATAGCTGTTAGGTCGCCGTTTAGTACATCTGCCAGTGCCTCCATTTTGAGATCTTTATTGGGCTTTTCGCCAGACTTTTGTTTTTCAAGATATTCCTGTGCTTTTATAAATTGCTGACGAAGCATGGCTACTCCTTTGGCACGTGTTCCGGGTTTATCAAAATATCGCCCCACAGTTGACCCAAGAGTAAAGGCAACGGTGGTTTCAGAATCCAAAACTCCTTTTTCAACTGTATTATAGGGAGTTTTCACTATCATCGTTTGTCCACTGGCTAACGCTCCGGGGCCGTGACCGGTGTGTACAGTTGTAACTCCTTTGTTGAGTACAAAGTCTACGAGTTCTTCACGTGCATTGTAGGCATCATAAGCACGAAGATGGGGCTGTATGGCCGAAGAGGTTTCGAGCTGGTCCTGGTCGCTGTCTTGATTATAGATTCCTGCCAGGCCCACTACAGTGTGTGCATCAATAAGACCGGGAGTAACAACGGAGGTTTTATGGGTATCATAACCAGAGGGTATTTCGATCTCTGAAGCAGAGCCGACAGCCTCAATTTTATCTCCTTGTACCAGTACTATACCATTGACAATTTTGTTGCCTTCCATGGTATAAATGGTATCTGCTTGTACAGCTATTTGCGAATAGCTGCTCATTGATACCCCGAGAAGGAGTGCAAAAAGAAATAATGTGATTCGTTTCTTCATAATTGTAGTATTTTTTAGTCTAAAATTCTTTTGGCAACCATTTCTTTCAATAAATATTCTTAGTTGCGGCCGTGATTATGATTTTGGGTTGTGCGTTCAAACACATCATAACCACCGGTAGCATACTTACGATCTTCAGGGTTTGAGATATCAAATCTCTTCTTTCCTTCCACCCATGTTTGTTGTACGCGGGTATAAACACTGAGCGGATTGCCGGATAAAATGATAAAGTCGGCATCTTTTCCTTTTTCAAGGGTTCCGACACGGTCTTGGACATCCAGCATTTTTGCATTTTCAATAGTTAATGCTTTAAGAGCAGCTTCACGGCTCATACCGGCACGCACACCAAAAGCACCGGAGCGGAGAAACAGCCGGGTATCAGTTATTGAGGCATCAGTATGATATCCTACCGTAACACCGGCATCTTCAAGTACTGCACCGTTTTTGTATTTAATATCTACCGCTTCCATTTTACCACCGGGTGAATCCAGCACAATAATAGAGGCAGGGACGTCAGCTTCTGCAATCTCATCAGCTACTTTCCAGGCTTCACTTACGTGATGCAGAACCAATCGGTAGTCAAACTCTTCGGCCAATCGGATAGCTGTTAAAATATCATCATGTCGGTGGGTATGATTATGGACAATGCGCTCACCGTTGAGTACTTCAACCAGGGCTTCCATACCAATGTCTCGGGTGGGCATTTTATCAGGATCGCCATCGGCCTTTTCTATTTTTTCTTTATAGTTTTGGGCTTTTATAAAGAGTTCGCGAACCATAGAAGCGGATTTTGCACGAGTTCCGGGAAAGGGACCTTTCCCAATGGGGTTCGTTCCATTCGCCATCTTGAGACCGCCCGCTACTTCTTCTCTGGGATTATCGACAAACAGCATATCCTCTATACGGTTCGCCTTTCGCAGTTTTAGGTAGACGGTTTGTCCACTCATCAAGTGGCCGGAACCGGGCATCACATTAACGGTGGTTATACCACCGGCCAGTGCTTTTTTGAAGGTATCGCTGCGGGGATCAATACTGTCCAAAATACGGGTATCGGGATGAAGAGCTGAGGATCGGTCTCCGCCATCACCGCCACCAACGTGGGAGTGTGAGTCTACGAGCCCGGGCATAATAACTTTTCCCGAAACATCATATTTTTTAGCATTAGTTGGAATATCAACTTCTCCCTGGGCACCTATAGCAATAATTTTTTCGTCTTGGATTACCATGACGCCATTTTCTATAGGTTCACCACTGACAGGTATTATTTTACCGCCGGTAAAAACTTTTGTTTGTTGTGCTAATACAATAGCGGGAATGCAAAATAACAGCAGTATACTAAGCTGAATGAAACGTTTCATAGATTATCCCTGTATTTTATTAATGATATCTTTTGTAGCAAAATGAACATGATTATGTTAAGAACAAATGTGGTTGGCAAATATAACCGGTTCTCATTTTCAATCTTTTACAATATGATCAAATTTTCGGTGATAATTATAACCAACAAGGTTGGAGATATTAGATGACCTACAAATTACCGCCTACACAAAACAATGCGAGGGGGGAGTACCGAAAAGTTGGGTTTGAACTGGAATTTGCCGGTATAGAGCCACAACGGGCGGCAGAAATTATCACTTCGCTCTACGGAGGGGCTATAACTAAAGAACATCGGTATCACTACCGTATTGAGGGGACATCATTGGGGGACTTCCGGGTTGAGCTTGATGCTCGTATTCTGCAAAAGATGGCTGAACACAATATCCTTGATCGGTGGGGTATTAAACTAGAAGAAGACTCCCTTCGAAAGTCAATTGAAGATGCTATTGATAAAATGGCCCGTTCCGTTGTGCCGTTAGAAATTGTAATGCCTCCTTTACCAGTAGAAGAGCTTAAACAGCTTGAAACGCTACGCAGCAGACTGCAAGAGGATAAGGCCAAGGGTACACATGCCTCTTTTGTTAATGCCTTTGGAATGCATATTAATATAGAATCGCCGGATCTCGAAGTGTCTACACTTATTGACTATCTGCGTTCTTTCATGATTTTGTATCCGTGGCTTCTGGAAACGTTGAATATCGATATTTCACGACGTATTTCGCCCTTTGTTGATCCGTTTCCCGATAAGTATGTGCGCAAAGTGTTGGATCCGGAATATCAACCTGATCAAGTGCAAATGGTCCAAGATTATATTGATAGGAACCCAACCCGGAATCGTCCGATTGATATGATGCCTGTTTTTGGTTTACTGGAACCCGAGCTGGTAAAACCGGTGATGGAGGGCGAAAAAAATGATCCGCGACCTACTTTTCATTATCGTTTGCCCAATAGCCGCATTGATAATCCGGAATGGAGGTTCGAAACAGAATGGAAATATTGGCTGGAAGTTGAGAAACTGGCAGAAGACAAAGAGATGTTAAAGAAGCTAAGTCGATTATATTTACTCAGAAAGCAAGAAACGGTTATCTCTTTTAAAAAAGAATGGGCAGGAACAGTAATTATACTTTTAGATCTGGATGAGTAGCAGACGACCGAACATTGGGGTTACAGGCCCGGACAAGGGAGGAACAGCTGCTTGGTGGTTTAGCTGGTTTGCAATAGCTATCCATGGGGGGCGCGCAATACATATTCGTCCTGAGGATGGAATTCCGGATGCTGATATTCATGGATTGATAATTGGGGGAGGAGCAGATATTAATCCCAAAAGATATGGGGAGTCACAAATACGGGAGCTGCTTTCAGAAGACCAGAAGCTATCGGGAATACGCCAGTTGCTTATTCGTCTCGCTACAATTTTATTTTTCCCCATTATTATTTTGCTCCGCAAGCTGTTTTCTACGACTTCGGTGGGCATTGATAATGCTCGTGATGAGATGGAGTTGGACCTGTTGGATAGAGCCGTAGAAAAGGGCATTCCTATTTTAGGCATCTGCAGAGGTGCACAATTAATGAATATCTATTTCGGCGGGACCTTGCATCAAGATATTGAGAACTATTATACAGAAGTACCGCGGCCCCACAGTGTTTGGCCTAAAAAGAAGGTACAGATTGATGAGCAGAGTAAATTATTCGAAGTATTAACGTTTCAGACGGTGTGGGTTAATGCGATGCATCGACAGGCTGTGGATGAGACCGGAGATAATATGACGGTGGTTGCTCGGGAGGAGAGGGGAATTATTCAAGCCATTGAGCATCAATACAGCAATTTTGTGCTGGGCGTTCAATGGCATCCTGAATATATGCCCCAAGTACCGTCTCAGCGACGTATTTTTAAACGGGTGGTTGAGGAAGCACAAGAGTTTATGTTGGATCAAAGAAAGGGATAAAAAGAAAAAGGGTTCGCCAAAGCAAACCCTTTTATACTGTAATATGAGCTAAACGGTTAAGTATCTACTTTATAATCCACAAAGTGGCGTTCTTCAATAACCGAGTTTATAAATTTAACAGCTTTTTTGTGATGATCGTTACGAGTATACATCGTATAGTCGAGTTCGGACTCAAAATCAGAGATTAATACGACATCATGCGGAGAGCCCGCCTCGTCGTCATCTTCACTGATATTGATACCGACTTCTACATTTTTTATTTCATCAATATTGGTTTTGAGCCCTTCAAGAATCAGCTTCATTTTTTCAGCATTCTTCTCTTTAGTGGCTCCTTCTGCTTCATCCTTTAATTTCCACATTACTATATGACGAATCATAAATATTTCTCCTGTTATGTGTGGTTTTATTGCGAATTTAATTTTTTAAGAAAGTAATTTGTGCCCTTTGTTAGTTAATCTCAGCGGGCCTTATTGGCATACGAAAGGTCAGCTTCATCGATCGGGATATCAGCCAAATTTCGGATATCATTATAGTAAACTTTGGCTCCCCATAAATGATTCTTTGCTTTTGGCGATTGCTGCTTCTTGTACCATTTATAGGTGGCTAAAAAGCCTTTGGCAACACCTGTCGAATCGGAAGTAGTTAAACTATTCTGAGGACCGGAGGGCAGTGGTACGGTTAGCGAACTGCCTGCAATGATAAGGTCAGGATCATTTAACGACCCATTCTTACCATAGATCCACGGCCAAAGCCGTGGGTTGCCATATTTATCTTCGGCTATGCTCCAGAGTGTTTGACCTTCAGCAATAGCATGTTGTTCCTTTTGTTGTGAAGCTGATGAGGTGGACTGATTTTTCTTTTGGGTGTTCTTATTGGCAGCTTGCTTCTGGGCCGGCTGTTGTTGTCCTTCGCTGGAAGAAGGTTTAGACTGACTGTCGTTATTAGATGATGGTACTGTATTTTCTTTTTGATTAGTGCCTTGTTGTTCGGTTTGAGCTGATGAAATTGCTTGTTGTGCGGCCATCTGAGAAGAACTCTCTGTTGAAAAGACCCCAAAATACCATGCGCCAACAGCTATAAGTACCAAAATAGAAATCGCTGCTGCTATTATTGGTAAGGATGAACTGTCTTTACGATCGGGCAGTTGCCGATCCAATATTTGAGTATCATCTTTTTGTTTCTCTTTGTCATCCGGACCAGTAGCATCTTTATCAGATTTTGTATTTACCGAGGCAAAGGGGGAGTCAATTTTTGTCTCTTCCTCAGATTCAGTCTCTTTTTCGTCCTCTTCAATAGGTTCAGAAGTGTTCTCTTCTGTAATTTCTTCTTCATCTTGGTCAGGAGAATCTTCTGTTGATTCTACTTCTACAGGCGCATCTTCGGTCTCTTCCACTGACCCAATAAATTCTTCAAGATCCTGCTCCGTTTCATCAGTTTCTTCTTCGGTAGTATCGGGTTTAAATTCTACAACATCTTCTTCCTCGTCAACAACCTCCTCATCTTCTTCCAGAGAAAATGTTGATGAGGATTTTGAACTCATCTCTTCAAAACCGAATGGATCCTCTTCTATGTACTTCTCCTTAGCTGTTTTCCCTTCACTTTCGCCAGAAGAAGAATCGGATTCACCGGAAGAGGTTTCGTCCGCGTGATCAGCAGCAGGAGCTTCTTCATTAGGATCCCCATCTTCATCTTTTTCAATAAGCTGGGGTTCTAAGTGAGAGTAGGGGGCGTTGACCAGCTCGCGAATTCCTTTGTATGGCTTGAAAACTACCTTGTTGTGAGCAGGAATGGTCATTTTTTCCTCGGTTTGGGGGTTATACCCCTCTCGTTCTTCGACAAACCGAAGCTTGAACTTACCAAAGCCGGCAATATTGACATTCCCGTCCTCTTCAAGTCCATTATTGATGACATCGACAAAATCTTTGAGGAAATCGTGAGTGAATTGCTTAGAATTATCACTTTCTTCTGCAATCGACTCAATGAGTTCCTGAAACGTTACTTTCTCACTCATTGTCGGACTCCACTTGTTTGAAATCTTCTTTTAACCCCTTACTGGGCTTAAAATCAACAACGCGTTTAGGGGGTATCTTCATATATTGTTCATAGTGTGGATTATAAGATTCCCGTTCTCCACGTGTTGATAATTCGAAAGTACCAAGCTCTGGGATGGTAAAAGTATTACCGTTGGCCAGGTTATCTGTTAATCGGTTAACAATAGTATCCAACAACCGGCGCGTTTCGGCCTGGCTCATATCCCAATTGTTTGCAAGTGCTTTTACCAAATCACTTGTGTTCATAGTATCTGACGCCTGAGTTGATGTTTAAACTAATTGTATTACCCTACACCTTTAATTAAGAAAAAAAACTTTTAAAAACTAAGTAAGATTCCTATTACAGCTTAGAATACTTATAAATAGTGTTATTTATGTTATTAACTTGATGAGTAGGGCATTGCTATGGTATTTTATGGAACTATTTTCGGGAGTTAAACTTTAGATAAATAAGAATTTAGCGGAAATCAAAACATATAATTATTTATGAGTAAACCACTAACTGTTACGGAAAAACTGATTAAAAGCCATCTTGTGGATGGTGAAATGGTTCCGGGCGAAGAAATTGGGCTTAAGATTGATCAAACCCTTACCCAAGATGCCACTGGTACAATGGTAATGCTTGAGTTGGAGGCAATGGAACTGGATGAAGCCCAGACAGAAATATCTTGCCAGTATGTTGATCACAATTTGATCCAGACAGATTTTAAAAATCCTGATGACCACGTCTTTCTCAAATCTGCTGCAGAACGATTTGGGATGTGGTTCAGTCGTCCGGGAAATGGGGTAAGTCACCCAATAGAAACCGAGCGTTTCGCCATCCCGGGTAAAACGTTGGCCGGCTCCGACAGTCATACTCCCGCATCCGGTTGTATGGGAATGTTGGCAATTGGTTCTGGCGGTTTGGATGTCGCTTTTGCTATTGCCGGTGAACCTCTTTACATCAAAATGCCTAAAGTACTGGGAGTTGAGGTTAAAGGTGAGCTTCCTGATTGGGTGAGTGCAAAGGATGTTGTCCTTGAAATGCTTCGCCGTTACGATGTTGACGGTGCTACCGGTTATGTGATTGAATACTTTGGCGAAGGGTTGAAGAATCTTTCTACCATGGATCGTCATGTAATCGCCAACATGGGTACTGAGATGGGGGCTACCAGTACGGTATTTCCTGCAGACGGCGAGATTCGCCGATTTATGGAATCGCAGGAACGCGGCCACGAGTTTGTAGAGCTTAAAGCTGATGAAGGTGCTGAGTATGACAAGTACGAAGAGCTTGTGCTCGATGATGTTGAGCCGTTGATTGCACTGCCCAGCAGTCCCGGAAATGTTGTTCCGGTTCGTGAAGTAGAAGGAAAAGATATCTATCAGTCGTATGTTGGTTCTTCGGCAAATCCCGGATTTCGTGATTTCTGGATTGCTTCTGAGATTGTCAAAGGAAAAACAGTGAATGATAATGTTTCTTACGACATTAACCCCACATCACGACAAATCATTGAAAATATGGTCAAAAATGATGTGATGTTTAACCTGGTACAGTCCGGAGCACGTATCCACCAAGCCGGATGTAATGGTTGTATTGGAATGGGGCAGGCGCCTGCATCAGGCCAAAATAGTTTGCGTACTGTTCCGCGTAACTTCCCGGACCGATCGGGAACGCCAGAAGACTCTGTCTTTTTGGTAAGTCCGGAGACTGCTGCTGCTTCAGCGCTTACCGGTAAAATTACCGATCCGCGAGATCTTGAAGATCTCTATAACATGGAGTGTCCGGAATTTGAGCATCCAAAAGAGATTCACATCAATACCGAGATGCTTACGCCGCCAAAGCCTAAAGAGGAACGCGGAGAAATCAAGAAAGGGCCCAATATTTCTACCATGCCTGATTTTGATGAGCTCAAAGACTTTGATGTACCTGTGCTACTGAAGATGGGGGATGATATCTCAACCGATGAGATCCTACGTGCCGGTGCAGAAGTACTTCCTTATCGAAGTAATATTCCCGAGATCAGTAAGTTTACGCTCGATGTAGTGGATGAAAACTTCCACGATCGCGCTATGGAAGCGAAAGAAGAACACAACGGACACGTTGTTATCGCCGGTGAAAACTATGCGCAGGGCTCTAGTCGCGAGCATGCTGCTATTGCACCTCGTTACCTTGGTATGCAAGCAGTAATAGCGAAGAGTTATGCTCGAATCGGTTGGCAAAACCTGATCAACTTCGGTATTCCACCGTTGGAGTTCGCAAATGATGCGGATTACGAAGATATCGACCAGGGAGATATCCTTGAAGTGAATAACATTCGTGAAGCTATTAAAAACGGTAACGAAGTTGTTATTCATAACAAGACGAAAGACAAAAAGTATACCGTTAAGCATACCTTTAGTGAACGGCAGAAAGAAGCTGTTCTCCATGGTGGTGTAATTAATCGCTTTAAAGCGAAAAGGAATGGACAGTAATTGATTCCATTTCTTACGGATAGATTAAAAAGGCCCCGTTTATTCGGGGCCTTTTCTATTTTGGATGAGTTCCCATCTCTCGTCGGGCGACTGGAGTTGTCGTCCGACGAATTATATAAGGCATGTACGCACAACTGATTTTCTAACTATCTGTAGTTGAAAAGCAGACAGAATTATAGCTTCGGGAGTACAACTCCCTTGGAGCTATTGAACTTTCCATTTTTGAGGAGGCCCCAACTAAGATATAGGTTACCCGCATGTCATTTCGAACCGACGATAGGTGGTGAGAAATATCATCTGTTTATCTGACACCCTTCTTAACCATGTTGCCAAGATTAGTTTCAAATTTATTGTTACATGCAATGTTTGGCATTGGTGTTAAAAATTTAAAAGCAGTGTTACTGCGAGGGATTCCGGTGATTGTTCGGAAGACCACGCAGTCTCTCTTTTTTAGCTCATGTAAGATCTAAAGGGATCCGTCAGATAATTATTGATAGTGGATCAAGATGACATTTCGATCCACATATTTTTTAAAAAATCTCCCTTCCTTTCCCAAGCTTTCGCCCAGCCCCCGTTTAACCCCATTTAAAAGCAATGTCATCCCAAGCGTAGCCGAGGGATCTCCCTTAAGTGGTTCGCGTAGCATCTAAAGGTTCCCTTCATACATCAGCCAGTTGATTTATGGAGATTGCTTCTCCGCTAGCCGGTGGCTCGCGATGATGAGCGTTGCTGTTAAGCCCATATCGGCCGGTGAGACGAATTTGGTCGTTTTTTCATTGATTCCCCAAATGTATAAGCTACTCTTTTTCCAATAGCTTTACCTCAATATTCGTAGGATATTCTTCCGTGTGATATACACGTTGTATAGCATCCTGAAAGTCCTTCTCATCCGCTTTAAAAATATTGGGGACATATTTTTGAGGATTTAAATCAACAAGGGGGAACCAGGTACTCTGTATCTGGATCTGAATCTTATGTCCCTTTTTAAAAGTATGGAAGACATCCTGTAAGGGGAGATCTATATACGTTACCTCGTTGGGTTCGAAAGGTTTAGGATCGGAATAACTATCCCGGAAACGGCCCCTGATAACTTCACTGCGTACCATCTGGTGATAATTATCCAGCTCAACTCCCTCAGGGGTATGTTCTCCTTCTTTGGTTTGGGGAGGATACACATCCACTACTTTTACAACCCAGTCGGAAGCCGTTCCTGAAGTAGAAACATAAAGGTTGGCCAGCATATCTCCCGCCAGGGTTATCTCTTCTTTTAATACTTCCGTTTCAAATGTGATAACGTCAGGTCTGCGTGCTGCAAAACGCTGATCATCGGTCATATAATCCTGGGGGATAAAGACAAGACTTTGTTCCTCTCTGTAGGGCACGGGATTGTCAATATCGCTTGTGTATTCGGTATACTCCTGATTGGAATTACCCGGCTTTTGAGTGTTCAATGATTCGTCACCATGAATATACCATGATCTCTTTGTTACCTTTTTAGGGGGCCAGTCTTCGAATTGTCTCCATTCTTTTACGCCGGTATCAAACATATAAGCTTCCGGCAGCTCGTGGGTGTCGGCTCCTTTCAGGTGTTTCATAAAGAAGGGATATTCGATCTCTTTTTGATAGAAATCGGAAATTCCTTTACCAAAATAGATTTCGCCAACCATCTGGTGCGAATTGCTGCTGGCCCACTGCCCGTGGCTCCAGGGCCCCATAACGATGGTGTTTTGTAGATCCGGATTTTTTTCTTCAATAGATCGGTAGGTGTTCAATGGACCATAGAGATCTTCGGCATCGAACCAACCGCCAACAGTCATTACGGGATGCTTAATATCATCAAGATGGGGCAGAATATTTCTCTTTTGCCAAAATTCATCATAATTGGGATGATTTTTTAACTCCTGCCAAAAGAAATTTTCTTCAGAGTAGTATTTATCCGCGTTTTTGAGTGGGGTAATACTATCATAAAACTTATACATGTCATTGGTTCCAAGATCAGCAAAATGGTACCATGCCGTATTTGTGGGCGCATCGTGCTGAATACCAAAGAGCGGGGTTACAAACCAATAGCTCATAAAGTACGCTCCGTGGTGATGGAAATCATCAAAGAAGAAGTCTGATATGGGAGCCTGTGGAGAGGAAGCAGCCATCGCGGGATGGGCATTCGGCAAGCCGGCGGTGGTATAGAAACCGGGGTAGGAGATGCCCCACTGTCCCACTTTACCATTGTTATTGGGGACGTTATTAATCAGCCATTCTACGGTGTCATAGGTGTCAGAGCTCTCGTCAATTTTGTCTTTGTCGGTTTGGTTCGGCGTCATTGTTGTATAATTTCCTTCCGACATCCACCGTCCGCGTACATCCTGACAAACAATAATGAACCCTTCTTTTTGCATGTAGGGATTCGAGATAATGTGTTCAGGCACTTTATCATCATAGGGACGGCAATTATAGGGAGTACGCTTAATAAGAATAGGATAGGACTGGGTGGTATCTTTGGGGGCATACACAACGGTGTGCAGTTTTACGCCATCACGCATTTCAATATCATACTGCGATTTAACATAATCGGTGCTTGAAAAATTATTTTGTTGAGCAAAGGCAGGGGATGTGGCAAGTAATAATAATACAATGATGATACCTTGCCATATATTTTTTGGGGAGTTGATCATTCGACTAAGGTTTATTAAAAATTCAATCTACAATATAAAGGGATACAACTTTTTGGCAATCATGAAAACTTAGAAATTTAAAAGTATTTTATGGCATGTTTATGAAACCAACAGGAATAAAAAAAGAAAAGTGCTTGTTAAAAAACACTGTAGTGTGTACTTTAATACACACGTAGATGGGTTGGGTTTTCTAACTTTCTTTCATCCATATAGAATGAATATGCAGATTGTATGAGATGGCATTATAGGTGCTGGTATCATCCTAAAATATTCTATTTTCTGGAGACTTTTAATCATTAAAATATGTACAGGGCAGTATGTCTAACAAAATAATAATTTACGGATCCCTATTTTTACTGTGTGTATTCTCTGTATTAGCGGCATTGCAATCAAACTGGAAAATTATCGGTATTTCCTGGGTTGCATTTGGGGCAATGGCGTTGGCGATACCACTGGGAATAAAAGCAGCCAAAAAGAATAAGCTTAATCGTCTTGTCATTGGCTATGGATTGGCAAGTGGAGCTATGATTACGAGTGCTGCTATCTTTCTTGTGCCAACGGCAATTAATCATCATCCAGTATACGGGGGACTGGGAATAGCCATAGGTATTATGGCCGGTTTTGCGATTCATACGCTTAATCATGATTTAACCCATACCTCTTTTTCAGTCAATCCGGTGGTGTTAGAACTAACATCGCATGCTCTGTCTGCCGGACTAATTATTGGGATGGTGTATGCTGCTATGCCTGAGTTGGGGATACTGTTGGGTATCGCGATTATTTCTCATAAAGGTCCTGCGGGTTATGCTGCTTCTCGGCGGCTCGCCATTAAAGGGAAAAATCCGATGTTGATATTATTGCCGGCCGCGGCCATCGGGCTTACAGCGCTTCCCATGAGTCTGATTAATATCCCGGGAAATGCCATCGTAAATGCCCTCATTTTTGGATTTGCAACAGGCGTCTTTTTCCACGTTGCGATCGACTTTTTGCCAGAGTGCGAGGTGGGCGGAAATATCCACCAAGAGACCGAATTAGATGATCATGAGCATCATGAACTGGATCGTTATCGTCGATGGGCTGTGCTCACCACTTTTGTAGGCGGATTCATTGTATTTGCAGCTTGGTATCTTGCGTATTAAATGTGAACCACAGGGTTAGGAGCTATTATGAAACGGCTGAATTTTACATTGGATAATGAGACAGTTCAACTTCTGGGAGAGTTGTCTGAAAAGTATTATAACGGCAATAAATCACAAACGGTACGGGCGGCTTTGGAAAGTCTGGCTGTGCATGCCGGTCACGAGGGATGGATTATTGCGGGTTATACTCCCAAAGAGTTGGATACAGAGGAAAGTTGCCATAGCTGTGGCGAATCGCATGATAAAGGAGATGTGTTGTATCGGCCGGTGTTTGAAAAGGGGAGTAGTCCCAAAGCATTACCGTCTATCCCATCAGAACACTGGTTGGATTGCCCCGAATGTGCCGAAAAACAGGTTCAAAGCTGATTGGCTGGGTATTATATCCAAGTATAAATTTTCTATTTCTTTAATGATCCATCTCTACCAATAAGCGTTGCTTGTTTTTATCAACAGGGACACTATTGATTAATGAAGCTATCTTCAGTGCACATCCCCACGAAAGAGTAACACCTGCTCCGCCATGTCCATAGTTATGAATGACTTGTCTATTTGCTACTGTTTCTGATTCTAATCGCAGTCCGTTTTTCCTGTTTCGAATATAACGATATCCAACCGAAGGGGTTAAGTCATCCGACAGACTGACCGAGGCACCAAATCGGTTTTCAAGAATTTCACTATTTAGATCGATGATCTGTTTGGGAAAAGAGATCCCGTCAACTTCGTAGTTTTCTTTATCTTCATCCCAGTCAGTATGCCCCAGGGTGCCTGTTTGTCGACTTCCTCCCAAGATCCATCCATCTTTTCGGGGATAACAATAGACATCACTGGCCTCTCCTTTAGTATCAGAGTACACAGAAGCTTTGGGGGTGTAGTTATAGGAGACGGTTTCATCTTTTGAGTTTTTCAGTAATGGTGCATCAACTTTATGGAGCAGGTGTCCACGGACGATCAGTTGCTCTTCGCTGGGGTCATCAAACAAAGAGGGGCTGCCAGTGCCACTACAGTTGATGATGGTATCAGTTGGAAGGCTATCAATATTTTTTGAAACCAGCTTTTGTTGAGTAATGGTACCTCCGCTATCCTGATATAATTCGTATAGTGCGGGCAGGTATAGCGACCAGTCAGCAAAAATGCAGTTAAAGCTCCAGCCATAGAGGGTATTGTTGCCTGGCCGGCGGGGAATGGAATCAGTATCAAGCTCTTCCACCGGCTGGTAGTTCAGCATCCAGTCGCAGTAGTCAGGGCGGTCGGACCTGGTTTCAAAAAGCTCATAATGTTTGTTAATGGTAGTGCCCGGGAAAGTCTGTTTGCGGAGCTCATAAAAGACAGCCTGGGAGTGGTGAAACAGCTCTTCCAACTGATCAGAATATACCGAATGGGGAATAACTGAAGCCGACGGGAAAAGGCTGGCAAATTCAGGATGGGCATTTTTATCCAGGATATCGGTGATAACCTTATCGGCATAGATCTCCGTTTTATATCCCAGTAACTGCAAAGTGAGGCCCGTAGTTAACCCCGAAACACCCCCGCCGATTATAATTACTTTCTCAGACATTAACTCCAAATTTTTAATTCCTAATTCCTAATTTCCAATTATTAATTCCTAACCTTGCCAAGGAAGTTGATCCAGGTCCATATTACCACCGGTGATAATAATCCCAGCCCTTTTCCCTTGGAGGTCAATTTTTCCATTGAATACCGCGGCTACAGGAACGGCACATGATGGCTCGATAATAATTTTCATGCGTTCCCAAATAAAGCGCATCGCATCTATAATTTCCTGTTCCGTTACCGTATAAATGGCATCTACATGTTCCTGAATGCAAGCAAAAGTTAAAGGACTTAGCGAAGTTCGAAGTCCGTCAGCTACTGTATCGGTACTTTGAACAGGGTGAAGCTCACTGGTTTTAAATGATAGATATGCGTCATTAGCTACTTCGGGTTCGGTACCGATTATTTTTGTCTCGGGAGATAAGCCGGATGCCGCAATCGACGTACCACTCATAAGGCCGCCACCACCAATGGGGGCAATGATGTAATCAAGGTCCGGTTTCTCCTCTAATAATTCTATTGCTGCACTTGCTTGTCCCATGATAATATGTGGATTATCATAGGGATGAATAAAAGTGGCACCTGTCTCTTCTACAACCTTTTTGAGCGTAGCTTCCCGGCCTTCTTGGGTAGATTCACTAAAGGTAATGGTTGCTCCGTAATCGCGAACGGCATTGACCTTTACTTTGGGCGCATTTTCGGGCATCACAATATGAGCAGCAATACCGCGAAGTTTAGCTGCCAGCGCCACTGCTTGGGCATGATTGCCGGAAGAGTGCGTAGCAACACCATTTTGGGCCTCTTCATCGGAAAGTTCACCTACAGCATGGGTGGCGCCACGAAACTTAAAGGCCCCTACTTTTTGAAAGTTTTCACATTTAAAAAACAGCTCTCCACCGGCCCGTTCATTAACTTTTTTACTGTTCAATACCGGTGTTCGGTGTACCTTATCCCGAATTTTCAGATAAGCATTTTTTACTTCCTCATAAGTGGGAATAGTGATAGCGTTTAATTCTGACATGAATTGAATATTTAGATTCCTATACTCGATTTAAGTCCTGACAGCAGGCTTTTCCACCAGTAGTTAAAAACTGATTTATTTGTATCTCGGTCAAATTTAATTGTCCCTTTTCTTGGGTCATCTCCCTTATTTTGAGTCTTAACCTTGAAGGTGTTAGCCAGGAATGATTTCATTGTGTTACCAAAGTTTTGCTGTCCTTCTCCTTTATTAAGCAGCGATATTTTTAGATTCTCGTAAGTGAAAGTCATAGCGCCCTTAGCTTTATTCGGACTCAGAGTCATATTAAAATCCATTCCCAGTATTTGTCCTTTATCAATGCGGGTAAAGGCAAGAGGTGTTAAGGCCTTATTCAGAGGCTTCATCGGCATTGCGGATAGATGCCCAGAGATATATTGTTGTTTGGAATCCATCGGGAAACGAAATGAGGCATTCAGTTCTGCACTGTCCATCACATCAGTTTTAACTTGCAGGGATGGGGACTTGTCATGCCATTCTTTTTCAATATTTGATAGGTTATTAAAAATGCCCGTGAGGTTAGTAAAAAGCAGATAACCGGCTTTTTGAGCTTGGGGAATTTGTTCACTATACCGGATTCTACCGTCAGAAAGGGTGATACGATCAACAGTAATGGGAAATGGAATGCCTTGAATCACCTCTTGGGGGAGCGGAGGGTTGTTGTTGGGTGGAAAGGGAGGTCGTTTATCGCGATAGATATCAAAATCAGGATTGCGGATCAGAATATCTTGTACGCTGAGCTGCTGCTTGGAGTTTAGTTTATGGCTGTCGATGCCGGACCAATAAATCTGGTCCACTTTTATTCTAATTCGGTCAACTTCGTGATTGAACTGTTTGGGAAAAGTAGCTTTGCTGAACCTTGGCTGCAGTTGCAGAGAACGAATACTCATGCTGCTATCCATAGAGGAAAAGGCAATTTGGTGGGTAGAGAGCTTATATACACCATCTGCAGTTTGGTATTGAAGATCTCGAAGATCGGTCGTAAGATGTTGGGCGGGAATGATCTTATCTTCTGAGAAGAAAGTAGAGTCAAAAGATATATCATAGAGGTGAATATCACTGTCTCGGAAGCTTAAAGTAGGACTACTCTGTTCATCTTTGTGGGTATAATTGAAAGATAATCCTGTAATTGAAAATTTGGGGATTGATAGCTGCTGAAGTAGGTCGATCTTAGAAAGTTGATTCCTGATGTTTTCCCGATTAAAGGTAGAAGAAGTTGAAGACGAGGTTCCTGTCAGTGAAATGTCGGGATTGACGATCCGGATCTCTTTAAGTTTAATATTTTGATGAATAAATAGTTGCCAAAAGTTGATTCCACGAATATGAATATCTTCGATTGTGGACTGCAGCTCACTTTGATATTCCTGTTTTTTTGAAGACAATGTAACTCCAGAGATATTAATACCTCTTCCCAGCAGTTCCAGGTCCAGATCGTTAATAGTAAGCGTAAAGGTATTTCCGGCGGATTCCTGAAAACGGCTTATTATCGTTTGTTTTAGCTGGGCATCCATAAAAAAACTAAAATAGATCTGAATACCGCCTATCAGAATAATGATGGCGGTGAGAATCCCAAGTAAAACTTTTTGATATCTCTTCATTGGAATAGATGAATATTGAACAGGATTATTTGGTAAACTTCTTAACAGCCTCTAATAACGGATAATTCGGGAATTTTTAACGCCATTTTACTTTCAGTTTTTGTACCATGATAAACGATTCCAACATAAAAAAGTAAATAACCAATTTTTGTTATGTCAGAATATCGATTCCGATACCTCTTAGTCGTTGTCGCATTTCTTTTTATAAGTTCCAGCGTGTTACAGGCGCAGGATAAGCGATTCCAGTTTGATCCGGATATCTCCTATGATTCTGAGATCTCATCACCGGCAGAGTTTTTAGGGTATGAGCTTGGGTCCGAGTATAGCCTCCATTCAGATGTAGTTAAATACCTCAATTATTTGTCAAAAGTTTCTGATCGTATCAGTCTTAAAAAATATGCTGAAACCTATGAGGGGAGGGGGCTGTATTTTGCTGTTATTACGTCTGAAGAAAATCAGGATAATATTGAGGAGTTGCGTAACAACAATCTGGCGCTTACTGATCCTGCGAATTTGGGGAATGATGCAGCAACATCAATAAAGTCGGAACAACCCATTACGGTATGGTTGAGCTACAATGTGCATGGGAACGAAGCATCAAGTAGTGAAGCGGCCATGCAGACCGCCTATCGCTTGGTAGCGGGAATGGATGCCGAGACGAAGAAGATGAGGAGTGAAGCCGTTACTATTATCGATCCGATGCTGAATCCCGACGGGCGTGATCGGTATGTGTATTGGTATAAATCTTCGCGCAGTGCGGTGCTCAACTCAAATGCAGATGATATTGAACATGACGAGATCTGGCCCGGCGGACGGACCAACCACTATTGGTTTGATCTGAATCGAGATTGGGTTTGGTTGGTGCATCCTGAATCGCGCGGACGTATAGCAACCTATCAGAAGTGGATGCCACAAGTGCATCTTGATCTACATGAGCAGGGTTTTAACAGTAATTACTTTACGATGCCCGGTACAACGCCCCGAAATCATGAGTTGCCCAATGATTACGAAAAATGGGCCGATGTGTTTGGTCGTGGGGTTATAGAAGAGTTTGATGCGCATAATATAAATTACGCTACCCGTGAGGCGTTTGATTTCTTTTATCCCGGCTACGGCTCATCTTATCCCAGCAATATGGGAGCTATCGGGATGTTGGCCGAACAAGGAGGACATAGCCGCGGTGGTCGTTCTGTTGAAACAGAAGATGGCTACAAGTTGACGCTACGACAGCGTGTATTTGATCATTATACAAATTCAATAGCAACCGTGCGGACTTCCATTGAAAACCGGAAGCCATTGCTCGACTATTTTCACAATGCATTTAGTGAAGATGCTAAGAAGGGTGATGTAGAAGCATTCATCTTACCTAATAATGATCGCGCCTATACTGCAGAATTGGTTGATATTATGTTGCAGCATGGGGTAGAAGTGGAAAAGGCGACCGAAGGTTTTGAGGTAGATGATGCGTACAGCTATTGGGATGGTTCATCTGATCGCCGGGAATTCAGCAAAGGCAGCTACCTGATTAATACTGACCAACCACGGCATATTTTTCTTAATACCCTAATGAAGCGTCAGCTGGCTATCGGCGATTCGGTGATGTACGATATGTCAACATGGTCAGCCCCCATGGCTTATAACTTGGATGCCGCTTGGTCTGAAGATGAAGTGGGGGTATCAACGACTAAGGTAACCGAAGCCCCGGTTTATGAAAATGGCGTTAAAAATAGCGGTGCCCAATACGCCTATGTTGTGGATGGTAAACAGCGGTATACCCCTAATGCACTTGCAAAATTATGGGATGCCGGATACCGAGTACGTGTTGCTAAAAAATACTTTACCCATGACGGTAAACGATATAGTAGGGGAAGCCTAGTTGTTCTGCTTGGACGAAACTATGAAAAACGAGAGGCTATTGTATCGGATATGCAGCGTATTGCTAAAGAGGCAAAAGTAACGATTGAAGGTTTCGATACAGGTCGTATGGTCAGCGGCATGGATTTAGCCTCTCGCGACAGTGAGCCCGTTGACAAGCCCAATGTAGCTCTTATGGTCGATAGCCCGTTCAGTTCCTACACAGCAGGGCAGATATGGTTTCTCTTTGACCAGTGGACAGAGTTTGGGATTAACCGAATTCGAAGTGATCGCCTCTCGTATTTAGACCTCGATGAATATGATGTGTTGGTGCTTCCGAGTGCATGGGGTGGATTTTCTTCGGCCCTCGATTCTACTGCCTTAGATAAACTGAAAGGCTGGGTTCGTGATGGCGGTACCCTGGTAGCCACCGAAAATGCTGCTGAATTTATGAGTAAAGATCAGTCCGGTTTTACTTCTGTTGAGTTGGCAGATGAGCCTTCAAACGATAAAAAGGAGGAGAAAGATACCATTAAACCGGCTGCCTATACTACCTATGCAGCCCGTGAAGATTCCTCCGGCCTCAAACGAATACCCGGTTCAGCTTTTCAAGGTCACATCGACAATACCAATCCACTAGCTTTTGGATTACCCAATAAGTTGTTTACGCTTAAATTTAGTGATGAATCATTGGTGCCTTCTACAAACTGGCAGGTGGTGGGTCACTATGATAAAGATCCCCAGTCGGTATTGGCCTCTGGTTATGCTTCTGCTGAAAATAAAAAGCAGGTAGCCGGTAATGCTTTTGCGGGTGTTCAACCTATGGGCTCAGGGCAGGTGGTCTTCCTGTTGGATAATACGCAGTACAGAATGTTCTGGGTAGGTCCGGCACGGATGATGCAAAATGCCGTAATGATTTTACATGATATGTAAAGAGAACGAATTCTTACTCTTGATATCTAATTAACCGTTGCTTAAGCGATGCCATCACTTCAAGTGATGGCATCGCTATTTTACTATCTTTCGTCGGGCGACTGGGGTTGTCGTCCGACGAATCATATAAGGCAAGGTTTTGCAAAGCTTCTTTTTCTGACCCACTCTTGGTCGCTCCCTATAATCGGGGAGGGGAACTCTGTTCTTCAGCAGAAGCAATGTGATCCTTAGCGCAACGAAGTAAAGTCGAAGGCTCTTCCGGAATAAGTTCGCCTAGCATCTAAAGGGAGGCATATATCAATAGAGCTATTTTCAAGAACGGAACACCTCCCGACCAATTCGAAGCCCACGAATTGCCCACCCTCCTCGAGGAGGGATTCCTTTTCCGAGTTGTGTCGAAGGGCAAGAAAAAGCTCCCCCTTCAGACATTATCCGAATGAAAAGTGGAATTGCTACAAAAAAGTAGACAGTGAGTTAAGGCATATCATGCATTTGATTCCTGTTTTTTGATTAACTGTTGCTCGGTTTGTGCCGGTGTTTGGTATCCCAGCGTTGAGTGCAGGCGTTTTCGGTTATACCAGATTTCGATAAAGGCAAATACCGCCGATCGAATCTGGCGCTCGGTGCAGGGTTTTGTATCGACCGGAAGTTCTGCCTTAAACGTTTTAAAGAAGCTTTCGGCCGGCGCATTGTCCCAGCAATTGCCTTTCCGAGACATCGACTGAGTGATCAGCGGCTCGGCGGTCAGCAGTGTCATAAATTCCCTGCAGGCATACTGGATGCCTCGGTCGGAGTGGAACAAAAGCTCACGACTCGGTGGGCGCCGCCGGCAGGCGGCCTCCCAGGCCGGGATGATGGTCTGGGCCGCCTCCATGCTTTTCGACAATGACCAGCCGAGGATCTGGCGGTCGGCCAGATCCATGATGGTCGTCACATACAGCCAGCCGTTACGGCTTTGGATATATGTAATATCACTGACCCAGACTTGGCCTAACTGGCCGGGAGTAAAGTTCCGGTCAAGCAGGTTTGGAGCTACCGGCTCGCTGTGGGCCGAATGAGTCGTCGGAATCCACTTTTTGCGAATCTGGCTTTGGATTCCTGCGGCCGCCATCAGGCGGGCCACCCGCGGTCGACTGATCGATTCTCCGTCGCCCAGCAGCTGCTGGTGGATCCGAGGGCTGCCGTAGGTCTTCCCGGAATCGGTCCAGACCCGGCGTATCTTTTTTGTCAGCCGCTTGTTTTCCAAGCTGCCCCGCGAGGGGCTTCGGTCCCGCCAGCTGTAATATCCGCTGCGCGATACATCCAGGATTTCGGCCATCTTCACTATGGGAAAAGTATGTTTATTGTTCTCCATAAAGGTATAAATTACGCGTTTGGATTTGTGAAGATAGCCATGGCCTTTTTTAAGATATCGCGTTGGGTGCGCACATTAGCTAGTTCCCGTTCTAATTGCGCTGTTTTTTCTTCGGCCGGGGTTTGTTTGGGCACGCCGTTGCCGGGAAAACTTCCCTGCGGGTCATCTCACAGCTCGGATCGCCACCGGTAAATAAGTTCCGGGCGCAGCCCTAAATCAGCAGCCAGCTCGGTAATGGTATCGCAGTGCTGGCTTTGCTGGACTACATCCTGTTTAAACTGTTTGGTAAAAGTTCGTCTGTTTGTTGTGCTCATGATTGTTTTATTATAATATGTGTCGTACAATCTATGACTTAACTGGGTGTCTACCAAAATGTAGCAAGTCCATTGGGTGTAATCAGAAGGGGGTAAGGGGGATGGTACTGCTCATCTATTTATGGAAATCCGGATCTCCGATTTAAAAAACCATATTATAAATTCCTTGTCATCCCGAACCATGTGCTGAGCTCAGCGAAGTATCTCTTCCGGGATCTCGGTTTAATGCTCTGCGTTGGAACGCATGTACTACTTTTTACTCAGCCTTGGTCGCTCCCTATGATCAGGCAGGGGAACTCCTTTCCCCAGCAAAAGCAATGTCATCCTGAGCGGAACGGAGTGAAGCCGAAGGATCTCCCCCGAATAAGTTCGCGTAGTATCAAAAAAGCAGCTGTCACGCATTAACCAATCGATTCATGGAGATGGTTCGACTACGCTCACCATGACAGGCGTTGTTTTTTAATGCCATTCCAGCTATTGGAGGGGTAATTCCTAAAAAATGATAGGAGCGGGATATTAAGAATTAACATTCCCTTCGGAATATCTATATTCCTATAAATAATTTCATTAGAGAAAAGCCTAATCTTCTTCTTGCAGAGGACTTTCAGCAAACATGTATTCTTCAACGGGGTTACCATTAATGAGATGTTCTTGGATGATTCGTTCCAATACTTCGGGTTTGCAAGAGTGGTACCAAATACCTTCAGGGTAAACTACAGCTACCGGACCTTTTTTACAGATACGCAGGCAGTTGGCTTTGGTTCGGTACACGCCTCCGGCGCCATCCAGCCCCAGTTCTCTGAGACGCATTTTAAGAAAGTTCCAGGCCCTGATACTCCATTCCTTGTTACAACATTTTGGTTTGGTCTGATCAGCACATAAAAAGATATGTCGCTGAATGTCATCAACATGAAGTTCTTCTGCTTTATCGCTTGGAGTCTCGGCCATTTTGTTCTCAATCCTTTATTTAAAAAGCCCAATGATAAGGATTATCGCTAAGATATGATAGCTTTTGTCACTATGGAATTTATATGTGAAAAGAATGTTACAGGGCCATTTCTTTTTCTTTCTGACGTTCTTTTCTTCGCTTTTCAAGTTTTCTCTCTTTGAGGCGTTTGCGGTTTTGCCATTTGGCAAAGTAGGGATAAAAAAAGAGGTAGATACCGGTAAGCCAGAGGATAAGTACAACGACAGCAGAGGGTAAAAACAGCCAGAGCTTGGCCTCATCATGGAACCATGACCCATCGTGGATGGCTTCAATAACATCTGAACGACGTTTGGCCAGTTGTAGTTTTTCTCCGGTGTGGGCATCAATTTGTGCCTCCCAGCCATTGGTACTCCGAATTTTGATAATGCCATCATCAGGACGTACATCCAACCGGTCTATATCTTCCCACTCGTTGACCGCTAATTTGGGAATGGATTTAGCTGTGTTAAGTATACTGTCGAAAGGGAGTGAGGCTCCTACCTGGCTACCGGATTGGGTAGCGGGTTGTATCCAGTCGAACTCTTTTTTTACCTGTAAAAAGAGTCCTGATATAAGGACAATTAAAAAAGGAAGTGCTATTAAGATAGCACCCCACCGATGTAACTTTCGTGAGTCTTTACGCAGGTCGAAACCCATTAATAACTAAAATTTTTGTAATGTTATACTCCTGCTGTAAGAGATTAGGAAGTATACAGCAGGAGATATGTCAGGAATAAATGAAGTATGGAAACAGGTGGAACCTTGCCTTTAATAGTCTAGGCCTGGTTGTGTAATCTCATATTCTTTCTCAGCCTTTGCTTCTTTTACCATTTTGGACACATCTTCGAGCATCTTCTTAGCGTCGTAAACAATGCCATCTTTAATCGTATATTTAACGCCGCCGATGCGTACCGGCTTGTTTTCATCATTAACGTGTATCGCACCGGTTCCGTATAAAGTTTTCAGGTTTTTAAGGGGATTGGCATCCACCAATACCATGTCTGCCAGTTTCCCAACTTCAATGGTGCCGAGTTTATCATCCATATTTAACACCTCAGCTGCTTTGAGTGAAGCCGATTGGAAAATTTCGAGGGGATGGAATCCGGCTTCCCGGAAAAGCTCCATTTCCTGTATATAGGCAAATCCGTAGAGTTTATAGATATAGCCGGCATCGGAGCCCAGGGTAACACGTCCCCCGCGATTTTTAAACTCATTGACAAACTCAAACCAGAGATCAAAATTATCTTTCCAGGCAACTTCTTGCTCGGTACCCCAGTTCAGCCAGTACGAACCGTGAGAGATACGGCTGGGCTTGTAGAAATCCCAAAGAGAGGGTAGGGTATATCGCTCGTGCCATTCGGCGCGTCGTTGAGCACTGAGATCGCGGCTGGCTTCATAAATAGTAAAAGTGGGATTGAGCGTAATATCGAGCTCAAGCATTTCATTCATCACGCTGTTCCATTTTTCAGTGTATGGTTCAGCGGCTTGTTGCCACAATTTTCCGGCCTCTTCAAAGCGGTGCTGCTCGTTACTATAGTTATAATCAAGAGGATAGTCTTGAATAATCTGACCTGTGAAAAGGGCTTCGGGGATGCCATACCAGTGAGTGATACTGGTAAGTCCCAATCGAGCCGATTCCAATGCATTATTATAGACGACACGGGTTTGAGCGTGGTGAGTCATGGTGCCAAGGCCCAGTTTGTTGGCTTCATCAATAGCAGCGGCATATACTGGTTTACTGGCTCCGAAAAATTTGATGCCATCAGCACCTTCGTCATGGATCATCTGCACCCACTTTCGTGCTTCTTCAGGCGTAGTTATAGGTCCGTCGTGACCCATTCCAAAGCCGATATAAGAGAAAATACGTGGGGCAGTAATCTCGTTTTTCCTGCTTCGTTCTTTTTGACGCAAAGTCCACTCCATGCCGTTAAAAGAGCCGGGTTCGCGAACGGTTGTGATGCCGTGGGCCATCCAGAGTTTATACACATATTCTGCAGGGGTGCCTTGGGCAACACCGCCGGTGTGGGCATGCATATCAATAAAGCCGGGTAGCAGGTACATACCCTTGGCTTGGATCTCTTTCGTATTAGTATCTGCTTCGGGGCGTCGATCTTCATCAATGGGTATGCCGGGGTAGCCTACGGATTGGATGGTGGCAATTTTATTATCCTCAACCACCACATCAACCGGACCGCGGGGAGGAGAACCCGTACCATCAACTAGCATTACACCGCGGATAATAAGCTTTTCATAAGGTCCTTCGCCCATTGTGCGTTCCGGGGCTTCTTGAACCTGAGCATTAGCAGTGATGGCAAGGCCAATGATACTAATCAGTAGAACAGCTAAGCGTCGAAAGGTCATCATATTGTAATAGTTTCTTAACGTGAAAGATACGGTGAATGTACAAATTGCACAGCCATCCGACAGTAAAAAGTTTTTAAGGTTGTTATAATAAAAGGGCTCCCTCGTGTTTGAGCAAAAACTTTTTTCGACTGATTCCCCCGGCATATCCCACAAGATTATTGTTTACACCAATTACTCGATGACACGGAATAATGATAGGAATGGGATTTTGACCGTTTGCCCTGCCAACAGCTCGAACTTTTTTAACATCACCTAGCCGTTTTGCCAATTCACCGTAATTTGTAACGCATCCAAATGGTATCTGTTGAAGTTCATTCCATACACGTTGCTGAAAATTAGTGCCTTCGGGCTTCAAGGGTAGAGTAAACTGTTTGTGTTCACCTCGGAAATATTCATCTAATTCACTCTTAATTTTCTTGTGGCTAGTATTAGTAATTTCTAATAAAGGCTTGGGGCGGCTGTCTAAAAACGAAATTTGGTACAAAAACCCCTCTGATGTGCTCAATTCGAGCCAACCCAGCGGTGATTTGTAGTGACTTTTAACGAGGCTCAAAAGAGAAGAAAAAATAATTTAATTTTTTTTGTAACAAATGCCCTTCGCAATACTCTTGTTAACAGAACGCACTATTATTGTCTCTCTAGACCTAATCTAGTTAGTCAACTAGTCACTCCTAAATGCTGAAACCTAAAGCACAGGGCCTCGGGACGGATACTCCTGAGGTCCTTTTTTATACCAATAATATCTGAATAATGTATGTGAATTTGAAAAAGGATTGACCATTTTTTGTAAAAACATCTTGCATGGTCTGTCTTGGAGATATATCCTATTATAAAAATTGTTGTTTCTGCCCATCACTACCCATTCTCGGAAGGTAACAGTAAAGCTGAGAATTCATAGAATTTTTGGCTTTTCAAAGTTTAGGTATTTATCGGTCTAGGATAGATATGATAATGGCTTAGTGATCTTGCCTTTCAACAGGAAATATTGTTAGTTAACCGCCGTCTGAATAGGATATGTGGCAATAAATTAGATAGTAGGTCACGAGAGACTTTATAGGCAAGGTCCAATCTGTTTCTTGTAGCCTACCTTCTTTAATTGCATTCATGATATATGCACATTTGATCTGGACATGGACACGGATCAAAATCGATATGCCCAACTCTAGTATTGCCATTTATATATAGAGAGGGCTATAACAACAATATTTAACTCAATAATTATAAATGGGATGAATTGGATCGTATCATTTGCTCTTTTGGCTTGGCCACTGTGCTGGATAAGTTCAGTAATGTTGTTTGGTGGACCGGGTGCCGGCAATAATTTGTCTAATTATATTATAGTTATGGTCTGTTTGAGCTATCCCGTTATAATATTTGGAGTTTACTGGCTGTTTGGCTGGTCATTTTTTAACATATCGGGCCGGATGATGTTCATTGGAAGCGTTATCGGAGTTTGTGGGCTACTTTTTGCAAGTGGTTATCCACAGGCTGCATGGAATTTGTCGCAGGGTATATTGAATGAAGGATACTCTGTTAGTGGTGGAGAGGTTTATTATAACGGTGAGGCCCTGATTGGGGCGGAGGCTGCTAGTTTTAAAATATTGTCTGGGTTGCCATCATCTTTAAAAGAAAGAGCACCCTATGCCAAGGATTCGAATCATGTTTATTACCGGGGTACTGAGCTTAACGGGATAGATGCCTCTACCTTCACTCTTTTGCCAAACAGTACGAATTATTTATATGCAAAAGATAAATTCAAGGTATTCTATGCAGATAGCTTTGATGATAAAATTGAGTTTATAGAAGAAGCAGATCCGGCCACCTTTTCGGTAATAAATGAGGAACATCCGGCCTACTGGAGGGATGAGCAGTATGTTTATTATGAAGGGCAAATGATCCCCGGAGCCGATCCGGATAGTTTTAAACCGGCGGCCAAGGCCGATCAACATTATTGGGTGGACGATACTGCTGTTTATTTTAACGGCGAAGTGATACCTGAAGCTGTGCCTGAAAACTTTCGTTCTCTAACGGAAGAACCTTACCACTATACACAGTCATTAGAGCAAAATGGGGAGAGTTATGTTTATTGGAGGGGGCAACGTATTCCCTCAGAGGCTCCCAGTTCTTTTACGGTACTAAACTATGAATTTAGTATGGATAAAGCCCGCGTATTCTACAAAGCCGAACCAATTATAACAGGTCACAATTTCGGAACTTTTAAACTTTTGGAGGATGCGGGTTACCTTGCCGTAGATGCTCGTCATGTGTATAACCTAAGTAAAGATCATGCTGGGATTATCGAAGGGGCCGATCCCAATACTATCGCCGTACTGGGGAAAGGGTATTTGAAAGATCATCAGAGAGTTTACTATCGAGCTGACTATAAGTCGGGCGTGCAGGAAGTGGAGGGCGCCAATGCCAAAAGCTTCGAAGTGATCGATTATGATGTAGAACGAGAGGCAGAAGCTCGTGATAACAATCATTATTACCATAATGGAGCTAAGGTAGCCTCGCAAGAATAGGTAACAAGCAGTAAAAAGATCAAGCTATTCCAAAAAGCCCAACTGTAGTATCAATAACCATGTGAAATCGGTTGCAACAGCACTGGCAGTGCCAGCAATACGAAAGATAAAAAGAGAGGGAGCCAGTTATTACTTTACGCCCGATTCAATCGGCAAAAATACCGGAAAAAGGGCGTTAAAAACAAGTCGGGCACGGTAAAACAGTAATAAGGAGACTGACCTTTTTATTGGTGACTTCCAGTACGCTAACCATCTTAGGCAGGGTAGGTGCGATACTGCCCCCCCCATCACTGCCGAAAGGGTGATGCAAAATATGACGTAGAGGTTTAAATCTTTGAGAAGGGATGTTTATTGCCTGATAAAAGTATTTGTATTGCTTGTTAAACGATTTTAGTGACAAGGTATATAAGTAGACGATGAGATTCACCGTTCCCTTAGTTTGATTGATTTGTTAGTAGTGAGTGGGCAGTAGATCAGAGATTCTCAATTGGAAATACATATTTTTTGTAACATCCGCCATCTTTGGAACTCTTTGAAATGTTAAGTAGGACAAAAATATAATCAGAGAGCATAATGAATAGAAAACCAATAGGAGATGCAATCGCTGAATTGGAAAGGCATCTCGATTCTGTGGCAAGAGTATATGAGTGGGCGTATTTAATGAATTACAAGGACAGTAAGTTGTTTTCCAGGCATTTTTTGCGTCATTTCAGGTTACGACCTTCGAAGGTTTTAAAGCGGGTACGTCTTCAGAGTATAATTAAGCAGTTGCGCCAGAATGGAGAGTCTTGCATTAAAATTGCTTGGGCACATAGCTTACCGGATGAAAAGGCATTGTATAACTTTACAAACCGACATCTTGCAAAATCACCTACTCAACTTAAAGCTCTTTCGGATAAAGAGGCGGAGGAAGTATTAATAGCACTGGAGGATAATTGATGATAAAAATTAGCTGGTGTAACTGCTATTAGGCTAGCTAAGAGTCATTTTAAGGCAATAAAAGAAAGGACGCTGTTGTCATTTTCATCGATATCTAATTCTGCCTTAGATTGTTGTATAGTTTTGGCTGAATGTATGCAGATAAGTTGATTGGTATTGGTGATTTTTTTGGGCCAAAATGAAAGGTTAGGGTATTCAGTGGATCTGAACCCCTCAGAAGAGTTATCATAACTTTTTACAAACTTCTTAGTCTTATCATAGAGAGCAATTCCTGGTTTGCGATCCCGACCAAACTTTACAAAAAGATATCTCTTGCTTTCTCGGATATTAAAAACTTCAATAAATCGTTCGCGGTAATCCCGGTACCGTTTGGCATCATGTATAGCTCCGATAGGCATGGAAAGGTCCCCGAAATCCATTTTATACCGAAGAGTAAGATTTTCGGAGGTATCAACAGAGTAGATATTATAAGTATCTCTTGATTGGTATCTAATATCGTTTTGATAGGAATATAGTTCACCTTTAAACGTATACTTTTGCTGAAAATGAGAGGTACTGTCTGGATAATTCTTAAAAATGGGATAACCTTTTTCTGTTTCTAGGTTATAAATCCAAAGGGGACTGAAGTCATCTTCATAATGAGGTTTAATACGGTTGTTTTCGATGATCAGTTTATTTTCTTTTAAAAAGCGAATGTTGGGAGTGAGCGAAAAAGGCATCGAAGGGAGTTTAAGCTCCTTAAGAAATTTTCCCTGAAGGGTATATAGTTTTATAAACTTAATATCGGCAATGGCCATTAAGTTTGCTTCAAAATTTACGGCAAAACTGTAAATAGTTCGAAATTCACCGGGACCACGACCACTATTTTTAAAGGTGTATTTATGATTTCCATTCCTGTTAAAGAACAGAACTTTGCTTCTTGCATTGATCACTATAAGCGAGTCATTAATAAAAAGGTCATCTATAACTTTATAGAGGGAACCTTCAGTAGTTTCAAGAGGCACAAATCTGATACCAGCTGCAATTTTTTCGATAGGAATATCCTTGGTCTTTTCACTAAAGTTTATTGCTGTAAATTCTGGATGCTTAGTGAAGAGGCTATCGGGCAGCTCAAAATTGTTTTCACGGTTATGCGATTGACAGGATGCTAGAACGAATACCACCGAAAATAGTATTAAAATCGAGCAAAAAAACTCTGGACGAAAGTTATTGAAGTTTTTTCTGCAGATATCCGAATATATCATTTTTCGGTTTTTGATAGCCTTTGAATTCTAACCTTTGATTTTTCCAGGTGAATAAAGCAGGATATATTTTATTCTTTCCGTTTATCAAAAAATGATTTTGTTGATCTACAATGATGTTAGATGTTGAATCAACCTGAATACCAGTACGTATTTCAAAAGTCTTTACTGATGAAATACGAGTTAGAATAACAAAAAGATTCTTGTTTTGATAATGATCTTTGATAAATAGGCCGGCGGTAGAAATGCAACCGGGACAACCCGAATTAGGAACCAAGAGAATATAATCTGAGTCAATCCCTTCGGTGGTTAAAAAATCAGTAATTTTTTCCTGCGTATTTTTAATTGTCTCTTCCTTATTGGTACAGCTCATGTTAGCTCCAAAAAGGAAACAACATAGTAATAGGAGAGAATAGAGGTGAAGTTTAGTTTTCATCATCGTAAAAAGTTACAACTTTTATAGTTATTTGATCTTCATTACCATCCAGAACTTGAACATTGAGACCTTCTTGCGTAACAAATATTCCATAGGTATATATTTTATTCTGAAAATAGTTGCTTAAATCAAATTCGAATATTTTTTTAAAATCGCTGTTTAGGCCAATCAGTAACTTTTCTTTGTAAAGATCATCCTTAAAGTCTTTTATCTTCTTTTCTGCAATACGGTAGTATCTGTTGCGGTATGGATCAAAATAAATCGGCCCATAACTATAATTTTTTGCAAAGTGCTTTCTTCGATCCATTTTCGAAAAAGAAAAGTATTTGGATTGCCCCATAGAGTTGATTGAGGGAATTATTTTACTGCCTGCATAATATTTTTTGAATGTATTTTGTGGAGTATGTTGGCTCACAGAAACATGATGATCAGCAGGAAAACTGTAAATAAACAGATCTTCAAACGGGTTATAGGTATAATAAAAACGACGATATAGAGAACCGCCCCAATTACCTTCTCTATAGACCTCTGGGTAATACCCCTGGAAATGAGTCTCCTCAGTTTGGGAATCGAAAATAAGTGTAATTGGCCGGTTTCTTTTTGTTTCATCAGTCATTTCACCTGTTTTATAACCGGCTGTAATCAGTTGAGATCCTCTTTTTACGATAGGCATTGTCATCCATCCTTTTGGACTTGGGGGATATTTTACTGATTTGAAGGATGAGTCGGGAGGGGCTAATGTGCTTTGTAACTTCCCTTTTTGATTTAGTAACAGATAAGAGGTCTTGTTATAATCAAAAACAAAAATGGAGTCGAAGGATACTATATGAAGACCCGTGATATTATTATACTTTTCCAGTATCTCTTGGTCTATTGGTATCTTTTTTACCAACGATTCCCGGTTGTATTTGTATATGTAAATAGTACCTTTGAATTTATTTATAAAGCTGTAATAAGTGGCATTATTAAGAGAAAAAGTATTGATTGAACGGTTAAGTGGGATAGAATAATGATCTAAAGGTAATCGGATTGTGTCTGAGATCTGTAGCGTATAAGATTCCTGATGGGGGGATATGCTGTTTTTTTGATACCTTGGATTTTTATTTTCATGTATATTGGTACATGAATAAAAGCAGGCGAAGATCAATATCGCTGATAGATATTTGTCGAGGTTCATAGAAGATGTTGTTATACAAAAGGTGCCTCTCTGGCAGAGGACACCTTTTATAATTGTTATATTATTTGATATTAAAAATATCCTTGCACACAGTCGTGCCATGCCCAACTGTCTTCACAGAAGTCATTACCGTATTGGTCAGAAATACAGTCGCCATCATTATTACCGGGGTCATTAAGACAGGCTGCATTTACAGCTGCTAAGCCCCCAAGTGTTATCAAGACTACTGTTATTATTGAGACAAGCTTACGTTTTACTTTCTTCATGACAAATACCTCATTTGCTCTCTTAGGTTATATTTTTGATGCAATAGTAGATTCTGGAAATTGAAAATAGATATCAATACATGAATTTACTCTGTTAATTTACTACTCGAATTTTCATACAAAGAGTAAGTTATTGGCTGACAAGAACCTATAGGAGATAAGAAGAATAAAAGAGTAATTGTAATTCTCTTACCAATTAGTTTAAGACAAATTGTTCGTGCTATTTACAATTAAAATAAAACCCCGCCAGGGTTGAACTCTGGCAGGGTTGAGTACTAAAAAGAGTCAATTCTCAAATCAAAGAATAGTGAAAGGCACTTTTACTCTGAACGTAATATTTCGTCCGGGACTAAGGGCATACCCTTTATAGGTATCCAAGAAGTCGCGGTAGTCTTTATTTAGTATGTTCTTAGCAGATATCTGCATTGATATTGGGCGATTCCATATAGATATCTCACCGCCTATAGTGGCATTGATAAGCGTATAAGCATCTGTTGAAGCTACTCCAAAGTTATTGAACTTAGGGGCATTCCCAAATTGCCAAAATGGCTCATAACGGCCCGCTGCTTCTTTTGAAGAGGTGTGAGTGATTCCCAAGTCTAGAAAAGTATTTTGGAAGGCTCCCAGATCTTTTTGAATAAGTTTTATGTTGGCGCTTATCTTTGTTGGAGGGAGTAACGGCAGATCATTAACCTGTGATATACTTTCATCTACATTTTCGCCGGTTACCGTTTCAAATGTTCCCGATAGCTGTAGCCAGGGTAAAAGTTGAGCCGTAATATCCGCATTGGCTCCCAATAGTCGTGCATTTCCTTGCACGGTTTTGAGAACAGGCGGACCATCATTGTTGGGACCTGCAAACTCACCGGTATTTACCAAGAAAACGTAGTTTTGTATTGCATTCCGATAGATTGTGGCTTTTGTTTTTACATTTGTTGATCTCCAACGGATTGAAAGATCTGTGTTTAGTGATCTTTCGGGATCTAGATAGGGATTCCCGACCTGGTATGCGGCAATACCACCGTGCACACCATCCACATGCAGATTAAATAGGCTGGGGGCGCGAAAGCCACGCCCGATATTGGTGGCAATGGCAAAGGAATTGGTGATTCGGTAGGTAGCCCCAACCGAACCACTGAATTCAAAGTAGGATTGATCAAGAACATCTGCTGTTTCTTCGGCAGAAAAATCGGGCAGATTAAGATCCGCGTTGGGGTCCGCTTCCTGGGAACGGGCATCAGCGCGGGCACCCACTGAGAGCGTGAAATCTCCAAATTCTGCTTTTTCAAACACGAAGGCAGCAAAATTTTGTATGGTTGCAGAAGGAACAAGCGGCTCAACGCCCCGGGTATCTTGATCTTTGTATTTGTATTCAAGTCCAACAGCCCCCGAAAACGGACCAACCGAAGGATGATCCAGGTTTACTTTTCCGGTGTAGTTTTTTGTGAGGATATCAAGGTGAGCAAAACCACTTCCCGGAAGTTCGCTGCGGGGTTCAGCGTTTGCACCGCCTGGGTTGGACTGGCGCAGGTTGCTGGCGTAGGTAAAGCTGGGTTTTAAGATGAAATTGTTATTAAGTTGAAGGTTCCCTTCAATTTGCAATGAGTTATTTTCAAGGTTTTGTCCTAATCCTTTACCATTTGGTAACAAGAAGTTATGGTTATTTTGCCAGCGGGTATATTCAGCAGTGAGTTGCCCGATTGAGGTTTGATACCCAATCCCTAAACTGCCGTTCAACTGATCATAGTCGGTATGGTCAAGTTCACCTGAAAACTTCGGGGCTGTGGAATCAGCCGATTGTGGAAAGGTGGGCACTTCAGGTACGGTCATATTACCGGCAGACCGGCGAATAATGGTACCGGTAACGCCCCACCGGCCGGTAGCACCATTTAAATGCAAACCACCTACCAGTTCGTTATTGTTGGTGGCAAATTCTCCGAGTGTTTTTCCTTCTAGAAATGATTGAGAGTCTATAGCATCGGGTAAAGCATTGGAGATGACATTTACAGCCCCTCCCAACGCATCTGAACCATACTGTACACTGGCTGCTCCCCTAAGGACTTCAATGCGCTCAGAGGTAAAAGGGTCTACATTAGGGCCGTGCCGCACGCCGTACTGTTGGTAGTCCATGGCTACACCGTCATCAAGAACGCGAACCCGACTGCCGCTGAGTCCCCGGATAACGGGCTTGCCCATCTGACTTCCGGTTGAGATACTTGAAACCCCCGCGAGATCATCAAGTGAAGAACCCAGTGACGTTTGCTGCTTGGAAAATTTATCGCTGCCGGTAAGTACATCCACATCGGCCGGCGTCGTAAGCGGGTCGGAAGCATAAGGGGTGCCAGTAACCGTTATGGTTTCATTTCTGATGAGGGTTTGCTCAAGAGAGACCCGTAAGGTAACTGTTTCTCCGGGATGCAAAGTGACTTGCTGTCTTTTGTTTTGATATCCTACAAAAGAAAAGACGATTGTATATGTCCCCGAAGGGAGGTTCTGTATGCTGTAAGAACCATCTCCTTTTGTAAAAGTACCACGATTGAGTTGCGGCAAAGCCACGTTCACGCCCGATATCGGGTCCTTTTCTTGGTCACTGACAGTACCTTCGATTGATGCTTTTTCAGCTGATTGAGCAATAGCGGTTACTGATCCCACAACGAATAGAAAGAAACCGGTATATAATAGTAATTGTAAAATTTTAGATCGACTGTTCATTATAGGTATAGGTAATTTTTTATGAGTTATGATTGTTGTAACGGTAAGTCACTACTCATAAAAGGGGGCGATTTATTATTGCGTTTTGAGACTAATTGAATTTTTGAGGCAGGGGTGCCAGGTAGTACTAATCGCTCAACGTCAGGGTACTTCCTGCTTGTAGTTTTTTGAACAGAATTTGGGGCATTAGCGAGATGTAAACAGGCAGTACAATCCTGTTTTTCAACACTAAGATGGTGGTTGAGACCGTGATCGTGCAAACTGTAGTCAGGATGGAGCTGGTGGATATGGAATGCAGACCCAACCAGGCACATACTGGCTAACAGTATTATGAACTTGCTTAGCTTTTGAGTTTTACGATTGAACATAATCTTCAACTGTCGAGGTTGGAACTCATCCGGGTAACTTAAGGTGCAAGCTCCGGTATGGGATTCCCATTTTTTGAAATAATAGAATACTGTGTAGGGTGATGTGCTTGCTGTAATTCAAGTTTACAGCAATGAATTGTATTATCTCTACACTCGTACGGGATAGGGAACAGTTAAACAGTAATAGGAGGGGAGCGGCCTTTATTAGCAAATATTGTAACCGAACTTTTGTTACTATCCGCTAAAAGGATATTATGATCAGTCTTAAGTAACGTATTCGCTGATTGGTAATAATTCAGTGGTTCAACATCAACCAGATGGGCACAGATTGGGCACACGGTAGAGTCAGCAGTGAGACACTGACCGGTATCAGCAAAGTCGGCTGAGTTGTGAAGATCCAGATCATGGTGTGAGTGAAGCGTAGATATAGTAAGACCGATGCCCATGAGCATCAACAGAAAAAAGCCTACGGTTATTTTTAATCTATGCTTCAACATAAAATGAATTTATTTGCCGTAAAGTTATGTTTTAAATCCAACTCTGACAAATTGGAACAGGTAAAAAGTTATTATCAATTTATGCACACTACTATTTTTGGAAGGTAAGATTTGTAGGATTGGTGTATTCAGTTAAGAAACAGAATTTAAGATTTATTATTTGATGGCAGAATTTTTAGAGCTAACAAAGGAATGGTTTTTTGGACTGGGACAGCAATATGGGGTAAACCCCATTGTGTTTGGTAGTATTTACGTTGGTGCTATTCCTTTCTTCTCATTAAGTATTGGATGGCTGATTCGAAACTATCGGTTGCAAAAATCTATTGTACTTCCTTCACTATTGGCTACTTTCTTTTTTATATCGGCCTACCTGTATTTAATTATTGTGGGACATAATGTACCGTGGTGGGTGTACGGAATTGTAGTATTGATGGTACTGTATGGTGCTTTTTCGACTTATAAGAGTGTTAAGAAGCGTATAAAAAATATTAATCAGGAACAGTCTACAGATGAGTAAATACGATTTTGATGCAATTATTATTGGCGGAGGGGCTGCGGGGCTTACGGCTGCAGGTATTGCAGCTAACTTTGGTGCAAAAACGATGATGATAGAAAGGTATCGGCTGGGTGGCGATTGTACCTGGACGGGCTGTGTGCCCAGTAAAGTCCTTCTCAAAGCTGGAAAGGTAGCACAACAAATTCGGGAAGGTGCGAAGTATGGACTTATTGACCAAGAGCCGGAGATTAATTTTCAAAACGTTATTGAGCATGTGCACGAAACTCGGCAAGAAGTGTATGAGGATGCCGACCGTCCGGAAATATTTGAGGATATGGGGATCAAAGTGGTTTCCGGATCGGCAAAATTTATTGATGAACATACTGTTGAAATAAAAGGCAAAGATGGATCCAACCGAAAAGTCTCATCCCGGTATTTCTTTATCTGCGCAGGAGCCAGTGCATTTGTCCCGCCCATCCAGGGTATCGACAGCGTGCCGTATTTAACGAATGATTCCTTGTTCGAGATTGAAGATCTGCCCGAAGAGCTAACCATTATCGGTGCTGGACCTATTGGCACCGAGATGGCACAGGCGATGAGTCGTTTAGGGGCGAATGTAACCGTTATTGATATGGCCGATCGTATTATGGTCAATGATGATCCGGAGCTGGCAGATATGCTGCGTAAGAAACTAGAAGGAGAGGGCATCCATTATGAATTAGGAGCCCGGGTTAAAGAAGTGAGTAGTGAAGGCGGGATAACGGTAAGGATAGAAGTAGATGGACAGACTAAAGAAATTACAGGCGATCAGCTGTTGATGGCAACAGGCCGTCGTCCCAATATTGATGGCTTGGGGCTTGACAAGGCTGGGATAACGTACTCATCACAGGGTATTGAGGTCAATGATAAATGCCGGACCAATCATTCGCATATTTATGCCTGTGGTGATATCACGGGGCGTTACCAGTTTACCCATATGAGCGACCATATGGCCAAGGTGGCAACGACCAACGCGTTGTTAAAGTTTCCTATGAAGATTGATGCAGATCATGTGCCTTGGGTTACCTATACCGATCCTGAATTAGGGCATGTAGGAGCAACAGAGGAGCAACTCAAACAGCAGGAGATAAACTATGAGACGTATCGTTTCCCTTATTCCAAAATTGACCGGGCACTGATTGATTCAGAAGAGGAGGGGCTTATAAAAATCCATGCTAAAAAGTGGAATGGTAAAATTTATGGAGTGAGTATTTATGGAGCCCATGCTGGGGAGCTTATTTCAGAATATGCGCTGGCCATGAAAAATGGAATATCGTTGCGTAATATCGCCGACACCATTCATCCATATCCTACCTATAGCCTTGGGGCCCGGCGGGCTGCCGACCAATGGTATATCAAAAACCAGTCGGAGTGGCAGGTAAAACTTATTAAAAAGGTGTTTGGGTATCGTGGAGAGGTACCTGATTTCAGTGATCCCAATAGAATAGTGTAAGGATCTTAAATGATATTCGCCCGCTATTATCCGGAAAAGACCTGAACAAGTAAGGGCCAGGCTTCATATATAAAGATCAGGAATATGATACCGCTTAAGCCAAAAAGGTAAGAGGATTTTATCCAGCCTGCTTGTTCGGGTTTATGGAAATGTTCGATGAGCCCACAAACAAAAGTACCGACAGCGAATCCAAAAATAAGATATGGCATGGTCGAACGGCTGGTTGTTGGATATAATTAATAATGATCCGATCACTTGGAGTGATCGGATCACTACATAAAGGAGTTAAGCTGTTGTTAAAAGCTCTTTGAGCGTAATCCCAATTTCAGCAGGGCTGTCTACAACAGTAACACCGGCATCGCGTAATGCTTTCTTTTTAGCATCAGCTCCACCTTCGCCGCCAGAGATAATAGCACCGGCGTGGCCCATTCGTCGGCCGGGAGGTGCTGTGCTTCCGGCAATAAACGCAACAACCGGCTTATCAATATTTTCTTCAATATAAGCGGCAGCCTCTTCTTCAGCTGTTCCGCCGATTTCACCGATTAAAACAATGGCTTCGGTGTCATCATCATTTTCAAAGAGTTTGACTGCATCAGTATGCGTTGTTCCAATTACGGGATCGCCGCCGATTCCAATAGCCGTGCTTTGTCCCAAGTCAGCTTTGGTAAGTTGATCTACTGCCTCATAGGTTAGTGTTCCCGAACGCGAGATTAGTCCCACTTTACCGGGGGTGAAAATACTGCCGGGCATGATACCGATCTTTGCTTCGCCGGGTGTAATAACGCCGGGGCAGTTAGGGCCAATAAGCGTAGCATCGTGGCTGTCTACAATCTGTTTAGCCTTGACCATATCTTTTACCGGAATACCTTCGGTGATACAGATGATCACTTCGATACCGGCAAAAGCGGCCTCTGAGATAGCATCGCCGGCAAATGCAGGCGGTACAAAAATGACCGAAGTATTGGCATCTTCTTTTTCTACAGCGTCAGCTACCGTATTATAAACCGGCAGATCGTGATGCGTTTGCCCACCTTTTCCGGGGGTAACGCCGGCTACGACATTGGTGCCGTATTCGATCATCTGTTCGGCATGGAAGCTACCTTCGCTGCCTGTAATTCCTTGTACAACTAGTCGAGTATCATTCCCTACAAGTACGCTCATGAACTTTCCTATATTAAGTTAAATGATTTTCGTAAGTCGGACGGAATATACCGACATCATCGTGATTTGGCAAAGATAACAGCCGATAAAAACGAATTTCGAATATAGTGCTCTGGAATCACAAAAAAAATGACGCTAACAGGGAGTTTTTGTTTCTATCACACAAATATCGGGATGATTATCATCCGTAATTCTGTTATCATTTCATAGCTATGGCAACCATGATTCCAGACGAAAAAAAAGAAGAAGTGCGCGGGGCGGCGGATATCGTCGAAGTGGTCGAAGACTACGTCAAACTAAAGCGATCCGGTCGCAGCTGGAAAGGGCTATGTCCTTTTCATGACGAGAAAACCCCCTCTTTTCACGTAACACCAAACCTGGGTATTTACAAGTGCTTCGGCTGTGGAGAATCCGGTGATGTCTTTAATTTTGTTATGGAGATGGAGGGGGTGGGATTCGTTGAAGCCATGCGCTCGCTGGGTGACCGCTACGGAGTGTCTTTACCCGAAGAAGAGGCGGAAGAACTCACAGAAGAGCATAACCTGCGCGAGGGAATTTATCATGCACTCAAATATGCGGGAGTATTCTTTTTTCGTCACCTGATGGAAACCGATAAAGCAAAAAAGGCTCGCGATTATCTCCAAAAGAGAGGATATAATCGCGAGGTCATTAAAAAATACGGCTTGGGCTATGCCCCACCTGACGGTGAAAAGTTTTATAAGACAGCAATTGATTCGGGAATTAATGAAGAGTACCTGCTTGAAGCCGGGCTGATAAAGCCCAGCAAACGGGATGACGGCTTTTATGACGCTTTCCGCGGGCGACTGATGTTCCCGATTTTTAATCCTTCGGGAAAAGTTATAGCCTACGCTGGTCGCGTATTAGGTAAGAAAAAGACGGCTAAATACATCAATTCACCTCAGACGAAAGTTTATAATAAGAGTAAAGTACTCTACGGTATCAATTTTGCTAAAAATGATATCCGTAAAAAAAATGAAGTAATATTGGTTGAGGGCTATACTGATGTGATATCGTTACAGCAAGCGGGTATTAAGAATGTTGCTGCCTCCAGCGGAACATCGCTGACGCCCGACCAGATGAAATTGCTGCATCGTTACGGGGATACTATTACGATGATCTATGATTCCGATTCGGCCGGAAAACGGGCGATGAAGCGCGGTATTAACATTGCTTTGCACGAAGGAATGGATGTTAAGCTGCTGGAACTGCCCGAAGGGGAAGATCCCGATTCTTTTGTACGACAGTTTGGAAAAGAGGCGTTCCAAGAGCTTAAAAAAGAGGAGTCTGAAGGTTTTCTTGATTATACAGTGCATAAGGCCAGGAGTTCGGGCCGCTGGAATGAGGCAAAGGAAAAGGTTGTCACTGAGATTTTAGAATCCATTGCTCATATCCCCGACCAAATTAAGCAGGAAGTGGAAGTCCAGAAACTGAATAAAGTTTCGAAGATTGGGGACCGAGCCCTTTTTGATGAATTGGGAAAGATCAACAGCCGGCTTAAAGAGGAGCGCAAAAAAGCTAAAAAGCGTGAACAGCGACGCAGAGAGCGAGAAGATCGGAAACGGGAACAGCAGGATACGGATCGCCCGACCCACGCTCCGCGTCCCCATACGGTAGGCTTTAATGAGCAGGTTAAGAAAAATGCTCCCAAGAGGAACGAACCTAAACAGCCGGTTAAGCGGCCCAACTATGAAAAAGAGCTTATTCGTCTGATGCTGGTTTATGAGCGGGATATGATTGACTATATTGGATCATATTGCAACGAAAACCAGTTTGAAGATGAACAACTTCGACAGTTTTATGAAGACATTATTGAACGTTATAAAGAAGAAAAGGAAGTTTCCGTAGAAGCCTATGCCGCCCGGGAGCACCCCTATCCCCAACTAATAGGGGAAATTGTGATCGATGAACATACGGTAAGTGAGCGACATCACGAAATGGTAGGTGTAAAATATCAAAAGGATAAAAATCCGTACCGTACAGCCAAAGGCGCAATGAAAGCCTTGAAGATCCATTATCTCGAACGACTGCAGGTTGACCTGTATCAGCGGTACAATTCTGCAGAAGAAGAAAAGAAAAAAAAGGTAATGAAGGCGATGAAAGAAGCAGGGCGCCAGCGATCAATTTTGCAACAGTCTCCCGTTGATGAGCTCTTTCCGGATCCGGACTCTGATGCTGCTAAAAAAGTATCAGATAAAGTATTTGAATATAAAATGAAACATGAACGGGAATAAGCCAATCTAATTTTATTTAAAATCCAATATTATAACCATGTCTGATTATACAGCTGAGCTAAATATTGCTAAGCAGGCAGCGAAATCGGCTGCTGAAATTATTAAAAAATATCAGCGCGACCGTAACTTTTCGGTCGATTATAAAGGCAAAAATGACCTCGTTACTGAGGCGGATGTAAAAGCAGAGAAAGAGGTTCTTTCCGTAATAGAAAAAGAGTTTCCGGACGATCATATCCTTGCTGAAGAAACGGCCGGAGAACTGAGTTTGCCCGAAGGACGTACTTGGCTCGTAGATCCAATTGACGGTACAACAAACTTTACTCATGGGTTCCCGGTCTATTGTGTTTCTATTGCACTGTGGGATCAAAAAGAACCGCAGATGGCTGTGGTTCTTGAAGTCTCGGGGGGAGAGATATTTACAGCTGTAGCGGGCAAGGGGGCATATCTTGATGGCAATCCTATCACGGTATCGAAGCTTACCGATCCGAAAGATGCGTTGGTTGGTACCGGATTTCCCTATAACGATATGAGTTTAGTGGACAATTACCTGAAGTTCTTTCGTATGCTGATGGAAAACATCCGGGGAGTGAGACGCCCCGGTGCTGCTTCTTATGATCTGTGTTGTGTAGCAAGCGGACGGTTTGACGGATTCTATGAGTATGCATTGAACCCCTGGGATGTAGCGGCAGCAGCACTTATCGTAAAAGAAGCCGGTGGCAAGGTAAGTGACTGGCAGGGGGGCGATGACTGGTTATTTGGGGAACGTATTGTTGCCGGTAATCCCGTTATGCACGAATTCTTACTCGAAGAAATAAGCAAATATTTTGAAGAGGGCGAAATTGATACCCGACACAAGGTTACAGGTTAAATCTGCATATTTTACCACTCTACCGCTGAGGGTTCGTTGCAAATAGGTCGCTGAGTGAGGCCATCGGTATGGGACCGTTATGGTATTTGAATGGTTCGCCATAAGTGGCGCCAATTAGATGTCCATAGTGTTGGGCCCGGGCCTCAATTCCACTAAAGAACTGTTTGTTGGAGATATAGGTCTCAGGCTCTTCGGTTGGATTTTGAACATTGAACTGCGTTTCAAAAGCCAGTATGGCTTCCTTTTTGGTCTCAAAAGTATCGGTGATATCGAAGACGAAATCGGGTTCAAACGGCCGATCTTGCATAAAGTGGAGCACATGCGAGGGGCGCCAGCGATCCTGGGGACTTCCATCTTCATCCACCGTTTCAATTTTAGTTAATCCACTGAAGAAAATGGCATCCAGGGCAAGTTGGGTGGCGTTGCCGTGATCGGGGTGCCGGTCGGAAGGAGCTCCTACAAAACAGACGTGAGGCTGATAAGCCCGAATTTTTTGAATGATCTTCTTTTGGTATTCCCTGTTGCTCTCAATCTTAGTATCGGGCAGACCTAAATTATCACGAATCGCTAACCCAATAATTTCCGCTGCTTTAGAAGCTTCTTTAAGTCGTGTTTCGGGGGTTCCCCGACTGCCCATCTCACCGCGGGTAAAGTCTACCACTCCCACTTTTTTGCCTTGGTTTACAAGGGCAGCAAGAGTGCCGCCACAGCAAAGTTCGGTATCATCGGGGTGTGCAGATAGCGCTAATACGTCGAGTTTCATAGAGATCTTGTTGAGTTATTTTTCGGTATAATATAGCTTAAAATTGTGGGATCATTAAAATCATAGAGTATATTAAATTAGGCTGTAACGATTTGATATGGATCTCGTAACAGGGCTATCATTAAAGGAAAAATATAAGAGAACATGTCCGGATTTAGTCGATTTATCAATAGTAGTTGGGAAGGGTTGAAAATCTCTTTAAGTGCTTTAGGGATTAATAAAACGAGATCAATTCTTACAACACTGTGTATTATTATCGGTATTGTTATGGTAACACTGATGAATGCCGTCAGTAATGGTATGGATACCGAGTTTGATAAAAGCATGGCGATGATAGGGCAGAACGTAGTATATGTGGAAACGCAACCCTGGAATCGTGGTCCCGATTACGAATGGTGGGAATATCGGAGTCGGCGTAATATGAAGCTGGAATATGTAAAGGAGATTCAAGAGGCAAGTCGATTGGCTTCTGATGTAGCTGCTTCTGTTGTTAAACGTCCTGTGATGCGATATGAAGATGTAAATGCAGAGGGTGTGTTGCTGGCTGGGGTTACCGAAAAATATTTTGATACGTCAGGTCTTGATATTGAAGAAGGAAGAGTGTTTACCGCTGAAGAGGTGCACCGGGCAGCAAATGTAGTTGTCCTTGGAGCAACATTGGCTGAAAAACTGTTTGATCAAACTACTCCACTGGGAAAAGATATTCGCATACGTGGCAAGAGGTTTGAGGTTATCGGCTTGTTAGAAAAGCAGGGTAAATTCCTTGGACTTGCCGATATGGATAGGCGTGCTATTACTCCCATTACTGCAGTGGGAAAGATATATGGAATGCGAGACGATATTACTATTTCTGTAAAATTCCCTAGTGAAGAACTAATGCGCGAGGGAGAGTATGAAATTGAAGGCATAATGCGACGTATTCGTGGGCTGGAAGCAACGGAGGAGAACGATTTTGAAATTAACAAGCCACAGGCCTTTAAAGCACAGCTCGAGTCTTTTAAAACCGGCCTGTACTTGGTCGGTGGAGCCTTAACCGCTCTTTCTTTGATCATTGGGGGAATAGGCGTGATGAATATTATGTTTGTCTCGGTTCGTGAACGAACGAAAGAGATTGGAATCAGAAAAGCCGTGGGGGCCAAGGCTTGGGAGATTCTCTACCAGTTTTTAATTGAAGCCGTTGTTATGTGTTTGCTGGGCGGAGTGATAGGGCTCGGGATTGCTTATCCCTTAAGCCTGTTACTCAACCAGCTCTTTATTGCCAGTATAGATCTCAGCGTAGTATTTTCAGCATTTATTCTATGTTCTGTCGTTGGATTGGTATTCGGATTTATTCCCGCATATAAAGCTGCTAAATCTGATCCTATTGAATCATTGAGGTACGAATAAGATGAACTTTGTCGAAGTATTTAAACAGGCTTTAGATTCACTATGGGCGAATAAGCTGCGCTCCTCGCTTACCTTATTGGCCTTGGTGGTAGGAGTGTTTTCTGTGATCGTTTCTACAACGGCTGTTGCTGTATTGGATAACTTTTTCCAGAATACGATGAGCATCATGGGGGGCGATGTCGTGAATGTATCGCGGACCCCCTCTGTTCAAATTGGAAGAAGTGATCGGAGTAGTAGGAACCGGGAAGATATCACTTTCGATATGGCCGAAAAGCTACAAGAACGGATGCGACTGGCCAAAAAGATGAGTCCCGATGAACTGTTTGATTTTACGAAGGTTATATATGAGGGTAAGGAAACAGATCCTACGGTACGAGTCATAGGAAGTAACCAGTATTACTTAGACAATAATGCGTATGATTTGCAAGATGGACGTAACTTTTCTTCAGAGGATATACAGTATGGTCGTCCATATGTTATTATCGGGAAAGACATTCGAGATGAACTATTTGAAAGAGAAAATCCTATAGGAAAAAGCATCAAAATTGCCGGGCATCGGTATCAAATAATAGGTGCCTTGGAAAGCAAAGGCAGTATTATGGGGCAGTCGATGGATGAGAGAGTCATCATTCCCTATACTACCGGGTTGAACATCTACGGGGGAGATCGCAATATCGATATCATGGTAAAAGCGCCGGCCATGGATATGATTGAGGCAACTATTGATGAAGTAACCGGTATAATGCGTGTGATACGCAGTGTGGCCCCGGGCATGGAAAATGATTTTGAAGTAGAAACAAATGATACATTGGCCGGAACGTTTGATCAGTTTACGTTTATACTCTATGCCGTTGGCTTTATTATAGGGGGAATAACGCTCTTTGGAGCCGGAATCGGAGTAATGAACATCATGCTGGTATCAGTAACAGAACGTACGCGGGAGATCGGGATTCGCAAAGCTGTTGGAGCAACAAGAAAGGCGATTGTTTCTCAGTTTTTGGCAGAAACGATCTTTATCTGTCAGCTGGGAGGTCTTATCGGTATTGTGTTAGGAGTTTTGGGCGGTAATGGAATGGCACTTTGGATTGAGACGGAACCGGTTATCCCGATATGGGCTGTACTAACGGGCTTTCTGGGCATGTTTGTGATTGGACTTCTTTTTGGGGTGTATCCGGCTTATAAAGCGGCTCAGCTGGATCCTATAGAAAGCCTGCGGTACGAGTAACGCAATCTATTCGGGGCTGGGAATATAGAGAGTTTTTGAGCTAACAAGATCTTATGTAAACATTTATATCGATTTTATATCGAGATCGGGGCTGGCTATATTCGGGGCTATGAAAGAAAAAGAACATCTGTTGATTATTGGTCTTGTATGGCCAGAGCCTAACTCCTCTGCTGCAGGGGGACGAATGATGAATCTCATTTCATTATTCCAGCAGCAGGGATGGGAGATCACCTTTGCGACTTCAGCAGCTGAAAGTGAACATATGGCTGACCTTGAGGCCCGTGGCGTTGATACCCTTCAAATTGAAATAAACAGCTCCGATTTTAATCAGTTCGTTAATAATCTGCAGCCGTCCATGGTACTCTTTGATCGATTTATGACCGAAGAGCAGTTTGGGTGGCGGGTGGCTGAGCAGTGCCCTGATGCTATTCGTATCCTGGATACTGAAGATTTACATTGTTTGCGACGGGCACGAAAAACGGCAGTCAAACAGGATCGACCGTTTGTAAAGGAAGATCTATTACGCGAAGATACGACAAAACGAGAGATCGCCAGTATCTACCGCTCTGATCTTTCTCTTATCATATCAGAATATGAGATGCAGCTGCTGGCCGACCTTTTTGGTATTGAAGATAAGCTATTGTGCTATCTTCCATTTATGCTTTCGAAGATAAACGAGGATACTATTACCCAATGGCCGTCATTTTCTGAGCGTGATCATTTTGTGATGATTGGTAATTTTCGACATAAACCCAATTGGGATGCTGTGCGATTTATGCGGGCTGAGGTATGGCCGTTAATCAGGGAGAAGCTGCCCCAGGCAGAGCTTCATATTTATGGCTCCTATGTCACCCGGAAAGCCAAACAGCTTCATAAACCCGAAGAAGGGTTTTATATCGAAGGTCGAGCTGCTGATGCACAAGAGGTGGTTAGCCAAGCCAGGATTTGTCTGGCACCGCTGCGTTTTGGAGCCGGTCTCAAGGGAAAACTCGTTGAGGCAATGCAGTGCGGGACTCCCAATATAACAACCAAGATTGGAGCAGAGGGCATTGCCGGTGATTTTGAGTGGAGTGGAAGTATAAAAGATAAAGCTCGTAATATTGCTGATGCTGCAGTTCAGTTATATCAAAATGAAACGGTATGGCATAAAAAACAGAAACAGGGGATCAGGATTATAAATGAACGATTTGCCAAACCGGAATATGGCGATCATTTTATTCGTAGGATCACTGAATTAGTTGAAGAGTTAGATACCCATCGCGTCCAAAACTTTACCGGCCGCATGTTACAACATCACACCATGGCCAGTACTAAATATATGTCTCGCTGGATTGAGGAGAAGAATAGATAGTACAAGCATTTACAGAAACACACACCCTATAACAATAGTATTAGAATATATTAATCTAATTTCTGTAACATTGCTTTTTTCAATACCTCTTGTTTAATAGAGCAACTATGAATTAAACAGGAGAGATATCATGAATAACACACACTGCGTTTTAAATAAGAAGATGATAATGGCGCTCGTAAAATTGAGTAAACGAGAGGGGGAAATACTATTGATGATAGTTCAAGGGGATTCAAATGCAATGATTGCTGAACAGTTGTTTCTTAGTTTGAGAACAGTAGAAACCCATCGTTATAGCATTTGTCAAAAATTGGGTCTAACTGGGAAAAGAGCGTTGGAAGAGTGGGTCGGAAAAGTGGGGTTGAATAAAATAGATTGGTAATATTCTAAAAATAGTTGAATTATAGACAATCAACTTTATAGCTGGCCTTATTTTATAACTTGTTCTTATTACGTAGAATATTACGTACTGATTACAGTTGTTATATTTTATTTTTTTTTGGATTTAGAAGTAGTTCAGGATCAACGGTAATAGTTGTGGGATTCAATTGCCGAAAATATGAGTGTAAAATGATCTTGACATAACTAACATATCAATAAAAGTTAAGGAAGAGTTATGAGAAAACTAATCAAGATAGGAAATCGTATATTAGCTATTGCTGCTTTTGCTGCATTGATGATTGTAAATGTACAGTTTGGAGCAGTGGATTTATCAGAAGAAGCTGTTGCTGTTCCAAATGCTAATGCTGACATAGTTATTGAATGTGGCAGCCGCAATTCAGACTGTTTTACTTATGATGATGGGACAGTTCGAATTGAAATATCGGGTGGCATTAAAGACATTCGTGTTGAATAACCAAACCTATGATGGCAGGTACCTCATAATTGGGGACCTGCCTTAATTTAATCTTGTTGTGATGAGAAGATTTCTACTAATTGTTTTAATGTTTTTTGGGGCTTTGCCTGTTTATGGTCAGACGGATGCATTGAAGCTCAAAAAAATTCATACTTATTCATTTGAAAGGGGATACTATAATACCTTTTTAGAAGTAAATGGTGATATCGTTGGGTTGGTCTGTCCTAATCTAAATAGAATTTACTTGGTTAATATTGAAAAAAAAACTATCGATGATGTACAGTTTTCGAAGGGTAGAGGCCCTGGAGAGGTAAGTAGGGGACCTTTTGGAATAGCGTTGATGAAGGAAAAACTATATATGGGAGACACTGATAGTCAGCGGTTTATTGTATACAACTTTAAAACCGATCGACTGAAGACTAACAAATATCAGGGCAAAAATGTTATGAAATCAATCTACGGTTACCCAGATAATAAGATAATGATGACTACATATTCAACAACCGGAATTGGCTATTTTATATACGATGCCAGTAAAGATCGAATATTACATAAATATAAATTTGATAAACCGTTGCAAAATAACTTTCGAGTAGATGGTGTTCCGGCTATTTCTGGGAGGTACCTTGTACACGCGAACTATAACTACGGAGATTTATATGTATGGCGGTTAAGTGACTCTGAACTTTATAAGAAAAGTACAGTTATAGAATTCAGTGAAACACCGCAAACTAAAAAAGCAAAAATGGGGGATATGGTTGGCACCATCCCACCGCAAAATGTAGAGGTAAAATTAGTGGAGATTGCTAATAATCCAGTTGCGGAGGATCGAATTTTTCTATTGATGAAGGGAGAAAAGGATCAGAATTATGAAACAAATTATGTATACGATTATAATTTTTTAGAGGGCGAAATAGTAGGTAAGTATGCTATTGATGCATATTCAACGTTGATTGCTTCTAATAGTACTGATTTGTTTGCTTATTCAGAAGAACGAGATAAATTGTATCAATACCGGATAGAAGTAATTAAAAAATAAAATGATATGAATAAATACGGATATTTTGTTTTGGCAGTATTGCTGGTTGTTGATGTTGCCCTAATTATCAATAACCGGGAAATAAATGATAAATACCACCAGTTATCGCAACAAGTGAACCAACCAATTACATCGCTTAATAATTGTCGCGAACTGGATTGTTTCCAGGAGCAGTTTTTGGATGAATCAATAAATGGAATCAATGTTGTTTTTTTTATTCCGGCTAAAACATGTATAAGCTGTTCAAAATATGCTCTCAATTTTTTGGAAAATTATAACACTCTTTCTTCCTATACAAAGGTGGTATTTGTACAACCCTATTTTGACTCTGAGTATCAAAAATTGCCAAATATTGATTATATAACTGTTAATGAAATGTCGGGTGTATTTGATGGATATTTTCAACTTGTAAAACCAACGGTATTGGTAATGGATAAATATAATACGCATCTTTTATATGAACTTTCCCCTGGTGATGGATTTATGGAAGAAAAAATGCATGCATTCTGGAATAGTGCTGAATCGTTTTATAAGAAAGTCTACAGTGAAGATGGGGGAGATTAGCCAACATAAAACCTGTATCAAATAAAATGCGGTGGTTAAGACGATTTTTTTTGATTATTACAGTAGCCTTGTTTTGTAAAAACTGTATTTGCTCTGTCTATTATGTTCCTACCTCATCGATGAGTCCCACTATTGTGAAAGGGAGCTATATCCTAGTAACAAAATTTGACTATCAGTTTAGATCTCCGTCTACGTTGCCCTTCACCAATATTTCTATTCCTGTCATTACTTTACCGGGTTTAGCAAAACCAGACAGGAATGATATCGTAATTTTCGAAAAAAATAACCTGTCCAATTCGAGCCATGATGTTTTTTTAAAAAGAGTTGTTGGCATACCAAGAGACAGAGTTTGGGAAACTGCGGAGTATTCTGAAGTGAATGGTATAGTATTAAAAAAACCGTCTTACTATAGTAGGGCATATGATAATTTGGGTAAAAAAAACTATAGTTATCAGATTCCAGCTAAAGGAAAGAGGATACCTGCAAGTCTATTTAGGGAAGGGGCAATCAATGAACATGATGGACAGGTAAAAGTTTGTTATATAGCCTCTCAAAATTTCTATTATATGGCTGGTGATAATAGAAAGAATAGCAATGATAGCCGATATTGGGGACTGATATCAGAGGAAAATATTTTAGGTAGGGTTCGGATGGTTCTATGGCCTTGGCCACCTCGTTGGTTATAGTATTTTCCGATAATATATTTCTAGGTAATCGTCTACCATGATTTTTAAATGGCAGGAAAATTGGTTTAAGAGAGGTATATTTTATATGCAGATATTTCCTTATAATTAAGTGGAAGTTACTAGCAGATACTAAGAAAATAGATAATTATGGATGAAGAGATACTGGAAAATATCAATGAACGATTGGATGAGACCCTCGATCGTGGCCGGCAAATGGTAGAAGAGGAAGAGTTGGCCGAGCGTATCGATGAACTGAAACTGCGAGCCGAAAAGCTAATCCGGAAGCACCCGGTAAAAAGTGTGGCAGGCGGCTTGCTGGCCGGATATATTATTGGAAAGCTATTGAGTTCAGACGATTAGTATGAAGAAAAAAAAGGATAAAGATCGGCTGGGAAATCAGTTTCGACGAATTTCTGCTGATCTAAAGCTTTATATTGAAAAGCGCATTGAGTTGATGATGCTAAACACCGGGGAATATTTGTCTGGTTGGATAGCGGCATCACTACATCGCGGAGTGGGTGCTTTGTTGATATTGGGTGGCGTCTGCTTCCTTCTTTTTGCGCTGGCGATCTATTTGGGAGATCTGCTGGGAAGTGATAGCCTTGGATATGTACTCGTTTCGTTGCCCCTGCTATTGACCGGCCTCTTGTTTGTTTATCTTAAGCCGGATGGATTATTTAAACGTCTGCAACAGATGTTTGAGGCCGAAGTGATTAAGGCTATTAGTCAGAATGGAGAGCTCCCTCAAAAGAAATTAGACACAACAGAATCTGCTCGATCAAAAACTCAGAAAGACGATTAGTATTATGGCTAAAGATCAAATAGATGAACTTGAACAGAAGAAAAAAGAACTGGAACAAGAGCTGGGAGAGATTCAGGAAGAGCTGGACGACTCTATTGACCGTGTACGTGATGATGTTAGTACAAAGCTGGATCCCAAATCAATTATTAGGGAGCATCCATTGCCGATTGTAGGGAGCGCTGCAGTTATTGGATTTTTATTGGGACACCGGGGCCGTTCATCCGGAAAAAGTTCATCAGCGGGAGAGTTTAGCGGTGCCTTGTTATCTGAATTAAAAAGGTTGGCAACCCGAAAGGCTATTTCTTTTGCTACCGATTATGTAGAAGAGCTATTAGAGGAGAAAGCAGAGAAGCATCTATCAACTTCAAATGGAGCAGAGGAAGAGTAGTTAAATACTCCTTTTTAATTTTTTAACGTACCAAAGTCACATCTCACTGTAACAATTACTATTGTGGTTCGTGTAAGAGCACGAATCATATAATTCACAACCAATATTTTTATGGATATGCGCAAAGGGATTCTATTCTTGTTTGTAAGTCTGTGTCTGGCAACCACCATGCACGCTCAAGAGGCTAAAAAAATATCGCTGCAAGACGCTATTGATATCGCACTGGAAAATAATTATCAGCTGAAACAAGCAAATAACAATTTGAATTTAGCTGAACAGCAGATATTAGGTGCCAAAGCTGATTTTTTACCTTCTATAAATGGACAGTTTAGTGGCCGAAGTACTCAGGGTCAACAGTTTAACAATACCACGTTGCAGCTTGAAAATACAGTCCGTAATTCTCTGAGTGGAGGAGTTAGCGCAAGCCTTACGATATTTGAGGGGTTTACAAATATTATGAACCTGCGTCGTAACCAGTTGAATGAAGAGTATCAGGAAGCTAATAAAAATCGGGCACGACAAACTGTTATTTTCAATGCGGCCAGCGGGTTTTTACAGGTTGTATTGAATAAGGAGTTACTTAAAATTGCCCGTCGAAATTTAGAATCGGCACGTGAACAGTTGAAACAAGTTGAAGCCCAAGTAGAGGTTGGCTCCCGTCCTACGGTAGATTTATATAACCAAGAGTCTACTGTCGCAAGCAACGAACTTACGGTTACTCAAAGGAAAAATGATTTGTCATACAGCAAAACCCAGCTAGTTGGTACCTTGCAACTTGATCCTCAAAAAGAGTATGAGTTTGTAGCACCAGATCTTAAAGATTTAACCCCTGCTGCACAATCTTTTGAACTTTCTGCGTTGATCAATCAGGCATTAAGTGAACGGAAAGATTTACAAGCGCAACAATTGCTAATTAAGCGTAACCGCGAGGATTTAGGTTTGGCACGTGCTAGTTACTATCCTTCGCTTTCTGCTGATATAGGAATAAATAGTAGTTATTATGATACCTATAGGTTGCGAACAGGTCCTCAAAATGTTGAAAAAGTAAATTTCTCAGATCAGTTTTTTGATCAAAATGTGAATAAATATGTTGGGTTTTCAGTGAATATTCCAATTTTTAATAATTTAAACAGCCGTATTAATGTTCAAAGATCAAAGATTACTTATAAGAATAGCCAATTGGAATATCAGAACCTGAAGTATACAGTACTGAAAGAGGTGCGGCAGGCTTATAATGATTACCAGTCTTATGTGAAACAGTTGAGTTCAACCCAAAAAGCTTTACAGGCTGCTGAAAAGTCTTATCAAACCCAAAAAGAAAGGTATGAAGTAGGAGCAGGGACTCTTGTTGAACTTAGTGATGCCAATGCACAATATATTGAAGCCCAATCTAATAGAGCGCAGGCTTTATTTCGATTCGTGTTCCAGAAGAAGTTGCTTGATTATTACATCGGCAAGCTTGACCAAAATATTTCATTGAACTAATAGCAGGGAAAAAATGGCTAACCAAAAAAAATCAGCTACGAAGAAGCTACTGTATGTAGCCGGCGGACTTGTTATAACGTTGGGATTGGGTATAGTGCTTGCTAAATCGATGGGATGGCTGGGCGGAGAGGGTCCTAAAACGGAGGTAGAGACTTCGGAGGCCAAGCTTAAAACCATTACCCAGGAAGTTTCAGCATCGGGCAAGATACAACCGGAAGTGGAAGTGATCCTGCGTCCCGAGGTATCCGGAGAAATTATTGAACTGCCTATTAAAGAGGGCGACTATGTTGCCAAAGGGGATCTGCTGGTCCGTATCAAACCGGATATTTACCGGGCTCGTATTGATGAGATCAATGCTTCCAGGTTAACACAAAAGGCCCGGTTACAAGAAGCCCGGGCAAATTTGTTGGAAGCCAAGAATACGTATCAGCAAAACAAAAAGCTGTATGAGTCGGAAGCTATTTCTGAGTCGGAGTATATTCGGGCTAAAACTTCTTATGAGGCACGGAAGGCAAGTTATGAGGCTGCTGAATACCAAGTTCAAAGTATGGAAGCCCAGCTGGAACAGGCCAAAGAAGAGCTTCAGAAAACGATTATAAGAGCTCCACGGAAAGGGACCATCAGCAAGCTGGCTGTAGAGGTGGGAGAGCGTGTGCTCGGTAATACACAGTCTATCGGTACCGAACTGCTTCGCATTGCCAAGATGGATCAGATGGAGGTGCAGGTGCAGGTCAATGAAAATGATATTGTGAATGTATCGGTCGAGGATACGGCAAATATTGAAGTGGATGCCTACCCGGACCGAACCTTTAAAGGATTGGTGACTGAGATCGCTAATTCCGCTGATATATCAGGTTCCGGGACCGCAGAACAGGTAACCAATTATGAAGTAAAGATTCGGGTATTAACGCCCCATAATCTGGATATGGCCGGTAATAAACGTATTGTGCAACAGGCCTCTCAGGAAGTACCTGAGGGTTCCTTTACTCCTTCATTTAAACCGGGTATGTCGGCAACGGTAGATGTACAGACGGAGACGGCCAGAAATGTAGTGTCAGTGCCTATACAGGCGGTTACGGTTCGTGACTTTGCTGATGCATCAACTAGCGATGATTCCACCCAAACGGATACCACTGCTGCTGATAAGGATGTCATTATTCCCAAAGAGGATCTTCGAAAAGTCGTGTTTGTCGTTGAAGAGGGGGTGGCAAATCGGCGCGAGGTGAAAACGGGAATTAGCGACAATACACATATCCAGATATTAAATGGAGTTGAGGCCGGTGATAAAATTGTAACCGGAAGTTACCGAACCTTGTCGAAAAAGCTTTCGGATGGAGATAAAGTAAAAATTAATAACCAGATGTATAGTAATCTGACATCACAATAAAGGAAGTATGTCAAATTCAATTATCAGTGTTACCGATCTTACTAAAATTTACCAGATGGGAACCCAGGAGGTTCGTGCTCTTGACGGGGTTTCATTTGATGTTCAGGAAAACGAATATATCGCCATTATGGGTCCGTCGGGATCGGGAAAGTCAACGTTGATGAACCTTATCGGTTGTCTCGACACCCCAACATCGGGCACGTATATTCTTAACAAGCAGGATGTGAGTGAGCTTGAAGATGCGGATCTTGCTGAAGTCCGAAACCGGGAAATTGGTTTCGTTTTTCAAACGTTTAACCTGTTGCCCCGAACCGATTGTTTATCTAATGTGGAGCTGCCACTCATCTATTCGGGGATTAAAACAGCGGAGCGCCATAAACGTGCTTCAGAAACGTTGCAAAGAGTGGGACTGGGAGATCGCATTGATCATAAGCCCAATGAGCTCTCCGGGGGACAGCGCCAACGCGTTGCTATTGCACGAGCCCTGGTTAACAACCCTTCAATTTTACTGGCTGATGAGCCAACCGGGAACCTTGATACCGAAACAGGTAATGAAATAATGATGCTCTTTGAGGAGCTTTATCGCATGGGTAATACCATTCTCGTGGTGACGCACGAACAAGATATTGCTGACCATGCCCGCCGTATTATTCGGTTGAGAGATGGCGAGATTGAAAGTGATGAACAAGTAGAAAATCCAGAGTTGCAAAATGTGGAACTTACCGTTCCCAAAGCCGGATAGTATCACATTTAAAGTCCTGAACCTCGGTATTTTTTAATGTCGGGGTTTTTTTGTTGTATAAAATATGGTTAAAATCGATGTAGCTCTTTTTCTTTCTAAGTTTTTATCAATCGATTATGAAAATATTGTATGTCTTTCCTCATCCTGATGATGAATCGTTTGGCCCGGCCCCCGCGATAGCAGCCCAACGCAGAAGGGGCAATGAGGTGTACCTGCTGACATTGACGAAGGGAGAAGCTACCAAACAGCGGTTCCGTCTGGGGGTTGACAAAAAGAAGATGGGTGAGATTCGATACAAAGAGATGCAGTGTGTGGAAAAAGTACTGGATCTAAATGGGATGAAAGTTTGTGACTTGCCGGACGATGGGCTAAAAGAGTTAGATCCTCATAAAATAGAAAGTGTGATTCGTGATCACGTTGAGCGCATTGAGCCAGATATTTTGGTAACCTATGCTGTGCATGGTATCAGTGGGTTCGAAGATCATTTGGTGAGCCACGCAGTGGTAAAGAGCGTCTATTGTGATTTAAAAAGAGAAGGAGCCCCTTATCCGCGGCGGCTTGCCTTTTTTACCCGCTTTAGTGAAGATGAGAGTGGTGGGAAGTTCAATCTCAGCTCTTCGAAACTAAAAGAGATCGATTGTTGGGTGGAGGCCAGTAAAGAAGATTATCAGAAGTTTGAGGATGCCCTTGATTGCTATGAAACCTACCAGGAGGTAATAGAAGAGAGTAATGTGAAAGAAGAGGTGGGGTATCGGATTTCGTTTGAGATTTTTCAAGAAGACTTTGATCCTCCTTTAGAGGTATTGGACGATCAGTTAGAGAATTAAGGGTGAATAACTATTCAGTAAAACCAAGTAAATAAAAAGTATGAGTAAATCTTATCCATTTTGGCTAAAAGGTACGACTATTTTATTGGGGATTTTCTTGGTGTTTATCGTTTTTTCGTACGGTAAATTTATTCTGATGCCGCTGGCTTTTTCTGCATTACTAGCGATGTTGTTACAGCCCCTAAGCAACTGGTTACAAAAATATAAGTTTAACCGGGTAGTGGCTATTATCACCAGTATGCTCTTAGTAACGATTGTGTTGGGAGGCATTGTATCGTTACTGTCGATACAATTGGTACAATTTGCTGATCGACTGCCGGAAGCGAATGCTAAAATACAGACTGTAAGCCGCGATTTAATTCAGTTTTTAGAGGCAAAATTTAATCTGTCACCCAACAGGCAGGTAGAGTTTTTGGAGCGGGGGTTAGAGACCTTAGTAGATAAAAGCGGGCAGTATATTAGCACTGCACTGGGAGCTACGACCAGTGTATTTACGACGATAGGATTGCTGCCTTTTTTTGTATTCTTTATGATGTACTATAAAAAAATGTATCGCACCTTTTTGCATAAAGCTGTTGAAGGCAAAAATGATGAGATCGATTCGGTGCTCGATGGCATACAGCATGTGACTCAAAGTTATGTAGTGGGTATGATTATGGTGATCAGTATCCTTGCCGTTTTAAATGCTATTGGGCTTTGGATAGTGGGGCTGGATCATGTGCTCTTTTTTGCGGTATTTGCGGCTGTATTGGCTATTATTCCCTATATAGGAATCATTATCGGCAGCTTGCCGGCTATCCTTTTTGCTCTTCTATTTACTGATTCCCTGTTGAATCCACTGGCTGTGATGGGGGTCTTTGCAGCAGTACAATTTTTAGAAGGTAACTTTATTACTCCAAATATTATTGGGTCCAGCGTAAGTATTAACCCTTTTATGGCATTGGTTGCTCTTATTATTGGCGGACAACTCTGGGGTATTGCCGGGATGATTTTATTTGTCCCTTTCCTGGGTATTTTAAAATGTATTTTTGACCAGGTTGATGGACTTAAGCCGTATGGGTACTTATTTGGCGATCATCCCGATTATAAAAAAGCCCAGCTGGAACCGGAGGATTGACTATATCTTTAGAAGTCGATTCCGAGTTTCCCAAATAGCTCGCAGAAAGGGCAGGTAGGGTACGCTATTCATGATTTTAAGATCTTGCAGTAATGTTGTTTCCTCACCAAGGAATCGAAATACCTCATCTATGGTATTATTTTTAAAGAGATGACTAAATACTCTTCGGGCCTCTTTGGGGTGGTCATGAATGATTTGTAATAACCAAAGATCATATGCGCGGTACCGTTTTAGGGATGGCGGATGGCCGGTAGGTTGCCCTTCTGATAAAAGGTCGTCAACAATATTTTTTACTTGCTGCTGAATGCGCTTGAAGGTATAGCCGGTGGAAGGCTTTGTCCGCCCGCCAACAGTACCGATATTGAGAATATGGGGTTTGTACCATGGCATGTACGGCCGGTCCTGCATCGGGATTTTACCAAACTCTCGTCGTCGGATGTTGTAGTTGATGGACTGTAATCCAAACCTGTTGTTGAGATAAAGGGATATTTTCTCTTCATAGGCTTCTTTTTCCAGCAGCTGATCCGAAAAAACAGTGTATTCTATGAGGCCGGTGCGGGAAGTCCAGGGCAACAGGTACATAAATGCCAGTTCATCTGAAATGGTGTCATCAAAATCCATGAGGGTAAACGTGGACGCATCAAAAATTGCCTTTTGGCTTTCAATTTCCCATCCCAAAAAGTGTTGTAGCAGGGGGTAACGTGGAGTAGATTGCTGGTGCTCTTGAGGAGTAAAGCAGCTTTGAAAAATGTACTCGGCAGTATATGAGTGCTCAGCTGTCTCCAGAGTGGCATTGCCTGAAGTAGTATGGAGTTCTTCAATCTCTGATTCCAATAAGGTGATATGCTTTGCCGATTTTATGGCATCGAAAACTTTCATTTTAAAGTCGATACTACGCAGACAGTAGTATGGATACTCATTGAGAGATCGTACAACATGGTCACCAAAAACACTGAGCTCAACCTGGTTCCATGTTTTGTAAATAGTATCCTCAAAAGGAGGCGTATTTGAATCCCAAAAACACCACGTCTTTTCATTTTTGGGTTCCAGGTCAGAATCGACTATAAGTATCTTTTTATCCCGAAGAGGGGACCGTAATAAATGCCAGGCTAAACTGAGTCCAGCGGCACCTGCTCCGGCAATAATATAGTCGTAGTGATGAGTCACTTCTCAGATAAATGGTTGTTGGTATTAATTTTTAATTGAGCTGCCAGATCGCAAAGTTAAGTGCCGAAGCATAACTCACCCACAATAAATAGGGAAGCAGTAACAGCCCGGCAATCTGTTTGTGTCTCCAAAAAAGGAGTACCGTAAAGATGATAGCTATCCATAGTAAGAAAATTTCTGCTAAAGCTGTACCAATAAGGTTCATCCCAAAAAATAACCATGACCAGAGTGCATTTAGCACCAACTGTAGAAAGAACCAGGTAAAAGCATAATCCCTGATAGATATGGTTTCCATTTTCCATAGAATCCATGCAGCAGTTCCCATCATTACATAAAGGATAGGCCAAACAACTGGGAAAGCCCAATTTGGAGGGGTCCATGTGGGCTTCTGTAGAAGTTCGTACCACGTACCCGGATCAAACTGTGCCCCAATAATTCCCGCGGTACTGCAGATGATGATCCAGGTGATGAGGCCAATAATGGACTTTGATTTATTCATGGTATCGGTGATGATGTTTTATCAGAATAATTAAATAATCTAACAGAAAATTTATTCTAAACATTTAAAATTTATTTAGTTCGACCGAATATTAATTCTGATATTTAAATATTAACCTTAGTTCAAAATCATCATTCCACGAGTAAATTAATTGTTTCAAAATAGTTAGCTGTTTATCTAAATTAACAGTATCGTACGCCAATGATTTAAAAAACAGTATTTTAAAATCCATTCGGTTAAGAGAATGATGAAGAGATTATTAGTGGCTTGTGGGATGGTGTTCATCGTTTTGGCTTGCAGTAGTATTAGTGAGCCAGAACTAGCAATTAATAAGTTAGTAACTGACAACAAAGTTAGCCCTGAACAAAAAGATTCCATTGCATCTGTCCTGAAATATTATCCCAATAATACACAGTTGGCTATTGCAATTATTAATGACAGCACAGCAACATTCTATGGGGCGCTAAGAAAGCAAGATACCCTCAAAACGATAGAAAACAGAGACCGTGTTTTCGAAATAGGATCCTTAACCAAAGTCTTCACTTCTGCTTTAATGGTTCATCTGGCTAATGAAGGGAAGATTGAAATTAATGATCCGATTCAGCATTATCTGGATTTCGATATAAATACTGAAGAGGATATAACTTTTAAGCAGCTGTCTAATCACACTTCAGGAGTTCCTCGTTTGCCGTCAGGATTTTTCTGGGAGTCGATCTGGCATATGGATAATCCCTACAAAGATTATGATGTGTCAAAGTTGCGAGAATATATGAGTACAGAAATGAAGCTGGATACGCTACCTGGCGTTGAACATCAATATTCCAACTTAGGAGCGGGAATATTGGGTTATGTACTGGGTATAGCAGATGACAAGAGATATGAAGAGATGCTACAGCACTATATCGTTTCTCCACTGGAAATGACCCGCACAACGACAATACGAAAAAATGTTAAAGAGCAATTAATTGCGGGATTGTCCAAGAGAGGTAGCGTTACATCCAATTGGGATTTGGCTGCTTTAAAGGGAGCAGGAGCCATTCTTTCAACGGCTGAAGATTTATCCAAATTTGGGATAGCTAATGTTAGTGGGCAGGACAGCATTTTCCAAAAGATGCATCAAAAAACGTTTACCATCAATGATGGTATGGATATAGGATTGGGTTGGTTTATACTTAAAAGAGATTCCGGAGATCGATGGCATTGGCACAATGGTGGAACGGGCGGTTATCGCTCGTCAATGACACTGGATATCAATGATCGAAAAGGAGTTATTGTGCTATCGAATATTTCTGCTGGCCACAAGGCAAGCAGTAAGATTGATAAACTGGGTAAAGTATTGCTAGAAAGCTTGTACGAATAAAAGCAAAGTCGGCATCTAAAATTAAGTTATTGGATATGATAAAAGTGGGGTGGAGTGTTATTGTCCTGTTGCATGGATTTATCCATTTAATGGGATTTCTTAAAGCATATAACCTGGCATCAATTGATCAGCTTGTACTTCCTATTTCCAGGACCTCGGGTCTGATTTGGCTTGGAGCTTTTCTGTTATTTATTGCTTCAGTATTTCTTTATCTATTTCAGATAGACTGGTGGTGGATAATTGCGGCAGTTGCTGTGATTGTTTCACAGGCACTTATTGTAACATACTGGGAAGATGCAAAATTTGGTACAGTAGCTAATGTAATCATAATGGCAGGAGGCATATTGGGGTATGGTCACTGGAGCTTTAATGCGATGGTAGATAGAGAACTGGACCAGTTTTGGAATGGTGTAGCCAGTGAGCAAACAGAAGGAGATGGTAAAAAAATAGATGACCTGCCTCCGGTTGTTCAAAAATGGTTAAACCAAAGTGATATCAACAATCAGGAAGCCGTAAAGCTAAACCAAAAGGGAAGGTTGAAAACTACTCCTGAGGGCAGTTGGATGTTAGTTGAGGCTGATCAATATGTAAATGTGGATTCACCGGAGTTTTTATGGATTGCAGATGTACAGATGGCATCATATATCCACTTAGCCGGACGTGATAAATACAAAGATGGAAAAGGGCATATGCTCATAAAATTACTCTCGCTATTTCCGGTGGCTAATGCCAAGGGGGCGAAAATTGATCAGGCTACGTTAGTGCGATATTTAGCAGAAATAGTTTGGTACCCCAGGGCTGCCACTAAAGAATATATAGAATGGGAACAAATAGAAGAACGTAAAGCTCGTGCAACAATAGAAAATGAAGGCATTATCACTTCGGGGATATTTGAATTTAACAAAGAGGGTATGCCTGTACAGTTTGAAGCGGAACGTTACTATAGTCGGAAAGAGGGCGCCACATTAGAAACATGGCTTATCGATATTGAGCCTTCTTCTTACCGGGTTTTTGATGGTATGAAGATTCCGACTAAAGCCAGTGTAACATGGCAGCTAGATGATGGAGAGTTTACTTGGTATCTGCTTGAGATAACAGATGCTACGTATTACTCAGATATCCCCCAATAAGATTATTGAGGAGGATTCATTGTAAATTGGGCCCATTTGCCTTCCATATCGGTGCACTTTCCTGAGAATGCGGATTGTTCGCGAACCAGCTTGCAGTTCAAAAAGACCTGTTCTTCCGGTTCTTTAAAAGAGAACGTGAGCGTATCGGCCTTTAACTCGGGTTTGCGTGTTTGTATAGGGTCGCCGCTGGGGCCAATAAGGATTATTTCAAGCTCATCGTTTTCATTATATGAAACGGCATAGGCCACCGGGTTTTCCATATCAGGATGACTCATAGGGCTTAGGCTCCCTATCCAACGTCCTTCTTCCAGTCTTTGGTCATTAGATTGGCAAGAAACGGCAACGCATACTAAAAGTAGAATCAGGTATTTCATTCGGTCAGTCTTTCTAGTTAATAAAAGCGTGAAAATTTACACTAACCATTCATAATTACAAAACAAATAAGATGATTTGTTTCCGGCTTTATTAACTGTTTTTGAGCTTAAAGAAGTTCGCTGAAATAAAAAGCGATTTTCTTGTTTGTGTTTTATTTACAATAATGTTGAATAGTATTGTCAGTTAACAGTTAATTAGGGGATATGATGTATCAATATATTATCAGGTTAGTATTTGTTATAAGCTTTTTATTTGTTTTTTCAACTTTATCAATAGGGCAGCAACTAGTAAAAGAGAACGTCGAGCCTCAACAAATAACCTCGAATTATGAATTTACTGAGGGTCCTCTGTGGCACAGTTCTGGTTATCTTCTCTTCAGCGACATTCCGGCGAATACAGTATATAAATGGTCAGCTGAAAAGGGAGCATCGACGTATCTAAAACCCAGTGGACATGCCAACGGGCTTACTTTTGATAACCAGGGGCACCTGTTATTGGCCCAGCATGATGGGGCTATTGCTAGAGAAAATGAGCGTGGAGAAATTACTGTCGTTATTGATAACTACAAGGGAAAGCGATTAAATAGTCCTAATGATCTGGTGGTTAAGTCTGATGGATCTATCTATTTTACCGATCCTTCTTTTGGAGTCTCTGATGAAGATAAAGAACTTGCCTTCCAGGGAGTATATCGCTATTCCAAGAAGAACGGGCTACAGTTGTTGGTGGATGATTTTGCTCTCCCCAACGGCATCGTATTTTCACCGGATGAAGAGAAGCTGTACGTGAATGACAGCAAGCACAATCATATCCGGGTATTTAAGGTAAAAAAAGATGGCACTGTTGGCAGTGGAGAGGTATTTGCTACCATGGAAAGCGAAGGAGACGGTGCTGCTGATGGGATGAAAGTTGATAAGGATGGAAACTTATATTCAACAGGGCCCGGCGGGTTATGGATTTTTTCACCCAGCGGAGAATTACTGCAACAACTGGAAAGCCCGCGAATTACAAACCTAGCTTGGGGTGGGGCAGAGAATAAAACATTGTTTATGACCGCTCCCAATGCTGTTTATAAGCTGAAGATGACCAAAGAGGGGATACAGTAAGTTATTCTAAAATAAAAAAAGCTGCCGGGCAGAGCCCCGCAGCTTTTTTAAGTAAAGCTAGAGAATATTTATTCAGCTGCTTCAACTTTTTCGGGCATATGTTTCTCCTTGGCCTCTTTAAAAGCTTCTCGCGGCTGTAAGCCGAGGATATCAAACATCTTTTTGTCCTCTTCCAGCTCGTTGTTATCCGTAGTAAGCAGTTTTTCTCCTGTAAATATTGAATTGGCACCGGCCATAAAGCAGAGAGCCTGTTCCTCCATACTCATATCTACACGGCCTGCTGACAGGCGTACCATAGAATCGGGCATTGTAATGCGTGCTGTAGCAATCATGCGGGCCATATCGTACCAAGGCACTTTCGGCTGGTCTTCAAGGGGTGTTCCTTCCACAGCAATAAGTGCATTAACGGGAACCGATTCCGGATGTTCGGGCATCGTAGAAAGATTGTGAATAAGCTCTATGCGGTCTTCATCCGTTTCGCCCATTCCAATGATACCCCCGGAGCAAACACTGATATCATTTTCCCGAACTGTCTCTATGGTATCCAGTCGATCCTGATATTTACGAGTTGAGATAATACGATTATAAAAGTCCTCGCTGCTGTCAAGGTTATGGTTGTAAGCATAAAGACCGGCTTCTTTGAGCTTGGCTGCTTGTTCATCCGAAAGCATACCCAGGGTACAGCATACTTCCATGTCCATATCAGTAATCTCGCTCACCATTTCGAGTACTTGATCAAAATCTTTGGTTTCACGTCCACATCGCCAGGCAGCTCCCATACAGAATCGTGTACTGCCTGCTTCTTTTGCTCGTTTTGCGGCCGAAAGGATATCCGCACTGTCCAGCATCTTTTCAGCTTCTACATCAGTGTCGTGGTGAGCCGACTGTGGACAATAGGCGCAGTCTTCGGGGCAACCGCCCGTTTTTATAGAGAGCAGGGTGCATACTTGTACTTCTCCTGTCTCCTGATGTTCTCGATGTACCGTTGCGGCGCGATAGACAAGTTCCATCAGTGGGGTGTGGTAAATCTCAGAAATTTCTTCTTTACTCCAATCGGTTCTTACATCAGCCATAAATGTCAGTTTTCTTCAATCTGCAATTCAATTTGTCCAAAACTAATAGGGATGAATCGTAAATCCCAATAGAAAATTGATTGAATTTTATTCTTTTTAGGTATTCATTTTTTATTTGATGAAGCTCTTTAATAGAGCCATATATATCCTTGTAAAACTAAAGGTTATTAAAAGTGAGGTGGTAGAGGTTATCATGTTTGCTGATATCGACTTTTTTTGCAACCGATTAGGCTGTTTTTACTATTGATAGTGTTATCCCCGGCATTATAGAAGCCTTTGGATCGCTAATATTGGTCCGAAAGGAATCTCTTTAAGCTCGGTTATCGCAGGAGAGGTGAGAGTCCATTTTACTTGATGAAATTATTTTTCCCTAAAAGGAAAGATGAGAAAGCACAGATGGCAGTACAGCGTATCCATCTGGTCAGTGAATAATTCCTTTGAGCTCAGTAAAGATATTGCTATTTATGGGATCCAAGCACCGGAAGCTATGGATGGTAATACACTCAACGATCTTCAAAATACAACAGCGTTATAATGTAAAGTTGTTGAGGATTAAGCAGAATTAAGAAAATGAGGTCCCATTTAAGGGTGCATCAGCAAGAAAATCAAATACTCGGAGTGCGTAACCCATTAATAACAATACACAAAAAATATTGGCTGGTTATTATGGGAGATTACGGAGATATCAACGAATTTATAGATATAAATTAGTGCTATGCCAGAGATTTTGAGTTCGGGGAAATCTACTTTTCAAATAGACGTACCCTATAAATTAATAGAGACAGGAAAATCGGATGAGAAGCCTCTGATTGTATATTTGCACGGGTTTAAACAAAATATACAGATGTTTCAGGGATTAGTTGAGGAGCTTTTGGATATTGAAGCTTATCACTTATTTGTTCAGGCTCCTTATCCCATTTATGATCGAAGTCGAAAGAAAGCCGTAGAAGAGTGGGGGAGAGCCTGGTATCTGTATGATGGTAATCAGGACCAGTTTGTCCGTTCCCTGGAGGCTGCCTCTGAGTTTGTACAAGATCATATTGAAAAAGTTAGCGATCAATTATCTCCGAGCCATGTTACGGTATTGGGATACTCCATGGGAGGATATCTGGCCGGGTATTTTGGGCTTTCAAGGTGGAAAAATATTCAAGATTTGATTATTGTAGGGGCACGGATTAAGACAGAACTATTTGAGGATAAGAAGCATCACTTTGACCATATGAATGTGTTGGCATTGCATGGTACAAAAGATGGGAGTGTTAAAAGTGCCCCTCAGAAAAAGTGTTGTAGTCAGCTTTCCGAATGGGGTGCTAATGTAACATTTAAGGAGTTGGAAGAGTCACATGCTTTGAGTAGTTTATTTTTACAAGAAATAAAAGAATGGATGCTCGATTTAGGTTATCAGAAGTATATTTAAAAATTATAGTCTAAAACTTAGCATATTTATACTTAGTTAGTTATAATCAGTTAATTCTAACAACGGGATTAAATCAGGGAAGGAAGATACTCTTACTATGAATGTATTAGTTATCGAGGACGATCCTTCAGTTCGTGCGCTGGTGAAAGCAGTACTGGAGAAAAATGAACATACAGTTGATGTCGCAGAAACCGCTGCTAATGGTGAAAAGCATGCATCAGAAGATTCATATGACATTATTATATTGGATTTAGGTCTGCCTGACGGTGATGGCTTTGATCTTTGTAAAAGTATGCGGGATAACCAAATTACTACCCCCGTACTAATATTGTCTGCCGAACAGGAGACGGATGTAAAAATTAAGTGCCTGCGCGTAGGAGCTGATGACTATATTACCAAGCCTTTTGATACCGAAGAGCTTATGGCGCGTATCGAAGCTATTAGTCGTCGAAGCACAGAATCTAACGGTGATCGCATCTTAGAATGTGGCGAGCTCAAGGTAAATATGCTGGAACGTACCTTTCACGTTAATGGTACAAAAGTTGATCTTACAAATAACGAATATAACCTGCTGGTCTACCTGCTAAAAAAGAAGAATAAAATCGTTACCCAGGAAGAGATCGCAGAAAATGTATGGGATATCCATTTCGATACCCAGACCAATTACATTAATGTGTATATCAGTTACCTGCGAAAGAAGATCCGTAACCATTCCGAAAATGAGTATATTGATACCGTCCGTAAAAAAGGATTTATAATCCGTTGCGAGAACTAGTTAGGGCAGCTTATCCCGGGTAGGAGCCTTGTCCCTGTATATAATGTCTCAAATTGCTGATTTCACTTTTCTGTTTAGAGATTATACTCTTAACAAGGTCCCCAATTGAGATTACACCGGCAACCGTATCTTGTTCCATTACCGGCAGGTGACGTATTTTCTCTTCGGTCATGATTCCCATACACCGTTGTACAGAGTCGGAAGGAGTCACATAATAGACATCCGAGGTCATGATTTCGTGCACTTTTGTGCTTTTGGAACTTCTGCCTTTTAAAATGACTTTGCTCCTGTAGTCACGTTCACTCAATATTCCATCTAATGAATCACCGTCTAATACAACTAATGCTCCTATATCAAGCTCATCCATAGTGGCAATAGCTTCATATACTGTTTGATTGGGATCTATGGAATAAACTTCTCTACCCTTATTTTTTAAGATATCACTGACAAGCATAAGACCTCCTTTTTGATTTAAAAGATGAGACAACTACCAATAAAGTAGTATACCACATCTTTAGGACTAAAACATTTGTATTTATAATTTTATGGATAAGTCACTTAAATTACAATTACTTAACTATCTTAAAGAGTTTATCACCGAAGATCGGTGGACAAAAATAAATGAGGTACTGAGTTCTCGTACTCGTTATCTCACTGTTGTTCTGGAAGATATTTATCAGCCTCATAATGCCAGCGCAGTATTGCGTAGTTGCGATGGTTTTGGAATTCAGGATGTGCATATTATTGAAAATAAGAATGAGTTCGATCCTAATAAGGGCGTAACCATTGGTGCGGATAAGTGGATCTCTTATCACCAGTACAGTAAAGAAGGACAAAATAATACCGAACGTTGTTTTCAGTCGCTAAGAGAGCAGGGGTACCAGGTTATTGCCACAACGCCTCATCATGATGATGTCACCATCGATGAGGTGCCACTTGACAAACCTACTGCACTTGTCTTTGGAGCAGAACTTACCGGTCTTTCTGATTATGCTATGGAAGAGGCAGACGGATATGCTAAAATTCCCATGCACGGATTTAGCGAGAGTTTCAATATTTCGGTAGGAGCAGCACTCTGTTTATATGATGTTACTACCCGACTTCGCAAAGGAGATCAAAACTGGTCGTTAACTGAAGAGGAAAAGCTGGAACTTCAGTTAGATTGGGTGCGAAAGTCGGTGCGAGCGCCTAAAAAACTGGAAGAACGCTTTTTTGAAGAGCGAGGGAAATAGAAGAAACCTTTTTAGTGATTGAGTGGTTACGCAGCAAAACAACGCTATCTCGAATGCTGCGTGTTGAATTTTCAAGACCAACAACTTTGCCACCTGCATCCTGCTGGAGGCTGGATAATTTAATTTACTTCCTGGTAATTCCCCTCAATATGCCCCCACAATCTCATTTTTCACTACTCAAATCCAGAGTCTCTGATCTCTATTTCCCACTTTGTCACTCCGAGAAATACCAATGATGAGGAGTATCAAATCAGATTAACGGCAGTTAGCTAACATAGGCAAGGCCAGAAGGAATTTGCACTTCCTGAAATTAATGCACCTTTAATCACCCGTATTCTCTAAGCTTTGGCATCCCAGCAACCAATATAAGTAAATGAAAACCTCCAGAGTGCTTCAGCTAATCTAAGATACAGATATACGATCACTGTGGCTCGGAGGCATTGATACTACTAAAGACTCTGTGGCTTTATCAAAGATATTCTTAACCTAATGGGCTTGTTGTGCAGGAATATGCATTCCTACTTCTGTGTTGAGTGTATGTACTTTGTCGTTTATTTCGATGGCAATTTTACCAGAGAGTACAAAGAAAAATTGTTCAGATTCAACGTGATAATGTTTTACTTCTTTCGTATCGGGAGGCATCTGTTCTTGAATGATACTGAGCTGAGGATTTTTGAGTAAATGCCATCCATCACAATGGTCTCCCCAGTTATAGTGTTCAGAAACTTCTTTACTAACTACTTTCATAGTTTCCATTTCAAAAGTACCGTTTATTTAATTTCCGAATGGGATACGTTGGGGCAGGTCGGCTGCTACGTATGCCATGATTGCCATCGTGGCTATACATTTTTGATATTCTTCCTCATCCAGTTTGTCGATAGTGTCTGCGGCGGTGTGGTGGTACCAGAAATAGCGGGAGTGATCAACAAGAAGTCCCATGCCCGGTACTCCTTCGCGCATGATTGGGCCTATATCGGCCCCTCCGCCACCACGGTTTACGGTATCAGCACCAATGGGTACTAGCAACGTTCCAATCTTAGAAACGATCTCATAGCCTTTATCCGTGCCGCCAAAACCAAAGCCTCGTGGTTCAAAGACCCCGCCGTCAGATTCAATGGCTAAAACATGATTTTTTAGGTTGCCATTTTCTTTTACCATATCCCGATAAGCTGTTGCGCCGCGCAGTCCATTTTCTTCGTTGGTCCACATCACTACCCGAATGGTTCGTTTGGGTTTGAGACCAAGTTCTTTCATCAGCATTACGGCTTCCCAGGCGGCAAAACATCCTCCGGCATCGTCCATGGCTCCTTGTCCTACATCCCATGCATCGATATGACCACCCAGTACCACAATCTCTTCGGGTTTTTCTGATCCTTTTATTTCAGCAATAATATTTCGGGAGGGGGCATCCGGTAGTATTTTGGCATCCATTGAGAGGTGTATTTTAATAGATTTGCCCATTTTTTGCAGGCGATGGAGAAGTTTAGCATGCTCTACAGTAATAGCAGCTTGAGGTATTTTTTTGATCCCCTCTTCATAGGCTGAATTACCGGTGTGAGGTGTTTGCATTGAAAAGGGCGTTACCGAACGGATAAGACTTGCAACAGCACCGACTTTTGCTGCTTCTACTGCACCGCGATATCGATATTGTACCGTTTCGCCATAGCTGGTGAAAGGAACATTGTAGACGATGATTTTACCTTTAGCTTGTTCTGCCTTCTTTTTGAGATCCTTAAAGTTTTCTACCACCAATACTTCCGCCTCAACGCCGTTTTCCAGAGTTCCAACACTACCACCGAGTCCCAGCATGGGCAAGTCTCTTTTGTATGGCGAAACAAGGGTAGCTGACTCTTCGTCGCGCACCCAGTGGGGAACCATCACTTTTTGTGAAGTGACGTTGTCAAAAGGTTGCTCCTGCATCTCTTTGAGAATCCAGTCGATAGAATTTTCAAGGGTTTCCGATCCACTCAGGCGATGCCCGTATTTATCAACAAAATAGGTGAGTTTTTGAAAGGCTTCCTCATCAGCGAGTGCAGCGTCAATAATTTTTTGGGCTTCATCCTGATAAGAGCTGACATCAACTATTTCTGACTCTTCTTGAGCGTTTGCCGAGATCATTAAACCCAAGATAAATATGGATAATAGCAGAACAGTTTTAGTGTAAGATCGCATGGTGGGTAGCTTTTTGTTAAAAGGGTATTCGTTGCATAGGTAGCAAATTTGATACTTAAAACAGAATCATCCAAAAATAAAAAAGGCTGCCTTTTAGAGCAGCCTTTTTAAATATCAGTTTTTCAATAAGCCCTTAGTCCATTGACTTGTGATTATTCTCGACAATATCTTTATACATCATATATTCTTCTGGAGTGGTATCTGCAAAGATATAGCTGAGCGGGTCAACGGGGCCGTCTTTTTTATGGACTTCATAATGAAGGTGTGGCCCTTCAACCCGTCCTGTTTCGCCGGAAAATCCAATCAAATCACCTCTTTTTACTTTACTGCCAGGTTCAATTCCTTTTGCAAAAGAGGAGAGATGGGCATAGTAGCTTTCATAACCGTAACTATGATCAATAATGATTAATCGGCCGTATGTACCTTTGAGTCCGGCATACTTTACCGTACCGTCACCGGTAGCGACAATTTCGGTACCAATATTAGCTCTGAAATCAAGTCCCTCATGGGGAGTACGATATCCCAGTATTGGGTGCATACGCATACCAAAGCCACTCAATACAATACCTTTAGTGGGCTTAATGGCCGGCATATGTTTGAGCTTTTTCTGGTTTTTATTGTAATACTGTTTGATCTCTTTAAAGCTGAGCTTTTGGATATTAATGCTGCGCTCCAGGCTTTCCAGGTTTTCAGCGGTCCATTTTAGAATTTCAGACGTCTTTTGGCTATAAACATCAAATTCAGAATAGACATCAGCACCACCTGCACCGGCTTGTCGTTCGTCGTAGGATATTTTATCCATTCCCAACACTGATCGATACATCTCGTTATCAGCTTTGGCAAGTTGGTCGACCTCTTGGTCAAGATTTTTGATCGTGCTTTTTGTTTTCTGCAGCTGATTGATTAATTCCTGATTTTCAGCTTTTAGCGCAATTTCTGCTGGTGTACCTACAGAAAAGGAGAGGATAGAGATTCCAATTCCTGCCAGCACCACCCCACAAAGTATCCAAACGCAAGCCGTGTAAACAATACGTTCTAAACTATTGTACTCGACGGGAACAAAGTCACAGTTTTGTTCGTCGTAGTAGTAATAATTGTTGAGAGCCATATATGATATTTTTATTCAAACTGATCCCGATTTACATACAAGAGAACAGTACGAGCCATTTGTTACAAAACAGCTAAAAAGTACGTAAATATTCTAAATTTTCGAAAACTGAGGTAGAAACTATTCAATATCGCCTTCAAAGTACTCGATTGCCCGTTTGGGCATTGCTCCGGGGTGATCTTTTTCGGCAATATGGGTTTTAACTTTATCCTGAAAAGCTTCAGCCGCGTCATATCCATAGTGTCGCAATAAGTAATTCATGGCAATAACCTCGGCAATGACTGTAATATTTTTTCCGGGAGTAATAGGTAAGTTTATCATAGGGATTTCGACCCCCATAATAGATACGGTATCCCTGTTTAAGCCCGTTCGTTCAATATCTTTTGATTCATCCCAAAGTGAAAGTTCGAGTACGACTTCCAGACGTTTTTGATAACGAATGGCCCGGACACCAAACATCGACATTATGTCTATAATACCCAGTCCTCGAATTTCGATAAAATGCTTATTCATTTCGGTAGCTGAGGTCATGAGTACGTTATTCTTTTTTGTAAGAATGACCACATCATCTGCCACCAGGCGGTGTCCGCGTTCGACCAGGTCAAGAGCGACTTCACTTTTCCCGATACCTGACTTTCCGGCAATAAGAATTCCAATTCCATATACATCTACCATTGAACCGTGTACCATTGTCTGCAGGGCAAATTGGTCTTCCAGAAAATCCCTGACAAGATGCATAAAGCGCGTGGTTTCTACAGGCGTGCCGTAAATGGGAATATTCGCTTCTTTAGCAATCTCTATAAGGTAGTTGGGCAAGGTATTGCCGTGGGTAAGAAATAGAACAGGAATTTTAAACTGCGTCAGGTTACGAAATGCTTCTATTTGTTCCTCCTTAGAGAGGTTATGGATGTACCGGTTTTCTGTGTTCCCGATAACCTGTATACGTTGATGGGTAAATAGTTTAACATATCCGGCCAACGCCAGACCGGGACGGTGGAGTTCCGCCTCGGTCACAAAACGTTGGTCAGTATCACTTTCGGCAATAATGGTATTCAGTGTTACCTGAACCCGCTCACTAAGCCGTTCGATAAGGTATGATACGCTTATCTTTTCAGTTTTAGGAATAGTTTCGTTATCACCGAAAGGCATAATTAATTATCGTTGGTGTAAAGTTTTTTGTTTGTACTTTTTAAGCTGGCGAGAAATATTGTCGATGACCATATTAATGGCCTGCTCATAAGATGGTGCCTGTTCTTTAGCGTTCAACAGCTTCTGAGGCACTTTAACATTCAGCTCAGCCTGCTGGGGATTATCATCATCCGGAACCGGCTCCAGGATGATATCACAGGTTAGGATACGGTCATAAAACTGATCCAGTTTTTGTACGGAATCTTCTGCATAAGTATGCAGGTCAGAACTCGGATCAAAATGTCTGGCTGTGAATGTTGTTTTCATAAAAACCTCCTAAATTAACTTTGATTTTCAGCTCGTGGATGAGCTTGTTTATATACGTTCTTCAGTCTTTCAACTGAAGTATGTGTGTAAACTTGTGTTGCTGCTAAATTGGCGTGGCCCAACAGTTCTTTTATCACTCTGATATCTGCTCCTTGATCGAGCAGATGTGTAGCAAAACTGTGGCGCAGCACATGCGGGCTCTTTTGCGTTACTTCACTGGCCCGCTGTAAAAAATCCTTAACAATGCGTTGTACAGCCCGGTCATACATTCGTTGTCCGCTTGCTGCAATGAATACGGCCCGGCGTGCATCTCCATCGGTACGTTCTCCATAGAGTTCATCTTTTGTATTGAGATGCTTTACAAGCCATTTTTTGGCCTGCTTACCAAAAGGTACAATTCGCTGTTTAGCTCCCTTACCCAGTACTTTAAGCTGGTTTAATTTCATATTGATATCTTTGATATCAAGGTTTACCAACTCGCTGAGGCGGAGTCCCGTTCCATAAAGAAGTTCCAGTAATGCTCTATTTTGAGCAGATCGTGGGGTATCACCTTCTGCCAGTTCCATCATACGGTCAATATCTTCTGCACTGGCTGTTTTGGGCAGTGGCGTATCTTTTTTAGGCACTACCAACAGGTGGGCAGGATTTTGTAGTACTATTCCACGCTTAAAGCAGTATTTAAAAAATGATCGTATGGCTGCTACTTTACGAGCAATAGAACTTTTTGCCAGTCCCCGTTCGGAGAGTTCTCCCAGCCAGAGACGAATGGTAATTCGTTCGACTTGGTCCGGAGATAATTGTTCGGGGGCTGCCTCAAAATGAACACCACAAAAGTTGAGAAATTGTGTTAGGTCGTTTTTATACGAAGTGATGGTATGTGGCGAGGCATTTCGCTCGATTTTTAAATAGCGTAGATATTTATCAATCGCTTTCTTCATCTGCCTTCAATATGGATACTTTGACGGTAAAAATAAACAGGAACTTGTGTCAATTTTATTGGGTCAGACGGTCATAGGTCTCGCCCTTTCCACTGTGCCGAACTATTTTCAAAGTAATCTGAGAGTACCCGGAAACCGAGTAGCTGAAACCAACTCACTGCTAAAGGATGGAGCAAGCCATAAAGATAATTCCAGTTAAACCATTGGTCTACGATCCACCGCTGTAACACGGTGAGTGAGAGTATAATTAAACACAGTACTATTAGCTTTGTCGTTCCAAAGAAGAGTAAAAAAGGGAGCGCTATGGTGGGGAGTATGAAGGTTATAAACTGCAGAAGCGCCATTCCAATAAAGAGGAAAATATTATTTCCAAAACCTGCTAAGAAGTTTTTTCGAAACCCTTGCCACAGTTCCTCTGCCGATTGGTACATTCGACAGCCAACAGTATATGCACCATGATACATTTTCATTGAATATCCGTTTCGTTTTATCTCTTTCGCAAGTGCTACGTCTTCAACTACTTCGTTTTTTACAGACCGATGCCCCCCGATATTGTGATATGTATCTCTTTTAAAGGCCATAAATTGACCGCAGGCAGCAGCAAAGACGGGATTCAGCTTATCCTTTAAAAAAGAAGGTAGCCATTTAGGATGACGGTATACATAGCGACTGGGAAGGTGGGTTAGCAGTCCCCAGTATACAAGGGGGATAACAGTTTTTTCCCAGAAGGTACCAAGTTTTTGTTTGGGCCATAAGGTGATGAAATCAACTACGTCGCGGCCCATTGCGCGGACCACTTTGGTTGTAGCTTCGGGCTCTATCCAGGTGTCGGCATCAATAAAGATAATGATATCTCCGATGGTTTCATCAGCAAGCTGCTGACAGGCCCATGATTTACCCAGCCAGTTGGCAGGTTTAGGCTGGCCGGATATAATGGAAAGGGTTTCGGGAAACTCATGGGCAAGTCTTTCAAGAATCATAGGAGTTTCGTCGGTGGAGTTGTCATCGAGTACAAAAACCTCGAAGTTGGGATATTGTTGGTCAACAGCGGAACGCACACATCGCTCAATAGAGTTTGCTTCATTGCGAGCCGGGATACAGATGCTTACCTTCGGAGCTTGTTGGTCAAAATAGTGATGAGGTACAGGAGGCAGGACGGAAAAATCGATCCTGTTTAAATATAATATACCAGTTGTAACAAGCAGGTATCCCAACGCTATGTAGAACAGTATGGTCATTGCTTTAATGTAGGATTGTAGAGAAAAAGATCAAACTGTGTGGTAGGCTATAACCCGAAGAGTTGCAGCTATAGTTTCATCTGATTTAATGAGCAAGTTTTATGAATGTATTATCGGATTTTAACAAAGATGCACGACATACCCCCCGGCGTTCGGGTGGGTATGAGTGGTGGTATTTTGACGGACTGTCACATGATGAAAAATATGGTTTTGTAATTATCTTTTATGAGGGAAATCCCTTTTCGACCCGTTATAACAGGGCCCTTGGTGATAGCAAAGAACCGCTCCCTTCGGCTTACCCGGCTATCAGTATTTCTATCTATGAGGAGGGGAAACCGATATATTATAGTTTTACGGAATTTGATGAAGCAGACTGCAGCTTCAGTGAAGAGCATCCTCATATTCAGATGGGGGCACACTACATGGAATCTCACCAAGAGGAGGATACCCTTGTTTATGAGATAACGCTAGCTGAAACGTTGGCTTCCGGTGACCAGCTTGACGGTACCGTGAAGTTTGAAAGTCAATATTCAGAATCTGATTTATTTTCTGAGAGGTCCGATGATGAACAAGGACATATGTGGAATTTAGTTCAGCCCCGGGCTCATTGTAAAGCAAATCTAAACATATCAGAGCCGGGAGAAGAAGAGCGGCAGATTGTATTTGAGGGCAGGGGATACCACGATCATAATAACGGTAACGAACCAATGTGTAATGAGTTTATTGATTGGTATTGGGGGCGTATCCATTTCGATTATGCGACCTTGGTATACTATGTAATGAACCATCATGAAGGCGAACGGCATTGTGCGTGGCTCCTTAGCGATGACAATAGTACTGTTATCGAAACTTTTGATGAGGTATCATTAGCCGATAAAGGATGGACGCTGTTTGGCCTCAAAGCTGCCCGAAAGGTCGGGCTGCGGTCGGAGCGAGGGGAGGTGCAGGTACAGCATAGCAGGGTATTGGATAATGGTCCCTTTTATCAGCGCTATCAAAGTGATGCTTTTTTACGTTTGGCGGATGAGGAAATTGTAGAAAAAAAGCAGGGAATTTGCGAGTATATTTATCCCAACCGTATTTATAGTCGTATTTTTTGGCCTTTTGTGGATATGCGAATTCGATATAAAAAAGAAAAACCGCATTGGGTGCAACGTTCTAAGCGATTATACCGGTGGACGTGGTAGTATTATACAAACTGTTCGAATTCTGAATCATCAAATCCAGCTGTTGCGCGCAGCTCTTCAAGCAGGTTGTCCAATGTTTTTTCAAACTGGTCGGTTTGTTCATCACCGGAGGTATTTTCTTTTATTCTCACCGGTCGACCGACGTGTAAATGGAGCTCCGGTTTATCGTGGCGGATGGTATGCATATGGATGCCTACGGGAACAAAGTCTACTTCGGCCAGCCGTTTGTACAGCCAGGAGAGTCCTCCTTCAAAATTCATGGAGCTACCCGCGGGGGTGATGGTCCCTTCGGGATAAATAAAGAGGCTTGCCTGTTCTCGCTCAAATGATTGTACGGCATACCGAAGGGATGGAAGCGCTTTTCTGGGGTCGTCTCTATTGATTGAAAAGGCTCCAATTTTTTGGAATAAAGAGTATTGCCTCATCTGTTTGTCTTCCATAATGGCCCGGGCCTGCTGGTGGAACCGGAATTCATTAAGTAAGAAGGGGATGAGTCCATCCCACCAAGAGTGGTGGTTTAGATAGTAGACTGTTTTACAGTTGGCACAGGGCTGATATTCCTGCTTAAGCCAAACCTTTTTAAAACGGCGCTTAAAAAGTAGCCAGGTGTACAGTCGAAATCCTTTGATAAAAAGCGGCGACTCTTTTGCAGGTATAAAATCCAATGGTAAAATATTTGTTGAGCATTTCTGTCCTGAATATCTTTAGGCTTAATCAGAGTTGCCAGTTATAAATAAGATAGTTTTTGTATTTATGGATTTACAGGCTGTAGAACGGTACGCCATTGAACATACGAGTGAAGATTCGCCTATAATCCAGGAACTCATTCGCGCTTCCGAGGAAGATTTGGAACATACTGATATGCTCAGCGGTCGGCAGGTTGGTCGGTTGTTAGCGATTTTGATAAAGGTATCTGGAGCGCGCCGTGTATTGGAGGTCGGTACCTTTACCGGTTATTCAGCTTTGACGATGGCCGAAGCACTGCCCGATAATGGTGAACTGTTCACCTGTGAATACAATAAGCGTTATGAAAATATTGCACGCACTTTTTTTGAAAAGAGTAAAGATGGTCACAAGATATCGTTGTTGATGGGGAAGGCGCTGGATACTATTCCCACAATCAGCGGGTCATTTGATTTTGTTTTTCTGGATGCTGATAAAATTAACTATCCCAACTATTATGAGATGATATTACCGCGATTAGCTGCGGGTGGGTTATTGGTGATTGATAATGTTTTGTGGGGAGGAGAGGTGATAGCCCGAGAGAGTGAAAAAGCCACAGCTATAGATCGTCTCAGCAAGATGATCAGAGATGATAAATCGGTAGAACAGCTGATGCTTACCGTACGTGATGGGGTTACGGTCGTTCGTAAAAAGTAAAAGCCCGAATCCGAACGAGTCGAATTCAGGCTTTGAAAATCAGTAATAAGCTTGAGTGGAATTAGTCCACTTTTTCAACAAGCTCAATTTCGAAAGTTAAGTCTTTACCAGCTAATGGATGGTTAGCATCAAGCTTAACAAGTTCATCTTCAACGGCAGTAATTTGAACCGGGATAGCCTGGCCATTCTCCTGCTGTTGCATTTGAAGTTGCATACCTACTTGTGGATCGATGTTGTCCGGAAGATCAGATTTTGAAACTTCCAGTTCCAGATCTTCACGGCGCTGACCGTAGGCATCTTCAGAGTCAATTTCTACGGTTGTATCGTCGCCAACTTCCATGCCGATAACAGCCTGTTCAAAACCGGGAATCAATTGTCCTTCTCCCAGAGTGAATTCTAATGGTTCGCGATCTTCGGAACTATCGAAAACTGTTCCTTCTTCCGTTAACGTTCCTGTGTAGTGCACTTTTACGGTGTCACCGTCTTTTACTTTAGACAAAATACTTTGGTTTGTTTTTGATTGTCATGAATTTCTGTCAATATAACGCTTTTTCAGGAGAATTGAGACCCGAAAACTAGTTGAATTTACGTTGTCTCAATTGGCTCTTGTCAAAGGTTGAGTCTGTTATTATAGTAAAGTCAATTTTGCCTAAAACCATTCCCTCGCCGGTAGTTACGTTTACGCGCCATTTGCCGGGCCAGATATTACTTTTATACGTATACCCTCTAAAACCACCTTCTCGGCCTCCTAAGACGTTATATGTGATACGATCGGTCGTATTCCACTGTTCTTTTGAGGGGGCATACCACCGCCATTCATGTTCCACCGACTTCTTTAAATTTGTGGGTGCAAATATAGAAGTAAAGACAAAAACAGAATCATCGGGAGCGTAATTGAAGGTTCGGTCGTAGGTTTTAAAGACTTCATAGAAGGCAGTTTGTTCGTAAGAAACAAGAAATGTGCCGTTATCCTTTTCCACATTATATGCTACCATACCGTTCTGCAGAGAAAGGGGAACCGGTGGAATTAAATTGAAATAATAGCAGCCGTTGATAGCAGCATAGATACAAATAATGAGTGCGGTGATTTTCCAAGCTGTTATTTCTTTTCTTGTGGAGGGGCTTGTCTTATAAATATACCGGATAAAAAATAAGGTTGAGGTAAGACTTATTAGCCCTGAAATAATAAAAAGGAAGGTATTCATGGCCCCGAGAATAACGGGAGTGAAAAAGGTGAAAAACGTAAAGTTGACAAAGAAATAGGCGCCAAATTGCAGGTACTTGTTCGATATGCGATGTTTGAGTAGTTCATTTGAGAGTAAAAGAACTACCAGGATTAAAAAGAATACCATCGCCTTAGAGAAAGAGACACTTTGGAAAAAGAAAATAACGTAGGCACTGGTAAGTCCCCCTAAAAAGAACTGTATTGCCAAGGGCACATACTCTTGGTAGGATTCTAAGAACGTGCCTTCCCAACGGTTGTCATCGGCCAGGTTAAAGATGTACAAGCAAGCTGTTAGGCTGATGAGGTAGGTTGTTAAAATGGTATTGCTGTACCAACCGTCAATACGACCCAAGGTGAGGCTGTCCCAAATAAATCCTCCGATAAAGAATACCAGTGGAGCATATTTCTTATGTCTGCGAATGAACTGTTTAGTTGTAGAAACCATTTATTATATTCATATACTATTACTTTGTTTGCCAATGATAATTGAAATCATTCAAATCCCGTAATTAATAAATGATCTAATAGTTAAAACTCAAAGAGCATTGCTATGAATCTTGATATTAAGAAGGAACTCGAGAATATAAACACAGTAGTAATTCTTGGTTGCTCGGCTAATAAATATCGGACGAGCTATCATATTGCGAACTATTTAAAAGAGAATGGTATTGACATTATTCCGGTGAACCCGAACTATGACGAGATCATGGGTCAAAAGTGTTATGATTCGATGGAGGAGGTACCCAGTGACAAAGCTGTAGATGTGGTGGATATTTTCAGAGATTCTGAATATACGGCTGAAATGGTTCAGGATGTTATTGATTGGTCGCAGCAATCAGGGCAAAAACCACTCATTTGGACCCAGCTTTCGGTCTCTTCTCCGGAGGCGAAGTTATTGGCTGAGAATGCGGGCTTAAAGTATGTTGAGAATGAGTGCATTATGGTACAACATGGCAAGTTGGTAGCATGATGCTAATTCTCTGTCACCATTTTTTTGCGTTCTTCCTGATGCTCTTTGAGTTTTTTTGTTAGTAACTGTTCTATGGTATAGCGGTCTTCGACGGGAATATAGGTTGTAAAGTCGGTAAGCTCATCAGCAGTGTTATAATATTCGATGCATAGCACTTGTTCTGATACCCAGCTGTGAGACACTACTTTTGGCCAGGGAACATATTGATCTAAAATGAGAATGCCCTTTCGGCGAAATTCGGGAACGACGTTAATGGTAAAGCCCCAGCAACCAAAACCGATAAGGGAGAGGCCGGATGTAATGCCAATGCCGGTGTAGGGGCCCAACCAAAGCAGACCTGTGCGTGAGAGGCCAAATAATATTATGGCGAGGGCAATTAGGGAGGGGGCTGTTTGGGTCCAGAATGATCGATGAATGTATTCCTCATTTTTTGCCTGTTTGCGCAATTGCAGCATCTTTGTGGCAAAGCCCAGGAAGAAACCTGCAATGAGGCAGTAGAGCAGCATGGTAGTTTGGATAGCAAGCTGTTTACTAATGAGCTGTAACCACTGTGCTGTGGAAAGGAGGCTGAACAGCGCCAGGGCAGATACAAAGCCGGCAACAACTCGGTGCTTATTGAGGTGGCTAAGTAATATGATACGTTTGTAGCCCATCACAAAAGAAAGTATAATCCCCACCCCTAAAACTGTTATAAGTAGGTACATAAGGTTCGATCGATAAATTAATAATATGATTGGATTCCATGGCGGTATCGCTTTACCTTTGCACCTAATATAACAAAAGAAGATTATGGATAACGATATTACACCTACAGGAATTGAAGTTTCTAATAGTGAGCAGATTTTGGAGATCGATTGGTCGGACGGCCATCATTCGGAGTACTCGTTGTTTGGGCTGCGGAAAAATTGTCCCTGCGTGATGTGTCGAGGAGGACATGGCAATATGAATACGTTTGATATGGAGTTGTTCTTTGTAGAGCCTACCCAGCATTTTGAGATCGAAAATATTGAGCAGATTGGCAATCACGCGATAAAAATATTTTGGAATGACGGGCATAACAACGGGATGTATCAATGGGATACGCTGCGCGATATGTGTCCCTGCCAAGAGTGTTATCCCGAGCAGGAGTGAATGCTTTTTGCGAACTCTTGCTTTAAAAGTGATTGAAAATGATACACTCCTTTTTCTCTCTGTACTGAAAACCGCCCTTTATCGTAGGCATTTGATTTGAGCCCCTTCTGTACCAACTCGCAAATCTCGATATCTTCAACCTGGATGTTATGGCTGTACTCCATATCGTCTTTGATAAGCTGTTTATTATCCGGGTCCAGGTAGTAGAAATTGAATATGACTTCAGTTTGGGTAGGGGTGATAGGACGTATGACATTTGTTTGCAGGCGACCGGGCAGAATATTTAGCATGATGTTGGGAAAGATGAAATAGTAGTAGGCTTGCCCATCGGAGGTCTGGTATACATTATCATCTCCTTTATTCTTAAATGGACTGTGTTGTAGCGAATACCAGTCGGCAGTGTCGGTTTTATATTCGCCATAGTCGAGTAGTTTTGCCAGTTCGGGGTGGACAATGGGAATGTGGTATCCTTCCAGGAAGTTATCGACATAAACTTTCCAGTTGCAGTTGATGGTATAGGATTGGGATTCAACGAACTGAAATTCTGATAAGTCGACAGGGGCAATGGTATCTGCAATGCCGTCAAGAAAGTGACCTATGGGCTTAATTTCATCATCCAGGGATATGAACTGCAGTCCCTGCCATTGGTCGAGCTTTACCGGTTGCAGTCCAAAATCCTTTTTGTCAAAGAGCTCAACCTTACGAAAGTGGGGAACGCCCCGTAGTGAGCCATCGAGCAGGTAGGTCCACCCGTGATATTGACACTGCAATACCGAGGTGGTTCCCTTTTTGACGGCCACCGGCCCGCCCCGATGTTTACAGACGTTATAAAAGGCATTGATCTGTTGCTCTTGATTCCGAACCAGTAACAGGGGATTATCTGCCACCTCCAGCGTGTGCATATCTCCGGCTTGGGGGAGTTCTGACGTATGGCAAGCCAGTTGCCAGCAGTTCGAGAAAATGGTCTCCTTTTCAAATTCCAATATCTCATCAGAATGATACCAGCTCGATGGAATAGTTTCGGCACATTCGATCGGCTTTTGCTGGAGGTTTTCGGATGTGATATTCGGCAGATTTTGGGTGTCCATAGGCTACTGTGGATTTGTTGCCCAGACGCTGGTTTCCGGGATAAAGCCACGATCGGGCAGTGACAGCATGCTGCAGATGGTTTGGGCAATATCATCAGCAACAAGTTTGGTCTCATTAAACGCTCGTTCCTCCATACCGGCATTTTCCGGGAACGACGTTTGTACCTCGCTGGGGTTGATCTGCATCACCCGAATATTATGGGGACGCAGTTCCGAACGCCAGCATTCGGTCATGCCGCCGAGAGCAAATTTGCTTGCTACATAAGCGGTACCGCCTTCAAATCCCTTTTTACCGGCTGTTGAAGAGACGTTGATAATATTTCCGTAGTCTTGATTGATGAAATATTTTGCTGATTCGCGACCCACAACCATGGCGCCAATAGTGTTTGTTCTGAGCTGTTCTGCAAAGTCGGAGGCCGAGAGGTCCACCAATTTTGAAAAGGTACCATAGCCCGCATTGTTAATGAGGACATTGTAGCCGTCTAATACGTTAATAGTTTTTTCGATGAGATCGACCACGGCTTCTTCGTCCCCGACGTCGCACTGTAACGGGGTGGCCCCGATCTCTTCGGCCGCTTCATTTAAGCGAGCTTTATTTCGGGCTGCGATAACAACATCGCCTCCCGCTTCGGTAATGGCTTTGGCTGTCGCTTTTCCAATTCCTGAGCTACCGCCTGTTACTAATGCTTGTACTTTTGATAAATCCATGTCAATAATTTCTTTTTAATATTAGGTTCAATAAAATTGAAAAAAGGTGCTACTGAATCAGTTCAAAAGCTTTTTCTTTAATAACGTTCCAGGCTTTATCTACATGTCGCTCTTCGAGGTTTGTATTCCCTAAAACAATGCGAACAGTATACTTCCCATCCAGTTTGGTATGTGTTAAAAAGAGCGTGCCATCTTGCTGGATATTATTAAGCAGTTTGCTGTTGAGTTCATCCAGCTTCTTTTCATCGTCAATATGGTTGGGATGGAAACGGAAACAGATCGTATTCAAAGGCACAGGAGCCAGTAGTTCAAAATCGTCATGCTGTTCAATTGTTGCTGTCAGTTGTTGGGCCAGGGAAATATGACCGCGAATCTTATCCTGCAATCCTTTGATACCAAAGCTGCGGATTACAAACCACAGTTTCAAGGCGCGGAATCGGCGTCCAAGCGGAATACCCCAGTCACGGTAATTTTTCACACGCTCATCTTCGGGCGTCTTTAGGTATTCCGGCAATATTTCGAAGGTACGAACCAGCAGTGCTTCATCCTGTACGTAAAAGGCCGAGCAGTCAAAGTTGGTAAACATCCATTTATGGGGATTAAAGACAAACGAATCCGCATGTTCGATGCCTTTGTTCATCCAGCGCTTTTCGGGAAGCAGAAGGGCCGTGCCGGCATAGGCAGCATCTACATGGAGAAAAATTTCATATTTAGAACAGAGGGGGCCGATCTCTTTGAGCGGATCGATAGCGGTAGAACCGGTGGTGCCAATAGTTGCTACTACTGCCGTAGGTTTATTACCGTCTTCCAGGTCTTCACGTATCGCCTCTTCCAGGGCCGCGGGATCCATGGCGTAGTTTTCATCCACCGGAATCTTGCGCAGGTTTTTGCGACCAAAGCCGGCAATTTTAACATCCTTTTCAATGGATGAATGGGTCTCCGAGGAGCAGTAAACAATATAGTCTTGATCGCCTGAAAAACCGGATTCGTTGACCTCAAAATCGGTAACCTGTTCGCGGGCCATCAGCAGGGCGCAAAGGGTAGAGGTAGAGGCCGTGCCCTCGATAACACCGGTAAAAGGATCGGGCAGGCCGATCAGCTTACGCACCCATTCCATGACCTGCTCTTCCAGCTCGGTGGCTGCGGGCGAGGTCAGCCAGCTCATACACTGGGCACCCAGGGTGGCGGTAAGCATTTCTGCCAGCACAGAAGGATAACTTTTGTTGGCCGGGAAATAGCCCATAAAGTGGGGACTTTCCCAGTGGGTCATCCCCGGCATAATTGTTTTTTTAAAATCTTCGAACATCGCTTCGAAAGGTTCGCCCTGTTCAGGAGCAGAATCAGGTAGTTGGGCTAAAATATCACCGGGCTGCAGATCGGGTTTAATGGGATAGTCTTCCACTTGCTCAAAATAGTCGGCCATCCAGTCGACGAGTTCATGAGCATTCTTTCGAAATTCCTTATTATCCATGGGTAATACGTTGTTGATCTTATTTTAAGATGAACCTCAATAAACAAAATTTATAACACTTTTACGGTCTAATGCCACTAACAAATCGATTGGAATATTATAAGACGTTGGCCGCTTCGGAGGCCAAGGAGCTTCAACAGGAGCTAAAGGAGAAGATTTCGTTACAGGGATTGGTAACAGCACCACAATTCGTTGCGGGTGCTGATATCTCTTTTGATCGGGGTTCTGAGCTGATGCATGCTGCTATAGTGGTATTGCAGTTGCCGGCTCTTAGTCCTGTAGCTCGCTCACTTGTTACAGATGAAACAACCTTTCCTTATATCCCCGGGCTGCTGGCCTTTCGGGAGATCCCGGTATTGATAAAGGCATGGGGGCAGTTGCAACAAAAACCGGATGTGCTCATCCTGGACGGGCATGGAACAGCGCATCCCCGGCGTATGGGAATTGCCACTCATTTCGGTATTGAAGTGGACTGGCCGACCATTGGGTGTGCCAAGAATATTCTAACGGGTTCGCATGACAAACTGGGATTGGAAAAGGGGGAGTATGTTGATTTGAAGGAGGGAGAGGAGCGTATTGGGATGGTACTGCGCAGCCGTACGAATGTGAATCCGATCTATATATCTCCGGGCCACAAAGTGTCTTTTGATGATACTTATGATACGGTGATGAAATCACTGAACAAGTATAAACTACCGGAAACGACCAGGCAGGCCCACCGGTGGGCCAACAAGCTGCGGAAGGGGGAAGCCGAGCCGGGCTATGTTGAATACTAGCTAATGATGGAGACCACTTAAAAGTGGCCTCTATATGGAAGGGGCTATTTCGAAGGTAGGGCCCAACGTGTAGTTGGACCCTACCAGTGCTTGCTAGGAATGGAGTCCACTTGGATGTGGCCTCCTTATGGAAGAGGCTATTACTAAGGTACAGCCCAATGTGTAGGCTATTCGAAGGTACGGCCCAACTGTTAGTTGAACCGTACCAGTGCTGGGAAAGATTGTAAGGATTACTAAATCTATTGGTCTTACTAAAAAAGACCATTTAATTTTCGACTGATGGATTTAGAGACAGGCTGTTATTACCATCTTTACAATCGTTCCAATAATTGCGAGCGGCTATTCCGGAACACTGATAACTACCTGTATTTTTTAGATAACTTTCGGAATCGATTTGAAGACCTGTTGTCTGTTTTTGCTTATTGTTTGATGCCCACTCATTTTCACTTTTTGATTAAAGTTGAAACCCGGGAGATCGACCAACTTAAGCAGCATATCGGCATACAGTTGAGTGCTTATACCAAAGCTCTGAACAAAGCATTGGGGAGACATGGTAGTTTATTTCAACAGCATACAAAAGCAAAACTTATTGACGATCAAGCCTATTTGATTAGGTTGCTTTCCTATATTCACCAGAATCCGATTAGGGCAGGATTGGTTAAGGATCTCAAGTCGTGGCCCTTTTCAAGTTACCTTGATTTAGCAGGCTATAGAAATGGTACGTTGGTTGATCATTCTCTGGTAAAGCGAGAGTTTGGTTCTGTAGAGAAGTTTCGAAAATTCTCTGAAAGATCAATCTCTATATAATAGATGAAGCTATTTCGAAGGTATGGCCCAACTTTCAGTTGGACCCTACCAGTGCTAGAGGGCTGTTTTCGTAGCGCCGACTCCGCCGCATGGAACCCACACATGCCATGTACGCCACCACCCGGATCCGGCCAGACCGGCAAAGGTGGCCCGGGGTTTTTGGGTATCAAATCGTTTGGCGAGGGTTTCGGCGGGTTGTAATCCCCAAAAACCAAAGCGGGCCATCAGCAGGGGATGGTTGGGAAAGAGGTAAAAGGGGCAAGGATATCCGGGAGCAGCTCTTCCCAATGCCTAACAAAAGGTTTCACCAGTTTATGGTAGCTGTTGCCATCTTTGCCCAGGTAACCAACAGTTTTCTGAAGCGAGCGGAATAGGGCTCCAGCGGGTCTGTCATCCAGAGGATGCGCTAGCGGTATTTCAGGCTGAATCCATTCGAGTCCATGCTCATTCAGTGGCAGAGACTGCAAGAAAGGAGAGGCCTTGGCCAGCGGGTGGATGGCCGAGCAAACGTCGTGGCGGAAGCCGGGTCGGGTTAAGTCCATGGTACGAGTACCGCCGCTTACCGTATCGGCCTATTCATAGATGGTGACTGAACACCCCTCTTTGGCCAAGCGAATACCGCAGGCCAGCCCGTTGGGCCCCGAACCAATTACAATTGAATCAGCCATAAGACAATGATTAAGTGTAATCCTTCATAAGTGAAGGGGATAATATCTTCTCAAAAAATATACTTATCGTCGTTGTAATAACTATCTGTGAGACAATTACTTATGATACTGGATTATTTGTAAAAAAAATGGTTATATACCACTGTTGGCGATGGGGGGTATTTAAAAAGCTATAAACTGCTTTTACCCCTTCTTAAAAATTAAATATATAAAAAAATTAAGGGACAAATATGTCAGACAGAACAATCAAGAACGACCTGGATTTTGCAGTAGAATATCGATTAGTCAAAAAGTCGGGGAGCGGAAAGCCATTCAAGAAATTAGGGTCACACGATGGAGCTGTTATTCCTAAAGAGGATCTTGGGCACGTGCGACTGCAATTTCGGGCGCCCAAAACAAAGGATATAGAAACGGTATTCCACAATCACATACAGGTGCTTTCAGCCAGTGTCATCCAGAGCCAGCCTAAGCATGATACTTATAGTTATCATTTGGTTATTTGTGACCTTAATGAGGATTGGGTTGGCAGTGACGATGAGGATGTTGAATTAGTAGACCCAGATATGCCAACTGAAGATGATAGATCTTAAGGCAAATTATCAGAGGGATAGAATGTATGTTTAATAGTATTGGGGATAAGAAAAATTTAGTGAAGTTCTATGTTTTGGGAGCCTTCATGCTGCTTTTCTGTCCCCATACTTTATATGCACAGGATCGAAACGTTAGTACCTATTCAAATCCACCCATACAAAATTTCACTAATCAGGATTATAATAGTTATATCCAAAATTGGGATATCACACAGGATGCCAGTGGAATAATATACATAGCCAATGTTGGAGAAGTGCTCCAATATGACGGTGCACGCTGGAGGTCTATTGAGGTGGAAAATCGAAGAGCTCTTTCTATTGAGCGTGACCAAGATGATAGCCTATATGTAGGCGGTATTGGGTCTTTGGGATTTTTAGATAAATCAGTTGAGGATACCTCGATTACTCCAAGTTACTATTCATTGGTTCCTAAATTGGAAGACCGTGACGTAAGTATTTCCAATGTTTGGAATGTATTTACTAAAGATGATCTAGTCTATTTTCGTCAGAGAAGTGCAATGTTTCAGTATCACAATGGCCAAATTGATGTTTTTGAACCTAAGAAACGTTTTTTAAGAGGGTTTAATGTAGTAGATAAAATATTGATTTCTGATAAAGAACATGGGCTTTATGAGATTAATAAGAAGCTGGATTTTATTCCCAATTCTGATAAATACATCAATCGAGAAGTAATGGTGGTTTTACCATTTGATGAAGGCTCTTGGATGATTGCAGATGGTACAAATGGGTTATCCATATTTAATGGTACAGATATCAGAGAAATAGAATCACCTGTAAATGAATTTTTGATAAAAAATAAGGTTTATACAGGCATAAAATTGCCTGACGGCACATATCTTTTTGGGAGTTTAAATAGTGGAATTGTACATGTAGACAGAGATGGAGACCTACTTGCTAAAATTAGTAGTGAAGAAGGATTATTGAGTGATCAGGTACATTCTTTGTTTTTGGATCAGGGGAACAACGTTTGGGTTGCACTGGGGAATGGGTTGAGCCTTATCGAGCCGATGAGCCCCTTTTCATATCTTGATGATCGGAATAATTTGCCCGGGACCGTAATAGATATAGCCGTACTTGGAGAAAATATCTATGCTGCTACCAATGAAGGACTTTTCCGATTGAATATAATGCAAGAAAAGAACAAGCGAACCCCAAAGATTCAGTTTGAACCTCTTTTTGATCGTTCTAGTCGGTGTAATAGTCTTTCTCGATATGACTATGATAACGAATTACTTGCTAGTTGCAATAATACCTTATACCGTATTAAAGATAGTAATGTGGTTAAATTATTTTCGGGATCTAACATCCGATTGATAAAAGAATCGAGAATTAATCAAGGATACTACTATGTATTAAGTAGAAGTAAGTTTCAGATCTTTGATGCTAACCATTCACTCTTTTATACGAATGAAGGTTTTGGCTATGAAGTAATATCTTTGGTAGAAGAAAATGACGGTGATTTGTGGATCGGAACGGTAAGTAATGGTGTATTTCGGATAGAATCGAATTTTTTTGAAAGTTTGAACAACTTTGATTCTCATATACACCATTATGAGGTCCCGCATAGCCAAGATGACCAGGCTTTGCGCGTATTCAACATTTCCGGAGAGGCAGTGGTTGGCAGTTCTGCCGGTTTATACGGTTATGACGCGGAAAGTGATTCGCTGGTTCGGGATCATCGTTTTGGGGAGGAGATGGCCGACCCCGAGCGGCAGGTGTTCCTGATGGAGGAGGATGCCGAGGGCAATATCTATGTACGGTCGAATCGTGAGCACCAGGTGCTGCTCAAAGAAGAGGAGGGCTACCGCTACGCCGAGGCGGGCCTCAAGCGTATCGACGCCAACCAGGTAAACCGCATCTATACCCATGAAAGCGGGCTGGTATGGATGGCCTCCAACGAGGGTATCATCCAGTACGACCCCTCCAAAGACCGATTCCTGGATCCGGAGTACGAGGAATCTTATTCGGCACATGTTCGGGAAGTGCGTGTGCGGGGCGATTCGCTCATCAATGCGGGCTTGAAGAACAGGGGATATGAGTTGGATTACGAAAATAATGAGCTTCGATTCCAGTATTCGGCGACTTACTACAAAGAACCGTCTAAAATTCGCTACCAGGTCAAGTTGGAGGGGTTCGAAGAGGAATGGAGCAGCTGGACTGCCGAAGTACAGAAAGATTATACGAACATCCCGGAGGGGAACTATACCTTCAAGGTACGTGCTAAAAATGTGTATGACAGCATCAGCAAAACCGATACGTTTTCGTTTGCGGTACTGCCGCCGTGGTATCGCACTTGGTGGGCCTACAGTTTATATATATTGGTAATTGGTGGACTGTTGTATGGGCTTCATAAAATTCGTATTAACCGCTTGATGCGTGAGCATCGTATTCGCAATCGTATTGCCAGCGACCTGCACGATGAGGTCAGTGCCACTCTTAGTTCCATCTCCTATTTTGCCCAGGCTATTCGGCAGGTGCCTGATGAAGAGCAGTCAGAGCGTTTCGTAAATCTCATTTCTGAGAGTGCCGATGATGCAAAAGAAAAGATTACCGATATCATCTGGTCGATCGACCCGGAGAAGGATTCTTGGGTGGATCTGCTTTCGAAATGTCGCCGTTTTGCTTCGGATCTGTTTGAGAGCAAAGACATTGAATATAAGCTGAATATCGATAGTGATATTAATCAGCCGCTTGATATCGAGCTGCGCCAGCACCTGTGGCTGATTTTCAAGGAGATGGTCGTGAATGCGGCGCGTCATTCACAGGCTGATAAAGTAGAGATTCATCTGGGTATGCAGCGAAACAGATTGGAGCTTCGTGTCCGTGATAATGGTATCGGCCTGGAAAAGCCGGTGGATCAATACAATGGCAAGGGATTAAAGAGCATCAAGGAAAGAGCACAGAAAATAGGGGCAGATCTTGAGTTAGGCAGTAATGAGGAGGGAGGCACTTGCTGGAAAATGACGCTGGGTATGTGATTCGTGATTGAGTTGCGAAGTGCCCCCGTCAAACGGGGCGCGGCAAGGGGAAGATCGACGACGGACGACCGGGAAACGACCACCTGAGCTCCCCTTGAGGGGAGTGCCGCGAAGAGGGAGGGGTGTTTTATTTGGTGATTAAGAGATGCCTTTCGTTAGCAAGATGCTTTGCTCTTTACTATCCGGCTTGTTCGACAAAACAATTATGTTTTTAGCACGAGCGAGACGCTCGCGCTATTGTTAGATATCTCTGATACGGGTCTGGGAATGGGTTTCTGTTATTATTTTGAAGCAAACATAGCATGAGCATTTTGCTCATGTTACAGCTGTATGTTAATCCTGATTGAAATACTACGTCTACACGTTTTTGCTTTTTCGTTTCTCCTCCTTATGAAGGGGAGGCCAAGAGGAGGGGGTATCACATTACATCCCAAAATAGTAAAACCTTAGATAGCACCTTCACAATAATATGACTGAACCGGAGATTATGCCCTGGAGTAAGTTAAAGGGCAGGCAACTATTGGGATATAAGGTTCGCTGAAAATCTATGGTTTAACTAGGTGTCTACTCAAATATAGCAGGTCCAGGTTTGGCAACCACCCCTAACCCCTCCTTGATAAGGAAGGGAATTTTGTAGCTGAGATGTAAAACTAATAGCACAATACATTTAAAGCAGGACCCTATATTTTATTGTTGCTGTAACCCATGAAGATGGCACATTTATTTCTGCTCTTTATGAAAGGGGAGGTCAAGAGGAGGTTGAAAAATAACCGGGAATTAGGCTACTCAAAAGTCGAAAGTTCCAAGTCTTCACTGCGGCATGCTGACCCACTCCTGACCTCTCCCTACTGTTCGCAGGGAGAGGGACGCTTATATACAATATGTGCTGGGTTTTAATGCGTGTATCCTTTCAGAGACACTCAGTTTAATTACTAGCTGAATACTCAATAAAAAAGTCTCTTCCCCTGCGCGTAGGGGAAGAACAAGATGGGGTCAGAACAGAACAAGCAACCAAAGCTGCTAAATGTATAGCCCTTTCTTCTCTCGCCCAGAATCCAACTTTTGATTATTGATATAAAAAGGAACTTTGCAAAACTCGGTATGTCATCCTGAATTCAGTTCAGGATCTCGGTTTTAATGCTAATAACTGTATATGAGATGCTGAAACAAGTTCAGCATGACAAGATGTGACTAGTTTCGCAAAGCCCCCAAATATTAAGTCGACATGTCTTAGCTCTTCCGTTTCTTCTCTTTACGAAAGGAGAAGTCAAGAAGAGGTTGAGAGAGTAATAATTTAGCATTTGCGCCGAGCGCATTAAAACCGTATAGCAATACCTAAACGTTCGGTCAGTAAGAAAATTTAATTACTCTTCTTCTGACCGGCAAACCTTAAAAAACCGCTGTATTGCATCAATCACTTGAACACAGATCATCTCCCCTTGAGGGGAGTGCCGCGAAGCGGGAGGGGTGTTTTATTTGGTAATTAAATGATTGAGTATTAAAAGCTATAGAGTTGCACAGACAGATCGACGACTGAATCTTACTCAGTGGTTTTACTTAAGCGAAGGTTTAAGGCAGTAGAACTCCACTAGGTGAAGTACCTCTTTTTCAAAGCACCAAACAGCAAATCAATAACATGAGCACGAGCGGGACGCTCGCGCTATTGGTGGTGTGCTTAATATCAGACTTACTTATATCGCAAGCATCCTGCTTATCCGGTTTGCTTTTTAACTGTTCAATAACAAATTTGCTACAACAATTATGTTAATACCACATGAAACCACATAGTTATGTAGTGGCAAGAGAGTATTCAATCGTTATATTATGTCTATGGAAAATTCAGTACAGGAGCTTATCAAAATTGTTATAGTTGAAGATAATAAATATATGCGGGAGGGGTGGACTACCATCCTGGATTTTGCTCCGGACCTTCTGGTACTAAATGCATTTGAGTCGTGCGAAGAAGCCTTCGATTCAGATGAAATATCCAAAGCCAATGTGGTACTGATGGATATTGAGTTGCCGGGCATGTCGGGAATTGAGGGGGTGAAGTACCTGCAGAAAGAATATCCAGAGCTGATCATTATAATGGCCTCTGTATTTGATGATAATAAAAATGTATTTGATGCCCTTTGTGCCGGGGCAGTAGGGTATCTGATGAAAAAGGTTTCCCCGGAAGAGTTGAAAAAAGCTATCAGAGATGCATATGAGGGCGGTTCTCCGATGACACCCAATATTGCCCGAAAAGTGATCAAAACATTCCATCAGCCTGCGGCAAATGATGAAGGAGAACAATTGAAAGAGCGAGAGCTAGAGATATTAGCAGAGCTCGCAAAAGGGAAATCCTATGCTGCCATTGGCGAAGAGGTTTACCTTTCGGTTGATGGGGTTCGGTATCATATCCGAAATATCTATCGGAAACTCCACGTAAATTCAAGATCGGAAGCGGTTTCCAAAGGCATTTCTCAGCGGCTCATTAATCCCGACCTCTCTGAATAAAACTGTTTAGAGCAATATTCCTTCTTAGAATTTCCTTCTCGTTAATATTTTAGCCCAATTATTTCCACATGTTTATGTAGTGACTGGAGTCTGCCCAACCATTACATTAGTAGTCCATACATGAAAACGGCATAAAATTGTAAGAGAGCCCCCTTTTTTAGCGCAAACGAGTAAGAGAGAGAACCACGAAACCCCGGCCTGGCGAGAGGTCGGGGTTTCACTTTTTATAAAAGGTGTTAATGAGTCGTTTATTTTTGTTAGTGTAGCACGAAATCTTATCTTTGCAGAGAATTGTAATACAAGAAATTATTCTCGTGAAAGAATCTATCAGAATAGCATCAGGACAGGGATTTTGGGGCGATTTGCCCAATGCTCCTATTAACCAGGTTCGCAAGGGGCCTATCGATTATTTGGTAATGGATTACCTCGCAGAGGTGACGATGTCCATTATGCAGAAACAGAAAATGCGAAATCCCGAATATGGTTATGCCCGTGATTTTGTTGATGTGGTGACCGAAGTATTGCCGGATATCGCAGAAAAAGGTATTAAGGTAATATCAAATGCGGGGGGCGTAAATCCCGAAGCATGTAAGGATAAAATCCTGGAAGCTATTGATGCGCAGGGGTATGAAGACATTACAGTAGCTGTGGTTGATGGGGATAATATCCTTGATAACCTTGATGAGCTTATCGCTGAAGGTCATGAGCTGGCAAATATGGAAACAGGCGAGCCGGTTACTACTGTTAAGGATGAGCTGCTTAGTGCCAATGTCTATTTTGGATGTCAACCTATAGTAGAAGCGCTTGATAAAGGAGCCGATATTGTGGTTACCGGTCGTGTTACGGATACCGGATTGACGTTGGCCCCAATGGTTCATGAATTCGGGTGGTCGTTAGACGATTATGATAAAATGAGTGCCGGTACTATTGCCGGGCATATCATAGAATGTGGGGGGCAGGTTTCCGGTGGTAACTTTACCGATTGGGAACAAGTGGATGATTTTATTGATATCGGATTCCCCATCATTGAGGCAAAGCCCGACGGCAACTTCTACGTTACAAAGCATGAGGGCACCGGGGGACTGGTAAGCGAGATGACCGTAAAAGAGCAGTTGATGTATGAGGTGGGGAATCCTGCGGAATATATTACGCCCGATTGTATTGCAGACTTCACCTCTGTTAATTTAGAGTCGGCAGGGGATAATAAGGTGCATGTGTATGGCATTACCGGAAAGCCAGAAACAGATACATATAAAATTTCGGCAAGCTATAATGATGGCTATAAATTGTCGTCTACATTGGTTTACTCTTGGCCGGATGCGCTTAAAAAAGCACAAAAAGCCGGAGAAATTTTAGAAGGCCGCGCGCAGGCACTGGGTCTTGATTTTGATGATTTCCGAGTAGAGTATGTCGGCGTTAATGGTTGTAGCGAAGAACCTGTGACAGATGAACTGTTCAAGGAAGAGCACGAAGAAGTGCAAATGAGAGTTTCGCTTTCGGGTTCCAGTAAAAAAGATCTGAACCGATTTGGGAAAGAAGTAGCTCCTCTTATCCTGACAGGCCCCAGCGGAGTTACCGGTTTTGCCGGCGGACGCCCCAAAGCAAGCGGTGTTGTAGCGTATTGGCCTGCTTTATTGGATAAAGAGGCCGTATCACCGCGCGTGCGAACCTTTTAATGAATACATTGTAAATAACTTAGAATTTTGGCGTAATATTTCGGATTTTACGCAGTCTTAATTTAAACGGATTAAAACAACTTCCGATTACATGGTTATAGGAATAATTGGTGCTAGCATTTCGGGACTAATTGCAGGAAAACGATTGGCGGATGCTGGTCATGATGTTACGATTATTGAGAAAGAGCGTTCTGTTGGAGGGCGCTTGGGATCAATCACCCTTGACGGCATAACCCTTGATTATGGGCTGCCGCATTTTAAGGCTAATTCCCAAACGTTTAAATCATTTGTTGATGAGTTGACAGAAACGGGAGCAGTAGCCGAATGGACGGATGAATTCGGCTTGTATGATGGCAAAGAGCTTTTGGAAACGGACCCCAATGCCAATTCACAGATGAACTATATAGGAACGGCGGGAAATCAGGCTATTGCTAAAGACTTGAGTCGCTGGGTAGATATCAAATCGGAAGAGCAGGCCGGGGGACTTACATATATCGGTCCCGATACTACTAAAAAGCGTTCCTGGATGATTAACCTGACGGACATCAGTGTTTTTGAGTGTGATGCCGTAATTCTAGCTACTCCGGCTGTTGAAGCTTACGGGATCATCCAAACCGTGCAAAATCGAACGGCTACCCGAAAAATTATTCGCCATATTGATGAAGTGCGATATGATAGACGGATTTCTTTGGCATGCACTTTTGATCATGCTCCGCCAGAATGGAAGGCTATAGAAGTGGAGTACAGTGATATCCGTTTGATAACAAACGAATCCTCGAAACGAGGAGCTGACCAAGCCGGACTTGTTATCCATTCCTCACCGGAATTTTATCGCTCTCACGCACAAGAAGATGATAAAAGAGTAAAAGAACTTCTGCTCGAAGAGGCATCAAACATTATTGGGTCATCCGTACGGCAGCCTAAATCTACCTATTTGCACCGCTGGAAGTATTTTGAGGCCCAAAATCCCATCGATGAATATTTTATGGAATTGGAAATGGCAGAGGCACCGCTTGCGTTGATAGGAGACTACTTGGGAGGCAGTTCGCTGGACAATGCTTTCGTCTCAGGATATAACCTGGCAGAGTATTGGATCAATAAATTCAGTGAAGTGCCTGCGTAATAAGCATTGGTATTTGGCGTAGTATTTCGAAAATATAAAGGTATTCCGTGGGTTCTCTGCGAAAGCTTAACACTTATTTCAAAAAATATAAGGGCACCATTATATTCGGTTCGCTTTTTCTTACCGCATCCAATTTCTTTTTGGTATGGATCCCGGTATTTTTGCGCCGAACGGTAGACGAGATTTCAAAAGTTGATCTCGAAAACTCCCCAGAGGCATTCGACAGTATATTAGGGGTGCTTTTTAGTAGTTCAGCAAGCTGGCCACTGGCAAAAAATGCACTCTTTTTGGTTGGGGCTGTTTTATTATCCGGGATACTTCTTTTTGCTACCCGTCAAACCTTGATCGTAGCATCACGGAAGATAGAGTTTGATTTACGAAACGATATTTTTGACAAACTATTGGAGCTCCCCCAGCGATTTTACAGCAACTACAGTTCTGGTGAAGTGTATGTACGGGCTACCGAGGATGTCTCAAAAGTGCGCGAGTATTTCGGTCCGGCCTATATGTATACCATCAATACATTGACGCGTATGGGGTTCATCATAACTATGATGATTATAGTAAGTCCAGAACTGACGATGTGGGCATTGCTTCCGCTTCCCTTTCTTTCTGCATTTGCATATTGGGTAAGTGGATATATCAATGATTACTCTAGAATAATACAGGAGCAATACTCTACCATTGCAGGACGTGCCAAAGAATCTTTTTCCAGTGTACGGTTGATAAAAGCTTATAACAGGGAAGAGTATGAGCAACAGCGATTTGAAGATGAGAGTGAATCGTACCGAAAGAAGAAACTACGGCTCGACCTGGTCGAATCACTGTTTCATCCTACCTTAAATCTACTGATTGGTCTTTCGGTAGTTATTGTAGTATGGAAGGCCGGTCAGTTGGTGATAGAAGGTCAACTAACGGTAGGTAACATTCTGGAGTATATTGTATATGTAGCATACCTGACATGGCCTGTGGCTTCGTTGGGCTATACTGTAAACAGGTTCCAACAGTCCATGGCTTCCTGGAAACGTATTGATAAGATCTTAACAGAAGATGTAGATATCGAAGATCACGCCGAAACGGATCGGGATATTGATAGTATTGATGGCACAATAGAATTCCGTAATGTCTCGTTCAAATACCCGGGGGCCGATGAATATGCATTAAAAGATGTAAGTTTTAAAGTTGAAGCGGGTCAAAATGCGGCTATAGTCGGCCGAACCGGTAGTGGTAAAACGACGCTTGTTGAGTTGGTACCAAGACTTTTTGATGCAACAGAAGGTAAAATACTGATAGACGGCCAAGACATTAAGTCGATACCAGTCAGGCTCTTACGGGAAAATATTGGCCTTGTACCACAAGACACATTTTTATTTTCTGATACCATTGGAGAAAATATAGGATTTGGAACCCGGGGAGCTTCACAGAACGAGATTGAAGAAGCTGCTGAAAAAGCGAAAGTTCGGGACAATATTTTGGAATTCGAGAAAAAATTTGAGACTATACTAGGTGAACGAGGTATAACCCTGTCGGGCGGCCAAAAGCAAAGAACCGCTATCGCCAGGGCCCTGATTCGGGATCCAAAAATTATTATATTAGATGATTCGTTGAGTGCGGTCGATACAAAGACCGAAGAAGCTATTCTACAACATTTAAGGAATGAGCTGGAAGGACGCACAACCTTAATGATTAGCCATCGCATATCAACTATAAAAGATGCAGATATCATTTATTATATTGAAGATGGCACAATTGTAGAAGAAGGCACGCACAACGAATTATTAGAAAATGAAGGTCGTTATTCAGTCATGTATAATAAACAACTCATAGAACAAGAACTGGCTGAGATTTAACACCCAAATAGTAAACATTCAACTAACGAACCCAAGATTGATTGTTTGATCGCAATTCAATCCCAAATTACATAGGAGTACTAAGATGATTATTGTACCATTAGGAGTTGCATCAGCAACACCCACAGCAACCCGTCACCTTTCATCGGTGGCAGTATGGAGAGAGGGAAGTGTTTTTCTTTTCGACTGTGGTGAAAATACACAAATGAGAATGCTTCAGGGAGGCCTTAAGCGTTCGCAAATCGATTGTATTTTCATTTCACATTTCGACACAGACCATTACTCAGGGCTTATCGGGTTACTGTCAACTCTGCAATTACAACGAAGAGACCGAAAACTTACGCTTGTTGGTCCGGAAGGATTGCAAGATTTTGTAGAATGGAATTTTGAATTTGCCAATATCGACCTCAATTATCCCATTGAATTTGTTGAGGTGGAAGAAGGTTTTGAAGAGGAACGGGTAGTCGATGAAGATGAATATTACATTGAGGCTCGTCCGCTTAACCATACCAAGTTTTGTATTGGTTACCGATTCCAGGAGAAAGACAAGCCCGGTAAAGTAGATGCTGAAAAAGCCCAAGAACAGGGCATTAGCGAAGACTGGCAATATAAAGAGCTGAAAGCCGGAAATGATGTTGAACTGGACGATGGTACCGTCGTTAAATCAATGGATATTGTTGGACATCCGCGACCCGGTGACAGTTTTGCCTATATCACAGATACCAAGTATTGTCCGAACTCTGTGAAGTTGGGTAAAAATACGAATGTATTGTTCCACGAAGCTACATTCAGCAATAGTCTTTCTGATAAAGCAGAAGAGACCGGACATTCTACGGCAAAAGATGCTGCACGCGTTGCCAATGAGGCTAAAACGAAGCTCTTGGTTATTACCCATTTCTCTGCACGATATACCAACGAATATGTATTGCTGCGAGAAGCTCGCGACGATTTCTTCCCAACCTGGGTAGCTACGGAGCTGCGACCGATCTTTACGGATCCGGCCCATGAGAAAGGCATTATAGAGCCGAAAGTTTATCTGAAAGAGATAAACAACAATAACAGGAATAAGGGCGGGAAAAATAAAAAGAACTCTTCCGGTAAAAGAAAACGGAAACGCCGTAGTAAAGGAAAAAAGAAAAAGAAGTTCCGAAAACGGAAGAAGTATTCCGGAAAGAAATCCCGCAAGAAGTATAATAAGAGCAGCAGCAGTAGCGATCGGAAAAAACGGAAAAGAAAGAAGAAAAAGGACAAAAACAATAATAGTAGCAATAATAACCAGGATTCGCAGCGTAAGCCAAAGCAGATTACGCCGCGTACGCCATTTGATGATTTCGATCGGTTCTAAAACTTCTATAGCGTGAAAAAAGAGAAGGAAGATAAAGCCGTCGACTCGGACTTGCTTCGGCGGCTTTATCAATTTATTCGACCATATCGGTGGTATGTGCTGCTCGGCATTGTACTAACACTTAGTGCTGCATTTTTGGGTACTATTCGCCCAAAACTTACCCAGCTTGCTATCGATGAATATATCCGAAACAGGGATTTCCAGGGATTACTATGGATTATTGTGTTGCTCGTTGGAGCCCTGATTGGTGAGTTCTTTCTACTTGTGGCCAATACCTACCTCACACGGTGGTTTGGGCAGGGTACATTATTTAAAATGCGGAATGCTGTATTTCAAAAAATACAGTCGTTACACGTACAGTTTTTTGATAAGAACCCCATTGGTCGTCTTATTACGCGTACAACCAGCGATATTGAGGCACTCAGCGACTTACTCAGTGATGGAGTGGTAAGCATCATAGGTGATATGTTTCGCCTGTTCTTTATCCTTTATTTTATGTTCAGCATGAGCTGGGAACTCTCGCTGGTTGCCATCTCAGTATTACCGTTACTCTTTTATGCTACTTTTCTCTTTAAGGCAAAAGTACGCGTATCATTTCTAAAAGTTCGGGACCAAATTTCAAGGCTCAACTCCTTTGTACAAGAGCATATTAATGGAATGTCTATTGTACAGCTCTTTAACAAGGAGGAGCGGGAGCGTAAAAAGTTTCGCGATATCAATGAAGGCCATAAAGAGGCTTATATCGAAACGATCTTTTATTTTGCAATTTTTTGGCCCGCCATTGAAATTATTGCCAGTCTCGCTATGGCACTGGTTATTTGGTACGGAGGGGGGCGTGCAATGATGGGAGAGGTCACCTTCGGAATATTGGTCGCCTTTGTACAATATGTACGAGATTTCTTTCGACCCATTCGAGGACTTTCTGAGAAGTTTAATACCCTGCAATCTGCGCTGGCATCATCTGAGCGAATCTTTGATATCCTTGATACTACAAATGAAATTACTGATCCCGAGAACCCGGAAACGGTTGATGAACGAGAGGGACAAATACAATTTGAAGATGTGTGGTTTGGCTATAATGAGGAAGAAACCGTGCTCAGAGATGTTTCATTTGATGCAGAACCCGGAGAAACAATAGCCATTGTAGGAGCTACCGGGGCGGGAAAATCAACCATCATTAACTTGCTGCTGCGATTTTATGATATCGACAGTGGATCTATTAAGCTGGATGGGGTTGATATTCGTAACTTGAAGCTGGATGAATTGCGTACAAACTTCGCGCTTGTTTTACAGGATAATGCCTTGTTTTCCGGTACTATAATGGAAAATATCACTTTGGGTAATCCCGATATTTCAGAAGAGAAGGTTAAAAAAGTAGCTCGCCAAATTGAGGCTGATCGATTTATTAACAAGCTTCCCGGTGCATTTGAATATGAGCTGGCTGAACGCGGGAAATCAATATCAATGGGGCAGCGTCAGCTTATCTGTTTCATTCGTGCGATGGTGTACGACCCCAATATATTGATATTAGATGAGGCCACCTCCAGCGTTGATTCTGAAACCGAAGAGGTTGTTAATAAGGCTTGTGATAAGATGATGGAGGGCAGAACTTCAATTGTTATTGCTCACCGCTTATCTACAATACAGGGCGCTGATAAAATTTTAGTGATGCACAAAGGTGAGATCCGTGAGACCGGAACCCACCAGCAGCTTGTAGAAAAGGAAGATGGTATCTATCGCAAGTTGTACGAACTGCAGTATAAAGATGAGTTTGTGCCAACCTCAAAATCAGCTTAAGAATTTACTTCTTCAGATATTTTCCGGATGGCTCTGGTAAGCTTTAGGATCTCCTCATCAGTATTGTAGTAATGAACTGATGCTCGGGTCAGCTCATCAAGCGAACGTTTTTCCATATCTAACAGCGTACTATGTTTTCCTGAAGTACTTACGTTGATGTTATGTTTTTCTGAGAGTTCCTTCAATACCGATTCAGCAGATACACCGTCAATAGTGAAAGTAACGATTCCCCCTTTGGTTTTTCCGATGTCGTGAACCGTCACATTTGGAATTTGGCTCAGTGTACTGCGTAGCTTTTCGCCGAGATCCCTAATACGGTGCCAAATCTCATCAATACCCAATTGAGCAGCATATGAGACTGCTTTTTTGAGCCCTATTACACCGGCATAATTTGTTTCCCAGTTTTCAAAACGCCGGGCGTCATCTCGCATCTGGTACTCATCTTCTGTAACCCACTTTGCTGAGTGAAGATCCAGAAAGGGAGGTGTTAAATGGGGCAGGATATCATCATTAACATACAAAAACCCTGTACCACGGGGACCTCGCAGGTATTTTCGTCCTGTAGCCGAAAGCATATCACAGCCTATTTTTTCCACATCCACCGGGTACTGCCCAACTGATTGACAAGCATCAACTAAATACAAGCAGGGGTGTTCTTTTGCAAGGGTTCCTATCTCCTCAACGGGGTTTACAAGCCCGCTATTAGTGGGCATATGGGTAATACTGATAAGTTTAACCTTTTCATCCATCATCGACGATAGTGCTTCCACAGACGTACTTCCGGTTTCGTCATTTGGAATTACTTCAATACTAACGTTTACTTCTTCTTGTAGCTTGAGGTAGGCAATATAGTTGCTGGCATATTCCGAAACAGAAGTAAGAATTCGGTCACCATCCTCGAAATTGATAGCGAAGAAAGCCATATTCCAGGCCATCGTCGCATTTTCTTGTAGGGCAATTTCATGATCAGCTGCATTGATAAAATTAGCAATCGTGGAATAAACCCGGTTAATGTCTTCTTGATGTTTGCGAGCTGTCTCATAGCCCCCACGCAATGTTTCTTCCCTGAGATATGAAATTACGGATTCAGAAACAGGGGAGGGCATTAACGAGGCCCCGGCATTATTGAAATGTATTACTTCAGATGTGCCGGGTGTTTGGTTGCGAAGCTTTTGTATATCCATTGTTTACGTTTTTGGGTGACTACTATCTGCAGTTCTAGTAAAAGAGGAATACCGTTAACTGTCAACAAATAAAAAAGGCAGCAGCAAATTCAATTGCTACTGCCTGAGGGTTATTATACTTAATGGGGGTTAGTCATTAAGTTTGAAAAAATTGATCACTTCCTGCATTTGATTGGCTTGGGCACTTAATTCTTCGGAGCTGGAAGAGAGCTCCTGAGCTGTAGCGGCATTCTTTTGAACTACTTCATTCATCTGTTGTATGGAGGCGTTAATTTGGTCTGCTCCCGTACTTTGTTCAACGCTGGCGGTAGCAATATCCTGGACAAGATCTGCAGTTTCTTCAATATTCGGTACCATCTCTTCCAGAATATGCCCCGACTCTTTCGCAACAGACATGCTGGACTCTGAGAGATCATTAATTTCTACAGCAGCCTCTTGGCTTCGTTCTGCAAGGCCCCTGACCTCCTCGGCTACTACTGCAAAGCCCTTACCGTGGTTACCGGCACGGGCAGCCTCTACAGCTGCATTTAAAGCCAACAAGTTCGTCTGACGGGCAATGTCGCCGATGATAGATATCTTGCCAGCAATTGTTTGCATTGAATCAATAGTTTTGAATATAGTTTTGCTACCTCGATTAATGTCTGTTGAAGCCGTTTCTGCTATCTCTTCGGTCTCTTTAGCATTGGCTGTATTATTTTGAATTGTGGAAGTCATCTGCTCCATAGAAGATGAAATCTCTTCCGTTGCACTCGCTTGTTCACTTGCTCCACTGGATAGTTCCTGGGACGAAATATTCAATTCATTGCTTGCTGAGGCGATGTTATTGCTATTGGTTTTAATAGTACCCACAATATCCCGGAGCTTTTCCATCATCTGTTTCATGTTACGCATCATATCACCCAACTCATCGTTGGTTCTAACCTTGATCTTGTGAGTAAGATCCCCTTCTGCCATAGCGTGGAGGGCTTTATTTGCCGTTTGCAATGGCTTTGAGATAGATCGCATTAACCAAAAAGAGAGCAGGGTAGAGACTGCAATAGTGACAAGAATTATTATCCAGATTACCGAATGTAAAAAGGCTATTTCTTTTTCGCCGGCCGTTTGCACATCGGTTATTAGGGCTTTAACGGTTGGTTCAACAGCATGTACTGCCGACCGTAGTTCGCCGGTTAGTCCGGATGTCTTATCACGTCCCAATTGGTCATCAATTGCGACAATCGCAGAAAATTTCGAGTAATAGTTCTCCAAAATTTCTTGTGCTTTCGCACTTTGCATATACCCTTTCATTTTCTGTATCTGCTTATTCATTCGCTTGTTATACTTTGTATCACCACGCAATAAATAATCTTTTTCGTGACGTCTGAGGGTAAGCACATCGGCTAGGGTTTTATCATTGTCAACAAGTTTTTCCAACCCATGAACAGCCGAACGCATTTCGCCAACCAGCCCCCAATTTTTGTAACCTTTTTCAACTGTTTTATCAGTGATGTTTTTAAACTTGCTTTTATAGGTTCCAAAATTATCTCTTAAAGAAGAGACCTGAGTTGCGAACCCTTTTTCTTTAATCAGTTCATTAGATCTGAGGGAATCAAGCAGGGAATAGGTTTTATGTAGGGCGGTATTAAATTTATCGATATACTTGATATTTCCTGTTTCAAAGAAGTCAGGATTTGTTCCGGCCCGAAGCAAGAAATCCTTTTCTGCCCTTCTCATTTGCAATGTTTGGGTCCATATTTCTTTGGTATCGGATACAGCTGTTTGAATAGTTTCAGATTTTTCATTGGATATTACTATAGCTCCTGCGATAATTCCCAAGAAAATAAATACCAACAGTGCATTCAGGATAAGGCGTGTTCTAACTTTCATTAGTAGTAATACTTGTGAGTTTAATTTAAATTTTTGAGTACTCTGAGTATGGTTATTGTGATTGTTTTATATCCAGGATGGATATCTAAGGGGGGTAGGGAAAGTTGATTTAATTCCTAAAGTTCTGGGTGCATATTTTTACACAGCGTACTGTTATAGACGCAGTGCTATATCTGCAAATCTGTTTTATAATCCTACCGACTTTTAAAGAATAGTGTTATCGGTAACACGGGAAAAAACTTAAGCCGAAATATCAGATAAAGAACCGATATTTGAGATTATGGATAAGGCGTAATTATTGATAATAATATGGTAGCAAGGAGAGCGTATATAATAAAAGCGACAGGAGGGTTTACTCCTGTCGCTCAAAAAGAAGTCAAGGAAGGGGATTAACCGAACATATCTAAAAATTCATCATAAGCGGTAAGAGCTTCTTCATCTCTGTTCATGCTATCCAGCGTTTCGGCACGCTTTATCATTGCTTTTTGGATGTAGTTCGTATACCGACCACTGCCTTTAAATCGTTCAATGAGTTTGGAACTTGCGTCCAGGATCTGATCTTTCTTATTTGTCTCAAGGATAAGATCAAAACGTTTTAAATAAATACCGTCAAGCTTTTCAAGCATTTGTATTTCTGAACTTTCATCAAGTCGATCTACGATTGTATTATAAAGTGGCAGCAGCTCTTGCGAATCCCCGCTATTTTCCAGGATTTGAGCCTTATAGAGCATAGCATGGGATGCTTGGTTATAAAAATCTTGATTATCAGAATCTTTAAAGCGAGCGATAACTTGATTTAGGGCAGGTAGAGCTTCTTTGCTCCGATTGAGTTTTAACAAAGAAATAGCTCGCCGCATTACTGCTTTGGAAACGGCATTCTTAAGATGGGGATATTTCTCATTATCATAACGGCTGATAATTTTTTCCAGAGTAGGTACTAACTCCTCCCACCGTTTCATTTTAAAAAGAAGCTCAGACTTTCGGAACAATGCTTTTTGAACAACTTTGTGTTCTGGTTCCCCCCTTTGTGTATTTACCTCAGGCTCTGTGGATTTATTGAGAGGCATATCAAGCTTAGCGGGGGAGGGCTCTGGTTGGTTATTTACAGGGTTTTCAGAGACTTTATTGGTTTCACTTTCTTTTGAATCTTCTTTTTCTGCACTGGGGGCTTCTGCTTGTTCGTCTTCAGCAGGTGGTGGTGTTGGTTCGGGAGATTCGGGTTCTTTCTGAACCGGGCTTTCTTCATCTTTTACCCGGGCATTATTATCAAGGTTTTTTTGAGCACCTGACAAGCGACTAATAATGTCTTCCACATCAGATTTGCCGATAGTTTCTCCCGAGGGCAGGTTTTTGGTTTGATACGATCCGGCCTGTGAAAGTTCGGCTACACCAGATTCTACAGGTTCGGGCTCATTATTGTGGTTACCTAATACGCTTGTTACAGTATTAATGCCCACATAATTGACAACCTCGTAGAATGTATTGGAGATATACTTAATAATCAGGTCCGTTTTTTTATCCTTAAACAGGTCCACAAAAGCCTCTTTGACCTGATCAGGGGAAGCTTGATAAAGTTTAGGATAGTTTTTAAAAACATCCTCATAGGCTGTGATAAGCCCTTTTGCTAAGGCCAGATGTGTTGTATCAGGGTTCTTAAACTCCTCAAAATGTGTGCTGGGGTTACCATCGTTATCAATAATATCCAGATCTTTGAGTAAACGAACTACCAGCAGATCATTGGGATCTGCATATCCAAGACGTTCCAGTAGGTCCGAGTCAATTGTAATCTCTTCGGCATTGTGATTGACCAATGCATTGATAATAGTGTCAAAATTTTTAGTATTGACTAAAAAAGCCTCTGATACTTTCATACCCTTGCTATAAATGATTTATATTAATACTGTATGTTGTGTATTTATTAGTAAATACACCAATTAGAAACTATTAATATTTCTTTGCTGTATTGGCTTGCACAGCTAGCAGTATAAAAATAGAACTTCTCAATCTTTAACAGTGAAATTGCTTTATAAGCTCATTGCCGTATGATCTGAAAATTATTCTGGAAAGGCTTTTACAAAGGTATTCTCAAGGATATCTTGTGAAATGGGCTTATGCAGATAGGCGATAAAATCGGTTTCTTGAGCCCGTTTAAGCTTCTCCGGATCATCAGATGCGGTAATATAGATCAGTTTAACTTTACGGTGCTTACTGATCTCTTTGGCAGCTTCAATACCATCAATCTCATCGGCCAGGTTGATATCCATTAAAATGAGATCAACAGCCCCGATTCGTAATGCAGATTCAATAGCTTTTGCACCTTCGGCACTTGATCCAATAACAGTATGCCCCATCTGTGCTATCATACGTTCAAGGATGATCTGCTGAATATTATCATCTTCAACGATAAGGATTTTTTTTGCGTCAGTAGATATATCTGAAACCATGAAGTGTTATATCTGCGAGTTATTATTTCCACAATAATGCAAAAATAGAAGAACTAAAACAATCCACAAATATAGTTTTAAACGAATTTATATATAAATGATAATTAAAATGCTCTTAATTAGGAGAATCTAAGCGAAGCTTATATGCGGTATTTATATCTTTATTCAAAAGAGAGCTGTTTTCAATGTATGATTATAAATCATGTGAAATGGAAAAAGTCTTTATTGTAGATGATTCAGAAATTCAGGTGATACTCTTGGAAAAGGTGCTTAGCCATGAGGGATATGAGGTAGCTACCTTTCGTAATGGGGTAGAGTTGATTAAAAAGCTCGAAAATGAGCTTCCTGCTCTAGTAATATCAGATATTGAAATGCCTGAAATGGATGGATTTGAACTCATATCCAAAATATATGCAGACAAAAAATGTCAGCAGATTCCGTTCTTTTTTATTTCTTCACATTATGACGAAGCTACTATAAAAAAAGTAGAAGGAACTCCGGCCGACCATTTTTTTGAAAAACCACTGGATCGCACCTCTATTTTAGCAAATGTTAAAAAAATATTTGCATAATCTCGTTCTTAATTAATACCTTAGCGTAAGAAAAAAATTACCCCAATTAATATTGCTTCACTAAAAAATGTGGGCAATTTCTATTTTATTTATATATTTGGGGGGGTAGGGTACGACTAGGTTAAATATAAGAAGCATTTTAGGTTAAAGTTTAGGGGTCAGACTAATGAAAAATATCACTAAAGTAGACGACGAAAATTTTCGCGGCTATTGGGTCCGTATTCAACGCGACCACCGTAAGGTTAGTAAGCGCTTTCGACGGCGTAATTACGACAGTTGGGAAGAAGCGAAACAAGAAGCGATCGAATACCGCGACAACTGGATAAAAGAGTGGGAAGAAACTGCTCGTAATCCTGATCAAAAGATTCAATACAAGAATAGTGTAACCGGGGAACTGGGGATCCACAAAACCACCAAAAATGGTGTAGTATACCTGGGGGTTAGCTATATCGACGAAGAAGATGAACAAAAGGTAAAGTCTTTTAAGGTAGGTGTACCCGACGAAAAGGGGTACGATAAGAAATATGATGAAGCTATGGAGACAGCCAAAGAGTTTCGTGACAAAGTAAATATGAAACGGTTTGGTGTTCGGTGGATTAATTATAAAAAACGTAAGGGTGTACTTAAGTAGTGCTTCCTTCGTTTATAATGGTCTTATCCTCCGATACTCTGTTTCTTTCCAGTATATGTAAGCTGCTTCTTTTTTGTTATTTGGGATAAATAGTTCGTAAGGTTTTGGTATTGCTTTTTGGTATAAAGCGGTAACCTTATTTTTTGGTTAGAACCATTGTTGGTTCTAATTTGAAGATGATTTCCAGATATACCAACAGCAGAAATATGTTCCCATTTAATTGTTTTGTCATTACCAAATAAAGCTGGGGCTTGGTGCAGTGCAATAGAATCTTCATCGATAGTTAGTCTTTGTTTTTGAGCAGGGCCGGGATAAAGTGCAAATAGGGTAGCAAGTACTGCTCCTGTAAATGCATTTAGCCAATCTATAGGGCTACCTATTTTGTATTTTATGGCAATTACTCCGATGAAAAAACCAAGCATAAGAGCCCCGATAAACCGAACTATTTTGATATAGGGGGTACTGGTATCAACTTGTAGTTCAAATTTTTCCATATAGATAATAAGTGATCTGGTTACTATTAACCCGATATCGATATATATTTAATCGCTGAAAAAATGACAAGCCAATTGGATTTTTTTAATGCGATTTCCAGATGAAGTATTGTATTAAAAATACAGATTAGCTGAGTTTATAGGAGATAGATAGTCGATAAAATCATGTTGGGGCTTGTGTTAACGTTTTAGGAGCTCTGTTATAGCTGCTTGAGCATTTTGTGATTCACAAATCTCTGGCCACGTATTTCTACTTCCTGAGTCCGCAGTGGAGAGAAACCCATCCTTTTAAAAAAAGGTTTAGCAGTGATACTTGCGTCCACATATATTTTTTCCAAGTTCAGCTCAATTGCTTTTTCTTCAATCGCCTGATAGAGTAATTTTCCAACTCCACGGCCTTGATAGTCCATATGACAGTAAAAACAATCTATGTAACCATTATCATCCAGCTCAGCAAAGCCTGTAATAATGTGTTGTTTTTCTGCTACAAAGGTGTTTTTACGAGAGCATTCTTTTGTCCAGTTACGAAAGTAGATATCATCAGGAGCCCAAGCGTTGATCTGTTCCCTTGAATAGTCATTACTGTTCACATGGTGTACGGTATCATGGAAAAGCTGGGCAATCTGCGTAATATCGGCCTTTTGAAATTCTCGTACTTCCATTATTGAGGGTGCTGGTTAATACTATGTTTTTTAGAGACCTAGTATCTGTAAGTTGTTTCTCTAGGCAGGATAACCAAAAATTTGTTAAGGGGTAAGGTTTTGAATGGGGTATTATTTTAGCGGTTTTATTTTCATTATTACTAAAATTTGTCAAAGAATGATTTCGGTATACCGTGATTTGCATAACAGTTGCATTAACAGAAAGGAATGATAAATGTCGGAGTGGAGGACCGTATTTTGACAGGGATTCGTACCGGTCTTAATCCTCAAATGTCACTGTTCCTGTGTATATTTATCGTTTAAAAAAATCAATGTTTCAAGCAGGAATACCCAGTATATATATCTGCTTGGTTTTGCCATCAAATGTTCCCTTTCTCCACCTGTAGTTTTCAGTTTCTATACCATGTAATAACTCATCAAAATCATCGAGGGTATAGGTTCTGGCATTAGAAACTGCTCCATCCCAGGCAAAACAGATCGGAATAATGGGGATGATATATGTAAAGACAATCTGTTGCCAAGACATGGGGCGGACCATGGGGGTTATAAAAAACGTCATAATAAAATTGATGGGGAAGGCGATCCACCAAAGCCATATTGGAGTACTGTTATCACTTATTTCAAAAATACAGATCGGTTTACGGTTTGTTTGTGCAGATATTAATATACTTCTCGCCTCATCCGGTTTCATGTGATGAAAGCTTCCAATCATAGTTCTTATCCCATTTAGCTCTCTATCTATTTGTGTTGCATCAACAGGAGTCGTTAGATACTTAATGTTATTACCGCTTTTTGAATTAAGTGCGTTTGCAGTTAACTGATCCGGATACAGATCAGTTAACGTTAGGTTGATCTCTTGTATATCATATCCTTTCTGAAGGATCTGTAGCACTCTCGGCATCGGGCCGCCGCTGCCGGAGCATAGGTCCACAATAGAAGTTGAATCCTCTTTCCTCACTATTGGAGCAAGTAGTTCTGCCACTTTATTAGCAGTACCAAGCAGAGTGTGCATAACGATGATCAATCGATTAGTAGATCTTCGCAACCAGTCCGGGTACCAGTTAAAATCTTCGAATTCGAATAAATGAATACGTTTCATGTTTAAGTACCTATTTTTATCCAGTAGAATTTGTCACATGAAGTATTTTTGGCTGTTATATCGAAGCCAGTATATTTTCCATCATTTATTTCAAGTAGTCAAAGGTATTTACCATCCTATACTTTGGATCTCTGCTCATAAAATCTCTGAAAAATGCTGTATGGCTTGCTCCCATCAGGATAAAGACTCTATCCTCTTTTGTAAGGTCAATACGATTCATATTTAAATACATTCTCAGGTTTCTTTTATAATATTTGGCAGCTTCATCAGCTCCTTCAAAATTACCGTCGGTACCGGCATGAGTGAGCATATCGGTATTAGCAGCAATGAGAAAATCGAGGTATCGATCGCGATTGGTATACTGTAGCTTCTTTAACAGGCTTAAGCTGTCTCGTTTCAGATCTACCGAGGGATAATGTTTTAATGGGTCTTTATAGTACCTGTTGTACCATTCGGGGTCAACCGTATTGTTAATTTCGTGACCGATCCTGTAGTTATATCCCATTTTATGATCAATACCATAAATTCGTTCAGTTCCACTGAGTCTTCCTAACTCATAGGCCAGAAGTTCTATCTCAGATGGATTCGTAAAAACGGTATCAGGATTTTCAACATAGCTCTTGTACTCCTTCTGTATCTGTTTGTTGTACTGTGGTTCCTGTTCAACCAGAATGACGGTTGGGTCAAACTCAGAAAGCATTTCGGCTATCTTATGCACCCGTTCCTGGTTTTTTCGGTCGTGTTCGTCAAATTCTGTTTTATTTGCATCATTGGTGAATCCCATGTGAAAGGTTCCAAAATTGAGGACCGGGATTGTTGGATGGGGCTGATCGTGAGTTGGGGTATTGTTAGCCCTGTTACCGGACTTACTGTTATTACAAGAAATTAGAAAAAAGATGCTCGCTATAAATATAAATACGTTAAAATACCTCATTACACCTGTTCTTTTTTCATAAATGATGATTTAATACTAAGAGCTAAGGTTAATTAATAGATGCTACGATAACAATACCCCTGGGAAGCCGTGATCGGGCAATGATATTGATTGCACTTGAAGGATTGAGCAAACAGCTGAATGAATTCAATGCCTCAATTTTCCACCGTATGACCTAGTAAAGACTTCAATTTAGGTAATCCACTTGTTGGTAAAACGGGACAACCGCTACTACGGCAGAATGAGTTTCATAATGACGTTGAGTAACATTGAAAAGGAGTCCCAGAGATAAATTGCCCGGGTATACGTTCTTGCCTGTTCAGTATTTCTCTATTTCATTTTCAAATGTCGTTACTTGAACCATCTGTATAAAAATGGATCCTAAAAAACTAGTCTGCTTCTATATTATCGTTATTTTCTGGTATTTTTTTGGGATAATACTTTTCGCAAGGTCTCCGAAAGTGACTCTCCACGTAGTCTATGCTCTTGTTCAGGACCAATTATGATATTACCATTCGGATCTATTAAAAACATAGCTGGATATCCGTATACGTTATATTTTTGAATAAGTGGAGCCTGTGATTTTGAATCCCGGGGAATATAAATTTGGGGCCATTGGATATGTTGTTCTTTTAAATATTTGATAAGCCGCTTTTTGTTATCAACAGCAATTCCTATGAATTGCACCTTATCCCCAAACTTTTTGTGTGCTTCTTTTAGATAAGGAGTTTCACTTAGGCAAGGCCCACACCAAGTACCCCAGAAATCCAACAGCACATATTGATCCTGATAATCGTTCAAAGAAATAGGTTGGTCAAATAAATCCTTGGCCTTAAATGTAGGAGCAGTTGTGCCGGGCTTTAAACCTCTTTGGACATAATTTACATTCTCTTTTTCGATAAGAACAAACTGATCAGCTCGTTTAGAATAGCCAAAAATATCAAAGGTAATACCTGCGAGGTTAATTTCATCATTGCGATAATATATTATTCCACCTTCTTTTTCTGTAAATGTTACTTCTGAATTTACTTTACGAAATATAAAACGTTCTTCATATGGATCACTTTTATGTTTCAGTTGAAATACCTTGTACTCTGTACCGCCGACAGAGAACGTTCCTGTATAGTATATCGGTTCAAATTCTTCTCTGGGAGAAAACGGCCCCCAGCCCTCATGTTTGGTAAGATCTACAAAAACGCCCTGTAGATCTTTCTTTTTATTTTGGCCTATAGTACTGGAAACCAACAGAAAGGTCGATAGTAATGATATAAAGATAATGTTTAGGTATCTCATAATGCTCTCCTTTTTAATAGTCCCGATTATATGTATTTAAAAATATGCACACGGTGAATAAGCCGTGTGTCTCTATCCTCAGATTAGTTAAAATGTACGATGGAAACCGGGCAAATCGAAATTGGGAGTTTACGAGAAGTTTTTGGTGGGGTAATGAGTTGGTAATACTGCTACATATGTTGGTTTATTCAAGATGACTTAAAATATTGATGATTTTTCCATTAGGATCTGAAACAAAAAAACGGCGAACACCCCAAGGTTCATCAGTGATGGGGTATACAATCTTGATATTTTGTTTTTTTGCCTTTGCAAACATTTGATCAACATTATCTACTTCAATACTGACATCCGGGTGTGGCACATCCGAACCATCATGGCGGATCACACTGATTTGGGAAGTTGGATTTCTTTCTGATATAAAAGTAATAATCCAATCCATATCCATTGCAATTTTTAGTCCTATAAATTCTTCATAAAATGCGATGCTTTTCTGGGGAGTTTCCGATTCAATGTTGGGGACTATTCTCTTAACTGACATATAGAGTAATTATAATTAAGAATTCTATTATTGTTATAAAACGGTCTTTCTCGATAGGCTTTGTGTTAAAGCATTAGTTATATGGCATGGCTTGATAAGCTTTCTTGGTTTTATCTTATAAAACGCACTTGCGCCTACGACGATGCACAGATGAATGAGAATTATTAAATAATGAATGAAGAACTAAAAAGCTAATCAGGAAACCTGGCTTCGAAATATTTTTGGCCGATAGCGCTAGATGGCAAAGGCAGGGACCACTTGGTTAAATCGCTTATTAAGTCTGTTTTTTAGTTTCTTCTATGTAAGAAGTAATACCTTGATTTATATTTTTTATTGTTTGCTTGTCTACAAAGGGATTGAGAATAACTGTTCGCAGCCATTTACTGTTTCTATAGGTTGGCAAGGAGAAGAAAATACCATGTTTATCAAGTATATACTCTTGTAACCCTTTATTCCATTTGTCCCAAGCTGACGAAGAGATCCATTCTGGCTGGCCCCGAAAACAGATAATATTCATTTCCGGAGTGCTGGCCAACTGTATACAATCAACTCTTTTAAGTTTGTCATGGAGAAAGTTGGTTAGATGATAACTTTCATCAATTAATTGCTGAAAGCCTTTTCTACCGATATGCTGAAATGAAGCCCATAGTTTTAGAATATCAGCATGGCGTGTTCCTTGTAAACTGATTTCCCCCAAGTTAATAAGGTCTTCGTCTTCTTCCATATATGGCGCACCAATGCTAAAATTCTCGACTAATTGGTCTTGGTTTTTAAACAGAACCATTGCAGATGTTTTGGCAACGTACAGCCACTTTTGGGGGTTAAAGGTAATAGAGTCAGCATCGGAAATTCCAGTAAGTTTATCTCTGTAAGTATCGGAAAAGGCTAACGCCCCACCATAAGCGGCATCAACATGATACCACAGGTTTTCTTTTTGGGATACTTGGCCAATCTCTTCAAGTGGATCAATATTTCCTGTAGTTGTTGTACCGGCAGTAGCAATCACACAAAAAGGAGTTTTTCCTTCCTTTCTTGCCTGTTTTAAGGCAGTTTTTAGTTCCTCAACAATCATTCTCGATTGCGAATCGACCGAAATAGCTAGGACCGAATCTTGCCCTAACCCCAACACCATTGCCGCTTTTTGGATAGAAGTATGTGCTACCTCAGAGGCAAATAGTACAGGCTTTTGCGACAATGTCTGAATGCCGCTTTTTTGGGTTTTGAGTTTTGCATTTCTCGCAACGGCCAATGCTTGTAAGTTTGCAAGACTGCCGCCACTGCATAACACCCCTGACGCATTTGGCCCGAGATTAAACAGTTGGCATATTTTGTGTATAACTTGTTGTTCCAATCTGGAAAAAGCAGGCGACATTTCAACACTAAGCATATTATTGTTGACAGATGCCGCCGCAAAATCACTAATCATTGAAGCGGTGGTAGGGGGTGGATCCATATGCGGGATCCATCCGGGATGTGAGGGATTCATAGAGCTTAAAAGTATAGTCTCCAACTGATCAATTAATTGCTCATCACCTATTGATTCTTCGGGAATAGTTTGGGTAGAAATATTAATTTCTTCGGGGATCGCAGAACGAGTGTCTGAAGATGAAATGAGAGAAATAATGCGATGTAAAGCTTTAGACAGGAATTTTTCAATTGATTTTTTATTGAATCCTGATGGATCTATAAAAGCATTAGCAGGTAATTCTTGTTGGTTCATTTCAATAATCTGTTTTGTTTTGCAATTAGTAAGAAAGAATATGTTTTGCCCCTGTGCTTAAACGATATAGGGTTCTAGGCTACATAAAACACTTAAGGACAACAGCCACGAAAGGACCTTCTTGCAGGGGCTTTGCAAAACTAGTCATATCTTGTCACGCTGAACCATGTACTGAGCCTGTCGAAGTATCTTTTTCAGCATCTTATATACAGTTATTAGTCTTAAAACCGAGATCCTGAACTGAATTCAGGATGACATGCCGGGCTTTGCAAAGCTTTCTTGCAGCCTGCCTTGGGATGGTGATTTTTTAAAGCATCTATATAAAACAGCCTTTCAGGTCCAGTTTCTGAAATTGTGCCACCAGTTTGCGATTTTCTTGCCGCCAACAAATAAGCCAGCTCCTAATATTATTTGAATACCTCCACCGAACAGGAGTATTCTTATTTCTCTGAATAAGCGATTAGGAGCTTGTGGATTCATAGCCCGATCATTATAAATATTTCCGACACTATAGCTGAAGGTTTCGAGGGCATTAAAAAAGATCAGTAAGCCCACCGCTGCAAACAAAATAGCTGTAAACTTCTGATAATTATTTATCTGGAGCTGTGGCTCTTCAAAGTTCCCGCTCATTTTTATCGCAATTGCGGGGGCTTTGAAAAATAGTATTGCAGCAGCAGTAATATAAATAAGAAATACAATGAGCATTCCCAGACCGGCAGCATTCACATTTTGGTATTGATCTGTGAAATAAACCGGAAGAAACTGAATATAACCTAAAGCCTGTAGTAAAGCCCAGATAGCAATCAGGCGAAGTCCGGTTGCAGTAAGGTTCTTCATGGGTAATAATGTTAGAGTAGATAGAAATATGCTAATGACCCGCAGATAACTGAGGTGAAACTGAGTTCACAATTTAACAGACAGTAGATGAATTGCAAACAGATCCGCCGCAATTCAAATTTGTAGTGTGTGTATATCAACTTTCCTGTAGCTGTATTTAGCGGTGTTATAATAAGCTGTGGATTATAGTACTTTTAATTTCTCATAGGATGTTCACTCGTGCTCCGACGGGCTACTTTCTATTTACTCATTAAATACTGCAATTAACAAACATCCTCGGTTCATGACTTCCTTTACCTAAGGGGTGTTTAAGTGAGTTTACTATGGATGTCTGCCCACTATGGTCGGCCGAACTCAACTTCTCTGATCTTGAGCTGATCATTTTCGTTACAAATAGTTACGGTGATGGCCTCACTGTAAAGGTCGCCGCTTATGGCAACATAGACCCACCCAAGATCTTCGGGCTGTTTGTTTGGCCAAGACGCCATGTACTCCCCAGCAACGATTTGACCAATGTTCCAATCATCTGTCACGATCACTTCAAACTTATTTTGCATATCCTCTAATGAGGTGCTGTGTTTATAACCGGTGGCGGTCATGGTATAAGCAGTCCCATAGTCTTGTGATGCCAATTTTCTTGCAAATTCGATTGCAAAGTTTTTCTGTTGTTGTACAGTAGAATCCATAGCGCAGTTTAGATTAGACACCGGCGACCGGCGTATAAGGATGTGGGGATTATACCTTTATTATCGAATGAAAATGTGAAATTAGCAACACCTAAAATTAAAGGTATATTTGCGTCCCTTTGTTTATGTGCTTGTTATACTATTACTTTAGTTGCAGTCATTATATTTCAAAGTTGTGCGCATTTGACAGGTATATGAGGTGCAAAGTAGTAAGAACGTAATAGGGGATATGGAAAAAGGACTGATGAGGATGAAAAAAAGAGCTCACTCATCATACTGCTTATCGGTAATAGTCTAATACCCCGGCTGCTAATTTTTTGTACTTTTTGTTATCGGTAAGTATCGAAGAGTAATAGAATGTTCTTATCGTCTTTTCAACATCAACCTCTTTTTCTGTACCTAAAAAAGATTCGCCACCCGGATAAACTCGAGTATTTCCATCCGTAGATATTTCACCACTCGCTAAAATTCTTGATTCTTGCCATTTTGTTGCACATGCAAGACGTCTTGCCAACAAATCCTTTGAGGAATGAGTTGCAGGCAGAATTGAAAACAGTTCTAATCCAAGTTTAACTGCCACCCCGTTATAGCTGCTATCCCATCCTCCATTTTCAATAAAATATCCTTCCTCTCGATTCGTAGAGCTAAGTGCGAGATTTAGAAAATCAATTCCCAGTGATTGAGCTTTGGTATTTCCGGTATATTTCCCCAAGGTATAAAATGCAATGGCATCGAAAAGTAATCTGTTCGGAGCATCAGCATCTGTTTGTCTCAATATATTTTCATGGTCCATTAAGTAGGTTAATGTTTTGTCTATATTTGACCTATATGACTCAAGGTCATGTTTAATCTGAGGGATATCATTCTTATTGACAAACCAGCCTGATTCTTCTATTGCATTAAGGCTAATGCCCAGAGAATAACCGAAAAAGGCAATAGCACTTACAGAATCACCTTTCGTTGGTGCATCTATAGCTGGGACATTTGTTACATTTTTTGGCAGAATTAATTTGTAACTCCCGTCTGGATTTTGATGATCAAAAGCGTATTCCAAAGTTTTAATATACTCCTGCAGTGCGTCTGTTCTTTTATTTCTGATTGCTATATCAGCCAATTTAGACATGCCCATCTGGAATCGTACGCTAAAATAACCCTCTTTATTTCTTGATAATGCTCCATTTGAGTCAGGTCGCTCAGTTGTCTGTAACAACAGCTTATTGTCTATCCCATGAATTATGTCTTCATAGTTTAGATTCTTGTTCATCTTTATATCAGCACAGCCCGTAGGCTTCATTTCCTGGTTGCTACCATAGGAGGTTATCAATATTGATGCCAATATTATATAAGTTGATAGCATATTCATTGTTTATTCTCTTGTCAGTTTTTTGTTTCATGACCAGAATATCATTGGTAGAACATCCCAATACACCAAAACGAGGCATAGCTGTAAGAGTGCCCCAAGTCCTAAATAATCGAATTTATTCGCAGGTTTATTTTTTATCATCAAGACAATAGAAATCAATAGCACAATGGGTATCATTCCGGTGAAGGTAGCGAGGGATATACTTGCAGCTGTTTTATTACCAAATTCCAAAAAGTGCTGGTGGAAGTAAAGGTAGGCAGGGACAGCAAATAAAACTATGTTTAGATACGGCAAAAGCAAAGCAGTGGGAATAGTGCGCTTTCTATGGAGGACAAGCCAAGTGCCACGAAGAAGAATATATACCAATCCGAGCAATCCCAATATTAACCCTACCCAATTGATAAGCAGTAAAAAGGGTGAAGCCTTTTGATACGTCTTCAGGCCATTGCTCAGCTTTATTCCTTCTTCATTTGTGATAAATATATGCGAGGCCAACTGCCTGTTTGTATCCCGGAATAATGTTGTGTTTATTGCTTCGAGTCTGCGTTCAGGCTGTTGCAGCGACCTTATTACAAGGTACCCATTTTGTTCACTGAGCCAAATAGAGTTAAACATCCAATCAAGCCAAGCAAATTGGGCCATATTGTTCGGCGAAAGTACATATAGCCCGGTATAATCAGATAAATCCTTTGGCACGGATGTTGTTTTGACCTGCTTCACCGGCTTTACTTCCAACTGCTCAATGAATAGTTGATTAAATCTTTCATAGTCTGCTTTTTCATTATCCGTGTTGATAGCATAAAAAAATGCTTTATCCTCTTCCGGATATAAACACAGATATGCCCTGAAACCAAAGGTCGTTCCGGGGTGGCAATAGCTCAATACACCATGGCGATCTCTCGAAGCTAAAGCAAGGCCATGTCCGATATCAAGCCCTTCCTTAAATGCTTTTGTGGATGATGGTTTACCGAGCATTGCCATAAGTTCTGGCGAAATAAAGTGCCGCTGATTGATGGTACCATTTCCCAGCATGAATTCGAGTAGTCGCAGCATATCAGGGGCGGTAGTGGTAAATTGTCCCGCCGGACGTAAATAAATTGGCACAGACGGTTGTGGTACTCCTTGTTCAAGATACCCCATAGCCAGCCTTGGGTCTTCTGCTTGGGTTATAAAATGAAAGCTGCTGTTGTTCATACCAAGCGGTCCAAGCAGTGATTGCTTCAGATAATCTTCATAAGGTTGTTTCGTTACTGTTTCGATGATCATACCCAGTAAGGTATATCCCATATTGGAATAAGAATACTGGTTACCTGGTTTTGTTCGCACTTGTAATAACTCATCATGGGATGAGGTAAAGGCGTCGCTAAGTGGGGTGTCCGGTGTAACTTTTGTATTGAGGAATTGCCACATCCGAATATTATCAAGCCCGGCAGTATGTTCCAATAGGTGCTGTACCCGAATTGGAGTCGCACCACCCCATGAATTCTGCCAATTGAGCGCAGGCAGCAGTTTTTCAACGTTGGCGTCCAGGGCAAGCCGGCCTTCTGAAATCAGTCTTAACACGCCCAGTGCCAGGACGGTCTTGGTCACAGAACCAACATTAACTTTGGTATCAACCGACATTTCAATACCGTTGGCAATGTTAGCCATCCCAGCCGCACCCATTATAGGGCCGTCATGACTGTAACCTGACCATACAATTCCTGTTAACTTTTGCTCCGCAAGTAGTTTACGGATTTTATCATCGAGCTCGGACTCATTAGTTTCTGCTTTCAAGGGCTGCAGTATAAATAACAAAAGAAGTGTAGCAGTAAATATTTTCACAAGGAAGCTGAGAAGATTGATAAATTAACGATCTTGGACATAAACTGCGCAAGGATGAATATTGATCTGTTGAATAACGATCAGAAGTGAAAAAACTAATAGCGACAATTATAGGTTAAACAGGAATTATTGGAATGATAATATGCTGTTGAATTGATGAAAAGGAAAAATGGGAGTATAAAAATTACTCTTTCCATGGAGGAGTAATTATAAGTATTTGTCATGTTGGTTTAGAGAGTAGAACAATTTCACAACTGGGATACTCCTTTTAGAGAAAATAGTTACGATTCCTTTTAGTTATTTGAAGTTATAACATACCGATTTGGTGGTCCACTACGCCAAAGTAGCTAAGCGACCTGGTTTGGATTTCAGTAGATTTTGCCGGGCCAAGAAGAGAGGTGAATCCAAGTTTTATTATTGAGGCCGGTCGTCAGACTTGTCCCACAGGAGGGGAGGCAGGGTTACAGCGAGATATTTAAAAAAGAAATAAACGAACAAGCAGATGAGACCGCATTGGACATCTTGTCCATGTAATCCCGTTTCTTTTGAGCTACAATAGGTTTCTTTTTCGCCTATAGGAGTAGATACCAATTACAGCAATAACGAAAATGAAAAATAAGGGCTCATGGAATCCATTAAAAGACCAATATTTATAACTGCATTATCTATAGCTGGCCTGTTATTGGCCGTGGGATGTGCTTCAACAAAAAAAGCCACCATTGCTACAGCATGGAACCAATCTGTTGACTGGCAACTGTTTACCAGCGCGGAATTAGTGGGCGATGCTTACGCAGTATTACAAAACGAGGAGGACCTGCTGATTCTTGAAGATCGAAAGGGAGCGGCAGTTGTAAACGAAGTGAGGAAAAACAGTGGCGGAGTTTTTGCAGCATTTGGCAAGGCGATAAAGGAATCAGTACAAAATCCATTATCTGCAAAAAATGATGTGAGCATAAGATATTGGCATAAGTTTTTACCTGGATCAGAGGTTCTTCTTCTGTTCGATCGAAGCAAAGATGAGGGAACCATCCGGGCCATACAACCTGCTGACGGTACCGAGAAATGGACCTCCACCCAGCTACCCTGGAACCTGGAGAAGTTTCGTGATGAGGCGAATTTTGCTGTAGAGTTGCTTGCCCAATCCTCACTCCAGACGGCAATGGGGGCCGATGTACTCACGAATGTTATGCTTCAGACACGTGCTATTGACGGCATGATTGCAGAGGTGCCCGGAAAGAATGCTTTCTTATTCCGTACAGTAGATGGTAATTTCCAGATGATCGATACTGATACCGGCAAGAAGCACTGGGAGACAGAAGATATGAGTAGTACTGGTATTGCCGCGGTAACCTACCTGGAGGGAACTAATCAGCTGCTGGTAGCCGGAGATATGGCCGGACTTAAAGATATTATCAAAAGTGCAGACGCCCAGGAGACCATGAAGCAGCTCTACCTGTTTGATGCCGACACCGGTAAGCTACAGTGGGCCACCAAATACCTGGGACGTGAGGAGCAGGTCCGAAGCATTAAAAAAGTTGATAACCTCGTGCATATCAGCTTTTATGGAGGTTCTGTAGAACTGTTCAATTCCGACAAGGGGACGCGAAATTTTGGTACTCGTGATAGCAACATGATGGGTACAACACGTACTGCAAGTGCAATGGGGGGCGAATACGGTATAATGGAAACCAGAGATACGGCTGAACCACAATTTGAAGGAGATTTTGTGTATGCTGTGAACCCTGCCGGAACACGAGTCGTTGGTATGCCCGACAAAAAAATCACCAAATTTAACTACCGCACGGGTGAAGTGGTATGGGAAAGCCCGGTACTGGAAAAGACGCCGGATATTCGTGACCTGTTAGTTCGGGATGATGTCGTACTTGCCAGAATATCGATGAACACTCCTGATGAGGGGTTGGGCGTTAAAGGAAATATTGTAGGTGGTACTAAAGAGCTGGGAATGTATGCTTTTGACAAGGATACCGGGAAAGAGCTCTGGTCTTATACTGAGCCATTTTCAAAGCATATCTCAAACGTGATTTACGGGGATAGGGAAGGATGGGCTGCTGGCAAAAATTCAGTCTTCAAGTTTGACCTGAACAGCGGAGAAGTGATGGCAGAGAGTACCCTTGAAGATCCGGATGTGGGCACCATCTATATGCTCCATGAGAAGGGGACAAACGAGATTTTGGTGAGAGGTCAAAACGGTTTTGCAATGATCGGTAAAGACAGTCTTAAGGCAGAATATGGGGCCGAATATGCAGGCCGACTGCAAACTTACCGGCTTGATGACCGGTACTATTACGCCATGACCGAGAAACTGCTTTCTGAAAAGCAGACGTTATATGTGTATGATCTTAAAGCTAACCGAAAGGTCACAGCGTTTACCCTCGAGCGCCCGGAACAGCGGATAAGAGGCAATATTTATAATATGGGATATGCTCCATTAAGAAGATCCCAGCTACTGATGACAATAACTCCAACGGGGCTAAAGAGCTACCGGATGGAGTAATTTTTTCCGTTACATAGTGCCAACAAAAAGCCCTGTCGTAAATTACAGACGGGGCTTTTATTTGTTCCAGCAATGTTGAGCGTATCTCAAAATATGGTTGAATATTCCAAAGCCTGCTCTGTTTGGCCCTTTTTTCCAAGACAGCAGGCAAGTTATTTAGGTCGGCCCAAACCTGAAATATCCCATAGATCTTCCGGATTCATCTCCTCCCATAATTCTTCATTTTCGGAAGAACCGTGCTCAAGAAACTGGTTTTTTTCTGCTTGGTCTATCGAATTAAGTAGTTGCAGTATTCGCTTGCGGAGCCCGGTATCGGAATACTGTTTACATACAAAGCTTTCTCGCTTGTTTTTGGGCAGTTCCAGTGCTTCATCCAGCACTGATTCGATAAAATCCCATTGCCGCGGTTCCATAGGGGAGAGATGTAGTTTGGGTTTAAGCTCTTATTATTACAGGCGGAAATAACAGTCTAGAGAGGTCATTTAGAGGTGATATCACTTCGCAGCCGGTGGTATAGCCAGCCTTTCGCTTTTTTCCAGTCACGTTTGACGGTTGCCGGGGATATATTTAGGGCCTTTGCAGTTTCATCGATCTGCATCTCTCCGAAATAACGGCACTCAACCACTTGTGCTAATCGTTCGTTACGATCAGCCAGTTCATCTAGGGCCATATCCAAGTCAATCAGCCACTTGGCCTGTTTGTGAGCAGAAAAAAGGTGATCAAGATAGGTGAGAGGCTCTTGCTTTCCGCCCCGTTTTTGAGAGTTCTTCTTGCGGGCATAATCGATAAGAATACGTCGCATACAGCGGGAGGCCACAGCATAAAAATGGGCACGGCCTTGCCATTTTAACTGGTTGATATCAACCAGCTTGATATAGGCCTCATGAACCAGATCAGTTTTGGAAAAGGTGTGTCCCAGCGACTCTTTATTCATCCGCATACCTGCAATGTTACGAAGCTTATTGTACACAAGCGGCATCAGCTTGTCATATGCAGCATCGGGATTATCTGTGGATTCTCTCAGAATAGCGGTTATCTCATCCATTTAATTACGTCTCCATTTTTGTTGAGCTGGTAGTGAGCCTCTCTTGCGTTTATTTTGCGCCTAGTATAAGTAGAAGCCCGAACTATTTGCGAGATGATTTGAATCAAATACTACAAATATGCAACAATAAAAAACAATTTGAAAATACCTAATCATCATGCTGTTCTATATAACATGAACCCAAACAAGAAAACTATGAAGAAGTTACTATCTCCAATAATTTTTCTATTAATACTCCTTACAGTAGCATTCACAAGCTGTAAGAAGGCAACTTCAAGTGAAGAAGCACCGCCCGATATAACGGGCATTCAACCTGAAAGCGGTCCCGTCGGGACTGCTGTAACGATCAACGGGAGTAATTTTAGCACATCGCCAGCCTCAAACAGCGTATCCTTTAACGGTACAGCGGCCGAGATACAATCTGCTACGACATCTCAAATTAAGACAACCGTGCCGGATGGCGCTTCCACCGGTTCTGTAAGCGTATCGGTAGCAGGGATGACGGCCCAAGGCCCGGCTTTTACTGTTGAGGAGCAATCACCCGGCATTAAAGCTATAAATCCTGAAAGCGGGGCGGTAGGTACGGAAGTGGTCATCACTGGAATGAACTTTAGTGTAACTGCTACTGAGAACAATATCACTTTTAATGGTACAAATGCCGTAGTAAAACAGGCATCGGAAACGGAGCTGGTTACAGAGGTACCCGACGGAGCCACAGATGGGCCTGTTAAAGTGATTGTAGACGGGAAAACTGCTACCGGCCCAACAGACTTTGATGTTATAACGGAGGGTACACTCGAATTTATCGTTCAAACAACTGGTGAAGATAAAGACCAGGATGGTTATATGGTGACTCTCACCAATGCGGGTACCGGCAAAAGTACTGCCAGCGAGGATACCGTTTATTTTGAGGATCTATCGCCAGATACCTATACCGTTGAGCTTACCAATATGGCTGATAATTGTGATGTGAGTGGATCCAACCCCAGGGATGGTGATGTGGCAGCGGGAGATACTACCAAGGTAGCGATGGAGGTGATTTGTACATCAACGGGCGGTACTGAAAATGATCTGAGCAAAAAGATTGTGTTTGTGGAAACCCATTCCGGTACCGGTAATCAGGCACTCTACGTGATCAATCCTGATGGTACCGATAAGCGGCTGATTAGGCGAGATCGTGATAACAACCTGCTGCTGCCTGATATCTCTCCAGATGGAACGCAGTTGATTTATCAGATGAATCAGAATAGTCCTTCTGTGTGGAAAGTCAATGCCAATAACTCCGGCAATACCAAACTGGCCGATAATGCGAGTACTCCGGCATGGTCTCCCGATGGAAAAAAAACTGCGTTTGTCCGTTCGGCTAATCTTGTTTTGATGGATGCAGATGGTAGCAATGAGGTTGAAATTACCGATAAAACAAATACCGATGGCGTTGAGAGCCCGGCTTGGTTCCCTGATGGCAGTAAAATTCTCTTCCGTTGTGACCAGGGATTTGGCGCCGCCGCCACCCAGCTTTGTACAGTTAAAGTAGACGGTAGTGATTTCCAACAGTTGACAAACGATAGTTACGCCTATCGTGAACCAAGTATTTCTCCCGATGGTTCTAAAATAGCATTCCATGCCTACCTGGATGATAACACCGGCTACAAACCACGTAAAATTTATGTGATGGATGCCGACGGAAGTAATATGACGCTGTTGGTTGACGAAGAGTCGTACCACCCGACGTGGTCACCGACCGGATCCTATATCGCTTTTCATGGTAAATATGACAGTGACGGTGATACCTACCTGTCCTATATCATGCCCGACGGGTCGAATAGAAAATGGGTGCCGGGAGTTCAACTATATAAGATGACAGCCGGTGGGGCACCTATGCCGGGCGGCAACGGCGGGCCGGACTGGGGAACACCCAAATAAAATCGCTGATTATAGCTCCATTCCTAAACTGCTGCACCCTCGCAGGATGCAGCAGTTTTTTTATGTCGAAATATTTCTAGTACTGCGATCTTCAGGTAACGGTCTGCCTGATATTTTCCTTTTTGAAGGGATTGGGTTTTTGAATCATTAAGTAAACTGCAAGGGCGTTACGGATAGTTTTCCAGCAGCGCTATAGCCCCGGATGAAAGGTTGGGATAGTTTCAATCGGTGAAAAGTACGGTTGGAGTGATGGTTAGTGAACCGCTGCATACGCGATCCATACGTACGATGATGTGAGAGGCGCACTCCGCTCAATCTTGGGCGGAGCCGCCTACTCGATTATTAGCCTTAATCAGTCTGAATTGCCAAAAGACCTACTACTGAAGGATAAAGAAATTCCTTACAGCTTTTCCTTCGGATCGGGTGGCCCGCTATGGTATTCCCAACCGGGTGGTTGGGAACGAGGTTAAGCGGAAGCCAATCCCGTCCGCTGGAATTATTTATTAGGCCTCAACTACATCTAGATACAAACTATTTTTTCATCCCAAGTTTCTTTAGGATGAAACCAGCCGTCGACGTAGCCCTTTGTGTAAAGGCAATTCTTCTTCACATAAAAACAATACCGCACCTCTTCGACGCCAACACTTACTTTGTTACAGTATTCACCGTCCGAAAGATCTATTTGTAAGTGTTGTATTTGAACTCCGGCTACTGTAACTGTGACGTCTAAAATTCCAGATTTGCAGAATTTCCCCTTGACGCTCAATATCTTGATGTCAAAGTTGAAATTTACGCAATCTGAAACTGTTTCCTCAGTCTCGATGCTTTTTTGTAAGAATTCGCCAAGATCACCTTCTAACTTTTCCATAATTCTCTCCTTAATTTGGCACAATGGGTTTTAAGTTAGACCACCTGTGTGCCTTCATGTGGACTAACCTGTTTTTGATGAACGTTTCATCACCCGTAAAAAAATATCTTTCATCCTGAATATCACCACACAGACATGTGAAATTCCATTATATCAACCCAAAAAATCGGCTGACTGAAAATGTTATTGGACTTTTTTTGTGATGAATGGCTCAGGGCTTAAGCGGCGAGAAGACCAACGTTATTGAGCCGAAAAACGCAAAATTGTCCGATTAAAGACATTGTTATATGACTAGAAGGATTTAAGGATTTTTTAGCTGGTCTCGGGCATTCTCTAAATGTTTCTTAGCCTGTTTATCGCTGCTGAGATTCAGATTTATAGATCCCTCTCAAAAAAATCTATTAGTTGATCCGTTTTCTCATATCCTAAAAAGATATTGGAACTACAGGGATTGTTGGATCCAAATAAAAAACGTTTCAATATGGCGGAATTGTGCATAACCGACGCAAGGTTTGCCATGAATTCGATTGCAGTTTAGTTGTTGGTACCAAGAAAACAAAAAGGCACAGGCCTGCCCGCTGATAACGACATTGCGCATAAGGTGCGTGCAGCTAGGCGTTGATTTAAAAACAAAATGTGCTACAGAAATTTAGGAACTAAAAATTGGTAGGGTAGTCTAATAAATGCGCTGGTTAGGCCCAGCACTATTCTTTAATATATTTTCTAAGTTCTAAATCCTCGATAAAGGTATAGTCTTTCTGGTTCTTAGAAATCAATTCGATTTCGTGAGTTATGGAGGTAGATGCAATGAGCATGTCAGCAATCAAAACACCATGACTAAGACGGTATTCTTTGAAGAGTTCAACAGCTTTCGTTGAAATGCTCACAGAAAGTTGCATAATCTTAAATCGTTTTAAGAAGTTCTCCAGTTGTTTGAACTCCTTTTTGTTTTCGCAACCGACCATCAATTCCATTTGTGTCACAACACTTATTGAGAGAATATGGTCTTGTTGTAGGTCTTCAAGTGTTTTAATGGCTTGCGTAATACCACGACTGACATCAATGAGAATATCTGTGTCAACAAGAATAAATTGGTCAGCCATAACTTAGCGTTTAGTCCACTGGGTTTGGCGTTGTTTCTTTACCCAAGCTGAACTATTGCTTAAATCAGAACGATCTTTCCACATCCCGACAAAAGAACTTTCAGAGATAGGTTGCTTTGTTTTTTTAGAAGTGGATTTGACATACTGATCATATAAGAACTCTACAAAGTCATTAGCTTCTTTTTTTGCTTCAGGAGGAAGTTTATCAAATTTGTCTAAAACTGGCTTCTTACTCATATCGGTATTATTTAATTCAACTATTAATTAAAAGTAATAAAACAACGCCAAAAAGCAGAAAATCTTTTATTAAGCTTACCAAGAATTGAAAGTTGAGTGGTGGGCCTAACGACATTGCGCATAAGGTGCAGGCAAATGAATGTTAATTTATTAAATAACAAACGGAGAGTTAAAAAGCCAGAAGTTGGCAGTGGCCTGCTCACCGAAGCTTTGGTTTTGAAGCGTAGGTGAGCGAGGCACGTCCCACTTGAATGCTATGACTTTGTCAAGTATTATGCTGCATTTTTTTGCCGATCAAAACGAGACTCATAATCCTGCTGGTACGGCTGGCCGCTATTCCAGATGGCGCAGATAATTTTAATCATTTTATTGATCAGATTATTGCGAACCACTGGCCACGGTTTCCCCTCATCGAGTTTGCGCTGTTTATAACGGGCAAACCGTTCGTGGTGATGGCTTACTGATCGGGCCACCATGGTCATACAGCTCCTCATCTGACTATTGCCATGTCCGGAGGAACGGGTCCGACCTCGTACCGAAGTGCCGGAGCGGTGACCGTGCGGGGCAAACCCAAACCGTGAGGCAATCTTTTTGTGATTGAGGGTTTGCTGTCCATAAAACAACGTAAGCCACAGCCAGGCGGTGACGTTTCCTATGCCGGGGATGCTTAGCAGCAGCTGGTAATATCGATTCAGTCCCTGATGAGTGGTAATAAGCTGGTGGATCTGATCTTCCAGTTGTTCAATTTGTTGTTTATATAGCTGCAGTTGTTGCTGCCACTGCTCCTCGAGCAACGCAGAGGGTACCTGGGCGTGGGTGGCTTGTTGGCTGCGATTTTGGGTGGCACTGCGTGCGGCAATTACCCGCTGTCGTTCCGCGTAGAGCTGGTGAAGCCGCTTAACACGCTCTTGAGGGGGCGATGCCAGGGTGAGCTTATCAGCGTAGCGATCGCCATACTCGGCCAGCAGGCGGGCATCAAAGCGATCGTCTTTGCGATGGTGCTCCGGGGCAACGTTCTTGGCTGCAGTGGTTTTAAGCAGGGCGCATTTCCAGCCCCGACGGGTGAGGCTGGCCAACAGACGCTCGCTGTAAATACCGGTATTTTCAATACAGATGATGGTGTGCTGTTGGGGGCAGTTGTGGGAGCTTAGCCACCGATGTAATCGCTGAAAGCCCTCATCGCGATTGGTCCACTGGCTGTATTCCCCTCGGGGACGCAGCCAACAGTCGATGGTATCTTTTGAGACGTCGATGCCCAGGAAAAGCTGATAGGGAGTAGGAGTTGTAGTATCCATAACAAATGCTCATCTTATTCATGGTATGCTGATAATACCAGCACTGTATTACGGAACCTGACTCTATTAAATGCCTGGGAGTAATCCCGGCTGGAATGCTATTTAGGTTTTGGTAATACCATCGGCGGGAGGACTGACTGGGGCGTTAGGCTCTAGGCCTTATGCGCGGGCTAGCTTGTCTCCCGCCGTGCTGGTATTGTTAAATATGAGAGATGGTTTTGCACATCTCAACTTGGTAGGGTAGTCTAATAAATGCGCGGGTTAGGGCAAGTTATTAACTTGAATTAAGTCTTTTAATTTGGTGCGAAATTTTATCTAACTCCTTGTCAAGCTTCTCATAATATTTGTCGAAATCTTTACAGGTTTTTTCGACCTCTTCAAACCTAAATTTCCCGTTTTCAATAGTTGATACTTTAGGAGGAGCATCTTCATAAACCGGAAAATATTCAACACCTTCTGGACCTGCATCGACATCAACGTCAACGATTGCATAGTCTTCCAACAATCTATCGGAATGAGCAATCATATTTCTTTTACTCATTAGGATAAAACACCATTTCCGAAAATCACTATTCACTTTGATGTCTTCTTTTCTAATAACATATCCAAGCAGCTTAAATTTTTTAGCTAGAGAAATAAATGAATTGTTAAGAAGTATCTCACTTATAAAAAAGCTCTTAGATGAATCGATATAACTGGATAGAATATTTTTAACTTTTTTTTCAATGAGGCTGCAGTTTACTATGACTTCAGCGGCAGATTTTTTTACTTCATCTAGATCAATATTTGACATAAAAGCTATTAAAATTTGGAAATTGATTACTTGCCCTAACGGATGGCGCTACAGCTGCAGGCGCCGGAG
>NZ_JAALLS010000069.1 GCF_011059105.1 Fodinibius halophilus | reverse complement strand
TCTGAGTTCAAGTAGTAAATGCAACATGAAAGAAGACCTCAGGGGAATTCCCCTGAGGTCTTCCGCCGAGCGGGTTATATTTATGTTGCTTATGCAAAAATACACCCAACTCAGCATAGAAAATCGTCATCAAATCAAAGCCTTGCTCGATGCGGGCCATAACCAAAGCGAAATTGCCCGAACCATTGGCGTACATCGTTCCACAATCAGTCGGGAGCTTAGGCGTAATGTAGCTAAAAGCAGCGGCGAACCCAACAGCTACTGCCCAGAGGAGGCTCAGCAACTCACAGACAAGCGTCATCGGAAAAAGCCCAAGCACCGGCGATTTAGTCGGCAGCTCAAAACCCAGGCCCGTCGATGGCTGACCCAAGAGAAGCTGTCCCCAGAGCTTATCAGTGGTCGCTGGCAGGTACTCGGTATCGATGGGGTCTCCCACGAGACCATCTATCAGTGGATTTGGAAAGCGAAACAAGCCAAGGATTCCACTGATAAGAACCTGTACAAGCACCTCAAACATGGCCGACGAAAGCGAAAACGGGGCAACTACCAAGATGGCAGGGGTACAATTACAGGACGCGTGCCCATTACCGAGCGGCCGGAAGTAGTGGAGAAGCGACAGCGTTTGGGCGACATCGAAGTAGACCTGATGATGGGAAAAGCTCACAAGTCAGCCCTGCTGGTACTGACCGATCGGACTACCCTGCTAACAGCCTTGGAGAAGGTAACGTCCCGAAAGGCAGAAGGTATGGCCGACCGGATTACCCAGCGGCTGGGGCGGATTCCATCTGCGTTCATCAAAACCCTGACTTTTGACAACGATAAGGCGTTTGCCCGTCACCAAGACATCGCCGAACAACTGGATGTTGATACTTACTTCACCCGTCCGTATACCTCTCAGGATAAAGGGACGGTAGAAAACCGCATCGGGGTGCTTCGCCGTTTCTTTCCGAAGGGTACCGACCTTCGAGAAATCCCTGCCGAGCGTATCAAAACCGTCGAGCAATACCTAAACTTTCGACCGGTTCGAAAATTTGATTACCTTAATCCCATTCAACAAACCCTAAAACACCGCGCAGCCTCTGTTGCATTAATGGATTGAACACAGC
>NZ_JAALLS010000068.1 GCF_011059105.1 Fodinibius halophilus | reverse complement strand
CTGCCGGGGCCGACGTGCAGTATAACGACATTGCGCATAACCGGCGTGCGAAGTAATGTTGACTTGCTAAATAATGAACGGAAAATTAAAAAGCCAAAATTGTGGCAAGTGATGGCGAGGCACGTCCGAGTTAATGCGCGGGTTAGCGTTCTAATACATTCTGAAATTGGTGGTCTCAAATAGGTTCAAATAATACTCTTCAACTAAATTTGCCTCCCTCAAATTCTGAAAAAATTCATAATTGTCTAGTCTTTCCCTAAACTCAAATTCTCCATCTGCATTCATAGATTTTTCGGAAATGGAGTTATAAAAAAGAAGTGCAAGAACTGAATCACTTAACTGAGATTGTAGAATATTCACATACTGTGAGGAATCAATGTCGGTATCCTCAAGTGATTCTTCCGAAAACTTTAAGATGTTATGGATATACCTAAAAATATGACCGAGTTGATCATTATGCCTTTCGTAGAAGTTGTTATAAAAATCATTGTATGCTTCTAGAATTTTTTCTTTCTCTTCATCACCTTCTACTTCTGAATCTTTTATTAAATCAACTTTGGGATGCGGTGCTTCATAACGATCAGAAGTTATTCTGTACCAATTTTTAAATGAAACTAACAGTTTTTCAAAATATTCATTTCCCTTTGGCTTTATATTACTGACTACTTGCGGTGATATTTTAATTGAGCCTCTAGTATTTCGAATGATTTCATTTAGATTCTTAACCATTTGGAAGAAAGTATCTTCAAAATTCTGTTTCCTGATTAGGCTAAGAGATTTGTTTGTTAATTCTTGATTTGATTCAGAATCAGCTTTCTGTTGATAGTAAGTAAATAGAAGCAATATGAAAGTTAAGAAACTAAATATACTTGCTAATATACCACCTGAAAAATCACCAAACTGTGAATATTTTGATGTGTCAGATGCTAATTGAAATGATAATCTTTCGCCCCAAAGAAATATTATTACAGCAGAAACGAAGAAAATGAGAACGAATACTAAAGATAGTTTAAGCCAAAACTTTGCCTTTGATAAATACTCATCAAAATAGTCTTGTGATTTTGACATCTCGATAGTTTGTATTTAGAACGCTAACGGATGGCGCTACAGCTGCAGGCGCCAGGGT
>NZ_JAALLS010000067.1 GCF_011059105.1 Fodinibius halophilus | reverse complement strand
AATACGCTACTAACCACGAGGGCAACAATACGGAATGTTAAAAAGGGCACTGGTGCAGATTCGCCCCGCAAAAAGTGGCAACCGGAAAACCGGGGCAAACCTGCCGACTTATTAGCCCATTGTAGAGAAGCAACCCACCGGGCAATACCTACCGACAAACCGTGAAGGCCGGCGGGCAAAATAACGACATTGCGCATAAGCTGCGTGTAGGCCAACGTTGATTTAAAACAAAATGTACTACAGAAATTGAGGAACTAAAAATTGGCAGGGTAGGGCGAGGCACGTCCGCTTAATGCGCGGGTTAGCCATACTTACGGATGTAATGAATTTTTGTGATTTTATTTAGGGAGCCGTTTCATAATGAAATGACCAGTAACTTTAGTCGCGAAATCCCTTTTGTGCCATGTACCATTGATAAGTTTATTTCCGGTAATTTTTCCTTCCATACTAATTCCGCCGTGAGACATTCGGGGTATCAGGTTAATTCGAACTTCATTTGCCGAAGAGATATATCCATGAACCTCTGTAAGGATGTCGCTGCTATCCGGACCTGCGAAAATTGTGTTTGTAGTTGCACTAGTAAAATTTTTACCAAGTATGGAAGTAAGATCAATATTGTATTTACCAAACTCATCAAGAGTTGGATCTGAAGGGCCCCGCTTTGATACTAACTGAATCTTGTAATTTTGACTGAATAAAATAGTACCCTTCACCCCCTTGCCCTCACTGTTTGCATCCTTACGCATGTCATTGTATACAATCAGTGTGATTTCCCAGCGCCCATCTAGCATACAACAAGCTTCTGTGGCCCGATGCATGCGAAGCTGAACTTCTTTAGTGTTTTTCTCGATTTTAATATTAAGTTTCTCAGTGATTAAGTCGCGTCGCCATGCTTCGACAACGTGGATACCGGGCTCCAGCATATCGATCTGAAATTCTCCATTGCGGTCAGTTGTATCTCCGTAATATGCTGCCGAAACGTGTACGTTCGATAATGGCTTGCCAGTGGAGTCGGTTACAATTCCTCGAACTGCACCTGTAGGCAGGTCGGAATTACTCTGCTGAGCATAAGCAGAGTTTATGAGTACTAAAGAAATACAAATTGCAAAGAATATTCGAAGCATCATAGTATGGCTAACGGATGGCGCTACAGCTGCAGGCGCCGGAGT
>NZ_JAALLS010000066.1 GCF_011059105.1 Fodinibius halophilus | reverse complement strand
GTCCGCGTTAATGCGTATTCTAAGAGTAAGTCAAGTTATTTTGCGGCTTTATGCTGATGGATTTTTACGTATGGAGTCCCTCGATTAATGACAGCAAAGACCCGATAAAGCAGCTTGCAGATCACCGCGTTTCTCACGCTTTGGGGATGTTTCCCTTCCCCGCATTTTCGATTGTAATAAGCTCTTAGCTCCGGATCATATTGGATAGCCGAATGTACCCCATTAAGAAGTAAGGATTTTAGCCGTTGACATCGCCATTGGCTGACTCGGTCGGGTCCCCTATGCTCTCCTGATTGCTTCGGGAAAGGCGCACTGCCAGCAAAACAGGCCAGTTGCCGGGCGTTGGAAAACCGGGTAAATCCCTCCGTATACACCAGCAGCCAACCGGCGATCACAGGCCCGATACCCGGAATACTTACTAGCAGATCATATTGGCCTTCGGTGGTATTGTACCGGCGGAGGAGTTTATTAATCTTGCGATCAACCTGTTTTAGTTGCGTAGTCAATTGGTCGTGTTGAGTTTGCATTTGCTCGTTTATTTCTCCAAGATCTGCTACTTCGCTGGTAAGGATATTTGCTTGAATACCATTGGTTAGGGCCGTTCGCATCTTTACCAGCCTTTCCCGCCACAGCAGCCAACCACGAAGCTCCAGTAGCATTTTCGAGGGTAGGTGACTGGGAGTCAACCGGTCCTGGAATCGCCACAGGTATTCCGCCAGGCGCCGGGCATCAATAGGATCGGATTTCCCCCGGCGGATGCCCAGAGAGAGCTGAACCTGGATGGCCGAAACCATCACGTAACAAATACCGGATTCTTCTAATAGGGCAGCCAGCAGAAGCCCGTAGGGACCGGTGTGCTCAAAACAAACGATGAGCTCATCCAGGTAGAACTTTCCTCGCTTCCATTGGCCGATCATCTTGTGGATCCCTTTTGGACTGTTTACAGTCTGGCCCGTTGCAAGTTCAGTGTTTTGGGCGTCGGTCAGGTGCCAATCCAACCGCTGTTTTGAGATGTCAATACCTATATAATAGCTGGCTTCCATGAGATTTTCCCCTATATTAACTAGTGAAGGTTTACCGCTCACTGGATAGGACCAGCCACTATTACCTTTATAAGTTCTTGAGACTTACATTCTAATTAGTGCCTTCTGGTCTGGAAACCTGCCGGGGACTCATACGCATGATAGCTCGAAAGCTAGCGGGTTATCTAGGTCACCCCGGCGGTTCCAGTAGCGGATTATACCACTAACATAATTAGTTTTTATCTTAGGAGTAATCTAAAGGCGGGTTAT
>NZ_JAALLS010000065.1 GCF_011059105.1 Fodinibius halophilus | reverse complement strand
CTGAAACAAGTTCTTTTAGACTTCGGTAGGAATATTTTGTTGGTTAAAACCAACAAAAAGCTACCGGCCTTTGGCAGGCAATATTAACGCGCAAGTCAGGGATAAAAACCCATATGCTGAATTCCTCCTGCCAAGGCAGGTAGTTATCTGAACCCAAATAGTATGCAACACAGAGTGTTGTAAAAGAACCGGGAAGATAACTACATCGGTAGCCATCAATCACTAATAACATAGGGGAAGTTGTTATGAAAATCACACTATTCTGTCGTTTTATCGTAGGCATCGATATCTCAAAGCAATGGCTGGACCTGTACCTATTGGATTGCAAGACTAGAAATGGGACCCCATACCGCGTTCCCAATACGAAGGAAGGCTTCTGCCAGTTGGGCCGGTGGCTGGAAACCCAGCAGGCAAGCAAAGCCCGTACCAGGCTTATTAGCGAGCATACCGGTCGGTATGGGGAACATCTGCTGCGATGGACCACCCAACACGGGTGGTCGCATGCGGTGGTGAAGACCACGGCTCTGAAGAAAGTCAGCGGGGAACATCATCGCAAGACTGATAAATTTGATGCCCGACAGCTGGCAGAATACGGGGACCGTTTTAGCGACCGGCTGCCCCAGACCGAAGCTCCTAAACCCGCCGTAGGACAACTCAAGCGGCTTCAGGCCGAGCGACGGGGGATGGTTGACCAGCGCGCGAGTCTGAAACAAAAGCTCACCGAAGCCGATCTCCATGATGCCGACATGGGTCGGCTTACCGACATGTGGCGCCAGCAAGTGAAGCTACTCAGCGAACATATCACGGAACTTGAAGAGCGCATCCGCCGGCTGATCGATACCGACCCCGCCCTCAGCCAGCGCCACCAAACCTTGCGGACGGCCCCGGGTATGGGCCCCGTGCTGATTTCCTTGTGGCTGAGCCTGTTTGCCGGGACCTCGGAGCTGAATCCACGGAAAGTATCCTCGCGGTTCGGCTTTGCCCCGCACCCATACCAATCCGGCAGTTCGGTTCGGGGGAGCATGCATAGCAGCGGGTTTGGCAATGCCGAAGTGCGACGGGTTCTCCATCAGGCCGCCCTGAGTGTCAAGACTCACTGCCCGCACTATCGGGACTATTACAACAGAAAAAAAGCCGAGGGCAAACCGCATCTGTTGGTCATCAACAACATCATAAACAAATTAATCCGACTGTACTGCGCCATGTGGAACAGGCGGGAACAATATGATCCGAATTACATACAGAAAAAATTCAAACAATCTGCGTAAAAAGCTTGAAAAAGTCATAGTATTCAGCATGACA
>NZ_JAALLS010000064.1 GCF_011059105.1 Fodinibius halophilus | reverse complement strand
AGGCCGGCGGGCAAAATAACGACATTGCGCATAAGGGGCGCACGCAAAAAGGTTGAGTTGATAAATAATGAACGATGAGCTAAAAAGCCAGAAAATGGCAAGACCTAGCGAAGTGTGTCCCCTTAATGCGCTGGTTATGTGGTGACTTTAGTGACAATTAGATTAATAAATTATCTAGAAGTTCATCTTCTTTGGGCAACCCTTTATTTTTCTCAATTGCTTTAATAGCTCTTAACATTAGATTCCAAGTTTGCTTCCAACTATCTATTTCAATTGATGAAAGAGAGCCATGAGTTATTTTACTTCTGAGTTTATATGAATCACGTACAATATCATAAATTTCTTTACGCTCAGAGGTTGAATCCAGAAGTACAGCCAAATACAATGAGATTCTAAACGATAGTTCTGATCGAACTTTAGGAAACATTGATTCAATTCCCGACCAAAGGTGTAAAAGAGACTGAGAAGCAGGTAGTATTTTAGGTGCAGATATTAAGATTGATTGAATTGCATCAAGCTTTTTGTCATCCTCAATTAACTTCATCCAAGAACGGGCGAAAGAAGCAGCAGCTTTAAACCTTTTTTCATTGACCTTAAGAGATTCATTTAGAACAATCCAGCTGAACGCCATTTCCATTGGCCAAGCTGAAACTGTTGCTGAATCACTTGTAATACCTTCTTGTAAACCAAGAGGTAGCTCCTCCCGTAGGCTTTTACTATCTCTTGAATTAATTCCAGAATACTCATTGATCGAATGGGTAGAAATATAAGGTACCAAGAAGGGAGAAATACCTTGAACATATAAACCAAGCCTCAATGCGTTAAATGCTTTTATAGCAAAATCTCTACAAGGCACATCTTTAATAGAAATTTCAAGATTAACATTCGACAAAAAAACATCCATAATTTGATAAGAAATGGATAGATCATGCTCAGATTGTAGCGTAGCAAGATCAAAAGTTGATGTTTGCCAAAGTCTCTTTTTGATTGAAAAGTTTTCGCTAATAACTACTTCTTCCTCGAAATCTGGCACAAGGGCCAAAATTGGGAAATGAAAGAAATTTGTTTGATCTGTACTCAAATTAATAGCAGAATTTTAAAAGCCANTTACAAATGAAAGAGTAACCATAAAAAAGCAGGCAGGCAAGGCGAGTGGGAAGCCTGTCCGCTGATAGCGCTGGTTATACTGGGGCGAAGCCAGTACAACTAGCAATATTTTTAGTAGAAGCAGGTCCACCAAAAACTACTGACCAGCGAACATGCCACGGAGGCCGAGACAAAATGGGAGGTAGGCGTTGGGAAAATGGCAGTAGCACCGAGAGAAACCAGAGAAAAGCAGGAATACGAAGCTAACCATGAGGGCAGGGAAGCAGAATTTGAAAGTGGCACTGGTGCAGATTATCCGCCGTTGGAAAAGCA
>NZ_JAALLS010000063.1 GCF_011059105.1 Fodinibius halophilus | reverse complement strand
GGTCAAGTCTCAATTAGTGTGTAAAAATGTGAGAAGATCATGCCGCCAGTTGGTAAGAGATTTTGTTGTTTTGGGTTATTGTTTCCTCGTCAGGAATCATCGTTTTACGCAAGTTTTTTAATTGGGCCAATTCCAACTCATCCATGCTCACGCGTTGCCAATCTCGAGCTGCGCGAATAAGGCTTCCATAAACCAATTTCATCGCTCCCTTCTCATTTATATGGTTTGGAATTACTTTTGTCCGCCGCTTCTGCTCGACAAACGCTCGTTCGATAAGGTTCGTCGTGCGGATGTAGCGGCGGTGGCCGGCCGGAAACTCCAGATGGGCCAGGCAGGCTTCCAGGTCGGCCTGGAAACACTTAATCATGTTGGGGTGCTCCCCGGCGTAGGCTTCAGTAAGACCGGCCGCTAGTTGGTCCGCCGTCGCTCGGTCAGGGGCGTAATAGACAGCTCGAATCTTGCGTTTTATGGGGCCGCGAATCTGCTCATCGCGCGGTAGCTTACCCATCAGGTTGCGCATCTTATGGGCAATGCAACGCCCGCGGGTGGCGTACGGAAAGCACTTGGTCAGGGCGGCTTTTAGGCCTTTCCCACCGTCGCTGATCACAAATAGTGGCTGGGGCATGCCCCGGTCGATCAGATCGTCAAAGTGGGCTTCCCAGCAGACCGCTGATTCGCTGGCTATCGCTTCCAGGCCCAACAGAACCTTGCGCCCGTCCGAGCAGATCCCCCACACGCAAAGAATGGTTTGTCCGCCACTAATTGATCGGATCGACTCATAGACCCCGTCGGCAAACAGATAAATCACATCGTAGCCGGACAGATCTTGGGTAGCCCAGCGCTCATACTCCTCATACAGAGCATCGCTCATCCGAGAGGCGCCGCTACGGGAAATAAGTTGCTCCCCGCCGGGTTCAGTTAGGGCCGCTTCGACATCACGCGTGGAAAGCCCGCGCGTGTACATTTCTACAGCCAAGGTCTTCAGGCGACCCTCAATGTTGTCAAGGCGTTCTAAAAGCTTGGACTCAAAGGGTTGCTCGTTGTCCCGCACGCGGGGGCGTTGCACGCTTAACTGCCCGCTTCGCGTCTTGAAGCTCTTCGGGGTGTAGCCGTTGCGATACCCTTTGGGATCGGTATCGCCGCTATGTTCATGCCAACCGCGGCCAAGAAATTCATCGACCTCGGCCTCCAGACCTTCCTGGAGATTTTTTTGGGCACCCAGATCCACCAGCTCAGCCAGCAGATCATCGGCCTCGGTTTGGCCGCTGGTTAATTGTTGAATTCGTTTGCTCAAACGTTGTGAAGGTTTTACTTTCTTATTCATAGGTGTTGTCTGTGTTTGGTAGTTTGTGATTTTAGATCAATCAAATCTACCAACCAGGCAGCACCTTCTCAATTTTTACACAAGTATAGGGACATTACC
>NZ_JAALLS010000062.1 GCF_011059105.1 Fodinibius halophilus | reverse complement strand
GTCTGTCGGACTAAGCAGTTCTAAAATTACTAAATTTATTTTTGTGGTGATATATTGGGCAAAACTATTGTTCTGGGGATATTTTTTCTGATTTCTATCTCAGCTATAGTTCTCTCCCCGCTGGCTTATGTAGCCAAAGCGTGCATGCGCTTCAGATTGTAGGCACATTTGACCAGATTCCACTCACCGGTCACCTTCCTGATGCCCCTCAAGCTAAACTGCCGGAATCCCATCACCTGCTTTATGATGCCGAAGACGGTTTCCACGGTCGCTTTGCGTTGCCCATAAAAAGCTTTTCCTTGCCGGGTCTTCAGTCGCCACCCCATCTGCTGAATTTGCGAGGCGTCCTTCGGCGGGGGCCCGGGATCTGCCCGCCGCTCGTCCCAGCGCTGGTTATGGTTCTGGCGGCCGGTCGCCAAATATGGAATGAGACCCCGATCGGTCGCTTCGCTGACATTGTCTTTGCTGTAATAGCCGTTGTCGGCGGTAATTCGCTTCGGGTCTCCCAGCTGATCAGGCAGCTCCTCCAGGGCTTCCAGGGCCGGCTGCAATTGCTGCTTGTCATTGGGCGCCTGGCTTATGTGCCCGCCCACGATCAGATGGGAGTCCATATCGACAGCTGCCTGGGCGTTCCAGGCCTACTGCCAGCCATTGTTGCTGGTCAGCATAATCCGGGACTCCCGGTCGGTAAAATTAACCTGATCGTTGTCCCGGGGGCCCCGGAGTCTTCTTGCCGGTGGCCTGTTCTTTTTCGGCTCGTTTGGCCATCTTGGCCTCATGTTCGGCCTTTTCGGTCTTATAACGCTCGGCGGCTCGCTGCTCAATCATCTTTTTGGCCTGGCGGATCTGGGCCAGCCGGTCCTGGCGACCTCCAGCTCTTCGGGCAGCTCTTGGCTATCGGAATCATCGGCGTCGGCGGCTTCGGCTTTTTCCAGCAGCTCGGCCACTTCCTCGCTGAGCTGATCTTCCAAGGCGCAGGCCCGCTCCCAACTCATCGCCTTGTGTTTGCTGGCATTGGCTTTGAATTTAGATCCGTCAATACGTACATCACCCAGCTCTGTTAATCCCATCTGGGCGGCCAGCAGCAGGATTTGCGTAAACAATTCCTCCAACTCTCCCATAAATCGCTTCCGAAACGTGCAGATCGTATCGTGGTCGGGATGCTGGTTGGCCGCCACATACCGGAAGGCCAACGACTCGTAGGTCGCCTCCTCAATCCTGCGGGAAGAAAACGTCCCGCTTCCGTAACTATAAAACAGCAAAGCCGTCATCATCCGCGGGTGGTAGGCATCCGAGCCACTGCTGGTGTAGCTGGCCTCTAATTTCGATATATCCAGTTCATCGACAATCTCGACCACAAACCGGGCCAGGTGATCTTCGGGCAGCCACTCCTCTACCGAAGGTGGTAACAGATAAGAGGTATCACGATCTACTAATCGAAAATTGGGCATCACGCTAATAACTTTTCTTTACAATTGCTGGGTAAATCTAATAAATCATACCCGGAAAGTCCGACAGACTCCTAG
>NZ_JAALLS010000061.1 GCF_011059105.1 Fodinibius halophilus | reverse complement strand
CAACCTGCCGGGGCCGACGTGCAGTATAACGACATGGCGCATAAGGTGCAGGCACCAACATATTGAAATTGTTTACAAATGAAAGAGTAACTATAAAAAGAGAGGTTGGCAAGGATCGGCGAGGCCTGTCCCCTTAATGCGCTGGTTAGGTTGCTTACTTATAGATTTAACTCAGGACTCTAATTTCATTTTTATTAAGTCTATACAATTTTGATTGCGTAATATCCTTAGAATTAAATCCAAGTGAGGTCAATTTTTCAATCATATTTTCTTTCTTTTCATTTTTCAACCTTGGATCTAAAGCAATTTCAGAAAATACTTTTTTAGGGTTAACATTATATTTGAATAGTTCTGATGTAGGATATCTTTCCCGAAAGTAACTTATTAATCTGATTTCATCTTCGTAAGAAAAGGTTTCTCTTTTAAGTAATAGTTTCCTTGCCTCCAATAAACCATTTTTTGAATACTTTTTAGTTCTTTTAAATTTATCAATATGGGATTGAATTTCTTCTCTTTTGTAATATTCTACTTTACCTATATAGCAAAACTTCTTATCCGTCTTTCTGCAAACGTTTTGTAATGAATTAAACAATTTTTTTACAGTTGTTTTGACTTTGACTCCTGATTTTTTAGATGAATAAATACGCCACATTGCATCAGACTCATTTTTAAAAGTCCAACATTGACCATATATATTTTTTCTTGAATGGTTTCGTGCCGGTCCTCTATCTGTTTGTATCTTTTGATTTAAAAGGAAATTCTCAAGTGGATCATCCCATTTTGATGGATGTACGAGTGTGTTCTTTTTAGTTAATGCTAATTCACAGAAATACTTCAGACTAAAAATTCTATAAATTGGTTTATTTAAATCGCTCTCATCTAAGTTGATATAGCTTTCTTTCATTAATTTACTCCCAGAATTTCTTTGATCTAATCAGTTATTTATACCTTCTTCACGTTGAAAACTCATAGAATTGTTAATCGAAAGTATACAGTAAAGTTCAATCAGAAAAGTGTATAAAGTGCTACCCGATCAACTAATGTGGATTTGAAAAATGATATTTGCCATTTAGCCGCAGTACTTGAATCTATATCTCCAGTAATTTCAGATTGGACGAAATAAAGTCGGTGCCGATGAGTAGTAACTCTGCCTCTGATATAAATTTCAGGGTCTTCGGGTACAGTTTTATCGTATAATAAGACTTCACCAGTCGATGGTAACATATGCTTTACGTGAAAACCATCTTGGTCTAAGTCAGTTGCAATTTTTCTTAGCAAGCTATTAGTATCATACCTACTTGCTTTAGATTGTTCTAATTCAACAACCATAATTTGTTTTGAGTGAGTGGCACCATAATATTCATAACTGAAAGTAAATACGGTTATGTCATCCCCATTTTCTTTATACTTGTCAGTTATTTTAAATTCTGATTCTATCGTTGCTTTCTCACCATTATACTCAATTTCATAATCCCTCATAATGAGGTGATAATCATTGAATATTTGAGCCATAGAAATGTTGGGCAATGCAAGAATAAGAAAAGCAACGAACTTTAATATGATTGATGAATAGGCAATATTCATAGGAATAGTAATTTGAATTTATTTTTATTTGCTATCAAAAACAGTAGCCGAATAGTAAAATATGCTTCTTGATCCGAATTTAGGTTAAGCAACCTAACGACATTGCGGATAACCTGCGCAGCGATGA
>NZ_JAALLS010000060.1 GCF_011059105.1 Fodinibius halophilus | reverse complement strand
GCTGCTAATGCAGCTGATAGTACTATAACAAGGCTCCCGGCCAAATGCTTGAGATCTCTCCTGATATTTGTCCTGAACTTTATATGGATCTTCAATAAATGGCATTTTTAATAAATCCCTCTGCGTATAATTTTATTAATAGGGTTTACAATTGTGTACAGGCAGGTAGATGTGCAATTTTGTTGTGCTGGCGGTAGATTTTTAAACCTGCCATAGCTGTTACTCAAAATTTATCTTATGTTTCACAATTCGGTCAATGCCCTTAGAAATATCGCGCTCTCGCGTGTACAGGTAGCCATTTTTTATTTTGAACAGCGGCGGAGTTTCCGGTGTTCGTTCTGCTCGTCTTCCCGGCCAGCTGAATCGGGCCAGCAGCTTACCTTGGTTATTAAGGACCCACCCCTTATAAGTACTGTCACTTTTGGTAATGGTCTGCCCCCACAGGCGTCCTTCATCATCGGCGGTTATATTGTGAATGACTGGCCAGGTATCGGGCACTTTTTCGGGATGCTCCTCGATTAATTTTTGTCGCGCTTCCCCCAAGGGCATCTCCGAAACAGATAGCGGAGCTTGCTCATACGGATAATAAAAAGCCCGCCGGTAGTTGCCACTCTTATCATAAACCTTGATCAAAAAATGTTCCGTCCAGGCTGAGTATAGCAGGCTATCACCGGCGGAAACCAATGTATTGCGAGAAAAGGGCATTGATCGTGGCAATCGGATAGTTCCATGAGTAGTTTTTCGGTTATTCGGTTTATAAAATGATGTTTTAGGTATTTTTAAAATCGGCTTATCTATTACGATACCTTTTTTAGAAATTTCATAATAATACTTATTGGAGAGCATATTAGGATTAAATAGGGTCGAACCCTTAAAACTTACAATAAGTCTCCCTTCATTCGTTGATAATAAATCGTCTGCTTTTAAAACAGATAATTTATCAGTCAAAGAATCCGTATTGATAGTAATAGAATGCTTTCGGTTATGGCTCTTTAAATTGAATATTCCCACTTTTTGTAAAGATCCGCCAAAAACATACAATGAATTATTTTGAAGCAGTATATCGGATATTTTTATAAATTCTCCGGGCCCGCGCCCTTCACGCAGAAATTTCGTAATAAATTCTCCCTCCGGGCTAAATACGTAAACGGCGACTGAGCCGAGTTTGGTCACTGCAATATATACCCTATTCTGTTCATCTACAGCTATTTCTCCGGTATAACCATCAAAAATAGCCTCCTTGCTACTTTCAAATACCTGCTCTCGCTGGAATGTAACCGTGTCATAAGGCTGGTCTTGAAGGGAATACACCTGCAGGTTTTCTAAGTTTTGGAGACTGTCCGGCAGCTTTGCTTTTATTTTCGAAATTTGCTTGGATTGGGAAGGCTTCTCTGCTGGCCGGCGGCCGTTGCTACATCCCAAAAATAAACTCAAAATGAATAATGGTATTATATATCGCATAGCATTGTATAAAGTGGCAGGATTTAATGGAAAGCCCTGCCAGTATTATTTCTTTAACTAATTATTACTAAGAGGAAGGGGCATTTTCAAAACCCGGAGCACCACAACTTGCACAACAATAACCGGATACATATGAACCATCAGGGTTTGATTCTCCGTATAAATCTTGGGCTTCGCCGACGGTAAAACTCCCATCCGAATAACCAAGAACGCTACCGTCTGCATTTCTTAGAAATACTCTACAAGATCCAGTACCGGCCTTTACATTTTTCATTTCATCTCGACTTAATGTTTT
>NZ_JAALLS010000006.1 GCF_011059105.1 Fodinibius halophilus | reverse complement strand
GGCCAGCGCGTAGCGATCGATGGGACGAAGCTTAAGGCGTATACGGGCTGGGATGCCCCGGATGAGGAACGCCTGGATAAACGGATAGAACGCAGCCGGCAACAATTACGGGAGTGGATGAACAAACTGGATCGTAATGACGCCCTCGAGGATGCCCGGAAGCTGTTAGATGGGCAGCCCGAAGGAATGGGAGAACCGGAAATCATGGAAAAGATTGCCGGGTTACATGAGCAGATCGAAGCCCTGGAAGCCGCCAAAGCGCGCCTGAGGGCAAGCAAGGCCAAGCGCTTGTCCCTGTCCGATCCCGGGGCTCGCCTGATGCGTGCTCCCCATAGCGGAAAGCAACCATCCTATAACCTGCAAGCGGCCGTAGACAACAAATACAAGATGATTGTGGCCGCCAGGATGACCAACGATCCGACGGATTTTGAGCAGCTTATTCCCATGCACAAGGCCATCTGGACCCAACTGGGCCACGTCCCGGATGAGCTATTGGCGGACACCGGTTACACCGACTTAGGCGACGTAAAACAGATTCAAACCGAAACCGCCACACGTTGCTATATCCCCGAAAATGATGCGCCCGTAACGAACCGCCCGGTCCAGTTTACCTACCAGCCCGAAACCGATCGCTACCGCTGCTCGGCCGGCCGCTGGCTGGAGCCCAAAAGCAAAGGCCGCTATCGCAAAAGCAAAGACGCCTACGTCGACACCTATCGCGGGACGAGCTGCCGGGACTGTCCGATGCAATCGGAGTGCACCAGTGCCGCCGATGGGGTGCGCAATCTGACGGTGTTCCATGGGGCGCGGTGGCGGGCTGGCTATGCCCGGCAAATAGGCAGTCGGTACGGGCAAGCACGCATCAAAGAGCGAAAGGGGATTGTCGAGCATGTCTTTGGCACCTTAAAACACTGGATGGGGCAGATTCCGCTGAAGCTGCGAGGCCTCAGGAAGGTGCAAACCGAAATTAACCTGTATGCTGCCGGCTATAATATAAAACGATATGCAAACCTGGCCCCCACCAGAGAACTGATCGAAGAGGTTGCCAGTTGGAATCCGATAAGAACAGCAGTAACCGCCTAAAGCGAACGCAGATAACCATAACTGTTGCTCATTTATGGAATCCCTGTTGAAACGATATTTTCTCACAGCCTCTGGAAGGGGGAATATTGTGGCCATTTTCGCACTCCCGTGCTCGTCAATTATTGCCGGCTGAAGATCTTAGATCGTTGTGCTGCCAACTACCGCTTCCACCGGCGGGCGGCGCAGGAATTACCCCGTTCGAGAGAGCTGACTGGTATTTTCCTTTTTGGAGGGGGATAGATAGCTTTCCCAACTTGGCTAAAGGACTATCAGTAGGATAAATTTTAAAAATTAAACATCACTTTTTACCCATTCGTTTATTTCAAAAATAAATTCTGGCATAGTCATTTCTTTAATTTCTTTTTTTGCAAAATTCTCGGACTCAGTAATACTGTGGTCAGGAAAATATTTTAGCATCTTTTTCTGAAAGAGATCAGTATTAAAATCTATAAAGTCAGAATAAATTTTAGTAGAGGCATTTAGTTTTTTAAGCTTGACTGTTTCAGAGAACCAAGCCCTTAAGCATTCAATCAATTTGATAGGGGTGTCATTATGATTCTTAATATCAAAACCATTTATATCTGAAATGGCCTTCATATAGTCATATTTGTTAGTCTCAAGTATTAACGAACGTTTATCTTTATATCCTGATGTGAACTTCCTAAGACCATAGTCTAAACCCATTTCAAACGGCATATTAAGTCTATAATATTCATTAATAGACTTAGCTTGAAGTCTGGAAAGATCATGTATTGAATATTTAGATTCCTGTATCAAATTGATAATTTTATTTAGTCGAGGTATACCAGAATCTGATTCTTCAAGGGCTATTCTAGGATTATATCCAAAATATGTTATAGTAAATAGAAGTACTTCTAAAAGGTCAAAGTATTTATCATCAAAGGGGCAGTTTATGAATACATTTTTTTCATACTCGTCAACTTTTTCCATAATTATCCTTTAGGTGGGAAAGGATCTTTGCCATATGAATTTCTATCTTGAATTCTGCCGTCTTTTTTGTGTATATATAATTCTGTTTTTTCTTTTTTACTTAGTTTCCTCCCATATTTAACTGCATCTGACTTTCGGTCAAACGATCTAGAAGCTCTTGTAGAGCCAGATTTCCTTACTGCCCAACCTCCTTTTTCTTTTGATGGGACTACATGGTTAGCTTTTTTTGCCATGATAAACACCTATCAGTTTATATCGTTATGTGTTCTATAATCACAAATAAAGTATAAACTACATTTTATTCAACTTAATGTTAATCATATATACCATGTATTAATGATCTTTTGCTCAATCGACAGTCACCAACGTCTCGAATTAATTTTACGGTGCAAGCTTTACTAATAAATAGTTGACGGGCAAGAATGACACTGAATCCGCTGGATGCTAAAGCATCCCGCTATCAACCAAGCTCCCTTGAAGGGAGCTTTCCCTGTAGCATTCGGTTTCTACCGCCAGCTATAATGCCGGCTGAAGATCTTAGATCGTTGTGCTGGCAGCTACCGCTTTCGCCGGCCGGTAGTGCAGGAGGGAGGTTTTGACTTACCCGTTTTAAGGGTGCTGCTTGATATTTTCCTTTTTGAAGTGGCTATGTTACAAAGACTTACATAGTAAAAAGCCTATACCCAGTAACCAACAATTTGTAAGCTAAAACCTACAACTAAAAGAATTGGCCCCAAGAAAGAAACTTTTCCATGGTCTTCGCTTAAATCTTGCTCAGTGTCATTAGCATGAACAAATTTAAGTCTAGTTCCGTCAATTTGCGTTGGTACTCCATAAAGGAAAACAAAGAAGACACCGAAAATATCGAGAAGAAGACCAATAGATGAAATGAAAGAGTTTAAATTACTACATATGAATTCAATCATTCCAATGAATATTTAATCTTCTTTAGGTCGCTTAGGATCAGATTTACTAGGCCGAGGGGGTTTGGTTTTACTATTCTGTCTTTGCCGTCCAGATTTCTGTTTAGATCTAGGATCTTTTTTGTTTTTGTTTTTATCACTCATTCTGTTTTTGGTTTTTCTTTCCGGTTTTCTTTGGTCGTGGTGGTTTGGTTTTGCTTTTCTTTGCCGGGGATTTCTCTTGGTTTGAATTTTTGTCACTCATACAAATAAAGATTGATTGTAATAAATACTATAAAGAGTATAACAGCTATAATTAAGGAAGTAAACGACCAAAAATTTAGACTTCTCGTAGTTTCATCTTGAGCGTCACTTTGCTCTTCTTTTTTATCTAATTCTAATGTCATTGCTTTAATAGCTGATTTATGAGAAGAGAGAATTAGAAAAAGAGAAGCAACAAAACCTGTCCAAGCTAAAATTAGCAGTGGTTTCCAAACTGCTGAATTTAAGTCAACTAAGTCCTTCACAAAACCGACCGTCAAGACTAAACCACCACTAGACAAATAAACAATTAATTTATCGAATTCTTCTTGGGCATAATCTCTAATTTCTCGTACGGTTGTTTCCCAGTCTGGATTTTCTTGAGTACTCATATTTCATTGATTCCTTCAACTTAACTCCTCTTGTACCTTAGTTTTATGGTGCTATTTCTCAAATAGGCACGGGATCTATTAACCCTCTTTTACGCCACCTATTTCCTTTAACAAGTGTTTCAAACTGTGTACCATCAGAGAGCTCTAGATTATCAGCATGATCTGTAACAATAATTTGTGGTGTAAAATCATTGGTTTTCTTGAGGTCGGTACAATAAATTGAGAGTTGAGTAAATAGATTCTCAACAGCTATTATGTCATCATCAATTTGCCTTTCATTTTCGTCTCGTGGTTCAAGTTTCTTAATTGCTTCCTTATCGAATTTCTCAGATTTATCAAATTTGAAACTTGGAAAATAAACTTGGGTTGGTTGGTCAAAGAATAAAATTGAGGGTATCGCACAAGCTTCACCAAGAGAAGCAAAGTACTTGTGTAAGGCTAGAAATAAAGTAATATGAGAATAAAGCCAATTTGCACCACTTCCCATTGATCTTAAGAATATCTTTTCGCCTTTTTCATTTAAATGGTAAAGATCGAATGTCTCAAATGAGAAATGCAGGTTAATAGGTTTGTAGCTTTCTTCAAACTCAAAGTCCTCACCAATTTCTGCCATAAAACGATTTACAGTTTTATTGGCTTTTTCTAAACCAGCTTTATAGTCATATTCTCTGAGGTTACTTTCTACGATTTTTAGGCTCGCTTTTATTTTTTTCAACCTTTCTTCAAGTTCCAAATCATCAGAAAGATTTAACGATTCAAGTCTTACAAAGAGTCTTGTTTTTATATCAAGAATTGTTTCATATAAGCTTTCCTTTTCTTCCAAATCCTTTTCGGCTTTATCTATCTCAGCGATTTGATCAGAAATGTCTGATATTTCTTTTCCTAAATCCTCCATTTGTCGATTGGTCTTAATAAGCAATGATTGGAATTTTGACCGCATGGGTCTTGCCTGCTTTAAATTGTCTGCAAGTTTTAAAATTGACTTTTGCAGATGTTCAGCTTGTTGCTGTAATTGCTCATGTTCGGTATGACAAAAAGGGCATACGGATTTGGCAATATTTATGGTTTCTTTTGGTTGAAATTCCTTGGCATTCTTTAAAAGCTCTTTTTCTGCATTTATGTGTTGGTTGATAGAACCCGCTTTCCTTTGCAGCTTGCGAAGTTGAGAGGTTTTAGAAGATAGTTTTTTTTGTAACTCAATGTGGCGTTCTGTTAAAGCATTAGATAAAGGTCTGATTTTATCAGGCTGTATTATTTCATCTAGTCTTTCTTGTGCATCATTCGGATGACGTAAGATTTCTTGTAGTGAGATAGGATCTTCATCGAAACCCATTGAGGCATAAAGTTGACGAAGCACTGGTTCAATTTTCTGTTTTTGACTCTCAATTAGTTTTCTATTTGTCTCTTGTTTGCGTTTTATTTTGTTTATTTCTCCAGATAAGCGCTCTTTTTCCTGTGACAAGTGGAAGAAATTTTGATCTACTAAACCCAGAAATATTTTAGTATGTTCGATTACCTGTTCTCGTTTTTGTTTTTCATCAAACCTATAAAATATAGCATGTTTATTGGCTATTAAATTTTGATGCTGCATCATAAAAGAAACAAAACTGCGAATCGAAGGGGTAGAGGCCTTTCTGTTATATCTTCGATTCTTCCTGGCAGTTAAAGAGGTATCTACATCATCAATATCTAAAAAGAAGCTCGTGAGATGCTTCTTGAATTTATTCAATTGAATAAAGTGAGAATCAGAAAAGTAATCTCTCGAAATTTTATCAGGGTAATAATTATCCTCTCTACGTAAAAAGGCCTTGTTATTTTTGTCGGGCAAACGACCGAGTACAATATTTTGGCCATTCACATTAAGATAAACGTAGTAAAGAGCGGCATTATCAGTTATAATGCCTTTAGGAACGGTATATTCGCTACTACCAAAACAATAGTCAAAAATTTCTATCAATGCACTTTTACCAGTTGAGGATTTACCCGTTACAACATTGAGACCCTGTTTAAAATAAACAGGATGGGTTTCCCCTAATTTATCTATAACTCCTAGTTCATGAATAAACGATTTCATTGTGGTTTTACTCCTAAAAATGAATAGATTTCTATTACAGAAAGATTACTAAATAACTTCCCTAAATTTGCGGCACTTCTTTCCGTTTTAAAATTTATTTCACAGTCATTTCTGACTACTACCTCAAGTTTTTTAGGTTCAATTTCTAGCCAATCATTAATTAAGCAATATTGGAAGCTCTGTTCTGTCAGCGTTTCAAATTTTACTAACCGTTCCTGTAAATCATACAATTGCACTCTATCTTTAAAAATTGTCCAAATAGTACTTCTTCTCTTTTCACCAAATACTGCATTTTCAATCTTAGGTTTGAATAGGTGATGGCTACAAAGTGGTATAACCAACTGTGACAGTAGTATATTGTTCTTAACATTTGCTAACTCTAAATAAAATGAAGCTAAAAAGTTTCCATACTTAAAAGGATTATATTTTGTTTGGTACAAAGCATCTACTATGTTACTCATCTTCAATTCTCCATTTTATATCCCGTTCATCGTCATCCATCGCATCATGAATTAAGCCGTTTTTAAAAACAAAATCAGGATTTTGATATCCTTTAATTCCAAACGGTTGTTCATCAATAACTTTATCATACAAATCTTGTGATTTAAGTATTGTGTTTCCTGATTTGCGTTTTGCAGTAGTGTATTTTCTTTTAAATCTTCTTATTAACTGTTGTTTATACCTTTTCGCAGTTGCATGGAATTGAGGTGTGCCATCTAATTCTTCATTTAATGAATTGTGTAGTTCAATCCAATTCCCAAGTGCCTCGGGGATTACTTCTGAATATTCAATATTATTTATTTTTTTTACAAAAAGTGCATCCTCATGTGTTTCAAGTTCTTCTTCGGTTGCGTCTCGGAGTGAAAATGTAGGTATAGTAAATGGTCTGGGGCAATATATTGACGTTAACTCTTCACGTTTCGAGTCAAAATCTTTTTTAGTGATTTCCCATTTTTCTTGATCGGCTTTTTTATATACAAAGCCGATTAGTGCTTCAATAAAAGAAGGCTGATTCATTTTTGGAATAAAACCATCGAGCCGGTTATAGATTTTAGATGTGATGGCCTCTTCATCATCTGTTTCTGTAAAAAGAACGATTTTAGCTAATACCTCTTTCAATTGCTTTTCATCAGTTCCCATGACTAACTTTTGTAAAGTGACAATACGCTTAGGTTTTTTAGCGGTTAGTTCTTTTTTCGTTCTTTTATTAACAATTTCTTTTAGTGTTTTAAACCGTTCTTCAGCATTTTTCTTATTCCATTCCTTCAGAGACGTGTTTGCTCCAAATTCTTGTGTTGTATGTAGTACCAAAGCACCATAATCTTCATGCTTAAATTCAGACGCAACCCAGTTTTTAAGAGTTTTCCATAAGTTTTCATGGTTATCTGTCAAAGCGTTTGCATAATCTTTGACCTCGGTCTGCTTTGATTCTCTTGCTGATTCACCTATTAAACTGACATCGCCATCTTTTTCGAACCAGACGGATTGTCCTTCTTGCATGACAAAACATTGCTCAAGACCAATTAGGACTTGGTAATGAAAAGCCAATGTTGTTGTTAGTGCTGCATTTTTAGTTTGCCCTCCTTTCATACTTACTCCCTAAAATCATTATTTTTTCGGTAGGTGATAACCTGCTTTTTTACAAAAAACTTTCCCGATCTTATAATATTTAAACAAATATTGAATAATTAACTCACAATGTCCAGTTTGTTATCTAATTCTCCATCTGGAGTAGAAGAGGCCGTCCCCATTAGCACTCCGCCCACCCAAATCCCGGCAAACAGGAGGGAATCCTTCTCTTTCCCCAAGCGCTCATGTCGCGCCCACCAAGAAAGCTCCATAATAGAAGCCGATCAGAAGATCACTTCTCCACTGGCCAATTTAGCCAATTTAGGAGGAGTCCACCGCACCGACAGCCCACAACAACGGCTTTCCAATCCCCATCAACTCATACCAAATAACAGACACCAAATAACAAATAACCATTAACCAATAACTAACCCCCAATAACTAAACCACCCCAAGGGCTTAGCTTTCAAGTCCCATTATTATATTCCATCTCTTCTGGGGATCCCGGAAATTAACTGATTGCGGATCAAATTCATCAGGGTCGTATGGAAAATATTTTTCGTCATGACCTTTAAGCCATTGTCTCATTGTCTCATATTCGTTATTACTCGGTTCAGCTATAATCTCTATCAATCTATAGTACCCTGGCACGCCACCGCAGTCTTCCGGCGGACAAGCCCGTTCACCATCAGTGCAACGGGGATAGCTGATAGTACTTTCAATAGATTCTATAGCTAAAAGTTCAATTTGATGTAACCATCCATCACCAAAATCATACTCATAGCGAGCAGTGTCGCCTTTACTCTCGAAGTATTTTTTGATTGGTATAGTCCAACCTGCTAAAAACATGTCGTCATTAGGTGTTTCAGGTAAACCGATTGGTTTGGGGCTCGACTTTCCTGATACCGTTGGTTCAAAACTGTGAAGGTGATAATCAAGCCAACCCATTGCGTCTTGTATAGCAACATGCAGATCCCAGAAAGTATATTCCTGGGGCACTTCTATGATCCGCCATATTTGTGGCTCAATATCCAGGAGTGAAATTTTAAACCGATATATTTTCGATTGTTGATTATTCATAAGCAATTATATTTTGCAACCTAACCTATAATTTTTCCGACAGGCTATCCAATGATGATGGCATTATTCAGTGATGCAAGGTGCACAAAAGGCCGGTAAAGGGAAAGTATAATAATATGCCGAATCGCATCTCCCTGATCCCCTTATCATGAGCCTGCCTTTTCATCTAACCAAGAAGAACCTAGCAACAAAGTCCCGGCACTTCCAAAGTGCCGGGGACTTGTTACATACATCCCATATATTTGCATGCACGACGCCCTCCTAAAACACTACTCACTAACAAGAAGGCTTGCCAACAACTCTCCCCATCCCCATTATCAAATGAGAAATTTTATCCAGGGCAGACAACCAATAACAAACACCGAATAACAAATAACCATTAACCAACAACCAATCCCCATTAACAAATAACCATTAACCAACAACTAATAACCAAACACGGGGTTTACTTTCACCCGCTTTTTTCGGTTTTTGCTAGCAGTTCAAATCATAGCGGATCACCGATCAAGCGGGAAGCGGATGCTCAACTTTTTTTACGGATCAGAATTAGAACCATTAGCCCGACGGCTTTGTGCCGAGATGAAGGATAATTTGCCGGAGAACCCGCTGGCGCCGGAGATCTTTGTAGTACAGAACCACGGCATCGGGCAGTGGCTGTCGCTCTACTTGGCCGACCAAGAAGAGGGTATCGCCGCCAATATGGAGTTCGAATTTCCCTCCGAGCGCATCTGGAAGCTGATCCGAAGTATTGACGATGATATTCCAAAAGACCTGCCCTCCGACCGCGGCCCCATGACCTGGAGCCTGGTCGAGCTTTTTGAAGACGAGCAGCTGCTGGATCAGTTCCCCAACCTCCGCCGCTATATCAGCGACCCCGATCCCGAGCAGCGCGCCATGCGCAGCTGGAAGCTGGCCTCCAAAATTGCCGACGTCTTTGACCAGTATCTTATCTATCGTCCCGATATGATCAACCACTGGGAGCAGAAGAAGCTGGCCACTGGCAGTGTGGATGCCGAAGGCTGGCAGATGCAGCTCTGGAACAGGCTCACCAATCACTGGAAGGACTATTACGACGGAAAATGGCTGCACCGGGCGGAGCTCCAGCAGCAGCTCATCCGGCATATCGAAAACGGGACACTGGATACCCAGGAACTGCCCGTCCGTATCACCATTTTTGGCGTCTCCACCGCCTCACCCGCCTTTATTGAGACGATGGTGAAGCTCTCAAAACTAACGGAGGTCTATTTCTATCATCTCACCATCGATCCGGATAAGAAAGAAAGCGATGCTTTCGTCAATCCCTTGCTGCAGTCGCTGTCCGCAGAGGGCACCGGCTTTATGAAGCAGTTTTCAGCAGCGGTACGGTCCGATGCTGTCATTAAAAAAGAGGTGAACTGGGAAGAGGTCACTACCACCGACGAGCCGCGGCAGTCGGTGATAACCGCTATACAGTCCGACCTCAAAGAAGACAGTCCGCTATTGGGGCCCAAGCTGAAGGTGCCCGCCGCCGACCGCTCGGTGCAGGTGCACTCCTGCCACAGTCCCATGCGCGAAGTGGAGGTGCTCTACGATCAGCTGCTCTCGCTCTTCGACCGGCAGCCGGACCTCAATCCCGATGACGTACTCATCATGACGCCCGATATCGAGACCTATGCCCCCATGATCGAGGCAGTCTTTGGCACCCCCGACGAAGGGCAGCCCGCCATTCCCTATGCCATCGCCGACCGCGGCATCGAGGGGGAGCGTCCCGCTATCGAGGCTTTTCAGAAGATCCTGGAGCTCAGCGAGAGCCGTTTTAAGATCACCGAAGTGCTCGACCTGCTCGATTCCGATCCCATACAAGAGGCCTTCGGCTACGGCGAAGAAGAGCTCAACAGGCTGGAGCAGTGGATCCGCGATAACAATATCCGCTGGGGCATCGATGGCAGCAGTAAGGCCGATATGGGGCTGCCCCCAAGCAATCATTTTACCTGGCAGGCGGGTTTGCAGCGTATTTTGTTGGGATATATGATGCGGTCTTCCGATGACGAGCTCTATCAACATATTTACGCCTATGGTGAGGTTGAGAGTTCGGACGACGCGGCCCTGGCCGGCACCTTTTCGCGACTGCTCAACCAGCTGTTTGAATGTAACAAGCGGTGCCGGGAAGCCCGGTCGCCGGAGCAGTGGCAGCATCAGTTGGAGTCCCTCGTGGACCGTTTTCTGCCCGATAACCGCGACTATTTCCGGGAGATTGCCCGCATTCGTGATGCTATCAGCGGGCTCACCGAAGAGACGGAGCTCGGTGGCTGTAACAAGCAGATTCCTTTTGCTATTGTCCGACGCTGGCTGGCCGATCAGCTCGAAGAGAAAACCACCGGCGGGGGACGCATAGGCCGCGGCGTCACTTTTAGCTCGCTGATGCCGATGCGCTCTATTCCTTTTGAAGTAATCGGGATGATCGGGCTGAATGAAGGCAGCTTTCCACGCTCGAAAATACCCATCGAATTTGACCTTATGCACCTCGATCCGCAGCCGGGCGACCCGGTACAGTCGGAAGAGGATCGCTATCTCTTTTTAGAAAACCTGCTGTCGGTGCGCAGCACGCTCTACTTTAGTTTTGTGGGGCAGAGCAACCGCCAGGATGCCGAATTCCCGCCCTCGGTGGTACTCAAAGAGTTTCTGGATCACCTGCAGGAGCACTACGGATTGCGTCCCGAAGATATGCTCACCAAGCATCGCCTCCAGCCCTTTAGTCCCCGCTATTTTGAAGGGGAACAGCATTTCAGCTATTCGAAATCGCAGCTGGAGCTGAGCCGAAGTCTGGCCAACGGCGAAGAAAATGGCACCGCCTTTTTCGAAGAGGGTCTGGGCGAAGCCGAAGCGGAATGGAAGCAGCTTTCCGTTAACGATCTGATCTCCTTTTTCCAGCATCCCGCCGAATACCTGCTCCGCAACCGCCTCGGAATCTACCTGCGCGACGAAGATATCATCACCGAAGACCGCGAGCCTTTTGCGCTGGATAAGCTGGCTGAATATAATGTAGGGCAGCCGCTGCTGCAGCGATTCCTGAAAGAGCAGTCCCTCGAATCCTATGAGCAGGTGATGCGTTCCCGCGATATGCTGCCCGAAGGGTGGACCGGCGAACAGGCCTTCCGCCAGAAGGCCCGGGAAGTAGAAGAGTTCGGTACCGAAATCCAGCAACGCTTGGATGAGCAGCCGCTGGCCGACCTCGAGCTGAGCCTCGATATTGGTGACTTTCGTATTACGGGCACCCTCACCGATATCTACCGCGGGGCACGGATGGAGTACCGTTTCGGCAAGGCCCGCCCCAAGGATAAAGTGGGCTGGTGGATCCGTCACCTGCTGTTTCAACAGCGGAAGCCGGCCGATCATCCCGGCAACAGTATGCTCTTTAGCTGGAATGAAGGATCGTTCGAAGAGCATCGGCTGTCCCCGGTATCCGAGAGCGAAAACTTGCTGGTACAACTGCTGGACTACTACTGGCAGGGACTGCAGCAGCCACTGCCGATATTCTGTAAATCCTCCTACGCTTATGCCAAGGCCGTTTTGCAGGATGATAAGGAGGAGGACGAGGGCATCGCCAAAGCGGTGAGCAAGTGGGAACCCGGCTGGGGTGGTTATCCCGGCGAAGGGGATGATCCCTATAATAAACTGGTAACGGAAGGGGAGCATCCCTTTGAAGAGCAAGAATTTGTGGAATACAGCCGCAGCCTCTGGGCTCCTTATTTTGAAGCAATAATAGAGGAGGAGGGCTGATATGAAACTGCTAAAACCTTTTGAAGTTACCTTTTCGGGCATCAACCTCGTTGAAGCCAGCGCCGGCACGGGCAAGACCTATAATATCACCTCCCTCTATATCCGGGCCCTTATCGAGCAGGATATCAGCGTGGGGAAAATATTGGTGGTCACTTATACCGAAGCGGCCACCAAAGAGCTTAAAGACCGGCTGCTCGACCGTATTCGGGAATCCATTGCCGTACTTAAAGCCGGGGAAGTGGAGGATGAATCCGACCAGTTTTTAACAGAGCTGCTGGGGCAGGTGATCGACCGGCAACAGGCGATTACCAAGCTGGAGCAGGCCGTGCGCATGTTTGATGAGGCCTCGGTCTATACCATCCACGGCTTTTGCTACCAGGCGCTGCAGGAGCAGGCGTTTGAAAGCGGGGCGATGTACGATGCCGAGATGATCGGCGACGATTCTGAGCTGGTGCAGGAAGCAGTGGACGACTACTGGCGCAGCTGGGTGGCCGAAGTTTCCGAAAATCCCCAAAAAGAGCCGCTGCTAAAGTTATTGGATGACAAAGGATTGGGACCGGAGTCGCTGGCCAGCGAACTGGGCACCTATATCGGCAAGCCGTACCTGGAAATTTTGCCCAAAGAGATTGACGATGCGGGATTGGAAAGAGAGCTACAGCAATTCAGCGAGCTCCACGGCGAAATGAAAGCGATCTGGGAAGATCAGCGTTCGGTGATACTGGAGCTGCTGAGCCGCGATGAGATGAGCAACTACCGATCGGACTGGCTTACGAGCTGGTTTGCCAGCATGGATGCGATCTTTGAGTCGGAGACGCCTTCTATCAATATTTTTGACAAATTTGAGCGCTTTACCCAGAGCTATATCGATGGCAGCTTGAAGAAATCGGCAGAAAAGGAGGGGGTACGTCCGCCGCAACACCCGTTTTTCAAGCTGGCCGATAATTACCAAGAGCAGGCCCGCACCTTTAAGCAGTACGATATCATCTTTAAGAAAAAGCTGCTGGCCTACCTGCGTAACGAACTCAATAAGAAAAAGGAGGAGCTGCAGGTGCTCTCTTATGACGACCTGCTGCTACGATTGCGCAATGCGCTGCTGGATGAGGAGCGGGGGAAAACGCTGGCCGCCAAGCTGCGGGAGAAATATCCCATCGCCATGGTTGATGAATTCCAGGATACCGATCCCAACCAGTACGATATTTTTCGGCGTATCTATAAGGATACCAACGAAACGCTGTTTATGATCGGGGACCCCAAGCAGTCGATATACAGCTTTCGCGGGGCCGATGTCTATTCCTATATCGAAGCGCGTGAAGATGCACCGCAAGAAAATCGCTTTCGGCTGGATCGAAACTTCCGCTCTACGCCCGACCTGCTGCGGGGACTCAACGCCTTTTGGGGCGGACATGAAAATCCCTTTGTCGTCGGTGATGACATTGAATACAAGCAGGTAGAGTGGGGCTGGCCCGAGAAAAAGTATGACCGGCTCAAAGAGTATGGACGGGCACGTCCGCCCATTCGTTTCCGACGGCTCTCGGAGACAGGACAGGATCAGCTGACCAAAGAAGCAGCCAAAGAACAGGTGGCCGAAGATACCGCCGATGAGATCTACCGGCTGCTCGAGGGCGGCAAAAAAGGCGATGTCACCATTGGCGACCGGCCGCTGCAGGCCAAAGATATTGCGGTGCTGGTGCGTCGCCACAAGCAGGCCGACCTGATCAGCGAAGCCCTGCAAGAGCGCGATATCAAAAGCGTGCGTCACAGTAATCAAAGTGTATTTGAAAGTGAGGAGGCCGCCCAGCTTACGCAGCTGCTGAAGGCCGTAGCCGAACCTACCAACGAGACTCTGGTAAAAACGGCGCTGGCCTTATCGCTGACCAACTATACCGCCCGCGAGCTCTATACCATCGAAGAAGATGAAGAGCAGTGGGTGCAGGTACTGCAGCAATTTGCGGACTGGCATCAAAGGTGGCAGCAAGAAGGCTTTGCCGCCATGTACCGCTCGCTGCTGTCGCGGCTTAAGGTGGCCGAACACAGTATCAAATATCCCGATGGGGAGCGGCGGCTGACCAACTTGCTGCACCTGGGAGAGCTGCTGCAGGAAGAGTCGCAACATCACAAAGAGGGCACGCGAAGCCTGCTGCACTGGTTGGTTCGCAAACGCAAAGAGAACAGCAGCAACCACAGCGACGAAGAGCAGCTGCGCCTGGAAAGTGACGAGGAGCTGGTCAAAATTGTGACCATGCACAAAAGTAAGGGACTACAGTATCCCGTGGTCTTTTGTCCCTTCTTGTGGTACGGTCCGCGTATTTCAGACAGCGGTCAGCCGCTGGTCTATCACCGCCCCGATGATACGGAAACTACCTACTTGGACCTGCATGGTAAATCCGATGACGACCGGGCAGAAAAACGATTTTATACACAGCGAGAAGAACAGGCCGAGAGCCTGCGGCTGGCCTACGTGGCTATGACCCGCGCCCAGCAGTGCGTCTACCTGACGTGGCAGTTCGCCAATGATGCCGAATTTTCGTCCCTCGGCTACCTACTGCAAGATCCCCAGCAAGCCGAAGCGCTGCTCAAGAAAAAGGTGAAGTATGGTCCAAAGGTGGAGTGGTCGGGCGACCAGATGCACCACAAAATTGAAAAGCTGTGTACGCGCCATCCCCAGCTGTTTACCCTCAAACAGGAGCCGGAGGTCACCCAAAGTCCGCAGCTCGAATTCCCGGGATTCGATGACACCCAGCCTGAGCTCAAAGCACGATCTTTTGATCGAAACCAGCCGTTGACAACCAGCTACCGGGTTTCCAGCTTTTCATCACTCACCAGCATTGCCGGAGAGGACGACCCCGATATGCCCGATTATGATCAATATATCGATGAGCCGGTGGTCGAGCTCCCACAGCAACAGGAAGAAAAGAACATATTCACCTTTCCCAAGGGACCGCAGCCCGGGACCTGTATCCACAACATTTTTGAGGATGAGGATACCGACTTTGCCCAACCCGGTGAGGCCGGCCCGGTAATTCGCAAAAATCTACAGAGCTTTGGCATCGATACCGACTGGGAGGGCGTAGTAACAACGATGTTGGAGACGGTGGTGAACAAGCCGCTCTTGGAATCCGATGATTCCCTCTGCTTGTCGGCCTTGGATACCAAGCAGATGATTCCCGAGATGGAATTCTATTACCAAAACGACCAGATCGAGGCAGAGAAGCTGATCTCCATCATTCGTCCCAACGACCGACCAACCGGTGGCAGAGGGCGGGCCGAGTCGGGCTATCTCAAAGGATTTATCGATCTCACTTTTGAATTCGACGGCAAGTATTACCTGCTCGACTATAAGACCAACTACCTGGGAGATTCGGTCAGCGATTATCGCGGCGAACTGCTTAAAGAGGAGATGCAGGAGGCTTCCTATGACCTGCAGTATCACATCTATACGGTGGCGCTGCACCGGTTTTTGAAAGCGAGAACTCCCGACTACTACTCCTATGAGCAGCATTTTGGAGGCGCATTCTACCTCTTTTTGCGGGGCATGAACGAGCAGGGCCGCGAGGGCATATTCTTTGACAAACCGGAACGCTCTACCATCACCCATTTAAACGAATATATCCTGGGAGGCCGCCATGAATAAGATAATGCAAAAATTGTCGGTCCTTCGCAGTGAAGAGGTCATCCGCGATATCGACCTGGAGATCTGCCGGTTCCTGCGAAATCAGCATCCCGATATTCCCGGGCCCGTACTGCTGGCCGCCTGCCTGGTCAGCTACAACTATCGCCAGGGCAATGTCTGTGTGGAGCTGAATCGCTATGCCGGGCAATCCCTTTTTGTTGATGGGGATACAGAAACAGAAATTACGGCACCGGACCTGGGTCGCTGGAGCCAGCTATTGGCCGGGAGTCCTGCCATAGGTTCACCGGGCGAATTTTGTCCGCTCATTTTGGATGGTCAAAACCGGCTCTACCTCCACAAGCTGTGGCATTACGAAGATCTGCTGGCCCAAGAGCTGATCAAAAGAAGCAGCGCTCGAGCCGAAGATATTAACCAAGATATATTGCAGGATGGCCTGCAGCGCCTTTTTGCCCACTCCACGCAGCAGCCCGATTGGCAGCAGGTGGCTGCGGTAAGTGCGCTGCATCATAAGCTGGCTATTATTTCCGGCGGACCGGGAACAGGCAAGACCTCAACGGTCGTGCGCATTTTAGCGCTGCTTCTGGAACAGCAGCAGGGGGAGGGCAGCCCCAATATTGCGTTGGCAGCTCCCACGGGCAAGGCCGCGGCCCGGCTCAAAGATGCTATTGCAGCCGCCAAAGATGATCTCAACGTTTCCGAAGAGATCCGGGCTGCCGTCCCCGACGATGCGGTGACGATCCATCAGCTGCTCGGCGCCCGCCGACATACCGCAGCTTTTAAACACAACAGCGACAATCCCTTGCCTTACGATACCATCATCGTTGACGAGGCTTCGATGGTCGATCAGGCACTGATGAGCAAGCTGATGGAGGCCTTGCTCGCAGACTGTCGCCTCATCTTGCTGGGCGATAAAGATCAGCTGGCGTCAGTAGAGGCCGGTTCGGTGCTGGGGGATATCTGCAACATAGAACAGAACGGTTTCAGCAGTGCATTTGCCCAGGAACTGAGTCAGCTGGATCTGCAGATTCCCGAACGAAATCAACAGCAAGCTCCCTATCCGCTTACCGATAATATTACGCTGCTGACCAAAAGCTACCGCTTTGATTCCGACAGCGGTATTGGTCGGCTGGCCGACTCCGTAAACAGGGGAGAGGCCGAGCAAGCCACGCAGGTGCTGGACGATCCCAGTTACAATGACACGTCGTTAGTGACCATTCCTGACCACTCCACCTTGGAGCAGGTAATAGGGGATGAGATGAGGACCTATTTCAAGAATATTGTCAACTCATCTTCTCCGCAAGAAGCACTCACGGCTTTTAATCGAATGCGGATCCTGGCAGCCCACCGACGCGGTCCGTGGGGCGTGCGATACCTGAACCAGCTGGTAGAGCGGATCTTGCAGCAAGAGCACTTAATCCCCAAATACCGGCAATGGTATCCCGGCAAGCCGGTGATTATCAATGTGAACGACTATAGCCTGCGTCTCCACAATGGGGATACCGGGCTTTGCCTGCCGGACGAAGAGGGCGAACTCAAGATCTATTTCCGTCACGAAGATACCGTTCGAGCTATTGCGCCCGGTCGTTTGCCCGATCACAGCACGGCCTACGTGCTGACGGTGCACAAGAGCCAGGGTTCGGAATTTGATAAGCTGATGCTGGTGCTGCCCGATTCCGACTCCAAGGTGTTGAGCCGGGAGCTGATCTACACCGCAATCACGCGCTCGCGCACAGCAATTTCAATTTTGGGTGACCAATCGGTACTTCGCGCAGGAATCGAGAAGAGATTACAGCGTGCCTCGGGCCTCCAGGACCGCCTTTGGGAGAAATAATATCGGTTTATAGGTAATAATCTGCCCTTTTCCGCCGTTCTTTTCTAACAACAGAAAAAATCTAAAAAACTTGGAACAATACTGTTGTAGTAGAGTATGAACTATTGAACATACTGATCCCTGGTTACCTATTGTTGTAACCATTGATTTGTACCCCGAAAAGCCAACGTACAAAACAGGGCCGGTTGATCCCGGTCCTGTTTATTTTTTTGCCCTTTTGTAAGGCCCATCTTTGCTGGTACTTTCTCGATAAAATAACTACTGCGATACCATCCCACCTGTGCAAACACAATTCCAACCCATTCCTGGATAGCTTTTTGCCTGCCCTCTTCACGGAGATTCTGAAAGAGATACTTCGTTGAGCTCAGTACATGGTTCAGAATGACAAGGGGATTCTATATGATTTTGTGACTTTATTATCGCACAAGCGTCTCGCTTGTGTATATACGTTATCCCCTCATACTATTAATCCATCATGTCATGCCATTCTTCACAGTCCTTTTATGCTCCGTCTTGGTCCATCCAAAAAGAGTTAGAAGTCTGGATGAGTTTCTATCTTTCGTCGGGCGGCTGGAGGTGCCGTCCGGCGAATTAGATAAAGCAAGATAAGCAAGTGTAAAGATGAAAAAGGTATGTCCTAAGCGACTCCCTGATCATGTAATAGGTACAAGGGGGCTTGGGGGATGGTACTGCTCATCTGTTTATGGAAAGCCAGACTCTTGATTGAAAACCACATTGGGGAGCCAGCGGTGGATAAATGTTCCCCGTTTTAACAAACGAGTCAATTCGAGCGTAGCGAGAAATCCTTGTTTAACAACAGCACGATCAAGATGATCGCGTTACATTTTGTATAGCTTCTTATTTGTTTTCTGCCTTTTAAAAAAGAGAAAAAACTTAGATATGGCTTTGTCGACGTTTAGGCGTCCCTCTCCCTGCGTAAAGTAGGGAGAGGCCAGGAGTGGGGCAGCCAAATCATCGTGTAAAGATCTTGTTTTTCGATGTGTGAAGAATAAAATAGAACTGCCCCATTTATGCACGAGCGGGACGCTCGCGCTATTGTTGATATTGGTAAAGCTGCCGGCCATCCTCCGCCACTACGTTAAAACTTCGAGGCGCATAGCTGCACCTCCTTCAGTTACCATTGTCAGCCCCGCCACAGATATGACCACAAAGAGGACCCTCTTAGAACCTCTTACTTCTATGGGACCTTTGCAAAACCAGGCAGTCATCCTGAATGTAATGAAGGATCTCCCTTTCAACGGCAGAAGATGGATACTGGAGATTCTTCGACAAGCTCAGAATGACGAAATCAAAGGTTTTGCAAAGCCCTCTTCTATTTCAATTGGTAGTAATTCAAGTAGATCGTGTAGAAAGGTTGTATTGGTCTCACTTATATCTTTCTTAATGTTGATATCATTGTTGAGTCAACCTTCACTGCTGCCGGTGATGCAGAAGCACAAGCGTATGTAGATCTACTAATTATGATAAACGTAGCATCTTGATCAAAGTAATATAGAACCACCTTAGGGGCCGACAGAAGGGGCGGTTCCCTTTTTTTATTGTCAGGAATCAGTGCCAAATTATTGTTTCAAAGTCGTTATCTTTTCAGGTACTAATGAATTATCAAAACAAAAGAGGATGAATAGATCGCAAATTCGTAGGTTTTTAAAACTCACCAAACTATTTTCCAAGCCCCATCCATGGCATGGAATTGATATTGGGGAAGAGAAGCCCGATGTCGTAAAAGTATTTATTGAAATCGTACCCGGTGATACGATGAAGTATGAACTGGATAAGGAAAGTGGTTATCTGAAGGTTGACCGCCCCCAGCGTTTTTCAAATATCTGTCCCTTGCCCTATGGATTTATACCCCAGACCTTATGTGCCGAACAAGTAGGAAATTATTGTGCCGAAAAGACGGGACGCCCCACGGTAAAAGGGGATCAGGATCCATTGGATATTTGTGTTATTACAGAACGTAATATTCCGCACGGCAATTTGATTTTGGATGCTATTCCGGTTGGCGGTTTTCGCATGCTCGACGGGGAAGAGGCCGATGATAAAATCATTGCTGTTATGAAAGGAGATGCTTCATTCGGGGGAATGTCTGACATTAAAGATGTACCTAAGCATATTGTGGAACGCTTGTCGCATTATTTCCTAACCTATAAAGAGCGCCCGTTTAGTGATAAAGAAAGAGAGGTAGAGATTACGCATATTTATGGCCAAAAAGAGGCCAAAGAAGTTATAAGCCGCAGTATCAATGATTATAACAGCCATTTCGATACCGATAAAAAAGAGCTGTTTGAACTGATAGGCAGTGGTCTCGAATAGCTCATAGAAGTGTTTAGCCCCGACAAGCTCTCGCTGTATTTATGAATGTTAATTTTTTTTAATATGTTGATCCATAATATATAAGTATAGGCAAACACAGAGAGGATTATATTGTGGGTTCAAATAAAGAAAAAAATATTGTTAATGGCAATAGTACCCCCGAAGAGAAGCGACGACTAAGAGAGTTACATCGGTACAATATCCTGGATACCCCGGATGAAAAGGAATTCGATGACTTAACCAAAGTGGCAGCTTATCTTTGTGGGGTAAAATCTGCCCAAATTAATTTCCTGGATTATGATCGCCAGTGGTCAAAGTCTTGCTACGGTTGGGATGTGCAAGAAATACCGAGAGATGAAAGCGTTTGTACTTATACTATTCAGCAAGATAAGTATTTGGTTATTAATGATCTTCGCAAGGCACCTCGATTTAAAGAATATGATTTTGTAAAGGATGAGGACTTGCTATTTTATGCAGGCGTTAACTTAACGAGTTCGCGGGGATACAATATTGGAACGCTCTGTGTGTTTGATGATGAGCCGGGAGACCTTACCGACGAGCAGCTGGAGTCGTTACAGGTACTTGCTAGTGATGTAGAATCTAAACTGGAGTTGCGGTTGAAGAGGGAGCAGCTGATCGAAGAACATAAGAAATTACAGAAGACGGCTACTTTTCTACATAATTCAGCAGATATTATGCTGATAGTAGATTCTGATACACTGGAGATCGAAGAAGTAAATGAAGAGGTAGAAAAGGTAATAGGTTACCGTTCAAATGAAATTGAAGGGACCCTGCTTACAGATTATATAAATAAAGAGGATTTCAGGAATCAACTCTCTGACTGGGCATTTCAAGGAGCTGAGGAGCGATTTATTTACGAAACTACTTTTGAGTCAAGGGGAGATCATCGATTATGGTTTGAAATTTCTGTTACTGAGAATGACGGGAAATACTATGTCACCGGACGAGATATTACCGACCGGAAAAAAGCAGAACAAGATTTACATAAGCAGAAACTTCTTACCGAAGATATTATCCGTCACCTGCCGGGGATTTTCTTCCTTATTGATGAAGAGGGCAAAATTATAAAGTGGAACAACAATTTAGAGGGCATTAATAAGAGAAAAGAAGAAAATGTTATTTCCGAGCTATACCACAATTTTATATTTGGAGAGAGCCGGGACGCAGCTGAACAGGCACTGGGGGAGGTCTTTCAAACGGGTTATTCGCGCACAGAGATTAACTTTGTCAGTAAAGATGGTCAGAAAATACCGCTTCTGTTATCCGGTTTTCGGTATCGGTTAGATGACTACAATTATGTAATAGGAATCGGGATAGATGTTACCGAAGAGAAAAAAGCACTAAAAGAACTGGAAGACAAAGAAGAGAAGCTTAAAGAAGCGCAGCGTATTGCCAGTTTAGGAAGCTGGAACTGGAATATTTCTGAGGATAAACTTGTGTGGTCCGATCAAGTGTATGATATCCTGGGCCTGAATAAGGAGGAGGTTGATCCTACTGTTGATATGCTGCTGGGTATGATGCCTGAAGATGACCGTCAAGAGTTAGTTCAAATTATCGAAGGGCTTAAAACAAACAGAGAGATAATAGATTTTGAGCATCAGGTTCAAAAAAATGATGGAACTGAAATATATGTGCATGAACGCGGTAAGGTAAACCGTGATAAAGAGGGTAACTCTGTGGAGGTATCGGGCACCATACAGGATATCACAGAACGCAAAAAGGCCGAAGAAAAAATAAAAGCCGCCCTAAAAGAAAAAGAAGTGCTGCTGGCAGAGGTGCATCACCGGGTTAAAAATAACCTGGCCGTTATTAACAGTATGCTTCAGCTTGAAATTTTTAATACAGAGAACAGGGAACTTGTAAATATTCTGAGCAACAGCCAGATGCGTATAAAGTCGATGGCGCTTATCCATGAAATGCTATATTCTTCCGGTGATTTTGCAAATATCTCCTTTAAGAATTATCTCGGAGAGTTAATGGAATCTATACTTGATACCATCACTTTTGATCCTGATGAGATAGAACTTGAGATGGAGACCGAGGAGTTGAATCTCACTATTAATCAATCGATACCATGCGGACTTATAGCCAATGAACTTATTACAAACGCTATAAAGCATGCTTTTCCCAATGGAAAAAGCGGGAAAGTCCGATTCAAAATGACTGAAAAAGAAGGAGTTATACATTTGGTAGTGGCAGATAATGGTGTGGGGGTGGAGGGGGATATCGATTTTAGTAGCCCGGATACGCTGGGACTGACCTTGGTTAATACATTGAAAGATCAACTCAATGGGCAGCTACAGGTAAACAGAGAAAACGGTACCCATATTCATATTATTTTTCCGAAAGATGACTCAAAAGGATCATCAGCCAATATCTATCTACAACAAGATGGATAAGATAGGTAGAAAAAGATCTTAGGAACATATTACTAAAAGGGGACTTTGCAAAACTAGTCACATCTTGTCATGCTGTCCGACGGCTGGCGGATCAGAATCTCATATACAGTTATTAACCTTAAAGCCGGGATCCTGAACTGATTACTACTACGCCAAGGTGTAATCTGCCAAAACCCTTAGGTGTAGGTATGGCTTCGTAGCACAGGTTCAGGATGACATGCCGGGTTTTGCAAAGCTCCCTAAAAAAAGCCGCCAGGTATGATACCTGGCGGCTTTTGAACATATAAAAGTGTCGAATTGTTTTGAACTGAAGTCCTAATTTACTCTTCAGGATTAACTTCTAACAACTCTACTTCAAAAATAAGTGTTTCATTAGCACCAATTGGTCCTCCTTGTGGCGGTTGGTTACCATAAGCAAGCTCACCGGGAACAAAGAATTTATATTTTGCTCCTTCTTTCATTAGCTGAACCCCTTCGGTCCATCCGGCAATAACTTTATTTAAAGGAAAGGTAGCAGGATTGTCGCGTTCATAAGAACTGTCAAAGACTTCACCGTCAAGCAGAGTACCTTCGTAGTGTACTTTTACCTTGTCGGTAGAATCGGGAGAGGGGCCGGAACCTTCTTTTAAGACTTTGTATTGAAGGCCGCTGTCTGTGACTTTTACGCCCTCTTTTTCTTTGTTTTTCTTAAGGAATTCTTCACCTTTTTTAGCGTTTTCTTTCCCTTTTTTCATGCGCTTTTGCTGCATCTTTTGCTGCGCCTGCATCTGGTATTGGCGAACAAGGCGCTGCATTTCTCTGTTAGAGAGCTGGGCAGAGGTGTCTTCGAGTGCTGCTTTGATACCTGCAGCTAAAAGTTCCGGTTTAACATCGGTCATACCTTGAGGCTTTAGCGACATAGCACCCATCTGGTAGCCCATGCTGTAACTCACACTGTCGATCTGGGCTTCGAGGGAAACATCACCGTAAGAACCGGAGTTTGAGTTGCATCCCACGAACAGAAATGAACCTGCTAGAAAGAGACAAAAGGTTTTAATCGTTAATTTCATTGAATTCATTGGTTATGGATAAAATTTTAAGTTCTTAATTCGTGTCGAAGTTATTTAAATTTTTGTCCGTAAAAAAATTTACTGCAGTATTAAGTGAATTGCTTAGAAAATCGTATCTTAGGCTTCTTATTCGCATATCACGATAACTGTTAATTAAGCCACATACCACTTTTGAGATTTGAGAAGTTTGAATTGAGCGATGACCTTATGATGGGATTACGCGACCTTCGATATGAGGAAGCTACGCCCATTCAAGAAGAATGTATACCATTGATTCTAAATGGGCAGGATGTTATCGGGGCTGCCCAAACCGGTACGGGTAAAACGGGAGCTTTTGTTATCCCATTGTTGCAAAAAATTATCAAGAATGATTCAGAGCACACCCAGGCTCTCATACTCTCACCAACGCGTGAGTTGGCACAGCAGATCGAAGAACAGATTTTTGCGCTAGGTTACCATACTGGTGTTTCTTCTGCGACCGTAACCGGGGGTAGTGATTACGGTACTCAGGTTAAGGCAATTCGTGCCGGTGTGGATATTATTGTGGCTACACCGGGTCGACTTATTGACCAGATGAATGTACTGAACCTTGATTTTAGTGGGCTCGAGTACCTGGTGCTTGATGAAGCCGACCGCATGCTGGATATGGGCTTTTTGCCGGATGTGATGAAGATTGTGAAGCAGCTGCCCACTGATCGGCAGACGATGCTCTTTTCGGCTACGATGGTTGAAGAGGTGCAGAAAGTGGTTGATGAAGTAATGAAGAACCCCGCTGAGGTTGAGTTTGAAGTATCAAAACCTGCAGACAGTGTTGACCAGCAGATTTACTTTGTGCATCCCAAGAAAAAATTAAGCTTGTTTGAGCAGCTTTTTGATGCGGATAAATATAAGACTGCTATTGTTTTTTGTGCTACTCGCAGAGGTACCGACGAGGTAGAACGTATGCTCAAAAAGCGGGGCGTCAATGCGGTAAGTATGCATGGCGACCGCGACCAGCAGGAGCGTAACGAGGCCTTACGTAAGTTTAAGAATAAGACACATCCCGTGATGGTAGCAACAGATGTACTGTCTCGCGGTATCGATATCGATGATGTGTCACTGATTGTGAACTTTGATGTGCCCAATAATCCGGAAGATTATATTCACCGTATTGGACGAACAGGGCGATATGACAAAGAGGGAACAGCTATTACTTTTGTCAGCAATAAAGACAAAAAGTACTACCATGCTATCAAAAATGTGGTGGGAGACCAGCTGACAGTCAAAGAAATTTCGGATAAAGGAAAGGGAGATAAGAAGAGTAAGGATTCTTCTAAACAGCGTACCAAGAAGAACAAGAGCAGTAATAAGGGCCAGAAGAAATCTAAAGATCAAGACAAGGGATCTTCCAAGAAATCGCAAAAGAAGACCTCCAAAGATAAGCGCAAGCCACGCCCCCCAAGGCCGGGATCGAGAAAGAAGAAAAAGAATCAACCAGATTCGGCTACTTCAAGCAATGGTCGTCAAAAGGAATCACAGCCCAAAAAGACCGATAAAAAGCAGGTCAAGAAGAAGGATACGAATAAAAAGAAAGAATCTTCTCAACAGGCAAAGCCTACAAAGAAAAAACCAAGTTCTAAAGAGGTTAAAGAAAAAGCCCAGAAAATTTTGGAGCGCCACCGAAAAGATGCCGAAGAGGAAGATTACTTCCAGCCAGAAGTAATTGAAAAGGCGGTAAGTCGTAATCGAAGGTCGTTAAAACCGGCTAAAGGCTTGTGGGGAATCATCAAAAGTTATATTCCAAAAATCGGATCATAGCTACTATGTGGGAAGGATTAAAATCCCTGCTGATTTGGTTGGGCGTTACGCTGTTGGTGTTGATATGGTTACCGTTGTTGGCAGTAACACGGCTTTTTGACCGAGATCCGGCTCGTTATCGAACCGGCAGACTGTTTAGAAAATTGGGACATGCGATCTCAAAAATTAACCCTAATTGGCAGATAACGATTACGGGGAATACGGATATTGATGATCGCCGCCCCTATATTATGGTGTGTAATCATTTGTCCCAGGCTGATATACCTTTAATCTCCAACTTGCCCTGGGAAATGAAATGGGTAGCAAAGAAAGAGCTATTCGAAACACCGGTAATAGGATGGATGATGAAGCTGGCCGGTGATATCTCTGTGGATAGGCGAGCAGATGACCGAAAACAAAAGACTTTTGAACAGGCTCAATTTTACCTGGATCAAGGATGTTCCGTCATCTTTTTTCCGGAAGGAACGCGTTCCCGAAATGGAAAGCTCAATGCTTTTACCAGGGGGGCTTTTGAGCTGGCAATAAAAAAAGAGATCCCTATTTTGCCTATGGTTATTGACGGTACCCAAAATACATTACCCAAACGAAGCTGGAAGTTCGGAATGGCAAAACAGATTAAATTAAAGATCCTGGAACCGGTGTCTGGGCAGGGCTATGATGTAAAAGATACGCGGGCATTTTCGGAAGAAATCCGTACCTTGGTACTGGATCAGCTCACTGAATGGCGAAATCAGGATGCCAATGAGATAGATAATCTCGCCTAAGAGATTTGTCCACTTCTGCTAATCCAGTGTACTTGTTATAAATCAGCTAATGGAACTCTTTTCGTGATAATGGATGTTGTTGCTGAATCTGGTTTGGTCCAGGCAAAAATGAGGTTGTCTTGGTAGCGTGCCATCCGGGGAAAACCGGTTTTTCTACTCTTTTCTACTTCATCGATAATCAGATCGTTTATAAGTTGTCCCTCACTGTTAATAGATTTAAGTCGTAATACCGGTTTATTGGGTGTTTCTTCAATCCATGAGACATAGAGTTGTTCGTTATGAAGTACCGCATCCAGGCGCCCAATTGAGGTATCATTATTAAGCACGATGGGTTCACTAAAGTTAAGCGCCTGATCGGTAGATATAGCGGCTTTAGCTGTAGGGCTATTATTTGCTCCGGTATGCCAGGCTACCGCAATCATATTATTTTCAGCCACTATACTGGGCCCATTTACAGGACAAGCTCCTATTTTCCAATCGTCTTGATGAACCAGTTGCGGATTAGACCATGCCTTTCCATCAAACCTGCTGATTTTAATATCTCGAATTTCTTTATCGGTGCGATTTCTATAGGCAACAATTGCCCCTTTTTGGGTACGAACAAGAGAGGTCTGACAACAATCACACACTGCTTCATCTATCAAAAATGTTTCTTTTACTTCACCATCAGTAGTGATAAATGCTCCTCGCAGAGTCATTGCTTTTTCAATGTTATAATAATCATTCTCAGAACGGTTTGCAGTTCGCCGTCCATCCAACCATACCGCCAATATTGTTGACTCATCCCACGGTACCATGGATACAAAGCCGTGTTCGGTAGCAGTACTGTCAAGATGAGGGACAATGGGAGCCCGCCAATCATTACCGGGAGTAGTCATTGAAATATTCACATCATAAGCATACGGCCCGCCTTCCCTTTTATTTAACCAGTGTGCAGCTATTGGGTTGCCATTGTGGGCTACAATAGAGGGAAAGTCGGCCCAGTTTACAAACCAAGCAGAGTCGGTGGCTATGGTTTGGGGGCTGCTCCATCCGTTGGTATTAAATTTAGCAAATTGGAGAGTGTTTTGGTCATGTTCTTTAACAAGCCAACTCATAAATAGAGCATCAGAACTGCTGTATAAAAAGGGATACCTGCTGTTTTCCGGTGCGGGATTTTTTTGCACAGAATTCTGCTGTACACCAGAGGTACAAGTTAGGGTGGTTGTTGCAATAATTAGTAAAGCAGTTAACTTTAACTTCATGATGTTGTACCTTTGATCTGTTGAATTTGTAGCTTATACCCGATAAATACCCCCAGCACTCTGAGGATTGTAGAAGTTATTAAATACCAGGTTGGTTCTCGCTGTTGTAATATGGTATAGTCTAATATGCCTGCTATAACTAATAATAAAATGAGGCCAAGGGTGGCTAAGTGTTTGTCAGATTGAGCAAGAGTACTGCTCAATAATCCAGCAAACATACCAAAACCCAACTGCAATAGAGTAACGCCTGCCACCCATATTTCAGACGGCAGGGTGGTAATGCCGGTTAAGGCAAACTCTGTTTTAAAATAAAAGGATATAATAAGATGTACGAAACTGTTAGTGGCTGTAATGGTAATATACCCTACAGCTATTGCTAGCATAGATCGAATCATATAGCCGTTGAAGTGTTGTAATTGGAATTTTTATATAATAAAAAATTTAATAATAAACTTTAAGTATGCCCGAAGGACCAGAAATTTGGAGAACAGCCGATTTACTAACTGAATCCCTAAAAAACGACACCATTACAGACCTTTACTTCGCTTTTGATGAATTAAAGGATTACGAATCAAAGCTAAAAGGAAAATCTGTAAAAAATGTGAAAGCTCGCGGTAAAGCAATTCTTACTTATTTTGAGGGAGATACCGTAATGTATAGCCACAATCAACTGTATGGTAAATGGATGGTCAGTGAGGCGGGAGAAGAGCCTGATACAAACCGTTCACTGCGAGTTGCAATTCACAATGGTAAAAAGTCCGCATATTTATATTCGGCTTCTCAAATAGAGATACTGGGTAAGCAGGAGATATCTGAACATTCGTACATTAAAAAGTTAGGACCCGATGTATTACATCCGGAGACAACGTATGAAGATATTTTAGCACAATACACCTCTGATGAGTTTAAAAATCGTAAGCTCACTACTTTGTTATTAGATCAGGGGTTTGTGAGTGGCATTGGAAATTATCTCCGCAGTGAAATTATGTTCTATGCCAAAGTAGCCCCTCACCAAAAACTTCGAGCGTATTCTGATGAGGAGAAAAAAGCGTTGGCCAAGGCTACCGTTAAACTATCGGTTCGCTCTTACGAAACTGGTGGTATTACCAATGATCCCTCTATCGTTGAGGCTCTGAAGCGGGAGGGCGCAAAGAGGTCTGAATTTCGCCATTTTGTCTACAAACGTACCGATGACCGATGCCACAAATGTGGACGCATTATTGAAGAAGAAAAAACGAGTGGTAGAAAAATATACTATTGCCCCAATTGTCAGTTAGAGGAATCATAACTCAATTTTATAGTATGAATTCATTAAGTAATGATTTAAAGATCCTGTTCAATCGTGATTTAGATGCAATTGTTGAGAACCTGGAGGCTATTCCCGAAGCCAAGTTATGGGAATCTCCCGAAGGAGTAACAAATAGTTGTGGGATATTGGTTCAACACCTTGTCGGGAATCTTAACCATTTTATTGGTCATGGCATTGGAGATACGGGATATATGCGAGATCGCGAAAAAGAATTTTCCAATACGGGTATCCCCAAAGAAGAGCTTATTGATCGGATACACTCATTGCAAGATATGTTGGATACGATATTTTCGGCGGAAGAAGGAAGGTTAGATAAAGATTTTTCACTCAATGTCCCCTTCGGTAAGACGAAGAGAGGTGCTCTTATCCATTTGTATGGTCACTTAAACTACCATCTGGGCCAGCTCAACTATCTTCGAAGAATCATCTCTAAAAACAGGTGAAAAGAAGTGCTCAGAATGATACCTTTGGACACCTGAAAATGTGAATCTCAAATGAGAACTACGTTCAATGAAAGATAATGATTTTTTAAAGCCAGGCGATACTATAGCCCACAGTAATAAACAGCTGATGGAGTCGCCTGAAGTAGAAAAGATTGCCGAAATGGTGATTGAGCGCGAAAGTTTAGATTTTGGCCCTGCTGAAATAGGATACTTTTTGGTTTATCCTAACCTTTCGAAATATAAAGCTGCTAAGTGTAAGAAAGCTTCTCGTGAAGTTGAATATTACTCTGGTAACAATTATCTGATTGAAATATCCGGTGAAATGTGGGATATGCTCGACCAAAAAACTCGTGAGATGGTCGTTTTTCACCAACTGTTACACGTTGATCCGGTTTATAAGGCGAAAAATCAGGAGTGGAAGATGAAAGTACGTAAACCTGATTTCTCTGATTTCTATGAAATCAATGATAAGTATGGCAACGACTGGTATAAAACGGTGCAGGCTACAGTTTCTTCACTCTACGATCTGGATCCCAAACGCGAAAGTAAAGTAAATCTATAAATACTAGGTAAGCGTATTTTAGAAAAGGTGCAGGGTAGTAGCTGCACCTTTTTTTTTAAGAGGGCTTTGCAAAACTAGTTACATCTTGTCATGCTGAACCATGTACTGAGTTTATCAGCCGAAGCTATTAGCATAGGTTGGCCTGTCGAAGTATCTCTTTCAGCATCTCATATCCAGTTATTGGTCTTAAAACCGAGATCCTGAACTGAATTCAGGATGACAAGCCGGGTTTTGCAATACTCATCTTCTATTAATAACTGTCATCAGGGGCCCCTTTTAACTATTCCTCTTCTTCAAAAAAGCGCATTTCCAGGGCTTCCATTCTGCGTTCTATGCGCATCAATTTCTGTAAGATCAGAACATGTGTTTTACCGGCATCAATACCTACCGGACTATCTTCACTTTCTATCTGTTCTAAAATTTCGTTGTATTCTTCTTCTGAGATATTGAGATTCATGATGATTCAATTGGTTTGGGGAGAAGAGTTTTAAGACAATAAGGTCAATAGCTGTTACTTTACATTATATCCTTCATCCTGAAGGTAATTGCGTACTTTATCGACATGATCACCTTGAATTTCTATCGTCTTGGCATAGCTGGTACCACCGGCGCCACATTTTTGTTTTAGCTTTTTTTCCAGTTTTTCGATGACCTGTGGGTTGTGTTGAATGTTACTGATCATGGTTACAGTTTTACCACGGCGTCCACCGGTATCTAACTTTACTTTGATAGCCATAAAACTAGGTTAAAAGATTAAAGATAAATTTGTCTGTTACATTTAGTCGAAGATAGCAGATACGTCCATGGGTTACAAGTTGAGGGTAGGGGGGCAACATAGAACGGAATCTCGTTCCAATGCTCTGCGTTGGTACGAGATGTACAATTTGATTAAATTTTTTTATTACCAAAAAATGAATAGTTCATCCAGGGATTAGAACCATGGCTGTATCAATGGCCAAACAATATACCTTCATAGGCAGCAAACTTAACTACGGTGGGGAGGGTTTTTTAGACGTTAGGAGATACTACACCAAGCTCAGTAGCTTATTCAGGATGACATAATAGCTTTCTCAAACTGCTAAAACAGATCTATTTAAATCTAAGGGACCTTTACAAAACCAGGCAGTCATCCTGAATGTAATGAAGGATCTCCCTTTCAACGGCAGTAGATGGATGCTGGAGATTCTTCGACAAGCTCAGAATGACGAAATAAAAGGTTTTGCAAAGCCCTCTCTAAGTAATTTCTAAATCTGCTTCCGGTCGTTTAGTCTTAAGATCGTTTCCATTTAGGGAGTAGTTCTTGAGATGCCATACAAAACGCTTTAAGAGCGATTTTGGCAAATCAAATGATACAATGGATTGAGCAGCACGACGAAGGGTTTTATCAGCATCGATATATTCCGGAATATCCAAAATAACAAGTCCTTTAAAGGCCTTTACCTTTTTTATAAAGTGTCGCTCTTCGGGTGTAGCATACTTTACCCGAGAGTGTGTATTACCCGTATAGACTCCACACAGCTCATCTCCATTTTCGAAGTATAGAATTTCATCCGACTCTTCAAGACCTTTAAAGAAGTGACCCAGGTTTTCAAAAGTTTCAGATTCAATTCGGCTTACCAGCTCCGAGGTATCGATATATTTAACTTCCCGGCCAAGGGCAGAGGCTAGCTCTTCCACGGCATTGTCTTTGTTGGGTTTATAATTGCCCAGAAAAAGACAAAGGTGATGCTGATCGTTATCAATCTCATTAACGAGATGTTTTTTCAGCTTCCCAAATGAAGATTGGTTATAAGATACGTTTTTAAATTCGTCGCTGGGTGTTTCAATATCCATAGATCAATAAAATAAAACTAATACATTAGTGATAATCGAATATGACAATATAAATATATCCTGGGTGATTCTATAGTATTTATCGTCCCTGCGGATGTTCAATAACATCAGGGGGGCGTTTGAAGACCTTATTTTCGGCATAAACTCTTTTAGGGGGGACGCGCAGATCCCAAACCAACCGAAACCAGGAAAGTATTTTAAGGGCGTAGTGAGAAATGTCAAATTCCCACCAGTAAAAACCTTGTCGTTCTGAGGAAGGAAAGCGGTGATGATTATTATGCCAGCCTTCGCCCAGGGTGATGAGTGAGATAAACCAATTGTTGCGGCTGTCATCATTAGTTTCAAAACGTCGTTCGCCAAAGACGTGGGCAAGTGAATTTACGGTAAATGTGCCGTGATAAAGCAGCACTGTGCTGATGATAAATCCGTATACTAGTAATTGAAATCCGGACGTACCCAGCGAGGGGAAATACGCATTGAGGAGTGTTCCCGCTACAAAAGTCCCCACAGCCAACTGAATAGGAGGGATTAGGTGATACTTATTTAAATATTTTAGTTCGGGATACTTCTTTAGGTCTTTAACCATTTTGAAGTTTGTATCCTTAAAACGATCGCTTAATATCCACCCCACATGCGACCACCAGAAGCTTCGTTTAACAGGTGAGTGTACATCCTTTTCGGTGTCGGCATGTTTATGGTGATGCCGATGATGAGCAGCCCACCAGAGAGGACCCTTTTGGGCTGAGGCTGTACCTAACCACGCAAGCAGAAATTGGAAAGGGCGAGAAGTCTTAAACGATCGGTGCGAAAAGTAACGGTGAAATCCGGCTGTAATACCAAACATTCGTATGACATAGGTAAAAACGAGGGCAAAAACGGCCGTCCAGCTGAAACCTACCAAGAAAACCAGCAAGCAGCCAAGGTGAAGAAGAATAAAGGGGAGTCCACTTACCCAGTTTATGTTGTCAAGATCTTTGTTGTACTCCTCAGGAGTATAGGGGGCTTCCATGTATCAATTAATTGTTATGTTAATTTTTGAAGCCAAATATAATAATTGTGGACTGTTTATAGAAAGTGATATTTCAGAAAAAGAAAAGCCCTGCCGTTTGCAGGCAGGGCTTTTCATGATAAATGTATGTTAGTTATTTGGTCTTGGCTCTTGAACCACTGATTGTTCGGGTAGATTCTCGACCGGAAGGAGTAACAACTTTAATAGTAAAATTACCTTCTGTAGGATTAGTTTCATCAGGGTTAGCATCGGAGATGGTAACCTCAAATTCGGTGCGATCTGGTCCGGGAGCAAAATAGTCTCCCAGTTTCAAATCAGTGATACTACCACTGGCCGAAAGGCCTTCACTTGGCGTTACCGTTATTTCGGTATTGGCAGCCATAGGGTAACCATTAAGATCTGTGATAGTGACAGTAAATGTTTGTCCCCCGCCGTTAGATATGTTTAAGGTAGTTGGTGAGACATTAATATTAGCTTCGGGAGTGGTTAGCAGTATAGTAGTTGTTTCAGTTATACTGTTTGCATCAGTTTCAGCAATAACATCAATAAATCCGGGGCCCTGGGGGTGGCCGGTAGGTTGGCTGCCATTTGCAAAGAGTTCAACAGTAGCAAAGCCATTTTCATCAGTTGGAGAACTGGAGCTAACTAAACCGCCTCCTCCATTCAAGTTATTTTTACTGGCAGAAAAGTAAACAACCGTATTTTCAGTAACAGGATTACCCTTTAAGTCTCCAACGCTAGCAGTGATAGGGTTGGTATGGTTTTCATCAATATAACCAAATGCATCAAAATTGTGTACAGCAGGAGCCACGTTAAAGTTTTCTTGATCAGGAAATCCACTGGCTATGGCAACACGAATTGGGGTGGATCGTATTGTAAGATTTACATCCGGACGTCTAATAACTGCTTCAATTCGTACAGTACCTGAAGAGTCACCGGCTGATAAGTTCGATTTTACTTTGCCAACCGGACTGTTCACACCGGTAGTAGCAACAGATGGTTTTATACTTTCCCCACCATTGGGTCCATCGATAATATTAAATTCAACATCTACAGGGTAATCAACCACTCGACCTGCAGAATCCGATACCTCAAAAGTAAATGTCGTATTTGTTTTTCCGCCGGTTCCGGCAACATCAATCTCAGGCTCCGTTAAATTTGTAAGTTCTAAAGAAGCCGGCCCGCCAGCTTCACCTCCGACATCACCATCATCTCCATCTCCACCTCCGTCTTGGGTAGAGCTTTCAAGCTTAACAATTAAATCTTCAATATTCTTTCCCGGTGCTATTTTAAAGCTTGTATAACCAGGCTTATAATTTTGTTTGGAGACTTCCAGCAAAAATGGTTGAGCTTCATTTACTTCAACATCAAAAGAGAAATTCCCCAAAGAATCAGTTGTTGCAGTATTGGTTATATCTTCAGGTTTAATAACATCAACAAAAGCCCCTTTAATAGGGGTTCCGGTATTTTTATCTGTGACCTGCCCGGAAATAATGGATGAATCAGAACCGGATTTACAACTTTGCAGTACAAGAGCAACGAGAACGAGGGGGAGGAATAAAAGGAAACGTTTTTTCATTTTGTATGTAGTTTGGTAGATGATGTATTAATAGAATCCTAAGTAAATAGGAGGTCTATGAATCAACAATGTTACTAATATTAACAAAATTTAACTTTTCTGCACAGGTTAACCTGCAATCAAAATATCCACTTTTAATTATAGGTTTCTGATATAGAGATAACAATTATAAATTTAATTTTTTATCTCAAAATTTATTCTTTGATGCAAATTTGAAATTCAAGTACACTAATAATTGCATTTTATCATAGAATTGCTCTGTTTATGAGCCACAGTTTTCACTGGTAATGTTAACAATATGCTTGAAAAAAGAATGTTTTGTTTGATTCATACTGATAACAAATGTTCTTCAAAGAGAACAAGGCTGAATATTTGGCCAGTACGAGAATGAAGATATAAACCTAAATATGCCGCTGTTTTTAGTAAAGTGCATTTATAAATACATTGATATACAGCTCATATGGCCTCAAAAGACAAATCTATAGAAATATATTAAGATATTTTAATATAATTCTTGCATTTATTTGTCGCAGCTTTAATATTGTTAATAGAGTGTTTGCAGATCATTTAAGAAATAATATTTTGTAGAACCGGAAACAAAGAGTTAATCTGTAAATGCAGAGTTAATTTGTAACAAATGTACTTTCAAATACTCTTGCTATTGAACGACGACTTGCTTCGGGGTTCAAGATACTTTAGAGAACGGTTTCATAAATCAACAATCATCTAATAAACAGGTAAAACCATGGGACAACAACAACTCTTACTCGTAATTTTGGTAACAATTATCGTAGGGATCGCTACAGTCGTGGCTATTAATACATTTTCAGCTGCATCAGACAGTGCTAACGTAGATGCTGTAAGGAATGATTTACTATCAATTGCATCTTCTGCTCAGCAGTATTACATGAAGCCCGAGGCCCTCGGTGGCGGTGGAAATGCTTTTGATGGTATAACTGCCAATAACCTCGGAGGTGTTCCGGGAGATATCAATAGTGACACTGAAATTCAGAACTCAAACGGTACTTATACGTTGCCCGCGAGTCCTACCGGTGATGATTTCGTTGTGTCAGCCGAACCACAATCTGGTGGGGCAATAGCAATTCGGGTATGTGCTGATGATGCTGTAATGGGTGATTATGATCCAGACGCTTCAACTGCTCCTACTGTCGATGCTTGCCCAGCAAGCTAATTTAGTTTAGTAAATACTTTAGATTTTAAAAGCCTCTCAATTAATTGGGAGGCTTTTTTATTAGCAAATATCATGAAGATTTCTCTTGAAGAAGTTGTTTTAATTTTAATCACAGGTATTTTAATTCTAATACCGACATTGCAATACGAAGAATGGGGTATAAGTGATCTATATAACAACAAACGATTATTGGAAATAGGCCTGCTATTTTTTGGAGGGCTTACACTTATCTTTTCTTCCAAAAGAAGAGTCCAAACGACTGAATTTATTCAGCTATTTAACTTTAAGATAAAAATAGCTCTAGCAGTTGTTTTACTAGTAGGAGGTTTCTCCTGTTTTTTTGCACTTCAAATTGACTGGGCTTTTTTAGAGTACGCTCATAATTGCATGCTCGTTTTGTTAGTTTTTATGATAGGTGCTATTGCTTGGGTATATCCGCAAAAATCATTGATGTATTTAAGGTTTGCTGTACTAAGCACTGTTTTTTTCTACTTAAGCAGAGTTACTATTTTCTATTTGATGTACCAGTTCGGTGATACTCCTTTATGGCCGGGTGATTTAAATGGTAAAGCATTGTACAGTTTTTCATCTGTTCGTTTTTTTAATCAGATTCAGACTTGGACTCTTCCCATCGTTGCAAGTTTGGGATGGTATTATTGGAACTTTTCAAAAAAGAAATGGCTGCAATACAGTATTGCTATTTTAATTGTCGGGTGGGGAATATTAAATATTGCAAGCGGTGGTAGAGGTACTGTTTTGGGGGTAGTCATGGGTGGTTCTTTGGTTGGGTTGATATATGTTGATAAAAGATGGCGGTTTTTTAGATACTACACTATTTTGGCTATTATAACATTAATAGGTTACTATTTGCTCTTTGAGTTATGGGCTGAAGGTACAAAACCGACTTTGCAGCGTGTTAGTAGTTCTGGCCGTTTTGGCCACTGGGCGGAATTGGTTTTTGAAATATTAGAACGTCCTTTTTTTGGGTATGGGCCGATGCAATACGCATCGGTAGCTCTGGATAATGCTTGGGGGCATCCCCATAATTGGTTTCTACAGTTTGGATATGAATGGGGTTTGGTAGTTGCATTTATCTTATTAGGGGTATTTTTGTTGGGGTTGTATTCTTTTGGAAAGCAGTTAAAATATAATTTAGCAGATAAAGGATATCCCAAACAAAAATATTGGGTCAAATTCGGACTTTTTTGGTCACTTATTGCAGGATTTATTCATGGTTTTTTTAGTGGATTAGCAGTAATGCCACTCAGCCAAATTTGGTTTGTCTTGGTAGTTGGAGTATCAATGGGACTATATTTTGAGGAGAATATTCAATACGATATCAATGACCATACCCCTAAGACGGGCATTCAAAGTGTATTAGTGGGATTGGCTATTTTAGCATTTATAGGTTTTATTAACTGGGGAATACAGAATCCGATTGATAGAGGTAAAAAAGAGGCATATTATTATCAAAATACTACTTCAAGTCGGTCCCATCCCCGCTATTGGCAACAGGGAAAAATTGGATTGGAGGATTATTCCCTCCCACAAAGAGAAAATAAATGAGATAAACATTCCATAACTGGTCAGCTAAATCCTTATAAAAATGTAGGATCAGTTGACAATAAGAATAAAATAGAACTAGATAATATTTTATCATTGCATAAAAATTGAGCAATTTAAATCAAAAAGCCTTTAATGTTTGTAACAAAATAGATTTTTAACTTTTATTATTGATCTATTAGTTACAATAAAATTTTATACAATAATTAGAGCAAGATCATACTGAATTACTCGATTCTAATTTTTAATTTAATTTAAAACATGGCTGAATTCAGACTTACTGCTGTTTCTGCAAAAGGGAAAAAAATTAAGTCGGAGTTTGAGGCAGACAGTAAAAAGAAGGCAAAGAAAAGAGTAGAAAAGCTTTCTCGTAAAAATGGCTTTAAGGTCCAATCCATTGATAAAAAAGAGACCTATAAATATAAAGTACAAAAAGGGGCTAAAGATCCGGTAACCGGTGAACAAGAGGCCTACTCCAAAGAGGAAGTGGAAAAAGCCCTTGTAAAGCTTGGGTATAAGGTTATACGGATTAATAAAAAGTGGTTTGATTTTAAAGGAGGTGTACCCCAAAGCGAAGTTGTTACCTTTATCAGTTTAAGTGCTGATCTGCTTAATCAGCAACTTAGTTTTGATGAAATTTTGGATCTTCTTTACGAAGATACCACGAATAAGCGCATGCGAGAAACCATCAGTACCATCCAGAAAGACCTTAAAGATGGTAAGGAAGGCGACGAAGTGTATGGTAAGCACAAAGATGTATTTGGCGAGTTTGCGGCCTATATGCTTAGTGTAGCCTCTACCAGTGGTAATATGGCCCAGGTTTTTGAAAGTACGGCCAAGTTTTTAGAGCGTGATGCCGAATTTAAAAAGAATTTGAGACGCTCATTATTAATGCCTGCCATTACTGTTCTTGCAACAATTGGAGTGATTTTATTTTATGTAGGATATATATTTCCGGCTACAGCTGAGGCTTTTGTTGATATGGGGATTGAACTGCCGCCAATGACCGCGGCTACTTTAGAATTAAGTTATTGGTTGCAGGCAAACTGGATAATACTGACTCTTTCTTTTGTTATTCCTATAACAGCTGCCTGGTACTATTTAACCCAAACCCCACAAGGGCAACTCTGGAAAGATAAAAATATCATTAAAATACCCGTAATAGGCGATTTATTGCACAAAACCAGTATCGAAATATTTGCCCGTGTATTTTATACCTTGTACAGCGGTTCAGGGCAAAATATTGAAGTTATAAAAATAGCTGCCGAGGCCTGCAGAAATAAGTACATGGAAAAACAGATTAAAGAAGTGGCTATAAAGATGATGCTGAAAGAGGGGGCCGGCCTTATTGAATCCCTAAAAGCCACAGAAGTATTTACAGATACAGCTATAAGTCGGTTTAAATTGGGGGCCGAATCCGGTGCCCTTAAAAAGAATGCCAAGCAGCTTGCTCAATACTATGAAACACAAACTACCTACAAAATGGAAACCGTTATTGATATGGTTAGTTTGGGCGTAAACTTGTTTATTATGATTGCACTTATTGCAATAACCATTGTTTCTGCCGAATCTGCACTTATTAAGCCTAAATCTGGTATGTAGATTATCACGCTATTAACTGAACTGCCTGAAGAACTAAATAGATCGTAAAATTGGTTGAAATGAGTAAATAAGCCTCTAAACAGTAAGTTTTTTACTTACTTTTCAGCTGTTATAATGTATATTAGACGGTAAGTTTCAATTTTTCGGTTCCAGCAGAAATCGTTGTTTTTATAGATGGGAAAAGTAAATACACGCAGACATATAGGTGATATCCTTGTAAATCGAGGCATAATCTCTGAAGAACAACTTCATGAGGCCTTGGCTATTTTGCGCGAAGAACCTGAATCTTCGAATCGTAGAATTGGGCAGATTCTATATCAGGATTTGGGTATCGATCGCCATAAGGTGATGAAAGAAGTAGCTTCTATCTATGCTTTTGATGAGGTCTTTCCTGAGAAAGATGAAATTGAAGGGCAGGTCATTGAGAATATTAAAAAACATATTGATGATCTGCCTACCGAGGTTGTTGATGAGCTGGTCCATCAAAAAGCAGTTCCCTTAAAGAAAGGAAAAAATACCCTTACCATTGCTGCTGCCGACCCGTCGGACCCCATGCTCACCAGTATTATCAGTAAGCTTAATTTTAGGCAGCATGAGATTGTTTATTGCCGGTATGAGTTGGTAGAACAGATACTTACCCAGGTCTATGAACAGAAAAATGAGTTCTTGGATCTTCTCGAAGAGATTGAGTACGAAGAACCCGATCTCGAAGAAGATGAAGAGCAGATTAATGAAGAGGAGATCGATGCCGAGATTAACCAGAGTATGCTTAACTCCCTGGTTGAGGGATTCTTGGTGGAGGGGGTGCGGAAAGGGGTGAGTGATATTCATATCGTGCCCTGTGGGCCGGCCTCTACAGATATACGATTCAGAATCGATGGCAAGCTGGAACTCTGGCATCAACAAAATAATGTGAAGCCCGAGGCGATATCAGCTGTTGTTAAAGATAAAACACGTAATGTGGATCGATTTGAGCGCGATGCCTCTCAGGATGGCTTTATACAGCGTATTGTAGACAACCATAGCATTCGGTATCGTGTTTCCATTATGCCAATGGTAGGGGAGCAATTTGACCGGAAGTTCGAATCTATTGTAATTCGTATTCTCGATGACAGAGAAGTGATTACCGACCTTAATGTGTTGGGGCTGCAAGAAAAGGCGAAAGATGATTTTGTAAAAGCGATTGAAAAGCCTTCGGGTATTGTTATTGTAACAGGTCCTACAGGCAGTGGTAAATCAACCACGCTTGTGGCAGCTTTATACTATGTGATTGATCCATCGGTAAATGTGCTTACCGTTGAGGACCCTGTGGAGTACCTTATTGAAGGAGCCAGGCAGTTAAAAATTGGTAATCACATGAGTTTTGACCTTGCTATGCGAGGGATATTGCGACATGACCCTGATATTGTGCTTGTAGGTGAGATTCGTGACCTTAAAACTGCTGAAATTGCTATTAAGCTTGCAAATACCGGGCACCTTACATTTTCTACGCTTCACACCAATGATGCCCCCAGTGCTATTTCACGATTATATAAAATGGGGGTCGAAACGTTCCTTATTGCCAATGCAGTGAACCTTATTATGGCTCAGCGGTTGGTTCGTACGCTTTGTGATGAATGTAAAGAGGAGTATGAGCCCCATATAGAAAGTGCCAAGGGTATTGGATTTACCGAAGAAGAGTATGAGGAGACAACATTTTATCGCCCGGTTGGATGCGACAGATGTGGAAACGGATATAAAGGGCGTACTGCTATTATGGAAGCTCTGTATTTTGACAAAGAAATTCGGAAAATGATTCTTGAATCCGGTGATGAAATTGATGAGGTTGCGATCAAAGAACATGCTATGAGTCAAGGAATGTTAAGTTTACGAGGATCGGGGCGTGAGCGTATTAAAAATGGCATGACTACGATTGATGAAATTGCAGCAATTACAATAGAGGATTGATTTTGTATAGAAATATGGCTCTTATGGGCATATATAAACAGTATTACTAATCGAATGTGTTTTTGATGGGGTTAGCACAAGTATAAACTCGGAGTACAGTTATGACAACTGAAAATCAAGCAGAAAAAGAGGCAGCGCCAGAGTACATACGGCAATTTCTAAAAGAGCCGCCATTGTTACTCAGAAATTTCCATTACGAAGATATTATGGAATTTTTGAAACTGGGACAGCTGGAAAAGTTTGTTCAGGATGATATCATCATTAATGAAGAAGAGTATGTCAACTCTGCCTACTTGATAGCTGAAGGCAAAGTTTCTATTTGGAAAGATAATATACAGTTGGCTACGCTTTCCAAAGGAAACTTCTTGGGAGAAACATTCTTATTTAGTAAAAATAACAGAATGGCTAAGGTAGTTTCAGAGGGAGATATCCAATTGTTGAAATTTGAACGATACGAAGCCCTAAACTTCTTCCGAAAAAAACCAGAAAAGCTGTTTAATATCTTTACGCGTAATATTATTGAAATACAGCAAAAGAAGATCAGCAACATGAATATACAGCTTTTACAGCTGAAAAAACGTTTACTCGACGATACTAGTTGGTAATAGGTAAGATATTTAATAATATTAAGAAAAATTAATGTTTTGATGTGTGGGTAGTGCCAGTGGATGCTGGAATGATAGCTACGACATTTATTTTGTAACAAACAGGGCACAAATCTCTCTTTATTAATGAAATTCATTATTAAAATAAGCTATAGCAGATGGAAGTAGGGGTACAAAAAGATAGAGCCAAAGAAATTATTGCACCACTTGCTGAGCAGCTAAATGCTAGTTCAAAGGGAATAGAACGCCATCAGGAAATTGGTTCACTTGTAGACAATTTATCCCAAGAGGTCCGGGGAGAGTTACAAGATGTTATTGAAAGCCTATTGAATAAGATGTACGATAATGAGGCTTCCGATATCGACTTGGGAGGTCCGGGATGTGATAATAAAGTATGGTACCGTATCCACGGAGATAAATCACCAGATAAAAGTGCTCCTGAATTTACCCTCACTGAAACCGACTTTTTGCTGCATAACCTTATTATGCCCAGCCAGCGTAAGCATCTGCTTGAAAATCGGAATTTAGACTTTTCATACTCTATTGATACAGGAGCAAAGGTCTCGGATGCAAAGCGATTTCGTGCGGATATGTATTTTGATCTTGAGCACTTAGCACTTAATATGCGAAAGATCGATAATACCATACGGCCGTTTAAAGGATTGAATTTACATCCCGAGGTTGCCAAGGCGTTAAGTTTAAAATACTTTAAGTATGGTTTAACGCTGGTAACCGGGATTACAGGATCAGGTAAATCATCTACCCTCGATACGGTTATAGATGCCAATAATAGAACAGTTGATTCACACATTGTAATTATTGCCTCTCCTGTTGAGCTTATTCATACGCCTAATAAGTCTGTAGTTCGCCACCGTGAGGTTGGTCGAGATGTAAAGTCATTTAAAGAAGGAGCGATACAAGCGTTACGACAAGATCCTGATATTATTGTTATCGGTGAGCTTCGTGATCCGGAAACTATTATGACGGCACTTGAGATTACAGATTCGGGGCATAAAACGTTTGGTACGCTCCACACTAGTTCAGCTATGGAAAGTATTGAACGTATTCTCGGTGAGGTGCCCGTTAATGAACAAAATCGGGTAAGAACGCGTCTTGCTGACGTGTTAACTTGCGTTATTAGTCAAAAACTCATTCCTTCACTTGATGGTAAGCGTGTGTTGGCAAAAGAAGTACTAGTGGTTACTAGTTCTGTAAAGGCTGCAATTCGTAATAATAACGTTGGCGAAATATACCAGATGTTAATGGAGGGCAGCGCAAAAGGTATGAATACAATGGAACAGGATCTGAAACGGCTGTATGATGAAGGAAAGATCTCTAAAGAAGAGGCCATCAATAATGCGAACAATAAAAAGCGTCTTAAGCAGCTAATTTCAGAAACTGAATATTAATCTACAGCGGATAACTCAACCGAATGTTTGGAAAAAAAGAATTTATAGGACTTACCATACAGGATGATGCTATTCGAGTGGCACGGATTAGGGTGGATGGCAGTTCACTGAACCTGGTTAAACTGGACCAGTATTCACTGGTAGAAAAAATAAGCAGTGAAAGCTCATCAGATCAACAAGGCCATATTGATGCAGCTTTTGAGGATAAAGATTTAGATGAAGATGCCGATTCGATATTTGGGTTAGAAGAAGAGGGCCAGGAAGAGGAAGAAGAAATTGACTTTGAAGGCCTTGAAGAAGAGGCTGAGGACTTTGCCATGGATATGGTAGATGAGTCTGAGGAGGCCGAATCGAATGAACTATTGGTTTATGATCTGCTTACAGATCTGCAGGGCGATAAACTTCATATGGGGTTAAATATACCTGCCGGAGATACCATTTTTCAGATTATCAGAGATACTGATTTTAGTGAGGTTAAGAGAAAAGACCTCATTGAAGATCTTGAAGATAAGCTGGAGTCGATCTATGGTATGCCCAAAACTGAGGATAATTATTCGTACCAGGTGAGAGAAGATGGGTCACTTTTGTTGGCCTCAATTGATGATGAATCGTCTACACTTAAATTGATAAATAATGTTCGCGAGCTCTACTCAGGGAAAATGGCGATACAAAACATCATCCCTGATGAAATAGCGCTTGTTGGGCTGGTACGAGCCAACTATGAATTGGATGCCGATGAACTAACCGGTATTGTCCAGTTTGGGAAAGAACAGTGCAGGGTCGTATTTATGAAGGGCGAAGATATCTGGCTCGTTTCGCCTATTATTAATGAGGGTACAAATAAGAAAACGTTTTTAAATACTGTTTTCAGTAAAATTCTCTTCCAGCTTGATACGGGAGAAGTACCGAGCTTGGATCGTATTTTATTAACCAATAATACGCTTGGGCAACAAGCAGTAGAGTTCTTTGAGGATAATTTTCCTGATATCTATGTTGAAGATTTTACGTTTAAAGAGGAATTTTTTGACCTTGAACATGTAGACCCGTCCTCGGTTCCTTCATTCACAACGGCTATTGGCACTGCTATCGCTGCATCAGGGGCTAAAGAAGAGTTTTTTCCGGAGATCTCATTTGTTCCCAAGTATGTACAGGATCGTCAGAAGATATTTCAGCTGCAATGGCACGGAATGTTAATCTTATTTTTGATTTTCTTGGCTCCCATTACGGTTAACTATTTTTATACTCAAAATGCTCAAGAGATTGATCAGTATTCTACTCAGCTGGAGCAGATGGAGTCGCAAATTAATGAGCTTGATCCGATTGTTGCCAATTCAAAAGAACTACAAGATAACCTTGCTACCTTAAGAGAAAAACTTGTGATGCTAGATACATTGACAAAAGGGAGCCAGGAATGGTCGGCGAAATTGCAGATTCTTAACCGAGGAATGCGGAATGTCGGAAGTAGCTGGCTTGCATCATTTACTCAGAATAGCTCAGGCGAAGTGTCTTTACAAGGGTATACGTTATATCGGTCTCGTATCCCCAAAATTATTGATGTATTTGAAGATGCAACATTACTGGATGTCCAGAAAGAGCTGATAAGGGAGCAAAATGTGTATAATTTTTCTATATCGATAAAAGAATTTATTGCTAATGATTCATTATACTCTCCTGCTACCCCGCAAGAGGTTCAAAAACTAATTGGAAAATAACAGGAAGCTGTTTTTATGTCCTACGGAGTACGAAATACGTTAATATTACTGTTTGTGTTGACAGCTTTTATTGGTGGAGGCTGGGGGTATATCTATTTCTATCAAAAACCTCAGATCAAAGAGCTGAAAAAGGATGTGCAGGAAACCCGCCAGGAACTTAATAATAAACAACAAACGGCAGATCAATATCCGTTGTTGCAAGAGCAGTTTAAAGAAGCCAAATCTTTTTTTAATAACTATAACAAAGCATTGTATCCCAGCAGCAATGAAGATCTGGTCTATGAGTTTTTAACAAATGTAGGTCGTGGGTCTGCATATACTGACTTTTCGTTCAGTTTTATTGATTCTACGGAGTACGGGCAGTACGGAACTATAAAAATGGTCATTACCGGTGAGGGGTATTACAGAAATCTTAATAATTTTATTCGCCAGATTGAATTAAGTCGGCCTCTTAATAAAGTAAGTGGGGTAAAAGTTAATCCAATTAATGATCTTGAATCGTATGGAAAAGTAGATTTTAACTTTACACTCACCAGTTTTTATGATCGTGTAAAGCTGCTCGGTGAACCCGACTTGGCTATCAAAAATAATTTATTAGGTTCGGTACATAATCCTTTTTTCCCCTTAATTCGGACTGTAAAGCATAATGATGATAATTTAGTAAATGTAGAGTCTAGTTCTCTGGTGGCAATAAGTTCTGATCAGGTCTTTATGATTGACCAGAATGGTGTGATGAAAAAACTGTCGATTGGAGATGATGTTTATCTGGGAGAATTAACGAAGATTAATGTAAATAAGGGATCAGCCACTTTTAGGCTTAATAAAGGCGGTATTATAGATCAACTAACCTTGCAGGTTAATAAAGATGAAAATGAAAGCAGTAACTAATATGAGATTCTCTATATTGAAAATATTTACCTCACTTTTATTTGCTACCCTGTTTATAATTAGTTCTGTAGCGAATGCACAGAACCGGGATAATTTACCTGCAGAGTACCGAGAATATACCAATCCCGAAGAGGTGGTCACTTTTGATCGGAGTACCTCTTTTAACAGGGCTTTGGATGTTATTAATGATTTCGCTCAAAGGTACAGGAATAAAATTGTTATTGATCGTGCCCAAACAGAGGGGAATATTGGTATTTCGGTTCCCCCCATGCATTGGATGGATGCTTTGAAACTAATTTTAAAGGTGAAAAATCGTACTCTTCTTGAACAGAAAGACTTTTTTGAAATAGTAACTATCCAATCACAGCAGAGTCCTTCTCAGAAACAAACTGCGACAGGTGGGGGAGGTGGCCAAGGGCAGCAGCAAGGCCCCGTGGCTACTACAAAAACCCATGAGGTCCGTATTAATGCTATCTTCTTCGAAGGTAATCGACGTGCGCTACAAGAGATTGGTGTTGATTGGTCAACTATCTCTGAGAATGTGCCTGATGCTATATTAGGTGGTGGAGATAGTGGCGGCGGTTCTGGCGGCGGCCGTGGAGGAGGTAGTGGCGAGGGGTCCGGTGGAGGCCAAATACCAAATTCAAACTTTGACGGTAATGGACCTTTCGTACAGGTTAATTCTAAAGGAGCACAAAATGTTTCTCAAGAGGTCTTTAATGCAGTTATTAATGTAGGAGAAATTGGGAACACAGGTATTAACGTTCAGGCTTTGTTTAGTGCTTTTGAAGCAGATAACCTGGGAGAAATTTTAGCTTCTCCAACGATAAAGGTAATGGATGGCGAAGATGGTCGTATTCAGGTGGGGCAAGACTTCTCTATTAAACAACGAGATATTGCCGGCAATGTGATTGAGGATTTCTTTAGTGTTGGTACTATTTTGGAGGTTACACCAAGAGTTATTGAACAAAATGATACTACTTTTGTACACTTGGATATTGTGGCCGAGCGCTCTACAGCTCAACCCGATCCGGTAAGTACAATAATCAATAAACAGCAAGCATCAACACAAGCCCTCTTATTGGATGGGGAAGCGACGGTTATTGCCGGACTGTATAGTACTGAGCAGTCTGAAGTACGCAGAGGTATTCCAATATTAAAGGATCTGCCGCCATGGTTCTTCGGACTTCGCTATCTCTTTGGCTACAATTCCAGTGATACCCAAATGCGTGAGTTGGTAATACTGTTACAAGCTGATTTAGAACCTACTATTCCCGAGCGTATAAGTGAAGATGGGGAGTATAAAGGTAAGTATGAGCTCCTTCGGGATGAACGCCAGCGTATGCGTGATGAGGTAAAAGAAAGTCAAAAAGCGAAAGAAAAAGAAGCGGGCTTTGAAACTGATGAATTTGAAGAAGATAAAACGGAAGCTCCTGAAAATGAGGTTAAAGAAGAACCGAAGAAGGAAGAAGAGCCCCAAAATGACTCTGATGAGGCTGAAGAAATTAACACTGACGAAGAGCAACCCGTAAAATTAGAAGACGATACAAAGAAGAAAGAGCCGGCTATTACAGATCCCGAAGTTAAAACAGAAAAAGTAGAATTAAATCTTGGGGGGGACCAGCCTATAGAAGCGGATCCCCTTGATGTTGAAGTGAATAAAGATGAAAGCACAACGCCGGAAGATAATCAGCAAATAGACTCACCAAAAAATGAAAGCAAGAACTACTATATAATAGGTGGGGCTTTTGAAAAGGTTTCTAATGCAAAAAAATTCAGAGACCGCTTAATCCAACAGGGCTATGGTGACGCTGTGATTATTAAAAAGAATGGGAATGGATGGCGCTTTGTAGCTTACAATGCTTTTGATGAGCTGGAAAATGCGCGCAGGGCACTTAAAGATATTAAACAAAAGGATAGTGATGCCTGGCTATATCAAGCCAATTGATAATAGAGGTTTGTAAGGGAGCTTTGTAAAACCGGACATGTCATCCTGAACCTGTGCTACGAAGCCATACCTACCCCTAAGGGTTTCGGCAGATTACACCTTGGCGTAGTAGTAATCAGTTCAGGATCTCGGTTTTAAGATTAACAACTGTGTATGAGATGCTGAAACAAGTTCAGCATGACAAGATGTGACTAGTTTTGCAAAGCCCCCTGTAAGGTAATGTTGGGGAATAATTGGGGAGAAATTCTCTTTCTTTTAGAGAGATAAGTGAGGAGCAGATTCTCCCTGAATATTAAATAGGCTTAATATTAATGTCCGTTGTGGAAGGTACCATTATGAGTAGGTACCTTCTTTTTCATTTCATCAGATCTATTGTTTGGCCTTCAGTAAGCTTATAGCGCTCCATTATATTTGCGGTAAGGCAGGAGTGAACAGGCGCAATATAAACGGTATCCCCAATGGTGTAATTATTTATATCTGTGGGATTACAGCTGATAATACCGTGTTCCTGAGATAAAGAAGTAAGGTATGCGGGGGGATCTAATAACTCCCAATGGTCATTGGATGGTGTTAGCAGTTGCCCAAAGTGTACAACACCGTTTTGTGTTATCTGTTCTTTTGAAAAATGGATAGCGCCCCCATGAATAACAATTTCATTTCTTTGGGGATACCGATCAACTACAGGACACGCCATCACAACGGCGATATCAGAAATTTCACAACTTCCTATTTGTGTTTGCATCAGATCATAAAAAACAAAGTTGCCGGGACTAATTGCATCAATACCGGTGAACGAATCAGCTACAGAACAACTAGGGGTATCGCCTACACAAATTTCAAATTCATCCGATAAAGAGCTGAATTTTTCTCTCAATGCCTGAAATTGCGATAATACTGATTGATGGACCTTGCTAATGTCTTCTTCAGATCGTGCCTGGTAGGAATGCCCGGGATGTGAATAGAAACCAATCCATTGTAACATCTGAGTATGTTGTATTACTGCAATAAGATCATTGATTTTTGAAGTCCGATCTGACGGGATACCTGTTCTGTCGGCTCCGGTATCAATTTCAATATACGCATTAATGGGTTGTGTGAGCTTATTTGCCAACGACTTGGCCACGCTACTGCTATTGATTAATACCGTGATGTTACAATCTGCTGCAAGTTCATTTAAATCATGCGATTGAGATGGATTGGCAGGAAAGGCGATAGTTATATCTTTCCAACCGGCCTTATAAAAGTAACGGGCCATCTCAATAGAAGAAACAGTGACAGCCTTAATACCTGCTTCTTTTATCCATTCACCAATTGTTTCTGATTGGTGGGTTTTCATATGAGGTTTTAAAACAAGATCATGAGCACTTGTTTTTTCAACCATCCGGTGTAGGTTGGCTTTACATACTTTTTTGTTGAGAAGCAGGGTAGGAGATGTAATAGGTTGCATCATAAATAATCAAGAATATAATATCCCGACAATGATAAACATTGCCGGGATAAAATAGGAATTAAAGTGAATTGGATTGATTTTCTGAGTTGTCTGCGACCTCAATAACTTTGTTCCATACTCTGAAAATATTAGCTGAAGCAATTTTTTTGATATCTTCTTTAGTATAGCCGCGATCCAGGAGCTCTTTAAACAGGTTAGGATACGTTGATACATCTTTGAGCCCGACAGGAAGAGTAGGGCCTACTCCATCATAATCTGAACCCAGGCCTACATGTTCAATGCCAACAAGCTCAACAACGTGGTCGATATGGTCAGCTACTTTTTCGACGGTACTGAACTTAAAGTTATCTTGAAAGTATTTTCTACTGAATTTACGAGCTTCTTTACTGCCGGGTTCCAGGCCTTTTTCTTCAATTTTTTGCGCGATCTCCTCTTGTACTTTGTCCGCACTATTTTGAGAAGTACTATCTAAAAAAGTAGAACCGAAGTTAATCATAATAACCCCATTATTATCTGCCAGCTTCTTAATAAGTTCATCACTCATATTACGCTCAAAGCCGGGGGTAAAATGGCGACATGAGGAATGTGTAGCAACCACAGGGGCATCGGTCACTTCCATAACATCATGAAACGCTTGATCAGTGATATGAGAAACATCAACCATAATACCCACACGATTCATCTCTTTAACCACATTTCGTCCAAAGTTACTTAACCCTTGGTGGGTATTGTCGGTAGTATCATAAGAGGAGTCACTAATCTGGTTGTCTTTGGAGTGGGCCAGGGTAATATATCGAATTCCACGATCGTAGAAATACTGTACGTTTTGTAAATTTTCTTCAATAGGGGCTCCATTCTCCATGCCCATGGGCAGAGAAATAATTCCATCTTTAAAATCAGATTTAATCTCTTCTGGTGTAGTGGCTACAGCAAACTTATTGGGATTATCATTAGCTATACCTTGGACCAGGTCAATTAAACTGTCTGCTACGGCCTTAGCTCCCCCGGTTTTTTGATAGCGCGCCGGAATATAGATCGACATAAAGGGAGCATCTAATCCTCCTTCCTTAGCTCGGGGATAATCAAAATCACCGCTCGTTGTTTTTTTGGATATATCTTCCCAGTTACTTTTAAGGCGGTAGGGTACATCAATATGACCGTCAACAATAATAAATTCGTTAGCCAATTTATCTGCTTGCTGTTGATGGTCTTTTTCTGTTTCTGAACATCCAATTAGTAAAAGAACAGATATACAGAAAAGAGAGATCTTATGTATGGGCTTCATAATACTATAGTTTGTTAAAATTTTATGGCTAGATGTTGTCTAAATAATTATTGTTTTGCAAATGATATAAAAGCTTTTACAACATTTGTGTACAGAGTGCTTTATCCTTTAGGTAAAGATCTTTAGGAAAATCTTCCAAACGTAATATATAACTATGATTCTTAGAAAGAATATATTGGCTTTGCTCTGTATGCTTCTCTTTTTAATAGGAGGATGTGAAACTGAGATAGCTAAAGAAGAGGTTAAACCCGGGGCACAGCTCTCCCCTATATTGGATCAGATATCTGTAGATTCTATAGAAACAAATGTTCGTAAGCTTGCCTCTTTTCATACGCGGCATACTACCTCCGATACAGCAAGCGATTCAATAGGTATAGGAGCAGCTCGCCGGTGGATATACAAGAAGTTCAAGGAGTATCAGAAGGCCTCTGGAGGCAGATTAAAAGTAAAATATGACCGGTATATTGAAACCGAAAACCGCCGGATTGATGAGCCTACAGAAATTGTGAATGTGATCGCTAAATTGCCCGGAAAACAGCTCGAAAGTAAAGATCGCATGTATCTTGTTAGTGGGCATTATGATTCCAGGGTTTCAGACATCATGGATGATACCAGTTATGCCCCCGGAGCTAATGATGATGCTTCAGGTACAGCAGCTGTTATGGAGTTGGCTCGGGTAATGTCGAAATATGAGTTCGATGCTACTATTATATTTATGACAGTGGCAGGAGAAGAACAGGGATTGCTTGGTGCTAACCATTTTGCTGAAAAAGCAAAGAAAAGAAACCTGGATATTGCTGCAATGTTTACCAATGATATCATCGGGAATACCATTAAAAGTACCGATGGTTCTATTCACGATAACGAGGTGCGTATCTTTACCCAAGGGATACCCACAAATAAAAAGTTATCTGACTATCATCGCATGTTATTATATACAGGTGGAGAAAACGATACGCCCTCCCGGCAACTCGGTCGTTTTATTCATAGGGTAGCACAGAATATAGATGTCAAACTGGAACCCAATATCATTTATCGAAAAGATCGATATCTGAGGGGAGGGGACCATTCAGCCTTCCTGGATGAAGGTTATCCGGCCGTACGCATTAGTGAACCCCATGAGTACTATGAACGGCAACATCAGGATGTTCGGAAAGAAGACGGTATCCAATACGGGGATCTGCCCAAATTTGTTGATTATGGATATGTTACTAAAGTAACAAAACTTAATGCTGCTGCAATTGCAACGCTGGCAAATGCTCCAGAACGGCCAAAAGATGTGGGGATCGATGTCTCAAAACTAGAGAATAATACGACCCTGCGCTGGGAAGCAGGTAATGAACCGGACCTTAAGGGCTACGAAATTGTTTGGAGGCCTACACATGTCCCTCTATGGAAAGATAAAAAGTTTGTTGGGGATACTACGCAATTTACCATTCCGGGAGTTTCCAAAGATAATTATCTGTTTGGAGTTCGTGCTGTAGACAGAATGGGGTATAAAAGTCCTGCTGTTTACCCGTTGCCATATAGGGATTAGAGAGAAACCTCTTTGTCAATTTCAGCGGCTTGCAAAAACTGTTTAATCTTCTCTTGCTCAGCTTTAGTGAACAGGAGGGGGCGGCCGCTGAACTCGAAAAGAAAAAGCTCACGTTCGGTATCATTGAAGTTGACTTTGAATGCAACAGGTGTAGCTTTTACCAGTGTATATAAAGGATTATAACCCGGTTGGGCCGGTAATATTTGTTTAATTGTATCTATTTCAAACTGTTCTTCTTGAATGACAGTGCCTTTCTTTTGATAGCTTATTAGCAGCAGACCTTCTGTTTTCTCCAGGGTAACCCGCAGTGGACCATTCATCAGTTTTAGCAAACCCAATACCGCTAAAGCAAAGAATATAAAGGCTGTGAGCCGAACTATGCCGCTCCAAAATGGATCAGATATATTCCAGAAGGTGATGAAAAGAGTTAAGCAGAGTATGGCAGAGGTAAAGGTTCCAGCTTTCCAGAGATTGTGAGCATATTCTTTGACCGTGATCGGTGTTGCCATAGGGTGAGACAAAATAAATTTGTATGAGTATGAACTGGCCGGAGATTGTTGTATATAAAATACTGAAGCCAAAATAATAAATTATTTATTGATCATAAGGATTTGCAAATAAAATATTACCACCCTAGTTTGATCTAAATACTAACAAAGGAGAAGAACTGTATGGGAAAAAAGAAAAAACAAGAGCCCAAAGGAAAGCAGATGTCAGAGGGACAAGCGATTGCCGTTACAGTATTATTGATTGCCGTTGTCATTATTGCAGTTATTTTTGGGATACAATATCTGGTTGATGTTCTATTCCCAAATTGGTGATACGCATTTACTTAACTGATCCGGTGAGGGTATCTTTCCCCTTTCTTTATAATGATAAAGGGCATTCTAATTTGCAATATTAAAAATTTTTAATATAGTTTGTAACAAATGGATGTTGAAATACTCTTGTAAATGTTATAACAAATAGGTGTTGAAAGACTCTAGTTAATAGGTGGAGTTACTTCTACTCTTATAAATAACTGTACATTGGCAAACTAATAAAACATAATTATGAAAACGATTGCTTTTACAAACCAGAAGGGTGGGGTCGGAAAAACAACATCAACTATTAATGTGGGGGCCGGCTTATGTCGTGAAGGGAAAAAAGTATTACTCGTTGACTTGGATCCGCAGGCTAATTTAACCTATTCTTTGCGAAAGAGCTCTAATCGGTTAGAAACCAGTATCTATGACGTAATGAAGGGCAGGATAGAGCCGGAAGAAACCCTGATTAGCCATAATGGGTTTGATATTTTGCCATCATCGATCGATTTGTCTGGGGCAGAGATGGAATTTGCTAATGAACCGGCACGCGAAAATATCCTGAAAAATAAACTAGCGCCCTTCTATGACAAGTATGATTATATTTTAATCGATTGCCCGCCAAATTTAGGACTGCTTACACTCAATGCATTTACCGCAGTAAAGGAGGTTTTTATTGTATTGCAAGCAGAGTATTTGGCTTTGCACGGGCTCTCGAAATTGATGGAGGTTATTCAGGTTGTAAAAGAGCGTTTAAATCCCGATATCGAAATTTCGGGTATTATTTGTACGTTATTTGACGGGCGAAAGAACCTGAATAAAGAAGTTGTTGATCATATACAGGATTATTTTGGAGAAAAGGTGTTTGACACCTTAATTAGAGATAATGTTGCATTAGCAGAGGCCCCCAGTCATCATAAAACAATATTTGAGTACGACCCTAACAGCCATGGAGCAAAAGATTATGCGGCATTGTCAAGAGAGATAAGAAATGGACAGGTCTAGATTTTAATTAGGTTTGATAAATTATGGGTAATAAGAAAAGTCTGGGTAGCAGTCCTATTGGACTGGGAACTGGGAGTAGTTCTAAAATGGATTTTATCCCCGATTTGGGTGTGTCGGATGGCAAAAGCAAAGAAAAGGACGCCAAGAAGAAGCAGGCCCAATCTAACAATGGTATTCCGAGGCGGGAATCTGAGAGCCTCTCTCCACCTTCGCCAACAAAGAAAAAACCAAAGAAAAAGGTCGTAAGTTATAACCTTGAGGTTAGCGTTATTGAAAAGGTTAAAACTATGGCTGAAGAGCAAGAGATGTATTACTCGGGGCTCGTTAATAAAGCCTTGAAAAGTTGGCTCGCAGATTGATCTAAACTTTAGGTTTCCCTTCGAAATACAGCTGATATTTTTTTATCAATTTGTCGGATAAAAGCGTATCATCCCACCCTCAAAAAACGGTTTAATAAATACCTAATAGTTTCATAATTATATTGTGAGATTAATAGGTTATGTTAAAGGCTTTTGATATTTAATAGAAGGAATTATGCCTAAAAACAACGATTTTTCTAAGCAACTGGTAAACTCACAAAAATATGTGGTGCGTTTAGCAAAAACGACGGAAGATTTACATAATGCCCAATCGTTACGATATCAGGTTTTTAATGTTGAGTTAGAGGAGGGACTGGAACGGTCACACAAAACGGAATTAGATGTTGATAAGTACGATGAGCAGTGTGATCATTTGCTTGTGACTGAAAAAACGTCTGGGGCTGTTATTGGAACCTACCGAATGCAGACGTATAAAACGGCTATACAGCATAAAGGATTTTATACTGCCGATGAATATCATCTGGAAAATCTCCCGAGTGATATTATGAACAAATCAGTAGAAGTCGGTCGGGCCTGTATCCACAAAAACCACCGGAATGGACGGGTATTATATCTGCTTTGGCGTGGTATTGCTGAGTATATGAAGCTTACCGAAAGCAGATATCTTTTTGGGTGTTGTTCTATAACAAGCACTGATCCTGCTCAGGGATGGATTGTAATGGACTATCTGAAAAATAATGGATTAGTGCATCAAGAATTTACTACTGAGGTTAAAGAACGTTTTCGCTGCCCGAAAGTAGAATATGACGAAGAGGAATTGAGAGAGGTAGAGTTACCACAGCTTTTTAAACTATATATCGGTTTGGGAGCTAAAATACTTTCACCGCCAGCCCTGGATTCGGAGTTTAAAACAATAGATTACCTTATTTTGGTGGATATTATGAAGCTCGATGAACGATCAAAAGCACTGTTCCTCAAATAAGGTAATTATTTTTTATGATTCAGTCTATTCGAGCGCTACTACGGTTAGTCCTTTTTTTTATCGTCTCGTTGGCGACGGTTCTGTTGGTAGCTATAGGTAATGTATTGATAACGCTTGTTAGTGATAAGTGGGCTGTTAGATGGAAAAATATAGTTATTAAAAGTTGGGCTTGGATTACAGGAATTGTTGTTGGTTTAAAATTAACTGTAAAGGGAACCCCGCCCAAGCCTCCTTTTTTCTTGGTATCTAACCATTTGAGTTATATTGATGTAATTCCGTTGTGGAGGTACCTGGATGCTACCTTTGTAGCCAAAAGTGAAATACAGTCATGGCCATTTTTTGGATGGGCTACCAAGACGTTAGGAGTCCTTTTCATAAACCGCGAGCTGAAGCGTGATGTTAAAAGGATGAATGATAAGATTTCTGATGTAATATCGGCCAATCAAGGGGTAATAATTTTTCCGGAAGGCACCAGTACCAAAGGGGCAAAGGTGGAATCTTTCAATGCGCCGTTGTTACAGTATCCTGCTGTAACAAGAATGCCCGTTGATTACGCTACAATTACCTACGAATCCACAAACCCGGATAAACCGGCTCATTTAAATATATGTTGGTGGGGTGATATGGAGTTCTTTCCTCACTTTTGGGAACTCTTAAAATTGAAAAGTTTTAAAGCGACAATTACATTTGGTGAGCAATCGGTTAGCAGCAGCAATCGTAAAATACTTGCCGATGAACTGAAAAAAGAGGTTAATCGTAACTTTTCTCCTGTTATCTTCGAAGAAGATTAACGCAGTGAAATAGCCAAGAGCTAAATCTATATTGATTGATGGAAAAAACTTTTTGGGTCAAGCTTAAGGGATGGAAAAAATATACTCTTGGTTATATTGTATTATTAATGGCATCCCATCTCGTTATATGGTTGTTTAATCAACCATTGCCACCCGAACAGCCGACAGAGCAGGCTGTTACTGTTCAGGTGGTAAAGGGAGACAGCATTTCTGCAGAACGCAACATCGATATTTACTACCAAGACATATACACCGGTAATAAACAAGAGCCACCTACGCTATTACTATTGCCCGGGGGACCTGAAGGTCCAGAAGTTTTTGATAATCTTACCACGAAACTTTCTGATAAATATCGGCTTATCATTCCTCATTTGCCCGGTTATAACAATGGGAAAGATCATTTGCACTTGCCGAACTATTCTTTTAAAACATTGGCGGTATATACTAATCAGCTGCTTGAAAAGCTTGACCTGTCAAATATACATGTGCTGGGATACGGGCTAGGAGGTGCCAGTGCAATTTATTTGTCTCATGATTATCCCCGCAAGGTTGCTTCTTTAAGTCTTGTGTCATCTATTGGGGTACAGGAGCTGGAGCTGTTGGGCAGTTATCGGCTTAATCATGCCGTACATGGCATCCAACTGACAACGGTTTGGGTATTACACAACGCCATTCCCCACTTTGGTTTGTTAAATGCTATTGGCATTAATGTGTCATATGCGAGAAGTCACTACCAGTCAGATCAGCGCCCGCTTCGTGCGCACCTCAAGGCTTATAAGAAACCGATGCTGATTTTGCATGGAAAAAAAGATCCCTTAGTACCGATGGTTGCAGCAAAGGAACACCATCGCATTGTGCCACAAAGTGTACTAAAGCGTTATAATGCCGATCATGATCTGATTGAAACTAAAGCTGATTCTGTTAGCCTGGCAATAAAGGAGTTTGTTGATGATGTTGAAAACGGGAGAGCCACTATTGCAAGCAATGCTTCTGAAGAACGCATCCAAGAGGCTCAGAAGAAGTTCTCTAATATGGATTTTCAGAAGTTTAAAGGGGTATCGCTGCTTATCATCATGCTTATCATTGTATTGGCTACCTTCGTAAGTGAAGATCTCACTTGTATTGGGGCGGGGCTGCTGGCCGCACGAGGGCTGATAGGTTTTTGGCCGGCAACCATTGCTTGTTTTATAGGTATATTTCTCGGTGATATGGGACTATATTTTGTGGGAAGGTTTATGGGGAGGGCTGCTGTTCGCCGCGCTCCCTTTAAGTGGATGATATCTGAGCGGGATCTGGATAAAAGTGCCGATTGGTTTAAAGTCAGAGGTCCAGCCATTATTATTGCCAGCCGTTTTTTGCCGGGCAGTCGTTTGCCGACCTATTTTAGTGCGGGCGTTATTGGGGCTGGTTTTTGGATGTTTTCGGGTTACTTTTTACTGGCCGCCACTATATGGACCCCAATGCTTGTAGGTATTTCGAAGCTTCTGGGAAATGAGCTGATACGGTACTTTTCACTCTATCACAATTATGCAATATGGGTTTTATTAGGGACCATCTTTTTCCTGATAATGTTGGTTAAGGTAATTCTTCCGGCGTTCAGCTATAAAGGTCGTAGATTGTTAGTATCGCGATACCGCCGCTTGACACGCTGGGAGTATTGGTCGCCCTTTTTGCTGTATGCTCCTGTATTTTGTTATGTCTTGTACCTGGGGATCAAGCATCGCTGCCTAACACTGTTTACCGCTTCGAACCCCGCACTGCCTGATGGCGGTTTCGTGGGGGAGTCGAAGGTGGATATCTTAAATCAATTTTGTGATACCGATGTCGCCGCATATCAGTTGATAAATGGTGATGCAGACTTTTATGAAAAAGAGAGGCAGGCCAAATTATTTATGGAGGAGAACAGCTTATCTTTTCCAGTAGTATTAAAACCAGATGTGGGGGAACGGGGCAGGGGGGTAAAAGTAATTCGGAACGACCATGCTATGCAGATCTACCTGGATGAAGCTCAGGGCGATAAAATTATCCAGGAATATATTGCAGGGAAAGAGTTTGGTATCTTTTACTACAAAATACCTGGAGAACAAAGGGGAAATATCTATTCTCTCACCGTAAAAAAGTTGCCAAAGGTAACAGGCAACGGACAGAAAACGATTGAAGAGCTTATTTTGGAGGATGACCGGGCAGTAAGTATGGCGAAATATCATCTCCGCGAAAATGAAGATCATTTGTATGATGTGCCGGAACAGGGAGAAGAGGTCACCATTGTTGATCTGGGGACACATGCTCGGGGAGCTGTTTTTGAGGAGGGTAGCGACTTAATTACGGATAAATTGACAGAGGCTATGGAGCAAATTTGTAAACCGGTCTCGGGCTATTACTTTGGCCGTTTTGATATAAAAGCTCCATCCCAGGAAAAACTTAAAAATGGTGAGCAATTAACGGTACTGGAAGTGAACGGAGTATCCTCGGAGTCAACGAATATTTATGATCAGAGGTACTCATTTTGGGATGCCCAGCAAGTTTTAATGAAGCAGTGGAAGCTGGCATTTGAAATTGGTAAACAAAACTATCTAAATGGTGTTGATCCTACCCCCACATTTACGTTTTTAAATCGTGTATTTCATGCCATTAAAAAAGGGTGATTGCATCAGCTATAATACCTTTTAACGATTTAAAACAGCTATTCTGGTATCTTGATCATCGGCCGGCGGATCAGGAGCTCATAAGGTCCGATAAGGGTGGTACAAGCTGGCCGTGGATAACGTTGATTGCCAATACGAGATCCCGGATCAAGTCCGGGATGACAAGCGGTTATATTTTAGAGGGCTTTGCAAAACCTTTGATTTCGTCATTCTGAGCTTGTCGAAGAATCTTCAGTATCCATCTGCTGCCGTTGAAAGGGAGATCCTTGATTACATTCAGGATGACTGCCTGGTTTTGCAAAGGACCCTTTTATCAATTAGCCCAAAAATCTGACTTCGTTTGTAGAGAGGATTTTTCAGTGAGGCCGTATAAAGAGCTGTTTCGGCCCATCTGTCATTATCTTGTAAGAGTATCTTTTGATGAACCCTATATATACCAACAGACAAAAAACTGTGCTAACGTTTTGAAGGACAAGGCTGGGGAATCGTTTTTCAAAACTCCACTTGTGGTTCTAACAATGGTTGGAACATAAATTCCCAACTCTTGTCGGGCGACTGGGGTTGTCCTCCGACGAATTATATAAAGCATTCCGAAGGGAGCGAAGCGGAGTCGAAGAATCGCCGAGAATAAGTTCGTCTAGCCTCAAAAAAGAAGCCCTTACGTATTAACCAATCATTTTAGGAAGGTTGCCATCTCGTACCGTCAAACTATGGTACTGCTCCCCGTAGAACGGGGCACGGCACAATGACAGGCGTTTATTTTAAAACTTAAAAGCAGTGTCACTGCGAGGGATTCCGGCGATTTTTCGGAAGACCGCGGCAGTCTCCCCTAGATACTAAGCAGACCTTTTCAAGGAGATCTTGACACATGCTGAGATAAGGAGTTTCTCTCCCTACCTGTAGGAAGAGCCCAACGGTGGTGCACAAAAAAGATTAGAGGAAATCCCTCCTTGAGGAGGGTGGGCAATTCGTGGGCTTCGAATTGGTCGGGAGGTGTTGTCTTTTCGGCAATAGCTTTTTAGACGTTCTAAAGGATATCCTTAACGTATCAAGTAGCTATGTCAGCGAGATCGCCGCGTTTCGTTTCACTCCTCTCGCGAGGACAGACGTTGATAGAGCAAGATATTAGTCCTCTTTGTGGCTTTAACTGCGATAGGTTGTTGATAGAAACCGAAGGAGGTGCAGGAGTACCCTTTTCCCCACATAGCCGGGAGCCTCATAACCTCTAATACAGAAAGGGGAATCCATTTAATTTACAACTACTTGTCATCCTGAACTTGTTTCAGGATCTCCTTGAAAAGGTTCGCGTAGCAGCCAAAGAGCAAAAAAATCCCCTTCACAGGGTGGGAGGTACGAGGCGGGGTGGTCTATTGACTTACCAAGGATCGCTTCCCATAATGGCGCACCTTTGCAACGTGAGGGAGCATATTGTTTTGTAGAGGGCTTTGCAAAACCTTTGATTTCGTCATTCTGAGCTTGTCGAAGAATCTCCAGTATCCATCTGCTGCCGTTGAAAGGGAGATCCTTGATTACATTCAGGATGACTGCCTGGTTTTGCAAAGGTCCCTTGTAGCTAATAGGAGGTACCAGTAGATGTGTTGTCCATTTTATATCGACATCCGCCAAAAGTAGGACCAACAAAGCTGGAAAAACGAATAAAACTGCTGGGGGAATCGGATCCCTGCAGCTGTTGGGACCAGCCCCCGATTGAAAAAACATATCATTCCGAACTATCTACTGATCTCGGCGAAGTATCGCTTCTAAGATCTTGTAAAGCCAGTAGAGTTGATATGAGTTGATAGTAGATCAACGTTGATTAGCTACCACAAGACCCCAGTTTAGTTTGGGATGATAACCATTGAATACTATTGTTATACGGCTTAGCTAAAGTATTGGTCGAGCATTCCTTGCGCTTTTTCATGTCCCTCTTCTGCCGCTCTTTTTAAATCCTTTTTGGCTTGCTCCATCTCCTGTATAATCATATTACTGCATCCCCGGTTAAAGTACAGGTCTGCTTCCTGATCGTTAATATGTATTGCTTTGGTGTAATAGGTGATGGCATTTTCATGTTCATCCAGGGCATTGGCATATAACATACCCAATCCTTTGTGGGCCAGGTAATTTTGGGGATTTAAATCTATAGACTTTTTGAACTGGGCCAGGGCCATTTCAGGCTCAGCATTATTTTGATAGAAGCTGCCCAGCATCTGGTACAGCTGGTCATCTTCGGGCTTTTGGTCAATAGCAAAGAGCAGAAATTCTTCAGCTTCAGCAAAGTCATCGGCGCTCATTTTGATAAGTGCTTTATACCGAAGCGCTTTGGAATGAGCAGGTTCGCGATTTAGCACTTGGTTAACTAACCGAAGGGCTTTTTTATCATTTCCTTCATGAAGATTTACCTTTGCTCGCTCAAAAATTTTATCCGTTTTTTGGCCCATAAATGCTCTTAAAAGTCTAAGATTAATTTGAAATTAAAATAGGAAATATTACAGAGGCAGACAGATGTTAATCTTAATTCATTCTTTGGAGTGAGCGTTTTGACGAAACCGGTCTATTACTCGCATATTATTGATTGCGTCTTCAAGAGGCGTGGGCACTTCTGAATTGTTTAGAATTGCTTTGGCAAATGCCTCGGCCTGCAATGTATACTGGTTGGCCGGATCAAAAGAAATTTCAGTCTCTTTCTGACCTCTATATAGCGTTATTGTTGTTTCCTCGGTGGGTGGGGCATTAAAAGGGGTATGGATGACGATCCTTCCTTTGGTTCCAACGATATTTACCTGTTGGTGTGGTGCTGATTTAGTGCTGCAAGAAAAGGTCGCCGTACCTGAATCGAAGTCCAACACCCCCGACGCTAAATAATCAGTACCTGTTTTTGGATCTATTTTCCAGTGTCCCGAAACCTCTTTAGGTTCATCATCAAATAGAAAACGCGAGAGTGAAATGCAGTAGCATCCGATATCCATTAACCCGCCACCTCCCATATCCGGGTTATTTCGTATATCCTCGGGATCGTCATTATAGTATGAAAAGAACGATTCTATTGTTTGGGGATCACCAATTTCTCCATTTTCAACAATTGACTTCGTACGTTTCCACTGGGGATGGAAACGGTACATGAAGGCCTCCATGATTTTTAAGTCCGGATATAGTTGGCTCGCATATATCAAATTTTGAGCTTCACTGGCATTTAGTGAGATTGGCTTCTCACAGAGTACGTGCTTTTGTTGTTGTAATGCCTCAATAGATTTTGAGACGTGCAGATGGTTAGGGAGGGGATTGTATATGGCATCAACGCTTGAGTCGCTTAGCAGTTCATCATAAGAGCCATAGGAGATGGGAATGTCGAGCTTGTCTGCTGTTTTTTCGGCTTTTCCGGCAGATCGCGAACTGATAGCAGCTACCGTACAATTTTTTGCTTCTTGTAAAGCGGGAATCATTTTAGTCACTGCAATTTTAGCTGTGCTTAAAATTCCCCAACGTACAGATTCCATATATTCGTTATTTAATTAGCAGGTAAGGTTAAAGAGTTGTGCAGTTAACTAGTTTGAAAGTAAGTAGAGAGAAGCTATGCGAGCATTTTCTTTAATGTTACAGCCCACTGATGGGACCTGTAAATTCATTGTTATCGGTTCATCGTCAGGATTTGGTATTATTGAGGTACTTGAGGTTACCCCAGCTTGGTGAAGATGAGAATGCGGAACAACTATTGCTGTTGCATCTTCAATATCAGCTAACGTTTCATTCATGGTAGCTTGATAGGTTCCTTCTGACAGATGCCACCAGCCGTAATCGTCTCCGGAATTCTTTTGTAACTCGACTACTTCGGTTTCGGCCGATTTAAATTCACTGCCCCCAAAATCAAGTGCTCCTGCCATCGTAAAACGATGAATCTGGGTAACGGTTAAATCAAAATGGTAGTCGTGCAGTTGGGTTTCTTCGTGGATGATAGATTCAAGATGATCAGTAAGTTCGTTATCTCCTAAGAAGTTCATGGTCGTTCAATTTTATTCTCAATTACTATTCGTAAGGTAACCATTGAGCTAGATGATATTAATTTATTTTTTGGTGAGCTCATAACTTAAATACCTGTAGTTGATTTAGTGATCTCGGTGGCATATAGGTGCGTTCAAACTCACGTTTCCACCATCTGTGATCATTTTTAAACTCTTCGTGATTGGTAAACTCATATTTGAATAATCGAGCCCTAATATAGGTCGGAGGCCTTTTATCGAACGGATTATGAGCCAATAGTTTAGTAGTTAGTTGGTCGTTCTGTAGTAATTTAATAATTAGACGAATCAACCAGGGATTGCTTTTTAATGATGACATGGCTGCAAACCAGATCTGCCAGTCGAGTCGCAAATGGTAGGGGGCAAATTGAGAGGGCATTTTACGGGGGGCACCAGGTTTCCCTTTGAATTTATATTCCTTCCATTCGGTGTCATGAGTAATATTGGTTTCCGTTGTTCCTTCGATAATAATCTCGTACCGAGCTTTTGTAACAGTCCCAAAAGCACCATAGGTATTTACCAGGTGAAGAGGATTAAAACTTGCATTCATCCGTTGATGGGGAGATATCATGTTTTTAATGGGAGCAATGCTCATGTAAGCTACAATAATAGCCAGCCCGATAATGATAAGTTGAAAATAAGTGGGAGTAACTATGCTTTGGGGGATCTGAAGAGGGAAAAGGTATTGTAGGTATGAATCACTGATACCGCTAAAAGCCAGTATTAGCGTCATCCAGTTGAGCCATGCATAGTTGCCGCTCAAAATGAGATATCCTTGTGATAAAATGATCATACCGGCACCTATGGAAGCAAAGGGCTGGGGCAGAAAAAGCAACCATACTGCTCCAAGTTGAACAATGTGGTTAAACAACGTTTCTATTTTATGATAGGATTCGGGCAACAGATGGAAAAATCTGCTGAGCGGGTTTGGCATGGGTTGTGTTTCGTGGTGATAGTTAAGACAAGTGAGTTTTCTCCAACACTTGTCGCCCCGCATTTTGATAAGTCCGGCTCCGAACTCAACACGCAACAACAGCCAGCGGATCATCAGAATCATTAAAAAAGGGGTTTGATAATGTAGAGGACCCAAAAAGATGGCATAAAAACTGGCTTCCAGCAGCAGAGACTCCCATCCAAAACCATAAAAAAGTTGACCTACATTAACGATAGAGAGGTATAGCCCCCAAAGCAATAACCATACGCTCACAGATAGCCAGATGGGGCTACTATCAGAAATACCGGTAACGGCTAATAAAGATAGCCCCAGGCCTATCCAGGCAATAATTGCGAAGAAGGTATCTGAGTAATGCCAATGAAAAATACTTGGTGAACGTTTGAAGGAGATGCGTTCTATAAAAGAGGGGACCGGCAGTAAGCCGTTTTCACCCAGAAGGGGGCGAAACTGGTTAATGGCTACGACAAAGGCAATCACGTACATAAGCCCAATACCACGCTGTATGATGAGTCGGCTTAGCCAGTATTTGGATTGGTAGACCCCTTCTAACATAGGCTTTGGAAATGTTTTTCAGGCAATAAATACGCTAGTGAAAGATAAGAAAGAGGGCGCTGGGTAGAAAAGTTCAGACAAGATCATCCTGATGAAATAAACATAATGCTTTGGAGTTCAACCAGAAATCCCTACTTTTACTGAGCAATAATTTATACGCCTACATGGATCATTTTAGAACAAAATATCAACATCTGGTTACAAGCCTTTCAGTTACCTTGCTGATATTGTTAAGCTTCCATGCCATTAGTATTCATGGCGTGGTTGATAATCTGGTGTATTGTTTCGAAGAGAACGGAGAGGTGAATATTGAATCTGAGGTTGGTTCGTTATTTTCAATTCCTTCTGAAGATGTGATGCATGAAAAGCAATCTCATGACCATCAAACACCCACTTTAGAAGAAGCAGAAAAAGCTCATAACGACCTAGCCTTATCACTCGCTTGTTCCAAGGAGCAACAGATTACACAGTTCAACCAGGAACGCACGCTCAAATTTCTTAATGGTATTCTTTACAGCAAGGTTGAAAACCTCCCGCAATCACAGGTCTTTCAACTTGTTTCCTACACGTCTCCCTTAATTGAGGATTCGATAACAGCTTCGCTGAAAACGGTTGTTCGCATTCTCTACAACTAAGTAGTTCCAGTCCCTCCCTTTTTAACTCTTATCAAGCAAGGTATTAGGATTAGAGGATCAAGCTGCGTCAGATATTTATCCTCCTGTTATTCGTTATCTGTTACTAGTTATTGGATAACAACTAATAACTATTCTACAAATAACCTATAACTAGCCTTCCTTGCCCCTCTATAACAGAAAACAATTGGCTGGAAATAAATGAAATTATTTAAAGCAATTTTGGTCACCGGTATGCTCGTGCTTGCTGCCGGATGTGCCACAGAAGAAACATTGATCGAACCACCTTCAGAAAGCACATTGGGAGATAAAATCTATAAACGTTCTCCTGCATTAAATCAGAATGTTAATTCACAGGATACGGCATCGAAGGTCACGATTTCGGATACGCTGACTTTCTCAGACGCGCTGTCCAAAGCCCTACTCGAAAATCCTAGGCTGCAAGGCTATGGTTGGCAGGTGCGTGTGAAAGAAGCCGAACGCATTCAGGCTTCGCTGCTTCCCAACCCGCAGTTGAATGCCGAAATGGAAAATTTTGGTGGTACGGGACCCTTTGAAGGCTACGACAGCCGAGAAGTGACCGTCAAATTGGGACAAAAAATCCTGCTGGGTGCTGATCGACTCAAGCGGAAGCGATTGGCAGGTACCCAAAAGGAACTGGCCGGATGGGATTATGAGACCCAAAAGCTTGATGTGCTAACAGGCGTAACCAAAGCTTATATCTCAGCAATGGAAGCTCAGCGTCAGTGGCAACAGCAGCAAGAGTTGGTTGATGTCGCTCAAAACCTGTACAACTCCATATCTGCCCAGGTGAAGGCCGGTAAAGTTCCCAAGCTGGCCCAGACGAAAGCACAGGTTGAGCTATCCCGCGCTAAAATAGATCTGGAAAATGCACGCAACCAATGGGAGTCAGCTCGTAGCTCGCTGGCTGCTTACTGGGGAAACAAGCAACCACAATTCGAGCAGTTAAAAGGTCAGCTGAGCATGCCGTCTGAGGTCCCCAAATATGCTAAGGTGCAAACTTATATCCAGCAAAATCCGGATGTGGCGCGGTGGGCTACCGAATTGCAGCAACGTGAATCGGCTCTTGATCTGGAACAGGCAAAAGGTATTCCCGACATCACTGTGAGCGGAGGATATAAACACGCGGAGGATTTAGGTGCCGGTGCTGCTATTGTTGGTGTATCCATGCCGTTGCCTTTTTTTGACCGTAATCAGGGAAATATCAGAGCGCTCAAATATGAGTTGAATCGTGCAGAGTGGCATCGAGAAGCCACCCTCATACAAACTTATAAAACTTTGCGAGTGGCATACAATCGGCTTAGGTCATCAGCCCATGAAGTAAAACAGCTGCATGAGCAAGTATTGCCCGGAGCCAAAACGGCTTTTGAAGCGGCCCAAACCGGCTACCGGCAGGGCAAGTTTGATTATCTGGAAGTGCTGGATGCCCAGCGTACGCTATTCTCAACACGTACTCGCTACATCCAGGCCTTGGCCGAATACAACCGGGCCGTAGCCGAAGTAGAACGACTTATTGGAACCCCCCTCTCTGAAATTTCTGCAAACTAATTTTTTTAAATGAATATGGAATTACCAATCATGAAGAATCTCACTGTATTAACACTTGCCGGTCTTTTATTAGGAAGTCTTTTGAAAGGCTGTGGAGCTGAATCAGGTTCCCAAACCCACACGCAAAACGAGCAACATCAACAAGAATCGCAACACAGTGAAGAACCGGAGCAGCATACCGAGGAAGATGGGCAGCATGCCCGTGAAGTGCATCTGACTGAGCAGCAAGAAGGTGATCTCGGCATCAAAGTGGAAACGCTATCCGAAGGTAGTGCTTCCTCAACAATTTCACGTCCGGCCAGTATCGGATACGATCTGGATCAGATTGCAAAAGTTGGTCCCCGTATCGAGGCAAAAGTTGTGAAAGTCATAAAAGGCTTGGGAGAGCGCGTCAAAAAGGAGGAGCCGATTGCTTTGATGAGTAGCGTCGGACTGGGAAAAGCAAAGGCTGAGTATATTCGGCTGAGAACTGAGTTAAAAGCTGAAAAGGCACACTATGAACGAGAAAAATCTCTTTATGAACAGGAGATATCGAGTCGTGCCGAAATGTTGCAAGCTGAAGCACACTACCAAGAAGCAAAGGCTGCTTATAATGCAGCGGCAGAATCACTGCGTCTTTATGGTCTAAGTAAAAAAGATCTTCAAAATATCGAAGCGGGCAGTGATAAGCCATTATCTCACTTTTATCTGACGAGTCCGCTCGACGGGGTAATTCAAGAACGGGATATTTCACCCGGACAAACCATTAGTTCCAGTGAGACGCCCATCCACGTAGCGAATCTCTCTAAAATGTGGGTGATGATCGATGCCTACGAGCAGGATATCCGGTATTTGGGCAAAGGACAAAGCGTAAGTCTCACGGTCCGAAGTATCCCCGGAGAAACCTTTGAGGGAAAAACGGATTGGGTTTCCTATTCACTGGAAAAAGGAACCAGAACCATGCCGGTTCGTGCCGTTGTTGAAAACCCAAACCGAAAGTTACGGGCCGGGATGTATGGCACCGCGCGCATATCCACAGAGAAAGAACGTAATGTAGCCATGATTCCCATTGACGCCGTACAAACCATCGAAGGTGAGCAAGTGGTGTTTGTCCCCGGCAACGAGGAAGGCAGCTACAAGCCGGTTGAAGTGATACTGGGCAATGAAAATGAGGGCTATGCGGAAATTGCTACGGGCCTGAAGCCCGGTCGGAAAGCTGTCGTTGCCGGAGCTTTTGACCTGAAGTCCGCCCTTACCGCTCAGGGGCGAAGCGCATCCCACGGACATTAAATTTACTCTCATGTCATGCTGAGCTTGTTTCAGCATCTAAAAATACCACTACGAATTGCAGACCCTGAAATAAATTCAGGGTGACATATGAGTATTTAACGACTAAAGAATTTTGACTTATGCTTCAACAGATAATAGACAACGTATTAAAGAATCGATTGACGATCCTCATTCTGGTGGCGGCCGTTGGCGTCTATGGATACTTCTCCTTTGAGGATGTCCCCATCGATTCCTTCCCGGACGTATCGCCCACCATGGTGCAGGTATTTACTTCCAGTCCCGGTCTTTCCCCGGTGGATGTGGAGACACAGATCAGCTATCCCATTGAAATCTCAATGTATGGACTGCCCAAGCTGGATCGCGTGCAGAGTACTTCCATCTTTGGGCTTTCGCGTGTAAACATATATTTCGAAGAGGGCACCGAGATCTATTTTGCCCGACGACTGGTGATGGAACGACTCTCCAAAGCCAGGGAGTCTATTCCTGATGGGCTGGGACAACCACAACTGGGACCCATCACTACGGGGCTTGGGACCATCATGATGTATGAAGTAACCAACAAAGATACCACTAACCATTCCCTGATGGAGCTTCGTACAGCCCAAGACTGGATTGTAAAGCCCCAGCTTCGGACCGTACCCGGCGTTACCGGCGTACTCTCTCTCGGCGGGGATGTCCGCCAGTTCCAAGTTAATGCCGATATGAACGCCCTGATTTCACGCGGGCTTACTCTGGATGATCTGGAAAAAGCCATCAGCACCAACAATCGCAATGTAGGTGCCTCCTTTTTAGAGCGAGGAGGGGAAGAATACCTCGTCCGCGGCTATGGCTGGATTAAGCCAAACAAGCAGGGTTTGGAGGATATACGAAACATCATCATAAATAGTAAGGATGGCAGCCCCATTTATGTAAAGGATGTAGCCAAGGTCGAGTTCGGCTCCGAGATTAAACGGGGCACTCTTATTAAAGATCAAGAGGAGTCGGTGGGGGGCTTTGTGTTAAAGCTCATTGGCGCAAATACGCAGGACCTGCTGGCCCAAGTAGATCAAAAGATCGATGCCATTAACAAGGCACTACCTGACGGCATGGTTATGAAGCCTTTTTACTCGCAGGGACAGCTCGTCAACAAAGCCGTGGGCACAGTAAGCAATGCCCTGTATTTTGGGGCCATTCTTGTCTTGTTTATTCTCTACTTTTTTATGGGAGATCTTCGCTCAACGCTCATTATTATATCCACTGTTCCCATTGCGTTTCTCATGGCTTTTATTGGGATGAACCTCATGGGCATATCGGCAAACTTGATGAGTTTGGGGGGACTTGCGATCAGTATTGGGATGATCGGGGACAGTGCCACCGTGATCGTAGAAAATACCTACCGCCTGCTGGAAGAACGAGATACCGAGAACGTATCTCTGGTGCGGGTGGTGGGTGAGGCCGCTCGTGAAGTCATCCGACCGGTGATCTTTGCCACCAGCATTATTATTATTGTATTTATTCCGCTCTTTTCGCTGGAAGGCGTAGAGGGAAAAATGTTAAAGCCGCTGGCCTATACGATCACCTTTGCACTGGGCGGAGCTATCTTTCTGGCCCTGACCTACATCCCGGTCATTTCCAGTTTTATCCTTCCGGATAAAGGAATGGATAAAGAACCGTGGTTAGTCCGCAAAGTAAAAGGATTCAGCCGTCCGCTGATTGAAAAAGCTACCCAATTCCCCAAAATGGTCTTTGGTGGGGCATTAGTGCTGTTTGCTGCAAGCATGGCCGTGTTCCCATTCCTGGGAACCGAATTTCAGCCGACCTTGCGGGAAGGCACCTTTGCCGTGCGCTCTGTACTGCCTCCGGGCGCTAACCTGCCAACTACCAAGGAATACACGAAGCGTATTCAGGAGTCCATGCAAACCTTTCCCGAAGTGCAGGGCATCTTTTCCCGTGTGGGACGTGCGGAAGTAGGCGGCGATCCTGAACCGGTAAACGTGGTCTTCAATGTGGTGAACCTCAAACCGCTTGATGAGTGGGAAGCCGGACGCAGCTATGAAGAGCTGCAGTCGGCCATGGCTGAAAAATTGCAGGAAGATCTGCCGGGCGTAGCTTCCAATTTTTCTCAACCTATTCAGCTTCGTACGGATGAACTACTCAGCGGTGTCCGTGCTCAGGTAGTTGCCAGTCTGTATGGGGATGACTTGGATACCCTGGCTCAAAAAGCGCAGGAAATTGCAGAAGTCGCCAAAAGCGTAGAAGGAGCGGTGGATGTCCGCGCCCAGCAACAGGGAGGGAAACCGCAAATCCTTGTGCGACCTGATCGCGAGCAGCTGGCCCGACTGGGCATCAGCATCGATGACTTTCTGAATACCGTAGAGACCGGCATCGGAGGCTCGGTAGCCGGACAGGTATTTGAGGGCATTCGCCGCTTTGATATTTTCGTGCGCCTGCAAGAGAACCAGCGCAAACGCATTGAACAAGTTCGTGAGTTGCCCGTGCGTACCGCTAAAGGTTCCCTGGTACCGCTCTCCCAGATTGCAGATGTGGAGGTCTTTACCGGTCCCAAACAAATATCCCGCAACAAGGCCAGCCGACGAACCTACGTGCAGCTTAATGTTCGAGGTAGAGATATGGGTAGCGTCGTGAATGAAATCCGCCAAAAGGTAGAACAGCAAGTGGATCTTCCCGCCGGTTACTTTACCGAATACGGCGGACAGTTTGAAAATAAGCAGCGGGCCATGAACCGTCTGATGGTGGTGGTGCCCATTACCCTGGGACTGATCTTCTTCATGCTGTTTTCCACCTTTGGAAGTTGGCGTTATGCAGTGCTCATCTTTCTGAACATTCCGTTTGCTTCCATTGGGGGTATCTTTGCTCTCTGGATATCGGGGCTGTACCTGTCAGTACCGGCAGCTGTGGGCTTTATCGCCATATTCGGTATTGCAGTACTTAACGGGCTGGTGATTGTCTCCTATATTAATCAGTTGCGAGAGGAGGGAATGTCAACCGAAAATTCGGTCGTGCAGGCTTCGCTATTGCGATTGCGTCCTGTATTGATGACTGCACTGACTACCGGTCTAGGGCTGTTACCGTTATTGTTGGCTAATGACATTGGCTCCAATGTACAGCGCCCGTTGGCTGCTGTCGTTGTCGGTGGTCTGTTTACCTCCACGCTGCTTACGTTGGTAGTATTGCCGACCATCTACAAGTGGTTTTCCGAACCGGTCACACATGCCGAACTGTAAATTTCTAATAAGAGTTGGCAAGTTTTTTGATGCTTGTCAGCTCTTTGAATACATAATTTTGCAAATATTTATCATAAAAATGCAAGAGAATGCTGTGAATGATCCATAATCTGGGGCGATAATAATCGCTTACTGATTCCAGTACTAATTCTTTGTTAATTACTTTATTTTACTATTTATGCAAAACAAACATTTCCATATTAAAAACATGGTGTGCAGCCACTGTGCCGAGGTATTAGAAGAGAAACTGAAAACTGCAGGTTTTGAGGTGCAAAAAATTGAGCTCGGTGAGCTATATCTGGCTCAACCTATTGATGAAAATCGGTACGGTGAACTAATTTCTGTTATTCGTGATAACGGCTTTGATATTATCGATGATGATAACAGTCGCATGGTTGAGCAGATTAAACAGCTTATTATTCAGCAAGTTCGGTCAACGCAACCACTTGAGGAGAATCTTTCGGATTATTTGTCGGGTGAGATTCACAAAGATTATCAGCAGTTGAGTCGGTTATTTTCTGCCGTGGAGGGAAAGTCTATAGAACGATATTTTATTCAGCAGAAAATTGAGCGGGCTAAGGAGCTTATTGTTTATGATGAGAAAACGCTCAGCGAGATAGCACTGGAATTGGATTATAGTAGTCAACAACATTTCTCACGCCAGTTCAAAAAAGAAACGGGGCTTGCACCATCACATTTTAAAGATATTAAAGAGAATAAACGCACTTCTATCGATCAGTTGTAATCAATAATATATGCTACTATATCGAAAGGTTGTTAATGGCTGTGGTGTTGAAGGGGAAGGATTTCAAGCCAGTAATCGATTGGCGTTATTCCCTAGAACAAATTACCGAAGCTCATCAGTATGTGGATAAAGGCCATAAAAAAGGAAATATAGCTATCATGGTAGACTCCATTAGCGGATAGATATTAAAGTAAAGCCGAGTTTTACAGAACTTAGCAGGTCATCCTGAATTTATTTCATGATCTCGGTTTTATTGTCACAAGGTGTAGATAAGTTTCTGGTCCGTCGGTTGAGGGACAGAACAAAAGAGCGGGGTGGTTTGGCAAAACCATTTTAAGGAATGAAGAACTCGCAAATGATAAAATTGGGCGGTAATACATCAAAGTTCTGCACAATAAATACATGAAGATGTAAGAGTTAAGAGGTGTAGATTTATAAGTTTGGCAATAATAATTTTAATTAGCCAAATATTGATATGATTAAGCCCCAAGAAGTGCTATTAATGGGCGGATACGGACGGGCTGGTACAGAAATTGCTCGTTTATTGGTTGAGTATTCAGAATATTTTATAACGATTACCGGACGAAATAAACAGAAGGCTGAGATAACAGCAATAACTTTAAACAATCGAGCTTCTGCTGAACGATGCAAAGGCATAGCACTGGATATTACCGATAGCAAAGCCTTGGAAAAGGTACTGCCGGAATATGATTTGCTGATCAACTGTGTGCCATTGCCTACGAACGATAAACAGGTTATTCGAATAATTTGCGAAGCAGGTGTTCATTATGTTGATCTTATCCCCGGCAAGTCGAAGCGAGCTCAGTTTGAAAAGTATAAGTCAGTTATTATTCAAAATAATAGTATTTGTGTACTGGAGGCCGGCTGGGAACCGGGTCTGCCCGCATTTTTGGCACAATTGGGAGTGCAGAAACTTAACGATAAGGCTAAAAATATTGAGGTGCACGCTGTATACCGGGAGAAAGAGATGCCATATACCAGTATTGCAGACATTATGGAACATGCTGATTTAACAGCTTCCTTTTTAGAAGAGGGACAGTGGGTCCGAAAATCCATAATTCATAACCAGAATATGCAGTTTCCAGAACCCTTTGGAAACGTCACCGGTTATCCCGCAGAATTGGCTGAGCTTAAATCAACTGCTGTTGATCTCGGACTGAGATCATTAACGTTCTATCACGGAGGATATAACCCGATTTGTGATCTGATTTTATTTATATGGACAGCTTTGGGACTGCGGAATAATGAATATTTGAAATCAGCTGGTGTTAATTTATTTCGATGGGCAAATAATTGGTTCACAAAACCGCCCTTTGGTGGAATCATCAAGGTAAAGTTGAAAGGGAATTCTAAGTCATTGCAGATAACAGCTTCAACAGAAGATCTTTATCGGGCTACGGCTATTCCAGTAGTTGCTGCTGTCAAACAGATTTTAGATAAAACTATTAATGATGTTGGGGTGCACTTTATGGGATCTGCGGCAAAGCCTGAAGAGTTTGAAGAAGAGATTACAAGGATGGGGATATCCATAGATATTCAACAGAATAACCATGTTATAACATAACTCTGCACAAGAATTACAAAATATTGCAAGAGTCAGTTGCCGAATTAGACTTATCTTTTAGGCAGAGGTTAAAAGGGACCTTTGCAAAACCAGGAAGTCATCCTGAATGTAATGAAGGATCTCCCTTTCAACGGCAGCAGATGGATACTGAAGATTCTTCGACAAACTCAGAATGACGAAATCAAAGGTTTTGCAAAGCCCTCTAAAAATAAAACTGATTACTTTGAAAATGATTGAAATAAATGAAGATATAAATACCGGGAATCTGGCCTTTAGGGTGTCCGGGAGAATATCAAAAGAAGAAATAGCAGAGCTAGCACCATTTATTAGCAAACATGTGCAATATCTGAAAGATCCTCACCTTCTGATTATAATAGAAAATTTTAAGGGGTGGGCAGCCTTTAGCGGATATAAGATGAGTCGCCGACTATATACAAAATATGTCGATTCTTTCGATCGCATTGCCGTTATTAATGGCTTTAATAACCAAGAGCAAACAACACAATATTTTAGTACCTTCACCGAAGAGCTAAAGATATTTTCTATTGACGAGGCCGAATACGCATGGAGATGGATTGACCAAAAACCTCACTTATGATGTCATACCTAAAAGATTACAAAGAAGTTATTATAAGTACTGTGCTCTTGGCAGGGACATTAGCTGCAAAATATATGATAGCTTCTTTTGCAGGGCAAAAATATGTGTATTTATCGCTGTATGCGCTTTCTTACATTGCAGTAGGTGGACCGGTATGGGTAAAAGCATTTGAATCCATCAAAAATGGGACGATATTCAGTGAGTTTCTATTGATGGGTATTGCTACTGTGGGAGCTTTTGCCATCGGGGAGTATGCCGAGGGTGTTGCGGTAATGCTTTTTTATATGGTGGGAGAATATGCCCAGGGCAATGCAGTTCACCGGGCTCGAAGATCCATAAAATCATTAATTGACAGCCAGCCCGAGATAGCAACTGTTGAAAGAAATGGCACCGTATTACAGGTAGCACCTAAAAGTATTGAAACAGGAGAAATTATCCGCGTTAAACCGGGAGAGAAGGTCCCCCTGGATGGCGTACTGCTTTCGGATGAGGGTTCTTTTAATACTGCCGCCCTGACTGGAGAATCCAAACCGATGACCCGCAAGGCCGGAGAAGAAATATGGGCCGGATCCATCAACCGGGAGACTCCTGTTCGTATTGAGGTAACCAGCGCCTATGAGGATACCAAGCTATCTAATATTTTAAAGATGGTAAAAGAAGCTGCTGAGCGTAAAGCGCCTACAGAACGATTTATGACTCGTTTTGCCAAGGTGTATACTCCGCTTATGGTTTGGTTGGCCGTGGCGCTTACTTTTATTCCTTATCTATTTGTGGATGATTATGTATTTCGGGATTGGCTATACCGTGCCTTAATATTTTTGGTGGTCTCCTGTCCCTGTGGACTGGTTATCTCTATACCACTTGGCTATTTTGGGGGTATCGGGGCGGCCTCGCGCAATGGTATTTTATTTAAAGGGGCTAACTTCCTGGATCAGCTTCGTAAAATGAATATCCTGTTTATGGATAAAACAGGAACCATGACCAAGGGAGAGTTCAAAGTGCAGGAAGTTTATCCTGCGGACGGTTACGACAAAGAGGAGCTGATAAAATTAGCTGCTTCGCTCGAGCAGCAATCGACCCACCCCATTGCAAAAGCTATTGTAGATTATTCGAACGGGCAATTGTTGTACCCGGTAGAAAATCAACAGGAGGTATCCGGGAAAGGACTGATAGGTACGATTAATCAAAAGACGGTAGCGGTTGGTAACCGTGATTTACTGAATGAGTATGATACGCAGCTCGTACGTAATGGGTGGGATAATCCTTATACCTATGTACACGTAGCAGAAGATGGTACCCATGTTGGTACCATCAGTATTGCTGATCGTATCAAAGAAGATAGCAAAAGCGCAATTCAAGAATTACACCGGTTGGGTGTTGAAGAGATCATTATGCTATCCGGTGATAAGCAACAGGTAGTAGACCATGTAGCAAAGGAACTGGGACTCGATCATGCCTTCGGCGGTCTTATGCCGGATGATAAATACAATCACGTCAAAGAAGCCCTGAATAAAGATAATACCGTTGGCTTTATTGGGGATGGGGTGAACGATGCGCCGGTAATAACCCTGGCTGATATCGGGATTGCGATGGGCGGAATCGGTTCTGATGCAACAGTTGAGACGGCGGATGTGGTCATTCAAACCGATCAGCCATCAAAAATACCTACGGCCATAGAGATCGCTAACTTTACGCACCGGGTAGTGTGGCAAAATATTGGCTTTGCATTAGGGATAAAATTGCTGGTTATGGGACTTGCTGCCATCGGTATTGCAACTATGTGGGAGGCTATCTTTGCCGATGTCGGAGTAGCACTATTAGCTATTGGTAATGCATTGCGAATTCAGCATAAATATTCGGGGCTGACTATCAGTTCTCTCAGTAGCCAGGGCAGTGAAGTGGACGAGGAGATGCCGCAAAACTGTTGTGAAGTATGTTAAATGGGGAGTCTTACCGGTAAGAGTAGATTTTCTATAGAGAAACTGGGAAACAGTTTATTAAGAATCTATCCATCCTGCATACAGCTCTGGTCGCCGGTCTTTTAAAAAAAGTTTTCGGGAGTGAGAGTCTGCTGCTTCATTGAGATCGATATCACAGTATAGAATATCTTCTTTTTGACTGGCAGCTTCGGCAATGACGGAACCGCCGGGGTTGCAAATGAATGATTCTCCGGCGAAGGTAAGTTTAGGTTCCTCTCCTACACGGTTACAGAGAGCGGTAAAATAGCCGTTTTGGAAAGCAGCAGTTCGCAGCTCCGATTGGTATAATCCTTCAGGCCATTCTCCCACTGCGCCGGCTTGTGGTACAAATACAATTTCTGCCCCTTGCACCGCCAATGCCCGCATGTACTCCGGGTAATGCCGGTCGTAGCAGATAGCAACGCCAATTTTGCCATAGGGAGTATCATATACAGGAGCTCCTTTATTGCCAGGCGTGTAATACTGTTGCTCATGGAAACAGGCATAATCGGTAATATGGATCATACGGGTGGTGCCCATGATGGAACCATCGATGTTTATAACAGGAGAGCTGTCATAGGTTTTATCTCCATCCTGCTCAAAAAGATTAAGAATGATAACGACTTCAAATTCCGCAGCAAGCTCAGAGAATGATTCTGTTATACTTCCCGGTATCGTTTCGGCATGACGTCCCGGTTCTGTGGGATTGTCATACTGGGGATAGAACGGCTCAAAAGCCAGTTCCGGAAAGCAGATGATTTTAGCTCCCAGTTCTGCAGCTTCACGAGCAGCCTGTAGACCTCGGTCCAGATTTTCATATTTATCTTCGGTACAGGCTTGCTGAATAAGAGCAATTTTCATGATAAAAAGACTGTTTATTCGGTTTCATCAATTACGTTCCCGTCCTCATCAAACGACATATAAGGGTTATAGGCTATTTCCCAAAGGTTATCTTCAGGGTCAGCAATATAATCGCTGTACCCACCCCAAAATACTTCTTCAGGTTTTTTACGGATGATAACTCCCTTAGATTGAAATTCCTCAAAAAGGTTATCAACGGCCGATTTAGATTGTAGGTTATAGGCCAAAGAAAAACTCTTAAAGCCGCTGCCTTCAGGTGGTACCTCGGCATCTTGGGCGAGAGCATCACGACTGAAAATAGCTAGCTGAAATCCATTTAGGTGAAAAAAAGTAATATCTTCATTACTTGAGGGCAGGGGCTGCCAGCCGAATATATCAATATAAAAGTTCGAGAGCTGCGTTACATCATCAGCGCCCAGTGTGATAAGGCTCAGTCGTTGTTCCAACATCCTAATATGGTTTTTAATCAAAAAAGGCTGCCCACCAATTAAGATGGACAGCCTTATTATAAAATCGGTTATTACATTATGGCTTAATAAGAATTACTGCGGGTGTAACTTGTGCAGTTTCCGTTCTCTTTACCATCTTCTTTGGCTTTTTCTTTCTCTTCAAATCCACCGTTGGAGTAAGCTTCGATATCACCGTTTTTGGCGGTTCTTCTCCATCTCCATTCACCGTGGGCGTCTTGGTATAATTCACATCGTGGCATAAAAAAATACGTACCTTTTTAGTGTTACTATTTTAAAATGTACAAAGATATAAACGATACTTTTGCACATCTTTAAAATTGCAAAAAAATTAGCAGTTTTCGAAGTATAATTTTGACCAAATAATAGTTAGTTCGTTGAGATATGTAATTGATAGAGATATTCAGGAGAAAGGTGAATGTGATAGCCTTTGAAATAACAGACAAGGGCCAGCATAAAGAACAAAACACCGGCTAATATTAACAATAGGCTACCGGCCTGTTGCAATATATAACTGAGCCAGGATCTTTGTCTTATTGTTCCAGTTTGATACCACTTGCGCTTGTTTCCTAGAAAAGTTTTAGAACTGAAAAAAATAATAATGAGAGCCCCACCGGCAATCCAAAACATAAGAATACTTTTTTCTCCTTATAGGGTAGAAAGCGATGGGGTGTTCCAAAAAAAGAATCCTAAATAAGAAATATCAGGGCAGTAGTTTAAAATCGTAATCTACATTATCTTTGATTTCCATGCGTGGCAGATCAATAGGGACGTCATGTTCTTCAGCTTCCTTTTTAAGAGCAGTGTAAAAGGTACGTGAAAGTAATAATCGTTTGTACTCGCGACCTTCGTCATAAATGTAGTCGGTAATTGCATCACGCAGTCGATCCATCTTTTCCATAGTAGCAGTCAATTATATCTTGAGTTAGAGATTTAAGACCTAGCTGTAAACATACAATTATCTTGGGAGTGTTCAAGTCTGGCAGGAAAGAAGGAACAAGAGGAAGTTGGGAGTACAGCATGATTTAAACATGAGTATCTTTAAGCAAGAAATGGTAAAGTATCTCAGAAAATTGTAAGAAATACCATATGCAATGTAACTTTTTTTATACATCACGTATAGTATATTATACTTTTATAAACTGTTAACGAAAGAAAAAAGATCATGTCAAAGAAAGAGATCTATGCGTGGAGTTCATTAGCCTCATCAATAGTGTTATTAGGATTGTACCTGACTGCAGTGTTTGGATGGCCAACATCACTTGAAGAACATGCAGGATATATTACAGGATTATTTTGGAAGGTTTTGGCAATTGCAGTGGTAGTTGAATTGCTGATAGAGGTTTTGAAGGAATTCAATTCAACTGAAGTTTTTGAAGACGAACGTGATGAAAAAATACAAGCTAAGGGCTATAAGAATGCCTATTATTTCTTAATGGGATCGATTATCGTATTGGCATTTAACATGTTCTTAAATAATCTGGGACAGGAGGTATTTGAAGATCAGCTGGTTTTGACAGTGCCTGTTTTATCGTTGCATCTGTTAATTATAATTTTCTTTATGGCTGATATAACAAAAGCTGGCACCCAAATATACTACTACAGAAAGGGGATCTGATATGGATAAGAAACCTATTGAAAATAATATACGTCTATTGCGTTTTAAAAACAGAGAAATGACACAGAAACAGCTGGCTCAAAAAGTAGGGGTGACACGCCAAACCATTCATGCTATTGAAGCTGCTAAATATTCGCCTTCGTTAGAATTGGCTTTTCGCATAGCTCGTGTATTTGGATTATCAGTTGAAGAAGTTTTTAATTATCCTTCTAATAGTGAAGGAACGGATCAAACTTAAATCACAATTTAACGTTTGAAGTACCTTAGAGAGTGATAGGATGGGTTTTTAATAATTATCACAATTAGACGATAACTTTGTTATATAGTTGGGGGTAATTTTCATGCACAAGATCTTTTTACAAAGATTTTATTATATTAATGTTAAGTTGGTGCAGGTTTAAAAAAGTGCGTAGGGTAAGTATTTGAAATAATAATTGAGACGATTGTAAACATCAGCAAACATGGGACACAATCATATTTTAATAGTGGATGACAATGAATCTATCCATGAGGATATTGAGACCATTCTGTCTAATTCCAGTGGAGATTCTGACCCTGAGCTGCAGCAGATCGAAGATGATCTGTTTAGTGATATGAGTGAACATAAAGAGGAAGCGGTTGCTCAGGTTGACTATGAGATCGACCATGCATACCAAGGGGAAGAAGCAGTTGATATGGTGGCTGAAGCTCAGGAAAAAAACAATCCCTATTCACTGGTGTTTATGGATATCAGGATGCCGCCGGGCATAGATGGGATACAAGCTATTAAAAAAATATGGGAGAATTATCCGTATACCGAAGTGGTGATTTGTACGGCCTATTCGGATTATTCACTGGACGAGATTATTCAAAACCTGGGAACAACAGATAAGTTGCTGTTTATCAAAAAGCCATTTGATGCCACTGCGCTTAAACAGATGGCCTTAACCCAGACAACCAAATGGCAGCTTCAACAAGAGACGATAAGTTATACCGAGAAGCTGGAGGAAAAAGTAAATGAACGCACTAAGCAGCTCAACAAATCAGTAGAAAAATATAAGAAGATGAAAGAAAAGGCCGAAGAGGCATCGGCGACCAAAAGCATCTTTTTAGCTAATATGAGCCACGAGATTCGTACCCCGATGAATGGAGTTATCGGGATGAATGATCTGCTGATGGAGACCGATCTTGATGAGGAGCAGAAAGAACTATCGCAATTGGTTAAACGGAGTGCCGAATCATTACTTCGGGTTATAAATGATATATTAGACTTTTCAAAAATTGAAGCGGGGAAAATGGAGATTGAGAAGATCCCGTTTAATATCCGTGATGTTGTTAAAGAAGTTGTCGAAATCATTACTTTTTCATCCGACGAAAAAGGGTTGGATATTTCGTACACGGTAGATGACGATATCCCGCAGAAGTTGTTGGGCGACCCTACCCGGTTGCGTCAAATCTTACTTAATTACGGGAGTAATGCCGTCAAGTTTACCGAAGAGGGATACGTCTCGTTCAATGTTGAACTTATTAAATCAGAAGCGAAAGAAAACCTGGTACAGTTTTCGGTGGTAGATACCGGTACGGGCATTTCTGAAGAAAAACAAACAGATATCTTCGGTTCATTTTCCCAAGCCGACTCATCAACGACACGTAAGTTTGGGGGTACCGGCCTTGGGTTGGCTATATGTCGGCAACTTGCTGAGCTTATGGATGGAGAAGTTGGTGTTGAAAGTGAACTCGGAGAAGGGTCAACCTTTTACTGTACTGTTCCGTTACAGGAGGTCGAAGATCAACAGGAGGATGAGGAAGCCCCAGATAAGGAAGATTCTGACGAACTGTCAATATTTCCCGAAGAGCTCCACGTTTTGGTAGCAGAGGATAATAAGATCAACCAAATGGTTGCGACTAAGATACTGGAGAAAGAAGGCATGAATATCGATATCGTTGAAACCGGACGTGAAGCGGTAGATGCTGTGGATAAAAAAGACTACGCTTTTGTACTTATGGATATTCAAATGCCCGAGATGGATGGATATGAAGCAACTGAAAAAATTCGCGAAAAGGAGAAGGAGACAGGTAACCATCTCCCAATTATTGCTCTTACAGCCTCTGCTATGGAAGAAGATCGCCAATTGTGCTTAGATGCGGGTATGGATGATTATGTGCCTAAACCCATTGATAAACAAGAGTTGATGAGGGTTCTAAAAGAGATAGTAGTTAATAATAGTAATCATCGTATTTCCTCTAATTAATGGCTATGCTATTATTGTAATTTTGAGAATATTATTTTGCAATTATCGTTAATCGAGCATTTTATTGAGCCATTATATGAAATATCCTGAGTTTTTTTAGTGTATAACAAGAGTATTAAAAAATAATGATTTGTAACTTAGTCTGGGTTGTAAATTAGCAGCTATAAAATTAACCATAGCAGTAGGCTTTTAGAAGCGGCCACTTGCCAACTTTTGGATATCCTTTAACATGAGACGATTGGTACATTACGTAATAATATTTTGGATTCACCTTTCCTTAGGGTTGTTATTCGCTTCACCCGTTTCTGCGCAGCAAGATAGTATTAGGTTTGAACATCTTGGGCTTGAAGATGGCCTTTCGCAGTCATCAGTATCAACAATTATTCAAGATGACAAAGGGTTTATGTGGTTTGCAACCACGGGAGGACTTAACCGTTATGATGGTCGTGAAATGACTGTTTACAGCAGTAATTTAATTGAGAAGGAAGGGCTTAGTGATAAACATGTAACGGATATATGCAAAGACCCAGAGGGTAATTTTTGGATTACAACGGTAAATGGTGTTACCTACTTTAACCTGAGGACAGAAACTTTTAGTCGTTATTTTTCTGAAGATGGTTCCAACAGTATTACACATAATACGGCTTATGGAGTACAATGCGACGAAGATGGAACTATTTGGATTGCGACAAATGGCGGGTTAAATAAACTGCAAGACAGGCAAAAAGGGCATTTTAAAGGTTATTATATTCCCGAAGGGGATAGCAATTTTAGGACTGTCTATCGTGATTCTAAAGGAGTATTATGGGTGGGCTCGTTTGGAAATGGCCTTTTTTATCTGGATGCCAAGGAGCAGAAACTAGTTGAACTCGATCTTTCTGCTTTGTCGGATGAAGTTGTTACTTCAATTTATGAAGATAAAAATGAGGTACTCTGGGTAGGTACAGAAAATGGGCTCTATCGCATAGACAAGAAGAGAGAACAGGCAAAAGCTTATCGCAATGCAAGTGGTGATCCTACCTCATTAAGCGACAATACGGTTAATGTTATTTATTCTGACAGCAGGTCAAACTTATGGATAGGCACCGAGAATGGTCTCAATTTGTACAACTCAAAAACAGACGATTTTCGCAGGTTTACCTCTGACCCCACCAATCCAAATAGCATAAAATCAAATCGGATATACAGTATTTACGAAGATCAGCACAATACCCTGTGGATAGGAAGTTGGTCGAATGGGATTGATAAATTTAGTTATCATCAAAAAGGATTTGAGCACTATACGCATGAACCTAATAAAGAAAATACGTTAAGTGATGATAATATTTGGGATTTTGTGGAAGATAAAGATAAGAATATTTGGATAGGTACAGATAATGGCCTAAATCGGTTTAATCCCCAAACCGGTGAGTTTTTATCCTTTTTCCATGATCCCAAGAATCAAAATTCATTGAGCAGCAATCGCATTTTTAATCTTGCAAAAGATCAGTCAGGAAATATATGGATGGCAACTATAAAGGGACTCAATAAATTTAATCATGATACGCAAGAGTTTAAGCGTTATATGGTAGACGAAGGAACCACAAATTCTATTAGTTATCCTTCACTTTGGGGAGTAGATATAGCTGCTGATGGCAGGGTATGGGTTACCACATCGGGGCGCGGGGTAGATGTCTTGGATCCCGAAACGGATCAATTTGTACATTATAAGTCAGATCCTACAGACCCCAATAGTCTGTTGGATTCGTTTACCACAGAGGTGTACGTTGATAGTAAAGATCAAATCTGGATCGGAACCAGAAAAGGACTGAATCTGTATCGCCCCCAAACAGATGATTTTAAATCTTTTGCATCGGATTCCACAATTCCCAAAGGGAGTTCGGTAATGGATATTCATGAAGATTCGAAAGGCCGGCTTTGGATAGGAACTTCAGTAGGGGTATTTATTTTAGATAGTGATACACACGAATTACTTAATTATTATAATCGGGATGATGGATTGCCTGACGATATTATTTGGGTTATAACAAACGACCATGAAGGCCATATTTATTTGGGTACTACAATGGGGCTTGCTGTGTGGCACCCCGAAACGGAGGCCTTTGATATTTTTAACAAGCGTGATGGTTTGCAGGCCAATGAATTTAATGCCGGTGCAGCTTTTACTTCTGCTGTCGGTCAAGTCTACGTTGGCGGGATTAACGGTTTTAACAAAATTGTGCCTTCAGATCTGAAAGGTAATCCTCATGCTCCTCCCGTGGTGCTTACTGACCTGCAGTTGTTTAATGAATCGGTGCCTGTTCAGGGTGATTTTAAAAGCGATAATGGCAAAAAAACTATTCTTCAGAAAACAATTACATACACCGATGCGCTCACATTATCATATGCTGATAATGTAATTTCTTTTGAGTTTGCGGCCCTTAATTTTACCATCCCCGAGAAAAACAAATATGCCTACAAGCTGGAAGGCTTTGATGAAGACTGGAACTATGTGGGTAACCGAAACTTTGTTACTTACACTGAATTGGCCCCGGGAGAATATACCTTTCGTGTTAAAGCATCAAATAACGACGGAATTTGGAATAATCGGGGAACCTCACTATCGCTTATTATTACACCTCCCTTTTGGCAAACAACATGGTTTTATCTGTTTGCTACCGTATTTGTCATCGGAGTTATCTTTACTGGCTATAGGATGAAAGTACGCAGGTATAAGGAATATAGTGAACGGCTCGAAAAAGAAGTAGCAGATCGTACTTCCGAGTTAAATCATAGAAATGAGGAACTCAAAAATGCCCTGGAAGAGCTCGAAAAAGCAAGGGATGAAGTGGTCGAAAAAGCCCATAAAGCAGGGATGGCAGATCTCGCTACCGGAATTTTACACAATGTCGGTAATATCTTGAACAGTGTGAATACTTCTGCCGCTCTTATCGAAGATACTATGAAGCATTCCAAGTTGCAGGGATTGCTGCAGGCAAATACAATATTACGTGAAAATGTAGATGATATTGAAGGGTTTGTTACAAATAACCCCAAAGGGAAAAAGTTGATGCAGTACTATCTCCGGCTTGAAGATCCGTTAAAAAAAGAACAACAAAAAGTTATTAAGCAATCGAAACGTTTGACCGAAAAGATAGAACTCATTAATGAAGCAATTGCAGCACAACAGAGCTATGCCGGAGCAAGTATGTATGCCGATCATATTTCGCTTGGAGAGATGATTGAAGATGCTTTGACTCTGCAAGCCGGATCTATTGACCGCCACGGGCTAACTGTTGACAAGGAGCTGGATTCTGTGGATCCGATTATTGCCCAGCATTCAAAATTGATGCATGTGCTTGTGAACCTTATCAAAAATGCGAAAGAAGCTATGGCGGGGAATCGGCCCGATGACAAAGTAATTAAAATAAGAAGCTGGGAAGATAACGATAGAGTATTCCTTTCCATTTCTGATAACGGTTCCGGTATTAAAGAAGAAAATCTTAAAAAAGTATTTAACCACGGATTTACTACCAAAAAAAGCGGACATGGCTTTGGGCTGCACAGCTGTGCAAACTATATGAAAGAAATGGGTGGTGATATTGAAGTGGAGAGCAATGGTAAGGGCAAAGGGGCTACTTTTACACTAATCTTTGCTAAAGCGAAAGATAGTAACGAAGAGGAATAAAACTGATTTTATCCCCGCACCTGTGACTGCTATTAACTAAATGCGGGGCTGTAATTTAATAATATGCCATCATTTTTAACTGATTTTAAAATGGGTAGGGCACACCGTTTGGCACGTGCTAATTATATTCCACGCATGGTGGGATTTATTGCTTCTTTTATTGCTATTGGGTTGCTAGTTGTAGAAAGGGGATGGTCCAGTTGGTATTTCTTTTTCTTAACAATATCTCTGTTGATTTATCCTAATTTTATTTTGTTGCTGTCCAAACTAAGGCCTGGAGATAAACGAGTAGAGTTATGGGCAATGAAGTTTGAATCGGTAATGCTTGGTTTTTGGATTGTAGCCATTGAATTTTATCTGTGGCAGTCATATGCTTTTTTAGCGGGTGCTCTTGTCACTAATACGATGATTGGAGGATTTCGGCAGATGTTTCAAACGTTGGCACTTTTTCTAGGTGGAATGCTAATGGGTGGACTAATTATGGGAGCCGAAGTCCAGTTAGACGGGCCATTTTATATTGACATCATTGTAATGATAATGCTCATTCTTTTTATAATTAATGCCGCGGCCTCATTTTATAGCCAGGCACGAAAGTTAGCAGGAATGCGTAGTAAGATGGAAGATAAGAATGAAAAGCTGAATGAGACGGTAGAGGAACTAAAGTCAACCAGAAATGAATTAGTTGAAAAAGCACATAAAGCCGGGATGGCAGATTTGGCAACAGGCGTACTCCATAATATCGGCAATATTCTAAATAGCGTTAATATTTCTACATCAGTGATTAATGAGACGCTGCAAAAATCGAAAATTCCGAAGTTACAGCAAGCTAATGAGCTTCTGGACGAACATAAGGACAACTTAAAAGAATTTATCGCTGAAGATTCCCGAGGACCAAAGTTGTTAAACTACTATCTAAAACTTGGGCAACCTTTAAGCCAGGAGCATGAGAAACTTCAAGAGCATTGCAATAGACTTATTGATAAGGTTAATCTGATGCTGGAAGTAATTGATGCTCAGCAAGACTATGCCAAGGTCGGGCGCATTGTGGAAGAGGTACAGCTCGAAGAGATTGTTGAAGATACCTTGAAACTACAGGCAGGGAGTATTGAGCGTCACGAATTACACATACAAAAAGATTTTGAAGATACTGATACCGTTGAGGTACAAAAGAGTAAGCTGATACATATACTGGTTAATTTATTTAAAAATGCCAAAGAGGCTATGACCAATGTCAATCGAGATGAGAGAGTATTGACAATTGGAACGAGCCAGGATGAGGACCATATCTATCTCTCGATATCCGACAATGGGGATGGTATCAGTGAGGCAAATAAGAAAAAAATATTTAATCACGGATTTACGACTAAAAGGTCGGGACATGGGTATGGGTTACACACCTGTGCCAATTACATGGCCGAAATGGATGGTAAAATTTTAGTAGAAAGTGAAGGGCAAGGAGCAACTTTTACATTACTCTTTCCCAAAAAATGAGGGGGAGAATACAGTAAGTAGTGGGTTCATAATAGGTTTAGTTAGAGGAATAGTAGAGAAATATGGAAGTACAACGATTAAAAGTGAGATGTAGCTTTTTTTTATTACTGTTGATGTTGTCAGTTACTGTAAGCAGGGGACAAGTCTTGCAAAATACGGAGTTCCATCAGCTAACGCCCGTAGATGGGCTTTCCCAACGGTCGGTTTATGCCATATTGCAGGATGAGCAGGGCTACATGTGGTTTGCCACCCAAGATGGGTTGAATAAATATAATGGATATGAATTCACCATTTATACGCATAATGCTGATGACAGGTATAGCATCAGCTCTAACGAGGTGCGAACATTATACGAAGATAGTAAAGGGAACCTCTGGGTTGGTACTCTTGGACGTGGGGTAAATTTGTATGATCGCGAAAAGGATCGTTTTATTCGATTTCAAGGTGATATCGACCGCCCCCAGGAAACACTAAGTGATAATTCTATTTGGGATATTTATGAAGATAACAACGGGAATTTCTGGGTTGGTACCAGCTGGGGCTTAAACTTGATGGAGCGTACCGGGCCTAAGGATGAACATTACCTTTCCAAGGATACCCACTATGTTAATAAGAAGAATGATTCATTGAGTATTAGCTCAAATAATGTGACCGCTATTTATGAGGATAGTAGGGGCAATTTGTGGGTAGGTACAGAAGATGGATTGAATATTATGAACCGCCAAACAGGGCAATTCAAACGATACTTCCATGATCCCGACAACAAAAACAGTATTAGCGCAAATCACATTACCACTATTTATGAAGATAGCAAAGGACGGTTGTGGATTGGAACTGATGGAGGGGGACTAAATTATTATAACTATAAAGAAGACACCTTCAGTAGTTACAGCCACGATAATACGGATCCCAATAGCATTGTTGGTGACAGGATATATGCTATTGAAGAAGATTATAAGGGGCTTCTCTGGATAGGCACGAGTAACGAGGGCTTAAGTGTTTTTGATCGGGCAAAAGAACAGTTTCACAATTTTAAATACGATAAATACAACCCCAAAAGTATTCATAAAAATGGCATTCTGAGTTTATTTGAGGGAGATGATCGGACCATGTGGATTGGCACGTTCTCTGGGGGTGTAAATTTTGTCGACAGGGATAAAAAGAAAATTGAACACTACAAGAACAATCCGAACGATTCTACAAGTCTTACTTACAATACCGTACGTAGTTTTTTGGAAACCTCTACCGGTACTTTTTTGATTGGGACAGACGGTGGAGGCCTAAATATCTTTGATCGGGATAATGGCACTTTTTCTGCTATTCGTCATAATCCTGATGATAAGAATAGTATTCCGAGTGATGTTGTGTTAGCGATGGAAGAGCACCAGAAAAAGAACCATGTATGGTTAGGAACCTATAACGGGGGAGTCAGCCAATACAACCTGGCTGATAATACGTTTAAGCATTATCAGCATAATCCGGATGATGTAAATAGCTTGAGCAGTAATGATATTTTTGAACTCTACAAGAGCAGCCGTGGTAACCTGTGGATTGGCACCAATGGAGGAGGGGTTAATGTTTTGGATCCCCAAACCGAAAATATCCGTCGCTATAAAGAAGATCCCGGAGATACAACAAGTATCGGCAATAATGATATAAGAAGCTTTTATGAAGATAGTAAAGGGAACATTTGGATCGGTTCTTACGGGGGGAACCTAACGAAGTTCAACCGGAGTAAAGAGGAATTTCAGTTTTTTAATATTAATGGGGGTAACCTATACAGCAGTGTTATTCAATGTATGTTGGAAGATCAACAGCAACGGTTATGGCTGGGAACCCGCGGGGGTGGGCTTAAACTCTTTAACCGAAAAACCCATAAGCTAACTACCTACTCAAAAGAAGATGGATTGCCTAACAATGTTATAAATGGAATGCTAACCGACAATAACGGCCATATATGGATTAGCACAAATGATGGATTGGCAAAATTTGATCCAGATACTGAGAAATTTACCAAATATGGAATTAAAGATGGATTACAAAGTCGAGAATTTAGTGAAGGAGCCCATTATAAAGATAGACAGGGATATATGTATTTTGGTGGAGCAAATGGCTTTAATCGGTTTCATCCTGATAGTATTACGGCTACTGACAAGGTTCCCCAGCTTGTATTAACAAACTTTCAGTTGTTCAATGAAACGGTGAAAATTGGTGAAAATACCCCGCTTAAAAAGCATATAAGTCAAACCGAACAGATTACCTTACCCTACAATTCAAGTGTAATTACTTTAAATTACGCTGCTTTAGAGTATAGTGCTGTAAAAGGAGTTCGCTATGCCTATAAGTTAGAAGGCTTCGATTCCAAATGGAATTTAGTAGGTAAAAAAAGATCGGCCACATATACTAATTTAGATCCTGGGGAGTACCATTTTAAGTTGAAGACGGCCAATAGCGATGGGGTATGGGGGGCAGAAAAAGATGCGCTAACCCTGGTCATTGTCCCACCATTTTGGCGAACTACCTGGTTTTACCTTATATCAGCTATTTTGATAATTGGAGTGGTTTCGGCGGGCTATCGATATCGTATTCGCTCTATACAGGAACAAAATAAAAGATTAGAGGAAAAGGTAGAGCTGCGTACCAAAGAGTTAAATAAGAAAAATGATGACTTGCAAAAGGCCTTACAGGATCTGAAAAGAACAAGGAGTGAATTGATAGAAAAAGCGCATAAAGCCGGTATGGCTGATTTAGCTACAGGAGTCATTCATAATATTGGTAATATTTTAAACAGTATTAATATATCAACAACACAAATTGCGGAGACACTCAACAACTCAAAACTCCCTAAATATAAACGAGCTAATGCCTTGTTGAAGGAACACAAAGATAATCTTGAAGATTTTCTTATTAATGATCCCAGGGGAAACAAGTTGTTGGACTATTACCTCAAGCTTGAAAAACCCTTGGAAAACGAGCACCAAAACCTTAAAGCGCATTGCGAGAGACTCACGCAAAAAGTGAAGCTTATCACTGAGGTTATTGATACTCAGCAAAGTTTTGCGAAAGTTGGCCGGGTAGAAGAAAGTGCAAGGTTACGAGAGATAATCAAAGATATTTTGAAAATCCAGTCGGATAGTATTAGCCGTCATGAATTGACGATTAAAACTGAATTTGATGACCAGGATGAAGTCAAAGTGCAAAAAAGTAAGCTGATGCACATATTGGTTAACCTGTTTAAAAATGCCAAAGAAGCAATGGCACACAAACCCCCATCAGAGCGGATTATCTGGATAGAAACCTGGCAAGAGGAGGAGCATTTGTATCTGTCAATTGCGGATAATGGATCTGGGATAAAAAAGGAAAACCTCGGAAGTGTATTCACGCAGGGGTTTACGACAAAAGATTCTGGCCACGGCTTTGGATTACACAGCAGTGCCAACTACATTTCAGAAATGGGAGGAAGTATTAAAGTTAAGAGTGATGGGCAGGGTAAAGGGGCTACATTTATTTTAACGTTTACCAAGATAGATCAATAGCAGAAGACAAAGTAGATCGTACCTTCATCTTAAAATCATATAGGGGATATCATTATGGAGTTCTCAAACATTAACTTTTGGGCAGTTCTGGCAGCAACGCTATCAACTTTTTTAGTAGGATGGCTCTGGTATGGCCCCCTTTTTGGGGCCGCATGGATGGAGGCTGTTGGTATGAACAAAGAAGGACTTCAAGAAGAAAATATGGCTAAAATATTTGGCCTGGCCTTTGTTTTTGAGGGTATTATGGCGTTAAATCTGGCTCTCTTTTTAACGGGATCACCGGAAGCAGCAGCTAAGGTAACGGCAGCCAGCGGAGCTTTTTATGGATTTTTGACAGGCTTCGGCTGGATCTTTTTTGCCCTTGCCGTAAATAGTCTATATGAACGGAGATCATGGAAATATATCTGTATCAACGGGGGCTACTGGAGTGTTGCTTTTACGATAATGGGGCTTATTATTGGATCCTGGAAATAGGTCCATTACGATATATTGAATCTGCTTTTAACTTTTTCACGGTAAGTTCCCCCTATGGGAATCTCATCTGTACTCAGAATAAGGCGATTGCCTTCCAGGTAGTTGACTTTATCGATGCATACAATAAAAGATTTGTGTACGCGCATAAAGTTAGACGGTAATTTTGTTTGGATATTCTTCAATGTTTCGTAGGTCGTCAACTTTTTATCAGAGATATGGATCGTTATATAATCTCCTAACGATTCGATATATGAGATGGAATCACTATCGATTCGGTATGTTTTGTGGTCGGCTTTTATAAAAAGGGTATTTTGTTGATTATCGTTCTGAACCCGATCCTCATATTTTGAAATTGCCTGCAGGAACCGTTCGAATGAAAATGGTTTGAGCAGGTAATCAATTACATCTAGCTCGTAGCCTTCCAAGGCATATTCGTCATAAGCAGTAGTTAAGATAACCTCCGGCGGGTTTCTCAGTGACTTTAAAAAGCTAATTCCCGAGAGGGTGGGCATGTTGATATCTAACAGTAATAAATCAGCGTGGTGATCAGTGAGGTAGCTTCGAGCCTGGAGCGCGTCGTCACAGCTTTTGAGTAGCTCTAGCCTTGGAACATCTGAGATATAACGCTCCAGTATCTGCTGGGCAGAAGGTTCATCATCAACAATTAGACAGGTGATAGTATTACTCATAGTAGTTCCAATTCTAAATCAACTTCAAAAAAACGATCATTTCGTTTAATGTCGAGGTTGTACTTATTCTCATAAAGCAACACAAGGCGGCGTCGTACATTTTCGAGTCCTAGTCCATTCGATATTTTGGGCAGTTCATGATCTTGAGAAATTCTGTTTTTCGTTTGCAGGCGAAGCTTCTGCTCCTCAATGGATAAAGAGATATCTATGGAGTCGTTTTTGAGGGGTGTGCTGCCATGTTTAAAACAGTTTTCAACAAATACCACAAGCAGTAAAGGGGCAATAGTTAGATTTTTGGGGCTGCCGGTCACCGAAAAATGAACCCTTTCAGGATGGTGGGTTCGGCTTTTATAAAGAGCCACAAACTTTTCGAGGTATTCAATCTCTTCCTCTAATGGTACTTTCTCATGATTCATCCGCTGGATTGCATAGCGCAAAAGCTCAGAAAGCTGAAGTACCGCAGGGGCTGTCTGGGATGATTTTTTAACGGCCAGAGCATAAATGTGATTGAGACTATTAAATAAAAAATGAGGATTTATTTGAGCTCGCAATGCTTTGAGCTCTGTAGCTATTTTTTCCTCTTTTATTTCGGCTAATGATTGCTGCATTTCAGCTTCCCTGAACCAGCTCCGTGATAGTTGCAACAGGGTTGTGATGCCCGTGAATGCCAGTATATATTGTAAAATTTGGTACCATTCAAAGTATGAGATGAAATAATAGTCGGGAAAGAGCCAGTCAGACAGATATTCGTAGGTAAGAATATTAAACCAGGTGGTTCCCAACATGGTAAGGGTTATTAACCCGGCATAGCCAAGGTATCTTCTATGAGCCAGCAAACGGGGAATAAGTGCAAAGCTGTTTATGATTACCGCCCCCCATATACTCAGCATAAATAGGCCGGTATATATAAGATCAATCTTTTTAATGGTACCATCGTAGGAAAAATGCTTTGTTAATACGAAGTAACAAAGCATCCAGAATAAAAAATACTGTACCCAGTGGTTGCTTAAAAAAGCAGTGGTATAGGTCTTAAGGCGGTCCACTAATCATTTATTTTGTTGAAAATAAGTTCATCCCCGTCATAGGCTTTTGGGTTATCTCCATACTTGCGGATAAATGCTTGCAAGTCGTTGGTAGAAGCCGTTAGCAAAAAGTTATCAAAAGAGACTTCATGTTTAATACGAATTTCTCTTTTTTTGATCAATTCCTTGATCCATTGCTCCCGAAACTGGTGCATTACAATTTTATCGTCATGCAGATCAACTTTTACAAAAAGGTGTACCGGGTATGAAAAGTTGTCTGCAGAGAAACCTGGATATTTATATAAATCCAAATAGTAGTTTTTATCAAGCTTTACAAGCCCGCCTACGAAAATTTCTGAATCTGCCTCGCCAATATCTGACTCAACAATCAAGTAGGTATTATCAAGATTAATCTCCTCAAAGGCCGCAATAAGACTATCATCCTCTTTGATACCAAGTGTGTCGCGAACCTGTTCATTTACTTTCAGGTCTTGTAGATGAAATACATTATAAACATCACTGTTTTCCTTTTTTTTCCACTTACCGGACAACTCTTCTTTTACCACCAAATCGTCAGGATTATAGAGGGGATGCACCGAAGGAATGCCACAACCGGTAAGAATGAAAAGGAGAAGTAGAACCGGGATACTATATGTTATTTTTTTCATGATTTATGGCTTTGTTGCGATTGAACTGTCCTCAACTAATGAAATTATAGGATGTCTCAAAAGGGGTTTTCGATGAACACCTGTTTTGACACGATGAATTCTCTTAAATGATTATAATATCAGGAGTGATTCATCAGAAAGCGGTTGAAATTGCTACTTCTTTTGAATTACTTCTCTCGTGTCCTAAAAAGAATTTAACCCACAGGTTTATGAAATATATTGGAGCTCATGTAAGTGCCGCAGGTGGTGTAGAAAACGTACCGGAACGGGCAGATGAAATTGGAGCTAAAGCGTTTGCCCTTTTTACTAAAAATCAGCGCAGGTGGGAGGCTCCGCCGCTTACCCCAGAAAGTATAGCGGGATTTAAACAGAAGTGTGCCGCTCTTAATTATAAGATGGATTACGTGATGCCTCACGACAGCTATTTGATTAATCTGGGCCATCCTGATGAGGATAAATTACAGAAATCAAGAAATGCTTTTACCGTTGAATTAAAGCGATGTGAGCAGCTTGGGATAGAACTGTTGAATTTTCATCCCGGTAATCATTTGAGCAAAATTAGTGTTGATGAGTGTCTGCAACGAAATTCTGAGTCCATAAATCGGGCATTGGAGCAAACGGAGGGCGTAACAGCTGTTATCGAAAATACTGCCGGGCAGGGCACCAGTATCGGTTATAAGTTTGAATACCTGGCTGAAATCATTGATGGCGTAGAAGATAAAAGCCGGGTGGGCGTCTGTATTGATACCTGTCATGCTTTTGCTGCGGGATATGATATGTCAACGGCCGAGGGATACCAACAAATGATGACTGAATTTGACCAAACCGTAGGGTTTGAGTATCTGAAAGGAATGCACTTAAATGATTCGCAAAAAGAGCTGGGAAGTAGGGTAGACCGCCATGCCAATATTGGGGAGGGCAAAATAGGAATAAAAGGTTTTGAGTTACTAATGCAAGATGACCGTTTTGATGATATCCCGATGATACTGGAAACTCCTAATACCGAGCGATGGCCCGAAGAGATTGAGCTACTCTATCAAATGGCAAAGTAAGCTTCTTAACGGGAGGTGGATAGGCGTCCCAGCCGCATAAAGATGGGAAAGGAAACCTCTAATTTTTGAGTTTCCGGAAGCTTAGATTTTAGCTTATTCATTGTTTTTGGAACCGGATTATACCCTTGGTCACTTTTCATCTTTTGGATGGCCGACCAACTATTAAAGTAGCCTTCCAGTTCATCTATCGACCAAGAAACGGTATACTCTAAGTTAGGAGTTTGGATCTCCTCAAAGGGAAAGGGGATGGTTCGGTAATACTGGTCCAGGTATTGACGGTTTTCATTGAAATAGGTACCAAAAGCCTCTTCATACAGGGCTTCTAAAATGGGATCTGCCTTATCGTTAATACTAATCATGCTATAGCCAATAACGGCCAGCAATCCTCCAGTTCTTCCCACCCGACAGACCTCATCATAGAATTCATCAAAATTAAACCAGTGAATAGCCTGAGCAACAGTGATTAAATCAAAGCGACCTTTGCAAAACCAGGCAGTCATCCTGAATGTAATGAAGGATCTCCCTTTCAACGGCAGTAGATGGATACTGGAGATTCTTCGACAAGCTCAGAATGACGAAATCAAAGGTTTTGCAAAGCCCTCTCAAAATGATTGGCTGGCAGCCCCGATTTTTCCGCAGCAGCAACCGAATAGGTGATGTTATTACCGCTGGGAGCATGCGACAACTGTTCTTTGCTAATATCGGTAGCTATTACACTATCAAAGGTGGTTGAAAGTACCCGGGCAACTTGCCCGGAACCGGTGGCACAATCCCATGCTCTTTCAGTAGCCTGTAAGTGATTAAAAATAATGTCGTAGAGCTCTTGGGGATAATGGGGTCGATACTTTGCATAGAGATCTGCTTGTTCCGAAAAGCGAGAACCCATGATAGTTTATTTAGAACCTTCGTAGATTTTTTCGCCTGCAGTAACTTTAATATTTAATCGGTTTCTGGGAGGGGGGATAGGACAGGTGGCAAAGCTGGTAAACACACAGGGCGGATTGTAAGCTTTGTTGAAATCAATATACGTATAGTCCTTTTCACCGGGGGTAGGAATATAGATATATCGTCCTCCGCTATATGTACTTTCTCCGTTTGTTTTATCACCAAAAATAATGAAAAACTCTTCATCTTTTTGTGGATGCCCAATGGGTAGTAAACTGTAGTCTTGTCCATCTACATAAAACTCAAGAGTTCCATAGATCATCTCCTCATAGGTATCTCCCAAAATATCAGGAATACTTACTGATCTTGGGGTATCAAATGGTTGGAATACTGCTTTAATTTTCCAGTCCGGGGAGATGGGAAATCGATCAATTCCATCGAAGCTGGTTAAGTTAGAATGCTCAGTATCTTTCAGGCGGATGTAGTAGTTGCCTCTTCGCTCAATAATGTACCAAAGCAGCGATTCGTGTTCTAATATAGTGGGGGTATCTTTTTTATCGGGACTGAGCTTTATCGAGGATATATCTTTACCATCATGCTTGACGGTTATATCCTTATGGATATCCATGTAAAAACTGCTGCCTTTTTTGGTGATGGTACCCAGCTTGCCTGCTGCTTTGGACGGGAATACAATATCATTAGTCGAATCGGCGCCGAATGAAAATGTACCCTCTTCCAACGGATAAAGTCCTGAGAGCGTTAACCAGCTGTCATTTTCTTTGAGGGAAGATATCCGTTGCTGGTGCCAGTCGTTGATGGTTTTTGTGTATTCTTTTGTGGGCTTTTGGGGCTCTTGGTTACTACAAGATATTAATGCTGTAAATAAAAATATGCTTAATAGAACAAATAGCGAGGTATGATATGATAAAAGTCTCATTGTATTTAACGATTTCATTAAGTGTCTAAATCAAGGTCTATTGAAACTTCTTTTGGTTGCTCAGGTAGTAGCGGAATCAGAAGTGCCCAAAGGTAACAAATGATTCCCATAGCTACGAAGCAGAGGGCAAAGGTGATATCATGTTCCAGCGCATTCATTTTTACTAACAGATTGTACCAGTCATGAGCCTCTTTGCCCAGCCCACCAATAAGTGGCAATTGACGGGCCCCGCCATCCGCAGCATAGCCTGCAACATCGAGCCAGCTAAAGCCCACAAGCACTAATGAAAACTGCATGCCAATCCGCTTTTTATTGAACCAAAAGTATGCAAATATTACAACCGGCAGTATTATTTGAAATAAGGAGCCCCCTAAAATCGTGATAAATCGTACGCCAAAAATACGAAAGAAAGTATGTCCGGCTTCGTGGGTGATCAGTAAAAAATTATCGACAAAAAAATTGACGATATTTAATGGAAAGGGGTAGTCATAATTGACCGCAAAGAAAATATTGTACTGTATAGCCCAATAGATTTGATGTAAGGAATATATGATAAAAGGAAGAATAAGAAGGGAAGCCCACCACCTTTTTAAAAATGATTTTGCAGCTCGTGTTATGTTTTGCTTATCCATTGGTATAATTAAATAAATTTACGAAAGGTTTTCGTACCCTTTATAAAATATTTATGAATTATACTGATGGGCAATAGGGTTTTGGGATCATCTTCAACGGTTCGCTGTTGCTGCAGGCGGGCTCGTTTATGTTGAGTTTTATCAAATGATTGCCAAAAGTGTAGATGGGCACGTGCAATGGCTTTAAACTCTGGCCAGTTGGTTCCAAGCAGAGAACGGAGGGCGGCCACAATATCGAGCAGGTAACGTCCAACAAACCGCCAGATATGTGTATCAGTGCTGCTATTTTTCCAGAGCATCCTCAGGTTATTACGGTAATTGTAATACACCTTGCGGGGAGATCCCATTGCCAAAGACCCGCCGCCGAGGTGATAAACGGTGCTATTGGCACAGTATCGTACTTTGTAGCCGTTATTCCAGAGACGCCAGCAAAGATCGATCTCTTCCATGTGAAATTCAAAATCCTCGTCAAATCCTCCCAGCTCATTAAAAATATCTTTTCGAATAGCCAAGGCTGCTCCGCTGGCCCAAAAGATATTGGAATCATCATTATACTGTCCCTCATCTTTTTCTACCGTATCAAAGACGCGTCCACGGCAAAAAGGATAGCCAAATTGATCAATAAAACCGCCGGCTGCACCAGCATACTCAAAATGAGAGGGCTGCTGGTCTGAGAGCATTTTGGGTTGAGCCGCAGCTACTTTGGGATTATGTTCAAAGCACTCTGCAAGAGCATTCAGCCAATCTGGTTCTACACGCACATCATTATTTAAAAACAGGAGAATATCACCGTCGGCATGGGGCACGGCGCGATTATTTCCACCACAATAGCCATAGTTTTTATCAAATTCAGCGATCTTTACCTCAGGGTAGTGTTCCCGAACCCATGCCTTGGAGCCATCCACAGAAGCGTTATCTGCCAATATTATTTCAAAGTTTGGATAATCTGTTTCGGCAACACTTGGGAAATAGTTTTTGAGATGATCAAGGGCATTCCATGAGACAATTATAATACTAAAAAAGGGCATATCGGATTTTGAATAATAAATAAATTGTTTTTCTTGCAAGGGATCGTGTCATTCACATAACTTTAAAAAATATCCCTGGCATTTAGCTGAAAATGATAAAGAATCATCTATGATCAAAGTCGGATTAATATCAGATACACATTCTTATTTAGATCCCCAGATCTTTGACTTTTTTGAAGATCGGGATGAAATCTGGCATGCGGGTGATTTCGGAACCCTTGAAATTGCCGATGAGCTGTTAACAATAGCTCCGGTTCTTGGCGTGTATGGCAATATTGATGGGCAGGATATTCGACAGGAGTACCCACTACATCAGCGTTTTGAGCGCCAGGGAATCGATTTTTGGATGACCCATATCGGCGGTACGCTGGGACGCTATTGTTTACCTATTCGCGAGGAGATGGAAAATGATCCGCCGGATGTTTTTATTTGTGGTCACTCACATATTTTAAAGATTGGGCGTGACCAGGAAAAGAATAAGATGTTGTTTATTAATCCCGGGGCAGCAGGTCGGCATGGATTCCAGGTATACCGCACGTGCGTGCGTTTTACTATTGATGAGGGACAGATTCAGGATGTTGAAGTGATCAACCTAGGGGAGAAGTGAGATATAAGATCGTGAGTATTGAGATTATGAGTAGTGAGATGTGAGATTTTGAGACTGTGAGATGTGAGTACTGGGATTTGAGAATAATCAGAGAGAGATTAATCAAAATAATTTGTAGGGAATGTGTGTTTATACAGTCTTACTACTAAGTGATAATAATTAAGACTGTTATTTACCCATGCATAGCTACAAAGAGTTAGATATTTGGCAGTCGGCTGTTGCATTAGTAACAAATGTTTATATGGCAACTTCAGATTTTTCGGCTGAAGAAAAATATGGATTGGTATCTCAGCTTCGTCGTTGTGTTGTATCCATCGGTTCAAATATAGCAGAAGGTTCCGGTCGGAATACAGACAAAGATTTTAATCGATTTTTGAGTATTGCTTATAGCTCATCCTGCGAGCTGGAATCCCAATTGATTATACCAACCAACCTGGGACATTTAACTGACTCTAAGAGCAACCGGCTCTGTAATGAAGTTATTGAACTTCAAAAAATGATCTACACCTACTCAAAAAGATTAGATCAAAAATAACGGTATTTCCAAGCCTAATGTACCCCACAAGCTCACATCTCACAGTCTCATATCTCACAGGGGTTCGTTATTCGAAGCGTTGGATTAATTCTACGGCATGGAAGGCTGAGAGCGTGACAAGTGGAATGCCGCCGCCCGGATGCGTGCTGCCACCTACCAGGTACAACCCTTTTACTGATCGTGACTTATTACGAGGGCGCATAAAGGCTGCAAATTTACTGTTGGATGAAGTGCCGTAGATGCTGCCTTTGTTACTTCGATAGCGCTGGTAAAAGTCTTTAGGGGTAATTGTTTGACTATACACAATATGATCTTCCAAATACGTAAGCCCCCGCTCTTGAAGTGTTCGTATAATCTTTCTTTTGTAGGATTCTGTTTCGGTCTCCCAGTCCAATTCATCACTTAGATATGGAGCATTAACCAGTACAAAAAGGTTTGAACCTCCCTCGGGGGCATCGCCCGGGTTTGAATGGGAAGTGTTGGCTATGTAAATAGTGGGATCATCGGGCATTACCTTTTCCTCGAAAATCTGTTGAAACTCATGTCTATAATTCTCAGAGAAAAAGATGTTATGATGCTCAAGGGCATTATAGGTTTTGTCAATACCCAATAAAAGCACAAAACCTGAGCACGACGGCTCAAGACGATCCATTTTTTTCTGTTTCAGGAGCGATAGGTCTTTTTCATCAAGAAAATTCAAATATGTTTCGGCAGCATCGGCATTAGAAACGACAACCTCTGCTGAATGGTGTGTGCCGGAGCTATCCCTGATCCCCGATATGGCCCCATTGGTAGTTTCTATTGCTGATATTTCTGTTTTGTATTGAATATGAACACCTAGCTTTTCAGCAAGCTCGGTCAGGGCTTCTACAAGAGCGTAGATGCCCCCGTCAATATAAAAGCCGCCCATTGCCAGCTCAACATGCGGAATAACATTTAGGGTGGCCGGGGCCTGGTAGGGCGAAGAACCATTATAGGTAGTGAATCTTTTAAAAAACTTTCGCAACAGCTCTGTTTCAAACATCTGATCGATACGCTCAGATACTGTTTGAAAAGCGTCAATCTTGAAAAAGTCGGTGAGGTTTAGTGAGCTTAAGTCCGAAAGGCCATACAGGGGATTAAAGAGAAATGCATCCTTAGTATGTTCATACAGCTTAGCAGCATATTCATTAAATTCTATAAAAGCTTCAACATCTTCGGGTGCATATTCCTGGAGTTGGGCAATATTCACCTCTTTCTCCTGGTAGCAGTCAAACTGGGATCCATCAGGATAGAAGTATCGGCAAATGGGATCTATAGGTTCAATATCAAGAAAATCATTGATCTCTACGTCGCACCGTTCAAATAATTTTTCAAGAATGAAGGGCATAGTGAGCAAGGAAGGTCCGGTATCAAAACGAAATCCATCAGCCCGAACTTCATTTATTTTTCCACCAGCTTGTTCATTTTTTTCAAGTATAGTAACCTGGTGTCCTTCTTTTGCTAACAGACAGGCAGCTGTCAAGCCACCAAGACCGGCACCAATAATTTTAATATCCATAAAAAGTATTATAAGAAATATTTAAGATGTAATCGTAAACCAATTAAGTTACATTTTGGGTTCCCAAATTTTAACAAGATTTGACAGTTAATGAAGCTCATTAGTTTGCAACTGTATATTTGCCAATTATTTTAAGGTTTGCCCATTTTTGCTCGGGTATTACATTTATTCAATAAAAAAGTCGGATTATGGATATCAATATTAGATGTAAGCGATCATTATCAGGGACAATACTGGGAGTTTTTTTATTATTGACTTCTTCGATAGTAGTGGCTCAAAGTGTGGAGGTAAAGGTTGATACTGCTGTCACCACTCATCATGAACAAAGGATCAATGGGCAAGAGGTAGCTTATACGGCTACTACCGGGAACCAGCCCGTGTGGGATGAAGAGGGAAAACCCATAGCCTCACTTTTTTATACCTACTATAAGCGTACGGATGTCGATAATTCGGAACGACGTCCCCTGGTTATTTCCTTTAACGGCGGGCCCGGTTCAGCTTCTGTTTGGATGCATATTGGCTATACAGGCCCTAAAAAGGTAAAAATTAGCGATGAAGGATTTCCTGTGCAGCCTTACGGGGTAGAAAATAATCCCCATTCAATACTCGATGTTGCCGATATTATATATGTGAATCCCGTAAATACCGGGTTTTCGAGAATTGTTGATAAAGAGGTTAAAAAGAAAAAGTTTTTTGGCGTGAATGCCGATATTGAATACCTGGCGGACTGGATCGATACGTTTGTTTCGCGGCACGATCGGTGGAAATCCCCAAAATTTTTAATAGGAGAGAGTTATGGAACTACGCGGGTCTCCGGACTGGCTGATGAACTGCAGGATTCCCAGTGGATGTTTCTAAACGGTGTTATCCTGGTATCACCAACAGGACTTGGTATCGATCGTGACGGCCCGGTAGGAGATGCGTTAACGCTGCCCTATTTTACCGCAGCGGCCTGGTATCATAATGCCTTGCCCAAAGAGCTGCAAGAGCGGGATCTTTCGAAAATACTGCCCGAAGTAGAAGCCTACACCATTGACACTTATATTCCGGCCTTGGCAAAAGGGGGCGCCCTGGATGAGTCTAAAAAAGAAGAAGTAGCAAAAAAAGTTTCTTATTTCTCCGGCATTTCTAAAAAAGAAATACTCAATCGGAATTTGAGCATCTCTACTTCATTCTTTTGGAAAGAGCTGCTTCGCGATGAAAAAGAACTGACAATTGGTCGTTTAGATTCAAGGTATAGGGGGCAAGATCCCGAAAATGCAGGGAATCGCTACACTTACGATCCGGCCTTGAGTTCCTGGAATCACGCATTTACCCCAGCTATCAATCATTATTTACGTAGTGACCTTGGCTATAATACAGATTTACAATACTGGATGTTTGGACCGGTACACCCCTGGGATCGTGATAATAACAGAACCGGAAAGAACTTGCGGTCGGCGATGAATGAAAATCCTTATTTGAATGTGATGGTGCAGTCGGGGTATTACGACGGAGGAACACCCTATTTTGATGCAAAATATACGATATGGAATATGGATCGTAGTGGCAAGCTGCAAGATCGCATACAGTTTAAAGGCTACAGAAGCGGGCATATGATGTACTTGCGTAAAGAGGATCTTGAAGCAGCAAATAATGACATTAGAACATTTATCAAGCAGTCAATTCCGAAAGATGGAGTACCTGCCAAATATTAATAACTATAGAATATTATTCATGAATAATTTAAAAGTACTTGCACTGGTAGTAGCTATCGCTTTCAGTGGCTGGGGATGTAATACTGTAGAGAAACCTTCAGACTATTTCCTCTTTGTGGGCACTTATACCGGGGAAAGCAGTGAAGGTATCTATCTTTATAAGTTTGATGCCAGCAGTGGTAGCGTAGATTCAATTGGGGTTACCAAAGGAGTTGATAATCCCTCTTATTTAACGTTATCAAAAGACCATACCAACTTATATGCAGTAAACGAAACAGCTGATTCGGCCAGCTCTGCGGTAAGTGCTTTTTCATTTGATAAAGAGAATCAAAAATTAACCTTTTTGAATAAACGATCCAGCAGGGGAGGGGCTCCGTGTTATATAAGTATTGATGAAAATGGGAAAGCCGTATTTGCAGGTAATTATGTTGGAGGGTCGGTCTCAATGTTCCCGGTTCGGGATGACGGTTCTTTGGCAAAAGCAAAGGCCACAATTCAACACCAGGGAAGCAGCATCAATAAAAACCGTCAAAATAGCCCGCATGTGCATTGCACAGTACTATCTGCGGATGGGAAGCATCTGCTAGTAAGTGATTTGGGTACGGATAAGGTCTACGGGTATCCGTATGACAGCACGGCGGTAAGCCTTGCATCGACACCGGCATTTTCGCACACCACTAAAGCGGGCAGCGGTCCCAGGCATATCACCAATCATCCCAATGGTAAGCTCGCATACCTGGTAAGTGAACTTAAGGCCACAGTTTCAGCCTTTGCATACCGCGGAGACTCGCTCAATCATATTCAGACTGTTAGTACCCTGGCAGAAGAGTACGAAGGACCTAACACGGCCGCTGATATCCATATATCGCCAGATGGGCGGTTCCTATATGCTTCGAATCGTGAAGATCTTAATGACATTGTCATTTATAATATCGACCAACAAGAGGGGACACTGACCCATGTGGGAAGGCAATCGACAAAGGGAGTACATCCCCGGAATTTTGTGATCGATCCGACGGGGAACTTTCTTTTAGTTGCTAATCGCAAGACCGACAATATCGTAATCTTTAAACGGAATAAAGAGGACGGCTCTTTAACTGCAACAGGACAGGAGATTAAGGTATCTCAGCCCGTATGCCTCAAGCTTATACCAGTACGGTAGCTTGTAAAACCAGCTGTCGTCTTATGTTTAATCAGCCACTATTAATTGATATATAAGATTAGCCTCTCTTAGGTTAGTGTTTCCTGAAGGCAAGCAAAGATCACTTCCGTTGGTTGAGATGACATTAGGAAGTTGTAGGAAATAAATGCTTATTTTTTTAAACAATGAGTCATTTCGAACGTAGTGAGAAATCGTTGTTCTACCGTTGTTCTGTACGGATACTTGTTTCGGGGTCCACTTTTATACATCACCCTTCATCTCTACCCAATATTTTTTAGATTTTCCAAGTTTCTAAAACTTGGAAAATCTATCGATGAGAGACAGCTATGTTCTAAGTCGCAACTTGGCCACAGTCTCAATATGATAGGTCTGGGGAAACATATCTACCGGTTGGATATCTTGTATTTCATATACTTCGTTAAGCTTTTTGAGATCTCGTGCCATAGTAGAGCTGTTACAGCTTACATACACGATTTTGGGTACTTTCAGTTCTATGAGTCGTTCTACAACATCCGGGTGCATACCTGCGCGAGGCGGATCGGTCACTAAGCAGTTCGGGTCTCCGTACCGATCGGAAATCTCCTCTGTAAATACATCTTTCATGTCGCCCTTTACAAAAGAGACGTTGTCAATATTATTTTTTTCGGCATTTTTTTGTGCATTCCTGATTGCTACTTCTTCGAGTTCAATGCCTACAACTTTCTTTGCTTTGTCACTTAGGTAGATGGTTAAAGTGCCAACACCGCAGTAGAGGTCATAGATAATATCATTGTCACGGATACCGGCAAAATCTTTGACAATTTTATAGAGCTGTTCAGCCTGGGGCGTATTGGTTTGGAAAAAGGCGTTGGCGTCAATGTTAAAACGATAGTCGCCGATCTTATCCGTAATATAACCCGGCCCGTGAATGATCTTTTCATATCGCCCCTCAGAGGTGGGAGACTTTGTGTCGTTCACATTATTGATGATTGTGGTAATCTCAGGAAATTCTTTTAATAGAGCTTCAGCAAGTGGCTCAATCAGACCTTGGTCATCTTGATAGGTTACGATATTAACCATCAGATCATCTGTATAGTACGCTTTTCTGATGATCAGATTACGCATAAACCCTTTGTGATCAATTCGATTAAAGGGGGCAATATTATTCTCTACACACCACTGGCGAAAGAAATCCATTATTTTGTAGGAAATAGGGTCCTGCAGATGACATTCGTTGATGTTCAGGATCTTATCGAACCGTCCGGGGGCATGCAACCCTACTGCAAAGCAGCGATCATCCACATATTCATCACGATTTACTTCTTCTTGACTTAGCCATCGTTTATGCCCGATAGAGTACTCCATCTTATTGCGATAGTAAAAGGGAAGATCACAACCAATGATGGGGTTTACTTCGAGATCTGTAAGTCCGCCGATGCGGTGAATGTGATCTCGGACCTGATCTCGTTTAAACTCTTTTTGATGCTCGTAGGAAACGTGCTGCCAACTGCAACCCCCACAATTTTTAGCATGTTGACATTTAGGATCAATACGGTAGGGGCCTTTCTCCAAAACCTCCAGGAGTTTAGCTTCAGCGTAGCTTTTTTTCTTTTTTAGGATACGTGCCTTGATACGGTCGCCGGGTGTAGTATTGGGTACAAAAACTGCTAGTCCATCAATTTTACCAATACCTTTGCCTTTGTATGCTGCATCATCAATATCAAGTTCAATGTCTTGTCCTTTTTTTAATGCCATTAGGGTGGTGCTAGAGCGAGTTTTCGTTTTGTTGGTTGAAGTACGTTTTAAACTGCAGAGAAAAAGCGTGTTCGGCCGTACTAACTTTTTTCAGTTCTTTCGTCACAATTTCAAGCTGTTTCATGGAGATCATGGCTAATGTCTCCATGAATTTTACTGCAATACTGGGATGTCGTTTTTTTAGGGTTTCAAAATCAGGTTTGAAAAACCCCATTAAGACGCAATCAGTGAGGCATTTTACGCTACTGATACGTCTCAGTTCGTAGCCAATAGAGAGGGCCCCAAAACTTTCTGGTGATTCAATAATACAACTTTGCGGTTCGCCCTCCGACCCGGGATCGGGTTCTACAATTAGCTCAACTTTCCCTTCTTCAATAAAATACATACCGGTACCGGGATCGCCTTGGTAATAGATATGTTCATTTTCTTTGTATTTTCGTCGATGGCAATACTGTAAAAACTCTGAACGCTCCAGGGTCGTCAGATTTTTGAGAAAGCGGGATTTAAAAATAATTTCCCCTTTGTTCTTAACTTTGCCAAACTTTTTAGATCCAAACATCATCTCTGATTTTATGATAAATTATACCGACAAGTTCTATGCTGTATGCCAATAAATCAATTGTAGAGTACAATTAGAACGAATGGCCAATACCAAAACTAAAGTATAGCTTTTTATCGTTAAACCAACCTTTTTGTAGATCGTGAATGCGGAATGCGAAATCAAATCGGGCTACAACATATTCCCAGTCCAAACGAAGACCTAAGCCGGAACTAACGGCAATTTGTTTATGAAAATTATTGAATTTGAATTTCCCAAGTTTAAGTAATCGTTCTCTCTGGCTGGCTGTTGTTTGTCCATTTCCGCTGTTTGAGGGAAATTCAGTACGCGGGCCATACCAAATGTTGCCGGCATCTGTAAACCAGCCCGCAATCCAATCAGCAGAGAAAAAGTCGCGAATAAAACGTTGTCTGACCTCAGTTTGTGCCAAAAGCTTAATTTCTCCACCATTGATTGTTACATCATCAAGTGGAATTGCTCCCGGTCCCAAACTGTAGATATCCCACCCGCGGATGTCGTTATTACCGCCGGCATAAAACCGTTGGTTTAGGGGGATAGAAGTGCTCTTGCCGTAGGGTAATGCAATTCCCACAAATCCACGATATCCAAAAACAGCATTATTAGAAATGGGTATATATCGCCGGTAATCTGCTGTTCCTTTAATAAAACGGCTGTAGGCAAGGTTATTTTGACTACCCGGTATTATAGGGGGCAGATGTCCCTCAAGAGTATTTGGGGTGACAATAAGTTTATCCGTTAAAAAGGGAATATTCCCGCCTACGGCTATTGAGTACTCGCTAAAATAACCGTGATCTCGTTTGATTAGGTCAGTTCGTTTACTCCGAAAGGTGTAGCGAAGTATAGATGAGACTTGCGGACGAAAATCTTCAAGAATTCTTTTATACTCGAAAGAATCTTCTCCAAAATCGTTGCGCAAGGCTTCTCGGAATTGGGGCGAGGGGTCGGTGTCCAGGAGGTCTAGTTCTATAAGGTCAAGGAAGCTGGAAAAACGATCATTATGTTGTACTTCGTATCGCAGGTTAAACCGAATATCTGAATTGATATCAAACAGTAGCTGATCAGACCGGCTGAAAGAAAGACCATAGCGGGTTCTTCCGTTTGAGAAGAAAATATTCTCATCAAATGCTCTAAAAGGGAACGTGAGCCGGGGAAGTGTATAGTTTATACGCGATTCAAAACTCTGAAAGAATCGGCCATCATATGTTCCGTTACCAGATCCTGAGGCAATATCGCGAACCGTTTCGGATGATACGTATTCAAAGCTACCGTTAAGACTTATTTGAAGATTTTCTGCTTTTCCAAACAGATTGTTGTTGGTGTAGGTTACTCCTGCACCTGAACCAAAACCGTAGCGTTTCATCCCAAACAGGTTTAAATTAATAGAATGCTTGGGAATAGTTTGGAGAGAAAACATAACGGGAATCCGGTCGTTGGAATAGTTGGGTAAGCCCCCATCTTCGCTAAGCCCAAATTGACGGATAGTAAGCATGCCCAGGTTTTGAAACTCATTTACAGAACGAATATATAGTTCGTTATTGAAAGTATCGCCAGGCTTGAAAAGCACCTGACCTGTTAACAGGCTGAACTTTGTTTGAGCCGACTTTTCTTTTTGAAGAAATATCTTAACATCACCTTTTGTACGTTCAGAGTTTTGCAGGGTGTCTCGTTGTTGGTAATGAGTGGTGTCATCAGGGCCGGCAAGGGATATGTATAGGTCGCCGAAAGTATATTTTTTCCCCGAGTTAATGTTGAACAGTGCATCAAGCTGATGGCGATTGGTTGAATCATGCCTCATCAACACATTGATCGAGTCTTTTTGAACAGCCGCATACCCGTTGTTTTTTAAAAAGGTGATTAATCTATTTCGCTCTGTTGTTAAATCATTTTCGGAATAACGTTTATATACAGTAAAGGTAGAGTCGTTAATACTACTTTTTGTGAGCGGGCTGTCATCCAGAAACTGGGGTACCAGGGTAGAGTCTTTAAATTGAGGTATGCCAGAATAGGCTATCGTTTGAATATTGAAAGCTTTCTTTTCGTCAATCAGAAAGGAAACTTCGACACGATTTTTTTTAAATTCGACAATATTGGTATCGACCTCTGCTTCCAGGTAACCGATGGTTTTGTAATACTGCTTTATCCGTTCGATATCGTTGGTTACGGTTGCTCGATTTAAATAGGCGGGTTCTTCGCCAAACTTGTTGGTGAGTTGCCAAATGAAATACCAGGGGGTAAACCGGGGGATACCCAGGAACTCGCGATTGGTTTGGGTGCGGATAAGAGTTTCAAGGGTATTATCCTTTACATTATCATTACCTACAAAACGTATAATACGCACGACGTTGTCAGTGGTATCACTGCTTACGGTGGTATTTTGAGATAAAGCAATAGCAGGAGAGCTCGCAGAAATAATCCCGAGCAAGCATAATAAAAAAACGAAAAAAGTGATGTCGCGACTCAAAAGGGCAAAGAGGGTGATTAAGAAATTCCAAAAAAAAGCGGTTGCAGGCTCGAACCGTACAACCGCTTGAAGGTAACGTTATTGTATTACGAATTAAACATCATCGTAATTAAATCCTTCATCATCTTCATTGTGGAAAAAATCCTCCTTACCAATATAATCGGGCCAGATATCTTCTATACTCTCGTATACAACATCTTCGCCTTGTTCAATTTCTTCGAGTTCATGTAAATTGTCGAGCACCTGTTGAGGACTACCATTCCGCTCGGCCCACTCAATAAGTTCATCACGGGTTGCAGGAAATGGTGCGTCATCTAATACGGCTGCTAATTCAACAGTCCAGATCATAAATAAAACTTCTTATTTTGTTATTTGGGTTCAACTATATAACTAAGCACCTTAATAAAAGGTTTCATACATTAAATTCAAGTCATTTTTTAAGGAAAAAGCAATTATTTTTTTCTTTCAAAGGCTCAAAGGTTTAGAAAATTATTCATATCTTGTGGTATCAATAAATACAAACTCTAAAAAAGAAGGAATATTATATGCTTGGTGGTTTTGGTGGTATGGAAGTTTTAATTATTCTGCTGGTTGTGCTGCTGTTTTTTGGAGCAAAGCGGATCCCCGAACTTGCCCGTGGAATCGGTCAAGGAATAAATGAATTCCAAAAAGCCTCAGATGAGATCAAAAAAGAGATCGAACAGGGCGGAAAGGAAGGATTGTCTTCAGAAAGTAAGGAAAAAGAAGAAGTTAAGAACAAAGAAAATTAATTAAAACCATACTTACTGTTGAGTTATTCAGATTTTAGCCAGATTCAAGAGTCATTGTCATCTGGTGATGTTACACTCCCGGAAATTGTACAGCATTATATTTCAAATATTGAAGAACGCAACGCTGAAGTAAATGCCGTTGTAAGCATTGACAAAGACGGTGCGCTTAGCAGAGCTAAGGAAATTCAGGAGCGTATTGATGATGGAACGGCCGGAAATTTGGCCGGGATGGTTATTGGTATTAAAGACCTGATCTGTGAACGTGATAAACAGGCTACCTGTGCATCAAACATCTTATCAAACTTTGAGAGTGTATATGATGCAACCGTGGTAGAGCGTTTGCGAGAAGATGATGCCATTTTGTTGGGGCGCTTGAATATGGATGAATTCGCAATGGGTTCATCAACTGAAAATACTATTTACGGTCCTACAAAAAATCCGGTTAATACCGATAAAGTAGCCGGTGGGTCATCAGGGGGCAGTGCTGCTGCTGTAGCGGCTGATTTCTGTACGGCCTCTCTTGGTTCTGATACAGGCGGTTCTATTCGCCAGCCGGCTTCGTATTGTGGAGTAGTAGGACTTAAGCCTACTTATGGCCGTGTATCTCGTCACGGTTTAATTGCCTTTGCCTCATCTTTTGATTGTATTGGACCGCTTACTCATTCTGTAAAGGATGCAGCTATATTACTTGAAACGATAGCGGGTGCCGATCCCAATGATAACACCTCTTCTAGTAGAACAGTACCGAACTATCGGCAATTTGCCGAAGAGCCCGACTCTAATATTCGCATCGGTGTTCCGGAAGAGTATTTTGGGGAAGGCCTTGACAACGAAATCAAGGAAGGAATTCAGGCTAAACTGGATGAACTAGAGCAAAATGGGGCAGAGTTAGTCCCCATCCACCTGCCGCATATGAAATATGGTATCGCCACCTATTATATTTTGGCTACTGCAGAAGCCTCCAGTAACCTTGCCCGTTATGATGGTATCCGCTATGGGCACCGTGCTGATATTAAAGATGTTGAAAAAGATCTTAAGCTGGAACGTGAGGCTATTACCGAGCAGATTAAGCAGGCCAAAGGCGACGAAAAGGTTGAGCTGAGCGCCAAGTTGGAAGATATGGATTCTGCTTTGATTCGATTGTATAAAAAGAGCCGTACCGAAGGCTTCGGAGATGAGGTAAAACGCCGTATTATGTTAGGGACTTACGTGTTGAGTGCCGGCTATTATGATGCCTACTATGCCAAAGCGCAAAAAGTTCGTCGTCTAATAAAAGAAGACTTTACAAAGGCGTTTGAAGATGTAGATGTTATTGTATCGCCAACGGCGCCCAGCACTGCTTTCGATCTGGGTACAAATCAAGATAATCCGGTTCAAATGTATCTCAACGATATTTATACCACCTCTGCTAACTTGGCCGGGATTTGTGGGTTGAGCGTTCCGGCGGGTACTCATTCTAATGGGCTGCCCTATGGTATGCAGTTTATGGCAGATACGTTTGAAGAAGGCAAGCTGTTTAATGCAGGTCGCCTTGTTGAGCAATTGGATTAAAAAATATTTTTAAGATGACTAATCGATTAGAGGGTAAATGGGCGCTTGTTACCGGCGCTACTTCGGGTATCGGTAGAGCTACTGCTGTTGAATTTGCAGCCTCTAGCTGTAATTTGATAATAAATGGACGTAGGAAAGAACGTCTGGATAATCTTAAGCAGCAACTTGAAACAGAGCATTCTGTTGTAGTAGAAACAGGCTGCTTTGATGTACGAGACAGAGAGGCATGTTCGGATTTTATATCTCAGCTTGAACATCCTATAGATACTCTCGTTAATAATGCAGGTCTTGCCCGCGGAAAAGATGCTGTGTATGATGCTTCTTTTGAAGATTGGGATGAGATGGTAGATACCAATATTAAAGGGGTTTTGAATATGACACGTCTTATTAGCCCCCGGATGAAAGAGAAAAATAGGGGACATATTATCAATGTCGGTTCCATAGCCGGCCACGAAAGTTATCCGGGTGGTTCTGTCTATTGTGCTACAAAGCACGCTGTAAAAGCATTTACAGAAGCCACAAAGAAAGATCTGCACGGCACCAATGTACGAGTTAGTATGGTTTCACCGGGATTGGTAGAGACGGAATTCAGTAATGTGCGCTTCCACGGTGATGATGAACGAGCGGATAATGTGTATGCCAATTTGGATCCCTTAACGGGAGAAGATATTGCTGAGATTATCCATTTTATAGCAAATCGCCCGCCGCACGTAAATATTATGGATTCTATTGTACTGCCGGTGTCACAATCTTCTTCATCGATGGTTTCCCGTGATGAATAAAACGATTATCATTCTAATTGTTTGTTTACTGCCAGTGTTTTTTTTGGGATGTGGGGGAGAGGAATCATCAGAACAGAGATTTTCGTTTGAAAACAAAGACCAGTTTGTCCCTCAATTCAATGCTGACAGTGCCTATCATTTTATTGAAGAGCAAGTAGCTTTGGGCCCGCGAAATCCCGGTTCAGAAGGACATCGTAAAACCAAAGCTTTTCTGTTGAATACATTACGAGATTTTTCATCTGAGCGGACGGTATTTCCACAGAATTTTACAGCCAAAGGGTATCAAGGCGAAGAACTTAAACTAACGAATATTATTGCTGCCTTTAATACACAGAGTAGTGATCGTATTATGTTGTGTGCCCATTGGGATACCCGCCCCCGTGCTGACAAAGCTGATAAAAATAAGCAGGAACCAATATTAGGAGCTGATGACGGAGGGAGCGGGGTTGGTGTCCTACTAGAGCTTGCCCGCCTATTTAAGGAAAATCCGCCACCCATTGGGGTCGATATCGTGCTCTTTGATGGCGAAGATTATGGTAAAGAAGGAGATCTTGACAACTACTTTTTGGGATCAAGATATTGGGCTCAAAATCCCCCGGTAAAAGGATATTCTCCACGTTTTGGTATTTTACTGGATATGGTAGGAGGCAAGGGAGCACAGTTTCCCAAAGAGCAGTATTCTATGCATTTTGCCCCGGCATTGGTAAATGAGCTCTGGTCTATTGCCGATCAGAAAAACCATGGTCAGCTGTTTCTGGATAAAAAAGGGAATGCTATTTCAGATGATCACCTAATTATAAATCGAGATCTGCAAATACCAACTATTGATATTATTCGTCATGAAGTTACGGAGAATGGTGCAGAATTCGCCCCATATTGGCATACCCACGATGACAATATGGATATTATTGACAAAAACACCCTGAAAGCTGTAGGAGAAGTCTTAACCGAATTAATTTATAACAGAATATAGAAATTATAAGCTGGGTGTTTAAGGCCATAGGCCAGATTCTGGCAATCCAATTTCCAATTTCCAAGCTCTAACTTCCAGTGTTATGAAATATATCAAACTTGTTATTGAGATTGCGGATGAGTACCAGGAAAGTTTGATTGCCGAGCTGTTTGATATGGATTTTGACGGTTTTGAACAACGTGAAGATTCTATTGTAGCTTATATCACGAAAGAGAGTCTTGGGATTGGCGATCGGGAACAAATAGATCAACTATTGGGGGCCTATCCGGGTGATGGCTACATAAAATCTGAAGAAGTTGTAGCCGAACAAAACTGGAATGCACAGTGGGAGCAGACGATTAAGGCGCAATCAATAGGGCAATTCTTTGTGAAACCCACATGGTCGCAAGCTTCGGTACCCAATGATAAAATACTGCTCGAGATTGATCCTAAAATGTCTTTTGGTACGGGATATCATGAGACCACTCGATTGATGTTGGAGGCTCTGGCCAAGCTGTTAGAGGGTGGGGAGACGATTATTGATGCGGGGACGGGAACGGGAATACTATCTATTGCTGCAATCAAATTGGGCGCGAAAGAAGCCCTCGCTTTTGATATTAATGAATGGAGTATCACAAACACAAAAGAGAATATATTGCTCAATGGAGTATCGGAAGATATTACGGTAAAATTGGGGTCATCAGAAGTGATTGCCGATGTAGCAGCTGTTGATCTTATTATGGCCAATATTGAAAAAAATGTCATTCTAAGCTTGTTGGATGATTTTATTCCGGCCCTTAAACAAAAGGGGAAATTACTGTTGTCGGGGCTGTTGGAAACCGATCTGGACCAGCTTAAAGAGGAGTTAAAGCCACATTTTGAGATTTTAGAGGTCTACCATGAAAATGAATGGATTGCAGTTTTTGCCAAAAAGATAACCTCATGAGAGCATCTATCGACATAGGTACAAATACTGCGCTATTACTTGTTGCTAAGGTAAGTGACGGTGAGCTGGAGGTTTTATATGAAGAGCAGTGTATACCTCGGTTGGGAGAGGGCGTTGATAAAGAAAGAAATCTCAGTGATAAAGCTATAAAAAGAGTTACGGAAGCATTAACTTATTTTAAACAGATTCTTTCGACCGATTTTCCTGAGGTTACAGAACTAACGGTTACTGCTACCAGTGCCGTTCGGGATGCAAACAATAAGGAACAGTTTATAGAACATATTAGGAAGGAGACAGGCCTATCAATCCAGGTTTTAAGTGGCTATGAAGAGGCACAGTATACCTTTTGGGGCGCTCAAAGTGTATTGCCCGTGGCCAAGCCCTTGGCAGTTGTTGATATTGGCGGAGGTAGTACCGAATTAGCAGTTGGTTCGCAATCAGAAGGGTTAATTGATCGGCATTCATTTGATATGGGCTGTGTACGTTTTACCGAGCGGTTTTTGACTAATGATCCGCCATCACTTCAACAAATTGAAGAGTGCCGGGCAGAGATTAAAGAAACCCTCAGTCATAGATCCTTTAATTTCATAAAAGAGCCAATTTTAGTAGGGGTAGCCGGTACTGTAACTTCGTTGGCTTATATGGAATTAGAACTTCCAAGCTATGACCGATCAGCATTAAATGGGTGCCAGATAGAAATAGGGGTTCTGCAAAAGTGGATAGCTTATATTAGACAACAGAGTAGTTCACGGCTGGTAGAAGAATATCTGGAAGTGATGAAGGGGAGGGCAGATATCTTTTTAGCCGGACTGTTAATTCTGGAACAAGTTATGGAGGTGAATAACTTTGAAGCATTAGTGGTTTCAATAGGCGGCATCCGACATGGTGCAATTTTAAAATCAATGAAATAATAAAAAAGGCGCCCTGAATAGGACGCCTTAAATAATATATAATTCAATTAACTAGATCTTAGAAGCCGAATCGAAGACCAGCCGAGATTCCTAATTGGTCTGCGTCACCGAGAACATATTTCAGTTCAGTGTATAGGTCAGCAAAACCAATACCGAATTCAGCGCCACCTCCCAGATTAAGTCCAACTTCTGAGGCACTTCCTGAGGCTGTAAACCCACCGGCACTGACGGTAGTTTCAACAGTAGCATAGTTAAGTCCCCCTAAGCCATATACCGTCATTGTAGCTTCAGATAAGAAGACATAATGAACGTTGGCATTTAATTCCCACCATGAGGTATCAACTCCATTTGCTTCTTCGCCAAAGAAATAGATAAAATCTGCTGCCCCTCTAAAACTGTCACTAAAACCCATAACAGCTCCAGCTTGAATTCCAATAGATTCTATCTCAGTACCGTATGCCAAGCCCCCACCTGCTTTAATGTCTTGAGCATAAGTATTGGAGTTTGTTAAAAATGCTATCCCTAGTATTAAGCATCCTAATGTTAGTAGTTTTTTCATTGTCTGTATGTTTTATTGTTATTGGTTAGTGATAACTTCAAACTGATGAAGTTGTTCTTGATAATGTAAGACCCCTATAAAGCAAAAACCTTACAATTTTATTTTTATCACTCTTTATATGCGAGATATTATATAAAAAAAGTTCAAAAATAAATATTCAAGTCTTTTTTTGTAAAACTAGATGGGAAAAATGTTTTTGATTCAGTATGTTAAGGCACTAAAATTAATAGCTGCTCAGATCAACTTTTACATTGGGAATGTCAGATAATAAGACAACAAGTGAAGAAGAGTACGAATCTCCTCGTGAAAACGCCTCTGAAAGTAGTCTCGAAGATGATAAACTGGTAAAGAAGGCTATTGGCGGTAACGAAGATGCCTATACCAAGCTTGTAGATAAATACCAGCGGGCGTTATTCTTTCATATTTTAAAAATGGTGAAAGACAGAGAGCAAGTCGAAGATCTGGTTCAGGAGGCTTTCGTTAAGGCTTTTGATAACCTGAATACCTACAATACCAATTACGCTTTTTCTACGTGGTTATATCGCATTGCTACCAATCATACGATTGATTATTTGCGAAAGAAAAAGCTAAAAACGCTCTCCATTGATGATCCGGTAAAGACAAAAGACGGAGAGATGGAGATACAGCTCCCGGATGAGTCTGCAAAAACCGATCGTGATATCATAAAAAAACAGCGAAAAAAAATTGTGCAAAAAGCGATTAAAGATCTTCCTGAAAAATATCGAAAGGTTATTGAACTGCGTCATATGGAGGAGAAAAGTTATAAAGAGATTGCAGATATCCTGGATTCTCCCTTGGGCACAGTAAAAGCGCATATCTTTAGAGCTCGTGAGCTGTTGTACAAAGAGCTGAAAGACAAAAAGGATCGGTTCTAAGTAATATTAACTGTGAAATACGGTATTTACTTTTTCTTTGGCGTCTTCTTCAGGAGTAATATGAATAACATAGTTGCCTGTGCTAACATCTTTCGGTAATTCCCGTGATTCCAGGGATGGAATAATATCATATGGGTTAAATGATATATTTACTTCCCTTTCAACCCCATCCATATATGTTAATAATGAGTTATACTCATAGGTTACCAAATCTTTAAAAAAGGTATCATTTTCAACCAAGTCTGAATCGTTTAATAAATATTCAGAAAAAAGAATGCCACTGTCTGAGGCAAAAAGACAGGGATAGTTTTTTATACAGTAATCGGAAAAGACTTGTTCAAAAGCTTCCTCTCCATATTTAAGCATAATATACCTGGATGATAATTTGGCAAAACTGACAAGCTGTGATTTTCTGAATTTGTCAATCAGGGATTGAATTATTTTTACTCCTTTATCGTGGTTTAAATAATCAAGCGAAGGAACTTCTGTAGCTTTTTGCTTTCGAATGGCAAGTAATCCTAATTCATGTTCATAATCTGTAAGACGGGGAGCATCCATATCAGAAGATTTATCTGTTAATGGGGCTGCAGCAGTATCCGATGCATCTTTCCCTCTTTCCGCCCAAACCGAATTCATGATTTCAAACTGTTTTCGCAGATCATCTTGACTTACAGCAGGAAGGTAATCTGCAAGCATTTCAAAGGTAATTGCCTTTAAGTTAGGTAACATTCGTACCACTTTTTCAAATACCTCTAGTACTTCAGCGCTTGAAACGTCTGAATGGGCGTCGAGATAGTACCCGTCAAAATAAAATCCTCCTGCCAGGTGAATTTGTATAACTCTGCTAAGGTCTATTTGTGAGAGGGCTTCAAAAATATTTTGCCTTCCATTTTTTTGATTAGAAAGCAGATTATGAATATCCAACAGGATGTTACAATCTGCATTGCGAGCGACCTCATTGATAAAATGGCCATCTGCAAGCTCAAAATCTTGTGGTTGCAGGTAATTTGTACCGGTTTCAAAGGCAAAAGGTAGGTCGAAATGTGAAGCATACGCTTTAATTTTTTCTGCAGCATTCAACGCACCCTCCATTGTTTGAAGGGGGGGCAACAGAAAATTAGTATTTCTTACTGCATCTTCTGCATAGATCTTGTTGAAACTAAGATGCTCACTCAACCATACAGGATCAAGAGCATCAATCATTTTCTGCATGCAATTGATATGTTCGGTATCAGAGGAAATAGAGCCGCCAATAGGAAAACCCACTCCATGAAAGGAGATAGGTATATCCAATGCCTGGAGATATTCTACTTTGTCTTCATCATAGGAGTAAGAACTCAACTCAGTCTTGTTATGAGTCCACAGAGTTTGTGGCTCAATTTCAATAGTTGAAATAAGATCTGAGTTGAGTTCTATGGTATCTTCAAACCCTGGGAAGTAAATAATCCCAACTCCCTGTTCCGGAATATTCATACTTAACGAAACCTTGGACGATCAATCAATTCCAGGTCTTCATTAAAGTTAAACCTTTTTTCGATATCAAATCGAATATCGAAACCCGAATGACATGCCGGACAATTGAGCCTGTCAAGTACAATTGAGGTAACTTTCTGCATCTCATCCAGGTTGTAAGCTACCTTTGCTGGTACGGTTACATGAACAGCTGTATCTTTTTTACTTGGTCTTGAATTTAGGTCTTCTTTTGAAATCTTCATGATAAAGTAGTTTTTATTGATGAATCCTTTTGTACGCAAGGATTCTTAGCGTTTATTTTGATGCACAGTTTCTTTTCTTCTCTCATTTCGATGGGTGATAAATTTCACCATTCGAATGATTTAGTAATGTGATATCTTTTTGGGATAGGTATCAGCGGGTTTAATTCTCTTGAGTTTACTTAACTACTGCAACATAAAAAAATACTGCATATTGTAAAAACAGATACTATTATAAGTTATAGTATTGCAATAGCATTAATATATTTAGAAAAGTAATAAAAATATATTAATTACTTAATCAATAATTCCGATAAAATTTCTTGAAATTGTGGCATTTTAAATACTAACATCGGGTACCCCCCTTAAACTGTTCGTCCTTTAATACTGATTTGTAATATGCTGGATTCTCCCTTGGGTATAGTGAAAGCACATATCTCTAGAGCTCGTGAGTTGTTGTACAAAGTACTGAAGGGTAAGAAGAGGAAGATTTAAATACTCTTAAGAAGAGAGGGATATCAGGAAGGGTAAACTTTCAATATTCTATCTTGTTAATTCAGTGTTCGTTCCATTTTCCATACTTCTTTTGGTATCCATCTTTTAATCCTTTTATAATAGCCCTGGCTAAATTACTGCGCCCAAGACCTATTTGGCAAGTTGCTATTATAATTCTTGTGACAGAATAGTAGGAATGGAATAATGGTTTGAGATAGACAGATAAGTAATTTTTGGCAAGGAGGATACGGTTTCTCGTTGTATAATAATAAGTGAGTGCACGTCTTTCATTTGATTGAGAAGACCCATTTTTGTGTTCAAATATTGCTTTAGAGGTGATGTAGGGTTGGAATCCCATTTTTTGCACAAATAACCCTAATTAAGTGTCTTCGGCATATAAAAAAATCTTCGATCAAATAGGTTTTCTCGTTTTTTTAAGATTCTACGAACAAGATCTTTTTGGATGAATAGTGCCGAGCCTTCAATATAAAAGGTAGGCCAACATTGGAGATCCGGGTTGAACTCGTGGGGTGTTCTAATTCCAAACAGCCACCATGGCCAGCGTCGAGATGCTCCCGTTTCTGTGTTTTTATTTTGAGGTCTTAGTAACTTAATATTTTGCTGTCGACTTTGTTTAAGCAGGGGCCACAGGGTATTCTGATTGATACTGGCATCATTATTTAGTAAAAAAAGCCCTGAAAAATCATCCAGATTTATTTTTTTTTACTAAGTAATTTACTCCTCCGGCAAATCCTAAATTTTGCTCACTGGCATATATATTGATTTGCACCTCACATTTGTTGAGGCCCTTTTTTAGTTTTGCCAGTGATTTTTCTTCAGATTCATTATCAAGTAAAAAAATTACAGGAGTTACATTGCGGGAGCCAGATATAGATTAAACACATTCTAAGGTAGCTGTAATATTTTTCCAATTAAGGATAAGAACGGCAATTCAGTCATTTCTTTTATGTGATTGAGTGGAGGCCGCCATTGAATCAGCTTTTCCTAATATTTGTTGCAACAGCTGCTACATTGTCCTTGTATTTCTCAAATTTAGCCCGTCGAATAGGGGTTCCTTCAAAAAGCTCATCATATTTTTCGATATCCAGTTCTTCCCAGAAATTGATATCATGGTCAAGAAGTTTTTCACGCGGAGCAAGATCTTCCATCTGGCTATAGGTAGCATCACGATTCCAGGGACAAACATCCTGGCAGATATCGCATCCAAACATCCAATCGCCTACATCATCTCGTTGGTCTTCGGGTATGCTCTCTTTTAGCTCAATAGTCAAATAAGAGATACACTTTGTGGCATCAACACGATAAGGCTCATAAATGGCATTGGTAGGGCACGAATCGATACATCGGGTGCAACTGCCACAGTGGTCGGTAATAGGGGCATCATATTGGAACTCAGCGTCAATGATCATCTCTCCGATAAAAAAGAATGAGCCCATATTTTTGTTCAGGATGTTCGAGTTCTTACCCATCCAGCCCAACCCTGAACGAACGGCCCACGCTTTATCTAATACAGGAGCAGAATCGACAAAAACCCGGCCTTCCAATCCTCCTAAAAGTTCTTCTGTCTCCGCAAAAAGCCTTTTAAGTTTTTGCTTGAATACTTTGTGATAGTCTCGGCCTTGTGCGTACTTAGCGATTTGAGGGCTGTTGTCTTTGGCCATCTGTTTCCGGTGGCGGGGGTGGAAATAGCTGCCTATTACAGATACTACAGATTTAGCCCCGGGCACGAGTTTGGTAGGATCTACCCGCTTTTCGAAATGATTCTCCATCCAGCCCATTTTACCATTACGATCTTGGTTTAACCACTCACGCAGGCGACGTTCTTCGGTTTCGAGACGCCCGGCTTTAGCAAAACCGCAGGCATTAAATCCCAGGCGCAGGGCTTTTTCACGTACCTTTTGAGTGCGATCGTGCAGGTTCATGTAATTGAGGTGTATATCTTTATAGTACGAAAGCGTTAGCTGTTTTTTTAATAAGAACAGCCTTTAAAGGTAAGCATTGCTAAAGTGGTAATAAATGATTTCAAGGGGTAGCATTATAATGCAGCAGTGTCTACTTCGTTGATCTCCCCATCTGCTAATTTTAGGGTCCGGTATGGATATTGTTTGACGGTATCATAATCATGGGTAACCATCAGAACAGCCATACCACGGTTATTAATCTGTTTGAGCAGATCCATAATTTCAGCAGATGCAGCAGGGTCAAGGTTCCCGGTAGGTTCATCTGCCAACATAATACGAGGTTCGTTTGCTAAGGCTCGTGCAATAACAACCCGTTGTTGTTCTCCTCCGGATAGGTCTTCGGGCATATTCCGCCGTTTATGGCTTAATCCAACCATTCCTAATACCTCCAGCACGCGTTGTTTGATAAAGCTTTTCTTTTCACCGGTGACCTGAAGGGAAAAAGCCACGTTTTCATAAACAGTACGGTCGGGAAGAAGCTGAAAATCCTGGAACACAATACCCAGTCTTCGCCGTAGGTAGGGCACTTTTTTATCTTTCAGGGAGCTAACATCCATTCCTGCTACTGATACGGTTCCGTTGTCGGGCAATAAATCTCGGTAAATAAGACGTAGGAAAGAGCTTTTTCCGGCCCCGGTTTGGCCAATAAGATAAGTGAATTCGCCATTGCCTAAGCTGAAGTTAATATTATCCAGCACGGGCTGATGATTATAAGAGACACTAACATTTTGAAATTCTATGACTGCGTGTTGGGACATCGTAAAACCATTGTGATTCGTAAACTATTTTCGTCAGCTTCTTCGAATTCGAAGTCGCTGTATTTTGCAACTAAGTTATACGCTGTTTGATCGATAATATCAAGCATTTGTTCTAGCGTATATGCTCGTTGTCTGTGAGATTCTTGATACTCTTCTAAAACTGTTTGCTGGTCATCGGCAAGCTTTTTGATTTTAAAACTGTTAACATGTATTTGAGCAGCAGAATCATAAGTGCTTTTCCGCGAGAAGTGATAGCCATCCTCGGTATATCCTTCTTCGTTGTGCAGGTAATCTATCGCTCGAATAGAGTTCTTGGGGGTAGTAAAGTCAAAAATAAGCAGGCTTTGTGGACCCAAAACGCTTTGAACTTCTTCTAAAAACTGTTTGACCTCTTCTGGTGAATGCAAATAATTGATACTGTCAAACACAGAAACAACGATATCAAAAGTTCGGTCCATGTTGATATCGAGAAAGTCCATCACCTCAAAATCGACGTTGCATCTTTTTTCTTCATTTTTTTGACGAGCTTTAGCAATCATCTGTGGAGATTTATCGGTTCCCAAAATATCATAGCACTCCAACTCATCAAGAGAAAGAGCCAGGGAACCCGTGCCGCAAGCCAGTTCCATAATGGTCTGGGGGTTGGGATGATGGTTTAACATTAAGGCATCAATAAAATCAGCCCAAAGGTCGTAGTTAACGTCTTTCATAACCGAATCATAGATATCGGCTAATTTCGAGTATTCCGGATATTCGATATTGCTCATGCTTGTAAAGCCTCCTTTTGGCGATTCTTAGCCAATGTTATTGCCAAATTAAAAGCTTGAGTAAACGAAGAGGAATTAGCTTTATCTGCTCCGGCAATGTCGAAGGCAGTGCCATGGTCAGGAGAGGTTCGAACAATTGGCAGGCCGGCTGTAAAGTTAACGCCGGCTCCAAAAGAAAGCGTTTTAAAAGGGATAAGGCCCTGGTCATGGTACATTGCTAAAATACCGTCATAGTTTTTGTACTTCCTGTTCCCAAAGAAGCCATCAGCAGGGTGGGGGCCACTTACGAGATGTCCGTTTTGTTGAGCTTTTTGAATTGTAGGAGAAATCAATTCAATTTCTTCATTTCCAATAATACCTCCATCACCGGCATGCGGATTCAGCCCCAGTACTGCTATCTTAGGGGCACCAATGTTAAAATCATTTTTGAGACTTCGGTCCATTATCGAAATATCGTTCAATATTTTTTCTTCGGAAAGTGCACCGGACACTTCGGCTAAGGGGATATGCACTGAAGTCAATCCCACTCTCAGATCATTGTTAACCAGCATCATCATAAAATCCGAGGTATCGGTATGCTCAGCTAAAAATTCGGTATGTCCGGGGATTTGATAGCCCGCAAGGTTGACAGCCTCTTTTGATATAGGAGCAGTTACGAGCGCATCAACAGCCTTGGTTTTACACAGTTCAATTCCTTTTTCAACAGCAAGCATAGCACAAAGCCCGGCCTGTTCGGTAAGAGAACCCGGAGCAATATTGGGTACTTCATTATTATAGCACTCAAGTATATTTATCTGCCCGTCCACTAGTTCATCGGTGCTATCGGTTTGATGGTATTTCAATTCTTCTGTAATTCGGTTAGCGTAAAAGTCGACGACTTTTGTGCTCCCAAGTATAATGGGGGTAACAGTATTGAGTGGGTGAGCGGCCAGTGTTTTTAAAACGACTTCCGGCCCAATACCGTTAAAATCGCCGCTGCTAATTGCTATTCGGTAATTCATGGTTGAGACAAACTATAATTTTTCTTTTGAGACAAGCTTAAAATCTCCAAATCCTGTAGTGGCTTGGAATACAAATTTAGTCGAAGGATAGGTCCAGATCTCGGTTGTGGGCCCGTTTGTAGGGAATTTACGCTTAGTATTTTTGGGAGGACCAAACTTTATGTAAACGTTCCCTCTATCGCTCTTATGACCAAGCTTGTTTTGGGTTGAAAATTTATCATACGCATAATCAATTCGCCGGTAGTATTCGGCCATTAGCTCATTATAATCTGTTTCAGGGGTTGGATCCCGTTTTTCCCAAAACTCGCGAAATTTTTGTTCCCGTTCTTCATTAGAACCACTTGAAAGACGATCCAGTGTTTTGTCATCAACAATATAGTGTAGCATTTCAATAGATACGTCTAAACTGAGTAGGCTCCTTGGCATATCTACCCAAACTGCGCGATACGTTTCGCTGACTACGGGGCTGCTGTCACCGGTTTTTGAGATTGTAAGGCGATATAAGGAGTTGGGTAATTTTTTATTAGGGATCTGTAGTAGGGCATAGGTATAACCACTCTCAATATGTTTTAGGTTTAGCTGAACATCATTATCCTTTGCTTTTGAGAGGGTAGGCAGTATATCAGTTTTAAAATCACCATCTGAAAGTGTAGACGAATAAACGGTGCTGCTTTGTGTGGTATCTTTGCCGGAAACTTTAAGGTTATCAAGTTTCAGATTGTAATTTGCTGATGGGTCATAATTTGGGATATGAGCCAGCATATAAAAATCTTTACCATAGGCTACGTTTTCTCCCAGCTTGGATAAACTGACATAGGAGATACCATTTTGTGTGGTCAGACTATTCCCAAAAGTAACATGATCTTGGGTTCCATTTTTAAAAGAAGAAATATGTACAGTTTGTCTGCGAGACATCCTGCTTTGGGCTTCTTGTCCCCGTTTTATTTGTAAAACATAATCGTAAGTACCGGGTGGTAAAGAAGTTTGCAGGTAGCCGTTTAAAAATTCTTTTTTTGACTGACTTTGTTCGTAATTCTCAGCATAAACCGTATCACTTAAAAAGTCACGGGCGATCGGTTCCAGTCCTTTGATTGAAAATTTATCCTTCGAAGAAGATTTTTGCCCGTCTGTTTTAAATATTTCGATACTGAGTTCAAGATTACTGTAAAATTCGCCATTTGAATTTGTTCGTTTGGCCTTTTTGAAGGGCAGATAGCTGTAGGGCAAATTAAACACAACGCCCATGGTTACGGTAGAATCTGACTTGGTTGGTAATGTTATAATATCAATTGAAACAGGACTTTTCCCTTTCTGATTAGCCAACTGCCGGTATCCATTATTCCATTGGCCATATGCAGCATCAGAAAAGAAAAGCAGACATAAGAACAATAACGCTGTTGATAAAAAGAATTTAAATAATTTCACAGCTTATCGGATTCATTAAAAATGTTATTTACATAGCAAGGTGCAAAGTAATGAACTTGAATCGAAATAGATACATTCATTACTTTGGCAATTGCTAAAAATCGTTATTTTGGTAACGCTCGAAACTATAATTTAATATCTATAAAAAGTAATCCGCTCTATGAGTTCCAGCAATTCCAGTTCTCCTCAAGATCTAGCATCACTTATTAAGCAGATTAATGAAACTGAAAAAGAGATAAAAAAGGGAGGAGGAGAAAAACGAATTGCCAAACATCATAACAAAGGAAAGCTTACGGCACGCGAACGCATCGATCTGTTGATTGATGATGATTCGCAGCTCTATGAATTAGGTCTGTGGGCGGGCTATGAAATGTATGAAGATGAAGGAGGATGCCCTTCTGGGGGCGTAGTTACCGGTATCGGAAGTGTATCGGGACGTGATTGTATTATTGTCGCCAATGATGCCACCGTTAAAGCAGGAGCCTGGTTTCCTATTACGGCAAAGAAAAATCTGCGGGCCCAAGAGATTGCGCTGGAAAATAAGCTACCGATCCTTTACTTGGTTGACTCCGCAGGAGTATACTTGCCTATGCAGGATGAGATATTCCCCGATAAAGAACACTTTGGTCGCATTTTCCGGAATAATGCCCGATTAAGTGCTGAAGGAATTCCACAAATTGCAGCTATTATGGGCAGTTGTGTGGCCGGGGGAGCGTATCTGCCGATTATGAGTGATGAAGCACTGATTGTTGATGGTACCGGTAGTGTTTTCTTGGCTGGTAGTTACCTTGTAAAAGCAGCTATAGGCGAGGATGTAGACAATGAAACACTTGGGGGTGCTACTACCCATACCGAAATAAGTGGGGTGACAGATTATAAAGTAAAAGATGATGAAGAGTGTCTGGAAACCGTACGAGATTTAGTAGATAAATTGGGACCTTTCGGTAAGGCGGGTTTCAATAGAACAGAACCTGTAGCTCCGGCCCGAGATGCGGAAGAGCTTTTTGACGTTTTTCCTGATGACAGAACCAAGCCCTACGATATGCATGAAGTCTTGGAGTGTATCGTGGATGAAGACTCCTTTACGGAGTTTAAAGAAGGGTATGGGCAAACGTTAATTACCGGTTTTGCTCGTGTTGATGGCTGGAGTGTGGGGATAGTCGCCAATCAGCGTAAAATAACGCGCACCAAGAAAGGAGAAATGCAGGTCGGTGGGGTAATCTATTCTGATTCGGCTGACAAAGCCGCACGTTTTATTATGAACTGTAATCAGAAAAAAATACCATTGGTCTTTTTGCAGGATGTCTCCGGATTTATGATTGGTAAACGCGCAGAGCATGGCGGCATCATAAAAGACGGTGCTAAAATGGTGAATGCCGTTTCAAACAGTACCGTTCCGAAGATCACAATTGTAGTAGGAAACAGTTATGGGGCCGGAAACTATGCGATGTGTGGCCGTGCCTACGATCCTCGTTTTATGTATGCCTGGCCATCGGCCCAAATTGCAGTAATGGGTGGAACACAGGCTGCGAAAGTATTGACCCAAATTCGGGTATCATCACTCGAAAAGCAGGGTAAGGAGATTACCGAAGAGGAGGAGCAAAAAATTATGAAAGAGATCAGCGAGCGGTATGACCATCAGACAGATGCCCGTTATGCTGCGGCACGCCTGTGGGTAGATGGTATTATTAATCCCCTTGATACCCGCGATAGAATTTCTCATTCGATAAAATGTGCTGATCACAATCCTGAGATTGAAGATTTCAAAACGGGTGTAATGCAGGTCTAATTAGGCAGCACTAGAGTTGGTTTAAGGTCAGTGACATCAAGGGAGGGGAATGGTTGACATTACCCCCTTGATGGTATAAAAAACAAGCTGTTTTCCCTTTACATCTTTTATCGTTTTGGGTCTTTTATATCGTTATCAGAATGTTATTATTTCATTTCGAAATCTAAACAATAATCCAATACCTATCTTATGAAGTCAGTGCGTACTACTGTTTTATGTATCCTTCTTCTGATGGTATGTTCACTGCAAGGCTGGTCACAGTCCTCACCTGCTGAGGCTTTTAAAAATGTGACGATCCATACTGCAGATGGAGAGACCATTAAAAGTGGAACAATTGTTTGGCGCAACGGGGTTATTACCTCGCTGGGCAAAAATGCTAACATTCCTTTTGATGCCTATGTTCGTGATGGCGGCGACAGCCTTCACGTATATCCCGGCTTTATTGATGGTTTGGCATTATGGGGAAGTCCGGACATTGAAAATGATTCAAAAAAACCGGATGAACCCGGAAATCCCAGTTATGCCAGGGCAGGAATACAACCCGATAGGGTACCTGCAGACCAGTTGAAGTTTGATGACAAAGTGCTTGAGGAAGCACCGAAACATGGATTTACAACGGCTGCTATTGGGCTCAAGGGAAGAATGTTGGCCGGACAAGTGGACCTGTTCTCAATTGATGGTGAGAACACAAAAGACAACGTTCTTGAAAATGGAATTGGTATTTTAGCCCAGTTCGAAGAGGCAGGGGGCACGGCTTATCCTTCCACAACAATGGGGGTGATGACGACTTTTCGCCAGCTTTTTAATGATGCCAAAGCGTTACGTCAGCAACAGAGATATTATGCATCAACCTCCGGGAACTATTCAGCACCGGAAAAAGACAAGGTGTTGGAGACATTGTATCCGGTGATGGACCAAGATCAGCCTTTTTACTTTGTAGTTGACAGCAAAGAAAACATCGAACGCCTTTTTTGGTTGCAAGATGAATTAGGATTTGAGGTTGTGATCGTATCCGGAAAAGAAGCTTACAAAAAGGCTGATGAGTTGAAGAAACGCAACATTTCGGTATTGGCAAGTATCGACCTCCCTGAAAAGCCCGAATGGAAAAAGGCTGAAGAGAAGAAAGAGGAAAGCGAACCCCGAGAAGAGCTCGAAGAGGTAACCGAAGAGATGCGCGTATTTCGGGAACGTCAGTTAACAGCTTATAAGGCAGATATCCAAAACATTCGGAAACTGCTTGATGCCGGTGTAAAGGTCGGTTATGCCTCTAATGGTTTTAAGCTTGCTGATATTCAAGACAATATCACAACGCTTAAAGAAGAGGGGAACCTCTCAGAAGAAGAAATCCTGGAAATGCTGTCGCAGACAACAGCAGAAATTCTGGGGTACGGTCAAAAGATGGGAGATGTCGCGACCGGCAACATGGCCAGTTTCACGGTATTTTCTAAACCATTTTCTGAGGAAAAGGCCAAGGCCCTTTACTCTGTTACTGATGGCGAGCTCACAGAATTTGAATCAAAATCTTCCAACTAGTACACATTATGAAGAAGATATTATTATTAACCATAGCACTGTGTATTAGCATTAGCGGATATGCACAGGAAACAGGCTCTGTTTTGATCAAAAATGGTACGGTAATGACCATCACCGATGGCAATAAGGCCGATACTGATGTTTTGATTGAAGATGGAGTTATCACGGATATTGGAAAAGACCTTTCAGCTCCGCGAGGCGTCAAGACTGTTGATGCCAGTGGAAAATATGTGATGCCGGGTATTATTGATGCCCATTCGCATATTGCTGCTGTAGACGTTAATGAGTGGACAAACCCAGTAACGGCAGAAGTATCGATGGAGGAATCGATCGATCCCACAGATATCAATATCTATTGGGCACTGGCCGGTGGCGTAACCTCTATTCACCTGATGCACGGCTCGGCAAATGTTATTGGTGGACAAAATGAGACCCTGAAGCTTCGGTATGGTTCCAATATGGATGGGATGCGGTTCGAAGGAGCACCGCGGACGATTAAATTTGCCCTGGGGGAGAATCCCACTCGTGTGCATGGACAGGGTTTTGATGTAAAGCCCCGTACTCGCATGGGTGTTGAGCAAGTTATTCGTGACCATTTTGATGCTGCTCTCGATTATAGACGAAATCGACAGGAATACCTGGATGCCAAGAAAGCTTATGAAAACGGCAACCTGGATACTCCTCCTGTACCTGTAGCTAAAAACGAACGCTTAGAGGTTCTAGTCGATATTATCGAAGGTGAGGTTTGGGTGCATACACATTCGTACCGTGCTGATGAAATTGTAATGCTGATGCGCGTTTTCAACGATTACGGCATCGAAAACTTTACGTTCCAGCATGCGAATGAAGCCTTTAAAGTGGCGCCGGAACTGAAAAAGAATAATGCTTATACCTCGGTATTTGCAGACTGGTGGGCCTATAAGTTTGAGGTCTACTATTCTACGGCTTATAACGCCTCTATACTCAACGCTAATGGCGTCAGAAACAGTATTAACTCCGACAGTGGTGAGCTTATTCGTCACCTTAACCATGAGGCCGCAAAGGCGGTACATTATGGTGGGACCTCCAAGCAGGATGCGCTAAAGATGATTACCATTAACCCTGCTATGCAGCTGGGTATCGATGACAAGGTAGGCAGCATTGAAGAAGGAAAGCATGGAGATGTGGCTATATGGGATGGTCATCCTCTGAGCATCTACAGTATTGCAGAGAAAACCTTCGTAGACGGTAAGAAATACTTTGATCGTTCCGAAGATAAAGACGATATGCGATTGGAGGCAGACGCCGAAACGGATTTTGATGAAGGTCGCAGCCGTTGGTATAATGAAAACGGCCGCCAGAATAATACATGTCTGCGAGGAGCTGAAATTCGTTTTACCAAGCAGGGCATGAAGCTCAATCAGAGTAGAAATTAATTGAAATTGAAAGACGCAGGAATTCTTATGAAGTATTTCAAATCATTATTGACAACGTGCCTGTTGGTTTTTGTTATCGGGATGAACGTTGAGGCTCAAATTACCGAAAAAGCTGAATATGGCAAGTTTGCGATTACAAATGCTACTATCCATACCGTAAGCAATGGGGTAATTGAAAATGGTGTGGTATTAATTGACGGTGAAAAGATCGTTCACGTCGGTCAAAATGCCAAAATAACCGCCGATTACCAGCGTATTGATGCCACCGGAAAGCATATATATCCCGGATTTATGGATGCAGGAACGCAACTGGGGCTCCAGGAGATCGGGGCTGTAGCGGTAACAAATGACCAGGCCGAACTGGGTAACCTCAATCCTCATGTAAGAGCATTTACTGCTATTAATCCCAGCAGTGTTAGTATCCCTGTAACCCGGGTAAATGGCGTTACCCATGTGGTTTCTCTCCCGGTTTCAGGATTAATTTCTGGAAAAAGTACTCTGATAGATCTATATGGTTACTCTCCGGATTCAATGGCTGTATCTGCAAATGCAGGCTTGCATTTAAACTGGCCCAGTGCCCAAAAGGGAGGCTGGTGGGATGATCGCAGCGATAAAAAGATTAAAGAACAATATGAGAAAAGGCTCAAGACACTAAACGATCTTTGGTCAAAGGCTGAGTTTTACCACAAGATGATGTCGGCTTATGAAAAAAATCCTGAGAATAAGAGTAAGCCCGACGGAAATAAAAAAATGCAGGCGATGAGAGAAGTTATTACGGGCAAAATACCGGTAATAATCTCTGTTGATGCCAAAAAAGATATCTTAAATGCGATAGAATGGACCAAAGAACATCCCGATGCCCGCTTTATTTTGGCCGGTGTTCAGGATGGATGGCGTGTAGCAGAAGAGATTGCGGAAGCCGGTCTCCCGTGTTTGGTCTCTACGCTCTATACTCCCGAAAGAGATTATGATAATTATCAACGCCCGTACCAAAATCCCGGGAAGCTGCACGAAGCCGGTGTTAAAGTAGCTATTGCTACCGGTGGCGTTGAGAATGTTCGTAACGCTCCTTACCATGCCGGATATGCAGCAACCTATGGGTTGGGTAAGGAAGAGGCGCTCAAGGCTATTACACTTAATTCTGCAGAGATATTTGGTGTTGATGATAAGCTGGGCAGTATTGAAAAAGGAAAACAAGCAAACCTCTTTATCTCGGATGGGGACCCCTTTGAACCGATGAATCATATTGAGCAGGTGTTTATCCGTGGGTATAAAATCCCGATGATAAGTCGCCATACTCAGCTGTATGATGAGTACTTGAACCGGGGAGCAAAATCAAACAACTGATATAGTAGATTTTACCCCGACAAAAATTTACTCTAAAGGTGTGGCATGAAAGTGTCACACCTTTTTATGTTTATGAGTGTATGTTTAGTCGGTGGGATTAATTAGAACCCAATAAATGAGTTATTGTTATGTTTTCATCATCGTATAAAGCAGCTGTCATCCAGATGAATAGCCAAACGGATTTGGATGCGAACCTGGAACAAGCCTATGATCTCGTCAAAGAAGCTTCAAAAAATGGTGCGTTAGTAGTGGGCTTACCAGAGAACTTTGCATTTCTCGGTGGATTATCGATGCGAATGGAACGCGCTGATGAGATCGCTGAACGCCTGCCGCAATTTTTATCAGAAATAGCGAAAGAGTTTGAAATTTACCTGATGGGAGGAAGTTATCCTGTTCCTGCCGAAGGAGGGAAGGTGTTTAACCATTCTACCCTGTACGGTCCCGATGGTACCGAAAAAATATCATATAATAAGATTCATCTTTTTGATGTAGATTTGGGGGATGAAGAGTCATATCGTGAATCGGATTATGTGGAGCCCGGAATGGCAGAACCGACTTTTTATGAAGATGAAACTATCGGAGGATGGGGGCTAACGGTTTGTTATGATCTTCGCTTCCCGGAATTATACAGGGCGCTGGCCGGTAAGTCACAGGTGCTATCAGTACCCTCGGCATTTACTTACACTACAGGACAAGATCATTGGAAGGTGCTACTTCGGGCACGGGCAATAGAAAATACAGCTTATGTTTTTGCACCGGCCCAAACAGGCATGCACGGTCCGAACCGCAAAACCTGGGGCCATGCTATAATTGTAGATCCCTGGGGGGAGGTTATTGCCAATGCCGGAACTGATATCGGGGTTGCCTACGGGCAGATTGATCCTGATAAACTAAAACATGTTCGGAGTAACATTCCATCGCTAAAACACCGCAGGCTATAACGGCTACTGATCTACTCTTTTGCCCGTTGCATTAGAAGAGTATCAAGCATGAGCAAACTTCCGGATAAAACAGCAAGTATTAAAATACTGAGAAGGGGCTCCCAGATAATGAATCCACCTATAAGTCCCAATATGGCTCCTAAATATTGGATATAGCGTAACTGTTCGTTGGTGGCAGACTTTATAATATTTGAGATATGCTGTTCGTCATAACTGCGTAGGTTTTCTTCTACCAACTTCTGGACATTTAGTTGATTAATGAGTTTATAAAGCAGTGAAGTTACGATGTTTTCAATGGCATCACTGTTGTTATCAATTTTTTTAGGAAGCTCATCCAGTAGGTCATCCATTTTATTAAGCCCGCTTTCGACTGAGGTTGGAATCTGTATCAGTGCTTCCTCAATAATATGCTGCATTTCTTGTCCCTTTATGAAAGAATAGGCTTTCAATGCTACTTTTTCGAATGATTTATCGTGAATTGCATCCTCAATTTGTACCAAAATACGTTCGGCAATAGCCCCGCGAATTTCTGGATCAGCGATCATTTCATCCAGGTATACAATAACCCATTCTTTGAGCTCATCCCTAAACTGCGGATCATCAATGATGCTTTTGATATATTCTGTGGATTGCTCCCGATACCGGCTTATTACATTGGATTCGGTAATTTTCTTTTTAATGATTTCGGGATTTATCAGATCCTCGGATACGGCTTGAGAAAGGCGGTAAGCAATACGGTTTTTTTGTGCAGGAATAAGACCGTGACCCAAAATGGGGCGTTTTTCGGCCGGCTTAAAAAGCATGGTAATAGCTAGCCAGTTGGTAAAAAAGCCTATTAGCCCACTGACACTCACAATTTTCAGAAGGCCTTCGTATTGTAAGGTAATTCCCCAAAGTTCGGTCGAAACTCCGTTAAAATCCCAAAAAAAGGATACTAAAAACATGATGCCCAGCAGGTAGGGTACAGCAGACAGAATATTGATGAGGGTGGAACTGTAGAGTCTTTTACGTTTCGGGGTACTCTTTGAGGGGGGCGTGGATTTAGTGAGATCTTCAATTCTACTGTGCCGTGCAATGATTTGCCAAAGATGCCGGGCATGTTCCCGTGTTTTATCTTTAGCTACATCAAGTGCTTTTTTGTTATTCTTATCGGCCTCTAACTGTTGTTTTTCCATAGTACAATCCGGTTATATATTACTCACAGAAACCCTATACGAAAATATGGCGAAGTAGTTAGAAGGGAACAAGATTTTTTCAGGACCAATTAGCTCTTGCCAAGGTATTCATTCTCCTTGGCGGTCATCTGTTGTTTTTGTTTGTCCGTTTTATCTTCATAGCCTGCAAGGTGTAGTAAACCATGAATATAAATCCGTAAAAACTCTTCTTTTGGGGATTCGTTGAACTCTGCGGCTTGTTGGCGAATGCGGGGAGCACAACAGAACATGGTGCCTTCAATGGCTTGGTTGTCAGGAGATTCATCATAACGAAAGGTGATGATGTCGGTCACATAATCTCGTTCGAGATACTCTTTGTTAATACGGACAATTTCGTTTTCATCCACATAAACAACTTCTACAAAGTTGAATGCACAACCTTCTGATTCAAAAAGGGTGGAAGCTACTGAACTGTATTTTTCAGCAGCGATTGGAATATCAGATTCTGTTTGGTTGAAAACCTGAATATCAGCTGATGGGGATGCCATTACTGGTCATCTTCCTCAAATGAAAAGTCATCCAGGTCGACCGATTCTGTAAGAGAAAGGGCAACGGCACACATCATCAAGTCTTCAGGCAGCTGGGTAAAATCACTGTTGAGTATGGCATCACCTACATTAGCATATAGGCTACAACCCGCTGTTTGTTCAACAATGAGGCCGGAAGTACGCTCTTGCTCTTTTCCAAAAAACGTAACCTGTTTGAGCATATCGCTGGCTATAAAAGCGGTACAGTTGTGAAGCTGTAAAAAGGTATTTTGGGCATATACCGAAACCATATTCATATTATCGCCATGAATATCAAGGCCCAGATGAATCTCGAGGGCCAGTTTTCGACCTTCCTCATCATTTGAAACTTCAAGGCGATAGACATCATTACCTAACGGTTTCGCCTCCGTTTTGAGCACATTGGCGATAGCATCAATATTTTCTTTTGTAAACTGGTGAACCATTGAGTACTAACTTAAGTAGAGGTAGTTTCAATTACGATGAAATATACTATTCCGAATCAAGAATAAGAAATTTTAGATTTCTTTAATGCAATAAATATTAAGCATTCTTAAAGGCCATACTGCTTAATCTTAGATTTACTGGCTTCTTTAGAATCGGGGAAGGGAAGTTGTCCACCCGAGAGATTATTTACGGTTTCATAAAGCGCTGTGGCCTTTTCGTCATTTCCTGTTATATAGTAGATTCGCTGGATGATAACAAGGAAGTCTCTACTTCGGGATAAGTTTCGAGAAATTGTTTGTCGGCGCTGCATCACATTTTGAATACGCCCACGCAGTTGTTGCTGCTTACTCATATTAGCATTTTTACGAGCTTCTTCGGTTTCTTGATTGAGCTGATCAATTTCTTGGCGCAGATTTGTAAACTTCACCATGTTTTCTTCAAGCATCTTTATTGCTTTTTTTTCTGCTTTTTCTGCCAATTTTAAAGCTTCGGTAGTTCCGCCAACATCAGCATAGTTGTAGGCATACATCACCAGGGGATATAACCCAGAAGAGGCTTTAAGGAAGGGAATGCGTTCTTGTCCCCATTTTAGCCAGTATCGGGCACTGTCGGGCTTGCCAAGCTCTTTATACTTGTTTGCTAATTCTGTGATACTTACCTGGTAGTTGCTTAGCATGCGACGAATATTTTCGTCCAGGTAGGTATCGGGATTATTCCACTGGCGGAACCGGAACTTTTTAAGACGCTTAGCATGAATTTGAGGATTGATCCAGCCGTATCGATCTCCCTGATGCCTGTCGGGTACTACCCGGTAGGCTTTGCCTTCAAATCGGAAGTAAGGTTGCAAGTTTAGCTGGCTTTGTCGCGAGACCGTATTGGCAAAATATACCGGGCGTAACCAGCGGTTCGTTTTAAGGATGTCCAGGATAACTTCATCTTGGACCTGTGTATAATGGCGCTGTTTGCCGTCACGTCCTTTGCCTAACGAACGTCCCTTGTAATACCATGAAACTTCATTATCAAGAGAATCTACCGGTATGTTATAATCAACCCCTTTGGAATAGATTTCCAAAGACGTATCAGGTTTAACTCCTATCTTTTCTTTGTATTTGTTGTCTCCGGAGAATGCACTGCGCAAAAGATCTTTATTAACCGGTATGGAAATAGTATCCGGCTCATGCAGATTGTAATTCTGGGTCATCTGTTCAATCTCATCATCAGAAAGAGAAATCGGTAGCGGAGCTGATTCATGCGACCACTGGTCGCGCAATTGTTTTATATACCAATCGGTGTTGAGCAGACTTAAGCAAACAATACGCACATCGGTACGAACACCTTCAACCTCTTGAAGGTACCAAAGGGGGAAAGTATCGTTGTCACCATTCGTAAAGAGAATAGCGTTGGGTGCAGCCGATTGTAAAAGGTTATAGGCATAATCGGGGGCTACATAGCGTTCGCTGCGATCGTGATCGTGAAAATTTTGTACGCCTACCAGTACGGGAGCAGCCAACAGTAACGTTCCTATGGTGCCATAGGCTGCTATTTTATTACTGTTCAGGTATTCTTTGATCAATTCTATAAGTCCCATGCCCCCCATACCAATCCATATGGAGAAGGCAAAGAACGAGCCCACATAGGCATAGTCGCGTTCACGCGGCTGCATGGGAGTTTGATTTAGAAATACGATAATGGCCAGCCCGGTAAATGCAAAGAGCGCAAATACAGACAGTGCGCGTTTCCAGTCATTTTGGAAGTGAAAGAGCATTCCAAAAAGCCCCAGTAAAAATGGGATATAGTAGTAGCTGTTGTGAGCGGGATTATCTTCGTGTTCGGTATCTACAAATCCAGCCTGCCATCCGGCATCTTGAATATCAGCATCGCGGCCAATAAAGTTCCAGGCAAAATATCGCCAATACATATGTTTGAGCTGGTAATCCAGGAAGAAATCCAGGTCACTGGAGTATTGGGAATATTGCCGAATATGTCGTGGCGCGGTAGAATATCGTCGTGGAAAGAAAGATTCATCTTCTCTGTTGATATTCCCTTTACTATTATCATAGGTATAGCCGGTTAACAGGGGAGTATCTCCATACTGTTTGCGTTCGAGGTAATCGATGAATGACTCAACAGTTTCCGGATCGTTTTCGTCAATGGGTGGGTCGGCAGATGAACGAATAAAGATCAGGGCATAAGAAGAGTAGCCGATTAAAATCATCGTATAGCATAATATCATAATGTTAGCCATGCGATGGTTGTTCTTATGCGTATAGTACAGTCCCCATGTAATAGCTAGAAGAACCATTACGATAAAACTCATCGGCCCAATAAGACCGTAACTGGCCTTTGTGATGCTCTCCATGATAGAGGGAATGGATTGCAGGGTAAAGGGATATATCAGTAAAAAGGAGACGGATGCCAAACCAGCCATGAGCGAAAAGGAGACCCAGTCAAACTCTTTCTTTTTGAAATAAATAATAAGAGCAACAAAGAAAAGAGCGAGTAGGTTTAATAGGTGGACCCCCAAAGCAAGTCCAAACAAATAAGAAATAAGAATTAACCAGCGCTCATTGTGAGGGGCGTCATGGTTTTCGGCCCATACCAATGCAAGCCAGACCACCATTGCAGTAAAGAAGAGGGATATTGCGTAAACTTCTGCTTCAACAGCATTAAACCAGAAGGTATCGGTAACAGCAAAGGTTAATGCGCCCAGCAGTGAGCCCCCATACATTCCAATCTTATCAATGGAGATCATATCTTCTGGTGCGCCTTTCCATTCGCGGACAAGTCGAACACTGATAAGATAAAGCAGCATCACCGTCAGGGCCGAACTGAGGGCACTAATAAAATTAATGCTTACGGCCACATATGAAGTTGGCATAAACATAGAAAACAGGCGACCCAACAGTGAATAGAAAGGTGCCCCCGGCGGGTGGTTCACTTGCAAGCCGTGAGCAACAGCAATAAATTCACCGGCATCCCAAAAACTAGCCGTGGGAGCCATTGTGAACATGTATAAAATGAGAGAAGCTAAAAAAGTAAATAGGGCTAAAGTACGGTTGGTCGAGGTATGGTTCGAAAACATTCGCGCCTATATTGTTTAAAGACAATTAAGTTTCTGTTCTGTAGCAGGCAATAATAGCCATAGGTGTGATAGAATCAAAATATCGATATCCCATAGGATAGATCAATTTCTCTGCGTCTTTAACGCAAAAAAAAATCAAATATTTTTAAAATCTGGTAACATTTGCATTTGAGGGTTGCCACTCCACGAAAAATTCCTTAAAAATAGGCGCAATAGAGATCTATCATAAAAAGTAACTAAAACGAACTACTATATGGGCTCCAAGAATAAAGGCACCGAATTATTTTCATCAAAGCTGGGGTTAATCCTCAGTGTACTGGGTATTGCTGTTGGGACAGGTAATATTTGGCGCTTCCCACGTATTGCAGCACAAAATGGGGGGCAAGAGGGCGCGGGTGCTTTTCTTGTTGCCTGGATCTGTTGCCTGTTCTTGTTCTCTATCCCCCTGATAATTGCAGAATATGGAATAGGTCGGCACGGTCGCAAAGGGGTTGTAGGTTCCTTTATAAAATTAGTCGGTAAAAAGTATGCCTGGATGGGTAGCTTTATCGGTTTTGTGGCAACGGCAATAATGTTTTACTACAGCGTTGTGGCCGGTTGGTGTTTGTACTATTTGATTGAATCAATAACCAGCAGTTTGCCTGCCAATATACAACAGGCCGAAGCCGTGTGGTATGGTTTCCAAGGGTCGGCCTGGCCCTCTGTTTTTCATGCAGTGATGATGGGACTGGGCGGCTTTATCGTTGTGAAAGGTATCTCATCTATCGAGCGCATCAATAAGGTGTTGATCCCTTCATTACTGCTGGTGGTTGTAATATCACTAATTCGGGCCGTTACATTAGAGGGCAGCGGGCAGGGACTTGAGTACCTGTTTACCCCTGACTGGTCGATGCTAAGTGAGCCGAGTCTCTGGTTAGAGGCCTTAACACAGAATGCCTGGGATACCGGGGCTGCATGGGGACTTATACTTACTTACGGGGCATATATGCGTGCAAAGGATGATGTGACTATAAGTGCTTTCCAGACGGGTATTGGAAATAATATAGTTTCGTTACTGGCAGCAATGACGATCTTTGCTACTGTTTTCGGAACTCTGGGCAGTACCATGGGCAATGGTGAAATACTGGATATTATGAAAACCTCCGGACCCGCCTCTACGGGACTCACCTTTATGTGGATGCCTCAGCTTTTCAATGAAATGGCCGGAGGTACTGTTTTTGCTATCTTATTTTTCCTGGGATTAACCTTTGCCGCTTTTAGTTCCCTGCTTTCGATGATTGAACTGGCCAGCAGGGTATTGGTAGATATGGGATTTCCCCGAAAGAATGCAACCATTGCAATTTGTGTAACTGGCTTTTTTCTGGGGATGCCTTCTGCAATTTCCACGGATATTCTGGCCAACCAGGATTTCGTATGGGCAGTAGGATTGATGGTATCCGGGGCTTTTATGTCGTTTGCGATTATTAAATTCAATCCCGATGAGTTCCGTCGGCAGATTGTCAATAATGAGGAAAGTAAAGTACAGCTCGGTAAATGGTGGACGGTCATTATCAAATATGTGGTACCCGTAGAAGTGATATCACTTCTCGTCTGGTGGATCTACCTCAGTATTACTTCCTATGCCCCAGAAAGCTGGTATAATCCACTGAGTGCATTTTCAGTGGCAACAATAGCCGTACAGTGGGGAATAGCGATGGGCGTTTTCTATCTCTACAATGGTAAAATTGCAGAAAAAACTATAGCTGCTGATAAAAACTAACCATCTATCTTTTGTTCAATAACTTGAATTGAGTCACGGATCTCTTTAAGTACTGACAGTGTCGAGGCATCTGCTTCAGCACTGCCGGTACTGTATTTACTTTCGGTCACCATGTCGCGCTGTTCTAGCACTTTGTTACGAAAAGCTGATGCATCTTGAATACCGATAAGGGTAAGATCGGCTTGACCTGCTCCACTACTGCCGGCTGTTTCAACTTTTAAGATACTGAGCCCGAAGAAACGCAACAGGGGACCTTCTTTAAAGGTAAGATCCTGGATCTTGTCCAGCGGAATAGTACGTTCGACATGAAAGAGAAGTCCTTTTTCGAATCGTAATGCCCGGTCTGTGAGTTCAGCACTTAAACGGTTAAAGTAACGTTTAACGAAAGTCCATCCCACGATCCATAAAACAGGGAGCAATAAAATTCCAAAAACAGTAACAGTTAATATCAGTGAGAGGTAGACCAGTAAGTATATTTTTATCTTGGGGTTAAATTTCCCCTCGAGTATTACTCTATTTTCTGATTTGGCCATAAAATCGTCTTTTTTAAGTTGGATGGTTAACGGCAATTAATGAAAATTAGGTCCATAAAAAAAGGACAGATGTTTTAAATCTGTCCTTTGCTACGAAATAGTGGTTACTTAGTTGTGCTCATCTACCATCTTTAATGGGTAAGTTTTGAACATCAGTTTCAGATAAATCTCTTTCTTCAAAATCTAATGCCAGGGAGTTAAGACAGTAGCGCAATCCGGTGGGTTCGGGACCGTCTTCAAAAACATGTCCCAGGTGAGAGCCACAGCGACCACAAACAACCTCGGTACGGGTCATGAAAAAACTATTGTCTTCTCTTTCACCTATCGCTGATGGTTTTATGGGTTTCCAGAAGCTGGGCCATCCAGTACCGGAGGCATATTTTGTTTTTGATGTAAAAATAGGCTGACCACAGGCCGCACAGTAGTAAACTCCTTCTTTTTTGTTGTCATAATACTTATTGACGTAGGGGAGTTCTGTGCCCCGACCCCGTAAAATGCGGTATTCAGAGGAGGTCAATATTTGTTTCCATTCCTCTTTTGTTTTTTGAACTTCGTACTTATCTATGGTATCCGCTTGAGCTGTATGCGGGTGATTTGTATTCAGGGATGCAGATTGCACATTTACTTTTTGATCTTGGTCAGAACTACGACATCCTAAAATTAAAACAATGCTAAACGATAAAGTTACCAGATATTTCATGACGGGTAGTTTGTTTCAAATTGCCTTTGGTTAACAATACGTATTCCCGTGGCATTCGGATTGTATTACATTTCCTAGAAAATTGTGATCCCGGTATAAAAAATGTTGGAGTCGATACCGGGATTGATAGTACCAAAAAAGAAGTTGGACATGTGATGATATTTATAGCCTAGGGTAAAAGAAATATTATCAGTTAATAATAATTCTACGCCACCTCCTAATTCCAGGGTAAAGTTGAATCTCATTCCTTCTTCGCTGGGGAAGCGTTTTCTAAAGTACATGAAGCCCGTAGACGTTTTTAAGAAAGGCTGTAACGTATTTATTTCATTAAAGTTGAGTTGAAACCCCAAGGGGGTAGCCCCGAATCCCCAAAAGTGACCTGCCCCATAATCATACTTGGTGGGTACCAAGGTATAATCCACAGATAGGTTTAGCTCAGTAACATATTCAATGAGGTGCTTATTATTGAGCTCTAGTATTTTGCGATTGTATCGTAACCCAAAAACCTGGAGTTCACCTTTTGGTATTTTTCCCCAAAACCCTCGGCTAGAGTGAAATGAATAGCCCCCGACAATATGAAATTCGTGGACATTATTAGCATCGGCGGGGATCCAGTTAAAATGGTCGAAGAACTTTTTTTGGGAAGCAGATGAAGGGGGTGGAGTATTTTTATCTGCTTGTGCCGAAGCTGAATATATACCACTTGCCAAGAGAAGCAGTACTATTAGAATTAGAAAACGATTAAACATAACCGTGATTTACTAAAATTGATTAATACTAATGTTCAGAGGCGTCTTCGGCTTCGATAAAAACTCGTTTAACGAGTGGAAATTGTGTTTTTATTTCTTTCGTGATCCTCGATATATCATTTTCTAAAGTGGATACCCCCAAAGAATCACTAAAGTCTACACTAATATTTACCAATATGTATTCTGGTCCCATGTGCATAGTTAATGCTTCGTTTACTTTGATAATTGCGTCATGATCAGAAGCTATAGCATGGATGCCTTTGATGATCTCTTTATCGGCGCTTTCTCCAATAAGTAAACCCTTTGTTTCGTAGGCTAGCCAAGCGGCGGTACAACCAAGTATGAGCCCAATAATAATAGAAGCTATGCCATCAAAAAAATGGAGTCCGGTAATTTGTCCCAGCCCAATACCAATAAATGCTACAACCAACCCAAGCATTGCTGCTGTATCTTCAAAAAGGACTACAAATGTAGTGGGATTTTTCTCTTTGCGGACCGCTTCATAGTAACCGCGTTCGCCGCGAGCAGCGTTAAATTCTTTCCACGCAAAATACCAGGCAAAGCCCTCAAAAACCATTGCTAAGCCCAGAACAATATAATTGATTAATGGGTTTTCTATCGGATGGGGATCGGAGAGGCTGTGAATACCCTCATAGATTGAGATACCGGCTCCTACTGCAAAAATCATTATTGCCACCACAAAGCTCCAAAAGTATATTTCCTTACCATGGCCGAAAGGAAATTCCTTGTCAGCAGGTTTCTTTGCTTTTTTAAGCCCCAAAAGGAGTAACAGCTGATTCCCGGTATCAACAACAGAGTGAATCCCTTCTGACATCATTGCTGCACTGCCGGTAAAGAAAGCAGCAAAAAATTTCGTAATTGATATTAGACCATTTCCTATTAATGCGGCGTAGATTACTTTTTTAGATGATGAAGCCATGGGTTACTTGATGTTGAGATATCTATTTAAGGGTTGGGTTATTATTGGAATCTATGGATTGGAAACCGTGATGTATACAGGTTAGTTCCCTGTGTACACAACGCGCCAGATTTTTCCTTTTCGAGAATCTGTAATTAATAACGAGCCGTCGTTATAAGTAGCTAATCCCATTGGTCGGTATTCGGCATTTCCGGGAGACTGAAGGCTGTCTTTACCTGCAAAGCCATCGGCAAACTCCCAATAATCACCTGTAGGTTCAGTATTATCAAAAGGCGCAAATACTACTTTATATCCCTGTTGGGGTTCTGGTGCCCGGTTCCAGCTGCCGTGGAATGCAATAAATGCTCCATTTTTGTATTTATCGGGAAATTGTGCCCCTCCATAAAAGAGCACATCATTAGGGGCCCAGTGACCTGGAAAAGCCAAGATGGGGTCTTCATATTTTCCTTCTTCTGCTACTGTTTGTCCATCCCCACCATATTCCGGGGCGAGCATTTTTTCTTCTTTTTGTTGATCATAATAAGTATAGGGCCATCCAAAGTTATCGCCTTCCTGCACTTCAAAGAACTCTTCTGCAGGTAGAGCAGCATTTTGTTCTGCTGTAAAATAATCTGGCCACAAGGTGTGCAGTTGGTCGCGGCCATGCTGTACTACATAAAGACGATCGGTGTGGGTATTCCAATCAAGAGCTACGGCATTGCGAATTCCGGTGGTATATCGTTTTCCATCTTCTTGCAGCGATTGTCCTGTTTGGTTAGCATCGAATTGCCAGATGCCGCCATGACTTTCGAGTTGAGGGCAGGGGGCCATACCCGGAGAGCCGGGAGTACGCATCTCTTCCTGGCATGCATTTGATGGTCCTCCTATGTTAACATAAAGGTGGCCATCCTGATCAAATGTAATGGATTTGGCAGCATGTTGGCGTTGCTGTGGAAATCCTTCAACAACGACTTCGGCATTACCGCTGGGTACCAGCTTATCTGCACCCAGTTTGTAACGAACGATTTCAGTATTAGATCCAAAGTACAGATAGCCATTATAAACCTGAATTCCTGTACCACTATAATTTCCGAAGTATTTCGTGATGTCTGCTTGGCCATCATTATCCTCATCTGCCAAAGCAACAACTCCATTTCCGTTATGAGGTTCGCGCAGGGCAACATAAATATTGCCATTATTATTTACTGTTATATGTCTGGCTTGACCTATGCTATCGGCTACAACCGTTGCTTTAAAACCATCCGGCAGGCTGATGTCCCCGTTATTATCAGAAAAGTTAATCTCAGAACCGGTTTGGCTGCTACATGCCCCGAGTGAAACAACTGTTATCAATAAAAGAAGGTAATTAACTGAGCGTATCATGTTGTATATTAAACTTTGAGTTGGTGTGAGATCAGCAAGTGTATACTATTTCAAACATCTATGATATATGGAAGCTACAGATACACAAATAAGAAAGGCATTTTTTTTGAAAAACGTTAGTTCGGCAGAAAGTACCCTTTTAAAGGAGCATCTGTAGTTTTAACCACGATCCAGTTTTCGTTGGGTGATAAAAGATAAGGTCCATATCAGTAACCATGCACCGGCCAGGTACCACTGCTGAAAGTAAGCCAGGGTGCCGGTATTGATAGCATATAACAAATGGCTAAACCACTTGGGTGCTTCTGTTTTAGCTTTGTTCATCATGTTTAGGAAATCGTCGCCGACGAGAACAATCAGTTTCACTAAAAGTAAAAGGCCGGTATATCCCCAAAGAAGCCAGAACAGCAGGGAATGTTCAATTAAGACAGTAGCAATAATTGTGGCAGTTACCGTAATATCAACAATTACATCTTTAAACCAGGACATATAAGTTATTTAAATATTCTTTAATTGGATTCGAACTGTACCGCCCCTAATTAAAGAATTGTAAGACTCTTTATCCAAACTACTTCGCTGGAATCGTCTCCAATGTCATCTCGGGTTAAAGATGTTTTAAGTTCCCACCCTTCCGGTGAGCTCACATTAACGAGAAATCCTTTTACTTGTACGATTTGGCCCTGCCGCAGTGAACTTATTTTATCACGAATTTTTTGGGTAGATCCGATAAGATGCATGTTGGCTGCATGTTTCCACATTTTTTGTTGTTTGAGCGGAGGGCGGGCCATCTCCCAGTAAAAGCTACGTTCCGACTGACGTACCATCAGAGATTCAAGGTTGGTCTCATCAGACATCGGTCCCCAGCCAAAAACAACATCAGTAGGTGTTAAATCTGTGTATTTGTCGAAGTAATATTGTTGAATAGATAGAATACGAGCTTCGAGCTTGAGTTTGGCCTTAGGGATTATTGTAAACTCCTTATAGTCAATTTTATCCCTATTGTAGGTGGTTTTTTGAACAGGCGTTTCAGGTGCAACAACACCTGGCCCATGTGTTACCGGTCGGGTAGTCCAATAGTAATATAGACCTCCTGCAATTAATACTACAATCAGTAGATGCTTTAGCATGTTTGCCGTCTCCTTATTAGTTATCCCTTATAAACAAGAGAAGAAAACTATTAAATGTTACAAATTTTTTTTGAATGCCTCTAATGGAGCTTTTAAAAAGCTATTGATACGCCCAATTGCCAGTTTCGGCCGGGGGCAGGTTCATAATATCTTCCTTTATAGGCATTAACTACAACAGAACCGTTGTATCGGGTATTTAACAGGTTCTCAATATTTATAAATGGTTGAAACCTCACATTATGGTCTGTTATCGATCGCAAATAGCTCAACTTAATATTTACTACCCCGTAACGATCATTATACGCACTATTTTTATTATTAGCAGCATACCCGCTATTGTATATATAGGTTAGGTCCCCGGAAAATGTTCCGGATGTCCATTTAAGTTTATTATTTAGTCTGAATTTAGGAATCCCGGGTACTTCATTTCCGGTGATATCATCGTTTAAGGCATCTTTAAAAATAGCTTTGGTAACATTTGCTGTTGTGCTGAATTGCCAGCTGGGGTTGAATTGTACTGCAACACGTCCCTCAACACCCGTATGAGTTGTTTGGCCTTGATTACGGTAGTAGGTAGGTCCGTCAGAACTTAGTTTATAAGGGAGAAGCATGTCCTTAACCCAGAGCCTGTATGTGGCAATATCATAAATTATTGGAGAACTGCTTTTGGTATTTCGGATGCCAACTTCCAGTCCCAATGTTTTTTCAGGTTTTAGGGATGGATTAAAGCCGTTGCCATTACCGGGGCGGTTTACTAATTCCGTTGTTGTGGGAGCTTCAAAAGAGGTACTTATGTTTGTAAAAATGGTATGTGTTGAGGGGGTGTAGCTTATTCCTATACTGGGGCTAAGTGATTGGAAAGTACGTTTACCCGCTTGTTGATTTGTGTCGGCATCTGCCTCGAAGGTTAGGCGATCAAAACGAATACCGCCCATGAAGTTTATGTTTCCTAATGAGTAGGTGCTATTTATAAAGGCTGCCTGATTCCATACGCGTTCAATTTGGTCCACTGTAACAGTACCGCGTTGGGCGTTTCCGATATTTTCGAATTCCGTACGGTCATCGTTTTGTAATTTAGATTCGAGCCCCATTTGCAGATCAAGGTTTTCCCAGCTTTTATCGATAGTAGCTCGGAGGCCGCCTGCCCAGCGGTTAACCGTGATAATGCCAAAGGGGAGGGGATTACTTAAATCTCTGTAGATGCCATAGCCGGTTATGTTGAGAAGTCCTGCCGGGGTGTTAAGAATGTATGAAAGTCCGGCTTGGCCCTGGCCAATGGTTTTGCCGGCTTTGGCAGAATCAGCAAAGAGAGATCTGGCCATTGTTGGAGTTTCCTTGGCCTGTTGCTTTTTTAAGCTGCTGGGATGTTGAGCCTTGGGCATATAAATAGCCCCTGCTTGGTATTTGAGTTGACTTTTAGATGTCAAAGTTGTTTTTCCGGTAATACCTGACCGAAGCATCTTAACGCCACTGTAATTACGGAACCCATCAGAAGTTAAATAGCTTGAATGAATCGCCATTTGATGGTCGGGGTTAGAGATCGAGTATTCCACTTCAGCTTTTCGCATGCCAAAAGAACCGCCCATGGTACGCATTCTTAGGTGAGAATCGTTGTTGTGTGATGGCGTTGTAGAAAGGTAAAGTACACCGCCGCTGCTGTTTCCCCAGTATGTAGCTGCAGGTCCTCTTACGACTTCAGCACGACGAATAAAAGCAGGATCTACAATATTAATCATGGTCTGTCCATCTGCTACAGTGAGGGGAATCCCATTGAGAATAACCTGTATACCCCGGACGCCATAAGCTGCTCGCCATCCTATACCTCGAATGGTCAATTTTTCACCGAGGGCGTAATTATTTCGGTCACCTACCCAAAGTCCGGGTAGCTGAGTGGTAACGGTCTTAAGCGAAAGCGAGGCCGATTGGTTGAGCTCTCGGTTATTCCTGATTGCCGTAGTGAAAGAGAGTGGGGCAGCTTCTGTACTAATGGTAGATTGAATTGCTGTTATGGTAATGGGATCTAGCTTTACCGTTAAGCTGTCTTTATTTGATTGGCTAAAGGCATTGTGATAGCAAAGAACTGATATACTGAATAAGATTAACGCTTTAATAAAAAGTTTATTAAAATTTTCTATACTTAGTAAAACAATCATTTGGACGATAAGTATATTGTTGGATCGATTTATTAGTAGTTACTGTACTATTAATAGTTCAGTACCATTAATAGGATGCTAAACCAGATGGTCTATAGATGACAAACTTGGGTTAGTGTAGCGTTTTTAACGCAAAAAATATTAAGGGTTTTAAAATATAAATAAAATGGATTATCAAATATTAGTAATCGATGATGATAAACCAATGCATATTTTCATCGATAAAGTTTTATCCGATGATTATAAGGTAATTCATGTCTACGATGCACAAGAAGGTATCGATATTTTATCGAAAGAACCGATAAACCTTGTAATTGCTGATATATATATGCCGGGGTTAAATGGCCTGGATTTTGTACAGGTCTTGAAAAAAGATTCGCTTAAGAAGCAGATTCCGGTGTTAGTAATGAGTAATTTGCCTACAGAAGAGAAAAAGAAGAAGGCTTTGGATTATGGGGCAGCTGAAGTAATTAACAAATCTGAAGTCATTAATAATCACGATGAATTGCTCGAGACCATAAAACTACAACTGATTACTAATGTAGTTGTTCCGGAAGTGGGTGATCTGGTACAACGGAAGAATAGATTAATCAAAAAAATTATGTCTGATGCCCGGAATAGCGACTTTCAGACGCTTGTTAAGGATCTTTGCCGCGATATTTTTGAGCAGTTCAATTTAGATTATATCGCTTTCTGTGAAATAACGGGAGATGGCGTTCCCCAACTTATTTGTGATTTATATAATTATTCTCCCAATGGATATGACTTTTCTAAGGATCTGCTGAATGAAGAGACATTTATAAGATTACAAAGTGAAGGGGAGGCCTATCTTTCAAATAATGTGTTTGGAGAAGGAGAGGGAATTATGCAGGAATATTCAAAAAAATATGATCTCTCCTCTGAGATTACGGTTCCCCTTTTTGCTGCGGATGAAAAAAGGCTACTGATGAATAAAATGAAAGTGCCAGAAGATGCAGAGATGTTTGGGCTATTCGTTTTAAAAAGAAACAAATTGTTTACCACCGAAGAGTATCAAATGGTTTCCCGGTTGTTAGTTCAAACTGGTTCTGTTTTATGGCGAATGCATTCCAAGTCGTAGCTTTTTCATTTACAGTGGGCCTTATTTATGAGCAACACGGATATATTATTGGTTATAGAAGGAACTTATCCTTGGTACCGGGGGGGCGTGAGCGAATGGGTTCACCAATATATTCAAAACTGCCCAAACCAGAACTTTCATATTCTGCAGGTTGCAACAGACCAGTATCTAAATGCCCAGGTCTCAGAAGCATTATATCAAATTCCGGAGCATGTGCATTCCTTTTGTCGTATTCCGCCCCCGGATTTGCGGAAAGACTGGCAGGTTGAGTCGTACCGGTGGAAAAACCGGCTAAGGGAAAAAACGAGTCGGCTGGTAAATCAATGTGATTTTGTACATATCGCTAATACCGGTTTTGCCGGCTGGTTGGGAAAAGAGTGGGCTGAAGATACCAATAAACCTCTTTTGCTTACCGAACACGCCCTCTATTGGAAGGAGGTTGATATGGGGGCCGTTGCACTGGAGTGTGGATATAAAATTCCCGATAACAGGGGAAAGAAGGAACAGTACGTACAAATGTTTAAAAGCATGGCGAGGGATATCTATCTCGCAGCTGATATTACTGTTTCTGTTTCAGAGTGCAATATTACGGAACAACAGAATATGGGGGCAGATGATGTGATGTATATTCCCAACGGGATTCCAGCGAGTTGGTTAAAAGAGCACAAAAGCCATCAGGACCCCCTGACAATAGGATGGGTAGGGCGATGCGCTGAAATGAAGAATCCTATGAAGTTCTTTGAGTTGGTCGATGCCGCTCGCCAGATGGAGATTGCTGATATACAGTTTCTTATGCTCTGCTGCGACGCTAATGAACCGGAATTAGCAGGGGGGGTGAAGAAAAAAAGTAAGCAATATTCCGAATTAGAACTCATCTGGAATCAATCTACTGAGAATTATATTGATGAAATGGATGCCCTATGCATAACGAGCCATAATGAATCACAGCCATTGGTACTATTTGAGGCATTGGCACGCAGAGTGTTGCCTATCGGATGGCAAGCAGGTGACGTTACAGAAAAATATGCCCTGATAATAAATAAAGGTGTAGATTCTAATAAATTGCTGCGCAAAACGTTAGAGTTATGGTATCGTCCATATAAATGGGAAAGATATATTCGTGAAAAGTCCCTGTTATTAGCTGAGCAGCATACTTGGGAGAATATTTTTAAGCGATATCGCGGAGTGTTTGATTTGTTGTTAAAGGAGTCCCCGTTATATAATGGATAAATCTAAACCTACCATATTGCTCGAGACTGAGGGTTCCTATCCGTATTCCGGTGGAGGGGTGTCTACCTGGGCCCATATTTTATGTACTGAATTAGTGGATGAGATTGATTTTGTTATCATGGCCCTCACAGGAAGTCCTTATGTAGAGCCTCGATATCGAAGAATGTCTAATATAAAATCTATTATTCATGTTCCTTTGTGGGGAGTTGAAGAGCCTGTAAGTTATTTTGATGAAAGTCGTCCATTTTCGGAACATCTGTTAAAGAAGTCACAAACATCAAGCGAAGTTATCAAGCAGCTCTTTTTGCCGATGTATCGCCGTTTTTTGGATCACCTTTTTGATCCTTTTCAATCTGCCCGGGAATCAGGAGAGCTTATTTATGGATTTTGGAAGTTTTTTCAACGGTACGATTATAAAAAGACCCTTGGGCACCCGTTATTATGGAAAATATTTAAACAACGGCTCAAACAACATTTTGAGGAGATGGGTGATTATAGCCCGAGTGAACATCCAAAAGTGCTGGATGTGACTTTCGGTATGCGTTGGATCTATCACTTCATGATGCCATTGGCAGTAGATATACCGGAGGTAAGTGCTACGCATGCGACAATGGCGGGTTTTCCGGCTATTTCTTCTATCGCAGCAAAATTTGAATATGGTACCCCCATGGTGGTCACCGATCATGGGGTATACATTCGCGAGCGTTTAATCAATGTTAGCCAAGCAGATATCTCTTACTTTTCGAAAAGGTTGTTGATAAATATGGCTACATTTATAACGCGAACAGTTTATCACTTTGCAGACCGTATTGCCCCGGTAACGTCCATCAATGCAAAATGGGAGAAGAAATATGAAGCTACAGAAAATCGCATCAGGCCTATCTATAATGGGGTAGATGCTGATCTCTTCAGGCCGAAAGAAAAGCCAAAGCATACCCGGGATCGCCCTACCGTTGTTGCCGTGGCACATGTGTTTCCGTTGAAAGATATTGAAACGATGATTCGATCTTGTGAGCTTGTTCGTCGCGATGTGCCGAATGTCCAATATATTATTTATGGTAGTTTAGAGGTCGATAAGGCCTATGTACAGAAGTGCAAAGACTTGGTTGAAGAACTGGATCTGGAAGACCATTTTGAATTTGGAGGGTATCACGATACCCCCAGTAAAATATTTAACGAGGGAGATATATCAATTTTAAGCTCAATATCAGAAGGGTTTCCATACACGGTGCTAGAATCTATGAGCTGTTCACGTCCTGTGGTGGCAACCGATGTGGGGGGGGTAAGAGAAGCAGTTGAGGGATGCGGCGTTTTGTGTAAACCTAGAAATGCCAGGGATTTAGCAGATGGAGTTATAAAACTTTTAGAAGATGATGACCTTCGAATAGAACTTGGGCAAAAGGCCCGGTCAAGAGTACTGCTCAAGTACACCATTTCGAAATCTGTAACAAACTATCGCAATCTCTACCAGTCTTTTCATGAACAAAAGCATATTCCCAAATATAATGAGGTGCAATTGCCTTCTGTGAATAGATTATTAGAGGAGGTTGTGGAATATGGCTGAATCCCCCGACATAGAAAGCGCAACCATTGATTCGGTTGATGAGCTCAAAAAGGAGGTTAAAGATCTGCTTGGTAATCCGCTAAGCACCCGGGCAGTAGCTGCAACAATTGAATCTATCGGGGTTCGCGAGGTAGATGTAAAGCAAGATTTCGGTTATGATTCTATATTTGAGCTTGCCGATGAAATTTATGACGAACTGAAAAAGGAAGCGCGGCAAAGTGAGGAAGAAGTAGATGAGGAACTGGATGCAAAGATAGGAACGACCGGTTTTTGGGAGCAGCTAAAATTCTTTTGCTTTTATTATGGTAAGGGATTACTCTTTTCGTTGCCCATGCTGAGCCAGATTGCAGCGGTTATTATTTTCAGATATTCATTATGGGCATGGTTGGAGTTCAATGAAGCCCAGGCCACTGTTGTTGCTTTTGGTACTATTACCGCCTTTGTAATTACCGGTGGATTTATCCAGGTATTAGGTAGATCTGTTACAACCCATAAGAGTAATAATAACTATCTTTTGGCTTTTGAAGCAGCCAAACAGATCTTGAGTGTGGGTGTTGCAACGGTTTTTATTGCTTCTTTGGTCTTTTTCATAATTAATTTACTTATCCCTTTTTACCCCCAGGCCATGATTTTATTGGGACTAATCTATATGGTCTTGATTAGCCTGCTTCTGCTGGGATCCGGTGTTTTATATGCCTTGCAACAGCAAATACCAATATTAGTAATTATTGTAGTTGGAACTTTTGTTGTCCTATTCAATATGGAGGTAATGGATATGGGCATATATCTCTCTCAGTGGTTGGCTATGGCATTAACCACAGCCATGTTATATGGCTATGCCTACCTCTTTTTTAAGCTCAAAATACGGTTTAGTGCCGATGAGAATATTGAACAGTCGCTAACCAAACCGGAGGTACGCTATTATATTAACTATCGCTATTTTGTTTATGGATTGGGATATTTTCTCTTTCTTTTTCTGGATCGAATTCTGGCATGGTCGGCCGGTCCACCACCTCCGCCATATATTATCTGGTTTAACACTCCCTATGAACTGGGGATGGATTGGGCACTATTGACTCTTGTTTTAAGCGTGGCAGTACTGGAATATAGCGTAGAAGCATTTTCTAACTACTTAGTGCCGTTACAAAAGAAAGCAAAATTCAGTGAACTAAATTCGTTTAATAAATTCTACAAGAGGTTTTATTTTCGTCAAGTATTACTATTATTAATAGTGAGCGCAGTTTCAATAGCCCTTACCTATTATTCCGTAATAAGTTTACGGGTTTTTGAAAATGAAATTCCGGAAATCCGTGACTTTTTTGCGAACCCTATGACAACCAAGGTGTTCTGGATTGCCAGTATATCATATATTTTTTTAAATATTGGCTTGCTGCATACTCTATTCTTTTTCACCTTACATAAACCCAAATATTCGATGTATTCAATGTTGGCAGGATTAGCGGCAAACTTTTTTGTCGGATATATCTGTAGCCGAATTTTTGCGCTCGAATATGCTGCCATCGGTTTGTTGGCCGGGGCAATCTGTTTTGCGCTCGTATCCGGCATAATGGCCAAGAGATTTTTTCAAAACTTAGATTACTACTACTATTCTGCATTTTAGATTTTATAATTATGAAAGATGTTAAAAGCTACGTACAGACCATTGCCAAGAGATTAGGTTCCGCTTTTTCACTTGAAGATTTTGAGTTGGAAGATGAACTGGAGTTTTGGGCTTTAGCAGCTGAGTATTTATCACGAAGTGATAGCCCAAAATTTCATGAAACTGCTGAGTGGATGGATATATTGTACAATGCTCCTGTTCACTTTGTATATCTCAAAGACGAAAAGGGAAAGTTAAAACTTCAGCACCGTTCGGTACTTACTGAAAACCTGGAAAGTAAATTTTCACTTAGTAAGCTGAACAGCACTGAAAGAAGTGAAAAGGTTGCACAATTTGAACGCCGTCTCGATAACCTGGAGAAAAGGGTAGTTATCAGTGAGGAGATGAAAGAGATGGGAGGGGCCTCTTTTCCCATCGGACACTGTCACCGTATTCCCCTCTTTAATGAGGATGAATTCTGTGGGATGTATTGCACGGGGCCGTATGTGGAGAATCCCAGTGGTATCATTCCGCGTCTCTCTATAATTGGACGTATTCTTTCGAAATGGTTGACTGAGTGTGATAAACAAGATGCCAAAACGGAGACAACGGGAAGGGGATTAGAGGAAGAGCTTAGCTCTTTGGAGTCTGAGGGGCTTGAAATTACTGGCTATGCCAATGTATTGCTTGGGCACCTAACAGGCGTTAAAGGGGCGGAATCGGCGGCCTTGGTCGATCTCAGCGAGCCAAAGGTAGTGGCAAAAGCGAATATGGCTGATAACTTTGTTGCCAATATTCAGTATTTCGATGGGGATAAAGAAAGTGTCGAGGATCTTACGGACTATCTGGAAGATCAGTTGGATCTGCATGATGGAGAGGATCAGTTGGTTATTGAGCCGTTGAATACGCTGTCACCGAGTGTATTTTTGGTTCTTACACTCAAGGGAGAGCAGAAAGAGACGTTTAAATCATCGGTAAACTATGATGTTATTATAGAAACCCTGTTGCAGCTACTTCGTTATCAGGATCAAAATAAACACATCACCAGTCGAATCACCGAAACTTATTATCAAATGCTCAGAGAAATTGAGCAGAAAAGAGATAAAACGGCCCATCATACCGACCGGGTGATGGCTCTATGTAATGCGTTTGGTGATTATTTTGGAATGGGAGAAGAGGAAAAAGAAAATATACTGATGACAGCTAAACTACACGATATTGGGTATTTGAGTCTTCGTCAAAACGCTAAAAAACGAACTGTAGGATCAGATCTGGAACATCCCGTGCTGGGATATAAGCTTGTGAGACATTTATCGCTGAACGAAAATATAAAGCAGGGTATAAGCACCCACCATGAATGGGTTGATGGTTCGGGAACCCCCAATGGTATTGAAGGCGATGAAATTGTATGGACGGGTAAAGTCGTTGGATTGTTTGAGTTTATCGCACAGTTTATCGAAAGCAATAAAGGTAACGATTCTAAAACAGGCGAAGATTGGCTGGATGAACTGACATCTATGCTTATAGAGCGGGCTGATATCCAGTTTGATATGATTCTGATACCTACAGCAGTAGAAATGCTTAATGACTTTAGCTGGAATGACCTTTGTGAATTGGGTGAGGGTACCTAGAATGATACGACAGCTAGTTATTGTTTTTTGTGCTATCACTATTTTAGTGGATGCTTGTAAGAATACTGATTCCGCAAGAAAATCCTTAGATCCTGAACCGTTTGCAGTCAGTTATGAACATATCTCTTCTCTCGAAAAGGTAGCTTCAAAATATGATCTGTTAATTGTAGAGCCGGAAAATTACACAAAAGCAGCTGTTGATACGTTAAATACCTCTGAGAATACGTTGTTGGGTTACATATCATTGGGAGAGGTTAATAAGTATCGGTGGTACTATCCTCTGATGGAGGAGCAGGGATTCATCGGGATGAATGAAAACTGGGACAGTCCCTACCTTAATCTGGCTGACTCTACAACTCGCTCTATTCTACTTGATAAGGTTTTACCCAACATCATGGTCAAGGGCTACGACGGATTGTTTTTAGATACCGTTGATGATGTTGCACCTTATACAGAACGCAGTCATCTGCAACCATACATGCTTGAGGTAATTGCAGGTATTAAAGAGCGATATCCGGAGGCTATAGTTATACAAAATGCAGGACTGTTTATGCTCGATAAAACCCATAAATATATTGATGCAGTACTCATTGAAGATGTGGCAACTGCATATAATTTTGAAAGAAAAGATTATCATCTACGACCAAAAGAATCTTATCAAGAAAAAGCAGATAAAATCACTACGTTAAAGCAAAAATATAATCTGCCGTTTTTGATAGTTGATTTTGCTAAAACTAATGATCTTAAAAGAATGGCACGAAATAGATTAGATACATTAGGCATGCCTTATTTTATAAGTACAATAGAGTTAAACGATATCTCAAAGGGTATATCCAGCACGCAGCAATAATTGGTGGGTAGCCTAATAAAAACTGATTCTTGTGGACGTATTTACTCAGTTGCCATATGTGGTAGAAGCTTTATTTGCAGCAGGGCGCATTGTAATTGCATTCGTGTTGCTGTTTGGTTTTATCGCCCCACTTTTTTTATCCCACACTAAAACACTGCCCAATATTGAAAAGCTTATCTATTCATGGATTGGACTCGGAGGGGGGATTATTATTTCGGTTTTTATTCTCACCATATTTCACATATATGATTTTATAAGCTTGGCAGTCATGTTACTGCTGGTTCCGTTTATTGTGCACCTGTATCGTAGTGATGCCAACAGCCTAAGTGAGTATATTCAAAATTGGGAACTGCAATCCCTCATCAGGCAGGTGCAAGTAATTGAAGACGATCAAAACTCTTATTGGCAGGTTCTTAAGGCGAAGGTAAAAAATATATTCACCATTGAGGTCAGTGAGGGAGGGCATTGGTTTTTGGTGTTTGGTATCGCCCTTGCAGGTGGTCTTATTCGGATGTATCCGGCCCTGCAAAATGCTTCTCCTTTTAGCCGGGGGTGGTTTGATCAGCTTAATCGCATCAAGGAAATGAGGTTGCAGAACTATTTCACCGAGGCCCCTGTGCCGGGTGGGATGCATTCCTTGGTCAGCGTTTTTAGTATGTTAACGCAGGTAAGCCCGGAAATGATATTGCATCTGCTGGGTGCACTCACAAGTTTTTTCCTGTGTATTATTGTCTATTGGATTTCCCGGGACATCACTAAAAACAGGTATCCCTTTGCACCCATTATTGGGATGTCACTGTATGCTGTAGTTCCAATGTTATTCTTACCTGTTTCTTTAGATCAACAGGTAGAAGCCAGTAGCGTTGATTTAGCTCTTTGTTTTGCATTGCCAACGCTCACTATTTTTATCCGAAACCTCCGGGCCACCTATAAAAGTCCATGGTTCTACATCTTTTCTGGCTTTATAGCAACGGGATTTACTAATTTGTTTGTTGCCTTTGTTATACTCTTACCCCTTTCATTTCTGGGATTATTGACCTTGCCCCGAAGAAGATATTTTAAATCCTTTTTGAGGCTTTCCTTATATCTGGTAAGCTTGGTAATTATCATTTTGTTGCCATTTATCATCTATGGCTACTTTCAGGGCACCGAGCCCCAATCCTTTTTATTATCTCAACTTTACGACATTCAGGCCTACAGCTATTTCCCGGAATTGATCTCTCCCATTCAGGAGCTAAGTAAGGTGTACATAATGATTGCGGGTGGACTATTGGGCTATTATATCATTGATTATTTCTTAAAAGATAGTTCTTCGGTTCGCGATGAAATCATTTTCGTACTGGTTTTTATTGTTATCGCCTTACGATATACCCCGGTGCTTGATTTTGCGGCACTCTTTTGGCTTGATACGGCCCAACTGAACGAGCTATATGCCCTCATGATAGGGGTTCTGGCATGTTTAATGATAGCAGTAGTTTTTGAGATATGTGATCGATTGATCAACCTTGCAGAATCCACCGTTTATAGTATATCATGGGTGTTATTAGTGGGGATGATCGCAAGCCTAATCTACTTGCAGGGTGGGATTAGAGTAAGTAGAGTATTACCTTCTACCATGCCCAATGGTTTTTTTGAAGCCTATTACCAGGTTATTGATGAGCGATTACCGTACTCTTATGCTACGGTGGGGCCCGAAGTACAGAGGATACAGGCCAAAAACAGGCACTTTTATATGGATTATGAATATTTTCTTGATGAATACGGCGCTATCGACTCGTTGTACCAACAACAGTTAACCTCAACGTCTGTTGAGGTGGTACCCCCGGCCTCAATATTTGTGTTTACAGAAAAAGCCCCTTATGGAAATATTCAGCAGGGTATTTTATACGATTCACCGGCAGTAATGCGTGATTTAGAGCAGTGGCTGGCAGATTTTGAAAAATTGCCTGACAGAAAGGTCAGTGTTTTTTATGATGGGCCTTCTACAAGGGTGTACGAAATCATAAATCGTCCCACCGAATCAAAAGTGAAAGATATTTTGTTTCATATTTACCCAGGAAAAAGAAATACAATGTTTGATGAATAGGCTAGGCCCTCATTTGTGTGCCGTTATTTTGATTGTAGCTACTATAAGTGGCTGCCGATGGGGATGTTCATCGGACTCGAAAACGGAAATACCGAACTTTGAGGAGTCGGAGCCATTGGCAATGGTCGTAAAAAACCGGTTTGATTCATCCTCCATCTCAATTAATTCCAATGTAACCCATGCATTGGAGTATGCTAAAATACCCTACCAAACCTTTGATTTTACTTTGGGAGCTTCGCAATTAACAATCCCGGAATCCATAAAGCTATTATATCTTACAACGGATCGTGTTGAACAGATCGAGGATCAGGAAGTTGAACGACTACTGCAGTTTGTGGCCGAAGGGGGAGAGATAGTAATATTAACTCCCCTGTACGATGAACGGTTTCAATATTTTACCGGTATCGATCCAAGAACCGATCCACAGCTGAATAAACAAGCCGAAGGGTTTGTATTTCAGGAACATATCTTTCCCCATTACAAAGGTGAGCAATATCAAAACAGGGCTACCTTTATTCATAATGGTTTTGGTGGGGAATACTTCGTTGATGAAAAGGCGGTGTTGGCCACAGCATCATCCGATCGGGATTATCCCGCTATTATAGAAAGAGAGGTAGGGAAAGGGCGCGCTATCTACTTTAATACTACGGTAATGACGGATAAAAGCTACAGGGGATTATTGTTTTCTACAGGATTAAAAGCCCTAGAAGGCATACCCTACCGGGTTGCAAATGTAAGTACCATATTTTTGGATGACTTCCCGGCCCCGCTGTATAACGAAAAGTTAGAACCTGTAGATGAGGAATATGATACAACACATGCTGATTTTGTAGCACGTATATGGTGGCCGGAGATGAAGGAGTTGGCTAATAACTATGATATGGACTATACAGCGGTAATAGCGTTTAACTACAATGCAGTTGTTGTACCGCCTTTCGATTTTAAAGAGTGGAAATTCGGGAAGTTAATGGTTGACGGAGAACAGCAGAATGCCAGTGCCTGGATCGCCCGTGATATTCGTGACTCCCGCCACGAACTGGGATTGCATGGGTATAACCACTTTTCTCTTTGGAAAGAGGATTGGGATAATATTCAGTTTATGCAGGCCTCTCTCCAGGCCGTAAAAAAGCGCTGGCGGATAGATAATCTGGGAGATTTTCCCGTATCGTATGTACCGCCGACCAATAATATTGATTCATTGGGGTTACAAGCTGTTTCTCTGACGTTGCCGAGTGTCAAATATATGAGTTCAATCTACCTGGGTAGCTTTGAGGAAGGGGGCGATCGTGAGTTCGGACCGGAACCCTTTGCACCTGAGCTCTTTGATTACCCCCGAATAACAAGTGGTTATGTGAATAGCGATGCATCCAATTTTAATCAGAATAATCTCTTTCTTATTACCGGTATATGGACCCATTTTGTCCATCCTGATGATGTATTCCAAGTAAAAAAACGCTCTTACGATAAGTTCCGCAGTAGAAATCCACGGGGATTGGGGTGGCACAGTAATGAAGAGTATGATTTTGGATTATATGAGGTGTTTAAACGTCGTTTGGATGAAACCCTGGAGCGATACCCTCTTTCCAGGTTTCGAGCTGTAAAAGATGCGGCTCCGATTGCACAACGTTGGTTGAATACATATAGTCGATATGAATTTTCAGATAATGTGTTAAAGGTTTCAACCCTTCCCCTGGACCGGAGGTTTGCCAAAAATAAGGTACAATATTGGTTTAGTTATGTGAGTGAAGAGAACCAATCTACCGTAGAGAATGCATTGGCTGCTTCAAACATAACATTTGAACGCTCGCCATTGTGGGATGGGGTCTTATATCAGTTTAAAACAACTGCTGATACCCTTGAAATGCCTGTCTTAGAGTCCGGGGACAGTACCAACAGGGAGCAACTCGTCTCTAATATAAAGAAGGAGTATGAGGAGTATTTGAATCCTCCCGCCGACGAAATAGAAGAGACTCAGCAGTGGAGAGATGAACGTTTGGATAAGGCATTAGCAGCTTATAGTAATAAGCCCAATAATCGCAAGCTAAAAGAAAAGGTTATTTCTTTGGCTATTGAATTTGATAGAACACCATTAGCGATTACCGTATTAGAACGGCAGTTGATGAATGATGGGAATTGGTATACGAAGGATATTGCCAGGTTACTGAAGTACTACGGATGGGAGGGAGCTGCTGATCGGGCGTATACGTTTACAGAAAAGCTTTGGGAAAAGTACCGGGATTCATCAATACTGAAGTTTAAAGATATGGTTACTGATCGGTTTGGGATACCGGATCAAAAGTTTCAGGACCAATGGTTGCAAAGGGCCTATAATCTGTCACCTGATGATCCTGAACTACTAAAAACGTTGTTGCAAGAGTCCGATACATGGGAAAAGCGGAAAAAATATATTAAAGAATTAATTGAGCTGAATCCCAATTCTGATTCATTGTACGGTTACGCCATTGAACAATCAATTTTTTACGCCGATGCAGATCAGACCATTACATTATTACAGTCTTTTCCGGATTCAGCCTTTGTTGAGGAGCAGTTAGATACATATGCCGACCAGATTGCGTATCGATATGCAGAGAAAAACCAGTTGACCCGGGCCGGCATGTGGGCGCAAAAAACTGATAGTATTGCTAAAGAAACAGAGCTCGGGTGGTTGATGCAGCAACAGCGGTATAAAGCATTTATAGATCGTAGCACTCAATACCTGGAACAATCACCGGAAAACGATTCACTGCGTACATACGTTGGGCAACAGCTTATCTATGCAGAGTTCAGGGATAAGGGATATAGTACGCTGTATCCCCTTTTTACTAAGAATAAAGCTTCACAACAGAGTCGGCAGCTGGTACACAATGAAGTCGGTTATATGGGATATGAAAAGCAAAAGTCTTTCTACAGGCAATATCCTGCTTTCTTTTCTGATAGTTTAGCCCAATCAATATCAGATAACTATCGAAAGAATGAAGGGTTTCGAGCTGGGTCTGAAGCATCATTTACATCCGATAACTTTGATAATAACACTGGGTCACTAGGCCTTTTCGGAGAATGGGGTGATCGGAGAAATGTTATTCATAAGGTATCTCTAAATGATCGATACGTAAGTTCTAAGACATTAAATAACAATAGATTAGACTATTTATATAATGTTAAATATCAGTGGCGAAAGAGTTTTAATAGTCAAGCCAGTCAATTAAAAATAGGAGGTGGAATATATAGTGAAAACAATGCTATTAAACCGGGTTTACAGGCAGGATATTGGTTCGCAGAAGATTCTACGTATACCTCTATTGATCTGGAGTTTCAGCCGGTATTTACTAATTCGGGATTACAGCAGGATATCAATAAAATAAAAGGGGCTATCTATCGGGAAGATTACTGGATTAGTAACCGTTTCCAGACAACTCTTTCACTGAATGCGAATTGGTACAGTGACAATAACTATTCCTATGAAGGGCTGTTGAAGCTTTATTATGAAATTCCGTTTGCAAATGACTTGGCTGGGATACGACCGCTGGCAGATATCTCGTATGCTAATTCAAAGGTAGGTTATCTTAGGGGAGTACCATACTATACACCTGACAATCTTTTCGTAAAAGGAGTGGGAATAGACTTGAATTATAAAAATGAGCGTACTGATCCGTCCTTTACAAGTCGAATCGAGATTCTGGGAAAACATAGTAACAGGGATGGCACCTTTTTAGCTGCCACGGGAACCGTTAAAGCCCAGGTTAATGATTATTGGAGTCTTTCGTTGAATGGATATCTTTCTACAAGCAAGATATATCGCTATAATAGCTTGAGTTTGAGTATTTCATATATTTTCCCCCGAGCGTTGGATAAATAAATATGAAACATTGAAAGAGCCCAAAGCGTAAGCTTAAAAAGCTATGAAAGAACAGCTCAAATATCTTTTTAAAAATTACTTTGAAATAGCCGCTTTTACCGCGGGCTTACTTTTACTTGCTTTTATGGATCCTGAAATAGCAAACGGACCCGGATTATGTGTTTTTGAGCAGCTCGGAATTTCGTTTTGTCCGGGTGATGGGTTGGGGCATTCTATCGCTTATACTTTTGATGGAAATATCGATAATGCCATGCAGTCAAATATATTAGGCCCGTTTGCTATTATTATTTTAATTGGAAGAATAGGATATTTGATATATACTAAAGTCACACCTAACGAAACAAACAACAGTTATTATGGCTCGAATGATTGATTATTTACCTGAATTAGAGGGCGATGAAGGAGCATATATTGCTAAGCTTTTATCGTCGATGGATGATGAACGAGCACAGCGTTTTGCCCGCGTTTATAGAGCCCGCCGCAAAGAACCTCAGATTATTTTATTTACTGCTCTTGTTGGTTTTTTTGGAGCAGCTGGTGTGCATCGTTTTATTATTGGCCAGATTGGTATGGGTATTCTTTATCTTTTAACAGTTGGTCTTTGTGGTATTGGTACCATTGTGGATATTATTAACTACAAAAATTTAGCCTTTGAGTACAATAGAGGTGTTGCACAAGATGTAGTTGCCCTTCTTGATTAGAGGCCAAATATACGGTTAACATTGAAACCGAATCGAAAGTCACCGGCCCAAAACTGCTCTCTATTGTTAGCAATAACATATTGTTCAAGATGCCAACGTGTAGAGGCGAAGAATAACTGAAAAACATGGCCGCCGGTTTGAATATTTAAACCCAGTGAAAAAGCGTTATTAGTATCACTATTTCGTTTACCAATGACTGGGTAGTATTCAGCAATAAGGGAATAACGTTCCGAAAGGGTAATACGAGAGCCCACCCCCAAAGAGAAGAGATGATTCTCTTGCCCTGCGCCCACAGAGCTATAATATCCATACATCGGGGATAACTGTAGACTAAGAGTTTGATTAAATTTCTTAGAAACAATTGCTGATAGTAGGATACTGACATCATCTTTGAAAGGTTGCCTGTTTTCTTGGGTAATAATGCCCAAATCTCCCTTGAGGGCAACACTCAGAGGTTTTGAGTTATCTGTAGTTTGTTGCATGATAGCATATTTAGTACGTATGTCAACTACATTGAATCGGGAAGAGCGCCCAATTCCTACAGCCCACTGATCGGTTATTCCATAATCTAATCCCAAACGGACATTTTGAATATTATCTAGCCCAAAGAAATTTTGTATTGCATTAGTTGTTGCAATACCGAAACTGTGCATGATGGTGGAATTGAGATTCCGTGCTTGCAGAGTTTCTGTTGTAGTTTGTGAAATCAGGGTAGGAGTCCAAAACGTTTCTACCGGTTCTGTTACATTTGCTCGTTGACGCTCCATTTGGGCATTGCCCCTTACAGATATGAAAAGCAAAAATAAGACGAACAGAATAATTTCTTTTAAAAATCTCATAAATTATTTGGTTTTTGTTTTCGGTGGTAATGTTGCAGAAATAGAGACATCAATTTTTTCGCTCACCCGGTAAAATAGAATTCCTGGTGGTTTGATGTTATAGTCTTTCATATTAAGGGTCCAGCTGGCTTCTACATGTAGGCCGTTGCTGTTTTTTTGAAGTGTTCCGTTGATTGTTAACGGTTGTGAAACCCCATGTACAGTAAACTCACCCTCAACGGTTACATTTTGAGGTTGGCTGTTTTGGGGATTAAAGTCAGAAACTAATTTGCCATAGAACTCTGCAAAAGGGTGGTTCTCAGCATCGAGTGTTTCTAACATATCCCGATCCCGTTTGCCGATTCCCGTTTCTATGGTGTGTACATCCACATAGAAATCGATTGTAGAATTTTGTAGGTCTATTTTACCCACAAGCCGGTCTGAGACACCCGTAAAAGAATGGAGAGGTACAGAAGAGTCAAATTCTACATGTCCCGATTTGGTTAAGTAGCTCTGGCTTATACCTTCGTTTGGCACAAGCAGGAGTAGAAACAGTCCGGCAAAAATGTAATATAACTTTTTCACAGGGGGATCAGATATATTCATAACAATAGTTTTTTAATTGTCGGGAGCATCATCTTCAATCCATGCCCTGATTGAGTCTATCTCAGCTTGGGCAAGTGCACTCCCATTTGGGGGCATACGGCTTCCTTCATCCGGATTATCTTCAATTTTATCCATCAGCGGACTGTTATCAGGACTGCCTGGATCTATGACCTTTTTTCCATATTGATTTCCTGTACTGTTTAAGGCCGCATTATAGGAGCTCAAGTTTACGCCACTTTTTTGCGATCCAGCATCATGGCATCCGCTGGTTGCGCAGTTGCCGCTAAATATGGGCTGGATATCCTCAGAATAGCTAACAAGCCGATCAGGATCATCGGGCGGAGGATTATTATCATCATCATCTTGTGGTCCTGTAGAACTACTACACGAAATGAGAAAAAGTCCGAGTGCACAAATGATTATTGGTCGAAGGTATCTTTGTGTGATTTTAGAATGACGCATGATTATTACCTTGCATTAATATTTGAAAATTTAAACTATCATTAGATAACATACTACGTAATTACTCTCATAACAGATTGGGGTTAATTAATTTTATAATTAATAGAGAACATACTGCCCAGCGAATAGAGACTGACATTTGCCCACCCCACCTTTTTGAGGGGAACTTTAACAAATGGTTGGGCTCTTAAGCTCAGTTTATCCGTAAAATCAAGCTCATAACCTACAGAAAGAGTAGCATTGCTTATCCAGTGAACAGTGCCGGTTCGTTGGTGCCAGCGCTTTTTTAGACCAGGTTGATAGTTTGTATAATTGAACTGATAATCTTCATCGAGCATGATATAGGATGAAAGTCCGGCTGAAGCATAGAGTCGTGAATTTTTAAAAAACATGAAGTTATATTTCACGTTGACCGGGATATCAAGCAGGATACAGGTACCTACCGTTTCATTTGGTACAACTCCATAAGACCAGTATCCCTGCGGAGGTGAATATTGATTACCACTAGCCCGATAATGTACTGTTGTTCGCTGAATACCCACAGAGACAGCCAGATTCTGTGTGATATCGTATTCTATCGATGCCCCAAGTTTATAGCCGGGACTGTGAAAATTGGATATTGATCCCACGGTACTTAGGTCAGGACCCGCCAGAAAACCAAACGTAAATCGAGATGATTGCCGTGAGTTCTGTAGGTTAGGGCTGCTGGCCTGGTTTGATGATCTTTTATGTGTCATGGTGTTAGAACTGATAGGCTCAATAGTTGAAATTGAGAGCGAAAGATCATTAAAACCTGTAGAAATTTTAGCAACCTGCGGATCTTTCTCTGCAAAATCTTTAGCTGATATAGCTAGTTTTTGCTTATTAGTCTGGTCCGTTTTTTTGCTTTTCTGTTCATCATCAAGAGCCAACCCATCTTGTGATTTTAGTTGCTTCTTCTCAGTTGTTGGAGGGGGATTCGTTGGTTGTTCATGCTCTTCGACTATCTGATTGTGATGTTTCTCATCTTTTACAGTATTAGGACCTTCGCCAGAAGGTGACTTGCCAGGGGGAGATAGCTGCTCTTTACTATTTAGCTGATTAGTCAGTTTATTTATTTTCACCTGTTGGTCGTACGTTATGTAGCTTAGCACAGCAAATAACAAGGCAATTACGGCAGCTGCAATCCACCGATTTCGTCGTTGTTGGTGAATTTGGTCCGCTTTATCGAGACGTGCTTCCAATTTTTCCCAGTCTTCTTCGCGGTATTCGATATTGTAATCCTGGGATTTTTTCCTGAAAAAATCTTCCAAAGGATCACTATTATTATTGTTTTGTTTACTCATAACACTTTATTGACTAAAATTCTTTTCAACAATCGACTGTAGATTTTTCTTGGCTTTAGACAAATTAGATTTTGAAGTACCTACAGTGATATCCAGCATATCAGCAATTTCTTTATGTTTGAACCCCTCGATAACGTGCAGGTTAAATACGGTGCGATATGCAGGAGAAAGTTGTTGTACCATATCTACAACCTCATCATAGGATATACCACTTAATATTTCTGGTCTTTGACTCATCTTATGTTTAACAAGATCTAGCTCTACCAGTTGACGGTCCTTTTTATGTTTGTGGTAGTGATTAATGGAGGTATTAACGATAATTCTGCGAAGCCAGGGTTTGAAGGGCCTTTTAGTGTCGTATGAACTAATGTTGTTAAAGACTTTCATAAAGGAATCGTTAAGTATTTCGGCCGCTTGTCCCCGTGAATCGGCGTACCTCAACGTAATACTCATACCATAGGCATAGAACATCCGGTAGAGCTTTTTCTGGCTTTTACGGCGTCGTTTCTGACAGCCTTTTATTATTTCTTTAATCAAACCCGGGTTTTAGTGTAATTAAGCTCATATGACTATTCTCTACTTAACTGTACAATATTTGAGGGTAAAGGGTTGCCTCCTTAGAAATATTTTCTGCATATGAAATCTGTCATCTTTAGTTTAGCAACTCTTTTGTAATTTCGTTTGTAACATGCACTTAACGAAGTCCGTATGCTTTAAAGACTTTAGTTAATTTTAAACCTTGGAAAATAGCTGTGCTGAATATTGCTACTACATTTATAAGGCGGTTAGGTTGTTTTTTGGCCATTTACCTTTTCTTTGTGATACCAACCTATTCATTTAATGGTGGAGTTGTAGATTCAATTACTACCACAGAAAATGGACGACCGAGCACTAGTAAACCTTACATTACGAAGGAGTTTTCCATTTCGGGGGCAGGAGCATTAAAAGCATTTACAGCTAATGGTAATATTGATGTTCTCCCATCTTCTTCCATAGATCAGGTGACAGTTGAGCTGTATGTAGACAGGGGATTTTCCTTTTGGTCTAATGCTAACAACCTTGACAATTTCAGAATCACAATACTTAAAAGAGATAATGAAATTGTTGCTTCTGTTGAACGTAAAAAAAGAGATACTGGGCTTTTTAGCGGGAGTATTAGCTTTTCATTTAAAATATATGTACCTGAGTCAATGTCTTCTGAATTAAAGACCCTTTCCGGTGATATCTCTTTGGCTGAAGTGCATGGCCAGCAGATGGTTAAAACAGGAGGGGGACATATTAGTGTAACTGATGCCAGTGGACAGTTTAAAGGGTATACTTCGGCAGGCAATATTGAGATTAAAGATAGTCAAGGTACTATTTATGCTCAGTCAGAAAGTGGCGATATTAGGATTGACCGTAGCAGTGGAGAATTTCGCTTGCGGACGAAAGAGGGGAATATATTATCTGAACGTATATCCGGGACCATGCTCGGCCGCGTTAAAAACGGAGATATTAGTGCTAGATTTATTCGTGTTGGTAAAGGAATTAATCTGGAGACTACAGCGGGTGATATAGATGTTGAGGTCCCGAATAGAACTGGTTATCAGTTGATGCTAAGAGGATCTAAAATACAATTCGCTGAATCAGATGAAGTAGATGGACAAATAGAAACGGATCATATAAAGGGTCGCTATGGAGATTCTGGTCCGCCAATAGAGCTTCGCACATATGCCGGAAAAATTATGTTAGAAATTAAATAATAAGGGCACTCTTTTGAGGGATTTCGTTCCACATATTTACTGTTTGGGAGTAGTCGTGCTATCAGTTTTTATGCTTTTATCTTCGCATAAGAGCTATGCTCAAACTTCTGATAATGTCGTAGAAATCAGTCAGTCTGACATTAGTACAGATGAAAAGATCATTTATATTACAGACAGTTGGTTATTTAAATCGGGAGATAACGAAGAGTGGGCATCACCGTCTTTTACCGATACAACATGGCAAAAGGCCAGTACCTATTTGGGATCTTCTGAACTCGGGCTTATTGACTGGAATGGAATTGGGTGGTTCCGCTTTCATTTTAAAGTCGACAGTTCACTCGTTAACCATCCCTTGGCATTGATAATGGAACAGCATAATGGGGCCTCAGAAATATACTTAGACGGACAGTTGCTCTATGAAATTGGGGAGGTGTCAACATATCCAGAAAAAAATATCCCAAAGCGAGATAATAAACCTCGCCCCTTAATAATACCGGATACGGCTCGTCATGTATTAGCTGTTCGTTTTGCTAATTACGAGGCTTCAACTTTTGAAGAGTATAATAGCACCGCAGGATTTCGTTTTCTGATAGGTGATTTAGAACACGCTATTGATGCTACTATTGAGTCAACAATAAATTCACCATGGTGGCAATTGTTTTTTGCCGGGGGGTTGATAGCATTTACCGTGATCCATTTTTTGTTATATGTATTCTATCCGTCAGAAAAACAGCACTTATATTTTGCAATATTTACTTTTTTTCTTGCTGCATTAACCTATTCCTTGGTAAAAAGTAACTATTCAGAGTCTCCGTTAATGGCAATAACTCTTTTCCGATTTTCCCTGGTATCATGGTTACTGTCAGTGATTTATGCATTACGTTTTTCTTACAGTCTATTATCTGACCAAACTCCAAGGCAGTTCTGGGTATTTTTGGGGGTTGGACTCTTACTGGCTGTTGGCACTTGGTTTAATGCCGGGGAACTCAGTCTTTTTCGTGAATTATTTGTGCTGATAACATTGGTTGAAATATCAAGAGTATTGACAAAGCTTTTCTCCAATAATAAAAAAGGGGTTTTAATTATTGGGGGCGGTCTTGCCGGTTTTGCGGGTGGTATTTTTTATACTGTCTTAACCAATCTTGATATTGCTACTGGCGACCCGGTTTGGGGAAATATTGTGGGATCGTCGGTGCTAATTCTTTCTATGTCGATATATTTGTCACGCGATTTTGCGCAGACTCAACAACATCTCAAAGAAAAGCTTAAAGAGGTACAACGCCTATCTGAAAAATCCCTCAAACAGGAACGAATAAATAAGCAAAAAGAACTTGAGCGGAAACTCTTGGAAGCTGAAAATGAACGAAAATCCCAAGAGTTAGAAAAAGCCCGAACGCTTCAGCTTTCGATGCTGCCCAAACAGATTCCGCAAACTGAAAAATGGGATATCGCCGTATTTATGGAAACAGCACAAGAGGTAGGGGGCGATTATTACGACTTTAGTATATCTAATGACGGAACTCTTACCGTTGCTTTAGGAGATGCTACCGGGCATGGAATGAAAGCGGGAATCATGGTAGCAACAGCGAAGAGTTACTTTCATACGTTGGCCAATGACCATGATAATTTGGGCATTATTGAACGCATGTCATCAGGTATCCGCAATATGGATCTGCATATGATGTACATGGGTTTGATGCTCATGAAATGCAAGGATGATACGGTACAGATTACCTCAGCGGGGATGCCACCCTGTCTTTGGTATCGGGGTAAAGAAAATAGATTAGAGGAGATTTTGCTGAAGGGGATGCCTCTGGGAAGCAAAGTCAAATATCCCTATAAAAATAAGCAGTTCCAGGTACAAGAAGGAGATACATTAGTGTTGATGTCGGATGGTTTGATGGAACTCTTTAATGAAGACCGTGAACAGCTTGGTTTAGAGCGTATTAAACGTACAATAAAGGAAACGGTTGATTCTTCAGCATCTGATATTTTAACCCAAATAACGAAATTAAAAGACCAGTGGTCAGGCTCAAAAGATCAGGAGGATGACATTACGGTATTAGTAATGAAAGCCAAACAATAGCTGTAACTTTTGATCATTTGATTACGTAATATCTACAGACTTTTTAACAAATAAAGATGAGGAAACTAATGCGTAGCTTTATATTAACCATTTGTTTCATAGTAGGATTTTGTGGTTTCGTTCAGGCACAGTCATCAAGTGATTCTAAAAAGACCCAAGATCCGTTCAAAAATGATCCCTATTTTAATGACCCTATCAAAAAGTTCTTCGGGGGATCAGATGAAGATAAAGACGAAAACCACTCTGAGACCAATGATCATGTCTTTACAGATTTAAATGCAGAAGGGTTGGATTTTGAGGGGGTGTTTGAGGCAGGTCCTTATAATTCGAATCCTCTGTATGCTGTATATCCTCATCTACCCATGATCCATTTCAACAGGGTTAATTCATTATTCCTGGGATATCGAGAAGAGCGTATGCAGTGGTACGATGATGGCGACTGGCTTGATATTCCTAATATCCGCATGCATGGATTGTTGGGGTATTCAACGGGACAGAAAGACTGGCAATATTCACTGGGTCTTGAGAAAGCAATTGGTGAACGGGACTATATTATTATCGGCGGTGAATATCATAATGCAACCACAACCAACGACAGCTGGCGGGTAGGACTTAACGAAACCTCTTTAACGTCATTTGCCGCCGGGTACGACTATCTTGACTATTATAATCAGCGCGGATGGGGAGCATACCTGCTTGCACGTTCAAGGCAATATTTTGAGGGAGGAGTGGCCTTCGCAGATGACCAGTTTAGCAGTATCAAAAGAGAAACGGGCTGGGCTTTATTTGGGGCAGGTGGGCGATATAGATCCAATCCGCCGGTTGATATTCAGAACAGGAGTCCGGTCGATAAAGTTAACCTTTCCAGTATTTATATTTCGGCTTCTTTCAATCCCAAACAGTTATTGTTAACCCGGCATTTTTCCGTTTCCTTTAACGGGATTAGTGAATATGCGGATCCAAGTTTTGGGTCTTCAGAATTTGATTATACGAAGTTTACGGGTGAGCTCATATCATATCTCAATTTTGAACCGGGGGGAGTTATAAAACACCGTTTACGATTATCAGGTATAAACGGGAATGCACCTCGTTTTAAGCAGTTATACTTAGGGGGTATAGGCAGCTTACGCGCATTGCCTTATAAATCGCTGGGAGGTGGTAACGAAATGATTCTAAATAACTTTGAGATCCATTTTGGAGAACCTGATTTCGAATCTAAAGAATGGATCGATTTTGATGATTTCTATTTGAGCTTATTTCTGGATTCGGGGTGGGTTAATTATAACCCGAAGCTAGTTGATGCAAACAGTCCGATCGGAGGATTCAGCGATTTCGCTATTTCTGAACTAAAACATAATGGGGGAATAGGGGTAGGATCGAGCTTGATACGTGCAGAACTGGCCTGGGATTTAAATAGAACCAGTCGGGCTCCGGTATTTTGGATTAGGTTTAATCCAACATTCTGATGCACAAAAAATAAAGAAACTAATGTTAGAAATACGGAGTTAAAAGAAGTAATATTGATAAATAAAAGAAGCTCCCAACCGTTCAAAGTTGGGAGCTTTTTCTTTAGGGCATTTGGAGCTTGAGAAGCATCCAAATTGTTGCTCTTCCGGTAACCTTTACGAACAACTAAAATGATTGTTACAGATTAATTGGATTTTTTTTGAGAAATAATTCTGTTAATCCTACTCCGAAGACGGTATATTTATCTTCGAATTTTAAAAAGGACAAAATTATGATTTCTGGAAACCCAACGTTAAGTGAAAAGACTTTTCAAGAGGCAGGCCAAATACAGTCTGCCCATCAACGAATGACCATTGAAGGCACCATAAACAAAACAGGTATACTGTTTTTAATTTTACTGATAGGTGCTTCTATAAGCTGGTATACTCCTTCATCTATATTTGTGTGGGGAGGAGCCATAGGAGGATTTATTATGGCCATGGTCACAATTTTCAAAAAGGAATGGGCACCGATAACAGCGCCAATTTATGCCGGATTGGAGGGACTTTTTCTTGGGGGCATTTCTTTAATGTATGCCCAGGCCTATGGAGGTATTGTATTTAATGCCGTAATATTAACATTAGGAGTTTTTGCAGCTATGCTGATAGCCTACCGATCGGGGCTTATCCAGGTAACAAAACGCTTTAAGATGGGCGTAGTGGCTGCCACAGGAGGTATCTTTCTGGTGTACCTTGCTAGCTTTGTGTTAGGCTTTTTCGGGATTAATGTTAGCCTTATTCACGGTAGCGGATTAATGGGTATTGGTTTTAGTTTGATTATTGTTGGGGTAGCTGCCTTAAACCTGGTACTCGATTTTGACATGATTGAGAAAGGAGCTCAGGCTGGTGCACCAAAATATTTCGAATGGTATGCTTCTTTTAGCCTTATGATTACTCTTGTATGGCTGTATATCGAAATTTTACGCTTACTTTCTAAGCTACAGAATCGTTAGTTCTAAGACGGAATTATTTTGAATATTAAGCCTCATATTGCTGTTTCCAGTGATGAGTTCATCTTTGGGCTTTTAGTACTCTTCATATCTGCCTTTTTGGTGGCAGAGTCGCGCTGGTCGCGCTTAAATAGCGAACAGGCAATAGCATCGGACTCGCCCTACCACCTCTATCTAGATAAAAAAACAGACCTTGCTGAGTTAAGTGATTCACTTATCCAAGCAGGGATCGTTAAAAGTAGGGAAGAGCTTCGGTGGGCCGCCGAGCTCTTAGGGTGGAAACGTTTTCGTGAGGGACATTATCTTATTGACCAAAAGTATACTTATGACGCTTTTCTTTCAAAATTAGCGCGTGGAATTCAGGATCCTGTTTCGGTCACAATATTGCCGGGGAAAGATATGGGATCAATTGCTGCTATGGTCTCAAAAAATATGCAGTTTGATTCACTTTCATTTCGAAAAGTATTAACCGATAGTACCATTTTAAGTGCTGGAAAGGTGGATACCCATGGTGTGATTGGCCGGTTGTATCCAAATACTTATTCATTATTTTGGACAGCAACGCCAAAGAAAGTCTTTAAACGAATTCTCAATGAATTTGAAAAGGCAGTTATTAACCCTCATAAGGCCCAGTTTAAAACGCTTGATTATTCTATTGATGAAATTATTACCCTTGCTTCGATAGTGGAGTGGGAGGCGAAATCGAAAGCCGAACAGGCAACCATTAGTGGCTTGTATTGGAATCGGTTGAAGAGAGGCATGAGGCTGCAGGCTGATCCTACTGTGAATTTTGCCATTGGGGAACGACGTCGATTGCTATATGAGGATTACCGAATAGATCATCCCTATAACACCTATCAATACCGTGGATTACCGCCGGGTCCAATTACAAACCCGAGCTTAGATGCAATTAAAGCTACTTTATATCCAGAAGAGCATGATTATTTATATATGGTAGCCAGTCCGGATGGTAGCCATGCCTTTTCTAAAACATTTGAAGAGCACAAGCGAAAAAGTGCCAAATGGAGAAAATGGCTACAAAAACAGTATCGCATTAAAGAAAAACGGAAAGAAAATTCTCGCTAATCTTTTTACCGGTATTCAAGCACCGGTTGTACGCCTGCTTTTGAGACGGTAAAGATTTTAACCTGTTGATTCACATGGGTCCCTTCGAAAGAGATGTTGCTTATTAAGCCCTCATAGAGCGGCTGATGTTTCAGGGCGTCTTTCAACAGGGCAGGATTACCTACTCTATTTAACGTGCGGAGAATATACTCTGCTGTGTCATAACCGATCATAGAAAATCGATTAGCCTCTATATCAAAGCGTTTTTTAAAACGTTCGCTAAACTGTTCTACCTTCTGACTTTTTTTATTGAGGTAGAAACTTTCAGAGAAATAGATTTCTCGATTATCAAGTTGTTCTTTCGGGATGTTTGCATCTCCCCAAACTTGAGAACCAAGAACGGGTATAGAGCTATTCATGCCTTCCAGATCAACCCACAGGAGTTCGGCAAGGGTGGGGGCAGCCTGTCCGGTGAAGGGGGCGTAAATGCCATCAACATGATGGTACCGGAGGCTGTCAATCTTGACCGTATCAGTAGTAAAGTATTTGGTATAATCGGTTAAATCAAAACCTTGGGATGCGAAATCTTCAACAAAAAAGTAAGAGACCCGTGCTCCTAATCGTTCTGCATGGTCACGGAAAGTATAAGCAGAATTTACGCCCAGCGTGTTTTTTTCAGCTATTACAGCCAGGGTATCCATATTAAGGGTATTTACGGCATATTCAGCCATCTGTTTACCATGTGCTCCAAGCGTTGGGTTAGCCTGAAAGACATAAGGGTTATCGGTATTAAGAGAACCGGAATTGGCCAGTGGTGCCAGCATCGGAATCTGATACTGTTCGGCATATTCGGTCATCCGCTTGGCCGGTTCTGAAAAAAGCGGACCCAAAACTGCATCAGCATTTACATTCCATGCAAAGTTAGTCATAGCAAATGCTGCTGTATCTTTATTAGCAGCCGTATTTTGGAACCTGATAAATGCTTTTTTATCGGTGTGGTGCTGATTAAATGTCTCGGCTGCCAAGACAAATCCAAAATATAAGTTGCGGGCAACTTCAAATTCAGCTGATTCATTATCATAGGAGGGCAGTGCGGCGCCAATATTATATGTCATCCCGCTGGGCGTATTCGGTCGGCTGTTATATGATTTTTCAACGGCATAACTAACAGAATCCCGAATCATTTTCGATAACTTCTGCATGGCCGGAATGGTGGTATCTATCTTCGTTTGCACCAACTGATTGTACAGCATTTTAGCAATGGGATAATCCACATTGCTAAAGGCAGCCTTGACCAGATCATATTTTATTTGAGCATTCTCTGCCTGTTGGAAGGCATTTTTCCGCTGGTTCATCGTCAGGAAGTGCAAAATATCGTCATAGAAATGTATAGCATCGGTAACGAGCTGTGTTTTGCGCTGCTGATCTTTAAAGGGATATAACCGATTTAATGCATTTCCATACTGACCGAGCTGGAAATCTGTCAACGCTAAATTATATTGCGCCTCCAGATAGAGTTCCGAGTTATCTTTAGCGCTAAGTTGTTCTAAATATGATTTGGCAGTTAGGTATTTACCCAACCCAAAATAGGATTTGCCTGAAAAAAGATAGCCACGTTTTGTTTTCAGTTGGGTAAATATTGAAGCCGCTTCTTCATACTTTCCCTGTTGATATAGTTTCAGCCCTTCATCAAAAGATTGGGCCTCAGCATTGAAAGGAAGCAGCACGAATAAGGGGAGTAGCAGCAGTACACTTAGTGGTAAGAAGAACTGCTGCCGTTTTGATATAGATTCCATATAGCGTAAAGATGAATTAACGAATGAGATTCGTTGATACTAACTGATACGAAGTAAAAATGTTCTCTTGTTTATTCCCACTCAATAGTTGAGGGCGGTTTTGAACTAACATCGTATACCACCCGATTTATCCCGGGAACTTCATTGATGATCCGGTTAGAAACATGGCTCAAAAATGGATGTGGAAGGTGTGCCCAGTCGGCTGTCATTCCGTCTACACTTGTTACTGCCCGCAGTGCTGCTGTATATTCGTAGGTGCGTTCATCGCCCATAACACCTACCGTTTGAACAGGCAGCAGAGCTACAAGGGCTTGCCACACTTCATCGTACAAATCTTGTTTTCTGAGCTCGCTAATAAAGATGTCATCCGCTTCGCGCAGCATATTCAACTTAGTTTTATCTACGTCAGATATTACGCGAATTCCCAAGCCGGGTCCGGGGAAGGGGTGACGTTTAATAAATTCATCGGGGATTCCCAGTTCGCGGCCTACATTTCGAACTTCATCTTTAAAAAGTTCACGAACCGGTTCTACCAGGTCAAGATTCATCTCTTCGGGCAAGCCACCAACGTTGTGGTGCGACTTGATCGTTGCCGAAGGTCCTTTAAAAGAGATACTTTCGATCACATCCGGATAAAGCGTGCCCTGGGCCAGGTATTTAAAGGTATCATCATGCGATATGGCCTCATCGAAAACGTCGATAAAGGTATTACCGATAATTTTTCGTTTCTTTTCGGGATCAAAAACCCCTTCCAGATTTTCGAGAAACTGCTCACTGGCATCAATGCCTTTAACAGGGAGGTGTAGTTTGTCTTCGTAGATATCTAATACATTCTGGAATTCGTTTTTCCGAAGCAGACCATTATCCACAAAAATACATTGCAGCTGATCGCCAATAGCTTCGTGTACGAGGGTGGCCACAACGGTAGAGTCTACTCCACCACTCAGCCCGCATACTACGCGGTCATCGCCTACTTTTTCACGAATTTCGGTGATTGTAGATTCAATAAATGATTTTGCCGTCCAACTTCCTTCCAGATTACAGATATTAGAAACAAAGTTACCAAGAATCTGTTTGCCGTAGACCGTATGTACTACTTCGGGATGAAATTGGACTCCGAAAATCTGTTTATCAACATGGCGAACGGCAGCAACCTTTGCATTGTCGGTATGACCGATAATTTCGTATTGCGCGGGAAGTTCTTTTATATGGTCGCCATGACTCATCCAAACCACTGATTCTTCAGGGATCTCCTTAAACAGATCACTGCGGTCGTCAATAATAAGATCTGAGCGGCCAAACTCTCGGCGTTCGGCTTTTTCAACGCTGCCCGGAATTTCGTTATGAGCTAAAATCTGCAGTCCATAGCAGATACCGAGAATGGGGGTATCCCAGTTGAAGATATCGGTATTGAGTTCAGGAGCGCCGTTGTCGTTTACGCTGCTGGGGCCACCCGATAAAATGATACCGGCAGGGCGATTACCGTTAAAATCGTTAAGATCTTTGTTGAAAGGGTGGATTTCGCAGTAGACGTTAAACTCTCTGACTCTGCGAGCAATAAGCTGTGTATACTGAGAGCCAAAGTCTAGAATTAGAATCCAATCTTCTGGTCGATGTTGCATAAAAAGTAGAGAGGTATGTATAAAAGAAAAGGCATCCGTTTGTACGGATGCCCGGTATTAATTTAGGCTACGATTTCTTTGTATTCATCCGCGGTCATTAGCTCATCGAGCTGCGAGTCATCGCTGAGCTTTATTTTTGCCATCCAGCCATCACCGTAGGGGTCGTCGTTAACGAGTTCGGGTTCCATTTCAAGCTCTTCATTAATTTCAGCCACTTCTCCTGCTACGGGAGCGTAAAGCTCTGATACTGTTTTTACCGCTTCAACAGTTCCAAATACTTCATCCTGTTCAAATTCAAACCCTTCGGGTTCAATTTCAACAAAAACGATGTCGCCGAGTTCGCTTTGAGCAAAATCAGTTACGCCCACGGTAGCGGTACCGTCGTCATTGTCTCGGATCCATTCGTGTTCTTTGGTGTATTTTAGATCGCTGGGATAGCTCATAATGTGATTAATCTATTTTTCCGGATTAAATGTAAACTCTTCGAGATACTTTGTATTAAAGGTTCCCTTCTTGAAATTCTCATCGTCCATAAGCTGAATATGGTAAGGGATGGTTGTTTTAATGCCTTCTACAATAAACTCTTCCAGTGATCGCTTCATGCGTTTTATAGCATCTTCCCGAGTAGGGGCGCTTACAATAAGTTTTGCGATCATAGAATCGTAGTGGGGCGGAATGCGATATCCCGCATAGGCATGGGTATCAACTCGTACGCTATGGCCCCCGGGCGTATGGAAGACATCAATCATACCGGCAGAGGGGCGGAAATTGTGTTCCGGATCTTCGGCGTTAATACGACATTCGATCGCATGTCCGCGCATTTTAAGCTCTTTCTTTTCCAGCTCGTGTCCGGCGGCAGCCTTAATCTGTTCTGCAACCAAATCGTAATTGGTTACTTCTTCAGTAACGGGATGTTCTACCTGGATACGAGTATTCATCTCCATAAAGTAGAAGTTTAGGTCTTTATCGACGAGAAACTCTACGGTACCCGCCCCCTCATAGTCTACTGCTTTAGAGGCATCAATCGCTGCCTGTCCCATCTCTTCCCGGAGTTCAGGAGTCATAAGGGGAGAGGGAGCTTCTTCCAAGATCTTTTGGTGACGCCGCTGTAGGGAACAGTCACGTTCTCCAAGGTGAATAACATTGCCGTGTTGGTCTCCGAGCACCTGAATTTCGACGTGATGGGGGTCTTCAACGAATTTTTCGATATACACGTCGGGATCGTCAAAAGCTGATTCCGCTTCGGTCTTACACATACTGTACGACTTCTGCAGATTTTCGGCCTCGTGAACAATCCGCATACCACGTCCACCACCACCTGAGGCAGCTTTAACAATAACGGGATAGCCAATATCGTCACAAATTTCTCGAGCTTCTTCATAGCTTTCAACAACACCATCACTGCCGGGCACTACGGGAACACCACTATCAATCATTGTTTCTTTGGCCATCGTTTTGTTACCCATACGGGCAATACTATCAGCAGATGGACCTATAAACTTAATGTCGTGTTCGGCGCATATCCGAGAAAATTCGGCCTTTTCCGACAAGAAGCCATAGCCGGGATGGATAGCCTCGGCATTGGTAATTTCAGCAGCAGCAAGGATACGGGGAATTTTAAGATAGCTTTCGTTGCTAGGGGGAGGGCCGATACATACAGCCTCATCAGCAAACTTGACGTGGAGACTATCCTCGTCAGCTTTGGAATACACGGCTACCGTGTTAATCCCCATCTCTTTGCATGTACGAATAACTCTAAGTGCAATTTCGCCGCGGTTGGCGATAAGAATTTTGTTAAACATGAATTATATTTTTTTCTGATTTATCCGATGATAAATAAAGGTTGGTTGTATTCAACCGGTTCGCCATCCTCAACAAGGATCTTTTTTACTTCACCGGAGTATTCAGATTCAATTTCATTCATAATCTTCATTGCTTCTACAATGCAGAGGGTTTCACCCTTTTCTACGTTGTCTCCCACAGAAACAAAGGGATCATCATCAGGAGAAGGGGCCCGATAGAAGGTCCCTACAATAGGAGAGGTTACGGTTTCTCCGGAAGGTTCACCACCGCCGGATGATTCTTCACCAGAAGCCGGTTGTTGCGCCTGTTGTGGCTGTTGTTGGGCCGCCGGTTGGGGTTGTTGCGGCTGCTGCGGTTGCGCAGGCATTTGATATTGTACCGGCATTTGCGGCGCTGATGATTCTTTAACATCAGGCTTCTTTTTAACCTTAATTTTGAAATCTCCTTCTTCTATTGATACTTCATTGACTTCACTTTCAGCAATGAGATCAAGAAGATTTTCAATGACTTTTAAATCCATGATATAAAATTAGTTTGACGTTACACGTTCAATATATTCGGAAGTGCGAGTATCTACTTTTATTTCTTCGCCTTCATCAATAAATAATGGTACTTGAATGGTAGCACCAGACTCTAGGGTTGCAGGTTTACTGCCTCCCTGGGCAGTGTCGCCTTTAAGACCGGGTCGGGTATCTGCTACTTTAGCTATAAGCTGATCTGGCGGGTGAGCATACAATATTTTTTCGTTATCCACATCTACAACCAGGGTACATACCTGGCCTTCTGCAATAAATTCAGCCTTGTTGATATTTTCTTCTTCAACAGGAATCTGTTCATAGGTTTCCTGATGCATAAAGTAGTATAGATTACCATCTCTGTATAAGAACTGGTAGGGTTGGTGCTCAACCCGAACTTCTTCAACATCCTCACCGGATCGAAACTTCTTTTCGATATTTTTGTCGCTGACGACGCCTTTTAATTTGGTGCGGAGAAATGCCCCGCCTTTACCCGGTTTAACGTGTTGGTAATCGACAACGGAGTATAACTCATTGTCGATTTTTATCACCATTCCGGTTCGGAAATTTGAGGTCGAAACTTTTGCCATAAATCTGTTTTATAATTCTTCAAATTTAGTGGCACAAAAATACCATGTCGGATGAAGGATAACAAGCATTAAAATAGTTGTTCTATGTACGATACAAGGCCTATTGCTTCTAACAGGTTGTATAAAATTGCGAGCGGTGCCAGAAACTTAATGAAAATTGGCCATACTGCTTTAAAGATTGAGCTGTCAAGAGCTGGATAACCATGCTCAAGTTCTTCAAGGGCATTTTCAACGGTCCATACATAGCCCAGGAAGTAACAGATCAGGAAACCACCGAGCGGCAGGCCAACGGTACTAAAGATAAAGTCGATGGTTCCTATTAAAGAAATATCAAATGAGATAATAAGCGAGATAATCAGTATTCCGCCACCGATCATCATAGCGGCTTTTTTACGCTTTACATTATATTCATCAATAACGTAGGAGGTAGGGACCTCGAGCAGTGAAATGGTAGAGGTTAACGCTGCCATTGAAAGAAGTAAGAAAAAGCTAACACCGAAGATCATTCCGGCCGTAGTGCTTAAACTGTGAAAGAGTGCAGGTAACACCTGGAAAATAAGATCAGTACTGGCCAATAGTTCTCCAGACTCACTGAAAATACTTACTCCAAACGATTCGGCCATATACATTGCAGGCATAATGAGTAGTCCAGCTAAAAAGGCAATACCCACATCGGCCAAAGTTACATAAGCGGCTGCTTCAGGGATATTTTCTTTTTTACTTAGGTAAGACCCATAGGTTATAAGAGCTCCCATCCCCAAAGAAAGAGAGAAGAAAGCTTGCCCCATTGCACTAAAGATCAGGGGAGCAGAAATTTGAGAAAAATCCGGTTTCAGATATTCGGCAAAACCAGTGCCAGCACCCGGTTGAAAGGAAACATATCCAATCATAATAATTAAAATACCTATAAGAACAGGCATCAAAAATTTGGTGGCCCGTTCAATACCATCGCTTACACCGCCCAGAATAATTGACACCGTGGCACCCATAAATATGGTAGAAAAGATTCCATTTTTTACGCCATTGGAGACTTCAGCAAAATAGTTGGCCCAGCTTTCGAGTCCCATAAAAAAGAATATCTCTTCAAAAACGTAGCTGAAGGTCCAGCCGGCAACAACGGTGTAGAAAGAGAGGATCATGACACCACAGAGAACGCCCCAGAATCCAATGAGAGGGTAGAATTTATTAGAACTTAACGCTTTGAAAGCTCCAACAGGGTTACGGTCTGTTTTTCGGCCGATACTCAGCTCTGCAACCATAACGGGAAACCCGATGGCAAAGCAGCAGATAAGATAGATGAGAAGAAAAGCGCCCCCGCCGTTAGAAGCTACTTCTGTAGGGAATCGCCAAATGTTGCCAAGCCCTACAGCTGATCCTGCTGCCGCAAGTATAAACCCAACTTTCGAATTCCAGTTACCCCGAGATGATGTTTCTGTCTGAGCCAAAGTTATTCACCGTTAATTTTAATTATCGAGTGCTTCACACTAGTTGTAAATAATTTTGCCTTAAAATGTAATGCAAGAAGATCACATACAAATCAAATTTTTGAAAATATGTTAATATCCCTGTATCTCACTAAATGTGTGGAATAGTAATAAGGGGCAAATAAATCATACACAATGATTTTGCCCCTTATAGGGACCTTTGCAAAACCAGGCAGTCATCCTGAATGTAATGAAGGATCTCCCTTTCAACGGCAGCAGATGGATACTGGAGATTCTTCGACAAGCTCAGAATGACGAAATCAAAGGTTTTGCAAAGCCCTCTTATAATACGATATACAGATACTTTTTAGGTTATTGGACTGCCGGGTGTAGCCTCGGTTCCAACAAATTTTAAGGATCCGTCTTCCTCTTCTCCCATCAGTATCATGCCATTACTTTCTACCCCCATTAGTTTTTTGGGAGCGAGATTTGCCACCACACAAACTTTTTGGCCAACAATTTCTTCGGGGTCAAAATCATTAGCAATGCCCGATACAATTGTACGGGTCTCAAAACCAAGATCTACACTCAGTTTAAGCAGTTTGTCGGCTTTTTCGATAGCAGCAGCCTCTACAATTTCACCGGCACGAAGATCCATCTTCATGAAATCATCGAACTGCATATTCTCTTTTAACGGTTCGTATTCTTTTTGGTCGGCTTCGTCTTCCATAGTCCGTTCTTTTAGTTTTTCAAGTTGCTCTTCTACTTCTTCATCTTCAATTTTTTTAAACAGAATAGCTCCTTTATTAATAGTGGATCCACTCTGAAGAATACTACCCGATATTTGATTGAGATTTGGTTTTTCTGTGATGTTAAGCTCATTTCGCAGTTCGGCCATTTTATTTGGCAAAATGGGATCGAAGAGGATGCTCAGTGCTGCTGTAATTTGCAGGCATATATGTAGGGTGTTTCCGCAGATTTGGCGCTCCTCTTTGCGAGTCTGCCATGGTTCCATCTCTGTAAAGTATTTATTGCCGATCCGTGCCAAATTCATTGTCTGGGTAATGGCTTCGCGCAGCTTAAAGTTTTCGTAGGCTTCGCTGATCTTTTCTTTCTGTTTGTTGATCTGGCTGAGCGTTTCCATATCCTTTTCGGTGGGATTGATAAGCTCGGGAACCGTGCCTTCAAAGTAATTTTCGGTAAATGAGGTGGTTCGATAGACAAAATTACCGAGGATATCTGCCAGCTCACTGTTTACTTTGTTCTGGAAGTCTTCCCAGGAAAAGTCGGAATCTTTTGTTTCGGGAAGTGTCGTACCTAACACATAACGTAGCAGGTCGGCATCAAAATCTTCGAGGTACTCATCCAGCCAAACGGCCCAGCCTCGAGAGGTCGATAGCTTTTTGCCTTCCAGATTCAGAAACTCATTAGCAGGTACATTTTTGGGTAGCACATAGTCGCCGTGCGCCATGAGCGTGGCGGGGAACATGATACAGTGGAAAACGATGTTGTCTTTACCAATAAAGTGGATGAGATCGGTCTCTTCATCTTGCCAGTAGGTTTTCCACCGTTCGGGATCTCCTTGCTCTTCGGCCCATTCTTTGGTGGCAGAGATATAGCCGATAGGGGCATCGAACCATACATACAGTACTTTGCCTTCGGCGCCTTCAATAGGTACAGGTACTCCCCAGGTTAAGTCGCGGGTCACCGCTCGGTCAGCCAGTCCATCATTGAGCCAGCTTTTAACCTGTCCGGCTACGTTGGGCTTCCAGTTTTCGCGGGTCTCCAGCCATTTTTCCAGATCTTCTTGAAAATCACCAAGAGGCAGGTACCAGTGTTCGGTTTCTTTGGTTTCGGGTGTATCGCCGGTGATAGCACTTTTGGGATCGATCAGTTCTGTAGGAGAGAGCGACTTGCCGCAGCTTTCACATTGATCTCCGTACGCTTCATTGTATCCACAATTGGGACAGGTGCCTTTTACATAACGGTCGGGCAGAAACATCTCTGCTTCGGGATCATAGAGCTGCTCCTGTGTTTTTTGCACGAAAACCCCATCCCCATAAAGCTTCTTGAAAAATGCTTGTGATGTTTCGTGATGCACTTCGGAGCTCGTGCGCCCGTAGTAATCAAAGTTGATTCCAAACTCTTCAAATATTTTTTTGTTGCGGTTATGATACTCATCCACAATATCCTGGGGGCTTACCCCATCTTTTTCTGCTGCTATAGTAATGGGAACTCCGTGTTCGTCTGAGCCACAAATATGAATGACATCCTGATCGGTAAGTCGTTTATAGCGTACATACAGATCGGCGGGCAGATAAGCTCCGGCCAGGTGGCCCAAATGTATTGGTCCGTTGGCATAGGGCAGTGCAGAAGTAACAAGCGTACGTTTAGACATAAATAATAATTTCGCAGTTAATTTTCGGACGTCGAAAATAAGAGTATCGCTCCTAAAATAACAAAATGGATTGGGTTTTCAGTAGAGAACTTGAGATTGGGAGATTTGAGATTATGAGATGTGAGATTGTGAGTATTGAGAATGTGAGATGTGGGGAGTGAAACTCATTGGGTGGCATGGTTGAAGGTGATTTTATTTTAGGAGCGAAGTTACCGGTGACGATAAACCGTTATTATAGTCCACCGGCCCATTGTCACTCCGAGTGCAGCGAGGAGTCTCAAACGGTATTATGGCAGGAGGGCTTAGTATGGGGGAGTGCTTGTAGTTTGGTTTGAGACTCCTCGTCGTGGGCTCCTCGGAGTGACATTCTGGGGATTGGGGTACGTTGTGTTGTCTGCATAAGCGAAGCTGCTGGTGATGGCTGGGTTTTGTAATAGCTCTTTTCCTTGGTTGTCTCTCCGAACGGAGTGAGGAGTATAAATCTGTTTTGGGGGTGGGGATTCTTGCGTATGGGTTTTTGCTTGTTGTTTGGTTTGATACTCCTCGTCATTGGCATTCCTCGGAGTGACTTGACGGGGGCGGGGTTTTGTCGTATAGCCTGGTATGTGAAGCTGCCGGTGACGACAAGGTGTTATTAATGTTTCCCCGCTCTTGTCACTCCGAACGGAGTGAGGAGTATAAATCTGTTTTGGGGGTGGGGATTCTTGCGTATGGGTTTTTGCTTGGTGTTGGGTGTGATACTCCTCGTCATTGGCATTCCTCGGAGGGACTTGACGGGGGCGGGGTTTTGTCGTATAGCCGGGTATGTGAAGCTGCCGGTGACGACAAGGTGTTATTAATGTTTCCCCGCTCTTTGTCACTCCGAACGTAGTGAGGAGTCTCAATCCGCATTGTAGCACAGAATTCTAGGTATGGCGGCGTGCTTGTAGTTTGGTTTGATACTCCTCGTCATCGCATTTCTCGGAGTGACTTGCTGAGGGTTTGTTGTGTAACCCTGTTAAGCGAAGCTGCGAGTGACTATAAACCGTTATTTTAGTCCTTCCTTCAGTTGTCACTCCGAACGTAGTGAGGAGTATCAACTCCTAATAGTAGCACAGCATCTTTGCAGTAGCTGCTTGCTAATTATCTGATTTGATACTTCTCATTAGTGGCATTCTTCGGAGTGACGGTCTTTTTTGAGTATGGAAATTATGAGGTATGGATGGTGAGTATTCAGATTATGAGATGGGGGATTAGTTCATTAAAATGTGATCACCAGTGGGAAGTTGATTCAATTTATGTAATGTATTAACGATCAGATGTATAAGGCAGATCGGACAGAACTGGAGGCAACAGCACCTGCAATAAAGTTTCAGATATATGATAGTGACAAAGCCATTTTATATCAGGACTTTTTGTTTTTGCTACAACGGGATGAGGCTTTTCGTTCTTTTTTAATAGAACTCTTAGCAGAGGTGCCATTCCGTGCTTATCACTGGGAGTGCCCGCCCTTAAACAAAAGTATCGTTGACCAACCTTTTGAATTTGTAGTGACCAGAACCCCAGGTATCGATCTACCACCTGATCCGGGGCCGTTTCGCTCCTATTTTAATGATTCTTATACTGACGAGGGAATAGCCGTTTTTGATAACCTTGGGAAGGATGCCAAATTGATTGCTCCTGAGCCTGTAGCTGAAGGGTTGAATTATTCTCATATCGGTGTGTTTTTGGAAGAGGCCCCGGTACAACAACAGCATACCCTTTGGGAAAAGGTGGGAGCGGTGGTTCAGGATGAGATATCAGATCAGCCCATTTGGTTGAACACGGCCGGCGGAGGTGTGGCTTGGTTGCATGTTCGTCTTGATAGCAGGCCTAAATATTATCGATGTCGAGAGTATAAAGAGATGAGATTTTGAGATTTGAGTATTGAGATTGTGAGGTATGAGACTATGAGATGTGAGATGGTGAGTATTGAGACTGTGAGATTTGAGATTGCTAGGAGTCTGTCGGACTTTCCGGGTATGATTTAT
>NZ_JAALLS010000059.1 GCF_011059105.1 Fodinibius halophilus | reverse complement strand
GACATTGAAGAGTTGTGGAGAAATAAATAGCCACGGTTCTTATTCAACGAGTCATTTCGAACGTAGTGAGAAATCCTTGTTTACTATTGTGCATTCTGGATATCATTTTTAATGCCCTACCCATACCTGCGCTATCTACTACGCTAAAGTGCTAATCTGCCGAAACTCTTAGGTGCAGGTATGGCTTTGTAGCACAGGTACAAAATACTCCTGTTCGCCTACTGTTCTGCGCTCAGAATTCATTATGCCGGGTGATTGCGAACTGTGAAACGAGCAGGAAAAAATCCTCCTTTGACAATGTCTGAATGAAAAACAATGTCATCCGTCTTACGGTGGTTCTTCTTATTGAGGCTCGTGTAAAGATCTAAAAGTCAGGTAATAATTCCTTTCCATGATGGCTCTGAGAGAGTTAGACTGCCAATGCCAACGTTTGCTAAAGAGGGAGTAAGGATTTATGGGTAATATTGCGAGGAGAAAAAGTTGAAAATGGTGATTGAAGTTAGAGGCACAAAAAGAATAATTTGAACAACGATTACATTTCTTATACTATCCAGAGAAATATTTTATTTAAGGCGAAGATATTGGGCGAGTCACCAAAAATTACTGTTATCATTCCACATTATAATATGTCTGATTACCTAATCAGAGCTGTGGATAGTGTTTGCAGGCAAGACTACGAAAGCCTGGAAATAATTATTGTGGATGATGGATCTGAGGAGCCATTTGAAAGTGCGGAATTGCTTGATATGCATCCCTATATTTCGGTGTATGAAATTTCACATAAGGGTAAAGCGGTGGCGGTAAACAAGGGGTTGGAAGAAGCACAAGGAGAGTATATAACAATTCTGGATGCGGATGATCAGCTGCCCCTCCATAGCCTTTCCTCTCGTATGAGTACCTTAGCAGATAACGAGGCTCATCTTTGTATCGGTAGCTTTGAGACAAGTTTTGAGGGACAGACAAAAGGAATACGGTCAATAAGGGAGTTACCTGTAGATGATATTCAGAAAATTAAAGATAGGTTCATTGCGAATATAATATCTCCTTTCCATCAAAATGCGATGCTTTTTAGTCGGGAGTTGGTAAACAAGATAGGCTATATGGATCCTGAGATGATTCGCAGCCAGGATAAAGATTTTGCTATACGATTGCTTGATGGCGTTGAAAAAATCTGTTCTGTGGAGGAGTCAGTCTATATCTATCATCGCTATGAGCGTCCTTTGCGTACACGCATTGAGAACAGAATCATAGGTATGAAATACCTTATGAAAGTTGTGAATCGTCATTTTGAGGGTTGGCGAAAAGGAATCTATTTACCTTGGGTCTTGCTTATGCAATCGGCAAAATTGCTTTATGATCTGTTTGGGGTTTATAAGAAGTAGCGAAACGGGCATCCCTGTTGAGGACAACACAGAATTCGTTATTCTGAATGGGTGGAAATCACGAAGCAAGAAAGAGTCCCCCTTTGGGCATTGTCTGAATGAAAGGCGTTGGGCGTAATCGGAAGGGGGCTTGGGGGATGTTACAGTTCATTTTATGGAAACTAAATTGCCAAATTAAAAGCAATGTCATCCTGAACTTGTTTCAGGATCTCCCTGAATAGGTTCGCGTAGGATCTGAAGGGTAGATAATATTCCCCTCCAGGGAGGGTCGCTGACGCCTCATAGTATAGCCTACGTAGCCAAAACCTACTTCGGTCTCTTACGCTCCATAGCTTCAGCGACGGAGCGCGCAGCTAGGCCTTTAGCGACGAGGCGGGGTGGGTCTGTAAAACAATCGACGGGTGATTGAAGATCGATGACCGTTTTTTATCGTTGGGGTGCATTGTTCCAATGAATCCAGCAATTAAGTATATGTTCATTTTTTGTTACCAAAAAACGAACCAAA
>NZ_JAALLS010000058.1 GCF_011059105.1 Fodinibius halophilus | reverse complement strand
GCCTTAGCAGCCTAACTTAATCGGTAAACGCGTTACTATAAATTATTTTTACCAGATCACTATAGATATGAAGTATCCCCGATACCTCGTATCAAAAGTCTAAGGAACAATCATTTTTTTACTTCTCAAAATCTTTATAAGCCGCCTTTAAAGAATTGGCAACCTCTTCTTGTAATTCTTTCCATTCTTCTTTGTCGACAGAACAGGCAAATCGTTGATTCACTTCTATTTCAATGCCAACATATTGGTTTTCTGGGTATTCCCTTCTAAGCTCAGTAATAAACCCATCCATTGTCCCTCTATATGGCTGGTTCATTCGAAGCCGAAGCCCATCAAAACGCTGATTCAATTCTCTCCTCCATATTTCACAAAACCGTTGACCTCCTTTTCGAACCGGATCGAAAAGGAAACCAACATCCACATCACGCTCCTGTCCGTCCCAAATCGGAGTAAAAGTATGAATGCCTACATGAATGGCTTGCTTGCCGCCCTCAATAACTTCGCGAACCCTCTTTTTTACTTTCTTTCTATGAGGCCGGTAGTAACTTTCAAAGATATCTTCCCGAACACTCAAAGGCTGCTCCTTGGTGAATTCAGAGAATAGTGTTGGGCTTTGTACCGATCGATTTAAATCCACCAGTAGACGCGTAACGGTATGCAAGAACGACTCTTGCTCCATCTCATCGGCAATAGTGTTGGCAAGTTTTAGCGCCCCAATATCAATACCGCGGTGCGTTTTTAGCGGAGCAGTATTATGTTCAAAAAGATGGTGGTACTCGTTAGGCACTTCATTACCCGCATGTTCACACGATATGATCATCTGTGATTCCATCAAAACTTCACTAGTTATTAAAGAAAGTTGGTGTTTATGCATTACATAAAACAGAAACTACTTTTATCATTCCCAAAAAGAGTCCAATATCGAATACTAAATTTTATACCTTACGCTTTCATAAAACGAATTAGAAAAGATACCTATGTCACTATTATTTGTTGCCCCTGATAGAGGTCTTTCTTCCTGGAAAGATGCTATTCACGAAGTTGATCCCAACCTGGATGTTGAAATATGGCCACAAGTAGACACCCCCAAACGGGTACAGTTTGCTGTGTGTTGGAATCAGCCCAAACATGTATTAGATAGTTACCCTAACTTAAAAGCAGTATCCTCTCTTGGCGCCGGTGCAGATCACCTTTTGGAAGATGAGTTTTTACCGGAAGACGTTGAGATCTGTCGAGTGGTCTCTCATTCTCTTGTCCAACAGATGAAGGAGTATGTCTTGGGTACCGTCATTAATATCCAGCGTAATTTTGTCCATTATATAAGACAAAAGGATGAGCAAAACTGGCAGCCCCATAATCATCCTCTAGCATCAGACGTACATATAGGTATTATGGGCTTGGGAGAACTGGGACTTCCGGTAGCAAAACAACTTTCCCAAGTTGGATACCATGTTAATGGTTGGTCTCGCACCTCAAAAGATATAGATGGTGTGACGACTTTTTCCGGGAAAGAGCAACTCGCCCCTTTTCTTCAGCAAACACAGATCCTGGTTTGTCTCCTGCCACTAACAAACGAAACCGAGGGGATACTGGACCTGGAAGTATTTAAGCGGTTACAATCGCCGTCTTGGATTATCAATGTAGCCCGGGGCGAACACCTTGTTGATGAAGATCTTATTTATGCCCTGGACAGTGATCTTGTAAAAGGAGCGTGGCTGGATGTATTTTCTGAAGAGCCGCTGCCCGACCGACATGCTTTCTGGAACCGCTCTAATATTATGATCACCCCACATATTGCCAGCATTACGCAACCTTCTGAAGTGGCCGACCAAATAGTAGATAACTATAAAAGAGCACTGTCCGGAATGGAGCTAAACCATAAGGTAGAAAGAGAACTAGGATATTAGTTATGACTATTTTGAAACATTTGGAATTGCTACAAAAAAATGGACAGTGAGTTAAG
>NZ_JAALLS010000057.1 GCF_011059105.1 Fodinibius halophilus | reverse complement strand
GGCAAAATAACGACATTGCGCATAAGCTGCACGCAAATGAATGTTGAATTGATAAATAATGAACGAAGAGCTAAAAAGCCAGAAGTTGGCAGGAGAGGGCGAGGCGTGTCCGCTTAATGCGCTGGTTAGTGGTTTTTTATTCAGAGTTACTATTAGCAAAAATACTCAGTTGTGTAAATTTTAAGAAACCATATTGCTGAAACATCGAAAAATCATCGGATTCTAGTTCTTTTATTTTATCTGGATAAGAATAAAACTCAAAACTTTTGTCTTCCTTATATTCAATATAATTTTGTTTATAGAAAGTTGATATTTCTTCTGAATCAATTCTTCTAAATTCTTGAAGGATTGACAAAAAGTCTTCATTCTCTAACTTCGGGATTACATTTATAATATTTTGATAATGATCTCCTAGTTGTTCTGTTTTATTTCCCTTCATTAATAAGATAATAGGAAATAACGCTTGTGTTGCACTTTGCAAAAATGAAGCAATGCCTTGGGTATAGTTTGGTTTTCTCTGCTTTTGAGCGTTTTCTAAACGCCTATAGATTTCTTCATATGATTTGCCACCAAAATTACGATGGTCCACACCTAAATCATTTGCAATTATCATTAAATCCTTAGGGCTGGATCCACGAATTTCAATTTCTGGGATAGTCTGCTTTCTTAGGGTTTGATAGTAAATATTATTTATTTCTTCTCCCTTGTAATCATCATTTAAGACTACATAATATTGAAAAGTACTGAACAGATCTATATAGCAGAATAATACCTGTCGGTCAGTAAAATTTTCTGTAAATAAAATTAATGTGTGGGAAGGATAGCCATATTCAATCTTAAATCTACTTAGTTCAATAACGAAATCGAATGCACCTAGTGGCACAAATGGAAAGATATTATCAGCAGATAAAATTTTCTGCTCCTCTTTGTTAAGAGCATTTGGTAATTCGTTACTATCAATTTCGTTATGAACAGCAAAATCAACTGCAATTTTATTTAATCCCTTTCTAAAAATAGAATTAAAAAGAGGTTTGCCTTCTGAAAAAAATAATCCTGCTTGTTCAGGGTTTTCTATTTCAGCAAAACATTTTATATCAGCACCTTCATTTATTTGATTTTTTTCCAGCAGTATTCTTTTAACGTGGTTTTTATAACCCTCACTTTTTTTAGGAAAATATATGTGAACCTCATCACGATTGATGACTTCATAGCAAGTTTTACTTGGGATTATCTTATTTTCCTGAAAAGTTACTTTTAATTCTTTTCCAGATTCCAATAAAACGCGTCCTTCAGCTTTTGAAGGATTGTTACCACGATCTTTTGAAGCCAACTTTTTATTTAAGGGAGAAGTGAAACATGAAAAAATTTCACAGAACTCAGCATCAATATCCTCTCCTAATTTGGAGTTACATTCTGAACATAGTAAGTCACTGGATTTTAATCTTCCATGAAGTCCATTAGGTATAATATGTTCTTCACTTACATTTTTAGCAGTTATTTTTTCTTCACACAAAAAACAAAATGACATAAAATATCCCCGATGTATTTAATAGCATAATGTAGTTTTAGAAAGCTGCCACTTTCTGCCTCGTTGATCCGTTCCCTGTGTACCATATGCTGTAAAACTGCCTGAAAAATAACTGAGTTCTATAATGCTTGCTTGATCCTCCGACCAAAAAATTATTGCATAAGTAGAATAGCTATTGTAGTTATAGGTTCCAGTTTTTTGATTTAGGGTACTACCTTTCATCACATTCACATCTACACTATAACCTTTCGACCAACCACTTTGTGTTTGATATTTAACACACAATTCTTGGCCATTTGAACTATTATTTGTTCCATAGGAACTTGTATATGGTGTAGCATAGGGATAACAGCCACCCAAAATAATTCCTAATAGAATTACTTTTGAAAATAAAATAAACCTCTTCATTGGTACCCCGTTTTTTAAAAACCACTAACGGATGGCGCTACAGCTGCAGGCGCCGGAGT
>NZ_JAALLS010000056.1 GCF_011059105.1 Fodinibius halophilus | reverse complement strand
TCTTCGAGTGAAGAAGTAGTTTCTTGCAGGCTGGCTGCCTGTTCGTTAGCACTTTCGGCCAGTTCCTGACTGGAGCTTGAAAGCTGATCCGAAGAAGAGTTAACCTGTTCGGCTCCATTCTTGAGTCGATCAATAATATGTTGTAAGGCAGCGGTGGTAGAATAACTGGTCCAATATCCCAATAGTAAGGTTATGATAACTGCAAGTGCTGCACCAATACCCAGAATCCAGGTATATTTTGTTACCGTTGCCGTAGTAAGTTGACCTTGTTTATTAGTATTATCTCGTGCTGCTTTATTCAGGTCCGCCGAGTTCCAGTAAATACCGTTGTTGGTTTCAAAAGCTTCATTCCGCTTGGCTATCACATTCTTTTTGCCCCCAATAAAATCGTTTGTTGCTGAGATATTTTCATCAAGGTTGTTGAGAGCATTATCTACTGCCCCGCTAGCATTGGCTGATAGAGTTGCTAATGATTCTCTAGCATCATTGAGCGTTGCGGTTACTTGGGACAGGTTGTCTATATTTCGAGAATTTAAGGCATCCCATAGCTTGCGGCGGCTTTCTATGAGTTGTGCTTTAACTTCGCTTGCCACAAGAGCTTCTTCGGCCGGCAGGGCTTCTACTGCTTCTTGTAGAGATTCAACGGCCCGGTGGTAGGTCTCAACAGATTGTTCTTTTTGCTTTTCAGCATTGACTGTTGCTTTATGATAGTTCCCGATAGCCTCACGATATGCATTAGCTGATGTTCGCAGTTCTCCAATTTTCTTTCCTAAAACCGGCAGATCCTGCTCTTGGCTAAGGTTATCAGCTGCTTTAATGACACTATCAATTTTGCCGAAATATTTCACCATATGATCATACAGTTGCTCATCATACTGTATTTGATACCGGAGCTGCGTGAATCCAATCTCACTTACGCTCTCTTTCAATTCTGTTGAGAGTTTCCATTCCGGTTGATACGCTTGTTCAAGCCGTTCGGAATAACCGTTGATAGTACTTAATGCATAGATCCCAATGAGACCTAACAATAACGTTACTACGGTACCAACGACTCCTAGTCTCAAAATACGTTTGCCGATAGTACGGTTATTATCACTACTGCTTACATTTGAATTAATATTCTTAAAAAACTCTTCTATAAAACTCATATTGCTATACCCTGTGGTAATTATGTGATTACGTTTTGTATGATAGAATTCGGTTTTACCTTCTGAACCTTTAAGAAGAGGTAGAACGCCTATGGTAGCTTGGTGTCAAAGGTTGTTTGGGATGCGTGTGAACTGTACTGTAGAAGCTTCGTGTTTTGAATTTGGATGAAAGTCTATATCTGCTCCAATCCTTTTCATTGTACACCTCATCCGTACTGTTCAAGTGAGCATCGTTAACCGAAAACGCCACCTGCAAAACTATGCGGTTATTATAATGTTACGGCTGTGCTGTTTACGAATGGTCAATATATTTACCCTACATACGACCGTTATTACAGCTACTATTATTGTCTCCCTAGTAAAAAAATCAGGGAGAATTTGTCGTTGGTATAATTATCGGAGAAAATGAAAATTACTTAAATGTATAAGGGGAAGGCAGTAATCTTTTTATAAACGCGTAGTACGATATTGGAAAGGGAGGAGGAAAAAAATGCCCTGACTTATCGTTAAAGTAACCAGCTTTAACCTGCCAGGGCATTATTTATGGATATCAACTCTTGGTGCCCAGGTCTTAGAAGCCGCTGAAATCGTCATCATCAAAAGGAATTAATTCTTCACTGGCAGAGCCATTGTCATTAGAGCTATGCTTTTTCTCAAAATTATTACTGTGCTCGTTAGAAGATTCTTGCGAAGGGCTTTGTAGCATGTTGCTGTTCGTTGATTGTCCGTTGCTGCCGCTATGGTTACTGAATCTTTGATTTGTCCCTCCGGTTAACTGTTTTAGCTCGCGAACGATATCGTTAAGCTCATTGGCTTGCGAAGAAAGTTCTTCGGCAGAGCTTGCTGATTCTTCAGATGCAGAGGCATTCTTTTGGACTACATTGTCCATCTCGGTCATAGTAGAATTCATCTGTTGGATACCAACAGCTTGTTCTTTGGAAGCTGCTGAAATTTCAACAACCAG
>NZ_JAALLS010000055.1 GCF_011059105.1 Fodinibius halophilus | reverse complement strand
ACCCCGTACATTAAAGACAGACCCTATTGTTGCTTCGGCAGCAATAGGGTTTTTTATTTTTGTTCAATCAGTTAAAGAGAGCGGTTTACAGGACTTTTGTTTTATTTTTTTTCGAGGTAAAATAGTCTGATAATAGTATTGGAACTAGTATGTGGATAGGTGAGGAATGGATTTTAACACCAACGTTTGTCATCACGAGGGAAGCGCGATGATCTCCCTGAAGTAGCTGGATGATGTATGATAGTTGTTCTCTGTGTACTATGCGAGCATATACCGACTGTGCACCTTCCCAGCAAGCCTGTCACGTCGACCTGGTGCTTTTGCCGGGAAAGGAGTTTCCCGCAGGGAGGGATCAAGGGCGGGGAAGCCGTAAGAATAATTCTCCTTCCTGTCTACGGACGCCAACCCCAGCCGCCGACGACGGGGCTTCATTTTTTCCATATTCTTTTGTGTGGATGGATAATTGTTTTCAATGGTTATTAACAACGTTTGTTATTGCGATCCGCCGGAGCGATCTCTCTAAACAGTTGGTTACTGTATGAAGGTTATTCTTTGACTACTATACGAACGCACACCGAATGAGGATCTCGTCGACAAATCATCATGTCGAGCTAGTGTTTTGAGGAAAGGAGTTCCTTAATCGCAGGAACATAATAAGAACATTGGAACTTTCCTTTTCTGTAATCCGATGGCATTTGGGAAGATAAACTTAAGTCAGAAAAAGTGAACTTGTTACATTTTAGCTTCTCTTTTGAGTTAGTTTAGCTCCGGAAGCAGTTAGCTACATATGCCGATCTTTTGATGCATCAAATATATACCTTGGAGAGGTAATAGTCGGACTATCTTCATTTTAAAAGAATAGGATTAGAAAAAAAGGTATTTAAGATCGGTTTTGCCCCTACGATAATAGTTGAGCAAGACATTAAATAAATTATTAAGAAAAAATATACGGAGACAAATCATGGCAAGTTTTGGGGATCTAAACAGAGTAAACACAAACATACAGTCGTTGGATTCCCAGCTGTCGTTGAACCGTATTAATAAGCAGATGTCGGAGAACCAACTGAAGATGTCGACCGGTAAGCGAATTAATCGTGCGGAAGACGACTCGGCCGGTTTCTCGATTGCCACGAAATTGCGCAGTCGTGTTAGTGGATTGAACCAGGCGATGCAGAACGTGGGGGATGCAAAGTCGGTTCTCGATATAGCTGAGTCCAGTTACGGTAGCATTATAGATAGTCTCGTGGAGATGAAGGAACTGACCACACAGGCAGCCAATGATACGTTGGGAGACGATGAGAGAGGTTTTATTGGGGACCAAATTAGAGAGATTGGTATAGATATAGATAATATCGTGGATCAGACAGTCTACCAAGATTATGAATTGCTCAAAGGGAATGAAGAAACAAGTACAGTAGGTGGAAATTTAACATTAGATTTCCAGGTCGGAGAGAGAGAATCAGATACAATTACAGCTGAACTTAGAGCAGTAAGTACAGGAGGGATGTTTGCAGAGGGGACCTCTGCCGGAGGAACAGTGGATGATTTAGGTGCGACTTCCGGAGCTATTAAAGCTACTGCTATTTTTGGAGAAGGCGGTGGACTAACTTTTTCAACTACGGCTGATTCTGCAGATTATCGCGCATTCCTTTCCCACGTAGATGATGCGATTACCACGATGTCAGAGGACGTCAACGATATTGGAATTACGCAGTCGTCGCTGTCGGTTCGTGAGGAGGCCCTCTCGCAGTCGATTAGTGCGAATGAATCGGCGAAATCTCGAATTATGGATACGGACTTTGCGAAGGCGCAGAGTGAGAAAGTCCGATTAAGTATTCTGCAGCAGACGGCAACTTCTTCGCTGGCGCAGGCCAACAACGGGCCACAGTCCGTACTCGGATTCCTTGGATAATTTACCCGTACATAAAAGACAAACCCTGTTGTTGTTTCGGCAATAACAGGGTTTTTTTATTGTCAGCAGAATTTTTTCTGTTGTTTCGTATAAGGTAAATCAGCTTTCTGTCCGCTATATCTGGATTTATATTCTTTCAGGCCATATTTGTAAGCAGAAACCCTCTTTGTCAGCTTTTCTGTAAAAAAAGTAGAAAAAAAATTTAAGAACGGTTTTT
>NZ_JAALLS010000054.1 GCF_011059105.1 Fodinibius halophilus | reverse complement strand
GGCAAAATAACGACATTGCGCATAAGCTGCACGCAGATTGATGTTGAATTAGCAACTAACGAAAGAGGAGACTCAAAACCAAGAGGGGCAAAGAATTGGCGAGGCGTGTCCGCTTAATGCGTGGGTTATACCCAATCTTTAACTAAGCTCTTTTCGCATTATGTAATCTTTCTGTTGTTCTTCACCCATTAAGAAACTATGGCTTCCAATTGTTATAAACCCCTTGTGTTCATAGAAAGAAATAGCCTGTTCATTATGTTCCCATACTCCCAACCAGATATACCTTTTATTTCGATTATTAGCAATAGAAATGGCTTTTTCGAGTAACGTACTGCCCAGACCTTGGCCCTGGAACTCTTTTCTAAGATATATACGTTCTATTTCTAATCCATCCTTATCTTGGAATTCTGTCTGTGCTTCATTTTCATTGACTTTAAGATATCCAGCCAATTCTCCATTACTATATAGAAATAAAAAAAGGGAGTTGGGATTACTTATTTCCTTTTTAAGTTGCTCTTTATTGAATGCAGATTCCAAATATGCAGCCATTGTTTCGGAGCTATTCATATCCGCAAATGTTTCATGGAATGTTTCTTTAGCTACTTCAGAAAGAAGTTCAATATCAGATAATGTACAAGTGTTAAAATCCAGATCCATTGGTATGGGTAATTATTTTTATTAGCAGTTTTTTATTTAAAGGATTATTTATGTTACTAAACTAATTTGCTTCCGTTGGTATGAAGCATGCTTCAATAATTAATAGTTACGCTTGTTTCCTTTTTTCACAAATTCCCAGTCCTTTTCTATATTTTTTCTTACTCTTTGAAGAAGGTTAAAAAGGGTTTTAGACTCTTTTTTGGTAAGTCCCTCTAACGCAACATCTTCAGAATAGTCATTTTCCCTTTTTATAAAGGAGTAAGCATTTTCTCCTTTATCAGTAGGAAAGAGCCTGTTTATTTTTTTATTATTTTTATCACCTCTTTTTTCGATAAAGCCATTCCTTTCTAGCTTTTTTATTGCACGAGCAGCGGTTGTTCGATCTACTTTTATCATCTTAGCTACCTCTCCTTGAATGATGCCAGGATGTTCACATATTCGAACGAGATACAAATATTGCCCTTTTGCCAAATCAAGTTCTTTAAACTCAATATTGCTTATCGAATCTAAAGCCCTTGCAATCATTCCAATTTCCCGGAGGATTGTACTCATAATAATTGTCTTTACACCTTAATGTTGTAATTGCAACAAAATATCGTTACTCTAAAATAAATTTAAAATGTTGCATTTGCAACAAATAAATAAGGCCCATGCACGCGAAGTATATTTTTTACGTATTTGGAATTTTAATCTTAACACTTGGCATTTCTTTAACTATACAATCCAACCTTGGAACTTCCCCATTTGATGCTCTTTTGGTAGGATTAGCAAAGGATATCGGCCTTACTGTGGGAAGCTGGGAGATAATAATATCTTCCTTGTTAATAGGCTGTGATTCATTGCTAAAAAAAGACAAGCCAGAAATACTAGGGTTAGTAACAGCTTTTGTAACGGGGGTTGGTATTGATATATGGCTTTTTCTATTTCACAATACTATTACACCTAACGTTTGGTTTAGCCAAGCAATTTGTTTTGGTATTGGATTAATTGTTATAGGGTTAGGAACGGCAATGTACTTGCAAACTAATTTTACCCCCATACCTATCGATCGATTAACATTAACCATACAGGAATTAGCCAGAACAAGCCTATTTTTTTCGAGAACATTTATTTACCTAGTATTCCTGGTATTGGCATTGGCTTTAAATGGACCAATTGGCATCGGAACGGTATTAACCGTTTGTTTCGGTGGACTTATTCTTGACTGGTTTATGCCATTAACTAAGAAATTATCCAACAGCTTTTTGGCGCGATCAGTGACAACATCAAAGTGTGATAAAGATAACACCATTTAAAGGCCATTATCTGACTTGAATGTCAACACCTTTGAAATGATAACTTCATAACCACTATACCATTTTTCATAATTCTGCTTGGCTTTTTGGTGGTCTGGATGATTTGAAAACTTCTGCAATGATTCTAAGCTATCCCAATAGTAAACTACTGATCTTTTATTTTCTTCTTCATTTGACCAACTTTCTTTACCTAAAAAGCCAAGATTAGTATTTGCAACTTTATCTATGATATTATTTAAGCGCTCAAATTCTGAATCATAATTTTTAATGCGAAATATAAAAGTAGCTGAATACACAGAACTTCCATCGTTAATCAATTCATTAATTTGTTGAGCACTTCTTTTCATACTTTGTTGTCTATTTTAGATTGGTAAAAATGGGTATAACGGATGGCGCTACAGCTGCAGGCGCCGGA
>NZ_JAALLS010000053.1 GCF_011059105.1 Fodinibius halophilus | reverse complement strand
CTGCATTAGCAGCAATAATAATTCATTTAATTAAAAATAAAAGGTGACTAATTATGTCATTTGCAAAAACACTAAAATGAAAAATGTAAAGGCGGGTAGAATGGGGACTTGTTCTTGTACATCACAAGCGGGTTGTGGGGTGGCCCTTGCTGAAGGATCATTTGGGTGGTCAATGACCGTTTGCTGTGATGGTGATTGCAACAGCTATAGTGGCTCGGGATCATATGGGGGAACTGCTTGTGGTGGTAGATGTCCACATTAATGAATACTCATTCCGAATTTTAATCCAGATTTGATAAAAATGCTCCGGGGACTCTGTACTGGAGTATTTTTAAACTTTTGAGGTAATAACTTATATGATTGGTCGTAATATTTCCTATTTCTTGGCAATCTGTATGTTGGTTTTGTGGGGTTGTTCAGATGAAGTATCCGAAATCCCGAAAACTAAAAGTACAAGCTTAAATAATTTGTTGGAATCTGTGACGACCTCAATGGTTCAGTTCACGGATTTACCGGTAGATACTCTTAATTTGAAACAAAATAGTCTGATGGCAGATAGTAGTGTAGAATCATTATCTTCATCGGCTCGATTGGGGCAAGCAAGGGGATTGATCAAGGTAGATGACAGTTTATATGTGGCTGATGGTCAGCAGAACTGTATATGGGCCATAGACAGGCAGGGAAAGATCAGTCGAAGAATAGGACGTAGTGGCCGGGGGCCCGGGGAATTTGGTGACATAAGTGGGATAATGAAAAATTCAGACCATATTTTTACCGTTGACATTTCCAATGCTCGGATTCAAATGTTTGATCTCAATTTTAATCTTCAGACTATCTTCAACCATGTCATTTCCGGAAATCCTTTTACGAGTGGTAAAATGATGAGTGTGACGGATTCTTTACTGTTCCTTTCGGAGGGAATAAATGACTTTGACCAACTAATTACGGTATATCAAGCAGCACCTCCATTCGATTCTTTGACCTCCTTTCATCCCCGTCTTATTCCACCAGGCATGCAGCCGGCAGCATATAATTATGTTAGTATTGAAACAAATAGTCGTGGAGATATAGCAGTTACCTATACAGGCTTGCCTTATATCTTTTTATATGATAATGACTATGAGCTTCAGCATGTAGTCTATGTGGGTCTTCCTAAAGAGGACCTGCCTGATAATCCACCGATAAAACCAGTAGATAAGCCGGCTCGCACAGTGGCAGAAGCCATTGGGGTTACACATTTAATTGGGAAACCACTCCTAAAAGATGATGGTTCACTTTACTTTTCTAAAGGCAGTAAGCTCTATTTTATACGGCATCAAGGGAATAATAAGTATCAGGCAGAGTGGATCAAATATTATACCTATGCTAATCCTGAAACTCATAAAGAAAAATCGTCTGGAATTATGATTTCAAACTTTATAATTGATGAGAAAGAGAATACAGTGTATCTCGGATCTTTTTTTGAAGAAAATATTTACCGGTTTGGCTTGAGTAAATAATAAGTAACAGATATTTGATTTTACTCCAGGTAGTACTCAATCAACTAATTATTAGATTATTTAATGAGCAAATTCAAAGTTTACCGACAGCACGACAAGATGGATTGTGGGCCCACCTGCCTGCGCATGATTGCCAAACATTATGGTAAAAATTATACCCTGCAGACGCTTCGTAAGAAAAGCGGCATTAATCGTGAGGGTGTTTCTCTGTTGGGGATGAGTGAAGCGGCCGAAGAGATTGGTTTCCGAACCATAGGGGCAAAGCTCACTTGGGAACAGCTAAAAAAGGAGGCGGAACTTCCCTGTGTTATTCACTGGGGACAAGAGCATTTTGTGGTCGTCTATAAAATAAGCGGGCAAAAGGTGTATATCGCTGATCCGGGCAAGGGAAAGGTGGTATATAAAAAAGATGATTTTCTGCAGCAGTGGCTAAGTTCAAAAGTGGAGGAGCAGGCTACGGGAATAGCGTTACTGTTACATACAACGCCAAAGTTTTATGACCTGGAAGGGGAGGAGAACAACGAGCTGAACTTTAGCCGGTTATTGCGCTATGTGTTGCCATATAAGAATTTAATGTTCCAGCTGGCACTGGGGCTGCTCGTGGGAAGTGCACTCCAGCTTGTGGTTCCTTTCTTAACCCAGTCGGTGGTGGATATCGGTATCCAAAACAGGGATCTGAACTTTATCTACCTTATCCTTATTGCCCAGGTGATGTTGTTTATCGGGCGAACGGCCGTTGAGTTTATCCGCTCATGGATTCTGCTGCATATGAGTACCCGTATCAATATCTCTATTCTGTCAGATTTCCTGATTAAGCTGATGAAGCTGCCCATGGCTTTTTTTGATACGCGCATGACCGGGGATATTATGCAGCGGATGGAAGATCATGCCCGGATTCAGAACTTTCTGACTAGTAAAACCCTGAGTACGCTGTTTTCTTTTGCCACCCTTTTTGTTTTTGCGATTGTACTGGCCTACTACCATATGATGATCTTTACCATTTTCTTAGT
>NZ_JAALLS010000052.1 GCF_011059105.1 Fodinibius halophilus | reverse complement strand
TTCCGGCGCCTGCAGCTGTAGCGCCATGTCGTTATACCGCTTAAGTCTAAATCCATAAGCCTTTATGATACAACCCTTCTTCACAATGCTAATTTTGATAATATTAGCTGTTGGCTTTTGGATTTCAGGAGGTTATTTAATGAAACTTTATCAAAGGTTTTCTAAAAATTCGGAAGAAAAAGATGTACATAAAAATTTTGCTACTTTATTTGGCAATTCGATGTCATTATTAGGAAACGTATTCGTTGGCGTCCTTCTTTGCTTTCCTATTTATCTGTTGATCCGTGGTATTTACAGTCTATACGAGTTTAATAAATATGGTGTGGAATTTTCCTTTGCTTGGGAATATTTAGCCGATGATCTTTCATGGCTTTATTCAATAATATTCTTAATTGGAATTATTGGTGGTGTTGTATACTTCATAAATGGGAAAATTCAAGATTAGAGTATTACTCCTAACTCAGGGAAAGTTTAAAATATTAACAAGTCCTCAAATCTTATGAAAAACAAATACTTTTGGCCGCTAGTAATTATCGCTAGCTTAATAGCTGCTTTCATTTTAAATAGCGGCAATCCAACAGCAAATATTTTTGGAATTTTAGGCACAGCAACAGGAATTTTTTTAATGCCAGCTATTTTGGCGTTAATTATTGCTGGAATATTACGGCTTTTCAAGAAAAAGTTGGAGGATGGGAAGTTTAACAATATGTATTTGATCATTTGGGGTTGTATTCTAGTATTTTACCTACTTGGTCATTTTATGCAGCCGTAAACACAAAAAATTAGTCGCGGTATAACCCGCGCATTAAGCGGACACGCCTCGCCAATTCTTGCCTGCCTCTCATTTATTAGTTAATCTTTCATTTGTAAATAATTTCGACACTTTGGCGCGTGCAGCTTATGCGCAATGTNTTTTTAACTTCTGCTTCCCTGCCCTCGTGGTTAGCTTTCTATTCCTGCTTTTCTCTGGTTTTGTCCGGTGCTCCTGCTCGTCTCCCAAGCCTGGTTCTCGGTTTGTCTTGGCCTCCGTGGCATGTTCGCTGGTCAGTAGCTTTTGGTGGTCCTGCTTCTATCACTGGTGCTGCCGGTTGCTCTGGCTTCGCCCCAGTATAACCCGCGCTTCAACTCGGACGTGACTCGCCGGGGCTTTTCCTCAAATGGTCGCTCTGGATTGCTAGATTTTGGCCTGTTGCTTTTCAAAAAATCTGTGGCAACAGTCGGTCTCTCCTCTTCTTTTTTGCCGGTTCCTCCAACTGGTCGCGGCCACAGCTTTTCGATCGCTCCCTGTTGCTTGTATTTCCCGGTGGAATTATTAACTTGGTTCGTCAACCGTAACCACGCCGGTTAAGCGCAATGTCGTTATACAACTAATGATCAACTAAATTCAAAAAAAACTTGCTCAGTTCATGAATTCTCAATTCATCAAATTTTTTGCTACAGTATTCATAATTGCTCTATTCGCATCATGCGCTACTACTCCGCAAGTTCAAGTAGAACGTCCTTGGACAAGAACTTTAGGTCAAGCACAATCAATAGAGCTGGGCTCCAGTATTTTCATTAATGTTTCAGGTGATGAAGAGTATTTATTAATAGATAATCCCTTAATGGATAATTCAGTTTATAATGTTATTAAGAACCAGTTAGTCCGAAGAGATTTTGAAATTGTAAGTAGCAAAAATGATGCTGAATACGTTCTGAACGTTGAATATCAGTCCAAAGATGTACAAGTCATGCAAACTGAATTGTCATCTTTTCAAAGCTCATATCAACAAAGTGCGAGTGGTTCTGGATATGGCGTTTTAGCAGCTTTGGCAGTTTCCGAACAAACATCAAGCAATCAGTCAGTAAATCAAGCCGAGGTATCTACTCAAACAGCCTATCGACATACTCTTGGTTTTTCTATCACTCAGAATGATCAAACCGTTTGGACAGGAGAATCGACTTGGAAAAGTAGCAGTCTAGATGTTTCAAATAGAATAACATCAACGACTCAACTATTACTGAGTAAATTACCTGGTTATGGTGAAGTAACTCCAAGAGTTAAAGCCGTTAACCCTGAGAAAAAGAATAATTACTATAATCAATTTATTAAGGGTAATAGTTTTTTTGGACCATCACTTCCATATCTAATTAATTTTTACAAGCTATCTGGTTCGAGAACTGGTCCAAATTCATCTGGTTCAAGAACTCGTCCAAATCAAGGACTAAGCATTAGCGAATCAAATATTGCGAGAATATCAAATCCCCGAATTTTGCATGCCATAGTTGATCTAATTCAAACCGCAGAGTATGCTTTACCTAAAGAGCCTAATTATGAAAATCCAATTTCTACAAGTCAATGGGCAAAAGTTAAGTTAGGTGGTGAATATTATATTGGCAATGACGATGAAAAAACTTACATCATAGTTAACCTTGTGGGCGATAAAACGGGATATAATATTGATAGCGCTTCAAAAGTAAACAGACAAGAATACAATAGATTTCTAAATGATCTTAAAAAGTGGATAACTGCATTGAATAATTATTATGAAGTTTTTGAATAAAAACAATTAGTTGTATAACCCGCGCATTAACGCGGACGCACCTCGCCCTCTCTTGCTTGTTTTACTTTCTTGTTGCCAAATAGTAAACTGAAAATTGAATTAACGTTGATCCGTGCGCCGGTTATGCGCCATGTCGTTATTTTGCCCGCCGGCCTTCACG
>NZ_JAALLS010000051.1 GCF_011059105.1 Fodinibius halophilus | reverse complement strand
TAACTGGGTGTCCACCAAAATGTAGCAAGTTCAGTTCCATACAGTATCCAGCTTGCTTATAACACATTCTGTTACAGTATGCCCGGTTGTCATCATCAGGTTCAAAAGCATCAATACAAGCTTCATGACACTGACCTTGAAAATCAAGACATCCTATGGCACAATCATTCGCTCTACCTGCTTTTATACTTTTCATTTCTTCTCGACTTAATGTTCTTACTAGTTCCATAATGAATATATGTTTATTTGTGTTTTATATAATATCTATTTAAAAATGAGCAGGTACAGATAAACCTGCTTTTCTTTTGCAAGCAACTCTTAACGTAGTTCTTTGGTAAGGTTGTTATATATGCGCTCGATAAATCGCATATCCTGGGTAATGATTTCTGCGCGTCCCTGCATCCCGTCAGTGGGATTCAACTGCCGGTCATAATTGGTAGTGAAACCGTTGGGAAAGGTCACTTTAGCCACAAACAAACTGTCCCTTACCGGAAATTCAGAAAGGTAATCAACTTTAGCTGTTACCGAACCAAACTCTCTGGATGGAAAACCACTAAACCGGACCAGCACTTCTTGTCCCTCTTGAATCCTACCATATGACCGCTGCGAAACCGCTAGCTCTCCAAAAAACTGGGTATTCTCAGGTTGCACGTATGCTATGCGCTCCCCGCTTTTAATGGTCTGATCCTCCTGGAACACCCCGGCATAGACCAGCTTACCGCTAACCGGTGCCCGAAGCAGGTATTTATGTTTCCATTCTTTTATGGCACTCTGTAATGTATTTAACGCCTGACGAAAATCAGCTTTCTGCCGATCCAGCTGTTTATTTAGTTCTATCAGCTGCTTCTTTTTTCCAATCAGTGAAGCACGGTTGTTAATAATAGATGTTTCTGTTTGTAGCAAGGGTAGCTGGCTGCCTGCCATTTTACTTTTCGCCGTAGCAAGCTCGAGGGGTGCCGACAACTCTTTTTCTCTCAGCTTTTTTTGAATATTATATTTCTTTTCGGCCAGTTCCCGGTCAACTTTTTTAACCTCTTTCTGCTTTTTCAGACTTTCTAAAAGTTGGTTGTTATATGCAATCTCCTGTTTTAACATAGCTCGTTTTTGGCGGTACAATCCCCCGGGCAGAAAGGTGACAAATTCATTATACACCTGGTAAAACGACTGGTACTGACTTTGCAGCTCCCCCAGATTAGAAAACTGATCCATCTCCAGCACCTGGATCTTGTCATATTCTTCTTCATCAAACCAGCGGTACATCTTGTCAATCCTTGCAGACAAATCCAGTATTTCCCGGTGATCTGCGGTACTTTCCATCCAGGCTATAATTACCCCTTCTTCAACATTAGCCCCATTTTCCGATAACAAATTGACCAGCTTGCCATTTACCTTGCTTTCCATCGGCTTAGGAGCATTAATAGCGGTTACCTTCAGTGGGGCTTCAATGACTTCAGGATATTTAATAACTGCTGCTACCAAAAATATCATTGCAAACACTCCTAAAAAAGCAGCGATCCCGCCGCGAACGAGCCAATGGGGCGGTCGTCCTATTATTTCTTGTACTGCATTACTACGTACCTCAAGCTCATTAGTGGTATTATTCTGCTCGGGCTGAGGTTCAGCCAATGTTGCTTCTTCTTTGCCAATACCGTTTTGTGAAGGATGTTCTTCCATGATTATATCAATTTCCCAGTTCCAGCTGATTTTTCACCAACTTAAAATAGTCTCCTTCCAAGTCCGTGAGTTCCTGATGGGTGCCCTGCTCTACAATTTCCCCATTACTGAGCACGACGATATTATCTGCATTCTTTACCGTACTCAGCCGATGGGCCACCACTACCACTGTACGCTGCTCAAAAAAGGCTTCCAGGCTTTCCATAATCGCTCGCTCGTTGTTAGCATCCAGCGAGTTGGTGGCTTCATCAAAAAAGATAAACTCCGGATCCTTATAGACTGCCCGGGCAATTAAAATGCGCTGTTTTTGTCCCATACTAATACTATTGCCTTCTGACCCAATCTTGGTATTAAAACCGAGCGGCAACGATTCTATAAATGATTGAATATTTGCCACCTGAACAGCATGCTGCATCTTTTGCATATCCGGGTGCTCCTCTCCTACCGCAATGTTTGCAGCAATACTATCAGAGAAAATAAAACCGTCCTGCATCACCACTCCACAATGCGACCGCCAGCTTCGGTGCCCCATATTTGAAAGATTTAAACTACCCAAATGAATACTTCCGTTGTCCAGTTTGTAGAATTTAAGCAGTAGCTTCAACAAGGTTGTTTTACCGCTGCCGCTCATTCCCACTATGGCTGTCGTTTTACCTTCAGGGATACGCATATTAATATTCTTCAATACCTGTTCATTTCCTGCCCCGGGATATGAAAAACTCACATTTTTAATTTCAATATCGCGCTGCTCGGGCAGGGTATAAATGAAACTTTTATCTTCCGGTTCTTCATCTTCCTGTTGGTGGATTTCATTCAGGCGTTCAAGGCTTAAGTGGGCATCCTGGGCCGAACGTACAAAAGTAATGAGCTGCTCGATAGGACCATTGAGCTGACCAATAATATACTGCACCGCCATCATTGCCCCCCAGCGTAAGCTGGCCATTGACTACCGCTACCGCAGCAATAAAAGTGATCCCGATATTTTTGCCTTCATTAATAAAAAAGGCCCCCGCCTGTTGGTACTGGTTGAGCGAAAGATTACTGACCTTATACTTAAACAATCGAGCCTGCAAGCGTTCCCACTCCCACCGTTTCTGCTTTTCGCAGGTATTCAGCTTAATTTCCTGCATACCTTCAACGAGCTGGATCACCTTGCTTTGGTCACTTGATGAAATACCAAATCGGCGATAATCCAACTCTCTCCGCTTTTTAAGAAAGAGCATCACCCAAATTACATA
>NZ_JAALLS010000050.1 GCF_011059105.1 Fodinibius halophilus | reverse complement strand
AGAGCGAGGTGCGTCCGAGTTAATGCGCGGGTTAGAGCAATATCTATTCAGGCTTAATCTCAGATTCGTCTTCATCTTGCCTGGCATGACGAATAGTTAAAATATCGATGTGATCCTGATTGATTTCATAGATGATCACGTAATTAGATTGAACCACAAGCTGTCGGACCATCTCGTCATTTAGAGCAGGAACCATTTGGCCAGAGCGAGGATGCTTTTTCAAATGCTGGACACGCTTTTCAAACTCTTCAACCAGCGCCAATGCAGCATCTACATTATCTTTCGAAATGTAGTCGACAATTTCATCAATTTTTCTTTGAGAAGTAGGAGACCAAACAATACGCATTTATACTTTCCCCAACCGTTCTTTCAATGAACTCATGACTTTTTCATGCTCGACACCTTTCCCATCTTCAATCTCTTGACGAGCCTGGTTGATTTCCTGAAGCAATTCAATGGTATCGATCATTTGCTCATAATCACCGACATCAAGCAATACGGCAGAACTTTTTCCGTGTTGAGTGATAACAAGGGGACGGTGCTCCGTTTTAATTTTTTCGATCATTGAGGCTGCATTGGCCCGAAATTCGGACAATGGCTGAATGTCTTTATCAAGTTGGACACGTTTCATAACGCTATAAGTTGTGTTAATAAGTGACTTTTAAATAGTACAAATAAAAGTACAAACTAACAACGAGCGAAATGTGGATTGGTTGCTCTAACGACATTGCGCTTAAGGAGCGCGCGGAATTTTGTTGATTTGTTAAATAATGAATGGAGAGGGAAAAAGCCAAAAGTGGGCAAACAGTAGGCGAGGCGCGTCCCCTTAAAGCGCGGGTTAGTTTGGGAACTGAGGATTTGGAGCAAGCAAAAAATGAGATAAAAACTACGAAAAGAAACAGGGGACGCCCGACGAATTTACGCCCAACGGCCACGACAAAACGGGAGATGGGCGATTGGAGCAACGGCTTTAGCACCGAGAATTTCCGGGCGTAAAAGCAAGAATACCTACCAACCACGAGGGCATAAATGCGAAATGTGAAAGTGGCACTGGTGCAGATTTGTAGCTTAAAAGTGGCTACCGGAAAACTGTGGCAAAATTGCTGACTTATCACCCGATTTTAGAGAAGTAAAAATTTCCCGAAACTTTACCGACAAACCGCGAAGGCCGGCGGGCAAACTAACGACATTGCGCATAACCGGCAGGCACCGGAATGTTGAATTAGTTTTAAAACAAAAGATTAACTAATAAATGGAAGGGAGGCAAGCAGATGGCGAGGCCTGTCCGAGTTAATGCGCGGGTTATACAAAGTTATTAATTGTTGAAATAAGCTAATTTAATTTTGGTTCGCCTTTTCATTTTCAGTCTTTGGGAAAAGATACATTTCGAGCAAAATTGAAAATTGCACGAAAGCAACTAACAGGTAATCTGTAGCTGAAATGTGGGCAAAAGATTCTTCAAATAATACACCAACAAATATAATTAAGGTGTAAAGTGCTACAATGCCAACTATGATAGCCCAAACTTTATACCAAAGTGGTCGATCTTGAATTTTATTTAGCATGCTTAGATGAAACTCTTGTTAGAATTTACTTTGTATAACGACATTGCGCATAACCGGCAGGCGCCGGAGTGTCGAATTAGTTTTAAAACGAAAGATTAACTAATAAATGGAAGGGAGGCAAGGGGATGGCGAGGCCTGTCCGAGTTAATGCGCGGGTTAGGCGTAATTAAAAATTTGATGGATTATATTCTTTGATAAAGTTAATTAAAACTTTTTCAGGAATAGCATAAGAAGCTGAAAAATGAGATTTAACTCCTTCCTCACAAAACTCTTCAAATGCGGTCCAATACCAATCTGGATCAAAAGGGTCGCCATAGTAATCTTCATGAACTTTTACCCCAACAAACTCTCCGTTTTGCCAAGGTTCAATTCCATAAATTCCTAATCCAAATTGTTGAATTCTGGATAAAATTATTTCGAAATCTTCATGATTGAAATATTGGATTGCATTAACATCAAAACCATTATTCAAATTTTTTAAATCGTAAAAAATATGCTGATTAAGGAATATTTGAGTGGGGTCACCCAGTGATACTCCTAAAGATTCCAACAGTTCAGATCTACCATCAACAAAATTGGTTTTAAAATCTGCGTATTTTTTATCAAGTAAAAATGGCGGAATATTACACTCTTCAATTACACAAGGTAGAACTTTGACCTTTTTTTGATTTATCTCTTGTGTTAGTGCAATATTGACTTCTCTTTTCACCCATTCGGATTTGCAGGATTCTTTGCTGAGAACAACAACTAGATAGTCAGTAGAATCAATTCCTTCAGATATTTTTTCAATTAAAGAATCGCCCACTTTAATTTCTGCCTCATCAATCCAAACTTTAAAATTTTTACCTCGCAACACGTTACCTAGTCTTCTGGCAAAACTTTTATCGGATGATGAATGACTTAAAAATATATTTTTCATGAAATTGGAAATTGACTAATTACGCCTAACGACATTGCGCATAAGGTGCACACGAATGAATGTTGAATTAGCAACTAACGAAAGATGAGATTTAAAACCAAGAGCGGCAAAGAATTGGCGAGGTGTGTCCCCTTAATGCGCTGGTTAGGCCTACTATTTTGTAGGTTCATCGATTTTGTCAATATAGATTTCTGTATTATCAAACATAGTAGCTCCACTTTCTTTGAAATATGCCAATGTATAATTTTCTGAATGCTTTAAGATTATACCTTTAGACTCAGTTGAGTCATATTTAATAAGTACTTCATTATAATTACCATGAATAACTTCTTGGTAATTATCTCTAATTCTTTGTGCTTCTTCTTGTCCGAGGTTGCTTGGGGCGCGGAAGAGCAAGATTATTGCTATCAATAATGAAAAGAGTGCAACTAAGGCAAAAAAGTAGTATTCAATATATTTAGCAACTGTTTCTGTGAAATTCCCTAGAGATGTTGTTGGAACTTCTTTTTTCTCGTTGGATTTATTCTTGATTGAAGTTAAATCTTTTCCAAAAAACCACGAAGGTCTAATAGATTGGAAAGTTCCGATCAGTAAATAAATAAAAGAACCTACAAGCATTATTTTTAACCCCCATATAAGAAAAGAGTCAAAGAACTGAAGGAAAGGATTTTGAAATCCTAATACCAAGCTTTTTGGAACTGTAAGCGGGAATAATTTAGCACTAAAACCAAACTCTTTAATAAAACCTTCATGGAACTTAAGTCCAATGAAATATAAAATAGGGGTGAATATTGAAAGCACTAAAGTTAGAATAGTTAATGTTTTTTTAATCATTAAATAGTTGATTAATGTAATATTAGTAGGCCTAACGACATGGCGCTACAGCTGCAGGCGCCGGAA
>NZ_JAALLS010000005.1 GCF_011059105.1 Fodinibius halophilus | reverse complement strand
TTAACTCACTGTCCATTTTTTTGTAGCAATTCCATTCCTTATGTATTAAAGGATACTTACTTAAGTGACACCCCAAAAAGTAGAATTATAGATATTAAATGTTTTAAAACACAAAATAATTATTGGAAGCGATATTTTCTATATATACATTCAGGGGTGCAAATAATAAATATCAGTTGGTTAAAGCATTACGGAATTTATCTCTATTTATACGGCATTTGGGTTATTCATGAAATAATCATGAGTACACTCATTTCTTAACAAATAATCCCATTTAAACTCGCAGTTAATGCCTGTAATCTAGGTGATGGCATTGGGTGTGTGTTAAAATGGGAATCACTAACCTAAACTTAACTTAAAAGCTAATTATGATTAGAAAGTTACTCATAACCTTTCTTTTTATGGTAACCTCTGTGGCTTTTGCTTTTGCACAGACAGGTACGCTAAAAGGAACGGTAACGGACGCAAAAACAGGTGACACAGTACCTGCAGCCAATGTTTTATTATTAAAAATAAACAAAGGAACTGCTACTGATGTTGATGGAAATTATTCAATATCCAATATCCCGGCCGGAAGTTATACTTTGCGTATAACATTTGTGGGATACAAAACATACTCAAAGGAAGTTACTATCTCTCCTAATGAAACTCTTGTTCATGATGCTGTTTTAGAAACAGATGCAGTTGGATTAGATGAAGTGGTAGTGACAGGTTATACTGAACAAAGTAGAAAACGATTGACAGGCTCAATAACCACTGTCCAAGCTGATGAACTTGAAAGCATACCGGTAGCAACATTTGAGCAAAAGCTTCAAGGGAAATCACCCGGAGTTTTTATAACAAGTGGTTCTGGTCAACCTGGTTCGTCCTCAACCGTTCGTATTAGAGGGTCAGCTTCAATAACTGGTAATAGTACTCCCTTATATATTTTAGATGGGGTACCAATCAGCCAAAATGATTTTACCTCGATTAACTCTAATGATATTGCCAGCATCTCAATTCTTAAAGATGCAAGTGCTACAGCACAGTATGGATCAAGAGGTTCAAATGGTGTTATAGTAATAAATACAAAAACAGGTAAAGCAGGCGATACACAAGTTAAATATTCAAGTCAGGTAGGGGTTTCAGTTTCTGGTGATCCCAAATTTGACATGATGAATACTGCAGAAAAACTTCAATTCGAAGAGATGTTAGAAACGGGAGCTGGATGGGCTTCTTCGGATCAAAACCCAAATGCTACCTTAGACCGTCAAGAACTGTTATCTCGTGACCGTGACTGGTCTGAAACATTTTTTCGGAAAGGTGTTTCAAAAGAACATGATTTGAGTGTTTCCGGAGGTAATGAAAATGCACGATACTTTGTTTCTGGTAGTATCTTTGAGCAAGAAGGGATAGGTATTCGTTCTGCCCTAGATAGATACTCGATGAGAGTTAACACTGATATAAATGCTACAGAAAATTTCTCATTAGGTTTTAAAGGACAAGGTGGGTACTCTGAGTCATCTTATATTGAATCAGAAGGATCAGTATCGCTGGCAAACCCATTTGCAGCTGCTTATCTCGCAAATCCATATGAGCGTTTAAAAGATGAGAATGGGGACTTAAATGTTGGCGCCGGTCAAACTGGAGCAAATTCATATGAGCGTCTGAAAAAAAATATTGATGACAGAGAAGAGATTAAGTTTGTAGGTAAAACCTATGCTTCATTTTTATTTAACAACTTTGAGCTTTCTCAAGAACTGTCAATTGATTATCGGGAGCGAGATTATACCAGATGGGTAGATCCCAATAGTTATGCAGGTCAAAATGTAGAGGAAGGTGGTGAAGGTTCATTAAATAACTTTACCAGTAAACTATCTGAGTTTAGAAGCTATTCTAGTTTAGATTACAGGAATAAATTTGCAGAAAAACATCAGGTAGACCTCCATCTCGGTAATGAATTTCTCAAAACTCATTATGATAGTTTTGGTAATACCGGTTTTGGCTTGAATGGAAAACTGGGAGCCACTCCTGCTAGTGTTACTCCGGGTAGTCCGAGTAACAATATGATTCCAACAATCAGTGGAGGAAAAAGCAAGAGTATTCTCTGGTCTGTCTTAGGTATGGTTGACTATTCTTTTGATGAAAAATATAATTTAAAAGCTACTCTTCGTCGAGATGGTTCTTCCCGTTTCGGATCCGGTAATAAATATGCCTTATTGTGGTCGTTAGGTGGTTCATGGATCGCTTCCAGCGAAGAATTTTTCTCAGATGTGGATTTCTTAGATAACTTGATTATTAGAGGTAGTTACGGGAAAACAGGTAACCAACTTGGTATCGGTAACTATCAAAGTATTTCTACGTTTAGAACGGGAAGTTATGCCGGGCAAGCAACTATTCGACCAAGTACACCGGGTAATCCACAGCTTAAGTGGGAGACTGCCTATAAAGCTAATATAGGGGTTGATTTTAGTCTTTTGGATAATCGGTTGTCTGGTACAGTTGAATTATATAACGAACGCACTACTGATCTCTTTATTGATCAAGAGCTTTCCAGAACATCAGGGTTTACAAGTACGGAGATTAATGCTGGCTCGATGCGTAATCGAGGAATTGAAGTAAGCCTAAGTGGAGATGTTATACAAACCACTAATACTCTTTTATCTCTAAATGCAAATTACTCATTAAATAAGAATGAGATTTTGGATTTAGGACAGGTAAACGAGTTCGAAACTGGTACTTCAATAATTCGCGAAGGCCTTCCAAAAGGTAGCCATTATGTTGTTAAATGGGCCGGTGTAGACCCCGCCACAGGTGCTCCTTTATATTATGATAAAGAGGGTAATGTAACTACTCAGTTTTCGAGTAGTGATGCTGTTGCTGAGCATGGAACGTGGTTACCGCCTGTTACTGGAGGATTTGGCTTTGACTTCTCTTGGAAAAATCTGTCTATCCGTTCTCAGTTTAATTATACCTACGGAAATAAGATATTTAACAACCAGTCTTACTTCCAGGAAAATCATGCGTTTTCCCAGTTCAATCAGCGTGAAATTATGCTGGATATGTGGCAAAAGCCGGGTGATGTTACTGAGATACAGTCAAATAAATATGCACGTCAATTTTCTTCAAAAGATATTGAAGATGGATCGTATTTACGGTTACGTAATGTGATGGTTTCTTATTCATTACCAACCAGCTTAATTGGAAAATATTTTGATAACGTCCGTCTATTTGTGCAAGGGCAAAATATTTATACTTGGACAGCATTTACAGGTTTTGACCCTGAAGAAGGAAATAATATTGCACAGTATTCGTACCCGCTTCCACGGATGTATACTGCAGGTATAGATATTAAATTTTAAAACGTATTTATGAATATTATGAGATATTTAAACAAACTATTAATACTGGCGTTGTTAGCTACTACTATTTGGTCGTGTGATGACCAGTTGACAACTTCGCCTTATGATTCAATTGATTCCAAGACAGCTTATGAAACAGTTGATGACCTAGAACAGGGAGCATTAGGTGCATACAATGCCATTTCTGGGGTGAATATTTATGGAATTAATGCTCGGATTACTGATAATTTGAGACGAGCTGATTCCAATACTGGTCAAGGAATGCAAATATTCAATCACAATATTATTGCCGGGGATGGTACTATCGGTGCTGCTTGGCTAAATGCATATATCGTGATTGATAGGGTTAATCGTTTATTAGCTGCTTCAGAAGAGTTTAATACTGAATCTACTGAGCAGGAAAATACCTTAAAACAGATAAGAGGTGAAATGCTTGCATTACGAGCATATCAGCATTTCGATCTTTTTCGAATGTTTGCAAGCTATGATAATAGCGGACCTGCCGTACCATATATGGTAGAATCTAAAGTAAGTAGTCCAGCTCGTACCCCTAAAGCTGAATTCTTTAATCTGTTGATAGAAGATATCGACAATGCAATTACTTTGTTGGGGCAGCAAGCAACAACCAATAATGACCGTCTTAACCTTCGTACGGTTCAAGGTTTGCGGGCCAGAGTAGCTCTTTACAGGAGTAACTGGTCAACAGCCATTGATTATGCAACACAGGCTATAGATAATCCGAACTCATCAGGTTTAACTTCGAGAAGTAATTATGCTGGTCTTTGGGATGATAGCATACAGGGAGAAGTAATGTTCAAACTGTTACGACCATTACCAAGTAGTGGTACCGTGGATATTTTCGAGCGTGCTTCTAATGATGATGTATTTTTCTATGCATCAAATGAATTGGCAAACCTGTATGATACTTCAGGAGATAATGATATTCGGTTCAATACATTTTTTGAAAGGATAGATTCTGAAACCGTTAAGGTAAATAAATATAATAAGCGAAACGGACAGAAGAATACTGCGGATATTAAAATGATGCGTATTTCTGAAATGTATCTTATTCGGGCAGAGGCATATGCACAGCCAGGACCTCAGCAAGACTTAACTGCTGCTGAAGATGACATAAAAGAGTTAAGGGCAAATCGTTATGATACTGTCCCTCAAACCTCATTTAGCGACTCTCAAGATGCCTTGGATACAATTCGATTAGAACGCCGTCTTGAGTTAGTGTATGAAGGTCATCACTTTTTTGATTTAAAAAGAGCGAATCTTCCTATTACAAGGATTCCTGCTGATATTGATGCACAGACAGCCTCTGATGGGTTGGCGGCAGACAGCTATAAGTTTGTGTTGCCGATTCCAATTGATGAGATATTTGCAAACGAAAATATTGAACAAAATCCTGGATATTAATTATGTATATTATTTCTAAATTAACACGTTTAGTTACAGCTACTCTCTTAGTAGCTGTAACATTGGTTAGCTGTGATGTCGTTGATTTCTCAGCAGATGCCGATACTTACGACGGAGAACTTCTCGTAAAGTTCAATAGTGATCAAATGACTTTGTTTGCCCAGCAAGACAAAGATGAGGAAACTATTGGGGTATCTGCATTAAAACCAGTTGGTGAAGATAAAACCTATAATTTTACAGTCGTTGATACGACCCTGGAAAATGGGACAGTTGCTGTAGAAGGAGAAGATTATGAATTAGCCTCAAATAGTTTCACTATCCCAGCTGATAGTACTATTGGCACTATTCCTATAACTCTTATTAAGGAAAGCTTAAAAGACAATCCCCAGCTTTTCTTAAAGATTACTTCAGAGAATGCTGCTGATTATAATGCTTTAGTAGAAATAACGCTACGGCAGTACTTTCCATACAACCAGCAAGAATGGGTTGGCGATTATAACCTCGTATACAATTGGTGGTTTGGGGATAGTAACCCACGGGTTGTATCTATTTCTGCTGATCCCGAAAATGATCAGGTCCTTACAGTCGAAAATATGTTAGGAACAGGTACAGACATTAAATTGAATATGGACGATTCTGATCCCGCAAACTTCACCGTCAGTTTTGATAAAGAAGTGGCTTGGGTTCATAGTTCATATGGAGATGTCAGAATGAAAGGTTCAGGTACATTTGATGCTGAAAATTATGTTATAAGCGCAGATGCTGAACATACTGTTTCTGCAGGAAGTTTTGGCAGTAATCCATTTACGTTGCAGAAAATTCAATAACTGATACACTCTATTGTGTGTAAATGGGGGGATGACCTGATTGGGTTATTCCCCTTTTTTATTTTTTTAAAATAGCTCTCCTCTCATTATACAATTCTGTTTGTCATAGAAGTACTGGCCATTAATTGTAAGACCTACTTTAAAACCACTTAACAATAACTATTCAAAAGATATTTTTATACATTTAAGCTTTTGTGGATATATGTGGTAATTTAGACTATCCCAATCAATAGTTAATGATTTTAAATTTTAGATAGATTAGATTAAATGAGCATTGGTGAACGGCGAACAAAAATAGTGTGTACACTTGGACCAAGTAGTAATACAGAACAGAAGATAGATGAGCTGGTTCGTAATGGGATGAATATTGCTCGTATTAACTTTTCGCACGGCACACATAAGCAGCACGAAGAGGTAATCAATAATTTGCGGAAAGTCGCAGATCGATATAACGTGAGCCTGCCCATTTTAGCAGATCTGCAAGGTCCCAAGATTCGTATCGGAACTATGAAAAATGGGGGACAAGAAGTTACGAAAGGAGATTATGTTACCTTGACAACAGAAGAGGTTGAGGGAACACCAGAAGTTGTTCCGGTTGACTATAAAGGCCTTGTCGCAGATGCGGTTGAAGGCAACAAACTATTGATTGATGATGGGTTGCTTGAGCTTAAAGTAATTAAGAAAAAGAAAGATAGCTTGATAGCTCAAGTGGTTGTTGGCGGATTGTTAAAATCCCGAAAAGGATTAAACCTGCCCGATGTAGATATTTCAATGGCTTCCCTCACCGAAAAAGATATTAAAGATTTAGAATTTGCTGTATCCAAAAGAGTAGACTATGTGGCCATGTCTTTTGTGCGTTCTGCAGATGATATCCAAGAGGTAATATCACGGGTACGGGCTGAGGGCTCAAATGCAGGGATTATTGCTAAGATTGAAAAGCCTGAAGCTGTTGAGGTTATTGATGAAATTATCGAAGAATCAACGGGTATTATGGTCGCTCGGGGAGATCTCGGAATTGAAATTGCCAGTGAAAAAGTACCATTGGTTCAAAAGAAAATTATTGATCGCTGTCGACAGGCCGGCAAACCGGTAATTACTGCTACCCAAATGCTCGACTCTATGATACAGAACCCAAGGGCAACCCGGGCCGAAAGCTCCGATGTGGCAAATGCTGTATTAGATGGAACGGATGCGGTGATGCTTTCAGGAGAAACAGCAGCAGGTGATTATCCTGTTGAGTCGATTAAAACAATGGATAAAATCTGTAGATCTGTCGAAAATAATGCTCCCCACTTATATAGTAGTCTTAGCTATCGTAAACCTGAATGGAAAGAGAAACAGGTGATTGAATCATTGGCATATTCATGTGTGATGTTAGCTGAGAATGTTGACGCAAAGGTAATTAGTACCATTACTCATTCTGGAAGTACAGCCCGACGCATTGCTAAATTTCGCCCTGGAGTACCCATTGTGGCGTTTACGGAGAGCAATAAGGTGAGAAGGCAGTTAGGCTTGGTTTGGGGCGTTCGACCTGTCAAGATTGATGAAATCTTTGATACAGATAAAAGTGTTAAACTGATGGAAGAATACCTGCAAAAGCACGGGCTTGTCAATAGTGACGAGCGCGTGATTATAGCAACAGGTATGCCGATTGCTAAGAGGGGGCGTACAAACATGATTAAAGTTAGTACCATTGATTAAATGTATCATCTACATAAATTTTTTGGGATGACTGGATAGACTACGGTCAAATTTTTTATAAGGCCTTAATACTCCACAATGAATTTTTATCACCGCTTATATACAATTAGTAAGCACTTCTTGATGCTGTCATTGGTGATGGTTTTTGCGACAGGCTGTGGAGGAACGCTTAAGAATTCGTGGCTAAATTTTAGAGCATATTACAATACCTATTATAATGCAGAACAAAATTATAGGGCAGGTTTAACCAAAGTTAAAAAGCAATCTGTTGAGATAAATCCTCAAGAGCCGGTTCGCGTTCATTCTCCAACAGTTCAAGCCGGGAATAATGATTTTAAAAAAGCTATTAAAAAAGGAGCCCGTATTCTACGCAAGTTTCCAGATTCAAAATGGTTGGATGATGCTTTACTGCTTATAGGGAAATCATATTATTACAGACATGAGTTTTATAGGGCATTACAAAAATTTGAGGAACTGTTAAATGCTTCGGAATCACCCAAGATGGAGCAAATTGCAATTATTTGGAAGGGGCGAACGCAACTTGAGCTAAAAAAATACAGTGAGGGCATCAGTTTTTTAAAAAGTGAGCTCGCCAACTACCCTGCTGACTGGTCTATAAGACAAAAAGCAGAAATAAATATTTTATTGGCCGAGCATTATGCAATGGTACAGAATTGGCAGCAAGCAGAAGAAATATTATCTGAGGCTATAACTAACTTAGAAAAGAAAAAAATCCTGGGCCGATCTTACTTTTTACATGGGCAGCTCTTAGAGAGGCTGGAACGCTACGGTGAAGCATTTTATGCCTATTCACAGGTGTCTGAGCATTTTCCAAATTTTGAATATGTCTACTGGGCAGGGGTTAAACAGGGCGATGTAGCCAGGAAAATGGGGAACCTCTCACAAGCCATTTCTATATACACCAGATTACGCCGGGACGACAAAAATTATGAACGAATTGATGAGCTAAACTTTAAGATCTCTCGAACTATTGAAATGAAGGGAGGGATTTCAGTAGCGGAGCAGAGTTACAAAAGAATATTATCTAAAAACTCGATACCAAGAACGCTGAAGGGGAAAATATACTTTCGGCTGGGTAAGATCTATAGCAATTTTTATGAGAAATTTGATGTTGCCGCGGCATATTTTGATTCTTCTTCTGCAATGGGAAGTCAACAACAAACCGGTAAAAATGGATTGGCGGCACAGACATTAGCAGAGGCATACGGTGACTATACACAGTTACAACATAAAGTAGCACATACCGATAGTTTATTGTGGCTGGGATCATTGTCGCCCGAGCAACTAGATTCAGTAATTTCTGAGAAGAGAGAACGAAAACGTAGAGCATTATTAAAAAAAAGAGATAATGCTAAAGCTGAAAGGTTAATAAACAGGGGTATATCCAGCTCCAAAAATAATAATGAAACCCGGTCATCTATCCATGGTTTTTTAAACCATAAAAACAATGAGCTTATTGCTCGTGGGAAAAAGGAATTTCAAATTATTTGGGGTAACCGCCCGCTAACTGATAACTGGCGCCGGATTCAAGCTGTTGGGCAATCACGGGATGAGGTGTTTGCCGGGGATTCTAAACAGGAGAATCAATTAACAGCCACCTTGGATACTGACAAGAGGGCAGGCTTAAATATTGATATTAGTGAAATACCTCAGACAAAAAAAGCCAAAAAGAAACTAAGAAAAGAACAAGCCACTGCCCTATATGAAATGGGAAATCTACTATTTATGAATTTGGGAATGCCAGACAGTGCAAGCAGTTACTTTCGTAAAGTAATTGCCAGTGGAGTAAATGCTGACCTTCGGCCCCGTGCAATGTACTCTTTGTATGAAATTTATAACACCGAGGGCCAAACTGATAGCCTAAAATATTGGAGAAGTCGGATTCTAAAAGAATATCCGCAATCAAGGTATGCTTATATAATTCGTTCCGGTAACAGAAAGGCTGACAGCGAATATGTTTCTGATTCAACAACAGTAAGGTTGAAAGAGCAGTATCATCAGCTTATATCATCTGAGAAGAAGGTTGCGCCGGGGCAGTTGCGAAGGCTGGCTTTATCCCATCGCTCATCAAAAATGGCCCCGTATATTTATTACCAGGCAATAAAGAGATATGCCCGTCAAGCTCGTACCGTGTCAGATTCCATCTCCTCAGGGGAGAGAGCTTTTATTGATAGCACCCGATTCGACACTACGTTACCGGTTATTGATGTTGATTCTACACGAGATGAATTGGAGAATACTTATTGGGACAGTGTGCGAATAGCCGTGCACGAATTTGATACTACTTTTACCAATGCGAAACAACGTTCAAAAGTAAAACAGTTGAAATCGTTCTTAGAAAATAGAAGGGCAAAAGAAGAGAACGTGGCAACCTGTGAAGAGTTCGGGCTCTCACTTACAATTAAACCCAACATGCAGGCCTTTTTGTCAAAAGTCAATTTTCCTGATGAGTTAAAGGGGCGTTCACTGTCCGGTGAGGTTACATACTCTTTTCTAGTAGATCAGAAGGGCAATATTGAATCATATAAACTTATGTCAAATAGAACTTCTTTGGGGATAGAAGAAGCTTTTGAAAAGGCTTTTGATGAAAACTTACAGTTCAAAGCTTTTGAAAGTGAAGAAGTTCCTCTGCAACTTAGATGTACAAAAACTTTTCCTATTCAGCAGTAGTCGCAGTAACAAGCTGATGGATGGAGCTTATATTAAGTTCTTTCATCTGTTGAACAAGTTGTCTGTTGATTGATTTTATGAGTCCGGGTCCTTCATAGATTAAACCGGTGTAAACTTGTAACAGGTCGGCGCCGGCAAGAATCATTTTTAGTGCGATATCAAAAGAGTCAATGCCACCCACCCCAATTATTGGTTTTTGGCCGTTGGTAGCTTCACTAATCCACTCAACAACCTGGATGCTTTTGGGAGCAATGGGGCTTCCGCTGAGTCCGCCTCGACCAATTTTCTTTAGTATTTTTGCGTCAGTAGTGAGTCGGTCTCTGCCAGAAGAAGTATTACATGCCACATAGCCGTGTACACGATGGTTCTCGCATACCTCAAGTAAGCTGAGTAATTCCTGTTTTGTGAGATCAGAGGAAAATTTGATGAGGGTAGGAACCAGTCGGGCATCTTCTCGTATTTCTAATGCAGAAAGCAGTTCATCGAGAGCGGCTGTATCTTCAAAGGTTTTACCTTCACTGGTATTAGGACAAGAAATATTGACGGTAATATAGTCAGCTACTTTTTTGGCCTCATTGAAACTGTGAACATAATCCCGGATCGCCAAGTCTCCCATTATATTGGGATCATGAGTTTTAGCAACATTCACGCCCAGTGGAATAGATAGTTGCTTGTTTTTAAGACGTTTTATGATGGTCTTGGCTCCATCGTTATTGAGGCCCATCCTGTTTATTAACGCATGGTCTTTGGGCAATCGAAAAACACGGGGCTTGGGATTGCCAGTACTGGGATTCCCCGTAATGCTGCCAATTTCCACAAAACCGAAACCAACAGCGTCCATAATTTCGGGGATCTCCCCATTTTTATCGAAGCCGGCAGCCAATCCCATGGGGTTGCCAAAATCCAGCCCCCATAGCTGTTGGTTTAGCATGGGAGATTGGTACCCATAAATAACGCTTGCCAACGCCTTTAGCATGGAACTCCGAGAGGCGGTTTGGGCGAACTTGTGTATTGCCGTATGTGCCTGTTCTGCATCAAGCTGAAACAGGAGTGGTTTTACCAACGAATTATAAATCATAAAATAAAGCCGTATATTTTTTTACTGCTGATAAAGTAAAGAGCTTATCACTAAGAACGAAATTTTAACCGATTCCGAATTTTTTCATGCCATTTACCTCGCTTTCAGCTGTTGAGGCCTATTTAGAGCAGATTCCCAAGTTTAAATCTGTAGGCTCATCCGGGGCCGACTTTAACCTGGAAAGGTTTAAAAGCTTCTGTGAAAGCATCGGCGATCCCCAAGACAAGTTCTCTTCAATCCATGTAGCGGGTACCAACGGTAAGGGAAGCACCTGCCGCCTGTTAGAGAGTGTCTACCGGCACGCCGAATGTAAGGTAGGCGTGTATACTTCTCCGCATATTCATCGGTTTACCGAGCGTTTTATCGTCAATGGAAATGAGATATCAGAAGACGAACTCACACTTTTTTTTAACTCCTTTCGTGAGAATATAGAAAAGTATAAACTCACCTATTTCGAAATAAGTACAGCAATTGCCTTTTGGTGGTTCGCCAGGGCTAAGGTTGATCTTGGTATCATTGAAGTTGGGCTTGGCGGGCGGCTAGACGCTACCAATGTCATTAGCCCCCTGGTAAGTGTCATCACCAGTATTTCGTTGGACCATACGGATATTTTGGGAGAAACTATTCATGAAATTGCGTATGAGAAAGCCGGTATTATTAAATCGGAAACACCGGTGGTAACGGGCGACTTGCCCGAGGAAGCACAAGAAAAGGTTCTGCAAATTGCACAACAAAAGGGCAGTTCGGTGAACAAAATTGATAACCTTCAACCGCGAAGCAGGGGGCAAGGGGTATATCAAATTTCAACAGAGCAAAAAGAGATAACTTTTGACACTTCGTTGCTGGCACCGGTGCAGTCTAAAAATATTGCTATAGCATGGCAGGTTGTGCAATTATTGGATCGGCACTTCCCGATTTCTTGCGAAGAGTTTAAAAAGGGGATTAATAGTGCTGAGTTAGGTCTGGGGCGCTTTAATCGGCTGCTAGAATCTCAACAATGGTATTTCGATGGTGGGCATAACCTTGAGGCAGTACGGGCGTTAAAACAAGCCGTATGCCGTGTAGGTGATCTCGAGGAAACAACACTGGTATTATCATTATTGGAAGATAAAGTAAGGCCAAAAATCATGGAAGAGTTTTCAGAATTCAGAAATATCTATTATTATCAGTTAAGCCTTGAACGGGCGGCTAGTTTTGACGATATTAAACAATGGTTACCTCAAGTAACACCCTTCTCGGACAAACATCGTCAGACGCTTTTTAACAACGATTTTAATTCGGAATTAGTAATTTTTGCAGGAAGTTTTTACTTTTATGCAACGGTTCGGGAATGGGTTCAAGATTTGTATAACCGTTAATTCTTCATATCTACCTGAATTGCTCCCTTTATCGCAGCGTAGATCAACTCTCTATACAGCTTAGTGATAAGATTGTATAACTTTTTTTATTCATCGCAACTCAACTAAATATTTAGAAGTAGAATATTATGTCGGATTATCAAACCGATGGAGTTTCCCTCGAAGAGATTGATACTCTTCATGAAAAAACTGTTAAGGAACTTCGTAATTTAGCACAAATACAGGGCCTCTCTTCTGTTTCAGGACTGAGAAAACAAGAACTTATTGATCGAATCACTCAGTCAGTACGTGATAAAGCACGAGCTCGCGGTGAACTTGATCAAAATTCAGATAATACTGGCGGCAACAGAAATGGCCGTACGCGCAATCGTTCTGAAGGGGCAGACAATAAGAGTAAGAAAAAGAAGAAGAGTGTCCACGATATTCTTCCCGAATCTGATGCTGATACTCTTGAAGAACGACTGGCAGAGATTCAGCCGCAATTAGGGCCCTATTTGATCCAGGAAGGAACACTTGAGATTTTGCCGGATGGATATGGATTTCTGCGTTCTGTGAACTACAACTACAAAGCCAGTCCGGATGACATTTATGTATCTCCTTCACAGATAAAACGCTTCCGGCTTAAACAGGGCGATTGTGTGATAGGTATTATTCGCCCACCCAAAGTAGGAGAGCGTTATTTTGCCCTGCTTCGTGTTGATGGGGTAAATGGAAAGATTCCCCGGGATATGGACAATCGCGAAGACTTTGAAGATCTGTTGCCTATCTATCCCGAAGAGCGGTTTACGCTGGAACACAATCCTACAGAATATACAACTCGTGTTCTGGATCTTTTCTCTCCGCTTGGTAAGGGCCAGCGTGGCCTTATTGTTGCCCAGCCTAAAACGGGTAAAACCACTATTCTCCGCAATATCGCGAATGCCGTCAATCAAAATAATCCGGAAACAAAGGTGATTATTCTGTTGATTGATGAGCGCCCGGAAGAGGTTACGGAGATGGAGCGCAATGTAGATGATGCTGAAGTAGTGGCTTCTACTTTTGATGAGAAACCGGAAAATCATATTGGGTTGTCGGAGATCGTTTTCGAAAAGACCAAACGATTGGTCGAAAGTGGCCATGATGTGTTGGTGCTGATGGATTCAATCACGCGTTTAGCACGAGCTTACAATATTTGCCAGCCTTCTTCGGGTCGAACAATGTCTGGCGGTGTGGATTCTGAAGCACTTAAAGCGCCGCGACAACTGTTTAGCTCGGCCAGGAATGTGGAAGGCGGGGGTAGCCTTTCTATTTTGGCTACGGCTCTTGTGCAAACAGGTTCTCGGATGGATGATCTTATCTTTGAAGAATTCAAAGGTACCGGTAATATGGAGATCGTATTAGATCGTAACTTATCTGAACGACGTATCTATCCGGCAGTGGATATTTTTAAGAGTGGGACCCGACGAGAAGAACTTATTGTGCCTGAAACAGAGCACGAAAAAGTGGTGTTATTGCGGCGTTACCTCAATCGTATGAACGCATTCGAGGCAATGGAGTTTGTGCTGGATAAAATGAAAGGAACCGAAGATAATGAAGAGTTCTTAATTTCAATGAATAAATAAAGGGATTGGATATAGCAGGCTTAAATCGGTCTGTAATAGTTCCTTGTTTATTATTAGATCAAAATATAGGCGTATCCTTTCAAAACTAGCCGGGCAAAGCTTCAACAAGGAGTTAAAAAGGGAGGTCGCATATGCCTGTTGTTAGCCTTTGAAGGGAATGTCGCCCAAGATAAATCGTTTATCCTCATCCCGTATAAGCCGGCCTGCGCGCCCAAAGGTAGAGTGATAAAAAAGAAGAATGGCCTCTTCTTTGTAGGCTTTATTTAGTAGATGTACCTTTTCTCTTTTTACATCAAGCTCATTGGTATCTTTAGTACTCACCTTGTGGTGGTTTAACTGTGTTGAAGAGGGAACAAGATCACCCAGAAAATAGGCAATTTCTCCGTCACTCTTGATTTTAATAATTTGATGACCCGGGGTATGTCCGCCTGTTTGTATGATCCGCAGCCCATCGATAATTTCATTTGTTTGGCCGGTTAAAAAGTGGATATATCCATCTGCGACCAGCCGATAAAACTCATCGAGTTGATAGTTGGTATCATAAAATGCTGAATTGACATCTACTTGGCTAAGCGCATATTCCCATTCTTTTTGGTGAACATAATACTGCGCATTTGGGAAAGTAGGCTGTGTCTGTTGGTTTTCATCCGTGTAGGAGCTACCGGCTACATGGTCGTAATGAAGATGACTTAAAAATACGTGGGTAATATCTTCAGGAGTGAGCTCAAAAATGGCCAAGTTGGTACAGATATTAGAAATATTAGAATAGCTGCTACCGGCGTCTAGTCCCCATCCCAAACCGGTATCCAACAAAATGTTATAATCCCCTTTTTGGAGCAGTACCGGATTGATGCCAACCTCCAGATGTGTCTGGGTAATCGCATTTTCAATATCCGATGAGCTGCTCACCTCATTAAGGGATCTGTTGATATGCCCATCCTTGAAGATCTCAAACCGACCCTCGCTAAGCAATTCAACAGTATAAGATCCTATCTGCATATTTTTTTATTGAATGTTAATATCATATGGGAAAAAGAGCAGGGCATCTCGGTGTTTCAATATTGATAGGTGTTCCTGCATCTTTTGTGTCATCGGGTTAGTAAACCACTGTTCGCCGATTATAGCTTTGGCCTGTGCACCTGCCGATCCCATAAGAACGTCATAAAATGACTTTTGTTTGGGATATTGGTCCAGTGAGTAATTATCAATACCAGACTCCTCGGCCGCCAACTGCAGGGCTCTGTCAAGTCCACCCAGCTCGTCTACCAATCCCTGTTCAAGAGCCGCAGCTCCGGTCCATACACGTCCCTGGGCTACTTCATCAGCTTCTTCAAACGATAAATCTCGACCCTTAGCTACTTTATTTACAAACGTACGGTAGAATGTGTCTATATATTGTTGAAAGGCTTTTTGTTCAGCCGATGTGAATTCACGAGTTTGCGTAAGCCAATCGGCATGGTCATGAGATTTTACCTCATCAAAAGTGAGCCCCAACTTATCATTGAAAAGCTGCTTCATATTAAACTTAGTCCCAAAAACCCCGATAGAGCCGGTAATAGTAGTAGGTTCGGCCACAATTTTATCTCCGGCAATAGCTATGTAATATCCACCGGAAGCTGCTACATTTCCCATCGAGATAATAACAGGCATTTCTTTTTGAGTCTCTTTTAACATGCGCCAAATAAGATCAGAAGTACTTCCTGAACCACCGGGGCTGCTAATACGAACCACAAGTGCTTTTACGTCATCGTCATCGCGAATATCTTTGAGCTGTTCTTGGAAAAAGTCAGTGGTTATTAAATCCTGGTTACCGAAAGGAGAATCAGAGAAAGTATTGGGGACAATAGGTCCATTAGCGTGAATGACAGCAATTTTATTAGAAGTTGAGGAGGAGCTAATACCTGCAGATGATTTTGATACCTTCGCATACCTGCTGTTGGATACGGTCTGCAAAGAACTACTTTCTTTAACACCGATCTGTTTTTTGATATGGGTCTCAACTTCATCAGGGTACATCAGCGAATCAATAAACTGTTGTTCATATCCAAACTGTGCGGTAAGGGTAGGAGTGCCATTCAAGAGTTCATTGAGCTGGGGAATAGATTTCCCGCTTTTACTACTTGTAGCACTTAAAAATGTTTGACTTACCTGCCCAATAATTTGGCTCATCTGATACTCATTCTCTTCGGACATCTCTTTGCGGTAGTAGGGCTCTACTGCTCCCTTATATTTACCATGCCGGGTAATTTCTGTTTCAATACCAAGCTTCTCAAAAGCACCGTCATAGAACGTAACTTGGCTGAAAAAGCCATCGAACTCAAAGAAAGATTCCGGGGGAGAAAAGACCGAGTCGGCAGCGGTTGCCAGGTAATATCCTTTTTCATTATATCCGATGTCGTTTGTGCTGGCGTACACAAATTTATCCGAACTGTCTCGAAATGATCGAATCATCTTATGAGCTTCTTGAAGGTTTGCCCATCCTTCGCCCATAAAATCGATTTCTAACCAAACACCGGCAATGTTATCATGGGCTTCAGCTTTTGACAAATTTTCTTTTAATGTTTCAAGGGACACCTTATTATTCCGCTCTGGATTCATGAGCTCGTCAATAGGATTGGAAGAAGTCTTGGTAGGCAGAGCCCCGCTCATAGAAATTTTTAAAACCGAGTTGCTTCTAATATAAGGTTCGGGTTCTTCGGCGGTACTGGATATTGTAATTAACCCAATAAAGAATATGAGAACGAATGCAAGGAGTATTCCAAGGGTTGAAGCAATAAGCGTCTTAAAAAATTTCATGATGAGTGTCTAAGAATTGTTCAGAATTAAATGACCTAAAGTCATGTTAGACCAAGGTTACGTTAAATCTTTCAATATGTTATTAAAAGTGAGCAATATAAACAATGTCTAAACAGGATATTATCATTGTCGGTTCTGGCCATAATGGGTTGGTAACAGCGTGTTATTTAGCGAAAGAGGGATATACTGTTACCGTAGTTGAGCGTCAAGAGCAATTGGGAGGTGCAGTTAGTACCGAAACCATGTTTCAGTCCGAAGAATATCCGCGGGGCTTTCGAATGGATGTGGGCTCTTCTGTGCATATAATGATTCACCAAACGGGTATCTTAGAAGAGTTGGAGCTTGAAAAGTACGGTCTGGACTATATTGAGATGGATCCGATTATGTCGTACCCTTTGCCTGATAGAAAAGGGGTTATTCACTTTTTTAAGGATCTTGAAAAGACGCTCGATTCTATTGCTAAGGTTGCTCCCGAAGATGTGGAGAATTATCGGCAATTTGTGAAATTTTGGGGACGGATTAATGAGGGGGTGCTAAAAGCATTTATGGTTCCGCCCAGCGGTAAAAATATTGTTACCGAGCTGGCCAAAGGTCAGATACGCAATGGGTCAATGTTCGAGAAAGGAGAGCAAGCGAATGGGTTGCAAAAAATATTCAGTAGTTACGGTAAGGTTGTGGACGATGCATTTGAAAGTGATTATTTGAAGTCGGCTATTATGTGGTTTGCAGCTCAGTCGGGACCAACCCCGGACCATCCTGCAACGGGGGATTTTGCCGGCTGGCAGTCGATGTTACACCAGAGTGGGGCCAAGCATCCAAGAGGGGGCAGTGGGATGCTGACACAGGCAATGGCAAGCTTTTTAGAGGCCCATGGGGGCAAGGTTATCACCGGTTCACCTGTCGAACGTATTCTAATTGAAGACGGTAGCGCTGTTGGGGTAAAAACAGCAGATAATGAATATCGTGCAGATACAGTAGTTTCAAATGCGCACGTGCAAACAACGATGATGAAGTTGGTAGGACGTGACTATTTGCCTTCTTCGACCTATCAGAAGGTGGAAAATATCAATGTAGGAAATGGTTTTGGGATGGTAATCCGTTGTGCGGTTGAAGAGTTGCCGCGTTATACGGCCTGTCCTGATGATCCATATGTACACAACGGGATGCAGCTTTTGGCTCCTTCGGTGCAATATATGAATAATGCTATTGGAGATTATCTACAGAAAAAGCCGCCTGAAGATCCGGCTGTTCTCGCTATGACTTTTTCAAATATAGATCCTGATGTTGCACCCAGTGGAGGACATACGCTGTTTGCCTGGGCCCAGTGGCATCCCTATGAATTGCAGAATGGGTTACATTGGGATGATATTCGGGAGCAAGAAGCACAAAAGATTTATGATGTAGTTACAAAATATGCTCCCAATATGGAGGGTAAGCTCATCGATTGGTATATCCAATCGCCATTGGATATTGAACGCAAGCATGGGCTACTTAAAGGAAATGTGATGCATGTTGAGATGAGTTTTGACCAGATGTTTATGTTTCGTCCTATTCCCGAAATGAGCGAATATAAAACTCCAATAGATAATTTATATCTCTCTTCTGCTTCCTGTCATCCCGGGGGAGGAGTATTTGGCGCAGCAGGTTATAATGCCGCTAAAGTTATTTTAGAAGATTTAAAGCCAACCTGGTTTAATTTTTAAATTGATTTATGATTCAGAAGTCAAATTCTACCGTTAGTGTAAACCTTTCGACTATTGGTTCAAATATTGAAACCTTAAGTACCCATGTTCAAGATAATGTTCGGATTATGGGGGTTGTAAAGGCGGATGCTTATGGACATGGAGCCACAGAAGTAGCGGAATATATTCAGCCTCAGGTTGATGCTTTTGCTGTTAATGATATCGAGGAAGGTATTGAATTACGCGAGCATGGGATATCAAAGCCGATCTTGGTTTTTGCCGTTCCGGAAAAAAGGTTTGTGACAGAATATCGCGTGCATAATTTAACAGCTACAGTAAGTGCTATCGAACACTTTGATTGGCTACCGGCTGGGACTTCATATCATTTAAATTTTGATACCGGTATGGGAAGACTGGGGTTTCTTCCGGAACAAGTGGAAACAGTCGCAGAGCTAGTTGATAACAATGCAGATCTTTTTTGTACCGGGGTTTATAGCCATCTTGCTACGGCCGATACAGCCGGTTCAGAGCGTGTGATTCGGCAATATAAATTGGTAAAAAAAATACGATCTTATCTTAATCAAGAATTAACGATTCATATTGCCAATACCGGGGGAACTGTTTTTTATGATTTTGACCAGTTCAGTATGGTGCGTTTAGGCATTGGTATGTATGGTTATGCACCGGGTGATTCTGTTATAGAAGGCATTCAGCCAGCTCTAACGTGGAAATCCAGGTTAGTACAGGTGAAAAAGATTCAGGCAACGGATGCAATTAGTTATGGTGCCGAGTGGCAAGCTCCCCAAGATGGATATATAGGAGTTATCCCTGTCGGTTATGAGGATGGTATTAAACGCAATCTATCGGGCAATCTTACTGTTCTAATTGGGGGAAAAAGGTATGACGTTGTTGGCAATATCACTATGAATTTTTGTATGGTCTACCTACGTAGCGATCAATATTCTGTGGGAGAAAAGGTTGAACTGTTGTTCCAAGGAAATACAGCAAAGGAATGGGCCCAAAAGGTGGGCACCATTCCCTATGAAATATTGACTAGTATAAACCCTAAGATTCCAAGAACCTATATATCTTGAGTTATAGAATTTCTTCTAGCTCAATATCAAAACGTAAGGTATCATTCCGCAAGTTATAGCCACTTGTCCCTTCTTGAGCATCTCCATAACCCAAGGAAGGCGGTATGATGACTACTCGTTTTCCGCCTTCGCGCATGTCAAGTAAAGCTCTTCGAAATCCTTCAATAAGGGGGGATATTGGTCCACTCGGTCCTTTTTTGTCTGTTGGGGTCAGATTTCGTAGAATACCGGGAGTAGTTCTTTCATTTTTATAGGTGGTATCAAAGATCTCACCTATGCTTCCATTTTCAATTTTACGTCCTGTATAATAAACGGCAATTTGACTCTTGATGTTCGTTTTGAAGTCCCCAACCCCTTCTTTAATAATGTAGACTTTTAAACCATCTTCCGTTGTATAGGAACTATCAGCTTTAGATAGGTCATATGGTTCTGGGGCATTGAAAGTTACCTGGAACGGATTTTTTTCATCTCCACAACCTTGTAAAAAAAGTATTGCGCAGAATGTTGTGATCAATAAGAAAGTTCTATTAAATAACCGCATTGAATTCTTCTTTGTAACGTTGAATTTTATTTAACTAATTTAGTGACGATTCTGAAAATAGATTACAAAATGGTGTAATCTATTTTATTGATTGGGATCTGCAAAAAACTATGCAAGTAGTTAAAAATACTGCATTTGTTAAGAGTTAAAAACAAAAAACTTGCGATCTTCTAGTTTTTTTATCCATTACCAAACGCTTTTTCCAGTGATTTGTTGCGCTTCCTAACACCAATGCCGCTAATCCAAATAGAAAGCTGGAACAGTAGTATCAGGGGGATCGCAATAAGAACCTGTGAAACAGGGTCGGGGGGAGTCAGGAAAGCTGAAAGGATAAAGCAGGTAATAATAGCGTGCCGCCGGTAGGTTTTTAAAAATTCGGGGGTAAGAAGTCCAAATTTGGATAAAAAATAGCTAATAACCGGTAACTGGAAAATGAACCCACAGGAGAGCACCCACATTGTTAATGAGCTAAAGTATTCGTTGATATCGAAATCGTTGTGGATAGCATCGGAAATTTGAAACTGACTAAAAAACTGTAGAGCAAATGGCACAAGAATGAAATAGCCGAAAGCTACGCCCAACAAAAAGAAGAAAGTAATGAAAATAGTATGACCTACTGATTTCCACTTCTCAGCCCGGTCCATTGCAGGCTCAACAAAAGACCAAACCTGGTAGAAAAAGAGGGGAGAGCCCACGATAATGCCAAAGACGATGAGGGTACCCCAGTAAGTAAAAAACTGGCCGGGTAATTTACGGCTTTGAATAGTGAGGTCAATGGCCTCAATACCCAGAAGCTTGTAAACAAAAAAGTCGGATTGGGTAGGCCCAAGCATTACTTCGTCAACAAGAAAATCTCCTAAAAAGAATGCGATGATAATACCAATGCCTACTCCTGATAGACCTTTTATGATCCGCCACCGCAATTCTTCGAGGTGGTCTAGAAAAGACATGTTGGCGGTCCGGTCCTTTGGCGATGTTGCCTTCGGTGGATCTTCGGTCATAATTTCACGTTTCTGCACTGCAATAATTGATTAGGTCAAAAGAACTATGAATGTAAGAAAAAAAGCGTATAATTTTTATTTTTTCCGTATCGATTCTTCGATTTCAACATAGTTGATAATCAGCAGAATTTGTTTGAATTGACAATATTTTCTGGCAACTTATATAAAACAGTCAAAGAACTCTTAATTTTCAGTAAACGTACATTACCATGAATTTTGGAGCACCGGAAATTCTCATCATTCTTGTTGTAATTATTTTATTCTTTGGTGCCAGAAAGATACCTGAGCTAGCCCGCGGTATTGGACAGGGAATAAGTGAGTTCCGAAATGCGACTGAAGATTCTGAGAAAGAGCTTGATGAAGATTCCTCAGAATCGACAGATCACACAAAGTAGATTAGGCTGTTACAAAATCATAAAGTGGGAAACGATCACACATCTCTTCAACTTCGTGCTTCGTTTTTTCAATAACAGCCTCGTTTTCCGGATCTTGTAGTACCTGATCTATAAGCTGGGCAACGCGCTTAAACTCTTCTTTCCCAAATCCACGGGTTGTCATAGCTGGTGATCCTATACGGATACCGGAAGTTACAAATGGACTTTCGGTATCGAAGGGTACCATGTTTTTGTTCAGTGTAATTTTAGCTTCTTCGAGGGATTCTTCGGCTATTTTTCCTGTTAAGCCTTTGTTTCGCAGGTCGATAAGGATGAGATGGTTGTCGGTTCCACCGCTTACCAGGTTATATCCCATTTTGGAAAAGGTTTCGCCCATCACCTGAGTGTTCTCCTGAACTTGCTTTTGGTAGTCGGTAAAATCATCGCGTAAGGCCTCTTCAAAAGAAACGGCTTTTGCTGCTATTACATGCATCAGGGGACCGCCTTGCGTTCCGGGGAATACCGCTGAGTCTAATACTTCGCTCCATTGCTTGGTACGTCCGGATTTTCGTGCTTCAACACCCAGAGTATTCTTACCGTCTTCTCCCAATAGTATCATACCACCACGAGGGCCGCGTAATGTTTTATGAGTGGTGGTAGTTACAACATGACAGTGGGGGAGTGGGTTATTCAGTAATCCTGTTGCAATAAGGCCTGCGGTGTGTGCCATATCCATCCACAAGTAGGCGCCTACTTCATCGGCAATTTCACGAAATGCTTTGTAATCCAGATCGCGAGGATAAGCTGAGGCCCCAATGGAAATAAGTTTGGGCTGTACCTCTTTTGCCTTTTTTCGTACTTCATCCATGTCGATATGGCCGGTTTCTTTGTCGACTCCATAGAACTCGGAGTTGTATAGAATTCCGGAAAAGTTCACATGCGATCCATGTGTAAGGTGGCCGCCGTGTGAAAGATCTAAGCCCAGTAATGTTTCTCCCGGTTCCATGAAGCTAAGATACACTGCAGCATTGGCTTGGGCACCGGAATGGGGTTGTACATTAACCCATTCGGCATCAAATAGTTCTTTGGCACGTTCTTGAGCTATCTTCTCAACCTTGTCAACAACTTCACAGCCTCCATAATAGCGTTTGCCCGGCAGCCCTTCGGCATACTTATTAGTAAGGGTTGAACCCATTGCTTCCATGACCGCACGAGAAGCAAAATTTTCGGATGCGATAAGTTCTAAATTATTATTTTGGCGTTTTTTCTCTTCCGAGAGCAGGTCAAAAATAGTGGGGTCTTGTTCCGAGAGTGATTTCATGGAATACTATTTGTTTTCGGTTAAATCGTGGATTTTATTAACTCTTCGTTCATGGCGCCCGCCGTCAAATTCTGTGTCAACCCAGGTTGTAATAATTTTCTTTAGTTCTTTGTTGTCTAACCTGCGTCCGGGAAGGCATAATACATTTGCGTTATTATGCTGGCGAGTCATTCTGGCTGAATTTTCATCATATACAAGAGCGGCACGTACATTTTTAAACTTATTGGCCGTCATGCACATGCCTTGTCCTGACCCGCAAACCAAGATGCCAAGGGCGTGTTCGCCGCCATCAACTTTATCTGCTACTTGAATAGCATAATCCGGATAGTCGACGGATTCATCGGAGTGGGTACCAAAATCAACAGGCATGTGGTCGAGATCTTCTAGTATTTTTTTAACTTTTTCTTTGGCCTCATATCCTGCATGATCGCTAGCAACTGGTATGATCATAATTATATTTTAGTGTTGAAAATATATGTGTACTTAATATCAGTAAATTACACCTCATTGGAAAGTCGCAAAAGCCTTCTGGGAGAGAGTTTTTTTTAACGACCAAAGGTTAAGGCATAAACGAGTATATTTGTACCCATCTGTAGTGCCTTCTGCCGAATAGGTTCCGGATCTTTATGAACTTTGGGATTGGCCCAGCCATCGGCCAGGTTCGATTCGTAGGTGTAGAAAAGCACAAGCCGACCGTCGCGAAATACGCCAAACCCTTTTGGTGGTTTGCCATCATGTTTATGAATCTTTGGCAGTCCATTTGGGAAATCAAACACCTGATGATAGATCGGATGATCAAAGGGGATTTCTACTAACTTTTCATCAGGGAATACTTTCTTAATTATTTGTCGGAAGTGGTCATCAAGACCATAATCATCATCAATGTAGAGAAATCCGCCATTCTCCAGATACTTTCGTAGATTGGCGGCTTCAGACTGGTTGATAGTAATAGTGCCATGGCCGGTTATAAAGGCAAAAGGGTACTCAAACAGATCGGGACTACCAATCGGGATATCATCATAATCAGGATTGATACCGATAGGAATTTGTTGCGTGCTGAACTTCGCAAGATTACTGAGCGAAGAGGGATCGTTATACCAATCGCCGCCACCCCGGTATTTAATTCGGGCCAGCTTAAAAGCATCAGCATCTTGGGCTTGTACCGCAGGTAGGTTCCCTGCCATGAACAATCCTAACACCAAAATAGTAAGCGTATTCCGCAGATTCATGATCCGTTGGATTGATCGGGTTTTGAAATTACAACTTGGTTTGTATCACTTGCCATACTGCCGAAAATACCAATTCCACCGCTGATGTTATAATTGATATTTTGGATTTCTCCAGGGGATAAGGTGCTTCCTCCGGTTTGCACGTCTTGAGAGCGCAGAAAGTCATACATATTATTGTCAATGGCATTGGCCACAACATTATTGGTATCATAAAATGCAATGGCCAGCCAGGGAACAGTTAACTGGATGTTATTATTTTCGTTTCGGTCATAATTCTTTTCGTTGATAATACCTGAAGAATTGATGTAAAAGTCTTCAATTTCGGAATCCCCATTTAGTACCTGGTCCATATAAAAGGGAGTTAAACTTGCGGTATCGGGATTGACAGCGTTGACGGTAAAAATATAATAAGCTTGTCGATTGGTAAGGTATTGGCTGGGGGTGGTTATTACTTCAATCTGCTGTGAGCCCTGGTACATATACTCCTCTTGCAGTTCGTTAACCGTTTTAAAATTACCCGGCACAAAGGTGGTAGCTGTTATTTCATCTCCCTTATCAGTGGTAATATGGAGCCCATACAGCTGATGATCTTGGACGGTAATGCTATTTTGTGGTTTATATATGCCGCTTTCTTGCTCCAGGTAAGCATAGGTTTCTGCGACGGATGAATCGGGGGTTAAACGCCGAACTTCTACATTGGCATTGCTAACAGTATTGTCTTCAAATTTGTACTTTTTACTAATGGGAGAGGTGGTCGAAAGTCTAACCTTCGGCAGTTCATCTCCTGCAACCAGGTAAGACTCTACAACATAGTTCTCTTGATAGCTGTCTTGTTCATAGAGCGCACAACCAGATAGTAGTATTATTGCAAAAAATAAGAGTGATAACTTCTTCATGTCTTAAAAATCGATGCTATAGGTGATTGTTGGTAAAATGGGTAAAAGTGTAACTTCTTTTCGTTGAGCAGGATTCTTTTCGAGATCGTAGTTATAGAACCAAACATTACGTCGCGAGTAGGCATTTATTAATTGTAACTGCCATTCGGCTTCTCCAAGATCAAAAAAGGTGCCGGTACGGCTAAAGCTCAGATCCAGCCGGTGATAATCGGGCAGCCGTGAGGCATTAACACGCCCTACAATAAGTTGGTTAAGAGGATTGCCAGAGGTCGGAAAATCAAAGGCTGCTGTACGCCCCAGTGGTTTGGTATATGCCTGGCCGGTAGAGTAATTAAATGAAGCGGTTGCGGACCAACGTTTATCAATTTTGTACTCCAGTACCACATTCAGGTCATGGATTCGATCATACTTGGGAGGGTAAAATCGCGGTTGCCCGTTCGCTGCAAGTGGTTCATTAAAGTTGGGATATTTGCGGCGGGTCAGGCTAAAAGTGTAGCCCATGAAGCCGGTAAGTTGGCCTACGCGGCGTTCAAAAAACAGTTCTGCACCATAGGCATACCCTTTGCCAAATCGGAATATATCCTGGTACGGTAGCCCGGCCTGATCGGGTAGAAAAGGGTCCAGCTCAAACAGATCTTCCATGGATCGGTAGTATATTTCGAAGTCCAGCCCATATCCTTTCCAGGGGATGGTTTTGGCCCCCAGCACATACTGATCGCCGTAGGATGGGGGTACGCCGTTATCGGTAGTGAGCCAGACATCAAAACCGGAGAAGGCCTCATTGGATATGAGTGTTAAAAACTGGTTATATCGTCCATAAGCAGCTTGCAAGCGGATGCGATCGGTTGGCTTGTATTCAAGGGAAAACCGGGGCTCTACCCTGAGGTAATTGCCTTCACTAAAGGCGTTGAGGCGTATGCCGGGCGTCATGCTCCATTGCTCAGAAAGGTTCCATTTATCCTGCAGGTACCATGAGCCATATTGCGTGTGAATTCGAGAACTAAAGGTATCTTGCTCGTCAAATGTATCTTGGAGTTTGAGCGTCATTACGCCCGTCCAGAAACCGGTAGACACCTCATGGCTGTTGTTGGGCAAGTATTCAAAATCTCCTTTTAAAGAAAAGTCATAGATATTGTTAGAGCGCTCAAAAGGAGTGGAGGCAACATTAAAGGAGGGATAGTTAAAGTACCGTGAGCCGGTAAGCGTGAAATTGCTAAACAGCTTGTCAGAAAAAATATGCGTCCAGTTAGTGCTAAGGGTTTGGTTCCCATAATTGAGACTAATATTTGCATCGTTGGCAAAGGGGAAGCTGAGGTCGTCAATGCCGGAATAAAACGCCAGTGACAACTTGTTGTTGGCATTTAAATCGTAATTTACTTTTCCATTGATATCCAGGAAGTAAAAACTATTCGGAATGTTATCAACATTTTTGCGAAGAACTGCCAATACCGGTTCCAGGGTAGAACGGCGTACGGCGAACATATAGGACCCATTTTTAAAGGGGCCTTCTACCATGGCCCGAGAGGCCAGTAATCCTAACGAAACGGTTCCTTTGAATTCGTTACGGTTTCCATCTTTATTAAAGATGGTGAGTACAGATCCCAGTCGTCCTCCATATTTAGCAGGGTACCCACCTTTATACAGGCGTACATCTTTTACCGCATCGGGATTAAAGGTGGAGAAGAAGCCGAAAAAGTGAGAGGGGTTATAAACAGTAGTACGGTCGAGCAGAATTAGTGTTTGGTCGGGACTGCCACCACGAATATACAACCCACTAGAGAAGTCGGAGGCCGCCTTAACACCGGGTAACAGCTGTAGCGAGCGAAAAACATCTGCCTGGAATGCTGTGGGCACCTTTTTAATAAATTCAGTTTCTACTTGTGCAAGACCGATATCGCGTTTTTCGTCTTGCTCTTTTTTTGAGGTGACAACCACTTCATCGAGCTGATAGCCTTCCGGCTTCAACTTGATATCTAACCGAAGGTTTTCGCCGGGGGTAAGTTCGATCTGTTTTTCATATCGTTGATAGCCAATATAGGTAGCCACCACGGTATAAGTACCCGGTTCAATATCGGTGAGCGTATAATACCCTGAGGTATTGCTTGAGGTACCCTTAGACGAGTTGGCAATGGCAAAGTTCGCGGATATTAATGTTTCACCGGTTTCAGCATCCGAAATATAACCACTGATGCTGGCGTCTTGTTGGGCGAGCGTTAATAATGGAAAGAGAAGTAGAGCTATTAATACGAAGTGTCGTTTCACGTCTTGATTATTTGTTTAGATGAATGTGAGAATAAAAGAATAATGTCGCTTAAAATCAGAAGCGAATGTTAAATATTTTTTATCGACAAAGTGATTATGAGATTATTATCTTATCGCTTGCCATTTGGCACTAACCGATAATGTTTAAGTTGATAGAATTAAAGATGACTAAAGAAAGTTCGAACTGGATTGTATTAAAGTTTGGTGGAACCAGCGTTTCTTCTCACGAAAATTGGAAGAACATTGTTTCGGTTATACAAAAACGAAAATCTGAAGGGTATTCGGTATGTATTGTACATTCTGCCTTGAGCGGAATTTCAAATTTGCTGGAAGATATTATTGCTAGTGCCCCTCAAGGAGAGGCGACAGAGCTTGTTGAGCGTATTAAAGAGCAACATCAACGGTTAGCATCAACCCTAGGTCTTTCAGCAGAGGAATTACTGCAGGACGATTTTGAAGAATTAGAGCATATTGTTAAAGGAATTGAGCTCATTGGAGAATCCAGCCACCGGGTGCAGGCCCGTTTGTTGGCGATGGGCGAGCTGATGGCAACGAAGTTAGGTGCTGCGTACTTGGAGCAAGAAATTGGTGCGGCAGTCTGGATGGATGCCCGCGATCTTATTAAAGCAGTACCGCAAAAAAATGTTTCGGAGCGCGCACAGGTATTATCCGCGGTGAGCTCATCTGAGTATGAGCCCCGGGTACAAAAAAAGGTAAATGAAGCCGGTTCATTAGTGGTAACACAAGGATTTATTGGTAGCGATGATGAAGGCAAAACGGTGACGCTGGGACGCGGTGGGTCGGATGTGTCGGCTGCCTATTTTGCAGCAAATATTGGGGCAGATCACCTGGAGATATGGACGGATGTACCGGGCATGTTTTCGGCAAATCCACACACGGTACCATCGGCGCGGTTGCTTAACCACCTCAGTTATGAAGAGGCCCAGGAAATTGCAACCAATGGGGCTAAGGTATTACATCCGCGAAGCATTATGCCGGCACGGAAGCATAACATCCCCATAAATGTGCGTTGCACCCAGAAGCCGGAACTGCCAGGGACCGTTATTTCGAGCGATGCAGCTGATAATGAGGCATTGGTAAAAGCAATTTCGGTTCGCCACGATATTATCTTGGTAAGTATGGATTCGCTGGGCATGTGGCAACAGGTGGGGTTCTTGGCAGATGCTTTTGAGGTCTTTAAAGAGCATGGCCTATCTATTGATTTGGTATCAACTTCCCAGTCGAATGTGACGGTATCACTGGATCCGGGCTTAAACGATCATTTTGAGGATGTGCGCGACCAGTTTGAGCAGGAGCTCAGTGAATATTGCAAGGTTGAGGTAATTGAGTCGGTATCGGCAGTGAGCCTGATGGGACGCAAAATTCGTACGATTTTGCACCAGCTGGGAACATCCTTTGAGGTTTTTGAGGAACATCAGGTTTATCTGGTGAGCCAGGCTGCGAATGATCTTAACTTTACCTTTGTGGTGGAAAGCGATCAGGTAGACCGGTTACTTCGACAGCTGCATGAACAGTTAATTTTACAGTCTGGAAACCAGCAGTCTTTTGGCGGTACATGGCCGAAGCTGATGGAAGAGACTCAACCAGAGGAGCATACCAAAGATGCCTGGTGGAAGCGAAAGCGCGAGGAGTTACTTTCACTGATGGAGGAACAAGATTCTGTGTATGTATATGATCGGGAGACGCTTCAAAAGTATGCTGGTTTTATTAAGGATATTGATGCTGTAGATCGTTCGTTGTATGCGATGAAAGCCAATGATAACGAAGAACTATTACATGCTGTTAATGAGCTTGATCTTGGGTTCGAGTGTGTTTCTATCGGTGAAGTAGAGAAGGTAATTGAGCTGTTCCCCGGTATTGATCGGGATGAGATTTTATTTACCCCAAACTTTGCTCCCAAAGAGGAGTATGAGCGAGGATTAGAGCTTGGAGTACACGTAACACTGGATAATATTTACCCCCTACAGCACTGGCCAAAACTGTTTGAGGGTGAAGAGGTGTTCTTGCGGATTGATCCCGGGCATGGGCACGGTCATCATAAGCATGTGAAAACCGGGGGCGTACATTCGAAGTTTGGGATTCCACGCTTTGAAATTCCGGAGGTGGCGGACCTTATCGAACAATATGATATTTCGGTGAAGGGCCTCCATGCCCATATTGGCAGCGGTATCAAAGATCCCCATTCATGGAAAGACGTTGGAATAATTCTGCATGAAGTGGCTGAGGAGCTAGGGGGTGTTCAAATTCTTGATCTTGGTGGCGGTTTTGGAATTCAGGAGAATGAGACCCAGGCAAGCTTGGATATCCGTGAGGTGGCAGCTTATCTCGAACAATTTAAAGAGGCCCACCCCGAATATGAACTCTGGGTAGAACCGGGTCGTTTTTTAGTGGCGACTGCGGGTGTATTACTGACCAAGATTACGCAGCTGAAAGGGAAAGGCGATGTGCGTTACATAGGGGTAGAAACAGGGATGAACTCCTTTATACGTCCGGCACTGTATGGGGCTCGACATACTATTGTAAACCTGGATAAGCTGGATGAGCCGCTGGTACAGACGGTGAATATCGTTGGACCTATCTGTGAGTCGGGCGATAAGCTGGGGATCGACCGGAGGTTCCCGGAATCAGAGGAAGGAGATGTGGTATTGCTTGCCAATGCCGGGGCTTATGGACAGGTGATGAGTTCGGACTATAACTTGCGTCCGCCTGCCGGAGAGTTGGTTATTTAAGGTAGTGTAGGGGGGCTAGAGACTAGATGCTGGATATCTGGCAGTAATCAAGAGAATTGGTTATTAGTATTCATATAATGAGTTTACTACTTCCCCATTTGAGCTATATGAAACAGGATCACAGATTTGAGGTCTATGAAAGTAGTAAAAGATAACATAGTAGAAGGATATGGAGGGCACCGGAATTATCCATAACCATGAAAAGAACGCAGCCCGGACAGAGTTCAGTTTACACACCCAACAATAAGAGCAAAAAATACGTTAAACTGCTCATCCGGCATCCAATATCTAGCTTCCAGCCTCTAACATCCAACTTCCAACCTCCGGTATCTTGTATCCTGAATGTTGTTTGGTCTGAGGGTAATAAACAGTATGATAAACCGTTAGTAATTTGTTATCTTAGTTAACGCTGAGAAAGAAAAACGTTCTTTCACAATTTGGGGGTGTACCGGATTCGACGGAGTGAGTAGAATCGCAGGCTGCATGCCGAGTTTTCGCAATGACACTCGTAAATAATCATTCTGCATTAAACATAGTTGACAACAACTATTCTTATAGCTTAGCTGCGTAACGCAGCTTAGCCGTTCCTTCAGCTTCTTGCCTATCAGTGCTGAAAGGAGCGCCGATTATGATAGGATAGCGTAGGTTTCGCTGTCTGTCGAACCTGCGTAAAACTTTAACAGGCTAGTCTGAAGTTGCCAGTTGCCGGGCGATGCTTCAGGCGAATTTTAAACGGCAAATAAGCATGTAGATGCTTGAACGATATACCATTTCGGACCGGGGTTCGACTCCCCGCACCTCCACAATATTATCAAGCTCAACCACCAAGTGGTTGGGCTTTTTTTTGTTTGGGTTGGCAAAGGGGTAACAGCTTTGGCAACGATGTGACAAATAGTATAGATGAATCTATACCACTCTAGGAAGTGTAAAACATTTTTGGAGATCTCCGAGAGGGGGCAATAAAAAAATCCATACACATTCCCATGTGTATGGATTCTTATAAACTGAGCTGAAATTTCTTAGTCCTAACTATCTATTATTGCCGGGCACGAGGTAGAATGCTATAGTAAAAACTCTTTGATTGAGTTCTTCTATATGTCAGCAATAAATTCCATTACGAATTTGGTTACCTCTTTTTGTAATCAATTAGAAAAATAACCAGGCTCCTATTAACAGGCGCAGGTTCGTTACTGGGTCTGAATTGGTCACGGTGCCATCAGATTCAATACTTCCGTATGCTGCTGCGGTAATATCTGCTTCAACTGAAAATCGAATTGATCCTGATTGAGCTTGAACTCTTGGCGCAATTCGATAGAGGTAATCTACGTCTGCACCACGGACAAAACCTGGGATAGTAACAATATTATTTTGATCGGTTCCCAGGTTTTTGGAGTATCCGGTAAACAAGCCTATCTCATACGTTATTTTGTTAGGATCTCCTCGAAAACCAGTCGTAAGGTCATGCCACAAACTGATCGTTTTGTAAGGCAGAAGGTTGTAGTTATTGTTTCCGCCGGTAGCCTCACGTGCTACTCCCCCCAGCATTAATTGGTCCTGCATATTTTCTCCATATAGAATATAACTTTTACTGGTGAAAATACTTACTGGCAGGTGAAAAAAGCCGAAATAAGAGTAACTGTTTACGGGATTATATTTTTGGGCATCTATGTCTAAACGTTTAAAATCTACTCCTACTCCTCCTGAGATATCGTCTGTACCAACCTGTACCTGGGCATGCAGGTTTGGTACCACAGCATTACGAAGCGAAGCAGTACCACCTGGCCCGGAGAAGTCTCGTTGCGACATAGCTGCCAAGATTCCGGTAAAGATACCTTCCTTATGCGTCAACCTTATTTGAGGATTTCGTGAAAATGGCTGGAAAGGTACGCCGGTAGAAAACGATACCGTTCCCGGGAATGATCGTGTTACAAACAAAGGATGCCATGTTTGGCCAACAATTAGACTGGTTTTAGTCCAATCAAGCTTGAGCCAGGCATGACGCAGTCTTAGCGTATTTATATTGGCCTCTGTAGAACCAAAAAAGGCTGCTTCTACCATTCCCGATGTTTTTGCCCCAAACGCCTTTGGACCACTTATCCGGGCTTGAACTCGGGTTTGCAGGGCAATCATATTAAACTGAGTGTTTTTGTTAATATCTGTTCCGTTCGCATTGAACTCTTTATTCTCTGGAAAGAGTAAAAATTGCCCATCTCGTGCGGATACAGTATTTCTTGTATCCGAATAGATATCGGATTTTACAAATCCTGAAAAAGAAATACTTGTGTCTTGTGCTAAGGCACTGTTAAATGGTAATCCTGTTGCACAAACTCCAAAAATAATCACACACAGGGCTTGTATAAGTCGATGGTTTGATCGTGTACGTTTCATCTTGTTCTCCAAAATTATTTATATAGTTATCTTAAAGTTGAGTAGGGTTGCCCTAAGTATTGATTAGCTTAAGGCTGGTTGTTTTTCTGAACTCCTTGAACCATTCGTTTCCGTATGACGATTATTCTTAGATTCAGAGCCATTATTCATATTAGGCCCACTATTGTACCTGCTAGTACTTGTAGGCTCATTTGATTGCGTTCCCGTTATAATTTCTCTGAGATTAGAAACCATGGCTTTCAACTCGTTAGACCGAGATGAAAGCTCTTCACTGGCACTTGCCGTTTCTTCTGCATTGGCAGCGTTAGCCTGTACCACCGTGTCAATTTTCATTACAGCCGTGTTAACCTGACTCAATCCCGTTGTCTGTTCTTGAGATGCTGTTGCTATATCCGTAACCAGGGTGGCTACCTGTTCAACATTTTCTGCAACATTTTCTACAGATTCTGCAAGTGATTCTGTCACTATTACCCCGGATTCAGCATTCTCTTGAGATTCTTCTATCAATACGGTAGTCTCACTTGCAGCCTTCGAACTTCTTTTTGCCAGTGACCTTACTTCTTCAGCGACGACTGCAAACCCTTTACCGGCATCACCGGCCCGGGCAGCCTCTACAGCAGCATTTAAAGCCAGTAGATTAGTTTGGAAGGCAATTTCATCAATCGTTTTTACAATGGCTGCCGTCTGATTGGCCGAGTCACTTATTAATGAAATCTGTTTGCTCATCCGCTCCATTTCATCCAGCGTTTGAGTCAATAATTCCTTCGTCATATCCATTAGGTCATTCGCCTTTTGGGCATTTTTGGAATTTTGTTTCGTCATTACCTCTAATTCCTCATGAGAGGCCGAAGTTTCCTGTATGCTTGAAGCTTGCTCACTAGCGCCTTCTGCCAACGATTGACTAGCACCGGAAACTTGATAAGATGCTGAAGCAACCTGATCCGACACCGAAGATATGTGTGAAGAGGTCTCTTTCAGTCGGTCACTTAGATTGCGAGAAAATAAAACGGTTGCACCTGTGCCAAGGCCAATTGCTACAAGCGAAATTATCATTAAGAAAAATCCAGCAGACCATACCGTTGATTTAACATCATCGATATATACACCAGTACCAATGATCCAACCCCAGGGAGCAAATTCAGAAACATAGGAAAGCTTCGGTTCAATCCTGTCCTCATCGTCATAATACTGCCACTGATATGGGACAAATCCACCCCCTGATTCTTCACTGACTCGTACAACTTCGATGAAGATGTTGACGCCGTTGGGATCTGTTACAGATGATAAATCCTTTCCGTCCAAGTCGGGGCGAAACGGATGCATGACCATCTTGGGATGAAAATCATTAATCCAAAAATAATCTTTCCCCTTATCTCCAAACCGCATGGTTTTAATAGCTTCTTTTGCCATTTTCTGAGCTTCCTGGCGATTTAACTCACCAGATTGCTCCATTTTATAATAATGTTCCAGAGTTGACAGTCCCACCCTAACCAGTTCCTTGGTTTGGGTTTTCTTTTCTTTCATTATAGAATTGTTCAATAAATACAGTCCTACAACGATGATCATTATCCCGGAAGCTACCAGTATTCCGGTAGTCAAAGTTGTTATTTTGGTTTTTAACCCAGTATTACTCCACATAGAACCCCTTTTTTAAAATTATACACCTGAATGTTTTTAAACACCTTCAATAAGCAGCCAGCATTTACCCTTTTTTTGGGTTACCTAGCAGGCATAATTTTTATTGTTATCGGAGTGATATATTAATTTCTTAAACGGAAGGGGTATTTTATTGATCAGTTTTATACGTTGTGATGTTATTTGCCCATGCTCTCCGTTATTGTTACTACTTTTTGGATGATAGGTTTGAATTAGGGAGGAGATCAGTAACTCTCTGTGACTATTTATGGTAATTTATCAGGTAGGTAAAATTTCAACATCAATTTGATCTGTAAGATGTTGTCACTCTCTGCAATGGATCAGATTAAAAGTCTGACCTGATGAGAGTTGAGCTTCCCGACTATTATTGAAAGGCTTAAATATATATTACTCGGGTTGTAAAAGGATACTATTACGCATGTAGTGGACTGGCCTTCCCTCAGGATTTTGGTTGATATGGCGGTGGACAGATCAACGCTGGTTACTGCCCCGGATAGGGGGGGCACAGAGGGGAAGTGTCATGTATTAGTCATTACATTCAAATACTAAACGAATTGTCAACCTCTTAAGTTCTATGACAGCAATGCCTAAAATAGTGCCATAGGGAGTAAGAAGCTTTGGCAACGATGGGACAAATGGTATAGATGAATCTATACCACTCCAGGAAGTATGAAACATTTTTGGAGATCTCCGAGAAGGGGCAATAAAAAATCCATACACATTGCCTATGTGTATGGATTCAATAGCGTTCAAATAAATTTAGATACAGAGAACCTGAGGGATGGTTACTAAGGATCTAATCTAATTTATAGGGTAAAATCTTCAGCGTGCATTCCATTTTGAGCTTTTTGACCGTTTCCATTTCCGTTTGTATTATTCCCGCTAAACGATTGTGGATTCGGTGATTGCTGTTGTAGATCTTCATCATCCATATGATAATAAGAGATGGATTGCTTCAAACGGTTTGATTGGTTCATAAGCTGTTCTGCTGAAGAAGCCAACTCTTCACTGGAAGCTGCACTTTGCTGTGAAAGGGTATTTAACTGTTGTATGGATTGGTTGACCTCATTAGCTCCCTGGCTTTGTTCATCACTGGCAATAGAAATTTCCTTTACCAAATCGGATGTCTCTTTAATTTTGGGAATCGTTTCGAACATTACTTCGCCGGCTTCTGATGAAAGTTCGTAGGCATCATTAGTAAGTTCTACAATTTCATCGCCAACGTTCTTGCTTTTCTCGGCCAGTACCTGAACCTCCTTGGCTACCACGGCAAACCCTTTGCCTGCTTCCCCGGCCCGTGCTGCTTCAATAGCTGCATTAAGCGCCAGGATATTGGTTTGCGAAGCTATTTCATTAATCTGATTAATTCTATTGGTGATGGTTTCGTTAGCCTCAATAGCTTTTTTCGATTTTTTCCCTACTTCTTTTAGTTGTTCATTAGCGTTGCGGGAAATAACATTCGTTTGCTGAGCATTTTCGGCATTTTGGGTAATATTAGTCGATACTTCTTCCATCGTACTGGATATCTCATCCACGAACTCAGCTTGTTCATTGGATCCGCGGGCCAACTGGTTGGATGTAGCTTCGAGTTGTTCACTTATATTTGATATTTCACTGGATTCGCGCTGCACACCCTTTATCACATTTTTAAGTTGAGCAACTAGACTATGTAGAGCTTTTGAAATATCACCAATTTCATCTTTTCGATTCAGATCTTTTTCAGAAATGTGGATACTTAAATCTCCATCAGCAAGTTCTTTAATTCGTTTTACCATTCTGCGTATTGCCCCGGCAATAGCGTGCGAAAGCAACAAAGAAAATCCTATAAATAGCCCTAGACTAATTAAGAGCACTTTATTAATTGTTCCCTTTAGATCGGCTAACTGCTGGTGAGCATTGTCAAACGCAGTATTAACTTCCAGGCTAGATGCTTTATTTAGCAGTTTTTTGAGCTTTTTTTGCTCGGCAATCATGGCCTGCACATTATTACTGACCTCTTCCGAAAAATCTTGTGTAATCATCATTTCGGAGGCTTTAACACCTTGGCTGTAATAATCATTAAACGACTGAATCGTATTGTTGAGCAGTGTATAATCGTTATCCGCTTTTATCGATTTTGCACTATCGGCCAGCTGCCTAAACTGCGTAGCCAATTTGGTTGTCTTTTCAACCATGGCTTTATCTTTTGCCGCTACCGCATCCTGGAACGATTTCTCAATAGCCGCTTGAGTTGAGCTCATGCGATTAGTGAGGTCATTATACGGGATATAAGAATACTGAACCGTATTCAGTTCCTTTTTGATCGTTTCATTACTCCACCGAGTGGTATAAAATATCGCACCTACAACCATAATAAATATGGTAGGGAAAACAAGAATTTTATACCTGAGTTTTATGTGATTGAATATATTCATTGTTCGACAAGTTGAATTTTTTATACCCTACTACTAAAAACGCATGTTTTGCTGAATTTTAGTTTTTTAATTCCTCCTTATAAAAATGCGAGCCATAAAAACAGGTATCCATTTCTTATGACTCGCTTATACTAATGTGTTAATTAATGGTCAACACTTTTACACCGGATGCATCAGTTGATTCGGATATATAACCAACGGCTCCGGGATTATTTTTGACAAAAGTGATAACTTCGGCATCACTTGAGCGCTCGACGGGAGCTGTTCCTTTTCCGGAAAAAGCTGCTTGCTGCCAATAACTTCTTATGGCACCAACATCTCTGCCAAGAACGTCATTTGAAAATGCCTTCCGTGTTGCGGAACTAGATTTCAAATCAACCGGACTGATGGATGACCCATCATCCCATTTAGTTTTATTTTTAAGAAATATTTCAGATAAATTTTTCTTAGATATCGATTCTGTACTGTTAGCGCTATTTACGATCACCTTATATGACTGAGCCGTAGCTTCTGTAGCAAAGGCAATCAAGAAAACGCCCAATAATGTTGTTATAATGTTTTTCATCTTCTTATAACCTTTAGAATGAATAAATTAATGTACCTACAAAACCATTGATAGGGTCACTAGAGTGGTCATAGCGCAAGTATTCAAGCTTAAATGTCTTTCTAAAGCTTGGCTTGTAGTTAATTCCTGCGGTATATCGTTTGTAGTCAACATCGGCGGTTTTTTGATCCTCATATCTTATATAAGGAGTAACCTTATTGATGCGATGGTTTAACTCGACAAAACCCCCTTCCAAGTCGGTATCAGAGCCGTCTATTTTGAGGTCAGAATACCAGTATTCTCCTACTAGCTTTGTGTTGTTATACTGTAACTTTACGTTAACCCCGTAGCTGAATTTTTCAAATTTACTTTCTTGAACTATTTGTGCGGGATCTGGCCCAACAACACCGGCCGGAACGTTAACGAGTAGTGGAACATCCTGATCATTAGGTTTGAATGCACTAAAACCAACATCAACATTTGATTTATAGGAAAAACCTACTCTACCACCATACCCAAAGTTGTAGGTTTTATTGTATGAGGGATCTAATGTAGCAGAACTGTTAATTTGTTTTTTGAAGTAATTTACTTCATCCCCGAAAAAACGAACAGCACCGGTTCTTAGCCAGGTTGAGTTATTAAAACCACCGGCAAAGACATCATAATTGACTTTGAATTCTGATCCGATTGATCCATTAAGGGACGCACCATCAATAGTAACGGGATAGAACTCGTGATTGGTTACCAATATAGGTAGCGTTGCACTGGTATTAACAGGTGCATAATAATAAGTATTACTGGGGCTTAACGGCAGCAAAAATCGACCGGCTTTAAACTTAGCCTCTTCTGAGAAGGTGAGTTCACCGAAAGCCTCATTAAGCATCTGGTCAATTTCAAATTTGGGACGATAAACAAATACCCCTTTTATCCTAAAATTGGATTTGACCTGATATGATATTAAAATACCTGCTTCTGAGACTGCTGCAGAATAATTTAAATCATATCCATCCAGCTCGTCAAAGTAATTAACTTCGGTCGAGATATAACCGGTTATGTTTGTTTCTGGTTCCCAATTGCTTTGCGAAAATGAAATCTTTGTACCAATGAGAAAAACAAAGATTAATGTTAAGATTGATATTTTTCTATTCACCATAGTTTTATTTTTATATAGTTAGCCTTTAGTGCAGAGATACATTGAACGCATGTTAGTTATACCCTACTAGTCAGGTGTACTTATCGTCGGATGTAAATTTTACTTAAATCTGAGAGCCTGCTTGTTTTGATAGTGATATATAAGGATGGCAGTGACATGATTTTTTGATAAAAAGGCCGTTAGGATAACTATATGCGGTTTTAAACTGAAATGAATGACTGTATAAAAAATTATGCAGATGGTTTAGATTGGCTAAGGCTGATTGAAAAAAGCCAATAGGGGATAGAATATTTCGGTAAGTTATTTATCTGGAGCGTGTTTTGTGCTTCACTATGGATTATTAATTATTACCTTTCAGTTGTATTAAATAATTGTGGATTTCACCTAATACAGATATTTCTCATGAATCTACGAATGATTGAAGTGATCGCTCCCGCCGAGGCGTTAACAGAGGCGCGAAAAACAGTTGACGAAGAAAATATTATGGGAGTGTGGTCCGACACGATTGATGACGGCCGGGGCATTCTCCGGATGTTGGTGAATATGGATCAAACAGAAACCATTTCGGACACACTGAGTAAACAGTTTGGGAATGAAGAAGATTTTAGGATCATGCTGTTTTCGGTAGAGGCTACATTGCCTCAGCCTGAGATCAACGAGGAAGAGCAGGAGAGTGCAGAAGAGGATGACGTTCCTGCCCGGATAAGTCGTGAAGAATTATATGCTGATGTAACGTCAGGTTCAGAATTGACGCCGGTGTATCTGGCAATGGTCGTTCTTTCTACCTTAGTTGCAGGTATTGGGTTAATATTGGATGACGTTGCTACGATCATTGGCGCAATGGTGATTGCGCCGTTGCTTGCTCCCAATGTAGCACTTGCACTGGCAGCTACGCTGGGGGATGTTGAGCTGGGTTGGCGCTCATTAAAAGCCAATGCAGCAGGATTGGCAGTAGCTTTGGCTGTTGCATTTGTAATGGGGTTGATACTTACCGTTGATCCCGGTTCCGAGGAGTTACTAAGTCGAACAATGGTAAATCTAAAGCATATTATTATTGCTCTTGCTGCAGGAAGTGCCGGAGTGTTAGCATTCACACGGGGAGTACCGGCTGCAATTGTAGGAGTAATGGTGGCGGTAGCGTTACTGCCGCCGCTTGTGGATGTAGGATTACTGCTTGGGGCCGGTTATATACAACTTGCTATTGGGGCAGGTATCTTAACCTTAACAAACCTGATCTGTATTAACTTGGCAGGTATTTCAACTTTTTTAATTCAGGGCGTTCGTCCTCGAGGTTGGTGGGAAGAGAAAAAGGCAACCAAAGCATCTCGCATTGCTCTTGCAACTTGGTTCGTCTTATTAGTCGTATTTGCAATCATCATTTGGTACTGGGGACAGTTTGATGTGCAAGCGATGATCTCGTAGCCCGAGAGCAATTTCTTATAACTCTAATTTTTATTTGTTACCTCCTTTTAGGGAGCGTAGCAAACCCCGGCATGTCATCCTGGACCTGTGCTACGAAGCCATACCTACACCTAAGGGTTTCGGCAGATTACACCTTGGCGTAGTAGTAATCAGTTCAAGATCTCGGTTTCNGGAGCGTAGCAAACCCCGGCATGTCATCCTGGACCTGTGCTACGAAGCCATACCTACACCTAAGGGTTTCGGCAGATTACACCTTGGCGTAGTAGTAATCAGTTCAAGATCTCGGTTTCAATGCTAATAACTGTATATGAGATGCTGAAAGAGATACTTCGACAAGTCAACCTATGCTAAAGCTTCTGCTGATAAACTCAGTACATGGTTCAGCATGACAAGATGTGACTAGTTTTGCAAAGCCTTCTTTTAACAAAAAAGCCCAACCAATTATGGCTGGGCTTTAGGAGTAATAGAGTTTTTATAAAAGAATAAATTTATTAATCCATTTATTTAAGACTGGTCTAGCTCGTTTTCTTCGGGGACGATAGAAATTTTATCAAGCGAGAGTCCATGCATGATAGCATCGTAATTGGTTACATCCTTAGGGATGATAACATCATTTTTATCACTGGCCAGTTTAGAAAGCTGACTGATATACTTTTCAGCCAATCGCATCTGCATTGCTTCTTTTCCTTTATCATGAGAAAGGGCATCGGCAATCTCTTCAATAGAAATGGCGGTGGCTTCAGCCAGTGATTCAATCTCTTGAGCCACCCCTTCGGCTTCGTTAATTTGACGCTGCATTTCACCTTCCGAGACGTTGATAATCTCTTTCTTCTCACCTTCAGCATCATTAATAGTGGATTGCATAATCCCTTCCGACTTGGCAATGGTAGCTCTTCGCTCTCGCTCAGCAGTCATCTGGCGCTCCATGGCATTTTGGATCGTCTTTGGAGTGTAGATGTTTTTGATCTCATACCGAAGCACACGAATACCCCATGCTTTTTCCATTTCGCTAAGTACGTCGACTACTTCTTTATTGATAATGGCACGATCTTCAAACGTATCATCCAGGTCCATGGTACCGATAATGGAGCGGGTGGTAGTTTGAGCAAGCTGTACCGCTGCAAAACGATAGTCCGTTACGCCATAACTGGCATTAACCGGATCTATCACTGCCAGGTAAATAACACCGTCCACTTCTACTTTTACGTTATCTTTGGTGAAGCACTCTTGGGGCTGTACTTCAATGGTTTCCTCACGCAGATCTTGTTTGTATCGCACTTGATCGAAAAAGGGTACGAGAGCGTGGAAACCGGGCCCTAACGTTTTGTGGTACTTTCCCAACCGCTCAACAATATAGGCCTTTTGGGTAGGCACTAACTGAATAGATTGTACAAATTTGAATAAAATATAAATACTTAAAAGTCCGAGTACACCTTGGCTAATTAATTCAATCATTGTGCGCCTCCCTTAGCGTTGGTTGTTGAAGTGGGCGTATGGTCACTGACCTTTCCAACCCCTTCGAAGAATGTTTTTAGATTTGCAGTTTCGGTAGGCAGTACCGATACATTTGAACGTTCAATAACATTACCCAGCTGACCGATAAACTGTTCAATGAGTTTTGTTTTAACAGCTAAGTCTCCACCTGGTTTGGCAATGGCTTCAGAAACACGCTTAATTCCTTTTGAAGTTGCTTTGGCAATAAGTTCAATCTCTTTAGCCTTACCTTTAGCTTCATTAATACGTTTTTGTCGTTTAGCTTCAGATAATAGAATGGCTTCCTTCCGTTCACCTTGCGATTCATTAATTTTGAAATCACGCGTACCGGTAGATTCGGTAATCTCTGCCCGCTTGTCCCGTTCAGCCTCCATCTGTTTTTCAAGAGTGTGAATGAGGTTGTCAGACGGGCGAATATTTCGGATTTCGTAGCGTAGCACTTTAATACCCCATGGGTCGGAAGCTTTATCAATTTCTCGAACAATATTTTCATTCATCTGTTCGCGTTCCGAAAAGGTATCATCCAGCGTAATTTTACCGATTTCGCTACGCATGGTGGTCTGTGCCAGGTTAATGGCTGCCAGTTTATAATTACCGATGCCGTAGCTGGCTTTATAGGAATCCATAACCTTAACATAGACCAAGCCGTCAACCTCTACCTCAATATTATCTTTGGTGATACAGGTCTGGCTGGGGACATCAATAACCTGCTCGCGCATCTCTTGGCGATAAGCAGGGCGATCCACAAAAGGAATTAAAAAATGAAGTCCCGGTTTAAGGGTTTTGATATATTTGCCCAAACGCTCCTGAATAACTTCTTCGCGCATCTCAACGATGATAAACACCTTTGTGAAAACAAAGACGCCAAGGGCTATAATAATTAGTAAGGTTGTCCACATGGCACTATTAGCTTAATTAAGTTTCAAAGATATGTGTGAGTCTGAAATTTTACTGTTCAATTTCGTCGACCGGTTCTACAATCCAGGTTACGTTATTACGATAACGGATTTTAGCTTTTTGTCCGGCAGAAATTTCCCCTTCTAAAGTTTGGGCTTTCCACGAGATTCCCTGGAATCGTATACGCCCGGAATTATCATCGGCATTTACCGGCTCAATAACTTCGACCACTTCATCCATAGCTTCTACATCTTCATCAGCTAGCTTGTAGCTGCTATCACCACCCCAATATTTCATTAATAGTGGGCGCATGGCGAGGATAAGTGCAACCGAAGTAAAAAGCCAAGTGATAATTGATGTGGTAGGATCATCGAGTATTCCAAACCAGCGAAGAGCTCCTACAATAAGGCCACTAACACCTAGAAAAAAAGAAACTCCGCCCGGAATAATGGTCTCGATAATCATCAGTACAATACCCCCGATGAAAAAAACCATTGTTAAAGTCTCGGCATCCATCTCAACTTATTTTTAATAATTATTTCTTTCTCGAATTATAGATAAATTTTTCGCAACCACAAATTCCGATGAGGCCAGAATAAAATCATTTATAAAACTTTTAATGGGCTGCTAAGTTGTAAATATTAGAAGTAAGGCGAAAGAAAAGGAATATTATTTTTTAAAAACGCTATATGTGTGTGATCGGTATTCCAACAGGGTATCAAAAAAAACCGTTAATTATTTCTAATAGAGGTCAATATAGTGTGAAAGGGTAAAAAAAAGTTAATCTCATTTTGTAACACCCATCAGTTTTATTACTCTTGCATTCACAAACTGTTAACTGGAACTATTTGTTTGGACCGTTTTTGTTGTATGGAAACAAAAAAAGTTTTGATTGTAGAAGATGAGCTTATTATATCTATGCTTATAGAACGCATGGTCGGGAATATGGGGCATGAGGTAGTAGATAAAGTAAGCTCAGGCGAGGATGCCATTACTGCCGCTTTTGAACATGAACCTGATATTATTTTAATGGATATCCGCTTGCAGGGAGATATCAACGGCATTGAGGCTATGTCACAAATACGCGAAAAGTTGGATACCCCTGTCATTTATATCTCTGGTAACACCGATAAATTACATATGGATCAGATCGAATCCAGTGATTATATAGAATTCCTCTCTAAACCTATTACGTTTTCAGAGCTAAATCGGTCCTTTGATATGGCCTCATAATTTAAAAAGAGATGAATCTTTTCTCCTAAATGCCCGTACATAAAGATTACAGATTCCTGTAATGAAAAACTTAATATGTTATGGCTGCTAAGTTTCAGAAACTTAAAGAGGAGCTCAAATCGTTAGAGCAGGGTGAGATTTTATCTCGTCCGGTTGTCAAAAAAGATCGAACAAACGGGTTATTCCAGTTTGGATTATCATCTCCGGGATGGATAAGAAAGATACTGCTTGCTGGTTTTTTAGGTAGCTTTTTACTCTATGCCGGTGTTAACTATTTTGGGGTTAGTACAAATTCACCATCGGTAGGCGATTCTGTAACCACTTTTCAGAACTGGGTTAACCAGCCTGACGAAGAGCTGTTACAAGGGATGGGTGCCTGGATGGAAGAGATGGGGTATACCGATCTGAGTAAAGAAGACCTTATTGAACTGCGTGAGCAGGGGGTTACGGCAACCTATACCTTGCGAATCCGGGATCTCGGTTACACCGACCTTACGTTAGATGAAGTTGTGAGATTACAACAAAATGATGTTTCCAGCACTTTTGCTGCTATGATGAAAGAGCTGGGGTACAACCTAACCATCGAGGACCTTATTGAGTTGCGCCAACATGATGTAACGGCCTATTTTACCAGCAATTTACATGATTTAGGGTATACTGATATAACAACTGAAGAACTAATTCGGTTAAAAGATACCGGGGTTTCTACTCGAGAGGCCAAAGCTTTTGTTGAGCAGCAAGGTGGTGAGCTTCCGTCTATAGAAGAACTGATTCGCCACCATATCAGTAATCAGTAAGAAACTGGTTTTAATGACGTTGTGATTCTCTCTTCTTTATAATCCTGGAATTACTTATTCGGTAGTATAGTATTTTGCCAAGTAGGGGCTGTATGCTGTGGTAATTTCAAAGAGCCCCGATTCTAGCACTATTGCATTTCTTTTAAAAAATGATGGCCTGCCATTGGGGGTACCCGGGGCGGTTTTGTGTATGACTAACAAATGAGGTTATAAAAACAAGAATATGAAGTCTCTTTGTTATGTCAAAATTCATCAAATCTTTGGGTACATCCCTTTTGCTGGTATCTCTAATTATATTTTGGGTATATAATCTATCCTATAATACAGAAATAACATCGGCCACTGGTGGGGCTGTTGAGATAACAGTGTTATATAAAAATGGAGAAGAGGTAAAAGATATAAATTATACAATCGATCTTTTAGAAGAGGGGGGCTATTCTTTGGGATTTGTCGATCGCTCAACGAACTGTTCAATGCTTACGCCCTCACCATCGGTACGAGTGCATGCAGATCAGCTTGCACATCTTACTATACAAGTGCAATGCAACGGAAAGTTGGGGAAGAGAACTGGTCACATTCTCTATGCTCATAACAGTCTGGAAAGAGTGTTGCTATACGAAATTAAGAATGCACAACATAGCTTCAAAAAGATAAGAAGTAGCAATATTTCTGTGCTCGGGATCAATAAAGACCCACTGGTAACATTTAGTTTAGAGGGAAATATTTGGAGTCTCGATACTGGAACCAGAAAGCTTAAACAGTTAACGGATGCTGGTTTAGATAACGAGCCTGACTGGGCACCTGATGGAGAGCATATCGCTTTTACAAGCCGAAGAGACGGCAATAAGGAGATATATGTGATGGGTGCGGAGGGGAATCAACAGCAAAATATTACGAATAGCCCTAGCTCAGACTATTTTCCGGATTGGTCTCCCGACGGAATGAAGGTCGTATTTACCAGTAATAGAAAGGGAAAAGAAGAGTTGTTTATTGTATACCCAAACACAAAACGTGTGCGGCAACTAACCCATAATACAATCCAGGAACAGGAAGCCCTATGGATGCCCGATGGAAGAGCCATAAAAGTTAGAAGCAGAAGTGTGTTAGGAATGAGCCGGATTTACACAATAGATTTTAATGGGAGAATTTTGGAAACAGAAATAGCAGTAACTGCTTTTAGCTTTAACCGCTTTTATCAATCTACCCACAATCTAATGCAGGCTGATGTTTATGCTACAGATCTAAACAACCCGTTTAGCGGTTGGATTTAATGGTTCTTAAATGAGACATCGCTTTCTGTGCCATCCCGGATCCCGAAGTGGTGATTAGCGTTGACCTGCCGCCAACTTATATCAACGATACCGGGCTTTGGTCAGCGACACTAAAGCTGCTTTAAATGCAACTTTTGCGGTTTACAAAATTATAAAGAGAGACAACGTTCCCCTAAGAACAAAGCCGATACAGTGCCTCTGTTGAACGCAGGGGCATTGTTTTATTTGAAATTAGTGTGTGTGCTGTACTGTATTAGATTTAAAAAATATTTCACTTTCAGGTTGTTTATTTGGCAGAAGCTTTACAACTTCAATGCCATTTAAATTAGTTCTAAATAAGATTTTTTCTCTACGTTATGTCCGAGATTAAGCTTCCGGAAGTTGAATTAAATATTTATACCCCACGCGAACCTGTTGAAGTGCCTGTTGTTGAAAATAGGATTTGTTCCAAGGCGAGCAGTCCTAACTATGTACGGCATATGACCTTTGATATTGGGGGCACGGAGCTTGAAAATCACGTTCGGGTAGGGCAGTCTATCGGTATTTTACCCCCGGGAAAAAATGAAAAAGGCCGTGATTATAAATTACGCCTGTATTCGGTGTCTTCGCCAACAGAAGGGGAGGGCGGAGAGTCAAACCTGGTTTCAACCACAGTAAAACGGACCATAGAGGAGCTGGATGATAATTCGCTGTATTTAGGAGTCTGTTCTAATTATTTGGCTGATTTATCTCCCGGGGATACCGTTAAAATGACCGGCCCCAGTGGACGTCGTTTTTTACTTCCCGAGAATGCCCATGATTTTAACTATATCTTCTTTGCTACCGGCACGGGCATAGCCCCGTATCGCGGTATGATTAAAGAGCTTATAGATGCCGGGTTCGAAAATGAGATCGTACTCGTTTTTGGTTGCCCTTATCGCACGGATCTGCTATATCCCAACTATTTTGAATCGCTGGATGAAGAGAAAGACAACTTCCATTACCTGCCACGAGTTTCTCGTGAAGACCGGCGCGAAGATGGTTCCAAAAAATATGTACAGACAGCCTTGTGGGATAATAGTGAGCTTTTGGAGCCGTTGCTGGAGAAAGAAAACACCTTAATGTATATCTGTGGTCTTAAAGGAATGGAACGGGGTATTTACACAGCGCTCGCCCAAAAAGGACTTCACCAATACCTTGATCTGAGAGAACCGGCCGCGGGTAAAAAACCTACTGAATGGGACGACAGAGATATGAAGCGATATGTTAAGCCCTCGCCCCGTACCTTTGTAGAGGTTTATTAAATGATCTTTGATAGGAAACTGTGTTAAACAGTTTCATTACATTTTGCTGAATGGCTAAAGGGAATAGATTCATAGTCTATTCCCTTTTTATTATTTATGCTGTCTTGCCGAAAGGTGATAAGAGCTGATAGATAGCTATTGATAAGTTGTGCCGGTACTTTTCTTGAATTATGCTTTAACTTAATTCACTCTTCTACAATATATTAAGGGGTATACAAACAGACGAAAAATGACGGTTCGCTGGTATTTTTAGGACTAAAAGATTAGCAGGCTTTTAAAGGTGAGTTCAACGGGAATTTTTGCTATTTTCAACCGTCCAAAGAATCCATAACCAAGAATTAATGTTCGATGTCCCATAAGAGTTCTGCTGAAATTCGACAGGAGTTTTTTGATTTCTTTAAAAAGAAAGAACACCTGCATGTTCCAAGTGCACCGGTTGTTCCGCAAAACGATCCCACACTATTGTTTACCAATGCCGGAATGAACCAGTTTAAGCCTATATTTATGGGCGAACAACCCGGGTATAAAGAAGATGGAGAAATATGGCAGCGAGCAGTGGATACCCAGCGCTGTATTCGGGTGAGCGGTAAGCATAATGACCTCGAGGAAGTTGGCCATGATACCTACCATCACACTCTTTTTGAGATGCTCGGGAATTGGTCGTTCGGTGATTACTTTAAACGTGAAGCCATTCGCTGGGCCTGGGAACTCTTGGTAGATGAATGGGGGCTAGAGCCGGATCGGTTATATGCAACTGTTTTTAAAGGGGATGAAAGTGACGGTACTCCGGTAGACCAGGAATCTATCGAGCTTTGGAAAGAAGAGACATCCATTAACCCGGATCATATTCTTAAATTTGATAAAACAGATAACTTTTGGGAGATGGGCAGTACCGGACCTTGTGGTCCTTGTTCTGAAGTACATGTGGATATTCGCCCTGATGAGGAGCGCCAAAAGTTGGATGGAGCAGAATTAGTAAATATGGATGATCCGCGGGTGATGGAGATCTGGAATCTCGTATTTATCCAGTTTAATCGCCAGGCCGATGGTTCTCTTGAAAAGCTACCCGCCCAGCATGTCGATACCGGCATGGGATTCGAGCGTATTTGTGCCGTTCTCCAGGATAAGAAATCAAATTACGATACCGACCTTTTTGAGCCTCTGCTCAGCAAAATTGGCGAACTAGCTGATGTCACCTATGGGCAGGATGAAGAAACGGATATTGCCATGCGCGTGATCGCCGATCATATTCGGGCCGTTAGTTTTTCTATCGCGGATGGAGCTTCGCCCGGCAATGACGGGCGCGGTTATGTTGTACGACGTATCCTACGGCGCGCAATTCGCTATGGTTGGGATAAGTTGGATCTAAAAGAACCCTTCTTTCATAAACTGGTACCGACCTTAGCCAAGCAGTTTGAGGAGGTGTTTCCAGTGCTGATCCAACAAGAAGATTATGTGGAAAATGTTGTACGCTCTGAAGAAAAAAGCTTTCTGAATACCTTAGGGCAGGGTATCGAACTCTTTAATGAGATGATTGAAGGGAAAGATGAAATTTCAGGTGAAGATGCCTTTAAACTGCATGACACCTACGGTTTTCCAATCGATCTTACCCAGTTGATGGCTCGTGAGCGTGGTGTTGATGTTGACGAAGAAGGGTTTAATAAACGGATGCAGGAGCAGAAAGAGCGCGCGCGTGCGGCCGGTCAGTTTGATGTAGACCAAAGTGGAAACGCTGATTGGATTACGGTAACCGAAACTGATGAATTCCAGTTTTTTGGATATGATTCCATATCTGTCCAAAGTCGTATTAAGGCTCTTCGTAAAGATGAGGAGAAAAATGCGATCATACTGGATAAGACCCCATTTTATGCTAAAAGTGGGGGGCAAGTTGCCGATACAGGAATTATCAGTAATGGCGATGAGCATTTGCGCGTACTTGATGTTCAAAAGTCGGCCGATGGGTACATCCATTTTGTTGATCAACTTCCCGAGGATCCCAGTGGGGAGTGGGAAGCGATGGTTGATGGGGAGCGTCGTAAGGAGATCAGAAAGCACCATTCGGCTACGCACTTGGCACATGCAGCACTTAAAGAGGTGCTGGGAGATCATGTGCAGCAAAAAGGTTCGCTCGTGGATGAAAACCACCTGCGGTTCGATTTCTCACACTTTGAGCAAATTACCCCAAAACAGCTCAATAGAATTGAAGAGATCGTAAACGATCGTATTCAGCAAAACATCACCAAAAAAGAAGACCGCAATGTGCCTATTGATGAGGCTAAAGAGCGTGGGGCAACAATGTTATTTGGAGAAAAATACGGCGATAGGGTACGGGTTATTACCTTTGACTCTGACTACTCCATGGAGCTTTGTGGTGGTACGCATGTGGATGCTACCGGTGAGATCGGTTATTTTCGATTTCTGGGTGAATCATCGGCAGCTGCCGGAATTCGCCGTATCGAAGCCAAGGTGGGTAAAAGTGTAGACCAGTACCTGCGTTCCGAGCAAGAACTTGTTCAAGATATTCAGTCTGAATTGGGGCAGAGCCAAGATTTAGTGCGTGACATTCACCAGCTTATTGAAGAACGGAAAGAGCTGGAAAAAGAAGTTGAACGCCTGCAGCATCAACAAAGTGCTTCAAAATTGAACGAGCTATTAAATAATGCTTCTGAGCTGGATAGCGGCATCAAGCTGGTGTCCGGGGTGGTCCCCAATGCTGATATGGATCTGCTGAAACAGCTCGGTTATGAATCCCGGGAGAAGAGCAAAGATGGTACTATTACTGTGCTTGGAGCTAAAGATATGGACGAGGGAAAAGTATATGTGATGGCTGCCATTACGGATGATCTAATCCAGGAAAAAGGTATACAGGCCGGTGCTCTCGTCGGAGAGCTCGGGCAGATGCTTGGCGGTGGCGGTGGCGGACAGCCCAACCTTGCTACGGCAGGAGGGCGTAAGCCAGAAAAGCTGAATGAGATGTTTGATCAGTTACCGTCAATAATTACCAAACATTTGGAGTAAGGGAATACCTGTAATCTTCGATTATTTTAGGTATATTTCCGGACTCTGATTTTTTTGAAATTTCAATTGAAACGTTGTAACAGCAACTTGCTGTAGATAGATATTATGGCTGATAAAAAGGAAAAAACAGAAGAAGTTACTTTTACCCCAACGGGAACAGGGATCCGTACTAACGGAGAGATTATCCGCAGTACCGAACTGCCTGATCCTACTGACAAAAAACACGACGAGCTCGGGCTTTCTGATGATGATGTCATAGATATGTTTGAGCAGATGTACCTGCAGCGTCGTTTCGAAGAACGTGCTATGCAGATGTATCAAAAAGGGAAGTTCGGTGGTTTTCTTCATCTTTACATGGGGCAGGAGGCTATTTCAACAGGAACAGCTTATGCTTTAAATGATGACGACGATATTATTACTGCTTACCGTGACCATGGCTGGGGATTAGTTCGTGGTGTTTCACCCAAAGAGGGTATGGCTGAGCTTTATGGAAAAGAAACGGGCTGCTCAAATGGTAAGGGCGGCTCAATGCACTTTGCCAATGTAGAAGAACACTTCTGGGGCGGTTATGGTATTGTTGGTGGGCATATTCCTCTTGGTGGAGGAATCGCTTTTGCTAATAAATACAAGCAAAATGGCCGCGTAACCGCTTGTTTCCTTGGTGATGGTGCCGTTCCACAGGGAGTTTTACATGAGACCATGAATATGAGCCAAAACTGGAAGCTGCCTTGTATCTACGCGGTAGAAAATAACGGCTATGCCATGGGAACAGCAGTACACCGACATTCAACGGGCGAGATCGTTGACAGGGCTGATGGTTTTGATATGAAGAAGATGGTTCTGAACGGTATGGATGTATTTACCGTCTACGAAAAGATGAAAGAGATTGCCGCTGATATTCGTGAAAACTCTGAACCTTGGTTCATTGAGATTCGCACATATCGTTATCGCGGGCACTCTATGTCTGATCCCATGAAGTATCGTAGCAAGGAAGAGCTCGAAGAATATGAAAAGCTTGATCCGGTAGAACGTATCAAAAACTACTTGTTGGATGAGGATATTATTGATGAAGACAAGGTAGAAGAGATCAAAAACGGGGTAGAAGATAAGGTTATGGATGCAATTGAATTTGCTGAGGAAAGTGACTATCCCGAAAAAGAAGCATTGTATGATCACATGTTTGTGGAAGATGATTACCCTTTCCACACCTAAGATTGAATGCTGATTAACTACGAATCGACAAATTTTGAAATAATTACATAGAAATGGCTGAGTTACAATTCAGAGAAGCAATACGGGCTGCAATTGATGAAGAGATGGCCCAGGATGAAGATATTTTTGTAATGGGCGAAGAAGTCGCTGAATACGACGGAGCTTATAAGGTGACAGAAGGTCTGCTCGATAAATATGGATCGAAGCGGATGATTGATACTCCTATTTCGGAGCTTGGTTTTGCGGGGATTGGGGTAGGAGCTGCAATGAACGGTCTGCGACCCATTGTGGAGTTTATGACCTTTAACTTTGCGGTACTGGCTGCTGATCAGATTATTAACCACGCTTCGAAAGCCAAATATATGACGGGCGGACAAGTAAATGTACCCATCGTATTTCGTGGTCCAAATGCTTCTGCCGGGCAGTTAAGTGCAACACACTCTGTTTCGTATGATGCAATGTATGCACACTTCCCGGGACTTAAAGTTATTTATACCTCCGAGCCGGCTGATGCCAAAGGACTGTTGAAATCTGCAATACGAGATGATAACCCGGTCCTTTTTATGGAGTCGGAGCAGATGTACGGTTTAAAAGGCGAGGTACCGGAAGAGGATGATTTTACAATCCCCATCGGTAAAGCAAAAGTAAAGCGCGAAGGCAGTGATGTAACGGTTGTAGCTCATGGTAAAATGTATCATGTTGCCAAACAAGCAGCCCAACAGCTAGATAAAGAAGGAGTGGATGTAGAGATTATTGATCCGCGTACTGTTAAGCCGTTGGATATAGAAACCATTGTAAAGTCAATCCAAAAGACCAATCGTTGTGTAATTGTTGATGAGGCCCATCCTTTTGGTGGGTTGGCCGCAGAAGTGGGCTATTTAATCCAGCGCGAAGCTTTTGATTACCTGGATGCACCGGTGCAACGGGTAACACTGCCTGATACCAATGCTCCTTTTGCAAAAAATCTATTTGATGAGTGGCTTCCCAGCCCCGATCAGGTTATCGATGCAATTAATACTGTTACTTATCGCAAGTAATTCAAACTATTAAATTTAAGAACTGTTACTATGGCAATTAAGGTTGAAATGCCCAAACTTAGCGATACGATGGAAGAAGGCGTTATTGCTAAGTGGAACGTGGAAGAAGGTGATGACGTAGAATCCGGTGACATTATTGCTGAGGTGGAAACCGATAAGGCAACAATGGAAGTTGAGGTATTTGATGCCGGTACTATCCTAAAGATTTTAGCTGATGAGGGAGATGCGGTTCCGCTCGGTAATATTATGGCAATTATCGGAGAAGAAGATGAGGATATCAGTGATCTTCTCGAAGAAGCAGAATCTGGTGGGGGATCAGCTGATGAGAGCAGCACTGCAGATGATGTTGAAACAAAGGCAGACGAAAAGGATGATGAGGAATATGATCCTGTATTTAACGAGCTGGACAATAATGATAATGGTCAGGCCGATGATGGCCGTATTAAGGCATCACCTCTGGCACGAAAAATGGCCGAAGAGCAGGGCATTTCCCTGTCGAATGTGAAAGGTTCGGGTCCGCACGGACGTATCATAAAACGAGATATTGAATCGTATGAACCTTCACGAGCACCGGCTGCAGCAGCTACTGTTTCACGGGAAGATACTGAACACCGTGTTAGCCAAATGCGTAAAACGATAGCGCGACGTCTTTCTGAAAGTAAGTTCAGCAGTCCGCACTTCTACGAAACCATTGATATTGATATGCAACCCGTTTGGGATGCTCGCAAGCAGATCAATGAGGTCAGCGATACAAAGATCAGCTTTAACGACATTGTTGTGAAAGCATGTGCTACGGCCCTTCGCCAGCATCCTGATATCAACAGCTCTTGGCAGGAAGATAGAATCATTGAGCACGGTAATGTGAATATTGCAGTTGCCGTGGGTATCGATGAAGGACTGGTAACTCCGGTGATTGATAACACAGATCAAAAAGGGTTACAACAGATAGCGGCCGAAGGTCGTGACCTTATTGAGAGGGCCAAAGATCGCAGCTTACAGCCCGAAGAGATGGAAGGCAGCACCTTTACCGTTAGTAACCTCGGGATGTTCGGAATTGAAGAATTTACTGCAATTATCAATCCCCCCAACGCATGTATTTTAGCCGTTGGAGCCATTCGGGAAGTTCCTGTGGTAGAAGATGGGGAAGTGGTGCCCGGAAAACGGATGAAAGTAACGCTTTCCAGCGATCATCGCATTGTAGATGGGGTAAGTGCTGCTAAATTCTTGAACACCTTGAAGGGGATGTTAGAAAACCCATTGGGTATGGTTCTCTGATAGCAAGTCCATAGATCGTTTTCGAGCCCCAAACCTTTTAGGTTTGGGGCTTTTTTATGTGGAATAGTCACCCTCCCTTATATTCTAATATTTGTAAAATAGGCCCTATGGTTTATAGAACCACATACTGAACATTAGAAACAACTAATATACATTAAGATTTATTAATATTAGAAATTTTTAATATATTGTTGTCAGAGTTAGTACAAAAACAAAAAGGTCCCCATCATGTTTAAGCGTCTATTCATATTGTCTTTATTCTTAGCAGCAACAGTTAGCATTTCTTTTGGACAAGCTGCAAAAGCCACAATGAGAGTAAGTGTTAATGTAGTAAAAGGGAACAGTATAGAAACGGTGAATAAAGAAAAAGTAACCCTATCAGAAAGATATGGTTCCGAAGTCGGATCTTTAAAACTGAGAGGACTGGATAAGGATAAAGCGCTTATTGAAACATCGGAAGTTATTACCTTGGAAAATTCGAAGGGCAATAAAATTTCAATGGATATCATTCAAAATATCAAACAATCTGGTTCAAACACATCTCAGTTGTCACTTCTGGGGTTCTCTCGGGGCGAGTTAGAGTCTGGTATGTATAAGGGAGAGATCAGTACTACGATAGAATATTTATAATGTTCTACCGGTTAAAGATCGGTTGATACCAACGGTAATTTGTTTATTCTTCTATGAGAATAATGATCGGATGACAAGCCTTATCTTTTTTTAAAAGCTTATGTTGCATTTCCTGGGCTTGGCTCCATGATGATACTTGATCAAAAATAATTAAATTATTGTTATCAGACTGAATAGCAATATTCTCGTTAGAATCAATAAGAGAAGCCAGGTATGATTTACCAGTTGACTGTGTATTTCTTATATAAACCTGGTAAGTAAATCTCATTCGGTCTTGACTACTGATATTAACAATATTCTTACTATTCATCGATGCAATAAAGGCATCTTTGTATATAGAAGATTGACTTTTAATACGTTTTAAAAGTGCTCTCTTAGATCGTATGTTTTTAAATTCTTTATCGATGTAGACATTAAAGTGCTTGTTCTCTTGATCGTGGTAATACGAAACATTTTCTTCGAGCACTTGTGACATGGCTGCTGCATATGCTTTGGCCTTCGTTTGTTTGTTAAAGGCAGCTATCTGGATATTACCCCGTTCATTGATATAGGCATCATTAAATCCACCGCCATTTTTTATACTTGCCAGCTGTACACGCAAATCTTGTCCATCTTGATACCCCTCGTTAAGATAGACTTTATAGAGATTCGATTTTTGATGATAGGTGAGGGCTGTTTCTTTATTTAAATCTCGTGAAGATTTCTCTGCGAACTGTTCTGCTTTTTTGTGCGAATTAAATGCACCAATTTGTATAAATTCTTCTTGCCTATTGTTAGTATTGGAGTAGCTCTTTTTATTCTTTAAAACAACAATAGCAGCGCTTTTGTAATTCTTTTTATGATAAGAAAGAATCGTTTCTACAGCTTGGTTTTGAGTCAGTAAAGAGGTGTTGCGAATCGCATATAAGTTGGTTGAAGAATTTTTAATTACACAAAATGCTCCTCCAAGCTGTTGGCTTGCTTGCAATGCTACTCTTTTTGCTTTTTCTAACGTTTCAAAACTGGCTAACTGTATCTGGTATTCCAGCTCTTGATTGTTGAGGCTATGCGTTCCATCAACTTGTGGCAGGTTATTGGACCTTTTGCTCATCAATGTGTCTTCTTGGGTTTCTTCTCGACTTTTCTCTTTAGTGACCAAGAAGTTAAGACCATCTTTAAAGTCGCCCTGGGCCAATGCCTTTATCTTAATTTCCATGGTATCGGGACGTGACACCGAATTTAGAAAGTCGAGCTGGCTGGGATCGATGTAGAGGTTGTATTTACCCGGGGGTATTTCATAGGCATAAAAGGAACCGTCAGAAAAAGTACGGATCTCTTTGCTAAACGGGTCGCGCCCATTGGATTGATCTTTTTTTGATTCCAGGTATAATCTAACTCCACTTAACGAAGTGGTAACAGTATCCTTTTGTTGTTCAACATTGCCGGATATTACCCCTGATTGATAAAAGGGTATGTTAATGGTTTTATATTGGTTGGGATCGGTAACAATGGAGAAATTTTCAACTTCAGGGACAAGCAAGGGGTTACTTATGGCCCCTTTATTTATTTCCAGGTCGTATCGATAATAGGGAAGGAGCTGTGTAACGTAGTTAACTCCATTTTTTACAAAGTTACGCCCGCCCGATCTATTGAGGCGTACTGCCGGCTCATCAATTACCTGGTCAGTATCTTCCTGATAGGTACCATCGTTGTTACTGTCTATAAAAAGGCGTACTGCAGCTGCCGACTGGCCAACTTGTTGCCGGTTATTTAACAATAATTGCCCGGCGCCGGGGTCATAGCCGATGGATCCACGTATATTTTGTGTAGCTGAATAGTTTGCGTTGGTAAACCGTGTCGTGGAATTACTGCGTACTTTATTAAAATCAATGGTCAGGTTTAGACTCAGCGAATTAAAGTCTCCTAAGAAGTTATGACCATACGTAAATTGAATACGACCAGTGCGAAAGAGTTCACGTGATAACTGAAATTCAACTTCTTCAAACTGATCAACTCCCGGCAGGTAGGTTAGCTGTCCCCGTATGAACATACCCCGCAATAGTTTAGGGATATCCTGGGATCTACCAATAGAATAGGTGTAAGAATTGGTGAGTTGGGAAGAAAAGGAGGGGGCAAAAGAGATAGCGCCGGATTGCTGATCTTGATAGCCCACACGTATATTAAGACGGCCAATACGAGAGCTCAAGTCGGCCCGGTACCGATAAATTCGGTTAAAATTATTATCTCTATAGCTGGTACTCCATCTCATATTAAGTGGAATAATACCAATTTGAAAAGGGGTAAAAAGGCTTGCTCGCAATTGATGCTTTCCACCACCGATATTATATAGCTGGCTATTTCCCGGATTATAGTTGTAAGAGATATTCCAGCTGGCTCCACTCCCGTATACGACACTTGAAGTTAAACGATAAAAGTTTTCAGAATTTGCACTGGCACTTACCAGGTAATTCGAAAATAATCGTGCATTCAAGGTACCGGTAAAGGCAGGCATACCTGTGTGGTAAGCAGTGAGGTATTCTGAGGATACTTGGGCAGTAAGCCAGTTTGAAACACCGGCAGAAACTGATGCTGCTCCTGTATACCCCCGTGTAGTTGTACCGACAAGGTTATTCTGTAACCGACCGCCGCTAAGTACATAGTCAACTTTTCCCTTAGGGACAAAATCAAAAGGGATTTGAATACGGCTCGATCGTTCAACCGTTTGACCGGACGGCGTATAAATTCGAAGTGAATAATTTGTGCTTCCATATGTCAAGGGTACAATAAAACGGTAGTTCCCTGTTTGGTCAGCTTCCTGAAAGTCTATGAGTCTGTTGTTAAGGTACAGCTCTACCTCTGATTGGGGAGGCACGTTCCCATCAATGATATAGCGATCGAACAACAGACGTGGTTCAACCGGTTTATTTGATATTTTAAAACCCGTAATAGCTCGGCCTCTGATCCCTTCTGTATTGGTCTGGCCAAGTATACCACTGCTGAAAAGGTTATTATTCCGTTGTACATAACGCCAACGTAGGTTGGATGTCGTAAAAGACGTTTGTTGTTCCGACAGGGACCCAAATACACTACCCTGAATGTCTCCACCTGCCAGTTCTGCTCCAAGAGCATTGCTGAAAGTAAATAACTGTGAGTTATTGGTGTATACACCTGAGAAGTTATAATCCAAAAAAGAACCGTCTATGGCTGCATAGTTACGGCCATAGCGCAGGGGATAGTAGCTCTGATCATATAAAGGATCCTGATCACTTAACCGCTGACGCTGCTGTTCTCGTTCGTACTGTGCAACGACAGGCATCTTATCGTTGGTTTTGAGATCAAGCGTAAGGTTATTGAAGTCGGTCTCAAAGGAAAGGCCAAATAACCTCTTAAAGAGTTCCGGTCGTATAAAATAGTCGATCTCTTTGATGAAAAAATCATCTTGCTGAAGCTGTATTTCAGTACCACCGGCGCTTGCAACTAAATTTTTAAAATCTAAGAGATATGATTTTTTGCCTAAATAATTACCGGATATTGTGAGGTCACCCTGGTTAACCTCATGCTGTATTTTCAGCTGATTAAATAACTCATTAACCGGCAGAAAGAATTCTCCATCTTTATAATAACTTGTAACATAAACACTGACGACTCCTTCATATTGAAAAGAGAGAAAAACCTCTGTGGCTTCAGAGGCCTGATTTTGAGCTTGAGCCAGCGGACCTATGGCAAACAGTAGTATAGCTGTTACCCCACCGATGAATTTTGTTATAATGCGCCACAGTGTCACTCAATCACTATCTTTTTTTCAAAGTTAACCGGTTCTATTTGTAATAAATTTTCTTGGTTTACGTCACGTCTCTCAGAGATAATTCGGCCTGATATAGTATAATTGCCGGGTTCAATATCGGAAAGGTCAATATTATAACTCCGTGTTAATGAAGAATAAACGGAATTAGTTGAATAATTTTGATAAACAGCATCACCATTTTGATCAACTAACTTTAAAATGATAGATCCTATGAAGGGGGCATCCCCCGTTTGTTTCATACTGATCAAAACTTGACCTGTATCAGCTTGTTCATCTAAATATTCAAAATCAATAGAATCTACGTTGATTCCCGTTTGGGCGTTCGAAGTAAAATAATAGGCCGGAATACCTTGGTTTAATACAATATTTATTTGAGCACCAATTTGATCTTCTTCCACTGATTCAATAGGAGGAGATACAGCGTTTGATTTAATTTGTACTCGTGTCCAGTAACCACCTTGGCTAAGGTTTTTGGGAGGTCGTACCACAAAACGAACCGTTTGACGCTGTTGAGGCTGTAAGGTAAAGTTTTTCGGAAATATTTTTACCCATTCCCCCATCGATTTTTTTTCAGCAAGAACAGAGTCATTCACAATTGAGACTCCTTTTTTAACAGTTGCTGGATACCCAAATTTAGTTGAAATAGATATTTCTTGAGCTTGTTGCCCTCCATTACTTACAGTAAGGGAACTAAACCGTTCCTGGGAGGAAAAGTATAACGATGTTGGTGCTATACTAACCTGTGCATGAGACTGAAATGTTAACCCACAAAAAAGAAGTATGAAAGCGATAAGCTTTTTTTGTAGCACATCTTGCATAAATGAATTCATAAAATGGTAAGGTTGATTCCTGCAATGTCTTTCATAATATAGATAAAGTTAACATCTAAAAAAAAGGCTTCAAGTGTGCACTTACTTGAAGCCTTAAAAGAATAAATAAGAATGTTTGAAAGTAATTAAACAATCTTATTGGTAATTAACAGTAAAGACCAAGTTACCTGAGCCATTTGCTGCTGTATATGTTCCAGCTGTTTGGCCACTTAAAGAACCAAGATCACCACCAATGTAAATGTAAAGTTCCCCACTGCTACTAGTGCTTGTATTAGAATTGGCCGTACCATTGGAAACAGTAGAGGAAGCACTAGCATCATCGCTGCTATTTGCAGTAACAGCAGGAGTATAAGTAATAGTATTTGAAGAACCATCATCTAAAGTAACTGTTGCCTGATTCCAACTTACAACTAATTGTTGAGAAGTATTAGCAGAAGTTACAGACAATTTACCTAAAGTTGCCCCCGCTCCAACGTCGGTATTTGAACCGTTTGGTACCAAGTCTGGGTTGGAGGTTGCCTGAATACTACCGAAATCAACATCGGCGTTCTTAGTTATATTTATTTGAGCTTGAACATTTGCTGTGGTAGTAACGGCTTGGGTAGGTTGTGCAAAAGCACTTCCAACAAATACCAAAACGAAAGCTAAAGCCGAAAGTAGTGAGATTGTGCGTTTCATAAGAGTGATATTTTGTTTAGGAGTAAGTCTTTTCTTTCTCTTGCCTCAAATTAAATAACTCGAAAGTCATTTAAAATTAAGTTCTATTAATTAAGAGGCTTCTAATTTGGGTTAATAGCTTATAATATTCTATGTGTTCTATTCTGAAATACGAAAAAAGCAAAACCGGATTATATTAAACCCCGAATGCTCTTTTGTGTAAAAGCCAGCCTATTTCTTTACAAAAGATAAAAAGAAGATCGTGATACATTTAATTATAAAATTCTAAGAAATGTGTTTTGCAAACCCGTTTAGCGGTTGGGTTTAATGGCTATGAGATAACACATTGCCTTCTGTGTTATTCCGGACTTCAATCCGGGCGGGATCTTGCGATGGTAGTTAGTGTTGATCTGTCTCCAGCTCATATCAATTTACCGGGCTTTACAAGATTCTAACGCAAGATCAATGACATAATAGCTGTTTTAACCACTCAACGTGTAGAAGATTTAGCTAAATCTTAAATATATTCTACATTCAGGCTAATATTGCTTGAATACATTCCGTCGGAAATATTTCCAATATTAACAGAGCCGTAAATGAACAGGTAAAGCGTATTCCATGGAGAGGGGGCAGGGTTAGGTTCTACTCTTATATTCCCTATTTCATTTTGCAGCGGTAAAGATTCCTGGAAGTTTTGCCTCGAATATCCATAACGGCTAAATAAACTGATGGGAACGACATCTGTAACCGAAGGATCGTTGTGGCGAAGCTCGGCAGGCATATCAATCTGTAATAACAATGTTTGATTTTCCAGCGCTGTAATACTGAAAATACCCATATCAGGACTGCCGAACTCTATGGTTTTTTGCCCACTGTTGGTAGTGATAGTTCCAAAATCGAGAAATTGTTCTGTTTGGGCAGAAATTCTGGGGCTAATTTCCAGGGTAAGGTCAATAAACTGCCCATTACTGTAACAGGGAAATAGTAAAACTAGCAATAGTGCCCAAAAAGGTAAGCTGCCTGTTTTTATTGTGTTTAAAATGCTAGTCATAGTTAACGGTTATATCAATAGTACTGGAGTAAGTTCCTGCATCAACATTGCCTACGTTGATATCTCCATATAAATAGAGATAGGCTGTTTCTTCTACTTGAGCCTGATCAAAGGCATTGGTTGGTGGAGTAGGAGGAGGGCCCGGGGGCTGATGTTGCCGTTCCAGGATAGGAAACTGTTTAATAAACGAATTATTGGTAATACCGGTAATGAATTTTGCCTGCCCTATAGTAGGGGTACCCTGGTTATTAGCATAGGCTGCTTTAAGAGTAAACGGGATCGATTTTTGACTGTCCCCGGCATTTCCCGGGTTCCCATTGAGGTAGAGACTGTTTGCACCGGTTACATCAACGATGACATCAATATATTCTACTCCGGTAATGGAAATTACTTTTGCATTGTTTATACCTATAGAATGAAGTCCACTGCCACTTATTACTTGACCAAATTCAAGGTCATTATTATTAAGTTCGTCTACTGTGAGAGTATAGTTGCCATAGTCGCCAAAGTCTATTTCTTGCGCTCTACTACCAATAGTAATGGCAAATATGAGTATTAATGATATGGCTGTTATTCGATTTCCCATTAGATATATTCAATTTCTAAGGTGAATTCTCCCTGGTAGTTACCCGGCGTGGCAGTTGAAATGTCAACGCTCCCACCAATCCAAAGGTATAGTTGTCCCTCTTCATTGAATACAAAATCCCGGTTTTCATTATCCAGTATTTCTGCGGTGGCCTGGTCGTCTTGTTGATTGGCAGCTACCTCGTAGTTGAATATAAGATTCTCACTACCATTTGCCTGGGTGATTTCACGTTGTTGAAGATAGCTGATTCTAATATCAGAATTGGGGGTCCCCATAGCCACCATTTTGCCGGCATCATTACTGGTCTGCGGATTAATGATGATGCGTTCATTTTCTACCTGTGTTTCTCTGAGCCTCATTGACTGTAGGGTGACCATCTCAATAGAGCTGATAATACTGGTGGAAACAGTGACAGATACGTCAGAGCCATCGTTTTGTGCAGCCAGAGGAAAGGCCATAGAAAAAGAGAAAAAAAGTAAGAACCCAAAAGCTCGAATTAATTGTTTCATTAGCTTTGTTGATCCGCTGAAAGTTGGGGTTTGGTTTCTCTTACTACTATACGAATAAAACCCTGCATTAGATTTTTTAGCCGCTTCTCTGTATTTGTACATTAAAATAAAAAATGCAGAGGAGAGGTTCCTCTGCATTAGTAAATCTTAAGCTTAATAAGGGAATCTTAAAAATGAAATGAGAGAATTTTACTCTTTTATTGATTGGGTTTGTTGTAAAGTCACAACACGGGTATACTTATACTGGTCCACCGCATCGGCGGCAGCCATCTGTGCATATTCTTCTGCCCGACAGTCGTACTGCATATGAATATTACCGCTAATATCAACATCAATATCATCTTCATAATCTTCGGTGTTGCCTATAAGTACAGAACCATTAACAGTGGGGGTTCCTTTGCCTTGAAAGTCGTAAGCATTTTCAAAGATAACGAGGCCGTTAAATTCAAAATTACCGGCTACTTTTAGTTCACCGTCATATTGCATTTGAGCACCGGATTTCACCACAATAATTCCATAGCCAGAGCTTTGTTTGCCTGTAAGGTTAGTTCCATCTTCAATAAAAAATACTCCCGGATTATGAGCAGTACCTAATGAGTCTTTATAATCTTTCCCGACATTCACTCTATCCGGAGAATCCTCTAGACGTGCGATAAGTTCATCTGTAGGTTGATAGTTTAGGTTTTTATCAACTTTTACTTTGGGGCTGCCGGTAGTTTCAATATCGTTCATTTCACTGGCATAACTGGTACTATCCATACTTCCGCCCGCCTGGTCGGCAATAGTCATTACAGGCTTATCTTCACAACCACTTCCCGAAGGAGCGTCTCCGGATATTGAAGCACTCCCTCCCGCACTAAAGGGTGCCACCTGGTCTGTTGCAATGGTGAGAGCAGATTCGAATTCGGGTACGAGATTGCTAAAAGGGGCCTTCAGATAGACACTAGTCACCTGGCCTTCATATTTTGTAGTAGTTGCGCTATCTTCAAAAATGGTTTCTGCTTTAGATACTAGTCGGAGAGAATCGGGGTCCCAGTAGTTGCTAGCTTCATGCATATAATCGATGTAAAGTGTTGTTCTTGCCCCGTCAATAGTTGTTATCCATGGGTTTGAAGAATTATGATCTTTTGCCCACTTTTTACCGTTGTTTTCATTTAATTTTTGCATGGCAATTTGAATAGCGGTATGAGCAGCATTCAAGGCCTTGGTTTCATTAGCATAGACAACGGCATTTTCAGTCATCGTTTTTCCTTGCTCCGAAGTGCTTACAGAAACTATACCTAAGGCTATAAATAACCCTGCACAGATAATTAGCATTGCTCGTCCCATAATAGCTCCTCTTTTTTAATTGGATTCCAAATTGCCGGGTGAAAAACGTTTTTCCCAGATACTTGTTACGTATCTGCCGTCGTCTTTATTAAATTTATATACCTTGGATTTACTTTCAACAATTAGCTGTATGTAGAGTTGACGTATCTCCTCCAGATCCGATCCGGTAACGGGGGTAGACATGTGATTACTGACGGGTTCACCGTATTCATCCAGATATTTAATATTGAAATTGGTAACTCCCAATTTAATGGGGGTGTTTTCAATAGTACCCGTACTAAGGTTTTTCACAGAACGCATTAAGATATAATCATTGGGATTTTTGCTGCTGGTAATCGAGGTTGTGGTAAAGTGCCATGTTACCAATTCAACAGAGTTATCAGTACTGTTGTCAATATTACTGCGAAATTGAATGAGGTTACTGTCAGCAGCTACAATAATGGGATCCGTTTTTTCAGTTCTGTTGTACCCAATTTTTTGGATGTCATGTTCTATTATTTCTACAATCCCTGAAGCTTTTTCCCGTGTAACAGATGTTAATGTCATTTCCGTGGAGTTATTAGATACAGAAAGGGTCATTGAGAGAATACCTATCAAGATAATACCCCCTACAACATAGCTTGTGATTAAACCAAAATTCATAAACCTCCCTTCAATTAATCAGCATAATAGTTTCTTATATATTCCAGCTTGTAAACTGTTCGTTCGTTAGAACTGTTTGTTAAAAATTTACTTGTTATTTCAACCTGCATTTTTTTGAAAGTGGTGCGCGAGCCGGAATAGTCATAGGTTGAGGGATCAGCGTAAAAAACTTTGGCTTCAATATTAAATTTCCCGTGTTCGGTTTCGATTTCATCCTTCCAGCCATCATAATCGTCAAAGTCATCAAACTCCGAGCGCTTTATAGTTCCGTCGCTGTTGGTATCATCATTTTCTACATTTGCAGAAGTATTTGTTGTAGCATCAGTACCCAGCGATGAAGGGGAGGAAAAATCACCCGGAATTTTTGCAGGAGGGGCGGCTCCCTGGCTTCGTTCATCAAACTCTTTGGTACGCCCTTCTTCAATAATATCTTGAGCTAAGGCAATAACTTCTTGCTCCAGTTCACCCTCAACTTGAATTAGGGTGTTTCGCTGGATCATACTGTTTGCACTGAGCAAAATCATCGAAAAAATGATCATTGCCCCCATTGTCTGTAAGAGCTCACCGTAACCTACCATAGTTTTTTTCTTTAGTATAAGGTACTATGTAAAATATTAAAAAATTATAATATTTCCATATTTATATTTTAGGCCAAGAGGAAGGAATTAATAAATAAGGGAAAATCTACCAGGCAAAGGAGTCGAAGTGGATGGGGGACAACTCCATTTTTTTTCCCTGTAATTTTAAAGATCGCGTTCGATGCTCTTTTTTTAGTTTATCCGGGGTATAAATAAAAAAGTTATATTTCAGGGCTTTCCCATCATTACGGGCTGAAAAATTGACTGTTGTTTCATAAACACTGTCGATGGGGGCTACATCTTTGAGATAGGTATTTTTGGTATTTGAGAGGGGAAAGATGTTTCCTTTTAGGTAAACTCTATCTCTCCCGGGAATAAATGTACTATCTTCAAGCTGTGGCTGGAGGTTGAGTTTAAAAGTAACTTCCGTTTGAGCATTTGCCGTAAAAACTATTGTAATAAAAAGAAATAGTACAGATGATAGGTACTTGAATAACGTATTTTTCATCGTGTATAGAGTGGTTTATCTCAAATAGTTAGGTGAGAGTTATAAGTATTCTAAGGGTCGTTCTCGCCAGTATAGTTTTGAATATACACTTTCTCGGGGATAGAAGGGGGGAATTAAACGGGCTAAGCGGTCATCATATGAGTATTCTTTACTAAATCCGGAGCTGATTCCATATTGATTAAACATGCCTACTGGACCCCGCATAATTTGTTGGATACCACCATTTAACTTTAGAGTCCCCTTTGGTGAGCCATAATCGTGTCCTTCAACTTTAAAGGACTTTCCCAAAGCCATTATGGAGGCATTTATTTCAAGATCTTTTGTGCCATGATCTGTTTCTGCTCCATAGTCCACAATTACTTCCTCTTCACTAACAATACCAAGGAGGTCGGTGGATGTGGAGTCTTGACTCGGGTCGGTATTGTAATAGATATCCCCCATTATTTCGACATTTTTTTCAGAATGGAGCGTAGCCTGTCCTTTTACCGTACCTTTGGTAAATACTTTTTCAGAAGAAGAGATAACTCCATTAGTGTTCTGTAGGTCATAGTTCTGTGGAGAGCTCCAATTTTCTTCATCACCAAGTGACGAGCCGGTATTACGAGTTTTAATATCTACGGTCCCATCATTTTTAAATTCAACCCATACCTCTTGGTTGTCAAATCGTAGTCCATTAGTTAGCCCTTTATTCTTGAGGTGATCAAGGTTTTTCTCGGAAGGCATTTCCCGTTTTTTAGCATGAAAATTGTGATCATCTAAAAGTTTGGGATGACTATTTTGATCATCACCTATCCACTGGTATGGGCTCGTTACTTCTCCTCTGAAGGTGGGGTTACCAGCAATGCGCATAGTATCGTTGGTATGAACGGGGCCGTCAAAGACATCAGCATCATAAAATCGGATGCTATTGGGTTCTTCGTCGGTAAAGTAGGTATATCTTGAGAAGGCATCTTTTGTGATTCCTGCTTCGGTAATAGCTATTGCATGTTCAGTTTTTGTCCTGGAAACCAGTAATATGGTATATTCGTCCCAATTTTGGATACTGTTATTTTGTGCAATAGGGGGTAGGCCGGAAGTAAAGTCATCATAATCAAATACATAGAGGTCGACCTCAGCTCCCATGTAGTCATTAGATGAAAACCCGTTATCCCAGTCTTGGTCATTGTCTAGTTCTGTAATAGCATATTCCATAAAGCTACTGGATATATTTTGGGCGGTCATCTCTTGGTGGTACTCCGTGGTTCGTTCTGGAAGATATTCCAGGCTATCTAATATAGATTTTTGGACCAGTCCAACAATGAGTACAAATCCGGATACTAAAATTAAAAGTCCACGTCCCATAACAGTAGGATTATTGGATTAAAAATTTAAGTTGCCAGGCACAAACAGTTTACGCCAGGTAGATCTTGAATAATGCGCTTCATTAGCATCTCGTGCAATAGCTTCAGGTGATTCATAAACGACTTCCACAAGAATGCTTTTAATATCGTTTGTAGTTGTAGTAGTATCTTTCCCAATATGATCACTAAATGCAGTAATAGAAAAATCAACTACTGCAAATTGTGTGTTCGCATTACCGGGAGTGCTGTCAACAGGCCCTGTTCGTATTAGTTTACGGTCATTTGGGTTAGAAGTACTATTGACAGGTGCATTTTCTTGAAAGTTCCAGACAATAGTTCGCGGTCCATTCCCTGCAATATCTGCAGTAAAGTTAATTCTATTGGGGGGAGAAAAACTATTTATACTACTGTTCGTACCAAGACCGATACGACTGAAATCGTGCTCTAACATATGTCGTATGGTGACGACCTGGTTCTTGTTGTTCATGTCGAGGGTGATTTCGGCAGAATTTTGGAACACCTTGCCACTAAACTGTAGCATGGCCAACAGAAGCAAGCCTCCAACGATAAAACTGGTTGTTATTCCGGCATTCATAGTTTTATTAACCTATTTAATTTTCAAAGCTTTTAAGAAACTCTAGTTTCACAGACCGAGAACCGTCAGCTGCATTGGGCCTGTTTTTCATATACTTATTTGTTACTTCAATAGTAATCTTCCGCGTATCAACATTTGAGTTCGGAATTGTAGTTTGATTTACATCGATGCCTACATTGTAATTCATTGATTCGTTTTGAACAGGTACCCGTACCGTTTTTGGATATTGGGATCTAAGTGTATCAAATTCGGTTTCATTTCGAGCCCACCGTAATTTATCAACCTGGTCTTGTGCAACGGCAATAGCATTGTACTCTACTTCTCCATTTATTTTTACTTGGTTGTTCATTTGAAATAAATGAAAAGTTTGTACAGTGAGCATTGAAAATACAATCATTGCTCCCATCAAAAATATTATATCAGAGTAGTCATTCATATTGTCTGTAGATGATTATACGACTGTCCCTATTAACAAGAGTAGTGAACGTGCAAGATGTTACAAAGTTTCCCATAATTTTTAGAGAAATGTAGCGAGACGTTTATTAGTACATGCGGTATGGTAGACTCCAATCCACATTTAACTATAACATTGTTAGAACAGAATCTTCATTAGAAGTCAATAATAAAGATTAAATTATTTTATATAGGTCATCTTTTTGGTGATAGCACGTTGCTCTGTACGAATTCGGTATAAGTAGACCCCGCTGGCCAGGTTATTAGGGGTCCAGGAAATGGTATGAAATCCTGCGGGATATGTTTTATCTCTTGCTAAGGTAACAATACGTCGTCCCAAGATATCGTATATCTCAATGGTGGCTCTACTTTTTTCGGGTAATCCAAACTCAATTTTTGTTTCGGGATTAAAAGGATTGGGGTAATTTTGTTTGAGCTTGAATTTACTGGGAATCTTTGCTTCAATTTCTTTTGTGGTAATTATCAACGTGAAGCGGCTGTTATTACCAGTTGATTTTTCTTTTGAGATGGGCTTGTTAGAACGTGCCAAAGGGTCGAGCAGTACTATGGGCTTATCGGGGGTGGTATTAACGTTTTTGGCAATACGCGCTTTTTGTTTTGAGTTCTGCCCCTGATGGTGAAAAGAGTAGAACGATTGTTTGCGTAGGTTAACTTCTTTGCCGGTCAGATTATCTTTTAGTTTGAGCATCCATTCTGACGGGATATTTTCTATTGTTGGCCAGGATAGGCTAAGGTTACCGTCTAGTGGTTTGCCTTCTGTTATGCCACCTACTTGCATAGCTAGTTCATACCGGTGGTCAAAATCGCGGGGGAGATTTTCGATACTAAGCTGTGCCCCATTACTTTTTTTAAAGTACAACTCTAAAAAATTTTGCCCGAAGGGGAACATACGGTAGCCATCTTTTTTATCCAGCCCACGTTTGGCATTATCATCAAACATCATGTAAACTTTCTGCTGGATGCCTCGCAGTTGTTCGGCTTCAAGTTTAAAAGTGAGTTTGGGCAGGGGGTTTTGTATTTGTTCTTTCCTTCTGAAAATCCCATCTGTTGTTTTGTTTTGTTCTGAAACTGTCAAGGATGGAGTGGTGCCGCTGGCTTTAACCCAGAATGCCTGGAATGGGGCAATGAGACCGCTGCCGAGTGAGCCAATTTGCCCGTTCCAGGTAAGAAAGTTTCCATTGCCGCCATTAGCATTGGGATCCCAAACATAAATAGTTTGATTAACATTGGTTTTTGTCCATGTTGCTTTTTCATCCCAATCAAGAGTGGCTCCATATGGGTTACCTACTAAATTCCAACCGGTATCGGCCGTAGCCGTATAGGTAATTCCGAAATCAACTTCGCTTCCGTTGCCATTGAATTCGGTGCCTGTAACTTCGAGGGTGTCGGGCAATTCTTCGTTGTAGCGGCTATCGTTTTGAACATCCCCAAAAATGTAAACAAATAATCCTCTGGCTTCTGTTAATGATTGGGATGCACTGGCAGGGGCCCGCCACCGCTGATTGTCGGTACCTTGGTGGGTTTCGTCATACCAAAGCACGTTGGGTTGAAGGGTATCATGGGGAGCTACATCGGCATCGTAAAATGCTCCTGAGTATCCCTGGGTAATAGTGCCGTCGAGGAGGTCGCTATAGGTAGAGGCTACCGGGGAGGATATCATACGCCAACCTTCGACCCCTGTGAGAGCTCTTTTAAATGTAAGGGCACCTGATGTTACCGATTGGTCGTTGGCAATTAAGTTATACCCTGATGGTATAATAAGGTTGCCGGCTGTTAGGGTGAGGGTGCCGTCTACGAATATATTTTGATTGACTTCAACATTGTTGGAATTATCGATCTCGAGATTTGTAAACTGGTTGGTGTTTTCTACCTGCTGTAATGAAGTTCCGTTGAGCAGAACATTACCAATTTGCAGATCCTGGATTGTAAGGTCGCCGCCGACCTCAAGATTAGCACTGTTACTTCCATTTATATCGCCGCCTCCACTTAAATCGTCATTTACTGTGAGTGTTTGTCCGCCGCCAACGCTTACATCAGCTCCATTTTCAATAATCAATACGTTGACGGTCTGGTCTGCACTCTGAATTACCGGGTACAGGTTACCGACAGCAGGATCTGCAGGAACTAGCACCGCATCACCGGTTTGAGGAACAGTACCTGTGTTCCAGTTTGCCCCATTACTCCATTGTTCAGCTGAAGGGTCGCCCCCCAGTGTTCCTTCCCAGATGGCATCAAATTGGGTAAAGGTTACCTCTTCATTATCAGTAATGGTTTCGCTATTGAGGGTTCCGGTGATGGTTGCTGTTTCGTTATTAGTGGACGAAGTAAGAGTAGCTGTGTATGTGCCATCACTATTATCGGTGACGCTGCCCAGCGAACCGGCATTTGTAGAAAGGGAAACGTTTTCGCCACCGGATTGCAAGTTATTTCCTTCAGAGTCTCGTAGTTGTACGGTTATGGTTGATGTTGAAGATCCATCATTAGCTATATAGGTGGGGCTGGCTGAGATTAGTGATGTTGTTTTGTTGGCAGCACCGGCATTAACGGTAAATGAGTTGCTGGTACCATTTTCACTGCCATTGGAGTTCGTGGCTGTGATGGTAAAGTCTCCGGTGTTGGAGATTGTAATAGCGTGTGAAGAGAGTACTCCATTTGTAAATGACGGGGTGGTGCCTCCGCCATCACTTAACATACCGCTGGAAGAGATATCTACACTTCCGTTAAAGTCAGTATCAACAGAACCGGTACCGTCAATAGCGGATATCTTAATATCAAATGAAGTGCCGGCTGTTTGTGGTGGAATTATGCCGCCTCCAACTTTTTCAATCTCAAAACTTGCCAGGGCGCCCGGCATATTGATGTCGAAAGCACTGCTTTCATTGTTCGGAAGACCGGAAGAATTTACGGTTAATTTTTTTGTACCTGTTTGATCTATTTTAAGATCATTAAAATAGACAAGACCATTAGCATTGGTTGCTTGGGTGGTAGTACCTGTGAGGTTTCCTGCTCCCGAACTTAGTGTAATTGAAATATTGGTACCACTTTGTTCAATGGTATTACCAAACTGGTCGGTTACTTCTATGGCAATAGCCGGTGAAATTGCTTGATTGACAGGACTATCGGTTGGAGACTGTACATAATTTAGTAATGCCGGGGCACCAGGCACCATAATGATGTTTCCATAATTGGTAGTGCCCCCGGGCCCTGTGCTGCCGCTGTTGGTAATAGTACCGGAATTGGGCAGGGTACCTGTAGTTGGTCGTATACGTAACCCGCTGAATAGAGCCTCGCCGGGTTTGCTGGGTGAGTTTGACTCTGCGTCTACCGTAAAGGTAATTTGCTGGGCTGTACGGCTGGTAAAAGAGATATCCAGGTTAGTACTGTTGCCATAGGCCGGTTGGATGCTAACGCTTGGGCTAGAACCGCCGGTATCCCATTCAAACCCACTGGGTGCTTCAAAGACAATGGTATTACCCTGGGTGAGTTCGCCTCGAAAATCTTCTCGCAGGCGTGGTCCCGAGAGTGAGGTATATGTACCCGAGCTATAAGTGTCGGCAGATATATTTTCGCCACCGGTAGCTTTGCCTATTAATCGGATAGAAATATTATACTTCTCGGACAAGTAATCTTCTATGGATTCGCGTTCGTTTTCACTTAAAAAACGATCGTATAAAATAACTTCAGCGATATATCCATCCCAGCTTTGGGATGCTCCGTCTTTAGCTCCTTGGCCAACCAGCACTTTGGTAGCATTAGATAAAGTACCAGTGGGGGGAGAACTAATGGCGCTGGGATTATTGAGAACCCCATCCACGACCAGGTTGTATTCTTCATTGCTTTTCCAGTCATAGGAGAGTATCTGCCCCTGGGTGGTTTGGATGTCAGAAAAACTTTCAAGTTGGTTGTCGGGGCTGTTACCCAGAATACCGGCTTTTATGAGATCGTTAGCTCCGGCATTAGCACCTGCTGCATCATATCGAATAGTAAAAACCTCATCTCGATTGTCCGGGTCTTCTGTATCCCAAAAACCGCGATTTACATTGGTTTGGTCGGATTGGATAACGAAGAAAAGGGTATATTCTGTTAGTCCATTGATGTAAGCTTCTCCGTCAGCATCTTCAAGGAAGTCGCCGCCGCCATCAAATTCAATAGCTGATTGATTATTAAGCGAGGTTATATTGGTAGCATACTGGGGCTTGTTAGAGGCTGCTGCAGAGGAGAAGTGGCGGGTATTTCCACTTTGATCTTCCCAGGTAGTAACATCACTTCCACTAAGAGTAACACCGGCATCTCCTTTGAGCCAAAGCTGTAATCCAGAAATGGAACGCACGGCACTTAGTGCGATATCTCGGCTTACGGTACTGCTGTTTGCATCCCCATCGTTAACGGTAAAACTAATGGTACGTGTTGCCGGAGAGGGGGTCGAAGCGGTATTATCATACGTTATGGAACGCAAAGCTGTGGTATAGTTACTCAAGCTCGAAGTTCCCGTGAGTGTGAGCGTACCGGTGCTGGAGTTCCAGCTGCCACTGATACCCAGGATGTCGGTAAAGTTGAGCTGGTCTTCGCTGCTTAGGTAGTTGTTAGATATCTGGATAGTAGCACTTTCAATATCTTGGTCATCGGCATCCTCAACGGTAATAGCAGAGGTGATTTGTTCAGGCGGATCACTGGCTTTAACTTGAAGAAGCGTTGATTCTAAATTGTTAAGTACAGGTATGTCGTTGGTAGGGGTTATTGATATGGTACGATTTTGACTGTTGCTTGGATCAAGTCCATCATTTACCGTAAAGGTGACGGTGCGATTGTCGGTGGATGGAACTGCGCTCAGGTTATTGTAGGTTACATTTCGTAATGCTGTTTGGTAATCAGCTGTTGATGCACTGCCTGAAAGAGTAAGGGTGCCTGTTGAACTGTTCCAGCTGCTGGTGATTCCGTTTGCATCCACAAAATCCAAGAGGTCTTCTCCCTGCGAATAGTTGGCGGTAATTTGGATGGTGGCACTTTGCATGGAACTGTTGTCCGTATCACTAACTGTAATAGAGGAGGTTACCGGAGTATTTCCATCGCCTTCGGTATAGGTAAGGGTAGTAGTCTCGATATTACTTAGCGAGGGCAGGCTGTTTATCGGGGTGATGGTAATGTCTCTGGTCAGGGTATTGCTTGGGTCGTCCCAGTCGTATACGGTAAAACTTATTGTACGGCTATTGGTAGCGGGATCAACATTATTCGTATTTTCATAGGTAATAGATTGCAATGCCGCCTGGTAATTGCTGAGTGAACTGGTACCGCTTAGAAACAGTTCCCCGGTGGAACTGTTGTAGGTGCCTGTTATGCCATTGGCATCGGTAAAAGAAAGGACGTCTTCGGAGGACACAAAGTTGTTGCTTATGACAACGCGGGCACTGTCAAGTACAGTATTATCATTATCGGATATTGTAATTGTTGATGTGAGAGAAGTAGCCGGGTCTCCCTCGGTGTAACTGACACTGCTACTTTCGATATTGGAAAGCTGAGGAGCTTCGTTACTCCATCGCTGGTCGAGAATGTTGAATACTTCCGAAAAAAGAGCGTTGGAAAGTGATTGATTCCAAGAGACAAATTCTGCTATGTAGCCGTCAAAGTTTGCCCCAGTTACGCTCTGAAAATTTACAGGGTCTAAGGCTCCATTGGAGGCAGCTATTTCAGGAGCACTATTATGAGATTGTTGGATATCGGTATTATTTAAAACCTGGATTGTGCCTCCGTTAACATTGGCCGACCAAGTTCGGTTCGACAGTGAGCCTGCAGTAGCATCGTGGCTGGCAATAACGATATAACTGGTATAGGGCTGTACTTGGCCCAAATCTATTGATTTATCCTGTTCTCCGGCAGACCAACCGTTGTGGTTCCAGGCATAAGTATAGAGGTGGCCATTAAATATCCCTATCAGGTACCCTCGATTTGTGGTTCCCTGCTCGTAAATAACCTGATCACTTGATATGTCGTTACCGGTTCTAAAAACTGCAGCGAATGACTTTTGATTAAAGTTACCTATGTTTATTTCACTATCTGAACTGCGGGTATACGAATCATCGGTACCGTCGTACAGTAAGCCTCCCCGCTCGCCCATTGCTGCACTGTTATCAAAAAATAATGCCTGTTCGGCTGATGTCCCGTTGCTGAAAGAGAGATCGGTACTGCCGGCGGCACTTACAGATCGGTCGGACCAAGGGGTTATGGACGTGTTGTCAGCAGGTTGGTCATTTGTGTCTAGATCTCCATCTACATCTAATGCAGAAAAGTGAAATACAACATTATTAATATCAGCTGACAGATCATTAATAGAAGGGATGTAGATTTGCCTGCTCTGCACGTTACTATCATCAGTACCGTCATTTACTTTAAACTCAATGGTGCGGGGCGACTGACTGGGTGAGCTACTGCTGTTTTCAAAAGTTACCGAACGTAATGCTGCTTCATATTCGGCCGGGGTAGCATTTCCGCTGAGGGTTAGTGTGCCCGATCCTGAATTCCAGGAGCCGGTGATCCCATTTTGATCACTAAATGCCAGCACATCATTTGTAGCATAATTCGTGGTTATCTGGACGGTTGCACTTTGTATAGTGGCATCATCATAATCATCTACGGTCAATGTTGATGTAATATTAATGGGAGGAGAGCCTACATTATAGGCTTTGGCCAGGTTTTCAATATTACTTAATTCCGAAGGGTCGTTAACAAGTGAGAGAAAACTACCCGGATTATTTTGGTTATTGTATTCGGTGGCGATCCAATCCGCTGAACGAGCCGTGTTTGAGATTCGAACTTCGTCTATGCGTCCATCCAGGGGATAATCATTGGGAGGGGGGCCAGTTGATATAAAGAGCGGGGTGTTATTGGGGTCATTGATGGGGGCAGTATAGTTACCAGTGGCGTCTTGGGCTCCATCAATAAAGATATTCCACTGGTTTTGGTCGTAGGTAAAGGTTAAGTAATTCCAGGTTCCTACATTGATAGTGCTATTACTAGTGAAAAAGTTGTTGTTAATTGCAAAACGTACAGTTTCTTGGCTGCGTATCCATGTTGAATATGATTGGGTGTAATCCCCTTTTGTTACTAGGTCCGGGGTGTTAGAGAAGGTATCCCCATATACCCACATTGAAATCGTAATCTGATTTGTAATAGATAAGGATGGATCATCACCAACTTCAACAAAATTGTTAGAACCATTAAAATCACGGGCGCGCAAAATTTGACCGGCTATATCGGTAGTGCCATTATTTGTTCCGTCGTTGTTATTAGCAGTTGCATCCAGAAAACTGTTATTAAAATGTTGTACCATTTGATAGTTGGAATCCCAGGTTGTTGGTACCGAAGGATCTGTACTTACACTGGTGTTTCCATAATAGACATAGATATAAGTATTGTTTTGTGCTGCGAGAGCAGGAACTTGTACCCAGGCGGTTATTTCACCGGTCGTAGCGTCATACGATTCCAGCTGATGATTCAGTTGGGTGCTCCCATCGTCGGCGGTAAAGATAATATCAAAACCATTGCCGTTTTCAACGAACCCCCCATTGGCTGCGGATCTTAAATCAGTATTGGTGATATTAACGAGGGTAGGAAAGTTTGAGAGAGGCTGTGTGCCGGAAACCTGTGAATCGTTGATCTGGATACGTTTTCGAAAGTTGTATCCGTTATTAAATTGTGCTAAAACTGTTTCACCCAAAAATAGGATGAAAAAGAATAGCAGGGTTCCAGAAAGTAGATGATTCCAATACCGTTGGTATAAACTGTTGTTTATTTGCATCAACGAAAGTAATAGGCCTGATATGTATATTTAGTAACTAATATAAAGAACAGAGCCCTGCTAAATAGTTATAATTAGTTAATAACTATTTGTTAATTTTAATATTGATGCTACTTGAAGTATGTCAGCTTCTTGGTAAACTGTTTTCCGCCGGCCCGCATTACACAAATATAGACCCCGCTGGCAAGTTGAGTTGGTGTCCATTTTAGTTCGTGGTAGGCAGCTTTGCGGCGTTCATTGAGGAGGGTTTTTACGCGTCTGCCAAGGATGTCATAAATGAGTAGTTTTACTTTGCCTTCTACAGGGGTATTATATTTTATTTTGGTCCATTCGCTAAATGGATTGGGATAGTTTATACCCAGTGAGTACTCATCAGGGATACCTGCACCATCAGCACCGGGTTCTATTCGGATTGCAAACCGGCTGTCTCCGGATCCATTTTTCATTTTATTTTTAGCAGGAGACTTTTTGGTAAGTCGGAAGTTTTCTAGGGTGTTTTTTGAGACGGTTTTCTTTTTTGATTGAGACAGGTCGAAGCTGTAAAAGGTGTTTTTTCGGAGATCAATCTTTTTATCCTTTTCACGGTCTATGAGTTTTATGGTCCAAGCCTCGGGAACCTTACCGAAGTTGGGCCAAGATATCGTATACTCTCCATTAATGGGTGTTCCATTCTTATATCCTCCTAGGTGAAGTGGTATCGTAACCGATTTGCCAAAACTACGGGCCAGGTTATTGATAGCAAGTTCAGTTCCGTCCTCAAGGGTAGTATAGAATTCAAGATAGGTATCGGTATTAAAGGGCAACAGGCGGTAGGCATCGCGGGGATCATACCCTTGACTCCCATCGGAGGTTAACGTCAGATGCATTTCATTAGAAAGACTATCCGTCTCTAGAAGAAAACCGATGGAAGCGGGTTTCTTTTTAGATTTGCCATGGTAGTTTCCGCCCGTAGTTTTAACTGATTTATCGATGGATAATACGGGACTCTCACCATTGGCTTTAATCCAAAATGCCTGAAATGGTTTGATAAGTCCATCGTTAAGTGAACCATCTATGCCGTTCCAGGTTAAATAGCTATTCGTAGATGGATCCCAAACATAAACCGCATTGTCAATATTGGTTTTTGTCCAGCCCGCAGCATCCCAGTCCAGGGTAGCGGCCCAGGGGTTGCCTACCAAGTTCCACCCGGTATCTGCGGCTGCAGTATATGTTACTGAGCTAAAGTTGAAAGAGCTGTTTGCATGTTTATACTCTTGGCCGCTGACTTCCAGTGTTACTGGAAGTGTATCATTATAATCAGTGTCGCTTGATACATCTCCGAATACATAGAAGAAGAAACCTCGGCCTGTAGAGTCAGGATCTTGTATCGAGCTGCTCATTGAAGAAGGAGCACGCCAGCGCTGGTTGTCGGTACCCGGGATAGTTTCGTTATAGTAGAGCAGGTTTGGTTGTCGGCTAGGGTATGTAGATCCGGTTATGCCCTGAACAGTAAGTGTGTCTGAGCCCGAGAAAAAGTCGGTAAAATCGGTATTGATGGGAGCGCTTATCATGAGCCAGCCCTGTTGTGAACTTATGGTCCGCTGTAATTTTAAATTACCGTTGTTGTACACCTGGTTTGGAGCAATCAGGCTTTTTCCCGAACTGATAGTAAGGGGGCCGTTTTCCAGAGTAAGGGTACCATCGACAACAACATCAGCAAATGTTTCGACCCCAAAGTTGTTATTGACTATCGCATTTTTCATCTGATCCAAATTCGAAACCTGTTGTTCAGACAGCGATGAGCTGCTGGGATCTTGGCCCGGGCGGACCCCAAAAATAACGGTGCCTTGTGAAGCATCTATATCTTGTAGGTTAAAGTTTCCGCTCATGACGATGGCATTGTCATTGATGAGAAGAGTTCCATCGCCTGTTATTTCTTGGGAAACATCGAGTGTATCATTTGCACCGGTGTTAAGTTCAAGTGTTTTACCACTATTGATAGTTAATACCGAGGTGTCAATTAGATCGTTAGCCGAATTAACATTGACATCATTTTGGATATTCAGGTTTTGGGTAAGAATATTAGCGGATGAAATAACCTGTGGGGTACTACCCGCCAGAGTAATATGTGAGCCGGAGGTACGGGCTAAGAAGCTGGGGACATAAATATCGCCATCTATTAGAATATCGGTAGATTGCCCGGCCGAAAACGAGCCGGAGCCTAAAAAATCACCACCAACGGCAATTTCGGTGTTATCTTCAATATCAAGCGTTCCGTCTATGTTAAGGTTGCCTGATAAGGTAATGGCGTTGCCTCCAAATAAGATTAGGGAAACCCCTGATTGAATTTCGAGGCTGCCTACATCAATATTTAAATCTAGTATAGGTAGGTCACTGATGTTTGGTATAATAACAAAGTCGGTACTGTCAGGGACCTGGTTTTGGGACCAATTTTCAGGGTTGGTCCAATCAGTGCGATTGCCACTGGGCCCCCCGGCGCCAGCCGTCCAGGTATTAGGGACTACAATATCAACAGTATCTGTTTGGGCAATAGTTGTAGAAGGGGAGTTACCAAAGGCGCCCGTAATTTCTACAATTTCAATAGTTGTGGTAGCCGTAAGCGTATCTCTATATACCGCTTTTGAATTATTAAAAGGAATGTTAGACCCATTCGCCAGGGAAGCTTCTGCGACTCCATCGGGAGAACTGCTGTTGTTTTCTTCAAGCTGAGTAAGATTTAGAGATACCGTTTGCTGTTGGTAAACCCGATTATTGTAGGTGTCATTGAGTATAACAGCAATGACCGTTTCAAAAGAGTTATCATTTTGCAGAACATTTGGCGTAGCTACCAATGTGGATTTAGAAGCATCCGGACTGTTCGGCTGAATTATAAAGCTCGCACTTGTGCCTGTAATGTTATATAGGTTATCAGCTGTTGCCGTAATTGTAACATTAGAATCAGCTTTTGTAAGGGTCAACGAATGGTTTAGTAACTGACCGTTTGAAAAAGTGGCTGTCCCACCTGTAGTAAGGCTGGAGTTAGTGGTAAAGGTAACCGAACCATTGAAATCCGGTACAGTGTTACCGTTGGCATCGATGGCATTGACATCAATATCAAAAGGGACACCTGCTGTTTGTGTCGCAGGACTACCACTATTTTGAGGTAGTTGAAACGAAAATCCGGTTATTTCTCCCGCTTCGAATGATACAGCCGCTTGGTCAGAAATTGATCGGCCATTTACAGTGGCATTTATATTAGCAGTGGTGCCGGCAGTGGTAGGAGCGGTTAGAACGGCGCTATAGGTCCCATCACCATTATCATTTGCTGTGATTGTTTGTACACCGCCATTAAAGGTGCCGGCATCAGTTGTCAACTGAACGGTATCGCCGCCGCTTACAAGATTGTTTCCAAATTCATCTTTTATCTGTACGGTGATGGTAGCGTTACTACTGCCGTCAGCGGTGATTTGGCCTGGATCTGCTGATACAATGGTTGTATTTGTATCAATTGAATCGGATGGAGTAACGTTGAAGGTGTTACTGCGTCCAAAAATAGTTTCACTCGAATCAGCATAAAGACGGGTACTTCCTGTGGAAGTAAATGTCAGGGTTGTATCTATACTGCTATTTCCATTTAAAATAGTGACATTAGAACTGTCGCCTTCCAACGTATTATCGGCAGTAATGGTAAGCGTGCTATCCGCCGAAAAGGTAAAGGGATTATCATTTCCGTTAAGAGCTGTAATCCTGACGGTAAAGGGCGTTCCGGCTTGTTGGGTGCCGATATCGGTATCGGAGGTGGTTTTAATGCTATACTTGGCTAAGGCATTTTTACTGATTATCGTGAATGGGTCACTGCTAACAGGCGAAGAGTTGGAAAAATCGGTTGTAAGTTGTACGGTATCAGGAGCCGTTTTATTGGCAACGTTTAGGTCATTAAAAGTAGCAATACCACTGCCATCTGTGGTGGTTGAAAGTGTGCTGTTGTGCCAATAGGGTTCGCTTCCGATAGTTACTGATACTCCGCTTTGTGGAACTTTATTTCCAAAGGAATCTAATAGCTGTACCTCTACCGGAGGATCAATGGTTTTATTTTCAGCCGTATTGGTGGGTTGTTGAATGTATGTTAGGTTGGATGCGGCTGCCGGTTCAATAACGATAGCGTTAGAAGTAGCAGATGTTATCCCGCTACTTGAAAACTGCAAGGTGATGGTATTAGCAATATTAGCAGACAGTCCGGTAAACGTAATTTCTCCAGCGGAAACTGTTCGCGTGAGCGTACCGGATAGCGTTCCATTACCCGAAGCGATGCTTGCGGTAACCTGTGTACTGTTGTCAGTGGTTACTTTGTTTCCGAACTGGTCGCGCAAATATATGACTGGAGCGGTACTGAACGCAGAGCCGGCAGTGGCAGTGCCAGAGGGTTGAGTATTGATGGTAACGGCATCAGTAGGTCGAGGGAGCATAGTAATGAGATCAGAAGTGACATTGGTAACTTCGCTGTATACAGCTTTTATTTTGGTGGTACCGGTTGTTTGAGAAGAAAAAGTGGCACTTTTACGGTCATTTGATGAGGTGATGGCTGTTTGGGGAATATTCCCGTTACCACCAACCAATGACCAGTCACTGGTATTTGCAAGACTAACGTTTTCTACGAAATTATCTCCCACATCTCGACCGATAGCATATACAGTAAATGAATCACCGGCCAGTATATCTTGGCTTGGGACTACTTGCCCGCTGCCATCAGAAGCAGTTTCTACACTGACCTGAGAAATAGCTCCAACCGCTGTACTAAGATTACCGTAGTTTTTATCGGGACCGGTAGACCCGGTATTAGTAATCTGTTTTTCAAAAGGTACAGCCAAGGTGTCTGGTCGTAGTTGCAGACCCTGTATTTCTACCCGGCCGGGGCCTTGACCATTTCCATTAGTGGTGCTTTGGCGATCGACGGTAAATGTTGCAGCCGAAGAGGTGATGGAGGTGAAACCTACCTGAAGTTTCGTATTGGCTGCTCCGGTTGGTTCAATAGTGATAGTTATGTCACTACCGGTTAAACCAGTGTTCCATACAAAACCGTCGGGTAGAGTTAAGGCAATAGTTCCTCCCGCGGCCAGTTGACCGGAAACCGTTTCACGAATTGTGGGTCCGTCAATAGATGTGAATCCTTGAGTGGCAACCGAATCAATTGAGAGTTCGGTAGCCCCTGATGCTTTAATGACATCAGCAGTCTGAGCCCTTAATGGAGAAAATCCCAAAAATAGGATACCCATAGTTATACATAATATGTAACCTTTTTTTTTCAATGGCTTTCCTACAAATACCTTTCTTCTTATTAAGCCGTCTGGAAGTAATTATTTAGTAACCCTTTAGCACTATTATACACCAGTAATGTAAAAGCTTTACTATTCAATTAAAATTTTTTAATTGAATACAGCCTGCATTTGGGTATGGCTTCCAAATTTTTGTCAAATAGACACTAACAGATTGCCTGCGCTGGGGTTAGTGGCCCATTGACTCTCATTAAAGTTACGTAATAAAAACTCTATTAGATTGGATAGATTTCAAATAATAGTTGCGTGAGACCGTCTATTATTTGATGAGAGTCATTTTTTTAGTGATGACTCGGTCCTCTACTATTAGTCTGTAAATATATGTGCCACTTGCGACTTTTGAAGCATCCCAATTGATACTATGTAAACCGGCCTGGAATGATTTGTCATTGAAGATAGTAGCTACTTTACGACCCAGGATATCATAGATTTCCAGCGTAGCTTTATTTTGGATAGGCAGGGTGAACCGAATGGTTGTTTCCGGGTTAAAGGGATTAGGGTAGTTTTGCTTGAGATCAATTTTCTTGGGGAGTCCTGAAGCAGCTGTGCCCGGGTCGATACGAAGTGCAAATCGGGCTTTGGCGGGGTCCGATTCGCCTATTATGTGATACTCTTTTTCGAGGATCTGTTCATCTGCTGTATTAGCCTTTGCAGGAGCACCCGGGGTGCGAAATTGATATGTAAATCCTTTTTGAGGGGGGATCTCTTTGCCAGTTTTACGATCAATTAGGGTGACAGACCAACTATAGGGTAATTCTTTAACCTCGGCGATATTCAGTGATACTGTTTTTGAAACCTTTTGACCTTTTTTGAAAACAGCAGCACTGATTGGAATTTCGATTGGGACCCCAAAATTGAGTGGCAAGGCATTGATTGAAAATTGCTTATGATTACGACCAATGGAGAAAAGTTTTGAATAGGTTCCAATTTCAGGGGGCGGTTGCAGATAGTATCCGTCTAGCTGATCTTTTCCAACTCGTGCATTTTCGTGAAAGCTGAAATGGATACTGTTTTTAGTGCCATTGCGCTGCAATGCAATTTCTATAGTGGGGGGAGCGCTACCGGGCACTTTGCCTACAAAATTGCCCCCGAAAGTTTTAGCATCCTGGGTGACGGTAAGTTCGGGATTATCAGCATTGGCTTTTATCCAAAAAGCCTGAAAAGGAGGGATGAGCCCATTTCCCAGGCTTCCGGTTGTACCATTCCAGGTTTTATATGAGCTGGAGTTGGCATCCCATACATAGATGGTTTGATCCACGTTGGTTTTCGTCCATCCGCTACTGTTGTCCCAGTCTATAGAGGCCCCATAAGGATTTCCGACCAAGTTCCATCCGGTATCTGCAGCGGCCGTGTGTGTGATATTGAGGTTCACTTTATTTCCGGTTCCTTCATTTTCTTGTCCAACAACAGAGATCGTATCCGGGAGGGTATCATTGTAACGACTATCCCCAAAGACATCCCCAAAAAGGTATACGTTATGCCCCAAGCCTGAGGGTACCGAAGTTGAGGCCGAGCTGGGGACTCGCCACCGCTGGTTATCGGTCCCCTGATGGGTTTCATCATAGTACAATACATTAGGTTGCAAAGTATCATAAGGGGCGGTAGAAGCATCATAATGTGCTCCATTATATCCTTGAGTGATGAGGCCGTCCAATAAGTTATTATAATTGGTTGCCACTGGTGAGCTAAGCATACGCCAGCCTCGAGATCCCGAAAGAATACGGGTGAATTTTAAATTGCCACTCTGTATCGATTTGGTGTTTGCAATTATACCTTGTCCCGATGGAATGGTAAGTGTACCATTTTCCAGGTAGAGGGTGCCATTGGTTTGAATATTTCCGGTGGCGATCACTCCTGAACTGTTATTGATACGAAGATCATTAATATTTTGGGGTAGCCCGGACCCGGTGTGCTGTAAACTGTTGCCGTCATAAATATAATTTGCGGCATTATTAAATTGTCGGGTACCGGTTTGAATATTGCCTTTATTATTTCCAACTGCAGTAATACCGTCGGAGGCACCTATTTGTAAGGTTCCCCCGTTTTGGAGTGCAAAGGTGCCATCCCCCTCGACCACAAAATTCTTCGTGATAAGGGTATCGCCACTGGCAATATGAAAATTGCCGGTGCTGTTTATCACCAGTTGCTCCAGGTTACTGATATCCTGCGTAGAACCCAGCGTAATGGTATGGTTATTTCCAATAATTGCTTTTTCTCCGTTCTGGGCATTGGGTATGCTGGAGGCTGCCGGTCCGGTATGGCTGTCGGTAGACCATGAGTTGGGGGCATCCCATTGGCCGGTTGTTCTGCTGTAATATGTTATATCAATAAGGACCGTAAAACGTTTTACATGGTCCTGCGATATTTTTTCACCGTCAGCTGACTCTACATCATTTATGGTAAGCGTATACTCGGTATTTTCAGTGAGTTGAGGGGTGACTGTTAAGGTTACGGTAGAGTCGGACGCATTGAGGGTAGCATTGGTTATTGAGATCCCTTTATTGATGGAATAATTAGAAGTGTTGGTTGAGGTCGTGGGATCCATTTTCTGGTCGTACGCTACCAGGACTTCTGTTAGTGAGGGGGTTGTTATTTCGTATACAAAAGGGTCGCCGCTGTCAATAGTACCGTTATTGTTCAAGTCCCCCTGTACGTCAATATTGTCGTCATCATTTACGATTAAAGTGCCATCTTCTTCAATGGTTAAGTCATTTTCAATCGTAATCGTATTTTCTGAAGAGCCGTCGGTTTGTAGCGTTGAACCGGAATCGACCACTACATCATAAAAGTTAAGGTCATTCCCGTTGGTATTAATGGTTTGCGTAGAGTCGCCACTAAAAACAACCGTACTGGTATCAGCATTAAAGTCGCCACCACTCTGAACTGTTATGTCCCCTTCCAGGTTCATATCGGAACCACCGGCGTTAACAGTACCTCCATTGGTAAAAGAGGCATCGCCCCCTACGTTGAACGAGCCGGTGTTGAGATCAAAATCTCCGCCACTTTCAAGAGAGGCATCGCCGGTTACGTTTACAGTTCCCGTATCAATTGATAAATTCCCGTTGCTTTGAAAGTTAGCATTTCCCTGCACATTAAGGGTTCCGTCATCAACATGGATGTTACCATTGCTTTCGGCCGTTAAGTTTGTATTCACGTTAACGGTGCCACTTCCCATATTAAGGGTTCCGTTACTGCGAACATAGCCCTGCCCGTTAAAGGTAATGGTACCGGTATCGAGGTTAATAACTCCACCGCTTCGTACCTCTACATCATTATCAAAAACGGTGTCCCCGTCATCTCCGTTATAGGTACCGTTTATTTCTGAAACACCTGCTATAGTGACATCAGCTGTTTCGGTGTTAAATACTTTGCTGGTTGGCAGATTAAAATTGCCATTAAAGGTTACAGTTCCTGATCCTGCATTAAGGCCGTTACCTTTAATAGTAACATCAACATCACTGATAAAACTACCGGTAGAGATATCGATCAGAGTATTACTGTAATCCATTGAAAAGGCCCCGCCGCTTAGATGCACCGTGCCGCCGCTTTCAATAAAAAGAGTTCCCCCGGATATTATTTCAAGGCCGTTCGTGATGGTAAGTGTTTGATTATTGTTAACGGTAAGCTGCCCTCCGCTGTAGTTCGATATTTGGATGTCGGCTACAGTTACATCAGAATTTGAGATAACCGGAAAGGGATTTCCGCCATTGGGCTCAATAGTCACAGATGCACTACTGGATGGTACACCGGAAGGGCTCCAGTTATTAGGGTTATGCCAATCGGCATCAGTTGTTCCAACCCATGTTTTGCTTTGGGCAAATGTTTGGGTCGAAAAAAGACAGAGCAATCCTCCAATAAAGACCACAAGGAATATATTTCGGTCTTTTAGTGAATGGATCATATCTTGTTGGTATTTAATAATCTCTTAGAAGATTTTGCAAAACCTGTAGTTGCTCCGGATATATGGGCCCATTGTTAGATGGGGCATTAAATGTGAGTATAGCTCTTGTTGGAGTTTTTGAGCAGCGGTTTTGTTAAGAAATCTCAATAATAATTTGTCAATCTACTTTTTAAAACGGTAATAATATCATTAGTATTCATCTTATCGGAACATTTAAATAAAACTTAATGAACTTAGGTATACTTTAATGAAAGGCATTATACTGGCTGGCGGCACGGGTTCCCGTTTATATCCACTCACAAAGGTTACTAATAAACACTTATTACCGATTGGTAATAAGCCGATGATATACTACCCTATCGAAAAGTTAACGGGGGTCGGGATTGATGAAATCCTGATTGTTACCGGTACCGAACACATGGGAGATGTGGTAACCCTCTTGGGGTCTGGCAAAGATTTTGGTTGTCGTTTTACCTATAAGGTGCAAGATGAGGCAGGCGGTATTGCCCAGGCTTTAGGGTTGGCTGAAAACTTTGTAGGAGATGACAGTATGACGGTTATTTTAGGGGATAATATTTTTCAAACTTCGCTGGAAGAAGCAGTGAATTCTTATCCGGGGCAAGGGGCACAGATCTTGTTAAAAGAAGTAGAAGACCCAGAGCGGTTTGGGGTCGCTGAAGTAGATGGAGATAAAATTATTGGCATCGAAGAAAAACCGGACCAGCCGAAGAGCAATTTAGCAGTGACCGGGATGTATATGTATGATGCTCAAGTTTTTGACTATATTCGCACCTTGGAGCCTTCCGACAGGGGAGAGCTGGAGATTACCGATGTCAATAATCATTATATCCAGGAAGATAAAATGCGCTTTTCTGTAATGGAGGGTTGGTGGACTGATGCCGGCACGCCGAAGTCATATAAGAGAGCTAATAAACTTGTAAGCAGTAGTACAGCATGAAATTATTATTGTTGGGAGCTACCGGGCAGCTGGGCAAAGAGTGGCAAAGCTTTTTAGCACAGAATGAAACTGATGATATCGAACTATTAAGCTATACTTCTTCTCAACTTGATATTACACACTACCGGGAGGTATCGGATGAGCTTAGGAAACAAAAGCCGGATGTGGTAGTCAATTGTGCCGCCTACACCGATGTTGATGGGGCTGAGAAACATCGAAAACAAGCTCAAAAAATTAATGTGGAAGCTGTGCTGTATTTGGCGGAATTAAGCCAGCAGTTGGAATTTAAACTGGTGCATTATTCTACAGATTATGTATTTCCGGGCTCTCAGCTTGATAAGCAGGAGTGTCCACGGGGATATCCGGAGGACCATCCCGCAGATCCCATAAACTGGTATGGCAAGACAAAGTGGGAGGGGGAGCAGGCTATTCGAAATACTACCGCAAATCACCTGATTATTCGCGTGTCCTGGCTGTGCGGACAGTTTGGGAGCAATTTTGTGAAGACGATGCTTAAACTGGCGGAGGAACGCGACAGCCTACAAGTTGTGGATGATCAGTGGGGGAGCCCGACCTTTACGGAAGAGGTCGTAAAAAAAAGTTTGGCTCTTTTGAAAAAGGATACCAAAGGTACCTATCATCTCTGTTCCAAGGGTTTGATAAATTGGTACGAATTCGCCCAAACAATTTTTACCTTAAGCGAGATCGATATTACCCTGGAGGCAGTTGACTCATCGGTATTTGCTACCGAAGCTGAGCGTCCTTCTTTTTCAAAGCTGAATACTCAAAAATTGGCAGACGAACTTGGATCGGAGCCGGTAGACTGGAAAGAGGGGCTTACTTCGCTGCTGAAACAGCTTGATGTGAAATAGGTGATACATTAACTAGAGTACTAAACAATTCTAAGCATTATTGAATGAAGATTACGGCAACTAAGATCCCAGATGTACTGCTTTTGCAACCTGAGGTGTACCGGGATGAACGAGGTTTTTTTCTTGAAACCTATCGCGAGGAACTGTTAAAAGCCCATGGATTAGAGCTAAATTTTGTACAGGATAACCTTTCGAAATCTCAGCAGGGTACGGTTCGGGGATTGCATTACCAGATTGAACAGCAGCAGGATAAGCTTATCATGGTGATGCAAGGAAGAATCCTGGATGTAGCCGTTGATTTACGGCGCGATTCTGATACTTTTGGGGAGTACACGGCCACAGAGCTTTCCAGTGAGGCTAAAAATCAGCTTTTTATCCCCAAGGGTTTTGCTCACGGATTTTCAGTATTATCTGAAGACGCACTCGTTTATTATAAGTGTAGCGACTATTATTTTCCTGATGGAGAACGTGGCCTTTATTGGGCTGATCCTGAGCTCGATATCGATTGGCAGGTTGATGACCCTGTGATTTCTGAGAAGGATCAGCATCAGCCGAGGTTCAAAGAAATTGCAAATAAAGATCTCTTTTAAATGAATAAACGTATTCTTGTTACAGGAGGAGCCGGGTTTATTGGGTCTAACCTATTGCTGTATTTGCATGAAAAGTATCCGAACTGTCATTTTTTGAATATCGATAAATTGAGTTATGCTTCCGACTTGACTTATTTGTCGGCTATCAGCGATTCAGATCGCTATACATTTAAGAAAATAGATATTGTTGATCGTGATGCAGTAAGAGAGGTAGTAAGAGAGTTTAAGCCTGAAGCGGTTTTCCACCTGGCAGCTGAATCGCATGTCGATAATTCGATAAAAGGACCCGAGCCTTTCATTAAATCGAATGTGCTGGGCACTTTTAATTTATTGGAAGAGTGCCGACAGTTGTGGCAGGAAGATGAAAACTCTTGGAAGCAAAACAGATTTCTTCATGTGTCTACCGATGAAGTGTATGGAGAGCTGGGTGATGAAGGGGCTTTTTCGGAAGAGACGGCTTATGCGCCGAACTCTCCTTATTCTGCATCAAAGGCAGGCAGTGACTTTATTATCCGGTCTTACTATCATACCTACGGGATGAATGTGGTAACGACCAATTGTTCCAATAACTTTGGTCCCCACCAGCATGATGAGAAATTGATCCCAACGGTTATTCGTACGGCTTTGAATCATGATGATATACCCGTTTATGGCAAAGGGGAAAATGTTCGGGATTGGTTGTATGTTCGAGACCATTGTGCAGCCCTGGATCTCGTTTTTCGGGATGGTCGTTCAGGTGAAACCTATATCGTAGGCGGAGATAACGAGTGGAAAAATATCGATTTAGTTAAGAAGATCTGCGATATCTTGAATGAAGAGGTCGGGGAGGCTCCGTCAGATGATTTTAAAAGCTTGATTACGTTCGTAAAAGATCGTCCCGGTCACGATTTCCGCTATGCGATTGATGCTTCAAAAATTAAAGAGGAGCTTGGTTGGCAGAAAAAACACTCTTTTGAGGAGCGCCTGCGCGAGACCGTGCAGTGGTATATTGAGCGATACAGTGACTAGTACATTAGCTAATTGAGAACCTGAGTGATTAGGTGATTAAGAAGCAGCTAGGAGGTATCCCCGGAGGACCGATAGGGGCTTACAATTTATTAGCTGGTTGGTAGACAGAGCGTATTTTGCCTCCCGTGATATCTAATTCGGTATTTTGTGGTCTGTTGCTACCGTTTTTTGTCTCTCATTTTACATTGACGGAGATCCTGAAAGAGATACTTCGACAAGCTCAGTACATGGTTCAGGATGACATATAGATTATATTTGTAAGGTTTAGCTCATAAATTAGTCTTACTTCTAAAAGACATAATTTTATGGGCTACAAAAACTCATCAGGGAAGTGTGGTTATGTATATATTCTTACAAACAAGTCGAAATCAGTTTTATATATCGGAGTTAGTAGCACATTAGATAAAAGAATAATTGAGCACAAGTATGGGCAGGGCTCAAAATTTACTATCAAATATAATTGTACTATTCTCTTGTATTATGAAAAGTACCCAAATATTAATGAAGCAATTGCTCGCGAAAAGCAACTAAAAAACTGGCACCGATCTTGGAAGTTAAATTTAATTAAGAGTAAAAACCCAACTCTTAATAATCTATGGAAGAACTTATCTTAAATCACTAGTTAAGAAGTTGCTATTTCCTTGCTCGATTTATGAGTCGAGCGCTACACTCGTAACTATATTTCATGTCATCCTGAACTTGTTTCAGGATCTCTTCTCACCCCTTGGAACAGGCTTGTCAATTCGAATCCACCCGAGCTCCAAGTAGGAGGGGTAAGAAATAAAAACCCCACCAGGGTTTAGAGCCCTGGCAGGGGATAGCAAATACTAGAAGACTTAAATTACATCTGCAGTTATTCCGGCAGGTTATTACCGCGCGGTACAAAAGCCTGGATATCGGTAATTTCTCGTCCCAAGATCAGGCCGTGAATATCGTAAGTGCCTTCATAGGTATTAACGGATTCCAGGTTCATTACGTGGTGAATAACCCGGTATTCACCGGTGATACCGTTAGCGCCATGCATATCGCGAGCAATACGGGCAATCTTAAGAGCCGTACCGCAGTTATTACGCTTGGCCAGCGATACCATTGAGTGATGAGAACGGCCTTCATCTTTAAGTTTACCCAACCTCCATGCCAGTAGTTGCATCTGGGTGATATCGGTCAGCATATTAGCCAGCTTTGTTTGCGGAAGCTGATTAGCCGCAATAGGGTGTCCGAACTGCTTGCGTTCCCCCACATATTGACGAGCTTTCTGATAGCAAAACTCAGCAGCACCCACTGTTCCCCAGGCAATACCATAACGCGCACTATTGAGGCAGGTAAAAGGCCCTTTGAGTCCGCGGATATCAGGGAATGCATTTTCATCGGGAACAAATACATCTTCAAAAACCATTTCGCCGGTTTCAGAAGCACGGAGCGACATTTTATGTTTGGTAGCCGGCGCGCTGTAGCCGTCCATATCTTTTTCTACAATAAAGCCTCGAATTTCACCGTCATCATCTTTGCTTTCTTTAGCCTTTGCCCAGACAATACCCACATCAGCAATAGGAGAGTTGGTGATCCACATTTTAGCCCCATTGAGAATCCAGCCGCCGTCTGTTTTTACTGCGGTCGTACTCATGGATCCGGGATCTGAACCGTGATCAGGTTCGGTAAGTCCGAAACACCCGATGAGTTCACCGGTTGCTAATTTTGGCAGAAACCGTTCCTTTTGTTCTTCTGTACCAAACTCATTAATGGGCAGCATAACCAGCGAAGACTGTACCGACATAAAAGAGCGGTAACCCGAGTCAACACGTTCCACTTCTCGGGCGATGAGTCCATAAGCGGTTTGGCTGGCTCCGGTTCCGCCATACTTGGGATCAAGATAAGAACCCAGCAGTCCCAGGTCGCCCATCTCTTTAGCAATTTCAGGATCAAAATATTCTTCCTGGTTCCCTTTTAGTGCCCTTGGTTCAAGCTTAGACTGAGCATACTCACGAGCAGTTTCCATGATCATGCGATCATCTTCACCGAGCTCAGATTCAAAAAGGAAAGGGTCGTCAATATTAAAGCTGTTACTGGCCATAGAGGTAATAATTTTCTGTGTGCATTTTTTCTTTTAGCTAAGGTAAGTGCTTAGCCAATAAATGTAAATGAAGTTTGGTGAACAGTTAATGATTTTCAGGAATTAATGCTGGATGAAATTCAATAACTATTCATATATAATCTTTATCCCCAAAACTCTTTTTTAAGTTCACGGGCAATAATCATCCGCTGTACCTCAGAGGTGCCTTCGCCAATAGTCATAAGTTTGGCATCACGTAAAAGGCGTTCTGCGTGATATTCTTTGATATAGCCGTAGCCCCCGTGAATTTGAACGGCCTCGTTGGCAGCACGAACCGAAAGTTCAGAAGCAAAAAGTTTTGCTTTGGATACGGCCTGGGTAAAAGGCTTACCCTGATCTTTGAGCCATGCAGCCCGGTGGACCAACATGCGAGCTGCATCAATTTCGGTAGCCATATTAGCCAGTTTGGTTTCAATAGCCTGGAAGTCACCGATAGGCGAGCCAAACTGTTTTCGTTCTCCTGAGTATTTCATTGATTCCTCAAGAGCTCCTCGAGCGATACCAACGGAGAGCGCCCCAATACCAATACGTCCGCCGTCAAGCACTTTCATAGTATCAACAAATCCTTTACCCAGTTCGCCCAACAGGTTTTCTTCCGGCACTTTCACATCTTCAAAAACCACTTCCGTAGTATCACTGGATTTCATTCCCAGCTTTTCCATCCCTTTACCGGGCTGTACGCCATCCCAATCTCCTTCTACAATAAAAGCACTAATGCCTTTGGTTCCCTTATCGGGATCCGTTTTGGCGAGCACCACATAGACATCTCCAACCGATCCTTGGGTAATAAATATCTTGGTACCATTCAGTACCCAGTGGTTATCTTTTTTTATCGCTGTAGTTTTCATCCCCGAAGCGTCACTTCCTGAACCCGGTTCGGTTAAGCACCATGCGCCTAACTTTTCTCCTTTGGCCAAAGGGGTTAAATACTGTTCTTTTTGGGATTCATTAGCTGCCAGGGCAATATGTCCGGATCCCAGGGAGGTATGCGAAGCTACGGTGAGGGCCAAGGAGGCATCCCAACGGGCAATTTCTTCGATAGCCAGGCAAAAGCTGACATGTCCTACGCCGCCGCCCCCATATTTTTCGGGGTGAACCATCCCCATAAAGCCTTGCTCAGCAAGCATTTTAACGATATCGTGGGGAAATTCCTTATTTGCATCTCGCTTTTTTACACTCGGGGCAACATGTCGTTCTACAAAATCTTTGATACTGTCTCTGATAAGTTGCTGCTGTTCGGAGAGTTCAAAATTTAGGCCGGATGACTTCTGTAATACGTCGGTGCTCATAAGATGATATCAATGATAGGTTGGGAATTTTTCATAAAGATAAAAATTTTTCAGCAAACAATTGTGCCTTAATAGTGTTTGGCTTGGCCGGCAGTAAGGTGACCTTATAACAAAAGCTTTTGTCGCACAGTTTAGGTTGGGAAGTACATGAAACAGGGATTACAGAGTGTTGAAGGAGGAACAAAAAACAGAGGTCTCTGGTATGTATTGTTGAACGTTGATGAGCAAAATTAACCGCTCACAACATTAATTAGGATTAATTAAAAAATTATAGAGACGATATGTATTTATTCAAGAAAAAAGTTCTCTTTTCAGCGCTTATGTTAGTTTTAGGAGTAGGGTTGATTAGTAATCAAGCTTCAGCTCAGGAAAAAGCAAATGGTAAGCTCTATGGTAAAGTCGTAGATAAAGCGACCGGTCAAGCTCTTTCCGGTGTTGAAGTAACGCTACAAGGAGCCGATCAGAAAGCCACTACCGGAGATAAAGGCATGTATGCGTTTAAATCCCTCGAGGCCGGTAATTATACTGTTGTTATTGAAGCGGACGGATACCAGAAATGGGAGAAGGAAGTGAATGTAACAGCAGAAGGTAAACAGCTTATGATTAAGCTAAAACCACAGAAAGAGTAAGACGAGTTCTTAAATATTATTAAAGTTAGAAAGGCTGCCCGGGAGGGTAGCCTTTTTATTTTGAAGCGACTCTGGTTCCAAGGCTCTGCGTCGGAACTAGGTTGTTTATAATAGCTAGTTGGGGCTGGAATGATATTAAAAAATATGTAAATCGAGATGCCATCTCGATCAATTCATTTATCTGCTAGGTTTTAAAATGTTAATCTGGTCGCAATGATATAAAACTCAGAATCTTTGGATTAAATAAAGTGAATTGTTGAGAAAGCAAAGGAGAGGGATATATGAGGTGTACATTGTTTCTGGTTCCAACGTAGAGCGTTGGAACTATAGATATTACGCGAACTTATTCAATGAGATCCTGAAACAAGTTCAGGATGACATTGGTTTCGTTGGTTCCGACGCAGAGCCCAACTATGCTAAAGCTTCGTTGAACAAGGCATAAGAACGAGATAAGGGTACCGATACCGGCGTAGACCATCGGAACCAGATTGTCTATTTATAATAGCTAGTGGGGGCGATGATATTAAATATTAGGTACGTAGATCGAGATGCTATCTCGATCTACAATCTTTTTTACTGGTTCCACCACAGAGCGTAGGAGTCAGATAAACTATTTAATTACCTAATCTGGTCGCAATGCTCTGCGTTGCGACCTCGTGATAGATATTATCCAAAGTTCCAGGTGACGCCACGACCAATCTCTGGATCCGGGTAATTCCAGTCTACTGCCCCTTGGTCACAGGCATACATACAGGTGCCACATTCAATACAGTCTTCAACCTGGAAATGCACTTTGCCCTCATCATCCATAGTATAGCAGTTCGCCGGACACACATAGGTGGTACACTTATGCGGACAGGTAGAGTTACAGATATCCGTATCAACTTTAATATGAGGCTTAATTTCTGACTTAGCCTGGTTGCGATAACTAACTAAGCCCAAGCGTTTTGGTAGATCGAGTAGTTTCATAATGATTTTGCTCCTTTAAGTCCTATTTTGATCAGATCCCAGTACGAAGAGTGTTCTTTGATTGATTCGGCCATCATCTCACGTGACTTCTTCGTAGGCTCATTGTCGATGGTAAAGAACTTGCGTCCGAAGTCGCAGATCAGGTTCGGCACATCTTTAAACATCTTTGGATTGTGTAGCATATGCACGGCATCCTGGAAATTATTAATATCCTTCATCACATAGCTTTTAGCCAGTGCCTGCTTATACTCTTTAAGCGTATTGCTGGTATAATCGTCGCGCTCCTTAGCTTTAACGATGGTTTCGGCTCCCAGGATTCCCGATCGCATGGCGTAGTCCATTCCTTGTATTGCCTTGCCGGCATTCATTAACAGGTTAGCAGCCTCCCCACAGATTAAAACGCCATCCTTATAAAGTTCTTTTGGCATGACCCGTTTATCACCGGAAGAAACCACATGGGCCGAGTATTCAACAACTTCGCCTCCTTTGATGGTGTCTTGTATCACCGGGTGGCTTTTAAAAGTGTTGAGTATATCATGGGGGCTTTTCTGTTTTTCGCGCATATCTTTAATACCGGCCACCAATCCCAGCGAAATAGTGTCGCGGTTGGTGTAGAGAAAACCGCCGCCTTCAACACCGTCGGTGGCATAGCCCACAAACTCATTGGACATACCGCTGAGACCATTGAGTTGGAAGCGATCTTCCAGCACCTTTTGATCAAAGCGTATGACTTCCTTAATGCCCGTAAGCATATGGTCGGCAGGTACATAATCATCCTGCAGGCCAACCTGGCGGGTCAGAAGATTGTTGACGCCTTCAGAAATGATGACACTGTGGGCATGAAACTCTTCTTCTCCCGTACGGATGCCCACGGCTTTGTCATCTTCCATCAGGATTTCATCCACCTTGATATTGGTAGCAATGAACGATTCCATGGCATAATCGCTCTTGTCGATCTCTTCCTGAACCTTACCGGCCAGCCAGCGATCGAATTTAGAACGCAGCACAACAACCCCGGAATAGGGAGGTTCATTAAAGTGAGATGATTTGAAATCGACCGAAAAGGTTGATTGGTCGTCCATGAAGGTAAGGCGGCGGTGGTTGATAAAGCGTTCCCAGCCTCCGTCTTCCTCTTTCCAATATTCGGGAACGAGCTTTGCGAGGTCATGTCCCCAGAGCACGCCACCGGAGACATTTTTAGACCCGGCAAATTCCCCTTTTTCGATAAGTAGAAACTTCATGTTATTGCGGGCCAGCGTCATCGCAGCTGCCAAGCCGGCAATACCTGCTCCCACAATAATACAATCAAACTTTTCGTCCATCATAATAATTAAGTTTTAGATACAGTCTGATATTAAATACAAACAGCGTACGCAGTAGAGAGAAATATTTTCGTATTGCGCAGTTCGTGTATTTCGTTAGCCCTTAATCTTTTTCAGTTCTTCAATAAAGGGTGGCAGTACCTTATAAAGGTCGCCGACGATACCGTAGTCGGCAATATCGAAGATTGGAGCGTCGGGGTCCTTATTGATAGCAACAATAACTTTACTGTTGGTCATACCCGCAACATGTTGGATTGCCCCCGAAATACCGACAGCGATGTATAGCTGTGGGGAAACAACCTTCCCGGTCTGTCCAATCTGCAGGCTTGGGTCCATAATACCTGCCTCAGTAAGAGCTCGAGAAGCGCCAATACCGGCATTAAGCACAGAAGCCAATTCATTAATCAGATCTTGTCCTTCTTCATCTTTAGCACCACGACCGGCAGCAACAATTGTTTCTGCTTCAGCGAGATCAATCTTATCGCCGGAAGCACCGATAATTTCACGGAGTGTGGCCTGGATTTCACTGTCGTCTATACTGAAATCGATATCTACAACATCGGCATCAGCATCCCCTTCATCCAGATCATAAGAACCTGAACGTACGGATACTAAAATACGATCTCCTTCAGCAACATTGTCAGACAAAATCTTTGCCGCCATAACGGGACGTTTTGCTTCAATCCCCTCATCGGTAAGCTCAAATTCCGAAACGTCTGAGAGTACTGCCGCATCTTGATTTGCTGCTAGGGCACCCAGAATATCTTTGGTGCTTTCGGTAGATCCGAAGCCGAAGATATAGGGTTCCGCTTCGTCCATCACTTTGGTTAACGCTTTAAGGAGCGGAGTATTCATATGATTTTCAAAAATCGGATCTTCAACCGTATAGATGGTAGAAGGGCCGTATTTCTTTACTTCATCAACATAGTTAGAAGCTTCGGCATCGATAATAACTGCTTCTGCAGTATGACGGTTTGCTTCCGCAAGTTGACGCATGTGGGATAATACTTCCAGCGAAGAACGTTTAATTTTTCCGTCGCTGATGGCAATATGGGTTAAAAGAGTACTCATTGTAGGAAATTGTTTTTTCGTTCTAAATTCTTGGGGAACAACGGATGAGCTACAAGCAGATCGGGCTCATTATATGCTGTTCATTAAATAACGTTTTCTTCTTCATCAAGTAGGGTGGCAACCTTCTGAGCAAGCTCTTCTGGTTCGCCTTCAAACTTTTGACCGGGTTCGCGCTCCGGCTTCTCCATATGACCGGTTACCTTGGTTTTGGGCTGCAGGCTGGATTCATCAATATCCAAGTCGCTGAGTGCCACATCTTCTACCGGCTTACGTTTGGATTGCATAATGCCCTTAAGGCTGGGGATGCGTGGCTCGTTCATATCGTTAGAGCATGTTACCAGGCAGGGAGTAGGGAGGCCGATGATCTCTTGTCCGGCATCGCCCTGACGTTTCACTACCAATGTACCTTCTTCGGCTTCAAGCCCTACAGCATTCGTTGCATACGGCAGGTCCAGGTGTTCGCCCAGCATACTTCCTGCCAGCCCGGCATCAGTATCCTGAGACTGTTTACCACATGAAATTACATCGTACTCCTTATCAGAAAAGAAAGTAGCTAAAATATTTGCGTATGTGGCAGAATCGTAATCTTCGTCACCACTGGTAGCAATATGGGTCGCTTTATCGGCTCCCATGGCCAGTGCTTTTCGGATCGTTTCTTTGGCCTTGTCGGGCCCGACGAGCACTACTTCCACTTCGCCGCCGTGCTCTTCTTTGAGTACCAGTGCTTCTTCAACAGCCGAAGCATCATAGGCATTGAGCACCATGCGGTCGGTGTCTTGGATAAGTTTGCCATCCTTAATCTGGATGGGGGCATCAACATCGGGAACTTGTTTTATACAGACGTAAAATTTCATGCGATGAAAATATTTTCAGTTATTATGGGAAAAGTTTCAGATCATCAGGCGAAGAATATACAAAACCTGAGCTTAAATGTTCAGTTGTGAGTTTGCTGTTTATTTTAATTCTAGATAGTTATGAAAAAGTGTTGCAAGTTATCAAAAAGAGAGTAGAAAGTCTTTTATCTATTTGTGGGTATTTATTGCAGTTTTTGATATTCGCTAAGGTGTCCCTGATCAATATCTGAAAGTAAGTTATAGGCTTCGAGACGAACTTGTGGGTCGGCATCTTCAAAGATAGCGACTATCTCGCGGTACTTGGCATTGAAGAAGGTATCGAATACGAGGTTGGATGATGTTTTTCGTTGGGCCTGTCGAATCTTTTCTAAGGAATCTAATACATATTGTCGGGCTTTTGGGGGATTGTTGACAAAGGTGTCAAGTCCTTTGCGATGGTACTGGTATACTGCGGTACGAAATCCTTCATAATTAGCACTTAGCAAGTTGTTGATAAGTTGTACGCGATTACGCCGGTTATTACTGCTTCGCGCCCATCCGCTTGCAGAAGTACTTTGGGCTAACGAGATGATATTTTGTGCCCGGTTGAAGTAAGGGGTTCCGCTCATTGGTTCGAACGAATCAAAATCATATCCCAAAACGGTATAGATATAAAAGTCGATGAGGCCGGTAAGCCGGTTAAATTGGAGCTCATCATGGATAAAGGTGCTGTTGGGCGTGTATGTAAATCCCCAGTTGCTGTCATTAAAGATAAACAGGACGGTTTCTTGAGTTGTATTATAAATGGGGCGACGCGATTGTACAACAATTTGAGCCTCAAAGTTAAAGTCACTATCAACGCTGAGCAGGGTAATTTGAATATTCATCTTGATTCGCTCATGCTCTCGAAACTCGGCGTCGATCCAGTTGTATTCGTTGATGTAAACCTCAATCTTATTCGGCAGATCATTCAGGTAGTTCAGCGAAGTACTGCTCAATTGGCTACGATCTATGGATACCTCGGCCTCAACTTCCTGGGCTTGTACGAAACAGGGCAGTATCACGAAGGCCAGAAAGAGATAATATTTTTTTAATAGGAAAAGTACACGAGAAATACTCATTTTAGCTATCTTGTTTTAAAAATATGGCAACTGTACGTAAGCAATGATACAAAAGCTGAAGAAACTCAACACGAAGAATATACTGATCGTTTTTATATGCTACCTGTTTATCCATGCTTATGGTAAGCATTTAAAAGCACAAGCGGTAATAGGTGCCCGGGAACTGGCTATGGGGCAAGCAACAACAGCATTACAAGAAACGAGCTGGTCGATGTTTGCCAATCCCGCGATGATGTCGCAAGAGAACCCCAATGCCGCCTTTTTCGGGGTGCGCTATTTTGGATTTTCTGAGGTCACAGATATGGCTGTTTCGGTTACTTATCCTACTGAATTTGGAGTGATTGGGGCCGGGGCCCACCGTTATGGGTTTGATCTTTTTAACGAAAATAGGCTTCGGCTGGGATATAAAAACGAATTGATGGGGTTCCACTACGGTGTCATCCTCAATTACAGCCATGTTGCTCAGGATATTAATAATGGTTCTGCCGGGGCCCTGGGAGTTGATGTTGGGGTGGCAGCACCAATTACTTCTGATTTATGGCTGGGGGCTAAAGCAACCAATGTTAATCAGCCTGCCTATGGTTCTCGCAATAATGAAAAGTTGCCTCGTGATCTCAGTATCGGGTTGTCTTATTACCTTTCAGATATTGCGCTCTTTTCAGCTGATGTTTATAAAGATGTTCAGTTCCCAATATCGTATCGTGCGGGGGTAGAAATGGCTATTATTGGTGGATTAAAGGGACGGGTCGGGGTTACCACTTCTCCACAGACGTTTACTGCCGGTATTGGATATGTAATGTCTTCCTGGAGTGCTAATATTGCTGTACAGCGCCACGAGAATCAGGTATTGGGATATAGTCCGGCCCTGGATTTTAAAATTTCCTGGTGATGCAACAAAGGTTCTATTTTATAGTCGTACTCCTGTTTCTGGGACCCTTGGTAGTACAGGGTCAACAGCAAGACTCTACCCAATCGGAGGTGCAGGATGACCTGGAAGAGGCCCTGGAAGTATTCGATCCCCAGAGTTCGGGGGCAGATGCAGAACAATTAACACAGCTTTTACAAGAGTTAGCGGCCAATCCGGTGAATATTAATTCTGCTGGTATTAATGCCTTATTACAGGTGCCGGGTTTAAATCTGAAAACGGCTCGGGCAATTATTGATTATCGCACTTCTGTTAAACCGTTCGAGACGGTAAATGAGCTGGATGAAGTTTCTGGAATTGGGCGTGTTACGTTGGAAAAAATGCGACCCTATGTAACACCGGGCAGGGGCATAGAATTAAGTAAGGCACTATTTACAGATTACCGGTATTGGACGACCGATGGGCGGTTCCAGGCATTTTCTCGGTATCAACAGGATATTCAAAAGGCAGAAGGGTATAATAAACACCCGGATGATGGGGGATATGTGGGGAATCGTATCAAGTATTATCAACGATTTGGTTACCAAAGTGACCATATTTCTTTAAATCTAACGCAGGAAAAAGATCCTGGAGAGCAGCTGGTGGGTCCCACCAAGTTTGATCACCGTAGCTGGCATGTAGCACTGGAAGATAATGGGAAGCTACAAATGTTGGTAGGCGGAGATTATAGTCTTGCTTTTGGCCAGGGATTGGTACTTTGGAGCGGAGCAGCCTTTGGAAAAGGCAGTGATGTTATCGGAGCAGTAAGTAGAAATGGTCGGGGAATTAAGCCCTATACCTCGGCCCAGGAAACAAACTTTTACCGGGGCGGGGCTGTTACCTACGGGGGTAAGTTGCAGCTTACGGGTTTTTATTCAAACCGACGGCGTAGTGCCAGCGTCATAAGTGATGACACAACCCGGTTTCCCGGAACGGACGGCTATAAAAGAACAGCCAATGAATTTCGACAAGAGGATAATTTAGGACATAAACTCTATGGTGGACACATCCAGATGGAGTTTCCTTTTGGGATAGTCGGGGCTACGGGCTATAAAACTACTTTTGATCATGTGATTGCAGCAAGTGACAGGGCATATGCACAATATGATTTTGAGGGACGTGAAAATTCCGCTTTTGGAGTCGATTATACGTTGTTGTTAGGACCGGCTGTTGTTTTCGGGGAGGCGGCACGAACTGAAAATGGCGGGTTGGGTTTTATTACAGGTGTAGAAAGTGGCATAGGAGAAGATACCGAAATGACCTTAGCGTACCGACATTATCAGAAAAATTTTCAGTCTATTTTGGGTAATGGATTTGGAGAGGTTTCGGGGCAACCCAAAAATGAACAGGGAGTTTATCTTGGCATACAACATACGATTGGAGATAAAGTAACGCTTTTTGGGTATTTCGATCAGTTTCGGTTCCCCAGTGCACGCTTTGGTACAAATCAGCCGACTCAGGGATACGATTGGTTGGGAAAAGCGGAAGTAGAGGTTTCATCAAATCTTAATTTCTATTTGCAATTTCGCAGTGAGATTGAAGATGACGAATATGAAGTAACCGATCGTTTTGGACGTAAACAGCAGCGGCTTGGCTCATCACGACGAAGTACCTACAGGGCGCATTTGGAATACCAGGTGAATCCCAAAGTGCGATTGCGCAGCAGGGGAGAGCTGGTGCAAAGTAAGCAAGCGGGGGAAGAACTGGAGCTTGGGTATTTGATTTACCAGGATATTCGATTTCAGCTTCGCGATAACCTTCAGCTAGATGCGAGGCTGTCAATGTTTGATACCGAAAGTTTTGACACCAGGGTATACCAGTTTGAAAACGATCTGCTCTACGTTTTTGCTAGCCAGGCTCTTTTTGATAAGGGACAGCGAATGTATGCGTTGTTAAATTATGAACCGTTCGATTTCCTGGAACTCTGGGCTAAGTTTGGAATTACTGTTTATGAAGATAAACAGGTTATTGGCAGTGGGTTAAATCAGGTTGAAGGGGATACGCGCAGTGAAGTGGGAATTCAAGCCAGGCTAAAGTTCTAACTTTTTTTCCTTTGCAATGGCTGTAAAGTTAACTGACGGTTGACCACTGCGGCTTTTCAGTCTCCTGCTATCTCGTTCCAATGCTCTGCGTCGGGGAGGGGATACGTAAGTCACCTGTTCCAAACAACCCCGACCTTCCGGGCAATCGCCGGAAGCCCACCCCTTGGAACAGAACACTCAAGAGGGGATTTTTCTCTCCCATTTATTTAAAAGAGGGCTTTGCAAAACCTTTGATTTCGTCATTCTGAGCTTGTCGAAGAATCTCCAGTATCAATCTGCTGCCGTTGGAAGGGAGATTCTTCATTACATTCAGGATGACTGCCTGGTTTTGCAAAGGTCCCTTAAAAGTAATGTCATCGCGACCTGGACAGGCTAACAACATTGCTCTTGGAATTATAAGGTTCTGTAGAGAAGCTTATTTACCGTTCAAAAAATGCTTTTACAGAAGTTTGAAAGCATCGGATAATTCTTTTATTTGAGGGTAGTTATTATTGTCGATAATAGACAATCAGTGAGACGGCATATTGGAAGGACTTTCAAACTGCTGCTAAGCTTAGCATACCCAATCATTTATACTATTAAATTGTACCCTTTTCCTTTTTATGGGATTTGAACAGATTGTAATACTAGGAATATTAACGTTAGCCTTTATTGCATTGGCAGTGGACCTCTGGAGTCCTGATGCCGTGCTGTTAACGGCTTTGGGTTTAGTAACTGCAAGTGGAGTCATAAGCTTGGAGGAGGCTTTCTTGGGGTTTGGGAATACCACCTTGTTTGCATTGGGCAGTTTATATGTGGTAGGAGCAGCTCTTCGAAAAAGTGGAGCCTTAGATCGGGCCAGTGAATTTATTTTGGGTAGTGAAACCAGAAGTGTACAACGCATTTTGTTGCGACTTTGTCCCAGTGTATCAGCATATTCGGCCTTTCTTAATAATACACCCATTGTGGCAATGGGGATCCCAGCGATAAGGAGTTGGGCCAAAGAAAAACATATCCCGGCTTCAAAATTGTTAATGCCTCTATCATATGCTGCTATTTTAGGAGGGATGTGTACACTGATAGGAACCAGCACAAACTTAATTACGCACGGACTGTTACAGGATCATGGTTTTGAGGGATTCTCCTTTTTTGAGTTGGCTTGGGTAGGAGTGCCTTGTGCGATATCCGGGCTCATTTATTTGGTTTTTATTTCGCCTAAGCTGACCCCTGCACGCCGGGATATTCGTATCCAGGAAGAATTAAAACGAAAGCTGTTGGTAGAACTCGAAATTACCGATGGTGCTGATGTAATTGGTAAAGAAGTTTCAGAAGCCGGGCTTACCGCTTTTCCTGGCTTTTATCTTTCGCGTATAAATCGCAAAGACCAAGAGATTGCTCCCGTTCCTGAAGATGAAAAGTTACGTTCAGGAGATCACCTTTTTTATGCTGCTGAGGGCGGTATTGCAGCTAAGAAGCCTAATATTACCGGTTATCCCGGGTTAAGGCTGGCATTTCAACCACCCAGAACGATAAGACGTAACGAAAAAGATCGTGAACTACACCAAGTCGTTGTTAAAGAGGGGTCACGACTGGTTGGAACTTCAGTAGGTGAAGCAAAGCTATTAGAACGATTTGGGGCTGCTGTTACGGGTGTGCGCAGAAAAGGAGAACGTATTGATCAACCTTTGGGAGAGTTTGTACTGCATCCCGGTGATATGTTACTCTTGGATACGGGAAGGGGATTCCGGGGCGCATATGAAGATACTGAAGATTTTTTTCTTACCAGTGAAGCCGGGGGAGAAGCACCGGGGGATATTTCCGAGATTAAAGAGGAACGGCCCGGTGGAAAAGACTTATATATTTCTATTGCTGTACTGATTGGTATTGTCGGGTCTGTAGTAATGGGATTTATGCATATCGCCCTGGCAGGGGTGCTGGGAGCTGCAGTACTCATGGCCTTCAATGTTATTGAGGCCGGTGAAGCCCGTAAATCTATTGATTGGACTGTACTTATAGTGATAGGTTCTGCACTGGGGCTGGGAAAGGCGATGGAAGTGAGTGGTACCGCTGTAATTATTGGGCAGGGGTTGTTGGATCTTACAAGTGCTTACGGGCCGCGAACGGTTCTTGCAGGGATTGTCATCGTTACGGTAATACTGACGGAACTCATCACTAATAATGGTGCTGTTGCCTTGATGTTCCCCATTGCTCTCTCAATAGCCGAAACCCAGGGGCTCGATGCACGTCCGCTCTTTATTGGAATCACCCTTGCTGCTTCAATGTCGCTGCTTACTCCTATCGGCTACCAGACCAACCTGATGGTATATGGACCGGGTAACTACAAGTTTACTGATTTCTTTAAGGTGGGATTTCCTCTGCAGTTAGTACTTTGGGCGGTAGTAATTATTCTTGTTCCTATAATTTGGCCGTTATAGGAAGGGGCAATGTTGGGTTTCAAATGTTGAATGTTGGATTTTGAATGGTTGGTGAGTGGTGACCGATGATCGTTTTTTATCTCGTTCCAATGCTCTGGGCTGGGATGGGGTTAATGCCGCTCTGCAGTACATGCCTTTATAGCTCTTCTCCTTATTAATCATTCTCAATTTGAAAGCAGTCTATAATTCTTTTTCTTTGGCCTCAAGAGAACAGAGACTCTAAAATACTATATAATGACCCTTGCCGGATGGACGGTAATAGCCGTTATTTTAGCTTGTATTGTATTACTCATTGGTACGCGCATAGCGGCTGATGTGGTCTTTATTGGCGGTTTGACAGCACTTATTGTAAGCCAGGTTGTACCTGCGTCGGAGGCCCTTGTAGGTTTCTCAAATCAGGGGATGCTTACCGTAGCAGCACTGTATGTGGTAGCGGCCGGACTCAAAGAAACCGGAGCCATTCAATATGTGGTAGAAACTATTGTGGGCAGGTTTAACAGTATTCGCCGGACCCAGATACGAATAATGGCACCGGTTATGGTGGTCAGCGCTTTTCTGAATAACACTCCCGTGGTGGCCTCATTTATTCCCGCCTTGGAAGACTGGGCCCGTAAAAACCAGGTTGCGGTTTCCAAACTTCTTATTCCCTTAAGCTATGCGGCTATTCTTGGCGGCACGTGCACCCTTATTGGCACCAGTACTAACCTTATTGTTAATGGCTTACTCATTGAAGAAGTGTCGACACAGACGATTGGTATTTTTGAACCTGCCCTGATTGGCATTCCTTGTGCTATCGTCGGCTTTTTATACCTGGCCCTTTTTGGGGATGAACTACTGCCTGCCCGCGGATCAGGATATGATACCTTCAAGGATCCCCGCGAATATACTATTGAAATGATTGTTCAAGGGGATAGCCCTTTACCCGGTAAAACGATCGAAGAAGCTGGGCTTCGCCATTTGCCGGAACTGTTTTTGGCAGAAATATATCGGGAGGAGCATATTATAGCTGCCGTTGATCCCGAGCAAGAATTACGAGCCGAAGATCGTCTGATTTTTACCGGTGTAGTCGATTCTATTGTCGACCTGCAGCAGATTAAAGGACTAACACCAGCCACTGATCAGATCTTTAAGCTCAATTCATCGCGGCGCGAACGTCTTTTAATTGAAGCAGTGGTTTCGCCCAGCCATCCTGTTAATGGTAATACGATTAAAAAAGGTGGATTTCGCAATAAGTATGATGCCGTAGTACTCGCGGTTTCACGGAGTGGTGAGCGAATAAAAGAAAAGGTGGGAGATATCCGGTTAAACACCGGTGATACGCTGCTATTGGAAGCGCACCCGACCTTTTTGGATCAGTATAAAAACTCCAGCGATTATTATTTGATAAGCGGGATCAGTGATTCCAGCCCACCGGATTATGAACGATCGGGATATGCATGGACTATCTTAGGCGGAATGGTTGCCAGTGTTGGTTTCGGCTTACTGTCTATGTTCCAGGCTTCTTTTTTGGCAGCGGGACTGATGATCGCCACCCGCTGTTGCAGAACGGCTACTGCCAAAGATTATATCGACTGGTCGGTGTTACTTGTTATAGCAGCTTCGCTGGGGTTGGGGAACGCTCTTCAGGTGACCGGTGCCGCGACCGTATTGGCAGAAGAATTCCTGCACTTAGCAAAAGGAAGTCCCTATTTAGCATTGGCAGGAGTATACCTGGCCACATGGATATTAACAGAGATGGTTACCAATAATGCAGCTGCAGTATTAATTTTTCCCATTGCCATTTCTATGGCAGCATCCTATGGGGTAGATTATATGCCCTTTGTGATGACGATTATCATGGCGGCTTCGGCCAGCTTCTCAACGCCTATTGGCTATCAAACCAACCTGATGGTTTATGGTCCCGGCGGATACAAGTTCACTGATTTCACCAAGATTGGTCTCCCATTAAATTTGATGGTAGCCATAATTACAATATCTTTGGTGCCTCAAATCTGGCCGTTGTAATAGCAGGACGGCCGACCGAGGACGGGGGAGCGAAGAACCGAAATGCATCTTTTAGCTCCGAGGGAGTTGCACTCCCGCCACGGTGTAGCTAGAAAGGGTTACAATTTTTAGAAAACAGTTAACTTTGGATAGTGCAGGTGTCATCCTGAATTCGGCTCAGGATTTTGTTTTATAGAAGTAATCTTACAAAGGTCACGAATATCATAAATAAAAAATTATAGAAGTAATATGTTGAAAGAGATTATTGGAATTGCACAAGAGGCCGGCGAAGCAACGCTGGAGATTTATAACGATTCCCAGGATGTTGAAATCAGCCGAAAGGATGATGATTCGCCCCTTACGAAGGCCGACCTGGCTTCGCATCATATTATTGTTGATGCTCTAAAAGAGTTAGATCCCGATACGCCCATTATATCGGAAGAGTCCGGGGTGCCTGCCTATGAAGAGCGAAAAGGGTGGAATACTTTCTGGATTGTAGATCCCCTGGACGGGACCAAGGAGTTTATTAAGAAGAATGGGGAATTTACTGTAAATATCGCCCTCATAGATGATGGTGTACCGGTACTGGGCGTGGTGTATGTCCCCGATAAAGAAACTTTATACTATGCTGAAAAGGGGAAGGGCGCCTTTAAGCAAGTGGGATCCAAAGCCCAGGAACGTATCATTTCTAAAGCCAGTAAAGCAAGTGATGAATTAATAGCAATGCAAAGCCGATCTCACGGATCCGGAAAGCTTGTTGAACAGCTGAAAGAGAAAGGCTTAAATGTGGTAGAAACTATTCCCGCCGGGAGTTCCCTCAAATTTTGCATGGTAGCCGAAGGGGAAGCGGATATCTACCCGCGAATGGGGCCTACAATGGAGTGGGATGTTGCGGCAGGAGATGCGGTATATCGCTATTCAACTAAAGAAGGCGTACATACCTCACCGCTAACATACAATAAGGAGAATTTGAAGAATGGTTCTTTTATAGTTGGTCTTAAGGACCAAAGTGTAAAGTTTTAAGTGTTAAGTTTTATGGCTTATCAATCATTTGAAGATTTAGAAGTTTGGAAAAGGTCGACAAGGTTGTCTGTTGAGCTTACAAATTACTTGACTGACTGTAGCGACTATGCATTTAAAAATCAGGTTTTAAGATCAGCTATTTCAATACCTTCAAATATTGCAGAAGGGGCAGAACGTCAATCTGATAAGGAATTTAGATACTTTTTAAACGTTGCTAAAGGATCAGCAGCAGAGCTTAGAACACAGCTTTATATTGGAATGGAAACAAAAATACTTGAAAAGGAATTGTGTTTACGGATGATCAAAGAATTGAAAGAACTTTCTTCAATGATGCAAGGCTTAATTAAGAGTATAGATAAGAAACTTAACACTTAAAACTTTACACTTTTAACTATGAATGCAGAGCAAGAAAAGAACCTGAAACCCACCGTTCTTTGGTTTACGGGGCTATCGGGATCAGGAAAGAGTACGATATCAGAAGAGGTATATGCCCGGCTAAAAGAGCAGGGATATGAAGTGGAACATCTGGATGGCGATGCGGTGCGAGAGGTATTTCCGAAAACAGGTTTTTCAAAAGAGGAGCGGGATGCCCATGTGAAGCGTGTTGGTTTTATTGCCAGCTTGCTACAGAAACACGGCGTTTTTGTGGTTGCCTCTTTTATTTCGCCCTACCAGGATGCCCGCGACTTTGTCCGTGATATGTGTGAAGACTTTACCGTAGTTCATATTTCAACTCCATTAGAAGTTTGTGAAGAGCGTGACGTCAAAGGGCTTTATGAGCAGGCTCGAAAAGGAGAGATCGATAACTTTACCGGCATCAGTGATCCCTATGAAGAGCCTGAGAATCCGGAACTTGAGATCGATACTACCAATATTTCTGTAGAAGAGGGCGTACAGATGGTGTTTGATTATTTGGAGTCGCAAGTGAATTGATTGATGGGATTAGGTGATTGGAAACCAAGATCAATGTAGAAGGCTGAGTGTTGAATTTTGAACTGATGGTCAATTATCTCTCACTTCTAATCGACTATTAAGAATAGTAATCGGATAAATCACCTTTCATCCTAAACTCCTGTACAGAAGTTTTTCCATGTGCTCCTCCTTGGGGAAGGCGGACAGGAGCGATTGACGTATCGGATCGCGTAGCATCTAACGACCAAGAAAAAGTCCTCTTTTCGCCTCTAACGATGATAGGGCTAATAATGGAAACCGAAGGAGGTGCAGCTATGCGCCTCGAAGTTTTAAGGTAGAGGCGGAGGATAGCCACTTTTATATCCTTCGAATGTCTTAGCGTAGTTGAGCTCTGCAATAGATCCTATTTTGTCCCTCCCTAATTTTTTAGCCTATTAAAAGCAATATCACCCCGAGTACAACAATAGGAAGTTGAGGAATTTCATATTTTGGCTCTTGTAGTATCTAAAGGGGAAATGATAATTCCTTGCAGAAGGGTCTGAGGAAAGAATTGGGAGCAGGGCCTGTTAGAATTGTTATTACGAATGGGGTATGTGAGAGAGGTTTCTTTATTGGGCTAGAATTAGCAATCTTCTTGGGAATCTTCTATAATTTGAAACATCTCATAATGCTGATTGGAATAGTTCAAAATGGATCCCAAAGTATATCTAAAAGAGTTATTTTTGCAAGGCCTGGAGTTCTGTTTTCCCGGCCGTGCGGTAGAAGAGGCCATGGTTTTAAGGGATGGAGAGCTGAAAATAGCAGATGAGCGTTATGCTATTCGTAATCGCCCTATCTATCTGTTTGCGGTAGGGAAGGCGGCCGTACCGATGTATAAGGCAGCAAATAAGGTGTTGGGTGAATATATTAATAGAGGTTTCGTAATCTACCTGGCCCATGGCACTATACCTGAATGTAGCGCTGATATTGTACTGGAAGCTTCGCATCCTACCCCAAACAGCAAGAGTTGGCAAGCGGGGAGGCAAGCTGTTGAATTTGTGAAAGGGCTGCCCGAAAATGCCATACTGATAACGCTTATTTCGGGGGGAACTTCGTCGCTGATGTGTCTGCCGGCAGAGGGGATCTCCATAGATGATCTCACCACTACTTTTGAACTGTTAAATAGGTCGGGGGCTACTATTGGGGAGATTAATACGGTGCGGAAACATTGTTCGCGAATAAAAGGAGGGCAGCTTTTGAAGAGGCTGGATGATTCGGTGCGCTTGATTAATCTCGTTGTTTCGGATGTGCCGGGGGATGAATTAATGAATATTGGAAGTGGACCGACCGTGCCGGATTCCACTACTTTTGAGGAGGCTAATGAGGTGGTACGAGGGTATGGGTTGTGGGGAGATTTACCCCCGCCGGTGCAAGATCATATTTTGAAGGGGATTGCCGGGGAGGTACCGGAAACGTTGAAACAAAATAGAGCATCTCTAAGAAGGCATAGTTCTTATGTTATAAGCTCGGCTTCTCGTCTTGCTCACAAGATCGGGGCAATAGCGGGGGAGGAAGGTATACAAACGCATATCGCTGATGAGGCTTTTAATGCCGATGTAGAGGAGGTCGCAAAACAGGTAGCAGCTGAGGTCAGGCGGTATGGGGGAGCAGGCAGCAAGCTGTTTGTGTTTTATGGGGAAAGTACGGTGACGGTGCAAGGGGATGGGAAGGGCGGACGGAACCAGGAGTTGGCGTTACGTGGGGCTATGGAAATTGAGGGCCGGCAAGAGATCTGTTGGCTTTCGGCGGGGACGGATGGTATTGATGGGCCTACGGATGCGGCGGGGGCTATTGTGGATGGAAATACGGTACCTGGTGCGCGAGAGTATGGACTAGTGCCGGAGGAGTATCTTGGGGATAATGATTCGTATCATTTTCACCAGCAGATGGGTACGCTATTGAAAACAGGACCATCGGGCAATAATTTGATGGATATTGTACTGGTACTTGTAGAAGGAGAGAGTAAGTGACAAACTTACAAAGTAAGTCAAATGATGGAGGACCACCGGCTAACCGCTGACGGTTTTTAGTTGCCTGCTATCTCGTTCCAATGCTCTGCGTTGGAACGCATTTCTTACCGTTTTGTGGTGCATTTTTTTGTGTATTCTCCCGTTTTTTAATCGACCCCAAAACGGGGTGAAAGTCGCCGGCTGAGAATTCTGAAATCGTTACGTTCCGACAGCTGTCGGAATGGGATAATTCTAATGGTCCGTTGCGTTGAGAGGTGGCACCAAGAGAATACACCGGTACTACTATGCCAAGGTGTAATCTGCCGAAACCCTTAGGTGTAGGTATGGCTTCGTAGCACAGGTACTAAATGGTCCTGGTCGCCTTCTGTTCTTCGCTCAGAATTCGTTATGCCGGATGGTTGGGAACCGTGAAATGAGCAAGAGAATTTCCCCCTTTGGGTATTATCCAAATGAAAGGCACTGGGTGTAATCTGAAGGGGGCTTGGGGGATGTTAATCGTTAAACCCCGAATCCCCCGATTTAAAAACCCAAAAAAGCAGTGTCACTGCGCCGTGTCCCGTTTTACGGGGAGGGATTCCGGTGGCTTTTCGGAAGGCCGCGGCAGTCTCCCTTTCTTAGTTCGCGAAGTGCACCGAAGCCTTATGGCGTAGGATCTAAAGGATATCCTTAAAAGTATCAAGTAGCTATGTCAGGGAGATCGCCACGCTTCGCTCGCGATGACAGACGTTGGTAGAGCAAGAAAAGATCCCCCTTGTGGCAATGGCTGTGATAGAGCTGACAATGGGAACAGAAGGAGGGGCAGGAGGATGATTGGCAATAACAATGTTTTTCTTTTTTGTTACCCGAAGGCGAACCTCCATAGAACGGGGCATGGCGTGATAACGAGTGTCATTTCTATTTTCAAGACCAGTGTTATTCTATAGGTAAAAAAGTTCAGTTTTCGGGCAATTTGGTTTATCTTTGCGAGTTAATTATTCTCTGTCTGATAAAAAATCTCTAAGCACAGATATCTATGATTTGGCAGGACGGCATCTACTTATGGTTTTTATTGATTATTCCCATACTATTGGCGGCAAGCTGGTGGTACAACAAGCAGCTTGATGAAAAAAGGAAAAAGTATTTTGGAGCTGACCTTTTTGAAAAGTTGCGATCTGGCTTTTGGCCTTTGGGTAAACGAATTCGAAATGCCAGTATTTATGGCGGCATAGCTCTCTTGATGATAGCTGCTGCAGGCCCTAAGCTGGGTACTGAGGTGCGCGAGGTTAAGCGACAGGGGGTTGACTTGCTTATTGCTTTGGACCTCTCTGCGAGCATGAATGCCGAAGATGTTAAACCTAGCCGACTGGAGAAGGCCAAGTATGAAATTTCGCGCCTTATCGATCGCCTGGATGGCGACAGAGTTGGACTCATTGTTTTTACGGGTGAGGCGTATTTGCAATCTCCAATGACGCTAGACTATTCTGCTCTCCGCCTGTTTCTCAATATTGCGGAGACCGACCAGATGCCTTCTTCTTCTACTAATTTCAGTGCGGCTATGCAGACGGCTTCCGAAGCCTTTGGTTCTATTGAAGAGGATAAAAAAACAAAGGCGGCCAAAGTGTTGATGATTATCTCTGACGGTGAAAACCACGGCGAATCGTACGAAGGGGCATTACAGGAATTGCAAGACCAGAATGTGTCGGTATATACCTTGGGTATTGGTACTGATGCCGGTACTACCATCCCTCTTTATAATGATTCCGGTTCGTTGTTGGGCTATAAACGCAACGAGACTGGCGAAGTAGTAACATCGAAGCTACAGCCACAGGTATTACAATCTATTGCAGAAGATGGAAACGGGGAATTCTATGAAATACGAAGTGGAGGGTCTGGTATTGATGCTTTTCTGGGCCGCCTGGATGAACTGCAACAAGGAGAATTTGCCAACCAGGAGTATGCCGATTTTAAAAATCAATACCAGTGGTTGGCGGGTATTGGGCTACTCTTTTTACTGATTGGGATGGTCTTTCCCAAGTATCGGGTGGTGGAGTGATTTGAATATTGAGAAATAGAAACTTGTTTCTCAGCTTCGTTGATCTGCAATTTCGATACCATCAAATATTGCAGAAGGCTATGGCCAAAATTCGAATAATGAATTTAATAGGTTTCTAAAGGTCTTCATGGGATCGTTGTTTGAGTTGTAGACTCAGCTTCAAATTTCTGAAAATTTGGAATATAGGGATGCAGAAAATAGAGAAAGATTGTACGAATTAAGTCAAGAAATTGAGCGAATATTGAGCAGTTTTATGAGAAGTCTGAAACATAAGAATTGAACTTATAACTATGTGACTTTGTCACTTTGAAACTATAAATAATGATAAAACTTTTTATTTCTGATATCGATGGCTGTATTTCTGAGCCGTTTACGACCCCGGATTGGGATCTGCTTGCTCAGGTTCGGCGACTTAACGAACAGAGCAGGCAAGATATGGCTGTGCCTCCATTAACATTATGTTCGGGGCGCCCCATGCCGTATGTTGAGGCGGTAGCCCAGTGGTTGCATGTAGACTTGCCCTGCGTATTTGAGAGCGGTGGGGTATATGAGCTGGAAAACAACCGGGTAGAATTTTTAAGCTCTTTTGACGAAGAGGCTGAAAAACAGATTAGAGATCTAAAAAATTGGCTCGACCAGGAGATTATTCCTCAATATCCCGATATGGTTATAGAGTTTACCAAAAAAATGGATGCCGGAATTATCCATCTGGATACGGAAATTATTGATGAGCTGTGTCCCCTTTTTGAAGAATATGTGGAAGAGCATTACCCTCGGTTTGAAGTCCATAAGACGGAGATTTCAATTAATATTATTTTAAAGAATAACAATAAAGGAGCAGGTATTACAAGGCTCTGTGAGCTTATAGATGTAAAGCCCGAAGAGGTGGCCTATATAGGGGACAGTAGTGGTGATATTCCGGGGCTAGGAGTTGTTGGCCATGGTTTTGCTCCACAAAATGCTGCAGATATCGTCAAAGATAAAGCCGAAGTATTGGATGCCTCTGTTACGGATGCGGTGTTGATGGCTTATAGACGTATTATCCAGCATAATAGAAAAATATTGGCTGAGGTATAAACTAAATGGGGTATGCTTTGGTATTTTCCTGATGAAACCCCTAAAAAAAGTAGTTGCTACTTCTCGTTTTGAGGACAGACCTAGCAGGTGGCAGTGAAGTCCAAAAGAGATAGCATGTTGGACGATTTGCCAAATCGGCCAACATATTTTGCTGTAACTAGTGATGGGATCTATGTTATTATTTTGGTAATAAGAACAGGATGCCACAGCCGACGGATTTATCCGTCAGCTGTAAGGTTTTAATTATTAGAACAAGATTTATTTGTAGAGAGGGACTTTTTTAGTTTATAACACCATTCTCCTGCTCCTCAAGAAGCTCAAAATATTGTTCAATCAGACGCTGATAGTCTTCCGAAAACTTCGTGCGATTCGGGTCATTGAGCATTTTGCGAATTCGTTGTTGCAGTTCTTCAAGGGTAATATCAGGCGAGCTCGACTGTTGTTGCTCTTTGGCCGTTGTAGCCTCGCGACGATCTTCCTTACCGCGTTCCTGCACCGCCTTCTCCGCACTCAGCATCCGTGATAAAATATTTTGCTGCCGTTGCATAAGTTGTTGATCCAGTTGGCCTCCCCGCAGATCATTAATAGCATCTTCCATCTGGTCCGACATCCGTTCGAGCTCACTTAAAACGCGGTCTCCGGATTCCAACTCGCCACTTTGTTGCATCTTCTTCAGCTGCTTTCGGATTCTGTTTTGCTGCTTCGAAAGTTGGTTCAGGCGCTTCGTCTGATCTTTACTGAGGCGGTTCCCCTGGATGTCGTTAATCATATTCTGAATCTGTTGATTCAACTTCTGCTGTTGCCCCGACATCTTTTGCATCTGCTCAATCATCTGTTGCATGCTCATGCCGCCTCCTGAACCACCGTTCTGCTGATTCTGGAGCTGTTCCAAAAGGGAAGCAATCATGGAGGAGAGTTCATTGATACCTCCCAGGGATTGACGTTGCGTGTATATAGAATTCGATTTATCGCGCTCCGACAGGGTATTTACTGCACGACTAAGTTTGTTTTCAATCTCCACTTTCTTCTTATTGATCCGGTTAGAAAAGCTGGGGATCTCCGACGAGAGTTTGTATAACGAATCAGAAAGTACAGTAAACTGTTGAGAAATATTTTTTTCCTTACGGGCTTTTGTTACAAAAGCCCGTGAACGTGGGGGTAGGTTCTCTGTTTCTCTGGTCAACTCTTCTTGGTTCGTAGATAAATTTATCAGGGAATAGAGAATATATTCCAAGGCCCGGCTATTAACTTTTTTCCGCTGTTGGCTCATCTGTTGTTTGGCAGATCGCATCTGCTGCGCCATCTGTTGCATCTGCTTTTGAATATTTTGTTGCTGCTGACGTGTCTTGGGGTCCGATTTTGGGGCTTGCTGCTGTTTTTGGAGCTTTTCAATATTCTCCTGAAGTTTCTGTTTGGTCTGCTCCATCCGTTGTTGAGAGGTCTCTTTAAGCTTTTGCACCCGGTCTTTAGTTTTTTCAGGAGCATTTTTATCAAGCTGTTCGAGCTGCTCCCGGAGCTGTTCAAAGTCATCTTGTATCGCTTTCTGTTGTTCCAGATCTTCTGCAGGCGACTGCTCTGATTCACTGACTTCTTTCTCTTGTTTGGCCAGCTCTTCCAGTGATTTTGCCATCTTGTCGAGGTCGCTGTTTAGCTTCAGCGTCTTAAACAGTTCTTTGGTCCTGTTGATACGTTGCTTGTAGATCTCTTCATTGAACTCGTAGTTTTCCAATGCTTTCCGCATTTCATCGGGACTCATCTCTCCCAACGATTTTTGCAGCTCCTCTAATGCTTTTTGTAGCTCCGGGTTGTTAATTTCCTTCATCAGTTTTTGGAGCTCATCGTAAGCTTTCAAGGTTTCCGGCGACATCGCATGACTTTTTTCAATTTCTTCCCGAATCTGTTCAAACTTCTTATTGAGATCGTCAACCTTTTTATCAATTTTTTGCCGTTCTTGCTCAACTTGCTGTAGCTGTTTCTTTTGCTCCCAGTTGGTTTCCGGGTTCTTTTTTAGTTTTTCTTTGAACTCATCGTATTCCCGTTCCATCTGTTCAAAAGATTCTGAAATATCATCAAGAGACTCAGTCACTTTTTCTTCTTCTGTTTCCAGCTCATCCATATACTCTGTCATCGAAGGAAAGCTAATGACCATTTTTTGCGAACGACCGGTTTTATACCCGTTGTACCCGTCATTGTCGGTAACTTCTATCCAATAAGTAATAACATCCCGCGGTTTAGGATTTAATTCAGGAATAGCCCAACGGTACTGTTCCTGTTTACTCATCGATGGCCGTCCCAGCGAAATACTACCGTGTTCTGGTTCTTTTTTAAAGGCTTGTTGGAGCTCATAGTTCAGCGTGGCCGAAGTTAAGCCAAAGTCGTCCCCAGCCTCATATTGAATGAGAATATCCTCAGCAGTTTTCATCTGGATATTATTTTCAGGAGCTGTAATGTTAACAAAGGGGGAGCGGTCCCTGCGGGGATTAACTACAAATCGGAATTTGTTTTTATTTGAAAGCCCCGCTTCGTCAGCCATATTAAAGGATACAGTATCGGGCTGTGTGATTTCCCATTGGTCGCGCACGATAAGTGAGTCCGATGAATTGTCAATGTGCAGCACTGTATCAGTACGAGCACTATGGCTGATTTCAAGTTCTGAAATGGCCTTGTTGGTAGTAGCGCTCAATGCCAGCCGAGATCCCTGGTACGCTTTAATTTGTGAGAAAGGATAGCTGTACGAACTGGTATCGAGGCGGGTATAAGAGGGAGGGATAATGTGCACCGTAAGCTGTTCAAGTCTTGGCCGTAGTTGTACTGAAATTTGGTGTGTGGGGCTTTTGAACCCATCCATATTAAAATAGTATCGACCAGAGGTCGTCAGCGAAATAGGTGCAAAAGAGGCTTGGTTTTCGTTGATCTGAGTTGCTTCTCGTTTTCGGTAATCGTTCTCGATATCCGTTTTAAAAGCCAGGCTGAGGTTTTCCGGAATTTCATCCTCAAAAATTATCCTTGGGATTATCGATTCTCCCTGTTCAATAGTGGTGGTTCCCGGTTCTATGGTAAAACTATAGGGGTTTGGGGGCGTATAATTGATCCAAACGTGGGCCATCCTATTTACAGCTCCGGGTTGCAGTGTTGAGAGAGTGATGAACAGCAGGAGCGTGCCGGCTAATCCCGCTATGCCCGATTGATAATATTTGTAAGATGGGTGCTGCTTCAAAAAATGCTTAATCTTCGCTTCTACCTCTTCGGGATTGAGCTGCTCTGTATTCTGTTTTATTGCTGCCTGCTGCAGCGGTCGATCTTTGTTTTCAGAGTCGTGATAGAGATCCAGGGCATCACTCAGTTGTGGCAAGGCGTGTGTACTGCAAAATCGCTGGTAAAACTGTTTAAAAGTGGGAGATTCCAGCCGGTGGTAAAGCAAGTAAACAGCTATTGAGGCGAGGACAAGAAGGGTCAGTCCAACCGTTATTTTAACTGGAGCCGGGAGATAAAAAAACAGTTCTGTAATTCCGGCAATAAAAAATCCCAATAAAAGAACAGCAAAGAAAAGGAGCGCCACAGAGAGCCGTTGTTTGCGCAACAGCTGGCGGTAATGTTTTTTTAGTACCGATAGGTACTGTTGCATCATCTGGTATGTAGGCTCTTTCGAGGGCGATTTCATGGTGCTGGTATTGAAGCAATGAGTTAATGAACGCCGGCGTATATGGCGTGCACCGGATTGTTAAAACGAATATGTACGGTGTCCATTATAAAAGATAACAGATTTAGCACCTTATAACATCATCAGCTGAAAATAACGTGTCATTTCTTCTGGGGATCTGTTAGTGCCCGAGGTCTTCCAGGGTGAGTTGCTGATCAACAGCATATTTACCCTCTTCTTTTTTTGCTGTGATAAGCTCTTCTTGTGCATCGTGTTCCAGAAACAGATACCATCCTTCATCTACAGCCATGTTCAGGTAACGCTCTTTTTCGTTTAATGTTTTAACGGGGTACATATCATATCCCATAACCCAGGGAAGGGGCAGGTGGACGTGCGTGGGAATGAGGTCGGCCATAAAGACTACTGTTTTACCATCCGCGGTGATGCGCGGCAGCTGTTGGCTGATGGTATGCCCGTTTACCGGCAGGGCATCAAAGCCTTTTTCGTAGGTATGGTTTTCTTCCACCAGGTTGAGCTTATCCCAGTTTTTGATGGGAGTTATATTATCGTCCAGAAAACTGGCTTTCTCCCGAGCATTAGGATCGGTAGCCGTTTGCAGGTGCTTATTGGTGACATGGTACCGGGCATTGGGAAACGTATGCTTCAGATTGTGCTGTTCGTCGTAATAGGTAGTACCACCGCAATGATCGAAATGCAGGTGTGAAAAGATAATATCGGTGACCTCTTCCGGCTCAAAACCGTGCTGTTCAAGAGAACCTAACAGGTTGCTGTGTTCGTGATCGATCTGGTAGATAGATTCAAATTTATCATCAAATTTTGTGCCTGTACCGTTGTCGATAAGGTAAACCCGGTCGGTATTTTCAGAAGTTATGAGCAGGCAGCGCATCGCCATATTGATACGGTTATTGTCATCAACATCTATATATCGCGACCATAATGTTTTGGGAACAACCCCAAACATAGCTCCGCCATCAAGACGAAATCGACCGGTTTCAATACTGTATAAATGGAACGGTCCCAGTTTAACATCAGATAGATTCATTGTTAAAGTCTGTAGTGATTTTAAATACTGTTTGCTGTTTATCGTTAGGCCGCACTAAAAGAAAAGAGGTATCTAAAGTTTCTCGAGGAGTTTATTAAGGAAAAGACGAATTTCTTTGAGATCTTTTTTAACGCTCACAGGTATTTTTTCTTCATCTTCCAGCCCGCCTTTTTCAAGTACCTGCTGGGCGCCTTCGGTACTGTATTTTTTCTCCTGTATCAGTTCTTTGAGCTTTAAAACAGTCTCAATATCTTCCTCTTTATAAATGCGGTTGCCGGCTTTATTCTTTTTGGGATTGAGTTCATTAAATACGGTTTCCCAGTAGCGCAGAACGTGGGCTTCCACTTCTGTAATATCACTAACTTCACCGATTGAGTAATAAAGTTTTTTCATAGGAGATCTAAAAGCGTATCTTTATTGCTAATTATACATGATCTGGTTGATTATTTCTAACTCTTTGTCATAAAATAAGTAACAAAACGTTGCCTGAACAAAAATCTAATACATCAGAGGTGGAACTTAGCGTTGTGGTTCCCCTCTATAATGAGGAGGAATCGATAGCGGAACTGGCCGAGAAGGTGAGGGAGGCCCTTGCCGAACAACATACCTTTGAAATTATATTTATTGATGATGGTTCTTCTGATCGGTCGTGGCACGAAATTGAACAAGTTACCGATACCCATTCCAATTTATTTGGCATTCGTTTGCAACGCAATTATGGCAAAAGTGCTGCGCTACAAGCCGGTTTTGAGAAAGCAAAGGGCCGCTATATCGCTACAATGGATGCCGACCTGCAGGATGATCCTTTTGAGATACCCCAGATGTTGCAGCAACTTAAAGAGCAGCAGCTTGATCTTGTCAGTGGCTGGAAGAAGGAACGGCACGATCCGATCTCCAAAACGGTTCCGTCACGGTTTTTTAACCGCGTTACCTCTATGGTTACCGGTATTAATCTTAACGATTTTAACTGTGGGCTTAAAGTATACCGACGCGAAGTGGTAGATCATATCTACCTTTATGGTGAACTGCACCGCTATATCCCATTTTTAGCCAAGCTGGAAGGCTATGATAATATTGGTGAAAAAGTAGTGAAGCACCATCCCCGAAAATATGGAACCACAAAATTTGGAATGGGGCGGTTTATGCACGGTTTCCTGGATCTGTTGACCTTGTTATTCGTTAATCGATACCTGCAGCGTCCTATGCACTTTTTTGGAACCCTGGGTTTTCTGTTTTTATTCTTTGGGGGAGCTATCAATGTATACCTGTCGATAGATAAAATATTTTTTGGAGAGCCCTTGGGCGATCGTCCACTTTTGTTGCTGGGGGTGATGCTTATGGTACTGGGGGCCCAGATTTTTTCTATCGGTTTCTTGGGAGAACTCATCCAGAAGCGCAACGAAAAGCAACAAAAACCTAATATTAAAGAGATTATTTAAGTATTACATGAGTCGCATTGCCTACGATCCGGTTAAAGACCGGTTTGCCGATATAATCCGTCGGTTCCGGTTTTTACGAACACTTTTTTATATGATTTTAGATCTGTTTTTTCTTCGCAGTTGGTATGTACGTGCCGTATTGCGGAAGTTCGGAACACCATTAGATCGCGAGGGAAGATGGACGCTGCTTGATGCCGGCTCCGGCTTTGGGCAATATGATCGTTTTATATTACAACAGTTTGATCATGTAAAGATAAAAGCGATTGATGTAAAAGCCGATTATCTGGAAGACTCGCAGCATTATTTTCAGGAGGATATAGCGGCAGGTTGTATTGAGTTTCAGCAAGAAAACCTGTTGCATATCAATTATGATCGGGACTTTAACTTTGCAATCTGCATTGATGTACTCGAGCATATAGAAGAGGATGTTAAAGTAATGACCAATATACAGCATGCTTTGAAAGAGGAGGGCTACTTTCTAATGCACTCGCCCTCAATCTTCTCTGAAGAAGATGCTGATGGCGACGATTCTTTTGTGGATGAACATGCTCGTGCCGGGTATTCAAAAGAGGATATTAAAGAGAAGTTAAAAACGGCGGGTTTTGAACCACTGCATGTTGCCTACACTTACGGTGAAAAGGGACATATGGCATGGAAAATGCTCATCAAATACCCAATGCTTTGGCTTAACAGGATAAAACTGTGGGCACTGCCTATTATGGCAGTTTATTACCTGTTTACCCTTCCTGTTGGACTCTCTCTTATGTGGCTTGATCTCAACGAGCCTAACGTCAAAGGAACCGGCATTTATGCATTAGCTCGCAAAAGAGATACTCCCAAGTAGATCTTTAAATGACCTGCCCGGGAGTATAACACTTCATTACCATATTGCTACACTGATATTAGTTCATCAGCTTTAACTGTAGATGCCTCATATACCAAGAGTGGTACTTTTGAGTAGAAGGCCATCTCTTTGGAGTGATTGCGGTTTGTAAGTTTTTCCCAGAATGTCTTTTTGTATCGTACCATTACAAGCATGGAATTGGGATGCTCAATTAAAAAGTCAGCAGCTCCAGGGAAGAAATCATACTCATAAGTCAAGTGGAAATTAATGTTCGGATATGTGATTTGCTCTTTAACGAGTTCACGAAATCCTCGATGTTTTATCTCACTTTCCAGGTTTCGGTGGTCAGAAACGTGGAGTACATCCACAGAAGCATTGAAAAGTTTGGCAAATCCAGCGGTTTGCTTTAGAGCTCCCAGGTCTCCGCTTTTGTAATCTGTAGAAAAGATAATTTTCTCCATCTGCGCCAGGGTGCAACCGTTGGGAATTGCTAATACAGGGCTGGCTGATTTTTTTATAACGCTGGAGGCAACGCTGCCAAAGACAGCATTTCGATCTCCTGTAACTCCTTTGGTCCCCATTACTACAAGATCGGGTTGTTCTTCTTCTATCCTATTTATGAGACTGGTAGTGGGTTGTCCTGATTGTAATATAGTGGATATATCCAGGTCAGCATACGCTTCTTTCTTACGCAGATCAGTTATGAGCCGTTCAAACAGGTCTGAGGTGTCTTGGATAGTCTTATCGCGACTTCCCTCGAAGCTGGGCAGCATATCCATCGATTCCTGGGTGCTGTGAAAGAGCGTAAGCTTAGCACCGGCGTGGTGAGCTATTTCGGCAGCAAAGGGCAGGGCACGGTTTGCATTTTTTGAGAAATCAGTAGGAAAAAGTATATGGTTGAATGAATTATTCATGAGGGTAATAGTTTGGTTAATATGTTACTGCAACATATCATTATTTTATGAATTGACGTCGTAAGTGACTCACTTACATTTTATGTGGTGTATTTTCCTACACGCAAGTCTAGGTAATATCCGGGACCCGGGAATGCATTTTTTAGATTAGGAATAAACAGAGAACACCAATTACTGATACTAAAGTTACGAACCATATCAATTTGATACTTTTTTGAAAGCCTGCCCAGAATGTAAAAAGCCCTGCTTTTACTAAAGTGTTACTTATTACAGCAATGATGATGCCGGATATAGCAACGGTAGGGGGTGTGCCGTTTTGGGCCATTTTGGAAAGCGAAAGAGTGATAGCATCTACATCCATAAGGCCTGAAAGAAAACTGAGCAGGTAAATGCCTTGGTCACCATACCATTCTTTCATTGTGGAAGTGAGCAACAAAATGAGCCCCAGGAGCAAACCAAATTGGAGTGCAGTCATAAGTTGCAAAGGGTTATTCAAGGTAATATCGGGTTGAGATTCTTCTGGACTACTATGCCCTCGCCATAGCCAAAGGCCACCACCTATACTTGCCAGGAACATCGCGGTTAATGGAATCCACAGTGGATGCAAGATGCTTTTATTAACAATTGCAACTTCAATCCCTACACGAATAAACATAATAGAAGAGGCTACAAGGATTCCGGCAATAAAGATTTGTCCGGCAGACTTTTTTTGTTGCCGGGCAAACTGAGCCAGGCTAATGGTCACGGCCGTCGAAGAAGCAAGTCCCCCGGTTATGGCTGTCAATATTGTGCCTTTATCCTCCCCGATATATTTAATGAGAATGTATCCTATAAAAGAGAGTCCCGAAATAAGTACAACCATCCACCAGATCCAATACGGGTTGATGGTATCCCAGGGGCCATATCCCTTGTTTGGTAACAGAGGGAGGAGAATTACTGATATAACCAACAGTTTGACGGCAGCATAAATCTCTTTTACTTCAATAATTTTGAGCCATTTATGCAGGGTAGGTTTTAAGCTGAGTAGCGCAACAGCCACAACCGTTACGCCGAGTGCATAACCGTGATAACCCAAAGCAGCCCAGGTGCTAAGTGAAAACGTAAGGAGCAGGGCTACCTCCGTAGTTATCCCAAGATCTTTCTCTTTATCTACCTTTACTTCGGTGATGTATGAAGTGATGATCAGAGCCGTTAATCCCAGAAAAACGAGAGCATACGTCCACGCATCGAGTATATTACTTAATTTCGCCCAAACCCCACCGAGAAGTCCGACCAAGCTAAAGGTGCGGATACCTGCTACGCGATCTCCCTCATCTTCCATACGACCGCTCCAGCCCCGTTCAATACCGATGAGTAAACCGATACCCAGCGCTGCCAAGAGATCCCAGATAAATGTTAGTTCCTGCTCCATAATCCACGGGGTTTATTATTTCTTACAACATGATAAAAACATTCCGGGAGTAAAGATAGTTAAAAGGACCTTAATGTCTTTAACTTTTGGGGGCGGCCCAATTGCCATGGTCCCTTTCAGCGGGGCAAAGAAGAAAACTTTTTGGTTGGCTGGGTGTTTGGGATGAGCTTCCAGCTCTCGTCGGGCGACTGGGGTTGTCGTCCGGCGAATGGTATGAGCAAAAGTATCGAAAGCCCCCTTTGCTGCCCCACACCTGCACTATCTACTATGCTAAAGTGCTAATCTGCCGAAACCCTTAGGTGCAGGTATGGCTTCGTAGATCAAGAAAGTTTCGGTGTGCTCGCTTGATCCCTCCCTACGGCGCAGGGAGGAGAACTCCTTTCCCCATTAAAAGCAGTGTCATCCCGAGCGGAGTCGAGGGATCTCCCTGAAAAGGATCGCGTAGTATCTAAAAGGATATCCCTTATAACATCATAAAGCTATTCCCGGGAGATAATACACCTCCCGACCAATTCGAAGTCCACGAATTGCCCCCAGGAGGGAGCTCTTTTCCCCATCTGTTATCGAGATCCGCCGGCTGCCAGAGAAAGGATTTCGATGAATAGGTTTACCGAAGCTGGAAGGCGCAGGTGTGCGTAAAACCTAAAGCCCCCCTTCATACATCAGCCAGTTGTTTTATGGAGATCGCTGCGCTTCACTCGCGATGACAGCCGTTGAAGAGCAAGAAAAAGTCTTTTTTGTGGCTCTATCGGTGAAAGAGCTGGGAGTATGAACCGAAGGAGGTGCGGCTATGCGCCTCGAAGTTTTAACGTAGTGGCGGAGGATGCCTTCAAGAACTCTTCTGTTCTTTTTTTGTTACCCAAAAAAACCAAAAAAGTATCGGGGGAAAGCTAGATTTTGGTCTTTCTACAATTCTAAAACAGGGACTGCTCTTCCTGATTAGTCATTATCCTAAAAAACTTTTCCCAAGCTTTCCCCCGAACCCCCATTTTAAAAAAACTAAAAATCTTGTCATCCTGAACTAGGTTCAGGATCTCCTGTTTAAAGTTGGCATAGTACCTAAAGGGTTAAAAATATTCTCATCCATCGGGGAAGAACGCGGTAGTCTCCCTTTGAAGGGAGTGCCGCGAAGCAGGAGGGATGTTTATCTAGTGACTGGGTTTTATCCAATGATATCACCACCGATGGCATAGCCGTTTTTGGTAGTCTCCCGGATTTGAACGTTTATAAATTCTTGTATCTGTTCGTCCTTTTCTTTTTCATAGAAGTTTCCCACTGTTTCAGTTAGACGGTTAATTAATTGTGATTTTTCATTGTCGGTTAAATCATTTTTTGGAACAGTTAGTTGTAGTGTAGGCATGGATTTAAGGTTATTTTTGATTGTGTTTTCTATTGTGCAAATATTAGCAACTGAATGAATTTGGTGTATTGTCCTTTTTTCTTTTTGCAGTAATAAAAAAAGGAGTGTTCTAAGGGTAATTACTACAGGTGTTGTGATGGTTAATCAGCAACAAAGAAACTTTGGTATTGAGGTTATTTACATTCTTGATATTGCCTCCTTTTCCTGTTTGACAATCTGCAGAAACTTTGAATCAAATGTTGGCAGATCCGGCAGATCCAGCAGAAAGATATCCTCAAGAATTGACTGTAGTTCAGCCACCGTATTTAGATAGTTATTTTCTGTATTACCATCTAAATGATGAAATGACAGTCTGTTATTTTTAAGTGTATAGCGCCCATTCGGGGTTGGACGTGCAGCAGTAAGCCCTGTCACATAATGGGAGCCGGGATTATTAGACAGGTACCAGCTTTTGAGCTCATAGTCCACAAGATGTGTCGGGCGAAGGTCGAACCGGTATAGCGGTTCCCACTTATCTTTTAGTTGCACCTGCATTGTATAAATGTCTCCCTCTTTGATTAGTCGCCTTTCTTCGTGGGGCGTTTCTTGGATGATCTCCGTTTCCAGCCTAAGTGGACCAGTCATTGTATAATTGCCAAAACCAACATCAACCAGGTAGCGGTCATTATCAATATTGACCTGCAGCAGCATATGTGTACGGGCTGTGATTTCATCCGCATCCTTTTGCCAGCGGATACGTGCTGATAATCCCTTTACCTGGAATCCAAGCTCTTCCAGAACATGTTTAAACAGCAGGTTCTGCTCATAACAATAACCGCCCCGCTTGTTATCAACCATCTTGGCCTGCAGAGATTCCAGATCAAGGTTGACCGAGATTCCCAGCAGGGGATTGAGATTCTCAAACGGAATGGCTTGCGTATGTCTGTATTGTAGAGCTTTTAGGGTAGCCAGACTATGGGTAGTAGATCCGTCATAGTTAATTCGCTGAAAATACTTATCTAAATCGATGGAAGAACTCATGCGACCTCCTTGTTGTGATGTTTATTCTTTTTCTGATAGATCGCATCGGCAAACCAGAGAAATTCGTCAAGGAAGCTATCGGTGGATTCAACTACCTTTTCATTTTGAGGGCATACGAATCATCAAAAGCTGCATGCACTTGTGGAATAAGCAGTTTCTGTGGCATTGGAAAGGCACCAATACTCAAGATGATCTGCTGCAGGTGATGAGAAGCATTGATACCTCCAAACCCTCCGGCTGAAGTGGTGACCGCTCCAATAGGCTTTTTCTGAAATTCGCTCCAGAAATAATCGATGGCGTTTTTGAGTCCACCCGAAATACTGCCGTGATATTCCGGTGATATCCAAAGAATGGCATCAGCCCTATCAAGTCGGTTACTTATTTTCACCCCATTTTCGGGAGGATCGGGATGGTGGCCTACCCGCTCTTTGAGAACGGGTAGGGGATTTTTAGCGAGGTCAATAAGGTCTGCTTCAATATTACGATTTGTGAGTTCTTGGGTGATGTAGTGAGCAGCTTTGTGGGTTTGTCGTCCCATCCTGGTACTGCCCAGTAAAATGGCTACTTTCATCGGGTTAAGATTTAATGGTTGTAATTAAATAATCATTGTTTGTTCGCGGAAGGTTGCTGTAGTATACCGGAGTAATTGATCCTAAGATGTTTCGCTGGCCTGTTCATATCTTTTAGCTACGGCCTCCCAATCCACCACATTCCAGAAGGCATCAAGATAATCGCCCCGTTTGTTTTGGTAGTTGAGATAGTAGGCATGCTCCCAGACGTCTACTCCCAGGATGGGCGTTCCCTGGATCTCTGTCGTATCCATAAGGGGATTATCTTGGTTGGGAGTAGAGGAGATGGCCAGCTTATTATTGTCGCGTCGAACGACCAGCCAGGCCCATCCGGAACCAAATTGGGAGCCGGCCGCATCGGCAAAGGATTGTTTAAATGAGTCAAACGATCCGAAAGCATTCTCAATAGCTTCGGCCAGTTTGCCTTGTGGCTTTTCCTGGGGATTAGGACTCAGTATATCCCAGAATAAGCTGTGGTTGTAATGTCCACCGCCGTTATTGCGAATAGCCGTGGGCAACACCGAAGCAGAAGTCAGGATGTCGCCAATAGATTGGTGGGCATACTTTGTGCCTTTGATGGCGTTATTAAACTTGTTTACATATCCCTGGTGATGTTTGGAGTGATGGATACGCATGGTATCGGCATCGATGAAGGGTTCCAGGGCATCGTATTCAAATGAAAGTGTAGGTAATTGATGTGTCATAATCTTAGGTATTAGTTCGAGTTCACTGGCTAACCTAAGAACTTTCGATAATAAACAAAATAAACACTTGGAATATTATGATATCTATTTTTTATACCTCTGATAGGTAATACCAAATACTCTCTGATGGTTGTCAGCGTGAATGTTAAGTGGAGGTAGTTTGGATTTGACAGTGAAACTTGTACTTTTAATGAATTGACCAATTAAATACTTTGTTTATTATGAAAAATAGTCTACCGGATCACGAGCGAGCTGTTTGGTATCTGAAGACAGAAGGAGCTAAAACGGTGAAGGCTCTTGCCAATTCGATGGATATTACAGTCGAGGGTGCACGTTTCCACCTCATGAAACTGGAAAAGGAGGGGCTTGTGAAGTCAGAGTCTGTAGCAGAAGGCCGCGGACGCCCCAAACAGTTGTGGTCGCTTACTCAAAAAGGCCACAATCGATTTCCTAATGCGCATGCAGATCTTACTGTCGACTTAATTGATATGATGCGACAAACGCTGGGTCAGGAGGCACTGGATCAAGTGATTGCTGCAAATGAAAGCAGAACCTTAGAACGATACCAAGAAGAACTTGAAGGAGTTGAGGAGGTAGAAAAGCGGGTTAAAAAGTTAGCCGAAATTCGCAGTAATGAAGGCTATATGGCTGAATATGAGGAGTCCGGTGATGGGTTCCTGTTGGTAGAAAATCATTGTCCCATTTGTGATGCGGCAGAAGTATGTCAGGGTTTCTGCCGGGCAGAACTGAGTATTTTTCGGGAAGTCTTGGGAGAAGACGTAGAAGTGAATCGCGAAGAACATATCATCAAAGGAGCCCGGCGGTGTGCGTATAAAATTAGTGTATTGGATTAGTATTAAAAAGAAATGGGCAATTTTCTTAGCATCCAGCATGCACTGTTAGATATGGCAATTGGTAATATTTCAAGATAGGCTACAGCAAGGTAGAAATAACCTTTTTAACTGATAATACGATATTAAACCAGTTCAAGGAATACAAGTGTGTAAAACTGAACTTACCGGGGTTAATTGGTTTATTCCGGCCCAAAATGACCAAGATAAGATTATGACCGTGTTCTTTGAATATGTAACTGATTATGTGTTTGTCCATAATCATAGTTTATGAACAGGAGGTTCCTGAAAGCTAGAAAAAGTGTTTATAGGGAGCTTTGCAAAACCCGGCATGTCATCCTGAATTCAGTTCAGGATCTCGGTTTTAAGGTTAATAACTGTATATGAGATGCTGAAACAAGTTCAGCATGACAAGGTGTGACTAGTTTTGCAAAGCCCCCTTATAAAAAGTTCGATTATCAGCTGATCAGGTCAAGCACCTTCTTGAGAAAGCAAATTTTATCATTAGTCACTCACAGTCAGATCAGGTAATAGTTTATGTGATAGTTAACAAGAGTCGCAAAATATGAGAATCTTATTCCAACTATAGGATATAACCAATGTACGATCTGATTTTTGATAATATTTCGAAGTATATTCATTTAACAAAGGACGATAAAGCAGAGCTAAAATCTCATTTGAGGACCCATAAAGTAGGGAAAGGCCAATATCTGCATCAGCAGGGTAGGGTGGTAAAGTATGATTCTTTTGTATGTCAAGGAGCACTAAAATCTTCCTATATAGATAAGGAAGGAAAAGAGTACATTCTGCATTTTGCCATTGAAGATTGGTGGATTACCGATTTTGAGAGCTTTACCAATCAAACACCGGCTAAGCTGGATATCGTGGCGCTTGAAGATTCTGTGCTGCTCCAGGTTGATTATAATTTCTTGCAGGCACTTTTTGAGAAAGACTCTAAGTATGAACACTTCTATCGCTGTATGAACGAGCGTCATATGGTAACACTATTTAATGTTCTGCTTTCCCTATTAAGTAAGGATGCTGAAGAACGGTATCTTGAGTTTATTAGCCAATACCCCCAATTTTGGGATCGCTTGCCCCAATATGAAATAGCTTCCTATCTAAATGTGAGTCCCGAGCACCTAAGCAGAATACGAAAAAAGGTATCGCAAAAATCTGGTTAGTTTATTGATATAGATCAACGAGGTTTATGAAGAGAAGAGGTAGGTTTTGATATCAATTTATAACCAAAGATATCAACCGATGAAAACTCTTTTACATATCGACAGTAGCCCTCGCAAAAAACAATCCTATTCCCGGATGTTATCAAAATTATTCAGGGATAAATGGCTGAAAGAATGTCCCGCCTACCAACTTAACTACCGGGATTTAAATGCTACAGCCCCTCCACATGTTGACCTACCCTGGATTGACGCTGCCTTTACCCCGAAAACCGATCGGTCTATACAACAGCGACAAGCTCTTGAGCTAAGTGATTTTTTTGTAGATGAATTCTTAGCTGCTGATGTCTATTTGCTGGGAGTTCCCATGTATAATTTTGGTATGCCTAGTGTACTTAAGGCCTATGTAGATAATATTGTACGCGTGGGCCGCACGTTCCTATTTGATCCGGATGCCGCTCAACCTTATACCCCTTTAGTTGAAGATAAAGAAATGTTTGTGGTGATCATGACGGGAGACAGCGGTTATAGAAAAGGGGAGAGGTTTGCATCAATGAATCATCTTGAACCCCATATTCGTACCGCCTTTGGTTTTATAGGCGTAAAAGAAATCACATTTATCTATAGCGGTAATGATGAGTTTGGGGGAGTAAAACTGGAAGATTCTCTCGAGCAAGCCAAAGAAAAGATTGATTCAATATTCCATTCAAAAAAATCATTGAATGGAGCTTAGAAAAAAACTGGCATTGGAGATAGCTGCCAAAGACGGAGATAGTGATTTTTGATCTATGTCACGTTTTAGGTTTCTATTTCGTCTTACCTATGCAAACTAACATTTCCAATTTATTTAAATAGCATTATGACAGAACGTATTTCATATCAAGATGTAGCACCAGCATTCATGAATAGTTTAAATAACATTGAACAACAACTAAAAAAATCTGGCCTTAGTTTGAAATTATTAGAGCTGGTAAAGTACCGGGTTTCGCAAGTCAATAGCTGTGCCTTTTGTTTGGATATGCACCATAAAGAAGCGTTGGAACTGGGAGAAGAGGAGTTGCGGCTGCATTCACTACCCGCATGGAGAGAGTGTCCGTTCTATAGTGACAAGGAGAGGGTGGTACTAGCCTTTGCTGAGGCCGTAACGAATGCGATCGACGGGGAGGTTGAGGACCATGTTTTCAATCCCTTACAGCGCTTTTTCTCCAAACAAGAAATTGCAGCTTTGACCATTGCTATTACCCAGATAAATACCTGGAACAGGATCAATAAAGTCTTTAGAACCGTTCCGGGAAAATACCAGGTAGGGCAGTTTGGTTGATTCCCCAAAAGAGGTAATCACCTAAACAAAAAAGCCTTTGCAAGTTAGTACTTGCAAAGGCTTTTATTTTGAGTACCGCGTACGGGATTCGAACCCGTGCTACCGCCGTGACAGGGCGGCGTCCTAAACCCCTAGACGAACGCGGCATCTAGTTTTGAAGAGGCGACGGGCGGGATCGAACCGCCGTAGGAGGTTTTGCAGACCTCTGCCTGACCACTCGGCCACGTCGCCATATTATAAAGGCGTCTTCAGCACGCCCGACAGGACTCGAACCTGTAACCTACTCCTTAGAAGGGAGTTGCTCTATCCAGTTGAGCTACGGGCGCTCCTGTCTGTCCTTTGATAATGATATATCTTCTCAAAAGACATATTGTCGGGGAGACAGGATTTGAACCTGCGACCCTTCGCTCCCAAAGCGAATGCGCTACCGGACTGCGCTACTCCCCGTGTTTCAGAAAGATGTCAAATATAAGAGTCTTCTAGTCTCAAATCAATTTCAAATTGAAATGAATTTACTCTCTTAGTTTTACAACTAATTCCTCCATAAAACCAATGCCATAGGCTGTAAGCTGGATAAATGAAGCAACGGAACTGAGTAGTCCGATCTCTACACTTTTATTTTTTATTGATGCATGTGCGAAAATTAAAATGAACAGTGCGAGGAACGGAAGTATTGCTATTTCGAATAGAGATGGAGCCCAAAATGGAAGGCTAAACATCACCAGTGTCGCTACGGTAAAAAGGGCAGGTAAAGTGTGAATGGGTTTTAACTCTGATGGATAAAATCGACTGATGTTGATACGGGCTCTGCCAAAAAAGTGAAGCTGATGGAAAAATTGTGCTAAATCAGTGCGCCGTTTATGGTAAACATAGGCATCCGGAATTAGACCGGTCGTAAAACCGTGTTCTATGATACGAATGCTAAACTCAATGTCTTCGCCCATCCTGGTAATGCGATATCCACCGGTCTCTTCATAGACTTCACGGGATATTCCCATATTAAAACTACGGGGATGAAAAGTACCCAGGTGTTTTTCATTTCCTCGGGTGCCCCCGGTAGTAATGGGGGAGGTCATGGCATAGCTTATGGCCTTTTGTATGGGTGTAAAACTTTCGTGTTCACGGTCCGGGCCGCCATAGGCATCAAGGGGCTGCTTTTTTAAAAAGCTATTTACGGTTTCGAAGTAATGAGAAGGGATAAGGCAATCGGAATCGAATACGATAAAATAATCGCCCTTTGCCCTCTCAAAACCATAATTACGACTAAATCCCTGTCCGGAATTTTCTTTATAAAAGTACCGGATATTAAGCGTGTTTTTATATTGGGAAACAATATCTTTGCAGGGCTCTTCTGAGCCATCTTCAATGATCAGTATCTCAAAATTTTTATACGTCTGTTTAGTAAGACTTTCCAGTAGTTCATTAACCTCTTCAGGCCGATTATAAACAGGGATTACAACAGAGAAAAACATAATCAGGTTTTAAGATTTTGAGTAGGGCAAAACTACAAATAATTATTATGGAATTATAGTTGATCGTTGCTGAAACTCTGGTAAATAATTGCGTTCTTTAAAGGTCAAATTTTTAACATGAAATGTACATTGATTTATGGCTACCCATATTTTTCGAACGCTAATGTTTGTTTTGTTGCCTGCAGTAGTTTTTGGGCAATCTCTTGATCTCTCGGTTGTATCACCTACCACAAATAATTCTACATCCACTTTTGTGTTGGATGGTTCAGAGGTAGTCATAAAATCCTCGAATATACGGTTCCTCGAATCCGGTGCTACTATTAATGGTTATGAGGCGGTGGGTGTTGCCCCGGACCATTCTATTGTTAGCATACTGAAACGAAATGGAAAAAAAGGGGATATTGGTATTTATAGCTCTGGGGGTCAAAAATTAGATGAATACTCTACTATAAGTCTGGGAGATAACGACCCTTCAATTGCCACTTATCTCGCCAATAACGGAGACGTTTTACTTCGGGATAATATTGCTAATTTCACTTTCTATGGACGAGCCGGAGATATAACGGCTAACATGTCTAGTAGTTCACAAAGCAAAGGGGGAGAGAAAATTTCTGAGGTAGCTATCAGTGTTAATCAAAAGACAGTAATTATTTACAGTCCCAAAATAAAAAGGGGTAATAATTTTGGTTCACAAGTTAAATTAAAGATGACCAATGGGCGTTTTAAAGATATTTTTTATAGCAGTGACCGCTATATAAAGAGCATAAAACTTACAGATGATGGGGATGTGATGGTTGCTATTACTGCACAGCAGGGTACCGATGACCAGGCAATTATTATGGATCGATTTGGCAATGAGTTGAATACTATTTCTGCTGATGAGAATTTGATTGGAGCATCTTTTTCAGCGGATAGCAAGTATATTACGCTTTACTCCGGCGGACGGGTAATGGTACACAATGTGTTGAGTGGAGAAAGCCTTGGAGCTACCAGTTTCAGATCTCCTGTGTTCTTGGCTGATTATTTTCCTGAAGATAACTTGATCTTAGCACTCACAGGAAGTTACTCCGAAAGCGCAGGCGTTCTAAATAATGTTGAATTTCGTGGTATAAATTTGAAAAAGAGATCGATAACAAGTGAAGAGCTCGGATCTTCCATTGGGTTTATAAAAGGACTAGATGCAGATATTGATCGGTTGTCGGCTGATAACTATCAGCTGAACGGAGGAAGTAAAAGAGTACGTATTCGAGCAGATTTTTAGCAGTCGGTAAAAAATATGTACCAATAAAAAAGGCCTCCTGACGGAGGCCTTTTTGTTTATTTAAGTTTATCCAAACAGTTATTCAGAAGCTTTTGCTTCGGATTTCGATTCTTCATCGTCATCAGAAGCCCCATCTTTTGAAGACTTGGCTTCTTCTTTACCGTCGTCCGAAGTTGTCGACTCATCAGTTTCATTCCAATCAAAGGTTAAGCCGTCTCGCGACTTGTTCATCTTGATTCTGATCTCTGAGCCTTCGGAATGATCGGCTTCAAGTAGCTCTTCAGCAAGCGGCTCTTCAACATACTTTTGGATAGCACGTTTTAGCGGACGAGCACCGTACTTCTGGTCAAACCCTTTGTCACTTAAGAAGTCTTTGGCACCTTGCGTAACCGAGACTTCGTATCCGAGATTGTGGATACGTTTGAAGAGATCGTCAGATAGGATATCTATAATCTGGAAGATATCTTCTTTTTCGAGTGCACGGAAAGTGATGACATCATCAATACGATTTAAGAACTCAGGATTAAATACCTTTTTAAGGGCATCTTGTATTGTTGACTTCATCTGTTCATAGCTAAAGTTGGAATCTCCGGTAGAGAAACCAATACCTTCTCCGAGGTTGCGGATATCACGAGCACCAATATTGGATGTCATGATGATAATGGTATTTCGGAAGTCAACTTTACGTCCCAGGCTATCTGTAAGAATACCATCGTCAAGAACCTGTAGCAGGATATTGAAGACATCGGGATGGGCTTTCTCAATTTCATCGAGAAGAACCACACTATATGGTTTTCGACGAACTTTTTCCGTAAGCATACCGCCCTCTTCATATCCAACATAACCCGGAGGCGCACCTACAAGACGTGATACGGAGAATTTCTCCATATATTCACTCATGTCAATACGGATAAGAGCATCTTCTTTGTCAAAGAGATATTCGGCTAGCACTTTGGCCATTTCCGTTTTACCAACTCCGGTAGGACCTAAGAATATAAACGATCCGATTGGTCGAGTGGGATCTTTAAGTCCTGCACGTGTTCGTTTAATTGCTTTTGTAAGCTTAACAATAGCTTCATTTTGGCCAATAATTTGCTTGGAGAGTTCCTCCTTCATCTTGACCAGCTTCTTGCTTTCACTTTCATTTATTTTGCTGACAGGAACGCCACTCATCATACCTACCACATGAGCCACATCTTTCTCTTCAACATCATAAATGATTTCTTCCGACTCTTTTTCCCATTTTTTCTGGGCTTCATCAAGTTCTTCATTTAAGCGCTTCTCTTTATCACGGAGACGTGCGGCCTCTTCAAAACGCTGTTTTTTAACCATGCCGTTTTTCTTTTCACTGGTTTCTTCGATCTTTTCTTCCAGATCGATGATGTGTTGCGGCACATGGATATTGGAAAGGTGGACACGAGCCCCGGCTTCATCGAGAGCATCAATAGCTTTGTCGGGCAAGAAATGATCCGTGACATAGCGATCGGTTAAGCTAACGCATGCTTGGATGGCTTTCTCTGAATAAGCAACGCTGTGGTGGCTCTCATACTTATCCTTGATCTGGCTAAGTATCTCAATAGTTTCTTCAGGAGTAGTGGGGTCGACCATAATCTTCTGGAATCGACGCTCAAGCGCCCCGTCTTTTTCAATATGCTGGCGGTATTCATTGAGCGTTGTTGCACCAATAGCCTGAACTTCGCCTCGTGCCAGTGCTGGCTTGAGCATATTAGAAGCATCTAGCGAACCACTTGCCCCACCTGCACCTACAATAGTATGGAGTTCATCAATAAAGAGAATAACATTCTTTGTTTTTTCGAGCTCGCCCATTACCGCTTTCATGCGTTCTTCAAACTGTCCGCGATATTTGGTACCGGCAACGAGGGCAGCAAGGTCAAGAGCAATTACTCGTTTGTCATAGAGTACCCGCGATACCTTTCTTTCAATGATACGCGAGGCCAGTCCTTCGGCAATAGCTGTTTTACCAACTCCGGGTTCTCCAATAAGTACGGGGTTGTTTTTCTTTCTTCGGCTTAGTACCTGGGCTACGCGTTCAATTTCTTTATCTCTTCCAATAATTGGGTCGAGCTTACCATCTTCAGCTAATTGTGTTAAGTCACGGCCAAAGTTATCGAGTACTGGTGTTTTTGATTTTTCCATTTTCTTTTCTCTAGAGCTTCCGGAGGATTGTGAACCTTTGGATGAAGATAGGCTGGCAGAAACAGAGCGTGAGTCAGCACTTTTGTCATCCGAAGATTTTCCTGAAATAATTAGATCAAGTTCTTCACGTACGGCATCGTACGAAATGTTGAATTGCTGTAAGATTTGTGCGGCGATATTTTCGTCATCGCGCAACAGCGAGAGCAACAAATGTTCCGTGCCGATAGTATCACTTTTATAAAGCTTAGCTTCCAGATAGGTAATGCGCAGTACTTTTTCAGCCTGTTTGGTAAGTGGAATATTACCCACTTTTACTGAACCGCCTGTTCCGCGCACGGTATCTTCAACAGTCTTCTTTAGTTTGAAAAGATCACAATTTAAATTTTTGAGTATTTTGACGGCGACACCTTCTCCAAGACGTACAATTCCAAGGATGAGGTGTTCTGTTCCGATATAATCGTGTCCAAGACGCAATGCTTCTTCGCGACTAAATTGAATAACATCTCGAACTTTGCTAGAGAAATTACCCTCCATATAAATCGAACCTTCTTGTAGTTTTAGGGTTATGTTTCAATCGGTAAAACGAGTGAGCGAACTATTTAGTTCATATTCTTTTAACGAAAGTAGTACTGGCATCGTGCAAAAGCAAACGGGAAAAAATACCCAAAATATTTGCCAGTAGACCTTATAACAAAAGAGGTCATATCTAAGTTGTAAATAAATTATCTGCTCAATCCTGATTTTAAAATAGTAAATTCTCACCAAAATAATAGGTGAAATTCGGCAAGGTTTTTTTTAGTAAGGGTAGTCAGGCAAAATTCTCTCAACTAATGATCTCATAAAATATTACTAATAAAACTGATAAAAGTAGTTTCAAAGTTGAGATAAAAATCGACTTATCGTATTCTTGATTCAAATATCCCGTTAATATTTAATTGTAATTGATGATACAACAAGCTCGAGAGACGCTCAAGAATGTTTTTGGATTTAAAGAGTTTCGTCCCCTTCAGGAAGAAGTAATAGATCATGTATTGGAAAGAAAGGACGCTTTGGTTGTTATGCCCACCGGTGGCGGAAAGTCGCTGTGCTATCAGATTCCTGCCCTTGTTTTCGACGGACTTACAATCGTTGTTTCTCCACTTATTTCTTTGATGAAAGACCAGGTGGAGCAATTACGGGAGTATGATATTTCGGCTGTCCAACTCAATAGTACGCTTTCTCGGCAAGACTACCAGCACAATATCGACCTGATAAAGCGAGGGGAGGTTTCACTGCTTTACCTCGCCCCGGAAACATTGATGATGCCACGTACAAAAAAGCTGCTTGAATCACTTGACATAGATGTTTTCGCAATTGATGAAGCGCATTGTATTTCGGAATGGGGGCACGATTTTCGTCCGGAGTATCGAAAGTTGGCCGAGGTGCGTAAAAATTTCCCTGATGCTGTCGCTATCGGTCTTACAGCCACCGCTACGCCTCGGGTACAGGAAGATATCAAGGCGACTTTGGAGCTAAAGGAAACGGAAACATTTATTGCCAGTTTTAACCGAACGAATTTGTTCGTAGAAATCCAGGACAAGCATCGTCCATTGGATCAAGTGTTGACTTTCTTAGAACAGCACGAAGATCAATCAGGCATCATTTATTGTTTTTCGCGCAAGCAGGTGGATGAGTTGACCCAAGAATTGGAGATTGAAAATTTTTCGGTGCGTTCCTACCATGCAGGGCTTTCAGAAAGACAGCGTAGCAAGAATCAAGAAGCCTTTATTCGCGATGATGTGGATATTATAGTGGCGACCGTCGCTTTTGGAATGGGGATTAATAAGCCGGATGTACGCTTTGTTATACATCATGATATGCCGCAGAATATTGAGTCCTACTATCAGCAGATTGGGCGAGCAGGCCGCGATGGGTTACAGGCTAACTGTCTGATGCTGTTCAGTTATTCTGATATTAATAAGATCAGGTACTTTATCAACCAAAAGCAGGGGCAAGAGAAGAAGATAGCTGAACGGCATTTAAATGCCCTGCTGCAGTTTATTGAGAGCAACAAGTGCCGTCGCATTCCATTGATGGAGTATTTTGGGGAGACCTATTCCCCTGATAATTGTGATATGTGTGATAACTGTATTGGAGAACCCAAACAGGTACAAGACCTGACGGTTCAGGCCCAGAAATTCCTTTCCTGTGTTGTGCGTACTGATCAATATTTTGGGGCTACTCATATCGCTAACATCTTACGGGGATCAGAGGCTAAAAAAATAAAGGAACACGGACATGATGAACTTTCAACCCATGGCATTGGACGCGAGCTGTCTAAAAAACAATGGAAGAGATTGGCCCAGCAGTTACTTATCCAGAATTTTTTGAAGCGCGACCCTGAATATGGAAGTTTGAAGATTAAACAGGCAGGAATCGAGCTATTAAAAGGTAGAAAAACGTTGCATGGAAAGGTGAAAAGCAGGAAGAAAAATACCGGCCGGGGCGCTTCACGAACAGCAGCCTCGGCGAACAAGATCGATTATGATGAAGTACTCTTCCAACAACTGCGAGAAAAGCGTAAAGAGCTGGCTGATGAAGCAGATGTGCCGCCATATGTAATCTTCCCTGATACTACGCTTACTGAGATGGCCTATTACTTTCCCCAGAGAAAAAAGAGTATGCGTGCTATTCACGGGGTGGGGTCGGTCAAACTTAAAAAGTATGGTGCAATTTTCGGGAAACTAGTTAAGGAGTACTGCGAGGAACATGGTATTGCGGAAAAGAAAAAAAGGCAGGCCACGACCCGCAGGTCATCCCGGTCGTCTGCGGGAACCTCCGGCAAGAAACGTCATCATAAAGTTGGACGAGCCTATAACAAGGGAAAATCTATCAAGGAATTGAGGGCCAAATATGATGTTAAACTGTCCACTATTCTCAAACATCTCCGCAACTATTACAGGGAGGGTAATTCCTTGCGCCCCGAAGGGTTCCCGGAAATCAGTGGGCTGGACAAAGAAGAGCAAAATATCGTTTGGCAGGCCTACAAAAAATGTGGCACTGATCTGTTGCGCCCGGTTCATGAAGAACTTGATGGGAAAATAAGTTATGAAGAACTGAAAATTATGCGATTATACTACTTGGCACAAACTGGTAAGGGAGGCTAGGGTATTAGCAGTCGTAAATTGCTTATATCCTATAGAAAGAGGGGGTTGCAGGGAAGGTACTTAGGAGCTCCCAAACAGTTAAAAGAGAGGGGTGCCAGTCATCTCTTCGGGTTGCTCAAGATCTAAACATTTTAGCAGAGTAGGAGCAATATCTGCTAGAATACCATCGCGCATTTCTTTGGCTCGCGGTTCGTTGATAATAAGTGCTGGCACATCGGCAGATGTGTGCGCCGTATGAGGCGAGCCATCTTCATTAATCATGCAATCGGCGTTTCCGTGATCCGCAATGACCAAAATTTTGTAGTCGTGATTGGTTGCTGTATCTACTACCTCTTTCAGTAATTGGTCGATATTCTCAACGGCTTCGATAGCAGCTTCCATATCTCCGGTGTGGCCAACCATATCTGGATTGGCATAATTGAGAATACATAAGTTGTATTTTTCGGACTGCAGCTGTTTGCAAAGTGCGTCAGTAACTTTGGGTGCACTCATTTCAGGTTGCAGATCGTATGTTGCTACCTGTGGGCTGGGAATCATGATCCGATGTTCGCCTTCAACCGCTTCTTCTTCACCACCATTAAAAAAGTAGGTCACATGAGGATATTTTTCAGTTTCAGCAATACGGAGTTGCTGCATGCCGTGTTTGCTTACTATCTCTCCTAACGTATTTTTGAGTGCCAATGGGGGGTAAGCTACTTCTACATGTTGGAACGTATCATCGTAAGAAGTAAAAGTGGTATAATGAAGATCCAGGTTGTCTTCTACTTCGAATTTATTGAATCCATCTTCGGTAAGGGCACGAGTGATTTGTCGTGCACGGTCACCACGGATATTATAGAAAATAATCACATCCCCTTCTTGTATGCGTGAGTCGGATGATTGGTCGATAAGTTTAGGTTTTATAAACTCATCGGTAATATCATCTTTATAAGATGATTGCAGGGCTTCTTCCGGGTCGTCAAATTTCTGCCCCTCTCCGTGCACAAGAAGGTCATAAGCTAATTTCGTTCGTTCCCATCGGTTGTCGCGGTCCATAGCATAATATCGACCAATGATGGAGGCGATTTTACCCGTACCAATTTGTTCAGCCTGTCTTTTAAACTCTTTGGTATATTCAAGTCCTCCGTGGGGCGATGTGTCACGACCGTCTGTAAAGGCATGAATGTAGGTATTATCGATACCTTGAGACTTAGCAAATTTCAATAAGGCAAACAGATGGTTGTTATGGCTGTGCACGCCGCCATCAGAAAATAAGCCCATAATATGGATACGCCCATTTTCTTCAGCTTTTTCAAAAGCAGATGAAAGGGTTTCGTTTTCAAAAAAGCTACCGTCTTCAATAGCGGTATTGAGGCGCGTTAGCTCTTGGGGAACAATACGCCCGGCCCCTATATTAAGGTGGCCAACTTCCGAATTGCCAAACTGCCCATTGGGTAATCCTACATCTTTACCGCTGGCAGAGAGTTTAGAGTGGTGGTTATCCCGAAAAAGGGAATCAATAAATGGTTTTTGCGCTTTATCAATAGCGCTTACCTCGGGATTTTCGGCTAACCCGAAACCATCCAGAATTACAAGAAGTGCTTTTGTGCTCGGGTCAGCCAAGATACTTCAGTGCTTACAGGTTATTAACGTGCTTTGCAATCTTTGATTTTCTGCGTGCAGCGAAATTTTCGTGCACAAGATCTTTGGCAGCCATCTTATCAAGGTAAGAGCTGGCTTCTTTAAAAGCTTCCTCAGCTTCTTCTTTGTCCGTTGTTTCCAGAGCTTTTGTGACTAAGGTTTTCATCTTAGACAGTTGCCCCTGGTTACGCTGACGGCGTTTTTCGTTTTGACGTACTCGCTTTACTGCTGACTTATGTTGTGGCATATTTTTATAAAATGTTCTTATCAGTTCTTCAAATTAATTCGTATCATCTTCCTCGCCATGATCAGAAAGACGTCAAAGTTAAAATTTCTGGTAATGTTATACAAGAAATCATTGAAAATTTAATAAAAGAAGGGTAATTTAGGAGACTTTCGATTATGATCATAGTGATCGATGGGCCAGCCGGCTCAGGAAAAAGTTCTACAGCACGGGCCGTAGCCAACAGATTAAGTATTGAGTATTTAGATTCTGGGGCATTATACAGAGCGGTAACGCTTGTTTATTTAGAGGCTGGCTGTGAAGAAGAAAAGTTCTTTAGCTTATTACAAAAGAAAGATATTTCATTTTATTATCGTGATCAGCTGTTTCATATAGCTATTGACGGCAGCTCAGTCACCGATGATATTCGAACAGCAGCTGTTGCTGAGAATGTAAGTGAAGTAGCAGCAATGCCTGATGTGCGCGCATTTGTTAATGATCTCATGCGAGATGTGGTAAAAGAAGGTATATATATCGCAGAAGGTCGCGACTTGGGAACAGCGGTATTTCCTGACGCAGAACTGAAATTTTATATGTGGGCGGATTTGGATGAACGTGCCCAGCGGCGTTTTGATGAACGCAAAGACAAAAATCCTGATCTGACGTTTGAGCAAGTCAAAGAAAGCATAGCTCAGCGTGATCAGAAAGATGCAAGCCGTGAAGCTGATCCACTTAAAAAAGCGGATGATGCCATCGAAATTGATACCACGGCTATGACATTTGAACAACAGGTCGATGAAATTTGTTGGAAAGTAAAGCAACGGATTGAAGATTAAATACGAATGTAAACTATAATACGAACACTAATCCCACCCCGAGTTATTCGGGATGCGGTAATTTTAACTAAAACACATAATGACAGACGAACCCAAACAAGAACAAAATAACGAAGAAGAGCAGGCTACAGTAGCCCAAGAAGAGGTTACTGAAGAAGCTGCAATAGACCCTACCACCGAAGAAGAAGTACGTGTGGAACCGGAAGCTGAAGAAATTGCTTCATTCTCCGGCGATGTAGAAGAGGGTGAAAAAACCTATACTTATGACCAATTGCAGGCTGCATCGGAAGACTATTCTGATGAAGAATTTCATCAGCTTGCAGATATGTATGAAGACACGCTCAATGAAATTGAAGAAAAAGAGATTGTAACGGGCCGTGTCGTTTCTGTTGATGAAGATTACGTAATTGTTGATATCGGATTTAAATCCGAAGGAATTGTACAAGCAAATGAATTTCCTGATGAGGTCGTTGAAGACCTTCAACCGGGTGATGAAGTTGATGTATTCCTTGATAAGGTTGAAGATCAGGAAGGACAACTTATACTTTCACGTCGCAAGGCTGATATCTTGCACGCTTGGGAGACTATTGAACGTGCTGCTGAAACGGGCGAAGTTCTGGAAGGTCATATTAAGCGTCGTATTAAAGGCGGTATGGTTGCCGATATTATGGGGATCGATGCCTTCTTACCCGGATCGCAAATTGATGTGCGTCCGGTAAGAGACTTTGATGCTTATGTGGGCAAAACCATGGAATTCCAGGTTGTTAAACTCAACATGTCGGCAGAAAATGTCGTTGTATCTCACCGTGCACTTATCGAGTCTGATCTCGAAGAGCAGCGCGAAGAGATCCTTTCTACTATTGAAGAAGGACAGGTACTCGAAGGTATTGTCAAAAATATTACCGATTTCGGTGTCTTTATCGATCTTGGTGGTGTCGACGGCCTCTTGCACATTACAGATCTTTCGTGGGGACGTGTTGAACATCCCGAAGAGATCGTTTCTCTGGATCAACGACTTAACGTCGCTGTTATCGACTTCGATGAAGATTCTAAGCGAGTATCGCTCGGACTCAAGCAGTTGCAGCCACATCCATGGAACGAAATTGACCTTAAGTATCCTGAAAATATCCAGGTGCAGGGTCGTGTTGTTTCTATCGCTGATTATGGTGCATTTATTGAGCTTGAGAAAGGTGTTGAAGGGCTTATCCACATTAGTGAAATGTCGTGGACACAGCACATTAAGCACCCATCACAGCTCGTAAGCAAGAATGATATTATCGACTGTGTTGTACTGAATGTGAATGAACCGGAGAAGAAAATTTCTCTTGGTGTTAAACAGCTCGAAAAAGATCCTTGGGAAGATATCGACAAGCGATATCCTGTTGGATCCAAGCATACGGGAACTGTTCGCAACCTCACCAACTTCGGTGTGTTTGTTGAACTCGAACCCGGTATTGACGGACTCATCCATATCTCTGACTTGAGCTGGACTGAGAAAATCAATCATCCAAACGAGGTTATCGACAAGGATGAAGAGATCGAAGTTATTATTCTGGCGATCGACTTTGAAAATCGTCGAATTACACTTGGTCATAAGCAGATTGAAGAGAACCCTTGGGAGACATTCGCTGAAGAGTACGGCGGAACAAACAAGGTCGAAGGTGAAGTCTCTAAGACTACCGAAAAAGGTGCCTTTATTTCTCTGCCTCATGGACTTGAAGGCTTCTTGCCAGCCAGTAAGACCGAAGAAGACGGGGAGCCGTCTGAAATCTTCGAAGATGGCGACAGTGTAGAAGCGTTTGTAATTGAGTTGGATGAAACCAACAAAAACATTACGCTCAGTCAACGTGAGAAAGACGTTGAAAAAGCTGAGACTTCTGAACCTAAAGAGAAGAAGGAACGAAGCAAGCCTGAGAGCAGCAGCAGTAAAAAATCAACCGAAACAGGTACACCTACACTTGGTGAAATGTCTGGTCTCGCTGATCTTAAGCAGCAGATGGTTGACAAGCAGAAGGAAGAGGCTGCACGGAAGTTCCGTGAGCAAGCTGAAGCCGAAGAAGCTGAAAAGGAAGAAGAGGCTGATGACCAAGAAGAGTAGTATTGAATACACTCTTTGGTAAAAATTAAAAAGGCCCGGTGTGGATCCACACCGGGCCTTTTCTTTTATTAAAAGATTCTTGACACTATTCATCTTCTAAAAAAAAGAAGACTACCTTTTTATCAGGGTGTTTGCTGGTTTTTACGTTTTCGTTTTCCTGCCGATTATAGCTGTATATAACATTACGCATAGAGTTAAGTTCCGCTTTGTCATCATAAGAAACCTGAATCGCTTTGCCCCCGGCTTCTAGCTGTTGGATAGCTTCTAGAAGCGGCCTGTACTTTGAAGAGCTCTTCTTGGAGATGTTAATGTCTTTTCGAGAGACAAAATTGATATCCATAAATAGTGGATTGAGTTAACAAGTGATATTAAGTAATAAAGAGATCAGAATAGTTTCAAATGTAAAATAGAAAAGCCCGTAAAGCTTATTTAGAAACTAACATACACAACAAATATATATTAGCAATAAACCTTACAGGCTTTCAAAATCGAGCTGAAATGGAGTCTATGGCACTTGTACCGAAGACATAATTTTATCAATAAGATCTTCAGAAGTGATATTTTCTGCTTCTGCCTCAAAAGTAGGGATGATACGATGGCGAAGCACATCCATCGCTATGGTTCGCACATCTTCGGGGGTTACGTAAGCACGATGTGCCATAAAAGCGTGTGCCCGAGCCGCCAGGTTTAGGTTAATAGAAGCACGGGGAGAAGCACCGAAATTAATCAGATCAGATAGGTCATCGAGATTATACTTTTCAGGATTTCGGGTTGCAAAAACAAGATCTATAATATACTGCTCAACCTTTTCATCAATATAGATTTCATTAATGACCTCACGAGCCTCCAATACTTTATCAACCGTAATAACAGGTTTTAACTCTTCTTGTTGCCCGGTCTTGGCCATCCGGCGCATAATTTCAAGCTCTTCACTTTCATTGGGGTAGTCGATCTTGATTTTCATCATAAAACGATCGACCTGGGCTTCGGGCAGGGGATAGGTACCTTCTTGCTCAACCGGGTTTTGAGTTGCCAGTGCCAGAAAAGGATCGTCAAGCTTAAACGTTTCTTCTCCAATGGTAACTTGTTGCTCCTGCATAGCTTCCAAGAGTGCACTCTGAACTTTGGCAGGAGATCGGTTGATCTCATCCGCTAAAATAATATTCGCAAAAATAGGGCCCTTCTTTACCGTGAACTCAGCTTCTTTTTGGTTGTAAATAAGTGTACCGATAAGGTCTGCAGGAAGTAGGTCAGGGGTAAATTGCAGGCGTTGAAATTTAGTGTTAATTACTTTTGCCAGTGAAGATACGGTTAGGGTTTTGGCAAGGCCGGGTACCCCTTCGAGCAGTACGTGCCCATCAGAAAGTAAACCAGTAAGCAGCCGGTCTATCATATAGCGCTGTCCGACGATAACTTTATCCAATTCCTTGTAAATATCTTCAATAAAGGCACTGGACTTTTTAATTTTTTCGCCCAGTTCTTGCATATCTACTGATGTTGAAGGGTTCTCCATAGCAGAAGTTCGATTGTTAATTTAGAATTCAAATGAGTTATAACTATTTTCTTTCGCTCTAATATAAACGCCTAAAGGTAATAAATGGAAATCATAGATTCTTTTTTATTAGGACTCATTCAGGGATTAACAGAATTCCTTCCCATTAGCAGCTCAGGACACCTCGTATTAGGAAAGGCTTTGCTCGGTAGAGAGCTGGGTAAAAGTATTACATTTGAGGTTGTTGTGCACTTTGGTACTCTGTGCAGTATCCTCATCTACTATCGCAAAAAGATTACCAGCATATTGAGCTCGCTTTGGGAATTACTTATTAATCCCTCTGATTTTTCCAATAAACTATCTACTGACAGTAACATCAAACTTAGTGGCTTTATTTTACTGAGTATGATTCCCGCACTTATTGTGGGTTTGACGCTGAAGGATACCATTGAGAATGTGTTTCTTAATCCATTTATGGTTTCAATTATGCTCTTGGTAACAGGGGGTATATTGTTTGCCACCAAGTTTAGAACAAGGTTCCCCAACAATTTAGGTGCCGGCAGTGCCTTTGGTATTGGTCTTGCGCAGGCCTTTGCCATTTTGCCAGGCATCAGCCGGTCGGGCTCAACCATTTCATTGGGGCTTTATTTGGGGATAAAAAGAGAAGAGGTAGCAAATTTTTCTTTCTTGATGGTTATTCCCGTTATTGCCGGGGCCATGCTCTTGGAAGTTAAAACAATGATAGAGTTAGGTATCCCAATGGCCGCATTTTGGGATCTGGCGGTTGGTTTTATTACCTCTTTTGTATCAGGATATATTGCATTGAAGTACTTGATTATCCTTCTCCGAACAAAAGGAATTCATCCGTTTGCCTGGTATTGTTGGATTATTGGCATATGTGGCCTTATTTATTTTTGGTAATTTTATTTAGCCTTTGCCAAGAGTAAGTTGCTTATAAAGAATGGAAACAAATTCGCTTTTTTGTTGATGAGGTTTTTAATTTTATCTACCTTTGAAGCCACCAAAATAAATAGATAAATATGATTACGTATTTCTTCATTTTTCTGGCCGTTTTGGCCGTTGCTTCTGCGCTGATGATGGTAATCAGTAAAAATACCGTCAATAGCGCGCTTTTCCTGGTACTAAATATGATGTCGCTGGCAGGGCTTTTCTTGTTACTCCAGGCACAATTTCTGGCAATAATACAGGTACTGGTCTATGCCGGTGCTATTATGGTGTTATTCCTATTTGTGATTATGCTCCTGAATGTTGATGAGGAAACAAGTCTCTTTAGTAAGTTACGCGTAAAATACTTTGTAGCTTTCTTATTAGGAGTAGGGGTGTTTGCTCAGATCTTATACAGCCTTGGCAGTTTTTCTGATACCTTACCGACCATTTCTTCGGAAATGGCCCAGGCAGGAACGGTAGAAGCGATAGGGGATGTGCTCTTTTCAAAGTATATACTTCCTTTTCACATAATTGCTATGCTGTTGACCGCTGCTATGAATGGAGCGATAATGATAGCACAACATAAAGTTAGAACTGAGGGTAATAAATGATTGGTATTGATTGGTTCTTAGCGCTCAGTGCGCTATTGTTCTGTATTGGAATTGTTGGTGTATTGATTCGAAAAAACGCCATTGTAATATTTATGTGCGTAGAATTGATGTTGAATGCGGTAAACTTATCGCTGATCTCATTTAGTAGCCACTACGGAAATGTTGATGGGCAAATACTGGTTTTCTTCTCACTGGCGATTGCAGCAGCAGAAGCAGTAGTAGGATTGGCCATCATTATTGCCATTTTCCGAAATAACCTTTCGGTGGATATTGGCAAGATCAATTTGCTTCGGTGGTAGTATACACTCCTGAAAGTTTAGTTCATTATTGGCGGCCTTGTTGTAGGCCGCCTTTTTTATTTAGAAAGTGATCAAATTAGATTTCTTAGAAGCGAAAATGGCTGTTTCTAAAATGGGTCTAAACAGTAATAAAACTCTTTACCTTCACTCACTTTTTTGTATCTTTGCCACTTGTGAATTTACCCTTGGGAAAATTTAGGGTAATGGCTACATTTGGGCCGAAAATTGTATGAGGATACAAATCTGAAAGATCATAGTTAATGGATTCTGCAACTACGCTTACTACGCTTATTATTCTCTTCCCACTGTTGGGATTTCTGATCAATGGCCTGCTGGGTCTATACTCCGAGTCTTTTCGCGATAAGAAGGGACTTATTGGAGCGATTTCAAATCTCGCAGTCTTTATTCCTTTTGCCATAGCCGTTTACTTTTTTGTAAATATGGGGCAGGGATCAGAACCTATTTTTGCCGAACTCTTCACTTGGATCGAAGTTGGGTCTTTTAGTGTAGATATTGCCTATCAGCTGGACCAGCTTTCTATAATGATGGCCTTGGTAGTGACAGGGGTTGGGTTTTTGATCCACCTGTATTCTATCGGCTATATGTGGCACGATGAAGGATATTGGAAGTTCTTTGCTTACCTGAACCTCTTTATTTTTGCAATGCTCAATCTCGTGTTAGCAGACAATATGCTGCTGCTATTCTTAGGTTGGGAAGGCGTTGGCTTGTGTTCATACCTGCTTATCGGATTCTGGTACACAGATATGGCAAATTCCGCCGCCGGGAGCAAAGCGTTTTGGTATAACAGGGTAGGGGACTTTGCATTTCTTGTTGCCATGTTCTTGATGTTTCAGCATGTGGGCAGTCTTGATTTCGATGTAGTACTTGCAAACCTCGAGGCTATACCTGCAGATGATACTTTCTGGATCGGTTTGTTGATGTTGATTGGAGCGACCGGTAAGAGTGCACAGATACCACTTTTTGTGTGGTTGCCTGATGCGATGGCCGGACCGACTTCTGTTTCTGCTCTTATCCACGCCGCTACGATGGTAACTTCAGGTATATACCTGATTTCTCGGATGTCCGAAATGTTTGTGCTATCTCCGGAATTAATGATGATTGTCGCTGTTGTGGGCGCGTTAACAGCAATTGTTGCTGCTACTATTGCGATTACACAGAACGATATTAAAAGGGTGTTGGCCTATTCAACCGTTTCGCAGCTCGGTTATATGTTTTTGGCGCTTGGATCCGGTGCATTTACTGCTGCCATGTTCCATGTTGTGACGCACGCTTTCTTTAAAGCTTGTCTCTTCCTTGGGTCCGGATCTGTAATTCATGCTATGGAGCATGTAGAGCATGGATTACATGATGAAGGTAAGGATGTGCATTTTGATCCACAGGATATGCGTTTTATGGGTGGGCTTAAAGAATATATGCCATCTACCTATAAGACATTTTTAATTGCGACTATTGCCATTGCAGGGATACCGCCTCTGGCAGGTTTTTTCTCAAAGGATGAAATATTAGCGTTTACTTTCAATGCCGGCTTTGGTGAGTTCGCCGGTTCGTTGTACTTGCTCCTTTGGGGCGTAGGAATTGTGACCGCATTCTTAACAGCCTTCTATATGTTCCGCCTCACTTTCGGAACCTTTAACGGATCTTTTAAACTGCCGGAAAAGATTAGTGAAGCTGCCGGAGCGGAAAAATATTTGCACGAGAGTCCTAAGACGATGACGATTCCACTCTGGACGTTAGGTGGGTTGTCGGTTGTTGGCGGATTTTTGGGAGTTCCCAACTTTTTGTTGGCAACCTTTACCCACCAAGAGGAGCATATCAATCTTTTGCATAATTGGTTGTACACGGTAACCGCAGATTATGGGCTTACGCTTTCACATTCTGCCGAATGGATACTGATGTTTGTTTCCATTGCTATCGCTGTTGCCGGTGTTTTTGTTGCCTATCGCATGTACGGGAGCGGAGCTACCGAAGAGTCTGATGCCAAGCTTGCCGATCGATTTGGAGCCTTGTATCAGACTTGGAAAGAGAAATACAACCTCGATGAATTTTATGAGGGCGTAGTTGTAAATCCTGTTGTTCGTATGTCAGAAAAAGGACTTGCGAAATTTGACATGAAGGTTGTTGACGGTATTGTAAATACAGTAGGGGGCGTTGTTCGACTTTTCGGAAGTGTCTTCCGCTATATCCAAACCGGTGTTACCAGTACCTATGCGCTGGCACTTGTTCTCGGAGTTATTCTTGTACTAAGTATGTTGATCCTGTAAAAAAGAACTGATAATGGAGTTACTCTTAAATATTTGTATTTATTTACCACTAGCAGGGATTGCCGCAATTTTGGCTGTCCGCAGTGACAAAGCTACTAAATGGATAAGCCTGATCGTCACAACGGCGACATTCGCATTATCCCTGCCGTTACTGTTTAATTTTGATATTGCTAATTCCTCTACTGCGCAATATTTGACAGAGGGTAATCCCGTATTAACAGGACTGGATATAAAATACCTGTTGGGACTTGATGGGTTGAGTCTTCTGCTCTTTATGCTAACGACCCTAATGGGACCCATTGTAATTTTATCTTCCTGGGATTCAGTTAAAAAGCACTTGGCCGGTTATTATTCCATGTTGCTTTTGTTGCAGACGGCCTCGATGGGAGTCTTTGCATCGCTCGATCTTATCGTATTTTATGTGTTCTTCGAGCTTTCGCTAATCCCAATGTATTTCTTGATCGGTATTTGGGGTGGAAAGAATCGTATCCATGCCACTATAAAGTTCTTTGTTTATACCCTGGTTGGTTCTTTGATCATGCTCGTAGGTTTGATCTATGTTGGCTACGATGCAGGGTCATTTATTGATGGATATCAATTTTCTACTGATTGGAGATTCCTCTCCGGGGATACCTACCAAATTGGGCTGGTTGAACAAACATATTTATTCTTAGCATTTTCATTAGCCTTTTGTATTAAGGTTCCGCTGTTTCCCTTCCATACCTGGTTGCCGTATGCGCACACCGAAGCTCCTACTGCAGGTTCTGTAGTACTGGCTGCTATTATGTTGAAGATGGGTACATATGGATTATTAAGAATCTGTTTGCCGCTTTTCCCGAATGCGTTTGTTGAATTTGCTCCTTATTTAGCAACGCTGGCAGTTATTGGAATTATTTATGGAGCGTTGGTGGCTATGGTGCAGAAAGATGTCAAGAAACTTGTTGCCTATTCCTCTGTGAGCCACCTTGGTTTTGTAGTATTGGGGCTTTTTGCTTTCAACACTATCGCAGTGCAGGGAGCACTTATACAAATGATTAATCACGGGCTCTCAACAGGTGCCCTCTTCCTTATTGTGGGAATGATATATGATCGTACCCATACACGCCAGATAAAAGATTATGGTGGAATTGCTAAGGTAGTCCCCGTCTTTGCGGTCATGTTTATGATTGCAACATTGGCATCTATAGGATTGCCTGGCTTAAACGGATTTATTGGCGAGTTCTTGATCTTAAATGGAACCTTTAGTTCCGAAGTGCTACCGCAAAACGCTTTTGTAGTATTTGCCGCACTGGGAGTGATTTTAGCGGCTGTTTATATGCTTTGGATGTATCAGCGTGTGATGTTTGGCCCGCTTAAGCATGAGAAGCACGAGAAACTGGTAGATTTAAATGCCCGGGAGATTGGTCTATTGGTACCGTTAGTTGTTTTTATGATCTGGATCGGTATCAGACCTGTAGATTTCACCCAGTATTCTGAGGCACAAGTGCAGGAACTGCTTGAATCATCCAACGAAAAGAGAATGGCTATCAAACAGTCAGCAAACTCTCAGGAACTACCACAATGGGCTTCAACATTGTATGATGTAACAGATGAATTAGCATCTAAAACAAAAAATAAATAGTACAATGGCTGAACCACTTTCTGATAATAAGATTGCAGATGAACTGGGGAGTCTTCCCGGTTGGGAACATGCAAATGATAAGATCAGCAAAGAATTTAGTTTCGATAATTTTCGCGATGCGGTAGCATTTATTAATCGGATCGCTTTTGAAGCCGAAGAGCAGGTTCATCACCCAGAAATTTTTAACGTTTATAATACGGTTAACATCTCGCTGAGCACACACGATGCCGGCGGCAAGGTAACCGGAAAAGATATTACGCTCGCAAAAACCATCGAGTCACTGTATAACTAATTAGCTGCATGGATTACTTACACGATATCAACGCTTTTTTACCCGGTATAATTGTTGGTGTAGCCGGACTCATCGGAATTGTCATTGACTCTTATAAAGACGACCACGGTGCCATTTATGGTCTTTCGGTAGTATCGCTATTGGCCGGATTGGTCTTGTCAGTTACTGATATGTTTGAGCCGGCAGGTATCGCTTTTTCCGGAATGATCACATACGGTGGCGTTACTGCATTCGGGAATGCTGTTATTTTGTTTGGCGCACTTTTCTGTGTGTTAATCTCACGGGAGTACCTTAGTGCCATTGATCACGATTTTGGTGAGGTGTATGCCATGGTGCTTTTTGCAACTACAGGAATGGTTGCATTAGCGAGTGCGAATGATCTTATCATGATTTTTATTGGGGTCGAGACGATGTCAATTTGTCTTTATGTGTTGGCAGGAATTTTTAAAAACCGAAAAACCGGGGCTGAGGCTTCTCTTAAATATTTTCTACTTGGGGCTTTTTCTACCGGCTTTCTACTTTACGGAATGGCTCTTTTATATGGAGCAACGGGCTCATTATCACTTCCCGTTATAGCAGAAGCAGCCAGCACCGATCTTTTGTTTGTAGCAGGAGCTGCATTACTGTTAACTGGTTTTTTCTTTAAGATATCTGCAGTTCCTTTTCATATGTGGACCCCTGATGTCTACCAGGGAACTCCCACCACGCTTACGGCTTACATGGCTACGGCTTCAAAATCGGCCTCATTTATTGCACTGATGATCATTCTTTCAAAGATGATACCGGCCGAAACGGCAGAGTGGGGAGAGCTGATAGAAGTTATTGCAATTTTAACGATGGTTCTTGGCAATTTAATTGCCCTTGTGCAAGATAACATCAAAAGAATGCTGGCTTACTCCAGTATTGCACACGCAGGATATTTGCTGGTAGGGCTGGCAGCAGGGACAACAGCAGGCTATAGTGCTGTACTCTTTTACCTGTTAGCATATACTATTATGAACGTAGGTGCTTTTGGGGTCGTCGCATACTATGAGCGTCAGCAGGGATTAGATTTCACTGATGTAAATAATTACGCCGGTCTTGGATTTAAGCGACCACTAATGGCCGTATTACTCTCTTTCTTTTTATTCTCCTTAGCCGGTATTCCACCATTTGTAGGGTTTATTGGAAAATATATGGTTTTCGCAGCAGCTATTGATGCCGGATATATTGCACTGGCTATTATTGGTGTGCTTGCAAGTGCAGCAAGTGTGTATTATTACTTGCGCCCCATGGTATATATGTATTTCCGCGAGCCCCACAAAGATGTACCACTTGTACAGTCAGGCTTACTATTTCGTTCTACACTCATCGTACTGGCGGCTTTAACAGTGTATCTGGGGGTTGCATTTGGCGACCTGCATAATCTGCTTACTTCATATTATTCCAATGAGTGGGTGGCCTTGATTGGTGGCTAAGTTGTACTTCTTTAACTATCTGAGGCACTCACTGTCTCTTGTTAGTTCATTGAAAAGATACTTCTGCTGATTGTGCGATATAAGATCTCACTTTCTTTGTCAATTTATTATCTCTTCCAAAATTGTCTCGATAGACCTCAAATGCTTGCTGAAAATACTTTTGAGCCTGAGAGTACTGGTTCAAATCACGTTTTAGTTTAGCATATTGAAAATAAAACTCCCCCTCTCGATAATGGTTTTTGGGGACTTCTTCACTAAATATTGATTTTACCTGCCGGAAATAATTTTGTGCTTCTTCATAGTTACCCATCCCTCGATAAACTACTGCAAGCTTTAACATATCTACACCAACACCCCGACTTTCTTCACCCAAATTGTCAGCATTAATGCGAATACTTTTTTCCAGAAGTGGTATGGCTTTTTGGTAGTCGTTCATCTTTTGATATACAACGGCTAAATGAGAAGATGGACCGGCAACGCTCATATGGTTTTCTCCGTTCAGTTTTGTGTACTTTGCAATAACCTCAGTGAATAACTTCTGAGCTTCTACGAGGTTAGATTGGTTATAATTTGCGATAGCAATGTAGTTTTTAGCCCGCAAAGTAAAAGAATTTGGTGGGTCAGTAATCTGTTGAAAAGTACTCAATACTTTTTTAGCAAGCTCTTTTGATTTCCCATAGTTACCCATCAGGGTATAATTTCTGGATAAGTGATATATTGAAAGCGCGGTAGATATTGTTTCTTTCCCGGCCAATTGCTTTTTTAGCTCTATCGATTTTTCGAAATATCGGTTTGAAGCTTCAAAATCACCCATTTCGCGATTGGTCCATGCCAAAAATTTATAGTTTTCAGCCATAGTCATGGTGGGCTTTCCATACTTTTTGAGATATAACTCATTTGATTTAAGTAGGGTTTCTTCGGCCTTTTTAAAATCAAAAACATATATTAGGGACTTTCCGTAGCCGGTCAGCATTTGGATATAATCTTCGCTGCTTGTTTTACCCGCATTTACATAGATGTTTTTTGCCTTTTCGTAATACGAATTCGCTTGTTCATAATTGTCTTTAACTACATTCAGTCTGCCCAATAAGCTAAAAACAGAGGCTTTCAAGGTCGTGGACGGAGAGGAGATCTTATCCAAATTGTTATTTGCATCCAGGGCCAGTTGATATGCTTTATCAATGTTGGTTCGTGTTGCTTCAAGGTTACCAAGGCTAACAAGAGCCTGGGTCTTATTTTCTAATGAACGTGCTGTGCTAGCACTTTTTTTGAGAGCTTCTCTAAATGTTGTTTCCGCCTCTTCAAAAGCATCGATGTTACTCATTGCATTACCAATGGCAAGTAACACCTCTGTTGATATTTTGGGCTGTGTGTTTAATCTCGACGAAATACTATTTTTACCCTTAACTAGTAACTCTTTAGCAGATAAATTTTTCCCTTCAAACGTATTGTCTTTGGGGTTTGCTGAATCAAACATCTGTATTAAAAAGTCCTTAACAGTTTCCGCTTTTTGGGCTTCGGTTTCAGCAATATGGCGTTTTTCCTCAATCGTATTGATATGGTACAGCCCAAATCCAATTATTGTAACTATAGCTAGAATTGCAGCTATAATAATATGGCGATTTCGTTTGACGAACTTTTTAAACCTGTATTGCAGTGTATCACGCTGGGCAATAAGAGGCAAAGATCGTTTATACCTGTCCAGGTCCTCAAGCAATTGTTCTGTAGATAGATATCGATCTTCAGGCTCTTGGCGGAGCGCTTTCATGGCCATGGCATCAAGGTCTCCCTTGAGTTTCTGAATCACAGACAAAGGATTAGTATTTCTGTGTGATGCAATTGCAGTCTGTTCATTTTTGTTTAATTTTTTAACCTTTTTTGAAGGTTTTTCAGGAGGCTCTCTGAGAATAAGATTCTCAATTTTAGATGGGTTTTTGTCTTTGATATTGAAAGGATGTTTACCTGTCAATAACTCATAGAACAGTATTCCCAGCGTGTAGGTATCAGTAGCTGTAGTAATAGTTTTACCATCAAACTGTTCTGGGGCGGCATATCCCAACGTGAGTATATGATCACGGGTGCCAGTTTTAAATAAAAGTGTTTCTTTGGGGGCTGGTTTTAAGAGTTTAGCAATGCCGAAATCAAGCACTTTTACCGTTCCATTGCCGGTGACATAAATATTGCCGGGCTTTAAATCGCGATGAATAATTGCATTTTGATGGGCGTGTTGTACGGCCTCACAAACAGTTTTAAATAGCTGTAGACGTTTGCTCAGACTGAGCGTATGTTTTTGGCAATATTCCAGGAGGGGGACCCCTTCTATATATTCCATCACTAAGTAGGGGAGTCCATTATCGGTAACGCCCCCGTCAAGTAGTCGAGCAATGTTTGGATGGTCAAGGTTAGCCAATATATTTCTCTCGCGTTGGAAACGGGCAATATTTGAAGGGGTGCCCATGCCACGTTGAAGTAGTTTTAAAGCAACTTTTTTGTTATAGGCTCCATCACCCCGTTCTGTTAAATAAACGGACCCCATTCCTCCATGGCCGATTAATTCAATAATTTTGTATTTACCGATGGTTGTACCCACCAGGGAAGATGCGGTCCGGTTGTTATGCTGTTTTGAAAAATCTGCCGCTAAATGGTTAGGGTAGGCTTGGGTTTCCTCTAAGAATGCTTCGGCCCCGGATCTATCAATTGATTCCAGAAGCTCATTTACCTTTTGCTGAATTTCTGGATCGCCCTGGCAGCGCTTTTGGATATAGGTAGATCGTTTGTTTTTAGCCAGATCTAAGGCAGTATCAACAATTTTATTTACTTCTTTCCACTCTTGTTTATTCATGAATAATGGTGTTTCTCATTATTCGGATTTTAGCTCTTTATATAACCATCCGCGTGCTTTGGCCCAGTCTCTTTTTACCGTTCGTTCCGATACCTCCAAGGCTTTGGCGGTAGAGTAGACGGTCATTTGCCCAAAAAAACGAAGAGTAACTACCCGGGCCATTCGTTCATCTATTTTTTCCAGCTCTTTAAGCTTTTTATCCAGTTCTACAATATGATCAGATTCTTGTTGTACCTTCAATAATTCATCGATAAAAGTAATATCTCTGATATTATTGCCTCTTTTCTCTGCTTGTTTCTTTCGGGCATGGTCAACCAGTATTTGTCGCATACAACGGGCAGCTATAGCTAAAAAATGGTTCTTATTAGCAACTTCCAACCTCCCTTGCTGTACGAGTTTAAGATATACCTCATGGACAAGAGCAGTTTTGGTATAGGTAATGTCATCTCTTTCATCTTGTAAATTAGAATAAGCTAACTGCTTAAGTTCTTGGTAGACCAACGGGAAAAGCTTTTCATATGCTTCTTCAGTGCCTTCCCGGATATCGTTTAACAGATGGGTGATTTGACGAGAGTCTGGCATTGGTACTGTTTTTTGTTTGGTATTCTCTGTTGATGCTCCATAAAATCGGTGGACTAGGGTTCTCTATTTTAAATATCTATTAAACCAGAATAGAACCCTGTTTTATAAGTTTCAATTGTACTCGTTAAATACGGTTTTAATGCAGCTAGTACAGATGAGCACAAGTAATACTATATGATGTTAGCCAACGGTTTATTTATGACGCTTTGAATGTGATTATCAATATTAAGGTACTTCACGAATCAAAGATAAAACCGAGTTTATACCTTTAGGTAATAATATAACAAGTAAACCGGAAATGAAGTTTAAAGTCAAAAAAGCCATACAATACTTTATCATACCGGCGCTGGCTTTAGGGTAGTGAACAATAAAGTTAAGGATTGGAATTAGTATTAAAAAAGCTTATTTTTGCGTGCCTGCTGACGAGTGAAAGTCACCACGTCGGCTGTTTCAGTTAAGGAACAACCAAAGGAAAACATATCCTATGAGTAGAAGCTATTACGAACTAACATATATAATAAGCCCCGTTTTAGAAGACGATGAGTATGAAGGCATCGTTGAGAAGTTCACCCAGTTTATCAGAGATAATGGCGGTGAAATTGATGAAGTTGACGAGTGGGGAATCCGAAAGTTTGAGTTTGAAATGGACAATAAGTCCAGTGGCTATTACGTAAATGCCTACTTTACTGCGCCCGGAGAACTTATTGAGAAGCTAGAGCGAGCACTTCGCATTGATGATCATATTATGCGTTATTTGACGTTGAAGTATGATGCAAAAATGTTACGTCATCGTGAACAGCAGCGTAAGAATGAAGTACCTCCGGTCTTTGTCGAAGAGCAAGATGAAGAAGAAAACGACGAAGATTAATTCATCTCAATAAATACAACAATTTTCTATTATGATTAAGAATCCATCACACCCAAAAAAAGGGCACATAAAAACCCGTGAGTGCAAGTTTTCAAAAGCGGGCATTGAATATATCGATTATAAAAATACTGATTTGCTACAGCGTTTTATGAACGATCAGGGAAAAATTCTTCCCCGCCGTGTAACCGGTACCAGCGCTAAATATCAGCGGCAGCTGTCGCGTGCTATTAAGCGAGCACGATTTCTCGGTTTGATTCCATATGTAGCAGATAACCTTCGATAACAAAGATTTTCTATTCCCATGGCTAATAAATACATGAAGTTAATTTTAAGAGAAGATGTTAATAAGCTCGGTGATGCCGGCGACATCGTAGAAGTAAAAGCCGGATACGGCCGAAACTATTTGATTCCCCAAGGTAAAGCCGTAATGGCTACCGACGGTGCACTCAAGCAGATTGCAACGATGAAAGAAAAAGCGGAACGTCGTGCAGAAGTTACTGTTGAGAATGCTCAGGAACTGGCAGAACGTCTGGAAACTACTTCGGTAACTATTCCTGTTGCTGTAGGAGAAGATGAGCGTATTCACGGTTCAGTAACGAACCAAGATGTTGCTGATGCCCTCGAAGAACGAGATATTAACATCGATAAACGTAAGATTGAACTAGACCAAGACATCAAAACGTTAGGTGAATACACCGCCACTATTACTTTGATCAGTGAGATTAAAGCACAAATCAAGGTTTGGGTGGTTAAAAACTAAAACGCTTCGGCGTTCAACTTAACCTCTTGGTAATGAGGAATTCGATTATAAAGATAATGGGGATCATCGTAATGGTGTTATCCCCATTCTTTGTTCAGGGGCAGATGTTAGATCCTGTCTCTTATTCTGTAAGTGATGCCCCTGAAACCGTTCAGGCAGGCGAAGTTTTTGAGCTTACTATCAAAGCTTCAATAGATGGAAAATGGCATTTATACTCTGTTGCAAACGATCCTGATGCCGGTCCTTACCCAACCCAGTTTACATCAGCTAATAGTAAGATGGCTGTTGCTGGAGAAGTTACCGAATCGGAACCGGTAATAGAGATGGATCCGAACTTTAATGCAGAACTGGGCTGGCATACCAAAGAAGCTACGTTTACTATTCCTGTAGCATTCCGAGAAGATGCTTCTGGTTCTGTAATGGTAGACCTTGAGGTGCTTTACCAGGTTTGTGATGATAAGACCTGTCTGCCCCCCAAAACGAAATCTATTACTCATTCCATAAATATAAGTGGTACATCTGATAGCCCTTACCAGGGCTTTGAGGAGGCAGAAGCTGCAGATACAAAAGAAGAATCTTCAATCGGTACAGTTCCTTCTGCCGAAAGTGACGGATCTGTTAGCAGTAGCGATAATGCAAGCACCGGACTGGGAAGCTCCGGAATTTTCTCTTTCCTGTGGATCGCACTAACGGCGGGTTTTGCTGCATTGCTTACCCCTTGCGTGTTTCCTATGATACCGTTAACTGTTTCCTTCTTTTCAAAACAAAAAGAGGGGCAGGGCAGTGGAAAGGCTGTATGGCAGGCTGTTGGTTTCGGTCTAACTATCGTTCTTACATTTACGATTTTAGGGGCTTTACTGGCGCTGATACTAGGCGCTTCGGGGGCCAATCAGTTTGCGGCTAACCCGTGGGTTAATCTATTTATAGCAGCAATACTGGTTGTTTTTGCAGTTAGTTTGTTGGGAGCTTTTGAATTACGGCTGCCCCATCAACTTACGAATTGGCTAAACCGAAAAAGTAATGAGAGTTCTGGAGTTATTGGTATTCTCTTTATGGCATTAACAATCAGTGCGGTATCATTCTCTTGCACTGCACCCTTTGTAGGTGGGGTGCTAGCTGCTACCACAGGAGGGGAGTGGTTTTATCCCATTATTGGAATGGCCGGCTTCTCAGCGGCATTTGCGAGCCCGTTTGTGGTTTTCGCACTCTTCCCACGATGGCTAGAGTCTCTGCCACAGAGTGGGTCCTGGATGAATATTGTTAAAGTGCTTTTGGGTTTTATTGAGTTGGCTGCAGCAGTTAAGTTTTTATCAAATGCTGACCTCGTGTGGGAATGGGGATTGATTTCACGACCCTTTGCCATTGCAACATGGATTGCTATTTTTCTACTAGCCGGGTTTTATGTACTGGGGATGTATGCCATTAATCACGACTCCAAGCCTAAACAAATTGGTACGGGGCGGTTAATGTTGGCTATGCCTTTTATCTTGTTCAGCTTTTATTTAATCCCCGGATTGATGGGAGCATCCTTAGGAATATGGGATGCATGGCTTCCTCCAAAACAAGCTACCGATGTGAGTGTGGTTCGCTCTTTCGCACAGCTTGGAGGGGGATCTGCCAATTCTTCGGAAGCTGAGATGTGGTCAAGTAACTATAAAGAGTCACGCGAAAAAGCGAAACAAGAAAATAAACCTGTATTCATTGACTTTACAGGCTATACTTGTACGAATTGTCGCGCTATGGAAACTAATGTCTTTCCACGAGAATCAATTAAAAAACGATTTGCAAAAATGCAGCTGGTGCGTTTATATACGGATGATGGATCTGAAGGGCCGGCAAACCAGCGTTTTCAGTTTGAACTTACCGGTACGGTAGCATTACCTACCTATGTAGTTCTTGACCCGGAAAGTGAAACCATTCTACAACAGCTCGTAGGTTATGCTGATAAAGAAGAGTTTCAACAATTCTTGGATGCCGGTCTGCAACAGTACGGGAAAAGAAATAGTGGTTTCCAAACAGGAATTAATTAATTCCTGAATGTTCTTAACTTGTTAAAGTTTTTAATACTAAAAAGTTTATTTAAAAAAAGGATGTACCTTCTTTGACATTTTAGTTAAAATGATCTATCATTTTGCATCTTTGTGAGCCCTTATTAACAGATAACTAATATAATTTAATCGGAGTAATCGTATGACAACGTCTATAACTCTCTTCTTCCTTCAAGCAGGAGTGGACCAAGGATTTTTTAATGTACTAGTTGAAAAATTTAATGAAGGTAATGAGGGTGGTTTTATGTGGCCTGTCCTTGTCGCCTTAATTTTAGGATTGGCCATCTTCCTGGAGCGTATTATTACCTTGAACTTAGCCGATATTGACACACGTAAATTTATTGTTGACGTACAAGAGGCTCTCCAAGAAGGCGGAGTTTCTGCTGCTAAAGAACTTTGTGCCGAAACACGGGGCCCCGTTGCTTCTGTTTTCCAAGCAGGTTTGATGCGTGTTGATGAAGGTATCGAAGCCGCTGAGAAAGCAATTTCTGCTTATGGTTCTATCGAAATGAGTTTCCTTGAGCGAGGGCTTGTTTGGCTGTCTCTGTTTATTGCCATTGCCCCACTGCTCGGATTCCTCGGTACGGTAGTTGGTATGATTCAGGCATTTGATGCTATTGAAGAAGCAGGTGATATTTCGCCTACGCTTGTTGCCGGTGGTATTAAGGTAGCACTTTTGACAACTGCAGGTGGACTTCTCGCAGGTATTATTCTCCAGATCGGTTACAATTACTGTGTGTCTAAAATTGACCGTCTGATTTCTGAGATGGAAGAAAGTTCTATCACGCTTATTGATTCTATTGTTATGCTCAAAGAAGGCGAGCAGATCGTAGATCCTTCTGAGTCTGAAGAATAAGATAAGTTAACAACTACTACCTTTTTAACGAATTCTACCTAATATTATGATTGTATCTATAGCAATAGGTTTAGGCTTGGGATTGATCGCGCTGGGCGTGATAGGAATGGTTATTTCCGGAATCCAAAGCCTGATTAAAGGCAAACAGGACAAGAAGAAGATAATATCTATGCTTGTTCCTTTTGTCGTTTTCGGTGCCGCTTACGGTATCGCTGGAACTATCACAGAAGCAGCAATCGGTACTATGTTATTTATGATGGCCGTAATGTTGTTGTTTATGCTTCTTACTGGTTTGCGCGGTACATTTAATCTATAAACATTAGAGTTTAACCAATGATTGGAAAAAAAAGAGAACGAGAAGATCCGGAAGTTGGTGGAGCAGGAATGGCGGATATTGCCTTCTTGTTGCTTATCTTCTTCCTGCTTGTAACAACGATTGACGTTGATACAGGTATTGGATTGCAACTACCTCCAGCACCTGAAGAAGATCAGGAGCCCCCACCCATTAAAAAAAGGAATATGATGAAGATCCTTGTGAATGCACAGGGTCAAGTCTTAATGGGTACCGAAGAAACACAGCCAACACCTGTAACACAGGTCAAGCGTAACCTGAAGGAGTTTATCACCAATCGGGGACAGGATCCTAATTTATCGGACAACCCTGATAAAGCAATTGTGTCTATTCAGACGCAACGAGATACCCCTTACAACGTCTACATTAATATGCTTGATGAGGTAATGGGTGCTTATGCTGAACTTCGAAACCAAGCTGCACAGTCTAATTACGGCGTGCCTTATGATCGTTTAGAGGAAGGTAGCGAACGACACGAGAAGGTGAAGGATATGTATCCTAAGAAAATTTCAATCGCAGAGCCCAATCAATAAGAGTATTTAACTATGGGACATTTTGAGAAAAAATCTGCCAAAACCAGTCAGGATGTACCTACATCCGCAATGCCTGACGTTGTATTTATGTTGCTCATCTTCTTTATGGTGACAACAGTACTGCGAGAGGTTACATTACAGGTAAAGGTAGATTTCGCGAAAGCAGAAAACATTGAAAAAATTGAACAGAAGCGACTTGTCAGTTACATCTATGTAGGGCCGCAAAAGTTATCGGGAAATAAATTGGGTCCAACCAAGATCCAGATTGATGACTCTATTATCGATGACGTATCTGCGGTACGTAACATTATGTACGACAAGTTAAGAGAGCAACCTAAACTCATTGTTTCACTTCGTGTGCATGATGAGGCAGAGTTTGGTAAAATAACCGATATTCAGGAGGAACTACGTGAGGCCGGTACCTTGCGTATCAATTATTCTACCAAGCAGGAAGTTAACTAAGCCACAGGCTTACGCTCTTAGCAAAGTTCACACTTAATTTTTAAAAGGCAAGCACAGTTATTGTGCCTGCCTTTTTTATTATCTAAAAAACTATGAAAGACGATTCTTTTAGAACGATACAATCTTTAGGACGAACTGAACTTATTGATGAACTGATGGAATATGCCGAATATGAGCATCCATCAGTAAAATTAGGGTATGGAGATGATGCGGCCGTATTAAAAGGAGAGGATGATTTTAAACTTACAACTTCCGAAACCTTTATGGAAGGAGTAAACTTTGATTTGACCTACGTACCTCTTCATCATTTAGGTTATAAAATTGCCACTGCTGCAGTGAGTGATATTTATGCCATGAATGGTACTCCTGAGGTTGTTAATGTAGATTTGGCTGTACCGAATAAGCTGTCGGTAGATATGCTAAAAGAGATTTATAGGGGCATAGGAGCGGCTTCTAAAGATTACCAGTTCCAAATTGTTGGTGGAGATCTTACCGCATCGCATAAAACATTATCCGTAAGTATAAGCTGTTACGGATCAGTTGCAAAAGAAGACATTATTTATCGCAAGGGAGCACAGGTAGGCGATGCCATCTGTGTTACCGGTGACCTTGGTGGGGCAATTGCCGGGCTCCGTATATTAATGCGTGAGAAGAAGTTTTGGCAGGAACAGGAAGAGCAGACCTCTTTTCAGCCTGACCTCGATGATTATGAATATGTAGTAAAACGACAACTGGTACCGGCTGCACGTAACGACTTTATTGAGCAAATTGGTGAGTCAAGCCTTAAACCAACCGCAATGATTGATGTTACACAGGGGTTGGTAAGTGAATTGCAGCATCTAACCAGTGCTTCTGATGTTGGAAGTTATGTGTACCAGGCAGCTTTCCCCATCGCCTTAGATACCAGAACCGTTGCTGATGAGATGCGTGAAGAAGTAGACCGTTATGCGCTTTATGGTGGAGAAGATTATGAACTGATGTTTACCCTTCCTGAGGAACAAGTAGAAACATTGGCAGATGAATTCCAGGACTTTGTGGTTATAGGTAAAATTACAGATAAAGAAGAGGGCTTGTGTATGCAACAGGCTGAAGGGGGAGTGGTAACATTTGGAGAAGAGGACGAGACAAATTCTTAACAGGCAAGTATTACAGAAGGTATACACACCTTTTTAGGATTACTTCTTAATTATTAAATATTGATTCAGAAAAGTAGTTAAGGAAGTACGCAGAATAGGTAAATTTGCCGTATCTTTATCAAGATAAGATTCAATTGTTAATGAATGATTCAATGTCAGAAAAGAACAAGCCGTCCGATAATACCGGTAAAGATCAAAAGAAGTCGAAACAGGGCAATAACTTAATCCCCAAATTTCCTATATGGATCTATGTTGTCCTGTTATTGGTACTGCTGGGTATTCAGTTTTATGCCTTTAATACATCTGATGGCAGCCGCATAAAATATAGCACCTTTCTGAAATACGTTGAGAAAGGGTATGTAGATAATATTGTTATAAAAAACGGCTCTTATATCACCGGTGAATATAGCAGCAAAGCTGTAGAAGAAGGAATTGTTAAAGATCCCAACGCGGTAGAAGATCCACTTCCCTTAATAGATACGGAGGCACCCAATACCTTTAGCACAACGATGTTGGATGGAGATGAGATTCGACCGATCCTGGATGAAAATGAGGTCACTTATGATGTCCAAATAGAGGAAGATTGGTTCAGCAGCCTCTTTGTGTGGTTAGTGTTTATTGCTATAGCTGTTGCTTTCTGGGTATTTATTTTTAAGCGAATGAACCCTGGCCAGCAAGTACTTAATATTGGGAAAAACAAGGCCTCTCTATATGATAAACAGAGTGAAAGTAAAACCTCATTTGAAGATGTAGCAGGTCTGCAAGAAGCTAAAGCTGAAGTCGAAGAGATTGTTGAGTTTCTAAAAACCCCCAAAAAGTTTACTAAGTTGGGTGGCACCCTCCCCAAAGGTGCGTTGTTGGTAGGCCCGCCCGGTACCGGAAAAACATTAATGGCAAAAGCAACAGCCGGAGAAGCAGATGTTCCTTTTTATAGCTTAAGTGGGTCGGATTTTGTAGAGATGTTTGTAGGAGTTGGGGCAGCACGAGTTCGCGACCTGTTTAAAAAAGCCAAAGAAACGGCTCCCTGTATTATTTTTATTGATGAAATTGATGCCATAGGTCGAACCCGTGGTAAGGGTATGTCAATGGGCTCAAACGATGAGCGTGAAAATACCTTAAATCAGCTTTTAAGTGAAATGGATGGGTTCAATAGTGATGACGGAGTTATTATTATGGCGGCGACCAACCGTCCGGATGTGTTAGATTCGGCACTCCTGCGTCCCGGTCGTTTTGATCGACAGATCGTTATTGATAAACCGGACCTCATAGGACGGGTAGAAGTGCTGAAAGTGCATACCCGAGATCTTATCCTGTCCGACGATATTGAACTGAAACTGTTGGCTTCACAAACGCCCGGTTTTGCCGGTGCCGAGTTAGCCAATCTCTGTAACGAAGCTGCGTTAATGGCAGCTCGTCGTGGCAAAGATGCGGTAGAGATGGAGGATTTCCAGGATTCTATTGAACGTGTAATTGCAGGGCTGGAGAAAAAGAATAAACTTATCAGTCCTAAAGAAAGAGAGATTGTTGCTTATCATGAGGCAGGACATGCAATTGTAGGTTGGTACCTACAGCATACTGATCCGGTGTTGAAAGTAAGTATTATACCTCGCGGGTTAGCTGCTTTAGGTTATACCTTGCAAACACCGTTGGAAGATCGCTTCCTGATGACTACCGATGAGCTTAATGATAAAATTTGTGCACTTCTCGGTGGACGAATTGCCGAGGAGGTTATTTTTGGTCGTATCTCTACCGGTGCTCAAAACGATCTGGAACGCATTACCAATATGGCCTTTGCGATGGTAGCTGAATATGGGATGAGCGAAGAGCTGGGATACATCTCCCTAAAAGACTCACAGAATCCCGATAATAGCTACGGTTTCAACAAGAAGTATTCCGAGCAGACGGCAGAAAATATTGACAAGGCAGTAAAAGAAATTATCCGACAAAATTATGAGCGGACCAAAGAACTACTTATCAAGCACAAAGATCAACTTGAAAAAATGGCCGAGACCTTGCTTGATAAAGAAGTTATTGACCATAATGACTTGAAAGCGTTGCTCGGTGACCATCCCGAAGGGAAATACCCCGAAGGTATTTTTGATGCCGAAGTTATCAATGGAATGGCTGTATCAGACGAGGTCGAAGAAGAACCAACTGAAGATGAAGAGGAATAACCGAAACCGTATTCTTTAGTTTTAGTCTCTGTTTTAATGATGCACAACACTCTTTAAGAGGCTGTGCATCATTATTTTACACCTCCCTTAAAAAACTGCAGCTGCCCTTCTTAACAATCTCTTAAAGTAAGAATAACAAAGTCATAACTGTGAGATAATAGTTCTGCAACTTAAGTGTGCTATCCTTGCCATGTGATGTTAAGGACAGAACCGAAACATAAATCAGCACACTTATTGTGAATACTTTAAAATTAACAATTCTTCGAAAATCTGCTACGATAGTTTTCGTAGCGTTATTTTGTTTTGTTTCCGTTGGTAACGCTCAAATGAATAATAAGGCCGACAATGGTAAAATTGTGGGTAAAGTTGTAGATGCTAAAACGGGCGAGGCTATCATCGGAGCCAATGTATCAATAACAGGTACAACCAAAGGGGCCGCTACAGATCTTGATGGAAAATATGCTATAAGAGATGTAGCACCCGGTTTCTATTCAATTACCGTTTCATATATTTCTTATGCAAAGAAAACGATAACCGGTGTAGAAGTAGGTAGCGGTCAGAAAACAAAGTTGAATATCACTCTGCAGCCAGAAACTATTGGTTTGGAAGAGGTTAAAGTTACTGCCAGGGCCAGCTCTAACAATGAGGCAGGCCTGTTATCTATTCAGCGAAAAGCAGTAGCAGTTCAGGATGGACTTTCTTCTGAATTCTTGGGTAAAACGGGTGATGGGAATGTGGCTTCTGCGATGAAGCGTGTTACCGGTGTTTCCCTGGTAAATGGCAATGATGTATATGTACGCGGGCTCGGTAACAGGTACAGCAATATCCAGTTGAATGGGGCCCAGGTACCTTCTACGAGTCCTACAGAAAAGGAAGCCCCTGTAGATCTTGTTGGCAGTGGCTTGGTTGACAACGTTGTTGTACAGAAAACCTTTACCCCCGACCAGTCCGGTGAATTTTCCGGTGGATCTGTTCAGATTACCACGAGTGAATTCCCTGATGCAGAGAATTTAACGCTCAGCTATTCAACAAGCCTCAATACCATATCGGCTTTTAATGATATGCTGTACTCGCCGGGAAGCGCAACAGATTTTATCGGATTTGACAGTGGAAAACGGGCCTTGCCGAGTATGGTAAAAGGAGATCGGTTAACTACTACAAAAGGACAGGCCCGTTTCGCCAATCAGGTACATACAGACTGGACAATTCGTGATTCCAAAAAAGCTCTGCCTTCACAAAAGATAGGTGTTAGTTATGCTAATCAGTATAACCAGGATAAAATGCCAATTGGGCTGGTAGCAAATTTTAATTATAAGTACGACCGACAGTACAAGCCCGCTGAGACCCTGAACCAGTTACAAACGGCCAGTGAGAATACTGCTTCTTACATCTCTAAGTTTGAAAAAAGTACCGGTACTGAAAATGTAAAACTCGGTGGCATGATGAATTTGTTCATCAAGCCCAACGATGTAACAAAGATCGGTTTCAAGAACCTGTATTCGAACTCACTGGAGAACAGCGGCAGTATATTAACGGGTAGTTATTATAACTACCAAAATAGTACTCCTCGACAAACAGTTTCTAGTTTCGATCGAAAAGCTATTTTCGCTACTGCTATAGAATTTGATACCTATATAGAGCGTTTATATTCATCTCGTATCTCCGCGAATATCAATTATAGTCGGGCTGAAAGAGATCAACCAGACCGCCGTACTACGCTCTATAATGATCGAACGACTGATGATGTCGTAAACTATAAAATTAATCTTGGTAGCAGTGAGGGGGGGAATACCCATTATTTCGCAAACCAGGAAGACAATAACTATTCTGCCGAAGTAGATTATGAGCTAAAGCCATTTCCCTTTCTGAAAGTAAAAGCAGGCGGATCGGGAATGATTAAAGAACGTTCTTTTGATGCCCGTAGATTTACCTATGTGGATAACCCGGACTTTAGTGCGCCGGCTTACCCAGAAGAAGATAAAAATGCAGATCCCAGTATTGCACTACGGCCTGAACTGGTTGAAAATGAGGTCTTGGAGATCCGCGAAAACACCGTACCAGATGACTCTTATATAGGCGACCAAACCTTGTGGGCCGGATATCTTAGTACGGTATGGACAGCCCTTAAAAATACGACCCTGGAAGTTGGGGCTCGTGTAGAAATTTCAGACCAAGAGGTTTCCTACGAAGAACCAATCTCAAATTCTTCGGGAGAGCAGCTGGTTCAAATATCAAATGTAGAGAACACCGATTTTTTGCCGGCTGTAAATCTGAGTTACAGCTTAAGTGATAAGACAAACTTGCGCGGAGCTTTTTCGCAAACATTGGCTCGACCCGATTTTCGTGAAATCTCAAACTTCAGTTTTACCGATTTCATTGGTGGAGAGAAGCTGATTGGAAATCCCAAACTGAAACGTACCAAGATTACCAATTACGATCTTCGTTTCGAAACATACCCCGATATTGGTGAATTGTTTGCACTGAGTGTGTTTTACAAGGATTTCCAAAATCCCATTGAAAAGATATATCGGCCCATCTTTGAACGTGCTGAAATAAAGTTTGTGAATGGGAAAGAAGCTCAGCTTTACGGGCTGGAAGTAGAAGGCCGTAAAAATGTGTTACCCGAATTACAATTGGTAGCAAATGCCTCGTTTATTTTTTCAGAAACAACCGTTAAGAAGAAAGATGTTGATCGGGTAGCCAATGAAGCAAGGCCTATGTTCGGGCAGTCTCCCTACACCGTTAACTTTGGGGCATATTACAGCATCCTGGAATGGAATCTGGACCTGTCAGCGAATTACAACACATTCGGAAAACGAATTGTAACAATCGGAAATTCTTTGCATCCGGATGATGAATATGAAAAGCCATTTCATAATCTGAGTTTGAAGGCAGACTACCGCGCCGGTAGCACAACGTTAAGCTTTTCGGTTTCTAACCTGTTGAATGATACCAAAACCTATGAGCAGGGAGGCTTTGTCACCTATAAGTACAAGCCGGGGCTCACCTTCGATTTTGGGTTAAAATTATCATTCTAGATAGTGAGAATTATAATCATTTACTCATTTCCAGTTAACCGTTTCTTAAAGTAGAGATCTTATAATCAACCTTTAGTAGAAATCAACCCTAAATAACTAATCAATCTATCATGAAACTTAGCTTTACAAAAGTTGCAAGTGCACTTGTTCTTGCGTTAACTGTAATTGTTACGGGATGTAACGATGACGGCCCTAATGGTCCCGATTCAAACCCTCTTTCCGTTGAGTCTATTAACCCCACTGCTGGTCAACCGGGTGATGAGGTAACTATCACCGGTACCGGTTTTGCCAACAATGCTGATGATAACAGCGTTACTTTTGCTGGGGACGTAACTGCAAGCATTTCTTCTGTTTCAGCTACTGAGCTTGTTGTAACTGTTCCTCAAGGAGCTACAACAGGTCCTATTACAGTGTCTGTTGATGGGGAATCAGCTACAACGTCAGAATTCGCAATAAGCAGTGAACCGCAACCTGAAATTCCAGAGCCTTATGCGAGTTTCCCGGGTACTAAAATTGCTGCTGATGAAACGTGGAGCAATGATACTACCCTTGTAGGTCCACATTTTGTACTGCCGGGCGTTACTCTAACAGTTGAGGCCGGTGTGGAAGTTACTTTCGAATACCACAACGGAAATGATGACAAGGTTGGGGCTATTTATACCCTGGCATCTGACGACCAGAACTTTAGCGAACCTCGCGAGACCGCAAAACTGGTTGCCGAAGGTACGGCTGATCAACCTATTGTGTTTACTTCTGATCGAAAGCAGATTAACTCGTGGGGTGGAATTATCATGACCGGTCGTGCCTCTAACAACATTCCGGGGGGACAAGGTACTGTTGAAGGCATTGAGCAAGATATTTTCTATGGTGCAGATGCTGATGGTAACTTCAATGATTCTGATGACAGTGGCTCTCTGGAGTACGTACGAATTGAGTATGCCGGTTACAGTATCAACGCTGGATCTGAGTTGCAATCATTAACATTGTACTCTATTGGAAGTGAAACGAACATCAATCACGTTAACCTCTTCGGTTCTAGTGATGATGGTATAGAGCTCTTTGGTGGTACGGTTGATATCAAGTATTTGGTTGTTTACGGTGCTGATGATGATAGCTTTGACTACGACCAAGGTTGGTCTGGTAAAGGACAGTTTTGGTTAGCTGTGCAGCGAGATGGTGCTGACCAAGGATTTGAAAATGATGGATGTGCCGACGAAGCTGATTGCGACCAGGGAAGTGGACCGGGAAGCCCCAATATTTCAAATGCTACGGTTATCGCTCCTAAGAATACTGCTTCCGGAAAAGATAATATGGGACTCAAGCTTCGTGAAGGTCTCCAGGGAGCATACCGAAATATCATTGTGAGCAACTTTGTTGGGAACCCATTCTACCTTGACGGAGAAAACAACGCCAATGATGATACCTACGAAAACTACGATTCCGGTGATCTTGTCCTTGAAAACTTTGTTCTCCAAAACAATGGCCCATGGGCTTCATCGGATGAGTCGCGATATTCTGCAGTCTATGAGTATACATCATCTGATAAACCTGCCGATTTATTCAATAATCCCAGCAACTACGATTACAGTCTACCTTCAGGTTCTGCTTATCTTTCCGGAGGGCAGGCCCCCAGTGACAGTTGGTTCGACGACGTATCTTTCCGAGGTGCTGTTGGTGAATCAGGAACACAATGGGACTGGGTGAATGAAGGAATCTGGGTAAAATGGCCCATATAAGCACGATGTTTTTTTGAAATATTGTCTCACATGCAATGTGTGAGGTGTGCTGATCACAGGGGGGTTCCGTTGATCCGGGACCTCCTTCTTTTATTTTAGGTTTTATTTGATATAGATCGTCTGTAGTGATAATTTTATCTGATAATTGAAAAAGGCGGGAACCTTCGATTTTATAGAATCGTTGTGAGTGTTTGTTATTTTAAACTCTGAAAATAAATACAGCTACTTTGGTTTTTGTTACTAGAAAAGCACATTTTAATGCTGCCCATCGGTTACATAACCCTGATAAATCTGATGAATGGAATAAACAAACATTTGGGAAATGTAACCACGAAAATTGGCATGGGCACAATTACATCATCAGGGTAACCGTTGCAGGTACACCAGATGAAGAAACAGGATATGTGATAGATCTTTCTGTGCTTAAATCCATTATTGAAGAAACAATAGTTGATAAGTGTGACCACAAGAATCTTAACCTCGATGTGGATTTCTTAGATGGAATCTTACCATCCACAGAAAATTTGGTGAAAGTTTTTTATCATCAGCTGGAAGAACCCATAAAAAAAGGGACCAACGGAAACGGCTTTTTATATGAAGTTGAACTGGAAGAAACCGAACGAAACTCGGCCAAATATTGTCCATATCTCCTGAATAAAGAGATTCCTGCTCTTTGATCAACAACTATAGAATTGCAGTATAAACGAATGATTTCTACAAAATTGAAACGTTACTACGATCCAACTTTTACAGTTTCTGACGATTATAAGGCAAGTTTACCCGACTTACAGAATGGACCGGCCTCACTTATTGAAGGAGCCGATGTACCCATCCAACAAGTTGGTATTTCGGATTTTAAGCTGCCCCTAAAGTATCCAAGGCCCGATGGTGAGCTTATTACGCTTGAAACCTCTGTGGATGGCTATGTGGGGCTGGAGGCCGGTAAGAAGGGTATTAATATGAGCCGTATTATGCGCTCATTCTATGAGTTCCAGGATGATGTTTTTCATCCTGATAAACTGGAAGAGGTATTGGAAAAATACCGCGAAGACCTGGACTCGCAGTCAGCTTATTTACGGCTGTCTTTTAACTATCCTATTTCTCAGGAAAGCCTGCGTTCGGGTTTAGAAGGCTACCAGTACTATACAGTTGCCATTGAAGGGACGATGAACACAAATGGCGATTTCCGTAGTTTTATCCATCTCGACTTTGAATATAGCAGTGCCTGCCCGTGCTCATACGAACTTTCTGAGCATGCCCGCGAGAAGCGTGAAGTGGTAAGTATTCCGCACAGCCAGCGTAGTGTGGCGAACCTTACCGTGGAGCTCAATGAGGAGATCTTTATTGAAGACTTGGTTCAACATTGCCAGGATGCATTGATGACGGAAACACAGGTAATGGTTAAGCGTGAAGATGAGCAGGCTTTTGCAGAGATGAATGGTGCATACCAGAAGTTTGTGGAAGATGCGGCACGTCTTCTCTACGAAGAGCTGAATGATGAAGAACGGATTAAGGATTTCGTCATCCGTTGTGTACATATGGAAAGCCTGCACAGCCATGATGCTGTCAGTCGCATTTGCAAAGGTGTGAAGAACGGCCTGCGTTAAAAAGCATCTATTATTTTACTTCTTTTGAAAGCTCTGGACCTTAGTTGGGTTCAGGGCTTTTCTTTTTTATAACTACAAATCCCGGCACTTTAAAAGTCCGGGGGGGGTATTCTGGAAAAGTATCAGCAATAAAAAAGGGACGTATCGAAAAATACGCCCCTGAATTGGATAATAAAGCAGAATTTGGTTGCGTGCTAGTTAAGAGCTTCGCTAACCAGCTTCTCTTGCTCTGCCTTATGGACTTTCTTATGTCCCGCGGCAGGAGAAGCAGAAGCTTGACGTCCTACATAACGCAGACTTTGTCCGTCTTGTAACTCTTGCGAAATACGAGGCGATACAAAGGTCCAGGCGCCCATATTCTTAGGCTCTTCCTGGCACCAAACAATATCATCAACATGATCATACTCAGAGAGTATATCGTTGACATCTGCATCGGGAAATGGATAAAATTGTTCTAAGCGTGCAATAGCTACATTGTCGATCTCATCTTCCTGGCGCTGTTTGTAAAGATCATAATAGACTTTGCCAGAGCAGATGACCAATCGATCAATATTCTTTTTGTCTTCCACTTCCTGGTCAGCAATAAAGGGTTTAAACTCACCTTCTGCCAAGTCAGAAGCCTTGGAAGTAGCCAGCGGATGGCGCAACAAGCTTTTAGGTGACATAATGATAAGTGGTTTCTTATCATCTTGTTTGGCTTGTTTACGCAGAATATGGAAATACTGGGCCGGGGTAGTTAGGTTGGCAACCTGCATGTTATCTTCAGCACAGAGCTGCAGGTACCGTTCTAAGCGGGCCGAGGAGTGCTCAGGGCCTTGGCCCTCATAGCCGTGTGGCAAGGTCATTACCAGTGCTGACTTCTGTCCCCATTTAGCTTCACTTGCAGAAACAAACTGGTCAATTTGAACCTGGGCTCCATTGGCAAAGTCACCAAACTGTGCTTCCCAGATTACCAGTGCATCGAGCCTGGCAGCGCTGTATCCGAACTCATACCCAACGCAAGCAAACTCACTGAGTAAGCTATTGTAGGGGAAGAAAGGAGCTTGGTCTTCTTCAAGGTTATTAAGGGGAATAAACTGTTGATCAGTTTCGGTACCGTGCAAAATAGCATGACGATGAGAGAATGTTCCGCGTTCAGCATCCTGTCCTGTCAAGCGTACTGTTGTACCCTTTTTGAGGAGGGATCCAAAGGCCAGTGCTTCAGCAAAGCCCCAGTCGATTTTCTCCTCATTTTTATCAACAATTTCGGCACGCTTGGCCAGCTGTTTCAGCAGCTTGGGGTTGGCATCGAAATCTTTTGGAACCGTATTTAACTTAACAGCAATATCTTTGAGCTCATCCTCGGGATACGTGGTATCAGGATATTCCGGTCGGTCTTCCTGCTTCGTCTCATGACGATCAATCATATTGTCTGATACCTCAAGAGGAGAAGCATTTTTAGCGTCCTCAAAAGCATCACGCAGTAGTTCATCAAACTCATCAAAGATCTCCTGCATCTCTTCTTCGGTAAATTCACCTTTTTCGAGCAGGTGTTCGGTATAGATATCGCGTACCGTTGGATGGTTGTCGATCTCTTTATACATGCCGGGTTGCGTAAAGGCCGGTTCATCCCCTTCGTTATGGCCGTGCTTACGGAAACCGATAAGATCGATAACAACATCTTTCCCAAACTTTTGACGATACTCAAATGCCATCCGTATAGCATGGACAGCCTCTTCCGGGTTATCTCCATTTACATGGAAAATTGGTGCAAGAATCATCTTGGCGATATCCGAAGCATATTCCGTAGAACGTCCATCTTCGGGCAGGGTGGTAAAACCAATTTGATTATTGATGATGATGTGCACTGTTCCGCCCGTTTTATAGGCATCCAGTTGCGACATATTCAACGTCTCAGCTACAACGCCCTGTCCGGCAAAAGCAGCATCGCCGTGAATGAGTACTGGTACATTTTTCTTTTCTGCGTTCTCGCCATCATGGTCTTGGGTAGCCCGGGTAGCACCTTCTACCACGGGGTTTACCGATTCAAGGTGGCTGGGGTTGGGCATAAGCTCAATCTCAACTTCTTCACCCGCTTGTGTCTCATAAGTACCTTTTGAGCCCAAGTGGTATTTTACATCCCCGGATCCTTGAATGCTGCCCGGGTCAAGGTTGCCTTCAAAGTCGGCAAAGACCTTGCGGTATGGCTTATTCATAATGTTTACGAGGATATTCAAACGTCCCCGGTGGGCCATGCCCATAAATATCTTTTCAACTTCATCTTCACCCGCTTTTTCGAGCATATGATGCATCATGGGGATCAGGGTATCGGCCCCTTCAAGAGAGAAGCGCTTGTGCCCGATATACTTTTTGTGCAGAAACTGCTCAAAAGCCATGGCCTGGTTAAGCTTGTGAAGGATGTCTTCTTTTTCATCCTTGTCAAGGTCCGGCGTGTTGGTAGTAGATTCCATGCGCTCGCGCAACCATTTTCGTTCTTCCAGATCCAGCAGGTGCATATATTCGGCACCCATCTTTCCGCAGTACGTTTGGCGTAGCAGGTTGATGATTTCGCGGAGCGTAGCTTTTTCGTTACCGCCCAGACCGCCGCAATAAAACTCGCGATCCAGATCCCAAAGGGTAAGACCATAATACTCCAGGTCCAGCTCAGGGCTGTGGCCGGGTTCATCACTTAACGGATCAAGATCAGCAAGCACATGCCCGCGCGTGCGATACATATTGATCAATCGCATAACGGCAATAGCCCGCTTGTTTTGTTCCAGCGTAGCACCCTGCCCGTCGAGCTGTCCTACATAGGTGTCTTCGCCATAGGGAAGGGGATCATATGGAATCTCCAGATCCTCAAAAATACTGCTGTAAAATTCTTCTTCACCATTTAACAGGCTGTGCACTTTCTTCAGGAACGATCCCGATTCGGCTCCCTGTATAACACGGTGATCATAAGTTGAAGTAATATTCATCACCTTGCTGATACCCAGCTTATTCAGTACCTCTTGCGACATGGACTGGTACTCGGCCGGGTAATCAATAGCACCGGTAGCAATAATAGTCCCTTGGGTCTTCATCAGGCGGGGTACCGATTGAACGGTTCCGATCATACCGGGATTAGTAAGCGTAAGCGTTGTCCCCTGGAAATCAGATATTTCGAGGTTGCCATTACGGGCTTTGTCAACAAGATCTGCATAGGCGTACAGAAACTCTTTAAAGTCCATCTCATCTACACCCTTAATATTGGGGACCAGTAGATTGCGGGACCCATCTTTGTTTTGTACATCAATAGCCAGTCCCAGGTTAACCTGGTCGGGAATCACTTTATAGGGTTCCCCATCCTTATACATAAAGGAATTGTTCATGTTGGGGAACTCTTCCAGCGCCTTGATAATGGCCCAGGCAATATAGTGCGTAAAAGAAGATTTCGGTTCGTTACGCTGCTTGAGGTGCCGGTTAATAATAGCACGGTCCTCGATAAGCATCTTCATAGGAAGGGCGCGTACCGAGGTTGCAGTAGGCACTTCCAGGCTCTCGTCCATATTCTCAACAATTTTACTGGAAACCCCTTTTATCTTTTCCAGTGTTGCCCCGGAAGGCAGCTGTTTATCCTGATCCTTCTTATCGGTCTCTTTTTTAGCGGTAGGTTTCTTCTTGGCAGGTGCAGGAGCCGATGCAGTGGCCCCGTTGCCGGCCTGTTTGGCTTCAGATTTAATATCCTCAGCACGTTCTACCCCTTCGATTTCATCAAAGTATTGTCTCCAGTGGTTTGGTACCGAAGACGGGTCATCTTTGTATTGGTTAAACAGTTCTTCAACGAGTGCGGAATTGGGTCCGAATACAGATTCGAGCGACTTCAAAATGTGGTCTTATTGACTAGTTTAAATTTTTGGCTAACAAAAGCCTATACAAGTTATAATGGATTATTTCGTTGGGTTTTTAGCACCCAAAAGCAATTAAGCCTAAAGTTAAGTATTGTAATATTAAATTGGAACTTTTCATTTATTTTAAATCGCAGCTGAAAAGCTCCTCCATACCGTGTTTCCAGTTAATAATCATCGACCGTTCACAGAATTTTTTAAAAGAAAAATTACTGACAATTAAGAGCTACCGACTATAAACTTTTAGAGAGCAGTGAGCGAAAATATAAGAGATAAAACAGGTGCCCACACACAATTACAGTATGTCGATTTATGGGGGAACTTCCTTCAGCATGTTCCAATATCTTGCATATATATAACCGTTGCTCTGTATGTAGAATAAGCATATCAATGGTTATAAAAGTCTATTATAGTATTTTAATGTAACAGTACAGGGGTGAGATACTCTTTATACCTATACCAAGATTAAATTTGACAGAGATAACAGTTGCACATTGCATATTCATATCTATTCTACTATAATAATCGTACAATTATAATTTCATCATAGACTATTGCTACTAAAACGCCCGATAGCAGCATTCATGTTAATTTTGGCGACGTTCATCTTTGGAACGATCGCGCTCACTGAACTTTCCGTTAACCTATTACCCGAGGTTGATTCACCCACGTTACTGGTACAGACCGACTGGAGCGGAGCTGCCCCCCGAGAAATAGAGCAGCGAATTAATGAACTGATGGAAGCAAGACTGAGCACAGTTCAAGGGATTGAGAGTATCCACGGGTTCGCCCGGCAGGGACAGAGCATTATTTCCCTGAAGTTTAAGTGGGGGCAAAATATGGATCTGTCTTTCCTGAATGTGCGAGAAAAGCTGGATCAGATTCGCGGTGCCCTGCCCGAGCAAGCCAAACGCCCGCAACTGGTCCAAAATACCGCTTCCGATAAACCCATAGCCATACTGGGGATAACAAGTGCAGACAATCCTAATCCTGATTTTAACACGCGACTTAGCCTGAAGCGATGGGCCGAACAGGTGTTGTCTCGTCGCTTAGAACAGGCAGAGGGCATTGCCCAAACGGTATTAGTGGGCGAAGTAAAACCCGAAGTTCAAATTCGATATCGTCCCAAAGCCCTAAACCGGTACGATATATCTCTTTCCCAAGTTGAAAATCTGGTGGCTGGAGCAAACCTGTTTACCTCCACGGGTGAAATGAGAGATGGTTGGTACCGATACTCATTAAAAATACAGAGCCGTATTCAGTCAATAGATGATGTAAAGGAGGTGCCGCTTAAAACCTTGGGCACAGGGCGAGTACTTAAACTCAGTGATGTTGCTGAAGTCGATTTAGGGGAGGCCGACCCCACCTCATTTTCACTGGTCGATGGCAAAGAAGTGCTCAGTGTGCTGGTAAAAAAGGAGTATGGGGCCAACACGGTTGAAGCTTATGATACCATGTTGCCACTACTCGACGAATTACGCTCAAAAAACAAGGATATCGGTATTACGGTACTTCAGGAAAATGCCACCTTTATTCGCAATGCTATCAATAACTTATTGCAAACGCTACTGTACGGGGCGCTTTTAGCGTTTGTCATACTCTTCCTGTTTCTGGATAATTGGCGGACTCCCTTTACCATTGGAGTGGCCATACCGGTAAGCATTTTCCTCACTTTTTTTGTGATGTACATCTTCGATATCCAATTGAATATCGTATCACTCAGTGGTCTTACCCTTGCCATCGGGCTCTTGGTAGACAATGCTATTATTGTACTCGAGAATATCAACAGGCACCGGGCCACAACCAGCTCTATTATGGAAGCGGCCTATAAAGGCACAAGCGAAATTTCACTGGCCGTAACCGCATCTACTTTTACCACCATTTCCGTATTTTTGCCCCTCGTGTTTTTAGGGGGATTTGAGGGAGCCTTCTTTCAGGATCAGGCCTGGACACTCTCTATTAGTCTGTTGGCCTCGTTGGGGGTTGCCCTGCTTATACTACCGGTGTTGGTAACACAGTTCCGTAAAAAGGAAGGAGCACAATCTACTGTGCTCGGTTTTAATCAATTTTTTGACCGCCTGCGAAATCAGTATGAACAGAGTCTGCAGTGGGCCCTGCGTCATAAAGGGCTATTTTTGGGGGGCATGATGTTGCTGTTCCTGGGAACAGCAGTCCTGTTTAACTCTGTAACCAAGCGCGTGTTACCCGAAACTGAACCTCAGAAAGTTCGCTACCAGGTACGGTTGCCCGGGAATACCTCGCTACACGCTACCCGGGAAGTAGCCGAAAGTTTGATTCGAAAAGTAGCCGTATACAAAGCCGATGACCGCCCAACACGCGTTCTGGGGGGCTATACTGATCAGACAAATTTGGCAAACCTTTCAGAAGAAGGGCGTAATAAATTTACGATCAGTATTCCCGTGAATGGGTATGAAATGGCCGATAAACTACACCGGGAAGTTACAGATTTTTTGGCCGGCCAACCCGACTGGAGCGGCCAGCAACTGGCGGCTCAAAATGCATTAAATGTGTTGCCGTCAGCCAATGAACCGCCAATTATATTTCGACTGGTGGATGAGGATCGGAATAAAAGTGAGCAGTTAGCGGTCAAGCTCGAGCAAGACCTGCAAAAGGTGAGGGAGGACCTGCCTTTTAAAAAACAATATGAACAGCAATTGCAGACATACCAACTGCGGTTTAACACCGAGCAGCTACTTCGGCTCGGTATTAACGAAGAGGAGGTGTTGCAGTATCTTAAATCACTGACAAGGGGGAGCTGGATTACCGACTGGAATCGCCAGGATGAAAATGTACCTATTCGTATGGTAGGCTATGATCGACAGATTTTTGAACCTGAAGATATCATCCTTGACCTTAATAACCTTAAAGTACCGCTTTCAAAAGTAGTGGAGATCAAGAAAAGCTCAGAGCCGGAACAGCTCGAACGGGTCAATCAAACCCCGGTACTCAGCTATATGAGCGAAATAGGATTTACCGATTGGTGGTGGCACGGAGAGGAGATCCAAAATGTACTGACAAAATTCGCCCGAGAAACAGGCACCGAGGTAAAGGTGGGCGGGGCGGTTTTGAGTATCTCTTCGTTGTTATCTGATATGGGATTGCTGCTGCTCATTAGTGTAGTAATCATCTACATCATATTATCAGTACAGTTTGAGAGCCTGCGGCACCCGCTCATTATTCTCGTTGCCGTACCTTTCGCCTGGATAGGTTCCATATTAATATTATGGGGCACGGGCATCAGTTTGAATGCCCTTTCCTTTATGGGGATCCTAATATTGACCGGTATTGCCGTTAATGACTCCATTTTGAAGGTCGATTTCATGCGTCGCTATTTTGCCGATACCGGAGATCTGCACCAAGCCATTACCAAAGCAGGGCTGCACCGTTTTCGTCCCGTAGTAATGACCAGCCTGACGACCATATTTGGGTTGATACCGATGCTGCTGCCCTTTGGCGACGGCTATGCTTTTCGTCAGTCACTAGCCTTGGCGCTGATGGGAGGGATGATTACCAGTACGCTGCTTACGCTATACCTGGTACCGATTATCTTCCAATGGGTAGAGCGGTTGAGAGTTAAGAATTAAAAATTAGGAATGGATTTCTGTGGCTTTATCTCGTTACGATGTTCGGCGTCGAAACGGGATAAAGCCGGGATTCTTTAGACTTTCCAAGTGTTGAAGACTTGGAAAGTCTAAAGAGAGCTCCATTACTTTAAAATATTCTAACGGTATTTTTTGTAACAGAAAGGATGCGATGATCTCTTTATAAATAGAAAGTCAATTTTTGTAAAATCAGGAGACAACATATGCAGTCCAATCAATACCAAATGATGACATGTACATCACAGGCATTTCAAGAGAGACTCATTCAGAATCCATCCCCCCCCCTGTTATGGGTAAAAAAGATCAGAAGTTTGGGGTTAAAAGTAACAAAAAGCAACTGCCGGGTATTATTGAAGGAATGTTATTATGCATTTACCGACATTTATTTAATCATCAGCTAACAGTAGCATTTGTAAAAAAGGAGTGTGATATAAACGGCAACAACTGGGCCGGAAAGTTCAAGTTTTACCTGGGGGTACCACCAAAGAAATTTATCAATTTATTACGGGTTAAGGCCTCTGTAAAACTATTAGATGATAATAGTTTGGATGGATTGACGATTCAACGCATAGCAATGCATGTAGGATATAGAAACTCCTCAACCTTTGTTAAGGCCTTTAAGCGAATAAAAGGGGTTCCGCCCGGTAAGTGGAGAAGTGAAAACAAGATTAGTTAAAAATTCAAGAGATTTTTCAATAGAAAATGCAGGTGGTCGGTCGTTTCATCGATTAAATTAGTATCACAGTTGGAAATAAAGCAGTTTAGCATAATTCTTTTTTAGATAAACTTGATAATTAACTAGCAAAACGGATAAAAATATTATGGTCAAATTAATAAAATCTAGTCGTGTACTCTTTTTGGCTTTCTTTTTAATTGTAGGAATGGGTACAGCTCATTTTTTAAATGTTACTAATGCCGAAGCTAGGATGACAGCTGGTTGTTCTTATACATATTGTAAGGGTGGATCATGTGATGGTAACTATAATATGACCAATTGTGCTTCTCCAACGGGCAAACTACCATGTACTGGTCATACAAATTGCCAAGAACCTCCCAAAAGATAAATTTATAAAACAGCAGGTATTACTTTTCACCTGCTGTTTTATTTTAATTTAATTATTGATGTATGAGTTTTTGTTGTCGCTTATCTTTATTAAACCTAGCATTAATATGCATACTGTTACAAGTAGGAGGTTGTTCAAATAAAGAAAACGAATCTAATAGAAAACTTGAGCTTCATCCTATTGAAGAACGGATTCCATATTTGGATTATCGACATTTCATTGTTGACACCACTAAATCGTCCTTTGATTTGTCACGTAATAAAATGATAAAAAAGATCAAGGGTATACTTAATAACCCTTCAAGTTATGCAACACAAAAAATACCCATAAAAACAAATAGTTACGGAGATTTGGTTCTTGAAGGATTAGATGAAAATCGATTGATATTACTGGATACTGAGAACCAAGAACTTTTTGAATATAATTTCAGGCAAGATTCTCTGTATCATATTGCAGAGTTTGGAAGAGGACCGGGAGGGTTATCAAATGCTAACGACTTAACGATCAAAGATGATATGGTATATATTGCCATGTCCTCGGATAGGATATCAACTTTTTACTGTGAAAGTACGCCTTGTTTTTTCAAGAAAGAAACAAAGTTGAATAAACAAATTATCTATTCACTAGCTAAAACTGACAGTTCCTTTGTTGTTTTGGGTGGTACCCCAACTAATCAAACTTCTGGTTCAAACTTAAAAAGTACTGGTGATAAAAATGAACCGTCACTACATGTTTATAATGATAGGAAAAAGGTTTTCAGTTTTGGTAAAAGGTATAAGACAAATAATCATTGGATGTTGAAAAGACCCTTTACAGAGGGGATTATTAAATATAGTAATCAATATGGCTTATATATTTTATCTTACAGCCGATTACCCTATATCTATATATTTAATGATGAATTAGAACTTGTTAGATCTTATAAATTTAAGAATTTCATCCTAGGTAAACAGAAGTACTGGCCTAAAGAGGGACGTTTGAGGATTGTATTGAGTAATCATAGCATAATGAAAGATATTACTTTACTAACCAAAGATTTAGCCTTGCTCAAAGTTGAAACCAAAAGAGATAGTGAGGTAATTAGTTCTGTATTTGCTTGGGATCGGCAATTAGATTTTTATTTGATAGGTCTAAATGAAACTAAAGCTAAATATCTGGGGAGCCGACATTTTAATAAAAAAGAGACATACGGTAGTTTGATAGTTACCAAACAAGGAGTTATTAGAAGTACCGGTGGAAGACTAAAGTGGTTTAATTTTTGAGGTTAAAATGGAAAAGGGAAAATATTTTTTTGAAAAAAATATGAAATTATGATTGCTGTATTACTATTCATAATTGGATTTCAGTTTATCTATGAAACTCCTGAGAATATTTCTACTGAAACAAATATCCAATCAATGGAGGGAGGAAACTTTTTAAGATTTGTGTTTATTGGGTCTTCTTCTTGTGTTTATTCAAATAGCGAAGAAACTCATAACATGGTTATAGAGTTAAAAGAATATTTTAAAAAGTTAGCAAACAAAAATGATCTGAAATTTCTCACCACTGGTATTTCAAAAGATATACATGCGGAGGTGGGTACAAAGTATCTTCAAAAGACTAAACCTTATGATGAAATTATCGCAGGGGCCAGTTGGTATAATTTAGGTATAAGTCACTATGTATGGGATGTTATCCAAGGAGAAGCAGCTACGCCACAAATTGTAATTACAAAGACAAAATATAAAAAATCTTCAACTGACGCCTCTATAACGAGGAAAGAAGATTTGCTTCATCGTTCAGTTGGTATTCAAGATATTAGGTTTTTACATAGGCTTAGTAAAAAGTCAAAAAATAAAGAAATTCAAGAAATGTTTAATAATAGTCTATAACAGATAAATTGTTATTAATACGTAATAAAATCACTATGGATTTGTCTAGCATAATAAACAAATTTGCCGCTTTTTTGCTAACGTTAACAGTGATTGTTTTTACTGTGAATAGCAAGGGGTATGCACAATATAGTTTTGGAGATCTTGAAGTTACCTCTCTTAAAAAGGTTTTCGATGTCTCAAACTCAGATTTGTGGGGTGATAAGACACCGAGAAATATCTACCCCTTTCAGGGGGACTCTGATATTTGGGATGATCACCCTTTGGCAGGTCTCATCATAAAAAAAGATTTAAGGAGGGCGAATTTTCTTACTAAACAAAAAAACAGTAAAAAATTAATGAATAAACTTACAACTCAACTAGTTGAACAGTTTGAGTCAGGAGATACTGTTCAAGTAGATGATCCATTGGTGATACCACCGAAGGATATTGAGATGAAAAGATGGATACATAGAGAAGAAGAAAACAGATATAAAATTTTATTAGGGATATCCGGGGAAAATATACTTTTGGTGATTACACAGAAAAATGAACAGTGATTTGATTAAAATTATGAGAAGTGTAAAGTCATCAAACACTTGTTTTACAAATTCCGATTAAAGCTTTTCCATTTGCGCCATTCCTTCCATATCGATACATTGCCAATACTATTTAGATAGCATTGTACCTAAAAGACTATCCCAGAGGTATACAAACGGCGTTCTTTTAATCCGGGATATATTACAAGGGATGTTTGTCAACCAAGGGATTCATTTTTTATTTTTAGCATACAAAAACTTCATCATGCACAGTACGTCCAAAAATATATACCGGAACCTTTTTTTCAGTATTCTCTGTATCGGAATTATTCTCAGCGGTTGTAAAAACGGAGAAGAGGAAGATAAAAACCCATTGTCCGAAGAAGAGCAGGAATCGGCCGAGGTACGGCCTGAAGTTATTTTTGCCATCGCCGATAGCAAGCCGATCTACCAACATATTGAAAGCCAGGGGGTGGTAGAGGCCAATCAATCGGTAGAGCTAAAGCCCAAGATCAGCGGCTATGTAGAACGATCTTATATTACCGAGGGACGGAGCGTGCAAAAAGGAGATACGCTGTTAGTGTTTGACCGACGCGAGGCAAAAATGGCAGTGCAACAGGCCCAGAATACCTACGAAGAGGCCCTTCACAAGTATCGTATTGAGATGAATATGCGTACCAACGGTAATAACAGTGGTACCAACGGTGATCATAAAAAAGATGCCGGCAAACAGATGGTACGTATTACCACCGGCCTGGCAAAGGCAGAGCTGGAGCTGGAACAAGCCAAACTGGACCTGTCTTATACGGTACTCAAAGCACCTTTTACAGGCACACTTTCTACCGATAGGCGCCTGGCCAACGGAACCTATGTGAACGCGGGTACCAAGGTGGGCGAGTTGGTCGATGATCGCACGGTTCGCCTGCGTTTTGATGTATTGGAATCGGAACTGAGTAAAATAGAGTCCGGTATGGAGGTTAAGCTCAGTGGCCCGGGAGCAGAGCAGCTTAAAGGAACTGTAATGGCAGTAGATCCTGTCGTAGATACTAAAACAAAAACCGGTACAATCATTGTCGAAGCCGAAAACCGGGACGGGATTTTGTCACCTGGTATGACGGTAGAGGGGCGCATACAAGTGCTTAAGCAGGAAGGGAAGGTACGCGTGCCGCGCTCAGCTATCCTTTCACGAGACGGCGGGCGAACGTTGCTGTTTAAACTCAAACCCGAAAATGATGAAGTGCACTGGGTATATGTGGAACCGGAAGCCCTGAATAGCCAGTGGGCTATTATTAATCACGAGCAAGTAGCCCCCGGAGATACCATTGCCGTAGACCGTCATTTCGCTTTGTCTCATTTACAGATTGTCAAGCCACGGTTACAAACTCCCGAATAGTACTACATTTTTTTGCGGTTGACTTGGAGAGGATGAAATTTTTTTTGTACTATTTAAATAGTATTATTATTTAGCCCATCTGGTTTGTTGAGTATTATACTTGCCAATAATGAATTAATAAAGTGAAACTATGAACTTCAGAATTTCAACTGCTTTACTGCTTACAGCTATTTTTGTAACACTTTCATTAACATCGTGTAATGAAAAAGAGGATGGATCTAAGGGGACGGAAATCACAAAAAACGAAAAGGGGGAAATATTGACGCCCGAGCAACGGAAGTGGAAAAAAGGGGCTATTGGTGAAGAGATTTCGCTTCATGATGAAGTGCGTGATTCCCTGCTTAGAGGTATGAGCATTGAAGTGTTTGGTAACCAGTTATACGTGTCTGATTTTGGAGATATGCGCCTCAAAAAGTTTACAAGGGATGGAAAGTATATAGGAAGTTATGGTAAAGAGGGACGTGGGCCGGGAGAATTTCAACAATTGATGGATTTTGATCAGCGCGGAGATTCCATATATGTACTCGATAGCCGAAAGATGGAGCTGATGTTCTTTGATAAGAAATCATCCAGTTTCATTACTTCGCATAAAGTTAAATCTCATCCATATCGTTTTGCCACATTGGGTAATCGTTTTGTCATCGAGCGAAGTATGGAAGAAAAACTGTTTTCCAGTACTGATCTTCAAGGTAATATTCAGCATCAATTTGGTCAGTTCATAGAGAGCCAGACCCAAAACGGACTATCTGTTTCAGGTAACATTGAGACCATTTCTGATACCGGTTTTGTCTTTTCGCCCTCCTATGCCAGCTATCTGTACTATTTTAACAAAGAGGGAGAACAGACAAAAGTAGTTCGTACTGTTGACCGCATTCCTTTTCAAAAACCGGTGAAAGAAAAGTCAGGAAATATGAATATTACAAAACCACCAACGGTAAAAGTGTATTCCAGGGCGTTGTCAACAGAGGATAACCTCCTCCTTATTTTACAACGTTTCGCAAAAGAGAGTGACGCACTTCCGACATCATTTATAGATGTCTATCATTTGGATACCGGGCAGTATCGTTATTCTATTGAGTTGCCGTTATCGGTTCGGGATGTAGAACTGACCAGAGACAGACTCTATATGCTAGATAGTGAAACCAGTTATGTGAAAGCGTTTGATTATAAAGCTAATTAGTATCAACCATCCTGATAAACTACTTATGGAACTGCTAAAATATTTATTTCTTTTGCTATTGAGTGCGGGCCTTATATTAGGCTGTTCATCCGAAGAAAAGGCACCTGATGAAAGTGCTCTTCATCCTTTGTTGTTGACCAAAAATTTGAGTATTCCGATAACAACAGAAGAAGCACTGATTGGTGAGTTCTCTGGGTTGGCCACAGATAATAGCGGAAATATTTATGCCGCAGATACCGAACAGCAGAAGATACACCGGTTTTCTGATGATGGCACTTATTTGAATGCCATAGGACGAGAGGGAAAAGGCCCGGGAGAATTTACTGACTTGAAACCCAACATTCGCATCCAAGCGGATACATTATATGTACTACAGCAGCGAGCGCGTCGTATTGAACTGTTTAATGTTACGACGGCTGAATTTATACGTACGATAAAATTGCCCGATGTCGAAGTAAATGGCGCAAAAATTGGGAGTCCCAGAACTATATTTCCACTGGCTAATGGACAGATACTGGCTGTATTTGTTGATGCCTATTTCAGAGCTCCCAAAGAAGATGAGGTTCCTCATCAAATTACTATATCCAAGCTCGATGCTACCGGAGCATTTGTGGATAAAAGTCTGCTGCAGTTCCCCGCTCCCTATCCCACCGCACGGAGATTAGTATATTTTGAACCTGGCAAAGTATCCATCTTTATAACTTCTATTTACTCTGAGTTCTATGTTGCAGCAAATTCGAAAGGGCAGTTATATACAGGCAAAAGTGATAGTTTGCACCTAAAAAGGTATAGCCGGGACGGCAAAAGAAGGGGCGAGGTAGGAGCGGGGAGTGTTGGGCTTCCTTTTACGGCAGCTGACCTTGACAGCGTGGCCCGGGATCTTCCTAAGAATTTTAAGAAAGCGGTCCAAAAAGTAGGTACCCCTTCGCACTGGCCAGCTTTTAAGAGGCTGTTAGTTGATGATAAAGGCCGGGGATGGGTTAAGCGATTTGATCCGGGAAATCCCCAACAAACATGGCAGGGATTTGACAGCAAAGGGAACCCCCGTTGGGAATTTATATTGCCGAAAGAGGTTGAACTGTATAGTATTAATGAGGAGAGTGCTTATGGAATTTTCAACTCAGATATGTCTCCGCGGATTATAAGCTATGAGATCGATGGACTGTGAGAATTGGAGACATTTAATTCAGAGAATGGGGAAATAGCAACTACAAAGTATATCTGATCAATAAGTATAATTTTTATGAGACCAAGAGCGATTTTTGTATTGGGGCTTCAGCTACTTTTTTAGTTTTCCGGGGAGCACGTTCCCCAAGGAGAAAGCCGTTATCATTTTAAAACGGTTAATGGGCTAATATATCATTAGCATTAGCATTTTCTAATGTAACAATTGAGTAGGACTACACTCTTGAATACTAAACTAGTCGAAATAACATCAGGAAAAATATATTTTTGAATCAACAACAAGAGGGTATTTTAATGTTGGTAAAAAATTATTTAAATGATTTATCACCTGCAGATTCCAATTGGCCGGAGAATGTTCAAATTGCGGTCAGTTGTATTCATAAAAATTTATTTGATGCATCGTTAAACGTATCATGGTTAAAAGACAAATGTGATATAAACCACAAGGTCTTTTCAGCTCGTTTTGCCCAGTATGTTGGGTTCTATCCTAAAGAATATATTCTGCATCATCGTATAAAGGCGGCAAAGAGAACATTGCGCGACATTGATCTTCCGGTCACACGAGTAGCCCTGGCTGTGGGCTTTAATTCTCTATCAGCATTTTGTAAAGCATTCAAGCGAGAAATGGATATGGGGCCTTCCGATTGGCGTGAAGAGGTCGAAGAAGTAGCATAAACCGCTGACATTTATCAGTGCAAAGTTAAGGAGGTATCTCAGTACATATCTCAGTACATATCTCAGTACATATCTCAAGCATGTGTCCGCCAGCTTTGTTATGGTATTATCAGCTGCATTAGCAGCAATAATAATTCTTAACTAAACAAAAGGTGACTATTTATGTCATTTGCTAAAACGCTAAGTCGAGATGAAATGAAAAATGTAAAAGCTGGTTATATAGCACCCGGAGGTGATTGTAGTGGTTGTGCGGATTGTCTTGGGGAAGGATGTAGTGCCGATGGTGATGGAAGATATTGTGGCATGATCATGGATACAAGAGATGGATCATATACTAGGTGCTATAAATAATATTAAACTATGAATTTGAATTTATAATGCGATAAGTGGGAAACGCTTATCGCATTATTTTTTGAATAATCTTATTAGCTATGTCAGATATATTTAAGCTTTTCTTCTGTATCTTTTTCCTATTTCTTTCATGCAAAAAGGAGAAGAAAAAATTTACGAATAAGAGCTCGCAGAATATTGAAAGCCGAATAGTAAAAGGCACCTTAGCAGCTGTAGATAGTCTGAACTTATCAAAGTTTCAACTCTATGATGTGAGAAATATACGGCAAAATACTAGCCAGTTATTTATTAGTGGTGAGAAGAAAATTGTGGCTATTACAAAAGACAATTTTTCTGATTACAAAACCTTTCACATTGCTAAAGGAAAAGGACCACAAGAAATATTACAGTTACAAAGCTTTGACGTAGTAGATTCACTATTGGTTGTTTTAGATGAAAGGCAAAATAAAGTTTTAACGTATAAACCGCCCGGTGAATTTATTGAAGAACATACGTTTAAAAAATTGATGCCTCACCAAATTAGGATAGTAAATAGCAACTCCTATGTTCTCTTTAGTCCAATGGTTGGGATGAAGTATATATTTAACTTGGTTAATGTTAACAACGGAACGGTTCATCATTTTGAAAATGTACCCTCTGAGCATAATCCAATGCTATACGAAGGGATCATTGAGATCCAAAATAGTAATCTATACTATGCGGGTTATTCTGAACCTCTTTTAAAAAAGTATTCTTCCGAAGGTGAATTGGTATACTCGGTTGCTATAATCGATAATTTCAATACGGAGGCTAATTATCTCAAGAGTAAAGGAGAGACAATGTTAGGGTATGCTCCCGGTGCTCAGTTTTCGACAGTGGATTTTGATATTTCTGGTAAACATATTTTAGCTATCTCTTATGGTTTTGATAACGAGCCGAATAATATAGTGGATGTTTATGAGGAATTGACCGGGAAGTATATTAGGTCGTTAAAGGGGCTTAAGCCTAAAACAATTGCACTAAGTTCTGATGAAAATCACATATATGGGATATCAATTACACAAGGAAAATATATATTAACATTGTATAAGAATAGCATTCTAATGTAATTCGGATATGGGCAATGATACATCAATTATTGTCAATACCACTGTATTGTATCAGTTTTGACTAGTATGGCGGCCAAGAAAATGAGATGGCTTTAACTCATTTCACTGTACAAAATTCAGGAGAAATCTCAGGACACATCTCAAGCATGTGTCTGCCAGCCTTGTTATGCTGCTATCAGCTGCATTACCAACAATAATAATTATTAACTAAACAAAAGGTGACTAATTATGTCATTCATGAAAACACTAAGTCGAGATGAAATGAAAAATATAAAGGCTGGTTTTAGTCCTGCTGGTTGTAATAAATGTTGTGAATATGCAGATGTTAATTGTACGGAATGTTCAGATTTTTATGATTCTGAATCATCATGTCCGCCCAAACAAAGAAACATAGTGCCATGTGAATGTATTCGTGAATAATACACAACATGTATATGAGAGGGGGGAGTTTAAAGGCTTCCTCTTTATTTTAAAATGGAACTGATTTTATATTGAGTTTCATTTTTTCTTTTCCAATATATATCACAATAAGTACTCAATGGAATATGGGTATTTGAAGAGGGGGATTAATTCGTTCACCATTTGTAAGACTATGCGATGAAATCTTTTTTCCAAATTTGTAAGGCTATTTTATACTCTGTTTTTTGCAAGATAACTAAATACTATTCTATGGAGAGATGATCAAAGAAGTGACATAAAACTGTGACATTTATCAGTATAAAATTCAGGAGGTATTTCAGGAGATATCTCAAGCATGAAAGAATTCTCTTTTGTAAATAACAGTTTCTGAAAAATAAATACTGATTTATAAAAGAGAACCTACATTTAATACTGGAAATATGTTATGGAACAGGTAATAAGTGATTATTTAGAGAGCTTGGATATCCCGATATCCAAAAACTATTGCAAACAGGCCATTCTTGAACATCCCGATTATCCATCTCTATTAAGCGTGGCGGATGTGCTGGACAGGTTGGGCGTTGATTATGAAGTGGGACAGGTTGAAAAGAAGCATTTACAGGATCTGCCGTTCCCCTGTGTACTACACCTTGATGAAGGCGGGGGAAAGTTTGTAGTTGTCGAACGAAAAAGTGACCTGGAAACAGACGAAATAGATTTGGAACACTGGGATGGGGTAGTATTAAAGGCTGAATCTACTGATACTATTGTGGATACTGAACACAATGAACAGTTAGCCAGTGAAAAAAAACAGGGTAGAATAGCTGTTGTTTTGGGAGCTGCTCTGGTAGGTCTTATTGCCCTTCCGGTTATTCAAGGGTTGAGCTGGCTATACCTTTCCCTGTTTGCAACGGCCATGGCGGGGAGTATTATCGGTTATCTGCTAGTAGCTAAAGATCTGGGCGTTACCTATGAACCGGTGGAGACGTTTTGTAATGCCCGAAAAGGGACCAATTGTGATCGTATCTTAAATGCCGAAGAGGCCAACCTATTTGGCAGTTTTAGCTTTGCTGACGCTACTGCAAGTTACTTCATATCTCAATTATTAATAATGGGATTATGTATACCCCTTTTGGGGAGTCCGGCCTCATTTATGTGGCTATTTGGAGGAGCCGCTATAGCCACGCTCCCGGTCATTGGCTATTCATTATACTATTAGAAAGTGAAAGCAAAGACATGGTGTCGTTTATGTTTAGCGGTGGATGCAGTATTGATCGTGCAAGCAGGAGTTGTTGCTACAATGTACGAGATGCAGATGTTTGGCGGGATACAGCCGATCGCAATACTGATATCAGCCGTAATATTTGTTTTTGTAACTTCTGCCATACTATTGCTGAAAATCAATTTTAATGATGCTCAAAAAGTCAGCCAAGAGTTAATAAAAGCAAATCGGGTAAAGTCAGACCCGGAGGTATTTGTCCATTTTTTACGTTCGGGAGAACAGTTTGATATTTCTCCTTTTTCCAATGAGATAACATTAGGTAACCCTGAGGCTCCACTACGTATTTTGGTGGTGGCTAATCTGCACTGTAATCCCTGCCGAATGGCCTTTAGCAATATCCAACAACTGTTAAGTATTTATCCGTCCCAAATTTCGTTCACTATTCGGTTTACAAGAGGGAGGGATAATACCATCGGTGAACTGTCGGCAAGTACCTATTTGATTCGCTACTGGCAACAGCATATTCAGGGAACGGGAGATGAACAACGCCGTACCCAGACGCTAATTGCCGATTGGTATGAAGAGATGGATCCTGATTGGTTTCGAGAGAACTATAAGTTGCAAGAATCAACAGATAGTGATTTGTCAAATATAGAGGAACAGCACTACGCCTGGATTGCAGAGCAAGAAATATCGGCGACGCCCACTTTTATTATTAATGGTTTCAAGATGCCCGGGAACTATCGATCCGATGATCTTATAGCCCTGGTGCCGGGGGTTGCCGACCTATTGAAAACCCGACGAATGGCTGAAAATAAAAACGGATCAAAAGAACTTGCTTGAGGGAGCAGAGAGGCTGCTTGTGCCTTGGCCGGCTAAATTTTTATGGTCGAAACAGGCTTATCAATAATTCATAATAAAAAACAAACGGTGACTATTTATGTCATTTATGAAAACGCTAAGTCGAGATGAAATGAAAAATGTTAAAGCGGGAAGAATGCATGTACGTTGTGATGGTTGTCAAAATTCAACCTGTCAAGGTTTTGTTGACGGAGAAGATTGTGTCACTGCACTTTATCGAATGTGTGGACCTGGCGAAGCTGGTTCTCCTGGACCGGCTCCCGGCAGATGTGTACATTGAGAAAGGTCAACTTTATTTTGGATAGGGCCTCATGCGAATGGGGCCCAATAAATATATTAATATGAGATTATTCACTGTTATAATATTTTTTATTACTTTTTTGAGTTTTTCCAAAAAAAAAGATCGAGAAGTCAATAACTATCATCGAGAATTAACCCAAGCTGTTGATTCTGCTGCCTTACAAAAAAAAGAAAGTACCCCAGATTCCTCTTTTAAAGAGATGAGTATTAAACGAATGCAGAGCTACGGTACTACTAATGAAATCCTTGTAGGCGATATTGCAGACTTTACCGTAGATGATAAGAATAGAGTATATATTGCTGATATGGATCAGACCACTGTTCACGTATTTAATACTGATGGGAGCTATTACACTTCACTGGGTAGGGAAGGTAATGGACCGGCAGAATTTGCAGCTATAACACCAAACACTACAGTATGCATATATTTGAATAAGTTATATGTTACAGATTATAGTGGTGCTGGCAATTATTATCCCTCCCGTGCACAAGTTTTTAACTTAAATAAAGAACTATCATTTGATCAAACGTTAAAACTAATACCATCGAATAGGGATGACTATATAAAACTGGAGGGCTATTCCCCCAATAAAATATATCCCAAACAAAGTGGAAAGTTCTTAGTTTCATATCGAAAGTCACCATCTGTATATTTAGATTCTACAAAGTACATTCGGTATTTTGTGTTGGACAGTACTGGTTCTGTTATAGATGGACCTGTACTACAACAAAAAGGCAAAAGGTATTTGACATACCATGTTAAAAATGTTCCCACTCCTTATTGGGCGATACGTTCGTTTTCATTTTTTGAAAAATCACTTTTTACCGTTACTGAAAAAGGTGAATTATATACAGCTCGTTCCATGGAGTTTAAAATCGATATACTAAACTCAGAAGGGGAATATCAACGATCTATTGAATATCCTTTTGATAATGTATCGGTGACTGCAGAGGAACTGTTAGAATATTATGAAAAAAAAGATTTGTCAGGTTTAGGGCCGGGCAAAATAGGTTTGAAAATGATCCGTGAAGCTGAAAGTCTGCCTAATCAATGGCCCGCATTGCACACAATGTTCTTTGATGACAAAGACCGGCTTTGGGTAGCTACTATAGTGGAGGATATGGAGATTTATGAGTGGTGGATATTAGAGAAATCAGGTGAAGTGATCACCAAATTTGAATGGCCACGACAAAAACCTATTAAAACAGTTAAAAACGGCTATCTCTATACCCAAGAAGAGGATGAGAGGGGAGTAGGCCAGATTGTGAAGTATAAAATTCAAATACATTGAGAACCCCCAGAGCTGAATAGGAGAACAGAAAAGCAGATAGCTTTTGTTATTTTCTGAAATTTTAAAAACGAGCGACTATTTACTTAATATCAGTAGCATTAGCATTTTCTAATGTAATATTTGCTTGGGTTTATACTCTTGAACATTTGACTAGTCGAAATAGCATCAGGAAAAAAACATTTATGGATCAACAACAAGAGGGAATTTTAGTGTTGTCAAAAAACTATTTAGATGAATTATCACCCCCAGATATCGATTGGCCAGAGAATATTCAAATTGTGGTCAGTTGTATCCATGAAAACTTGTTTGATGCGTCGTTAAGTGTTTCATGGCTTAAAGAGAAATGTCATATAAAAAAGAAAATTTTCTCTGCTTGTTTTGCCCGGCATGTGGGATATTATCCTAAGGAATATATTCTGCATCATCGCATAAAGGCGGCAAAGAGAATATTACGAGAAATGGATCTTCCTGTAACTCGTGTGGCGTTAACCGTAGGTTTTAATTCTCTTTCTGCATTTTGTAAAGCGTTCAAGCGAGAAATGGATATGGGACCTTCCGATTGGCGTAAAGATGCCAAAGAGGTGGCATAAAATCCCAACATTTCTCAGTATAAAATTCAGGAGGTATTTCAGGAGAGATCTCAATCATGTGACTGGCAACTTTAATATCGTACTATCAGCTGTGATAGCAGCAACAATAAATTTTTAATTAAATACAAGGTGACTAATTATGTCATTTGCAAAAACACTTAGTCGAAATGAAATGAAAAATGTAAAGGCAGGTGCTATGGAGCCCAATTGTTATTGTTGTTCTGATTGGGGGTGCAATTGCTATGACTATGAAGGGGGGAGCCCGCCAACAGGTTGTTCTTGGGGAACATGCATGTGTGACAAAGAGTAGTTGGTTTTTAATTTAAAAAATAATCTTTAACACAAGTTTGGAGGATAGCCCTTCAAGCTTGTGTTATATCTATATTATTTTATGAAAAATTTACTAATCTGGATATTGTTTGTTTTAGTTGGATGTACCGCTCAAAAAGAGGATATCCCTAAGCATATTAAAGGAACAGAGAATTTGGTTGTATATTCAGGGGATATGCCCCCAACCGCTTCTGTCGATCTGGTTCGGGAAGCGACTTTTGAAGCTCCCGATAAATATTCACTAAAGTGGCACGATGATACTGTTTCATTTTATAGCTGGCTGGAAAGTATTGAAGTAGATACGTCCGGGAGAGTGTTTATTGCTGACAACGATGCTACAAAAATTCATGTGTTTGATCCGGCGGGAAATTACCTCAAAAGTCTGGGGAGGAAAGGTTCAGGTCCAGGTGAGTTTCAAAGTATAACAAATACCCAAATTGGTTCAAGTAGTCTGTATGTGTTTGATTTTAGGGGATTTCGGACGACAGTTTATTCCCTTGATTCATTGAAAGTTATTGAGTCAAATTCTGTTAAATCCTCGGTTAATCAAGACGAGTTTGATGAAATAAACGGATGGCTCAGATGGAGGCTCTTAATCCGAAACAACGGGACCTATCTAGCAGGATTCAGGAAACAGAGGATGGATGCAAGGGCTGGGAGTCCGAATTCTAATCTGGACAAAGATCGTCCAAAAAAATACTATTTCATGGACAAGGAAAGTAATATTACTTCTGATGAGGTTTTTGAAGTAAAGAAATCAAGGGAGATTCTGACTACACGTGTCGAAGACCGCCATTTGTCTAATTTTAGACCGTTACCTTTTCTCGGTAGAACGGTGATTAGGATCTCGGACGACAATCATATCTACACCACATGGACCGATGATTTTTTAATCAAGGTCTATGGACCGGATGGCAACTACCAGCGAGCTATTTATTATCCATTTCAAAAGAGGCCAATAAAGCGGGAAGAACTTCTTGGCACAGTGGATAAAGACGACTGGAACCGCGGGTTGGTTGAGCACGCGGAATTGCCGAAAACCTGGCCGGCCATCCATTCTATAGTTGTTGATGATAGGAACCGGCTGTGGGTATCTACAATTATACCAGAAGATGGTATGCGAGAATGGCGGGTGATGGAAAATACCGGCGAATTGATTGCAAAGTTTCGATGGCCGAAAAGCCGTTCTATTAAAACAGTAAAAAATGGATATGCCTACGTTTGTGTGACTGATGAGGAAATGGGGCAACAAAGAATTGTGAAATATCGAATTCAAATGAACTAAATAATACGAGGGCTATATCTTACCTAAGGAAATTCGGTGTCAGGATGATATGGTCCTACACCGGTCGAATAGGTAATATGTTATCTCCCTGATCAATAATGATTTCTATTTCAAGTTTAAAATTCACTCTTTCAAGGTCGAATATCTTGACAAATAATATAAATAGTGTAGTTTGGGTCTCCATTTTCGTTTCCTTCCTGTTCATTGATTTTAGTCAAGCACCAACTCATGATACTGCAAAAGTAGTAGCACTTGAAGAGTATCGTACCTTCATCTCGTATGAAGATCAAAAGTTATCGAATCCACAAATTATACGGTACAACGATTGTAATTCACATCTATTTGTCTATGATACTGCTGAATCAACGGTATTTGAATTTGACAGTAATGGTGATATTGTCAATACATATGGCCAACGGGGACGCGGTCCCGGAGAGTTTTTTAGAAGTGAGTAACATATTTCTAGCGAATAATTACCTGTATGTTGTTGATCCGATTCAGTATCGTATTATGCGATTTACATTTGATGGTGAGTTAGCGGGATCAATGAACTATGGAAAGGGAGATCCCCAGGCCTTACCTCCCCCGGCTCCTACCCCTTTGACTCCTCGCGCCAAAAAAATTAATAATCAGCCTTTAGTAGCAAAAAACGGTCAGATTTTATTATCAAATATTTATCCCGGTGA
>NZ_JAALLS010000049.1 GCF_011059105.1 Fodinibius halophilus | reverse complement strand
CGGCGGGCAAAATAACGACATTGCGCATAACCGGCGCACGGATTCATGCTGAAATAGCAACTAACGAAAGAAGAGGCTTAAAACCAAGAGAGGCAGAGAGTTGGCGAGGTGCGTCCGAGTTAATGCGCGGGTTAGGTGGCTGATTTTTGTAGAATTTTTTCAGCTTCTGTTATTCCTGTTGGGGAAATTTTGCAAATATTATCATCATCAAATTCAATTAATCTATCACTATGCAGACCTTTCAAAATCTTCTTAAAGTTATAGGAGTTTTTATATTCGATTATACCACGAATCTTCTCAGCTGGCATAGGAGATTCGTCATAAAGTAATACTAATACCTTATCTTTTGCTAAGATATTTGGATTGAGAATTCGCTTAACTTCTCCGTCTTTCCAAAGTAATTGAATATCCCTCTCAACAATTTTATTAATGATTTGTTGAGTTTCTTCAGGTTTTAAATTAGAATTTAGCCTAATTATTTCAGCAAGTACCCATTTAACATTGTAAAGGATAAGAGTTGCATCCATTTCATTAGGAGAAATATCACTAATGTGACCAACTCCTCTTTTATTACGAATATTATAAATTGCCTTTAATATTCTAGGTATTAACATTCTGAATGATTCATGGCCTTTTTGTCTCTCATATCTTTGAAGCTCAGAATCATTAAAATGCGGCAACTTATTATTGAATGGGGTGTATTTACCGAAAAGTTCTAATTCAATAATTCTACGAACTGCCTCAACAAAGTGACCAGCGTTTAACTCACTCGGTTTCCACTTTTTTATAACAAAATTTTCCTCTATTTCTAAAAAGGAACTTACTAAGTGGTCAGAAATTTGTTGGTCATAATTATTAGCAATTAACTTCTTTAACTTGGCTAAATTCATGAAGAAATTAATTCTTTTGCTAGATCTTCAGCTGCTTGCTCTCCGGGAAATGTGAGTTTGGCTTCTTGACTTCTACCTGAACCTGAACAATTCAGTAATTCATTTGCATCATTTAAAGCTGCTGAAAAATTCTTTGAATCTAAGAAACCATGATCTTCACATACAGTTCTGATATTTGAAAAAGCAGCTACTTCTTCATCAAATTTCAACTTTTTGGCATGTAAAAATAAAAGTGCTGCATTTACCATTCTTTCTCTTTTAGAATTACCTGGAATTCGTTTTAGAATCTTTATTTCTTCATCATTGAAGTCATAAAGTGTTTTGTAATTATCTATCCCTTTATTTTTGTTTTCACCATTTTGGTTTGCTTGTACTCCTTGTGATGGTGGGGCTATATTTTGTTGAACTTCAGGCGAATAGTTTTCAATCGACTCTTCTATAATATCTTTGAAATTTTGAATTTGTTCGGTAACAAATTCTTCTGATCCACTAATTTCGAACTCCCCGTTCTTTAATGATAGCCTTAATTTTGCTTGATTCTCCATTGTGATAGTTGATAAATTAAAATTTGGGAATTAAATAAATAAACTTATTTGTGTTTAGCAAAGCCACCTAACGACATGGCGCATAACCGGCAGGCGCCGAAATGTTGAATTAGTTTTAAAATAAAAGATTAACTAATAAATAGAAGGGAGGCAAGGAGATGGCGAGGCCTGTCCGAGTTAATGCGCGTGTTATACTGCCTAAAATTTTAAGTATTCCAGGGATTTAAAATAAATATCAGTTTAATCAAAGAATGTAATAAGCAATCGATGATTATATAAAGAAGAGGTTGAATCCAATGCGGAGTAATTGATACTGAATGATGTGAATTTTAGACAATCAAAACATCCGCCGTAGCTGATGCTACCTTCTGAGGACGTATCAACCTTAAAAGGATCAAAGGATATAGTGTAATTCTTGTCTTGTTCGACATTTAGCTTAGCGTCTCCCTGGCTGATTAGTTCTTCTGTATCGTGCTTAAAAAAGCTGAATTCAAAGGAAAAAGTATCCGGTGTTACGGTGAATCGTTGTGATTTCGACTGACTATCAGTTAGAGTAATTTCTTGGTGGTTTTCAGGAACCTCTACTTGAATACTTCCTTCAGTTAATAATTCAGATTGCGAAGAAGAGAAGAACTGAATTGTAGGGTCTTCTTTTTCTGGACTAAATACGGAGCAGCTACTTGCTAAAACTGAGAAAGCTATAAATAAGATTGCAAAGTTGGGTATTGGTTTCATAACACTCCTGATTTATTTAGTGGATTCAAAAAGGCAGTATAACGATTGGCGCTACAGCTGCAGGCGCCAGAATGTATATTTTTCATAAAAAGAAAGAGTAACTAAAAAATGGGAGTTGGGCAAGAAAGGGCGAGGCCTGTCCGCTGATAGCGCGTGTTAGTTTGGGGCAGAAAATATGGAGCCAGCAACAGTTTTGATAAAATCTCGTAACTAAACAGCGGACACAGAAAGATGTTAGCCCCGCTCGGCCAAGACAAAACGGAAGATGGGAATTTGGACCAACGGCTTTAGCACCGAGAATGTCCGATCTTAAAAGCAAAAATTCGTCACCAACCACGAGGGCAAAAATACGGAATGTGAAAGTAGCACTATTGCAGATTATGAGCCAAAAAAATGGCAACTGGAAAACGGTGGCAAAATTGATGAAATGTTAGCCTGTTTTTAGAAGCAAAACACCGAGCAAAACCAGACGACAAACCGCGAAGGCCGGCGGGCAAACTAACGATTGGCGCATAACCGGCGCAACAGGATCTTGATGAATTACAGGTTCTGAAAATGTTTCCCCAAAAGCAAAGGACGCCACCCTGGGGAGAGTTGCGTCCGAGTTTATGCGCGGGTTAGGTACACTTCTTATTCAGGAAAGTGAAAAGCCATAACCTCGAGATAAACTTCTTTATCTGGATCATCTGGAAGTGAGAAAATATAACTATACGAAGATTCTCCATTTTCTCCATTTTCACGTAAATAGTATTGATGGTCTTCTATTTTATTTCTTATCTCATCGAGGACATTTGAGAAATTTTTATTTTGAACGAAAAGTATTACAGAAACCTTTGAATCTCGCCAAGTTAAGTATCGGTCGAATAATTGATTAATAGCTTCAAAAAAAGCTTTAATTCCCTTCCAAAATTTGCATTCAGCAACAAATAGGTTAGTTCCATCTTCTGAATATTTTAAGAGGATATCTGTTTTGCCTTTTTTATTAAAAGTTTCACCTGTCGCAGTAGTTCCCTCATATCGGGTTTCTAGGAATAATAAAAATTGATCTCTGATACCTTCTTCATCTTTATCTTTATATAAAGAAGGTTTTCTCTCCATTTTCTTCCCGACGTCATAAAGTATTTTGATGGCATCCTCATACATTTCATCTGACATTATAGGTTCAGACGAAATGGACTTCCCATCTGATTTAGATGGTTTAGGAACTTCTTTTTTCTTAATTGTCGGTACTGAAAAAACTGATTTAGTATCCTCATCCACAGATACATTTATGGCCTCGTAAAATTCGTTTTCTTCTAAATATTCTTTCTTAGTTGATTCAAAAAATGACTCAACTTTTTGACGCAGATTTCTATTCCAGTTTGCTACTTGTTTATTAATATTATCTACGTTGACAAATGCATCTATATATTTTTTGTTCTTTGCATTTTTAAATGCTTTGGGATTCTTTTCAGAAATTTTAAAACTAATTTCGACAATTTTTCTTTGTGGGTATACAGTAATTTCAGTTGATCTGAGTGTTCTGGGAGAGGGAGCAACTTTAAATAGTTCTGGGGTTCCTTTGAAAGGATACTTAATAGCAAAATAATAGAACTTCTTTTTGTATTCGTTTCCCCATGCTCTATCGGTTACCAATTCCTCTCTAGCAACAGGCTCTTCAACCTTTTCTTTCGATTTTAATATTTCAATTGGCTCTAAGGATAGTTCTTCTACTAAATATTTTTTGTACTCTTCTTCGTCGACCCCAAGAATATATTCTTTGTCTTCCCTCTTAATTCTTTTACGCAGATTTTCCGATAAATTCTGGAAATAGGAATGCCCATCAATTTCCCTGAATGAATCAGTTGTGAATTGTCTCATAAATAATTGATGATATTTTAAGTGTACCTAACGACATGGCGCATAACCGGCGCACGGACCAACGTTAATTCATTTCTATTTTACTATTTGATGCTAAGAAAACAAAACGAGCAAGAGAGGGCGAGGTGCGTCCGCGTTAATGCGCGGGTTAGCCTTTCAATTTTAGAATGAGGTTATTATTGCTATAAGAGCCAAAAAATTAAGAATACAGATTCCCCATAATTCAAGCTTTTCAACCCAATCAATACTCTTACGAGTATCTTTCAAATTATTTTTATAAAACTTAATTGCTTGATAAGCTTCGAACTCCAAATTGGATTTATCATATGAACTTTTAAAATCGTCAAAAAGATCTTTTGCTGATTTAATATCCTTTTTGGTTAGAATATCATCAATTTGCTCAACCATGTTTAAGCAGTTTTTCAAGCTTTTATCGACATAAGAAGTTTTAGCAGTATGTACTTCCCAATCTTTATTTTGTAAATAAATATAGTAAAAGAAAGAAATTACTAAGATAGTTGCCAACGAACTCAAAAATAATGCAGACATTTCATCTTGAACCGATACTCCAAATAAATCAATTTCTGTGATATTAACACCAGCAACAATTGTTAATGAGAGAATAAAGGAAAAGGACAAAACAAAGCGTTTTGTGGATTTTGTTTTATTACTTTGCCAGTCATTAAATAAATCAAATAATGAGTCCACAGTTAAGCCTGTGCTTGCCAAGTTGCTCATTATTTTTTTCACTTTAAAAGCTTCTTCAGGGCTAAGGTCGATTTCTCTTGGGGGCTGACCCAGATTAGGAATGTTGGGTTTTGGCATCTCAAAATTGAAGCTTCCTAAATTCCCTAAATTCATAGCAATATTTTTTGAAACCTGATTTGAAAATGAAGGCTAACGGACGGCGCATAACCTGCGCCGAGATTCTTGATGGGTTATAAATGACAAAATTTGAACCGTAAAAGCAAGAAGTGGGAACGATGGGCGAGCGGCGTCCGCGTTAATGCGTATTCTAAGAGTAAGTCAAG
>NZ_JAALLS010000048.1 GCF_011059105.1 Fodinibius halophilus | reverse complement strand
GTTTTTATCTTAGGAGTAATCTAAAGGCGGGTTATGCGCACTTTAATTTTTAGGTTCTGTTATCCATTTATGAAAAGATATACCTCTTGAATTTACTTTGAGTGGAACAACATAGTTATCTTTTCCTATTGGAACTTCTGAGAGATCAATTAGGCCAAGCTCATCAAGTGTTCCTAAAGCATGGTGTTCTTTTTTTGAAAACTCTCTTACATCAAAGTCAGATATAGTTCTCACGGGTCCGAAAAAGTGTACTGATTGGTCATGAGGTAATTTCATAACTTTTTCTAAGGTGAGTATGTGAACTATTTCCAATTGATCAAGAAGAGCAGACATTGAACGCATTTCTTCTCTCTTTTTAGAATTTATGTTTACTGCTGAATTAGCAATAAGATTTGAAAAGTATTCTCTTTTTTGGGCGTTGAGTGTTTTGATAACTCTTTCTAAAGTATTAACAGTTAACTCAGCAAATTCTTCGTCGGATTCCAATTTTTCGATGTCGTAATCAATTTTATGCAGCTTATTTACAACTGAGTTTAAACAGTCTTGAATACGTTCTAATACAACTCTCTGTTTTTTTTTGTGAATACCAATTTGATAGTAATCCTCCAATTATTGGAATTTTATTTAGTAATTCTGACACAATCGGTTCTGTTAAATCAATGTCAGATTTAGAATTTACAAGTTGAATTGGTTTTGGTTCTGAACTGCTATTATTTAATTCTCCCATGGCAAATATTTTTCAAGTGCGTATAACGACCTGGCGCATAAGCTGCGTGCGCCAACGTGTTGAAATTGTTTGCAATTGAAAGAGTAACTATAAAAATGGAAGCTGGCAAGAATTGGCGAGGCACGTCCGCTTAATGCGCTGGTTAGGTGTAGTAGTTGATTTTTTGTTAATTAAACTAGCGAAACACAAAACTAAAAAAACTGCTTGTTTAATGGCTCAATATAATTTCGATCATGACAGGGAGCTCTTTCTATTAATCGGCCATATCACTCATGAGGGTATCGTAAGCTTACTAGAAACTTCAGGAAAGCAATACAAGAATAAACTTTTGAAGTCCAGTCCCCAAAATTGGTGGTCAATAGTAGAATACTATAATGATTTTAAAATTGCTGCTTCAATTTTAAAACTAACTACTAAATCACTAATGAGAATTATCAGCCCTAGGTATGAAAATGTAAGAGAAGAACTTTTTAAGAAAATTGCCTCTACTAATAATTTAGTTTTTATATACGAGGATTTTTTGACAGGGGAGATAGAAAATGAAGGATGGCATACTCTAAACTATCCTAGCCAAGAAAACTATGATGAAGCGATAAATTTCCTTGATGGTTATGACTTGAATATTATGTCTTATGAACATAACTCAGAAATGACAATTCTGGCTTCTAACTTTATCAAAGAAAATGATTCGAATTTAATATTACGTTTTTATGTGCCACTTAATAGAATGTGGGCAAATGAAATAGATAGGATTTTAAAACTATTTAAAGATTATTTGTCCAGGGTTGGAGATTTTACCGTTCGTCTAGAGCAAGAAAGCACAAATAAAGGTAATATCTACAAGTTTTTTGTAGAAGAAGAGGTCCCGGATATAGATTTTGGCATAGAATTCTCAGAATTTTCAAACTTTATAAAACTCTGTGCTTTCGATACTGATGCAGCTCGAGAATTGCTCAAAAATACGTCTTTAAATACAGATGATATAGAAAGCTTATTAACACGGTATTCAAAAGAAGCAAGACGAATTCAAATTGATTTAAAACAAGAAAGGGAATCTCGCTTACTAAATATTCGTCATCAACTTGAATCTGAGTTAACAGATTTAGATTCAGGTGCAATTGAACTTTCTAAAATCAATTCAATTGTTGAATCCCTAATACCTAAAGTTGATGATGCTATGAATCTATTACCCAGTCAATCAACAGTTCCACTTCAAGTAATCAACTCTTCTGATGTTAACATAAATATAAATTCTCAGATAATAGATAAAGTTGAAGGAGTTGTAGGAAAAGAAATATACGGGGATCAACACTTATCAAATAATGGTGAAAAGTTGATCCGCTTGATTCAAGAATACGGTGGGAGCAAAAAAAATGAACTGATTACCTCAGTACATGAGTTCGAGGATGAAGCTGTTGACAAATCCAAGAAATTTACTGCGAAAAGAATGCTGAAAAGTTTCTTGCTGAGGGCGAAAGATGAGGCGATTGGAATCGGAAGTGGAATTGTGCAATCACTATTGGAAGATTATTTAATTTGAAAGTACTACACCTAACGACCCAGCGCATAACGGGCGCGGAAATTATGAGTTAATGAACGGCTAATATTTCAAAACAAGCAACCCCGAAAACCAACGTCACGTCCGCGTCCCAGTTGATGCGCTTGTTATATGGCCTTGTGTTTAATTGTTTTCGATAGCTTTTATAATGATAAATTCAATAAATAATATTATTAGTGGAATGTTGTTTACTAAAACACCTTTCTGTGGTTTTCGATTGACGAGATTTATAAGCCCGATGAAATAAATAAAAAAACATGCAAAAGCAGGAATAATTGTAATCGAAAGTATATTATCTAAATTATAGTAGGCTATTGGAAAAAGGATACAGCATATTGTACCGATAGTTAAGTACGAACCATTTTCTTTCAATATTGGATTATTGAAATTTTTCTTGAAATACCTTTCAATTCTAAGAAATAAATACGTTAGAGGAATTAAAGTTAAAAGGGAGTAGAAAAACTCACTCACTAAAATTTTCTCACCAATGGAATTAACCCATTCGCTTACGCCCCATATAGGTTCAATGAATTCAATAATCGAATCAATAAGAATATAGATACTGATTGATCCAAAGGGTGATTGATCAATTAACCTTTTGAAAATTAGATAAAATATTAGAGCAGTAAGAATGGCAAAAGGATGTACACCAAATAGTGTTATATGAAGCACTATGAGTAATGCCTGTGAAGATGTTCCTAAAAACTCAGCTGCTTTATCTTTGTTGATGAAGTACAGTAGAATTGTTACAAAGAAAAAAGCAATTCCAGCCTCATAATTATTGTGGACAATTGAATTAATGCCAACAAGAATTAGCAAAAGATTGAATATTAAGAAAGGCCAAATTCTATTACTCTTCTCCAATCTAAGGATTGTCTTTTCTACAGGAGCTGGTTCTATTTTCTCATCATTCGTCATTGCAAAGATTTAGGACATATAACGACATTGCGCATAAGGTGCGCACGAAATAATGTTGAGTTGATAAGTAATGAATGGAGAGCTAAAAAGCCAAAAGTCGGCAAGACCAGGCGAGGTGCGTCCCACTTAATGCGCGGGTTATGCCGCATTTCGGTCTCGGATTGCTCGAAACTTTTCGATAACCTCTTGCCCAAAAACAATAGCATCATCAAGAAACTCCTGATAAGCCTCTTGTTCTAAAATTTCTTGTGGCACATTTTCTAGTATTTTTGAATCGTCTGGTAATTTTTCTACAAGAGGTAATTCTGGGATTCCATCCTTTCTTAACATCCTTGAATAAGGAGTAAATGTCATAATTGCCCAACCGAACTCTTCATACTTTCTTTTCAAGGACATATAATTTTCTTTTTCTTCCTCGGGCAAATCATGAAACCACCTTGGTAATAAGGGTTCAGCATATGTAAGCAAAGGACCAAGTTCATCTGCAATAGTTGGGGAAAAGTAAGATTCATACCAACTTTGTTCGAACTCATCTTGGAATTCTTGCCAGTTTAGAAGCTTTAAATTAGTCAATTCTGACGCTCTGAAAGATCCAGATTGAAAACCGCCTGAAGATATTATATACCCTATGTTAGATCCTATATCACCGACAACAGTTCTAAAGGCATGGATTATCTGTTGTGGCACCGCAGTTTTCCAATTTTTGCATTCACATATTATTGAATATTTGCGGCCACGAATTATTTCTTCAGCATAAACATCAATCTCAACTTCTCCTCTTACCGTTTCTACGATTTTTTCAATTTCGACATTAAAGCCGCACTGTTCTAATATTCGTGCAACTTCATTTTGAAGGTCCTGCCATGTATCTGGTGATGTTGAAGTAATCAATCTCTTGTTTTGTTTGGCCAAGTTTTAATTTTACGTTTTTCCTTTTTTACAAGACGAGCTCTCCATAATAAATCAACTAAAAGAATTATAACAGCTGTAATGAATCTCATTCTCAGGTCAGATTCTTCCTCAAATTCATCTGGTCCTCCATATGGTAATTGCTCAACTAGTTCACAAACTTTGCCTTCTTCAAAAGAAGCTTCATTCCAATCATGAGCAAATTCATTTCTTACTTTTCTGATAAGTGTCAATTCTTCAAATTCGTTTTTCTCAATTAAACCTAAAGAAAAACAAGCAAGAGTTCGGGAGTAGAAGGAACCTAGTGGGGCATGCCCATTTATTAAGCGTTTTGTTTCTTTTGTATCTGCTAAAAAGTTCTTGAGAATTTTATGTAATCGCTCATCTAGGTAAGCTGCAGCAGTTAGTGCTACACCTCTATTACTTTCTTTTTGAAAATAATTTAGAAATTCAGAAAAAGATTTTAATTCAGGCTCCATTAGAGCAATTAGTTTATGAACTTTGGATGCGGTATAACGACCTTGCGCATAACCTGCGCACAGATTAATGTTGAATTAGCAACTAACGAAAGAAGAGTCGTAAAACCAAGGCTGGTAGAGAATTGGCGAGGTGCGTCCGCGTTAATGCGCGGGTTATGCCGCTAAACTTCTTTTCTATAGAACTATAGGGGCTGAATAAAACAACGGGGTTTAAGAATAATTTAGACTTGCTTGATAAATTTATACCCACCATAAAAAGTAGTACCTATCATTGTCCAAGCAATAGCTATTGCCATGAATATTGAGAAACCAGCACTAACAATTAAGCCCTTTATTGCTGTGTAGACCGGATCGGTTATTAAAAAGAATCCAACAAAAAATAACAAAATTCCTGTAATGACTTTTGTGATGTTATGCATAACTCAAGTGGTTATTAAAATTGAAATTAAATACTAATAAAAATTTTGATGAAATATTAAAGGTTTAGCGGAATAACGACATTGCGCATGAGGTGCGCACATAAAAATGTTGGATTGATAAATAATGAACGAGGAGCTAAAAAGCCAGAAGTTGGCAAGTGATGGCGAGGTGTGTCCGCGTTAATGCGTATTCTAAGAGTAAGTCAAG
>NZ_JAALLS010000047.1 GCF_011059105.1 Fodinibius halophilus | reverse complement strand
CTAAAATTAAATTTGGAAGTGTCGCTCAGAGTGGTTATCTTGGCATCGCTTCGGAACTGGAGTTAACGATTTGTTAAAACAGGGCCGAGCGCTGCCTGCGGAAGCATTTGGGCGGCAAAAATTGTTCTATTACATACTGAGAATATACAGACGATCGCACGTCGAGCCCTTGTCAGTCTGATTTTAATCAGGCCGATAAGAGTATCAATTGACACAGCAAGGCCAGCGACTCAAACAATTTATTGGTGTTTTTACTATGGAGAGTTTGATCCTGGCTCAGGACGAACGCTGGCGGCGGGCTTAACACATGCAAGTCGCGGGAGAAGTTGCCCTTCGGGGCAACGGAGACCGGCGGATGGGTGAGTAACGCGTAGGTAATCTGCCATTAGGACTGGGATAACCCACCGAAAGGTGAGCTAATACCGGATGATGCAGCGGGGCCGCATGGCCACAGTTGTTAAATCCTTCGGGAGCCTAATGATGAACCTGCGTGCCATTAGCTAGTTGGTAGGGTCAAAGCCTACCAAGGCAATGATGGCTAGGGGGTCTGAGAGGATGATCCCCCACACTGGGACTGAGACACGGCCCAGACTCCTACGGGAGGCAGCAGTGAGGAATCTTGCGCAATGGAGGAAACTCTGACGCAGCCACGCCGCGTGCTGGAAGACGGCCCTATGGGTTGTAAACAGCTTTTACTAGGGAAGAACCTGGACCTTTCGAGGACCACTGACGGTACCTAGTGAATAAGCACCGGCTAACTCCGTGCCAGCAGCCGCGGTAATACGGAGGGTGCAAGCGTTGTCCGGAATCATTGGGTGTAAAGGGTGTGCAGGCGGAAGTCTAAGTCGGAGGTGAAATCTTGCCGCTTAACGGTAAAAGTGCCTTCGAAACTGGATTTCTTGAGTTCGGAAGAGGTTGGTGGAATTCGTGGTGTAGCGGTGAAATGCATAGATATCACGAAGAACACCGGTGGCGAAGGCGGCCAACTGGTCCGATACTGACGCTGAGACACGAGAGCGTGGGGAGCGAACAGGATTAGATACCCTGGTAGTCCACGCTGTAAACGATGCATGCTAGTTGTTGTCCCTTTGGGGGCAGTGACGCAGTTAACGCAGTAAGCATGCCACCTGGGGAGTACGTTCGCAAGAATGAAACTCAAAGGAATTGACGGGGGCCCGCACAAGCGGTGGAGCATGTGGCTTAATTCGATGCAACGCGAAGAACCTTACCTAGGCTAAATCTACGTTGACCGTCCCTGAAAGGGGGCTTCCCTTCGGGGCAACATAGAAGGTGCTGCATGGCTGTCGTCAGCTCGTGCCGTGAGGTGTTGGGTTAAGTCCCGCAACGAGCGCAACCCCTGTGGTTAGTTACCAGCACGTAATGGTGGGGACTCTAGCCAGACTGCCTACGCAAGTAGTGAGGAAGGTGGGGACGACGTCAAGTCATCATGGCCCTTACGTCTAGGGCTGCACACGTGCTACAATGGATGGTTCAATGGGAAGCGACCCCGCGAGGGCCAGCAGATCCCCAAAACCATTCCCAGTTCGGATTGGAGTCTGCAACTCGACTCCATGAAGTCGGAATCGCTAGTAATCGCGTATCAGCAATGGCGCGGTGAATACGTTCCCGGGCCTTGTACACACCGCCCGTCAAGCGATGGAAGTTAGGAGTACCTGATACGGCCGTGCCAACCCCTTTGGGGAGGCAGGTCTTTAGGGTAAGCCTAGTGACTGGCGCTAAGTCGTAACAAGGTAGCCGTACCGGAAGGTGCGGCTGGATCACCTCCTTTTTAAGGAGAGTCCGGCCTTGCTCGGCTCGCCGTGTGATCGTCTGTATGTTCTTGCTGGTCGCAAGTGTGCCCCGCTCAGGCGGGCGCAGCTGGCCACCGATGGGCTTGTAGCTCAGGCTGGTTAGAGCGCACGCCTGATAAGCGTGAGGTCGCAGGTTCAACTCCTGCCAAGCCCACACGTAAGGGGCTATAGCTCAGTTGGCTAGAGCACCTGCTTTGCAAGCAGGATGTCCGGGGTTCGAGTCCCCGTAGCTCCACTTTGTTTCCGGTAGTAGGTATGTTCTTTGTTATTGTTGTGTCGCGTACGTATGTGCTCGAGGCTAATCGTGTTAGCTTCAAGCAGATCCGTGCCGCACGGCACGTGTTCTTTTGTTTAATGCAAGCAAGCAGACCCTGTGGGTTGATGCTCGCCTCGCAACTGCGAGGACGAGGGTGTCAGCGCAAACAGGCCTATGCCCTTGCATGTGTTCTTTGACGTAGTGATAGCTGATAGGTTAAGTAAGGTTTGAATACCAACGAACCAACAAACCGAGTCATTTTAAGTAATGACACATTGTAAGTAAGAACGAAACGCTCTGAGGCTTGCCCCACCGATGGTGGTGCAAGTCATATAAGTGAAAGTAACTCAAGGGCGTATGGTGGATGCCTAGGCATAACCAGGCGATGAAGGACGTGTAAAGCTGCGAAAAGCTGCGGGGAGCTGCATAAGAGCCCAGATCCGCAGGTATCCGAATGGGGAAACCCACCTGCTTTCGAGCAGGTATCCTTTCGAGGAGGTCAACCCGGGGAACTGAAACATCTCAGTACCCGGAGGAACAGAAAACAATTCAGTGATCCCCCAAGTAGTGGCGAGCGAACGGGGGCCAGCCCAAATCCGGCTGCTACGGCGGCCGGAGGTTGTAGGGCCCACGGAAACCAACTCAAGCGAAGACGAAGCGGACTGGAAAGCCGCCCCACAGAAGGTGACAGGCCTGTAGACGTAAGCGCGATGCGGTGGTGGGATCCCCTGAGTAGGACGGGACCGGAGAAATCCTGTCTGAACCAGCCGGCACCATCCGGTAAGGCTAAATACTGGGTATGACCGATAGTGAACAAGTACCGTGAGGGAAAGGTGAAAAGAACGCCGAGAAGGCGAGTGAAACAGTACCTGAAACCATACGCTTACAAGCGGTCGGAGCTGCTCTTCGGAGCAGTGACGGCGTGCCTTTTGCATAATGAGCCTACAAGTTGCACCTGTCGTGCAAGGTTAATCCGCTTAGCGGAGCAGCCGAAGCGAAAGCGAGTCCGAATAGGGCGAAAGTACGGCGGGGCAGACGCGAAACCGAGTGATCTATCTATGACCAGGGTGAAGCGGGGGTAAGACTCCGTGGAGGCCCGAACCGACAGGCGCTGAAAAGCCTCCGGATGAGTTGTGGATAGGGGTGAAAGGCCAATCAAACTCGGAAATAGCTCGTTCTCCTCGAAATATATTTAGGTATAGCATCTGGCGTGTAGCATGTCGGAGGTAGAGCACTGATTAGACTAGGGGGCTTCACCGCCTACCAAATCTAGACAAACTCCGAATGCCGGCATGTGTTGCCAGGTAGTCAGCGTGGGGGCGATAACGTCCTCCCGCAAGAGGGAAACAACCCAGACCACCAGCTAAGGCCCCAAAATCCAAACTAAGTTGAACAAAGAAAGTTGGGTTGCCCAGACAACTAGGAGGTTGGCTTAGAAGCAGCCATTCCTTGAAAGAGTGCGTAATAGCTCACTAGTCGAGCGGCCCGGCGTCGATAATTTACGGGCATAAGTTTGGTGCCGAAGCTGTGGATTGCTGTCCGTTTGGACGGCAGTGGTAGAGGAGCATTCCAGCCGCATTGAAGTCGCCCTGTGAGGGGTGGTGGAGCATCTGGAAGCGAAACTGTAGGCATGAGTAACGATAAGAGGGGTGAGAAACCCCTCCACCGAAAATCTAAGGGTTCCTGATCAACGTTAATCGGATCAGGGTTAGTCGAGACCTAAGGTGTAGCCGACAGGCGAAGCCGATGGAAAACCGGTTAAATATTCCGGTACCGCTATACAGCTATAAACGAAGGCGTCACGCAGAAGTGACACTACCGCCTCGAGACTGAATTCGAGGTTAAAGGAGGTAGGCCGGGTGGTAGGCAAATCCGCCACCCACATGGCTGAGCTCCGACAGTACAGGGAGCCTACGGGCAAACTGATAGTGTAGGTAATCTTGCTGCCAAGAAACCCGTCGTCGTTTGTTGTTATAGCGCTCGTACCAAAACCGACACAGGTAGATGAGGAGAGGATCCTCAGGTGCTCGAGCGAATCGTGGCTAAGGAACTCGGCAAATTAGATCCGTAACTTCGGGAGAAGGATCCCCTGCGGCGGCTTCGGCCGTTGCGGGGCGCAGTGACAAGGTCCAATCGACTGTTTACCAAAAACACATACCTCTGCTAACTCGTAAGAGGACGTATAGGGGTTGACACCTGCCCGGTGCTGGAAGGTTAAGGAAGCCTGTTAATCCGCCTTTGGCGGATGAAGCGGGCGACTGAAGCCCCAGTAAACGGCGGCCGTAACTATAACGGTCCTAAGGTAGCGAAATTCCTTGTCGGGTAAGTTCCGACCTGCACGAATGGTGCAACGAATTGGACACTGTCTCGGCCACGAGCTCGGTGAAATTGTGGTATCGGTGATGACGCCGATTACCCGCAGCGGGACGGAAAGACCCCGTGAACCTTTACTACAACTTTACATTGGCTTTAGCTGCCGAATGTGCAGGATAGGTGGGAGACCCGGAAGCCCCAGCGCCAGCTGGGGTGGAGTCATCCGTGAAATACCACCCTTTTGGCAGGTGAATTCTAATTCTCCACAGAGAAGACAGTGTATGGTGGGTAGTTTGACTGGGGCGGTCGCCTCCTAAATTGTAACGGAGGCTCCCAAAGGTACCCTCAGCACGGTCGGCAATCGTGCGTAGAGTGTAAAAGCATAAGGGTGCTTGACTGCGAGACATACAGGTCGAGCAGGTGCGAAAGCAGGGTTTAGTGATCCGGCGGTTTCCGAATGGAAGGGCCGTCGCTCAAAGGATAAAAGGTACTCCGGGGATAACAGGCTTATCTCCCCCAAGAGTTCACATCGACGGGGAGGTTTGGCACCTCGATGTCGGCTCATCGCATCCTGGGGCTGGAGAAGGTCCCAAGGGTATGGCTGTTCGCCATTTAAAGCGGTACGCGAGCTGGGTTCAGAACGTCGTGAGACAGTTCGGTCCCTATCTGCTGTGGGCGTTGGAATATTGCGGAGAGCTGCTCCTAGTACGAGAGGACCGGAGTGGACGCACCGCTTGTGTACCTGTTGTCACGCTAGTGGCATCGCAGGGTAGCGATGTGCGGAAGTGATAAGCCGCTGAAAGCATCTAAGCGCGAAGCACGCTCCAAGATAAATATTCCCATTACAGCCTTCTGGAAGACGACCAGATCGATAGGCGGCAGGTGTAAGCGTGGTAACACGTTCAGCCGAGCCGTACTAATAAGGCTACTGGCTTCCTCTTATATGGCTTGCACGACCGGTCGGTCGGCAGCCACACAGCCGTTCGTTGGCACCCCCAACAACCATCAGCTATCACTCCGCCAAAGACCACGACATTGACATTTTGAGCAGGCGGGTCAAGCGCAGGGGCCCCACCCGTTCCCATCCCGAACACGGCCGTTAAGCCCTGCAGCGCCGATGGTACTGCCCTCCGGGCGGAAGCGTAGGTCCCCGACTGCTCTCTTTATTTTTCCACGCCCTTCACGCCCAATCGCGTGAAGGGCTTTTTTT
>NZ_JAALLS010000046.1 GCF_011059105.1 Fodinibius halophilus | reverse complement strand
TCACCGGGATAAATATTTGATAATAAAATCTGACCATTTTCTGCTACTACAGGCTGATTATTAATTTTTTTTGCACGCGGAGCCAAAGGCGTAGGAGCCGGAGGAGGCAAGGCCTGGGAATCTCCCTTTCCATAGTTCATTGATCCCGCTAATTCACCATCAAATGTAAATCGCATAATGCGATACTGAACCGGATCTACAATATACAGGTAATTATTCGCTAAAAATATGTTACTCACTTTTAAAAACTCTCCGGGACCGCGTCCCCGTTGGCCATATCTATTGACAATTTCACCATTACTGTCAAATTCAAATACCGTTGATTCAGCAGTATCATAGACAAACAGATGTGAATTACGATCGTTGTACCGTATAATTTGTGGATTTGATAACTTTTGATCTTCATATGAGATAAAGGTACGATACTCCTCAAGCTCTATAATTTTTGCAGTATCAGGAGTTGGTGCTTGACTAAAATCAATGAACAGGAAGGAGATTAAAGTGATAACCCAAAATATATTATTTGTCATGGTATTCGATCTTAAAAGGTTGAATACTGAATTGAAATGAAAGTCATTATACCTGAAGTGATAATGTATTACCTCTTCTAAATTTAGCACTGAAAAATATTACCAGATTCTGATATCACTTAAGTATTCATCAATAGTAATTATTGGTACAGAACTAAATTCATCTATTATCGAGAGCTAATGTTAATACGGTATTTAACTACCCGCCGCCCCTCAGTAGACTTATTTTTTTCTTGAACATAAAAAAAGCCATTTCGCACTAAAATATCCGGCTCCAAACCATATGCTTGCTCCGCACGCTTGCCCGCCCACCGGAATCGGGCAATGAGCTTTCCATCTTTGTCTAACACCCACCACTGCAGCTTTTCTCTACTGTTTGTAATAGTACTTATCCACAGGCGATTTTTATCATCAAATTCCATGGAGTTCAATACCGGCCAATGCTTGGGAAGATCCATACCTTTAGCTATACCCCTGGTCATCGTATTGGTTGCATTCAAGGCGTCTTCGCGATTTACTGATGCACGCTGGTAGGGATAATAGAATCCTTCCAAATAGTTCCCCTCTTTGTCATATTTTTTCACGAGAAAAGAATCGGTTTGGGCCCGATAAATATATCCTTTTCGTGACACAGCCATTAATGACTTTTCAAAGAATGGAAATCTCTCATATATTTTTTTTCCTTGAAAATCTCCTAACATAATTTTAGGACGCAACTGTGAAAAGAGCTTACCAGAACTTTTTTCCCATTTTCTATTCGCGCGATAATAGTCAGCATACCTATTCTTGAGATTATCAGGAGACAGACTTTCACTGAATCCCACCAGATAGGTACTGTCAGTAAGAAAATAATAAGAATGGCTAAATATTCTGCCTTGGCTCGAGGCAGCAAGCTCTCCGGGGGTTATAGTATAGCTTTTTTGATAACTTAAAGGCTCAGTAGAATATATATTTACCTTAAACTGCCGATGATCATAAACAAAAAGCTGTTCGTTTTTTATCTTTAAACAACAGGGACCCAAAAATTCGCGGGGGCCCCGCCCCTCTCCTCCAATGCTTTTTATATAGTTCCCATCCGGCTTAAATTGATGAATTTTTTTTACTCCCCTGGCTGCATCCGTAATATATACGCGCCCTGCAGTATCTACCGTAAAATCTCTCATTGAACGAAATAGTACATTCATAGTATCACCATAAACCAATTCTCTGGATAGAATGACTGTATCTGGGTTTTGATCTTTTGTATAAACCATCAGGTTCTTAACCCCTTGTACTTTTACAGAGTCATTATTCTCATTATCAACTCCGCATCCTGATACTATTCCAAAGCACAAAAGAAACAAAGCTACACTTACCATTTTGTATTCTGGGAAAGAAAAAATAGAAGCCATTTGGAAAAATGTATAAGTATATAGAGAGAAGTAATTATGCTTTCTCCCTGCATACTACTAAGATATGTTGTTATTTATTCACAGGTGCAAGACCATATGTCCCTGAAACCGAATCCCCATATGCAGGATATATGTCTCTACAAGCATCGGTAGGGTTTATGGTAGTATCTGTACGATACCACGATTCAAATCCATTCGGTGTCTCACAATATAAGTAGGCATCTCCCGCTTTTACATTTTTCATTTCATCTCGACTTAATGTTTTCATAAATGACATAAATAGTCACCTTTTATTTTTAAGGGGGCTTTGAATTACTTGCTCTTTTCGGGTTTTTCTTAATTTGGGGTTTTGCAGATCCAAAAAATGTCCAAATCGTCGATAATCATAGTCATTTCTGTTGTTGTTGGCCCGAACATCGGGCCAACGAGGCCGATTCGGCCTCCGATGGGTATAGCTCACCCATCAGGTGGCCGCTGCCGGGGTAACTTTCCATTCTTTCTTGGCCCAGCTGATGCTACGCTCGATGTTCCAGCAGAGGGCGGCCATAATAAATTGGGCTTTGTTCCTTATTTTTGTTTTGGCAGTAGCCACGGCCATCCCATAGCGTTGTTTGATCGCCGAAAAAGGATGTTCTCCGTAGCGACGCACCCGCCGCTTGCGGGTGTTGCGGCGCTTTTGGGAGCCACTCAGCGGCCTGTTCCGGTAGGCTTTATCTAAAATTCCGTAATAGATTCCCTCCTTGCGGCACCGGAGCTTCAGATCCCTGCTGGGGTAGGCCTTATCCCCAAATATCGCCCGCTCGTCACCACTGAGCAAGGTCTCCAGTTGGGTACTGTCGTGCGGAGAGGCTTCGGTAAAGCTCACCCGGCGAATCAGCTTGCTGCCCACATCCACCCCGATATGGCCTTTGTAGCCCAAATAGTGGGTCCCGCCCTTTTGGGTGGAATCGGCATCGGTGTCGATTTGCGAGGAAGGATCCTGCTCTAACTCCTCGCGGGCTTCGTCGCTAAGCGGGCGCCCCGCCGATTCAATGATGGTTGCATCGACGACCGTGCCCCGCTTCAGGATCAGGCCTTTGGCCTCCAGCTGACCGGTTACCTCCCTAAACAGATCCTCCAGGTGGCCGCCCTCGGCCAGGGCCTGGCGGAACCGCCAGAAGGTAGAAAAGTCGGGCACCTGCTGCTCCAAGGGCAGCCCGGCGAAGCGGCGAAAGCTGAGCCGATCGATGAGCTGGTCCTCCAGCTGCGGGTCGGACAGCTGATACAGGTGCTGCAAAAATAGCCCGCGGATCATCCATCGGACCGGTTTGCGGGGCTGCCCACCCTGTGGGCCGGTTTGGTCGATGCGACGGCCAATATCGTAGAGGGGGGGCAGTCGATCCACTCCTCAATTTCGGCCAGACGCTCCGTCGAGCGACTGACTTGCCCTGATTGGGTGGCCCATTGATCCAAAATACTTAGCTGGTAGCGCTTATCAGACATAACAAAATATCATTGGGGTGAAAAATTGGCGATGTTCGATCAAACCTATCCATTTTGAGCAAAAATCGCTAAATCAGGGGGTTCTGCAAAGCTCCCTTTAATTAAATGAATTATTATTGCTGCTAATGCAGCTGATAGTACTATAACAAGGCTTGCGGACAAATGCTTGAGATATATCCTGAGATTTGTCCTGAATTTTATCCCGGGAAATAACATTAATAAGCTCTCCCAATTGGGTATTTATACCCTGAACAGGCTATAACCCACCCTGTGATAACGACAGAAGTGGAATGCCAAAAAATAAACAGACCTTTCCACATGGCATTATTTGTACAGACCCTGAAATAAATTCAGGGTGACAAGGGTTTTGCAACATTCTCAATTACTGAACAAACAATATTTATTGATAAATAGAAACTGAGCAATTCCTAAATTGCTTTTATTACCTGATTTATACTCATAGCCTGCTGGAGTAAGTAAAAACTTACAATTTTTCTGTTAATTATTTTTTGCCAGCTCAATCCGGTACTTCACCGCATACTCCGTACCTGTTTCTTTATTGGTTTTTTTGCTGTACAGATAGCCGTTTTTAATGTCGTAAATTGGTTGATCACGGGCCAGCCTAAGCTTTGCCAGCAACTCACCGGATTCCTTAAGGATCCACCATTCATAAATTTCACTTTGTACTCCCGTAGGTACTGCCACCCAGATCCTGTTTTCATCATCAATCTTCATATCAGCGATTGCGGGATTCGATTCGGGAAGCTTTTCATCAACGATCTCTAAGGTATTCATGACATCCCCTCGGGTATAACTGGATTGCTCGGTGTATTCGCTGAGATCAAAAGACGAGCCTGTCACCGGATAATAAATAGCAGATTGGTAGTTCCCCCTGGCATCGTACTTTTTGATCAGAAAATCCTGCGTCCAAACAGAATATATTGCATTTTCATCGGACAGCGCTGTAATGGTCTCTCCCATAAAGGGTAAGGGCCTAAAGGCGTTCGGTACACGCGAATTACTCTTCATGGCATTAAGGTTAGACGGGAATACAAGGGGGGCAAAATCCAGCGCATTCCCATGCACATCCATCAGCAGATAGGTGTATACCGGTCTATCAGTTCCAGAGTTCGGTTCTTTGAACATGATTAAGAAATTTCCGTCGCTCCTGACCTTAAAATATCCAAACTCCAGATCCTGAACAGCCTCATGATCCCTGATGTTCAGCCGCTCAATCAGAATTGACCGTTCAAAAGAGTAATCATCGGTGTTATATATATTCAACCGCTGGCTGGTATAATCTAATACGAACACTTTTCCAGCCACAGCTTGCACGCCAAGTATCATACCATACTCTCCCGGACCTTTGCCCGTGGCTCCAATCTGGGTATGATAGCTACCATCAGCATTGTAGGCATACACTCGATATAGAAAAGGAAATTCATTAGAATTCTTTCTCCCATTCGTAATGATTACTTTCCCCTTATCATCAATAGCACATTCTAGTACTTGTGTTAGATAAGGTTCACCCGATTTACCAAAAGTTTGCTCAGGGATAAGTTCTATGGAATGAGTGGGTTTCGCATCGCCAGGTAAAATAGTGAGGTTCTTCACCTCCTGGATATCTTGAGGTATATCATCGAGGATACGAATATATTCTGGTCGTTCGGATGTGGAGTTATTAGAGCATTGAAAAAGGGTGAAGCATAAAAGTATGCTCAATAGTAATCTCTGGGAATATTGCATATTTTTCATTTGACATTCGCTATACATAAAAGCAAAAGGGTAAAACAAATACCCTTTTGCTTTATTAATTTTTAGTTTATCTATACCTTTTCCCACACATAGCCACTGCAAATTTTTGTGATTGGCCTACTTGTTTTGCACATGTCCTAGCTTTACTTGAACCAAAGTATTTCTGGTTACATTCATAATACCAACAAGTAAAGGTATCAGTTGCACTATCACAACCCTGCCATTCGCACCCCCCGGCCTTTACTTGTTTCATTTCATCGCGACTTAGTGTTTTCATAAATGACATAAATAATCACCTTATATTTGGTTAAGAATTATTATTGCTCCTAATGCAACTGATCGTACTATAACAACGCTGCAGGACAAATGCTTGAGATCTCTCCTGATATTTGTCCTTATTTTTTTACTGAAAAGTGTCGGCAGTTTATGCAACTAAGTAGCTATCTCTATCCCCCCTATAAAATGAAGTCAAAGAAGGTCAGAAAGGATATACTCGAATCTCAGCATTTTCCGTCACGACAAATATCCGACGCTTACTAAAATCCATATCAAAAATAACAGGAAGATTTTGCTCCTCCGATTCCAGCTTATACCTTCTGCTCAGTTTCCCGGCCTTAGAAAATTCGTGAATCCATAATCGATTGTTAGGGTCCAAAAAATAATTCTTGCCAACTCCCAGATATAACCGCCCATTCGGGCTACTTAGCCCGGAAGCATAGGCACCAAGGTGT
>NZ_JAALLS010000045.1 GCF_011059105.1 Fodinibius halophilus | reverse complement strand
TAAGGTGGGGTTATCATTGACCGCCGTAATATCAACATCTACACTACCAAAGGAGACATCTCCGGAGCCATTACCATCATTGGCTTCCACACTGATCGTGGCCGCATTGTCTCCGCTCACATTGGAGGCCCCAGTGTACTTGATATTAGAATTGGTATCCAAGTAGGTGTTGATATCACCCGGGGATCCGGCCAACGTAATTACCGTAGAACTCACCTTCGTTGTGGTTACCCCGGACCCCACCCCCGATCCATCAGCGGGAGTGCTAAACGTGCCCGCTGAGGCGGTTAATGTGACAGTTATGTTGTCACCGTCTGCATCCGCAAACACAGAAGAAGACAGATCCAAATTACTTTCAGTATCCTCAGTCACAGAAATATCGGACGGAAGGCCTGTTAAGGTAGGAGGATTATTTACTTCCGCTGTCAATTGCGTACTATTGACTGTAGTTAATCCGCCGGACGAGGCCTGCAGATTGAAATTCTCATTACTGCTCCCAGAGGCCGTATAGGTAAGCTGTAAATCTGTGAAGGTAGCCACACCGGAAAACGGCGATATCGTTACCGTGGATGTGCTGCCATCGGTATCGCCGGTACCGCTCATGGTTGCTGAACCAGCTCCGTTGACTTCTGCCAAGGTAATACCCGTACTGTAACCGGTATCTACAGTATTATTGGCATCAACGGCCTGCACCACCGGATCGGTAGTCATATCTGTGGAAGTACCATCTTCTACCGTCGTAGGGGCCGGCTCGGTATTAAATACCAGCTTGGTAGCTACTACATCGGAAGTAATAGAATTAGCATCAATGGTCGAAAGATTGCTCCCCGTACCATCTTCATCATTGGCTGTGAGCGTAAACGATTCTTGGTCAGCGCTTGCGGTGTAGGCCACATCAGTAAAGGTGGCCACCCCATTGGAAGCAGTAATATCAATATCCCCGGATAAAGAGCCTGGATTAGACTCAGTAAGCGTTACGGTTTCGGTGAAATCCACATCGGTGTTTCCAAAGGCATCCTGGGCGGTAACCACGGGTTGGGTACCCAGGGCTGAACCAGAGGTAGAACTGGCCGGCTGGGTCGTAAAAGCCAGTTGGCTGGCCGTAATATCGATGGTACTGCCGGAGCTGTTAGTCACAGCTGAGGTAGTTCCCATGCTGGTTCCACTGCCCCCGGTGGTTACATCGGTGTCTCCGTCAACCGATAAAACAATGGTGTGGTCTTCGGTAAGGCTGCTGTTGTCATTGTAATAGGCATTAATGGTGTAGGTCTCACTCCCCCCGTCAGCAATAGAGATGCTAAGGCCGGTGAAGGTAATTTGATCGGCCCCGGCGTCGTAGGTGCCGGTTACATTGGAGGCATCATTTCCATTAAGCCGCCAGGTAATATCTCCGCGTTCGGCATCGGTGGAGGTACCGGATACATTTACGGTTATCTCTGATACCGTCATAGCCAGTCCGTCGCCCCCGCCGCCATCGCTAAGAGTAAAATCGAAAACATCGATCGCCTCACCCGAAGTATCTAATGTACTGGCAATACCAACGGGTTCAGAGACCCCGGAACCGGCTGTCAGGTCGCCATCGGTATCTGGAATAATTGGGTCATTAAATTTGAAGTGGTCGAAAAAAGCATCAAATCCATATGGTGCTCCTTCATCAGTAATTCGCACCTCATCAACATTTTCAAAGTTACTATTTAAATTGATAGTAACTTTATCATCAAATTTTAAGGGGCCGATGGTTTGGCTTCCGGTAGAGCTACCATTCCTAAATCCTTCTATTTTGACACCAATATTGTTACCATTTTTGCCGTCAGCCCAAAAAGAATCAAACTTGAAATTTGAACCATCCGTTTTGGTGATCGTAATCGTTTGATTTGGTGGACCATCATTCGTAAGACCAGGTTCAACAGATCCACCTGTTTTTGCAACAAATGTATCGTAAGACAAATGAATCCCAGTTTGTGGCGGATAATCAGTTGTATATTCAAACTTAAACCCATTGAGGCCCGAAGCTAATTCAGTAGTTATATCTTGATCTCCTACGTATCCCTGATCATCAAATGTAACAGTGGTTTGGGCAAATACAGCCGATGTTAAACTTATTGAAAAAAGAAGTATTAAAAGTGTAGCTAGTTGTTTCATAATGGAGCGATAGGTTTATAGAGTATTTCCGAATTGAATACATCTGTTAGAACAGGCTATTTGAGGTATATAGTATTTGTTTTGTCGCTTACGGATTTTTGCCGATGTATTTTTAAAAGGATTCTAGTTGACCTTCTCCAACACAACAGAAGGTTATTTTTTATTTGATTGTCTATTGCCTATACACAAAACAAGGGGTTAAACCACCCCGACGGTACTGCTTTACGGATGTCATCAAAAATCCGGTGGTTGTAGGCCAATCGTTTTCCTTTCGCAATAATATTTTTGTTGATAGATCCAGAAGATGAATTCATCCTGGTAATATTGACCTCCGGCAGTGCAAAGCCTGAGTCCGGGTAAAAATCTCGTTCTCCACGGGGGCCTATGATATGCTCTTTTTGTAAGAGGGTTCGTACTTTTCCCCAGTCCCTTTTCTTCATAGAGGGATAGATTTCTCGGAACATCATCCCTGCTTCGTAGCCCAGTAATGCAAAAATATTTACCGGCTGACCTGTGGCTTGCTGGAACTGCTGTTTAAATACGTTATTGGTCTTAGAATTTCGGGCAGGATCATACAAGGAAGAGGAATAACATTGAATACCAAGATCTTTGACATCCTGCAGCCACTCGTCGTACATCATATGTTCAGCGGCCACTAAAGGTATTTCTCCACTTAATCCTTCTTCCACCCATCTGGTCAAAAATTCATTGCCCCCTTCACCCGTAAATATGGCATGCACAAAAGGCGGGGCCTGATCCTTTATTTTTTCAAAAAGGGCGTCCATATCTAAATCATGAGGATTTTCTTCATCAAACGGAAGTACCGAGAGTAGCAACTCTCCTCCCCCGCCCATACTAAATCCCTTTTGGAAGGCACTGTGTAAATGATAACCCGATTCCAGTAAAGGCATGACCATCATTCCACCCTCTCCGTATTCCGATCGGGCCCACTGGCCTAAAGCAAACTCTGACTGCCACAATTGGTTGGATGCGAAAAACGTATTGGGGCTCAGGTAATCGAAATAAGGGATATATTCCCCGGAATCGAAGAAAAACCCCAGCTTGTCTCGACTCTCCAGCATAGGTACAATCTCCGGCAGCACGGCATAACTGACCAGCCCGGATAACATATCCACTTGGTCAAAATTTATCAGCTTTCGTACCGCATCCTTTGTTTTTTGGACGCTGCCGGTATCGGTGTAGTGCGGCACAAACGTAATCTTATCCTGTTTTAAAGGATCCTCCCCCATCCCCAGGAATAAACCGGCCAACAGATGTTGCGAGTAATGGGGATACAAGCTTGAATAAGGATTTAAAAAGCCAATTTTAAGCTGATCCTGTAACATATTTAGCATCATATTACTGGTATATTTAACGGCCCTGGGGCATTGCTTGCTACCCCAAGACCTTAACAATGGTTTATGTCACTTAACTTCTGGAAGGGAAAATACCCTGCATACAGAAGATATAGTTAATGGCCGTTACCGGCTGAAGAGTAGAGAATGGCTGTCCTTCACCCGTAGTTGAATTTGTTATAGAACCGGTAACATCTCCTCCTTGTATAGTCGTATCAGCCTTAGAAGAATCAACATAAATGTTGGCATCCCTCCTTGGATTGGGACCTGACTGGGGGACTACCCCTTTAGCTAACACTTTATTAGGCCCAGGTTCAGTGGAATCACCTTCTGTTTCACTGCTTGCTGCAACTGAAGAGCTGAGGCTTTCTGTGTTAGCGGTATGCGTGTGGCTAGGCATCTCCAATACCGTTAGGGTCCGCTCTTCCGTTCCTGCCTTACTCCCCAGAGGATAATGACTTGTACCCGGGCTTTGCCCATATCCAATCGGGGCTCGTCCCCTTAAGTCAGGCAGTGCAAATGATGTACGCCCATCACCGCCATAGGTTGTTCCAATTAAAGAATAAACAGCAGTGTATTGAGATATTGCTATCTGTTGTCCTCCGCATTGCGACCATCCTCTTGGAGCCCATTTGGGCCCCCATCCAATAATTGCACTAATTAAAAAATCTATCATAATATTTTTTGTTTAATGGTTTGAATTCTTTCTACTAATTATTTTCAGACTTTTCTTGCTCCAACGTTAGGCCCGGCAGACGTATCTCCAACGCTTTCCCATTTACAGCTTTGATCTCCACATTACCATATTCATTAAAGGTAATATCGAACTCGCCATTGCCTTCATACCGACCGTATATTTCATGCCCTTGGTATTCAAATAGTATTCCCCAAGTGGCTTTGAGTGATGGATAACCCGGGATCTTTTTTTTCGCCAAGTCCAAAATATTAAAAACCGTTAGCCCCTTTCCATCTATGGTATGATGGCCCTTTATTTTTCCTGTGGAGTGAGTCCCCCCTTTAGCAGAGATCGTCGTCGAGTCGAACTCAATATCTGCTTCATAATTATTAGTTATATGTAATATAAACATGATCTGTAATGATTAGTTGGATTATTAGTCGTGTAACCGTTGCTTTTACTCTATTTGGATTACAATTCAAAAGTCTGTTTTTGGGGCGAATAAAAAAACACATGATCATGTAGTTTTCACTATACATCACTATTACTCAGTATCTTGATTGTTATTTAAATCAATACTTCTGCCCCCCGATGGTTCTATAAATAAAACAGTTAATGGGTTTAGCATGGCCTCAAACATTTTTTAAACGGATCATTTTTTGGGATTCGGCTTTTTTTCTCAGCCAAAAATGGAACACGTACACCAAGTACAAAATAAGAATAGCTATAGAAACTCGACGGAAACAAGCCAAACGAAAACCCAATGGAACAATCCTGCCTACAAAACGCTAATTATTAGCAATTTACTATTTTTTTCAATGATCCATAATTAAATAATATTTAAATAACCTCCCCCAATCACCCTACCCCGTAACACTCCGAATCTCCCATCTCATAGTCTTAATATTCACCAACCCCGCCAACGTCACTCCGAGGAATAACCATGACGAGGAGTATCAAACCAAACTACAAGCACACTCCTATACTAAGACCTCCCAGCCCAATACAGATTGAGACTCCTCACTACGTTCGGAGTGACAAAGAGCGGGGGAACATTAATAACACCCTGTCGTCACCAACAGCTTCGCTCATGCAGACTACACAACGTACCCCGATCCCCAGAACGTCACTCCGAGGAGTCCACGACGAGGAGTATCAAATCAGAATACTGGCAAATAATAATGAAAAGGAGGCTATGCTTCGATACTATTTGATACTCCCCACCAAGTTCGGAGTGGTAATTGGGGAAAGGACTAGAATAACAGTTTTTGTTAATGGCAGCTTCGCCAAGAAAATATAAAGCCTTACTCATTAGCAGCTAAATCCTTCCACTTGGGATTCACCTTTTCAATCAAAGCTACTTTTTTCTCCCGTCGCCACCCCTTGATTTCCTTTTCACGCGCAATCGCCTCACGCACATCCTGAAACTCCTCATAATAAACCAACCTGTGGATGTTATACCGTTTGGTAAACCCTTCATTTACTTTTTCTTTATGTTCCCTCACACGTCTGGTCAGGCTATTCGTCATTCCTGTATAGATCATTTTAGAGATGTTACTCATGATATAAACGTAGTATCTGGCCATCATTTTTTATAAGTATGACCATTGTGTGGACTATTCCTTGCAAAATATTTTTCATTGTATTGTGTGTTCAGGGCTAAATCTTTCTGATGCTGACTCAAGACTTCTCCCTTGAATAAGGCTAGACAAAGAAAACCCACCCCATCACTCAGAGGAATGCCAAATCAAACTACAGGCACGTCTTCATACTAAGAATTCTCTGCTCCAATACGGATTGATACTCCTCGCTGTACTCGGAGTGACAATACAAGGCAATAACTTTTATATCACCTTGTCGTCACCAGCAGTTTCACATATAAGGCTACACAACAATCCCATGGCAAGTCACTCCGAGGAGCCCGCGACGAGGAGTATCAAATCAGACTACAAGCACACGCCCATACCAAGCCTCCCTGTCATAATACCGTTTGAGACTCCTCACTACGTTCGGAGTGACAAAGAGCGGGGGAACATTAATAACACCCTGTCGTCACCAGCAGCCTCGCTTCTAAAATAAAATTAACTTCCCCCATTCCAGCTGAAAAATCTCAATACTAGGAGTCTGTCGGACTAAGCAGTTCTAAAATTACTAAAT
>NZ_JAALLS010000044.1 GCF_011059105.1 Fodinibius halophilus | reverse complement strand
ATCAATCCGTGCGCCGGTTATGCGCAATGTCGTTATACCCACAAAAGCTCAATCGAATAATTAACAATTTTGATCGTTTTTCTATAGATTAAAGAAAAATCAAGTCAAAGCTTATGGTTACGAATTATAAAAGAATTGAAGATTCTGCTCTTAAATTAGAAGAGAAAGATAGGGCTGAACTGGCTAAACGTTTGCTAAAAAGCTTGGAAGACAAAGTTGATGAAGATATCGAGCAAGCATGGATTGAAGAAATAAATCGCAGGAAGAAAGAAATAGAATCAGGAGAAGTAGATACAATCCCTGCTGAAAAAGTCCTTGCTGAAGCTCGAAAAATCCTTAAAAAGTGACGCTACATTTTCATCCTGAAGCAGAACACGAGTTACATCAATCTGTTGAATATTATGAAAATAAAGCTGCTGGGTTGGGAGACGAGTTTCTAAATGAAGTTGAAAAAACGTTGCGCTTAATCAAGACCTATCCAAATCTTGGTTTCCCTCTTACCAATTCAGATCGAAGAATGATAGTCCAGCGATTTCCTTATGGCCTGATTTATTCTGTTCAAAATGATCGAATTGATATTTATGCGTTAATGCATCTTCACCGTAGGCCTGGATATTGGAAATCCCGAAAGTAATGTGGGTATAACCCGCGCATTTATTAGACTACCCTACCGAGTTGAGATGAGCAAAAACGTCTCTCATATTTAACAATACCACTAATAAGATGTGCATTTGTTATGGATACTACAGTCCCCATATCCTATCACCATTTTCTGGGCATTAATACCTCAAAAGATACCATCGACTGTTGGCTGCGACCCCGCGGGAAATACAGCCCCCGGCGAATAGAGACGAAGATTTCCAGCGCCTGCACCAGTGGTTAAACACCCGCAACTGCCCCCAACAGTACACCATCATCTGTATTGAAGATACCGGCATTTACAGCGACCGCCTCTTGGCCAGCCTTAGCCGTCGGGGCTGGAAATGCGCCCTGCTTAAAACCACTGCAGCCAAGAAAGTTGCCCCGGAACACCATCGCAANTTACCACTCATCAGGGACTGAATCGATATTACCAGCTGCTGCTAAGCATCCCCGGCATAGGAAACGTCACCGCCTGGCTGTGGCTTACATTGTTTTACGGACAGCAAAAGCTCAATCACAAACAGATTGCCTCGCAGTTTGGATTTGCCAGCTACAAACAACGCAAACTTGACGAAGGGAAACCGTGGCCGATCGTCAGAAATAATCTAATTAACAAAATGATTAAAATAGTCTGTGCTAATTGGAACAGCGGGCAGGCCTCGCCTTTTCTTGCCTGCTTCTCTTTTTATGGTTACAATTTCATTTGTAAATAAGTTCAACACGTTGGCGCCTGCAGCTTTATGCACAATGTCGTTAGGTGGCTTAAAGTCAAACGTTGGCCCTAAAGATTAATTAAACAATTAAAATTGTTATGAGATATGAAAAAGCTTTAAAGCCCATTCTATCCATTGGTATGATTACAATAGTTGCTTTATTAGTTGCTTGTGGAGGAGATGGAAGCACAACGGGTCCTGAAGAACCGGGAAATACAGATCCAGTAAGTTTAGAGTTGTCTGAGGAATCGGTCATATTGGATAGGTGGGCAGATACCGCTCAAATTAAAGTTACAGCTATCGATGAAGATGGTAACGAAGTGGAGACTCCTTCACTTCGTTGGAACAGTTCTGATACTTCGATAGCCGAAGTAAACAGTGAGGGGCTTATCTCCAGCTGGTATGAGGGCGAAGCAGAGATAACTGCGGAAACCAGCTCCGGTCCGTCATTAAATGCCTCACTTACAGCTGAGGTGGTTATCCAGCAGAATCCACAATGTACGGAACCCACAAAATTTCCTAACCAACCTCCTGTGAATACTCAAACGCCCATGTGGCAAAAAGTAGACAATCCGGTAGATGGAGGTCAGCTTGAAATTGCCTTGGGAATGGGTTCAGTATCGGCTGATTTTGATGGCAATGGATTTCAAGACATTTTAGTAGCCGATGAAAATCTACAAGAAGAGGAACCCGGGCAACTGCTATTCTGGCGAAATACAGGAGGCAAGTTTGAAGAGGTCACAACCGAAGTATTGGGAGAGGAAGAGGTATTTACAGACTATTCGTACACGAATGTAATTGCTGACTTTAATGGGGACGGAATTTTAGATATTTATCGCGCTCAAAGTGGATATGACTACCCTCCCTATCCTCAAGCGACAAATGTCTATTTACTCTCACAACCTGGTGGAACCCTGAAAAATGTCTCTGATACTCACCTGTCTACTAACGATAAGCGCTTTACACATGGTGCAGCGAGCACAGATATTGATTGTGATCAGGATCCGGACCTAATTACCAACAATATTGCTGATGGAGCTTCGACCTTTCTTTTTGTCAACCAAGGAGATGGTCAAATGCAGAATGAGGGTGAAGACCGACTTCCCGAAAAACTAGCAAATGGAGATCATCCTATGTTATCATCCAGCAATTGCGATATAGATCGCGATGGTGACGATGATTTAGTTTTGGGAAGTTGGGATAATCGCAATATGGGGAAGAAGAATGTACTTTTGATAAACGATGGATTTGGTTCGTTTAGACGCATGGATAAAGTCCTTCCCGTTTCATATTACGAAGAAAATGATGTCGCTAGCAGAATGTTTTGCAGGGATATGAATCTAGACGGCTGGCCGGATGTCGTTGCTTTAAGTACCGATGTAGTAACCGATGGATCGAGAGGTGTAATTTGGGTAAACAAGGGAGATCTTGAATTCGAAGTAATCGACTTATCAGAAGAGTACCCCGGTATACTGGATATTGAAGAAGTTGTTGATATTAATGATGATTCCTGGCCGGATCTGATCACACCAATAAAAGATCAGGGGATACATGTTTTGTTAAATCGGAGTGATTTTTCGTTTGACCTTGTAGAAATAGAATTTGCTGTAGATGCCTTGGTAGATGCTAATGATGATGGTTTGATGGATTGGATGTTACCGGGATTGGTTGATCCCGATAATGGATGCTGTGAGCCTCCTGAGCTTTGGGTACAACAGTAAAAACCAAATTAAAGTAGTAACCGGCCAACCAACCGATGTCCAAATCCCACGCACGGGCTCTGGATCCCTCTTAGACGTTCGGGTGTGTCGGTTGTGGCCATCCCGATAATTGCCGGGCCAAACGCCTTTGGCCAACTCTTTGCCTACGACGGCTCTGGCTACCGAGCGACCACTGCGACGCTTAATCTTTCTGTAGAATTTCTTCACCACTTTATATAATCAGTGTAGGCGGAAACGGCTGTCTGCCCGAAAGTCGCTCGCAGGTACTTGTTACCATCTTTGTTGCCTGACTTATGCCGATGGGCTCTCGCAGCTCTCGCCGGTCATGTTTAACCGGGTAGGCCTCCGTGGCCTTGCTACTTCGGCCTCTTACGCTCCATAGAATCAGCTACGGGCGCATAGTGGGCCGCAATGTCGTTAGCTTTCACATTAAACCATTAACTGAAATAACATTCTTTTGAAGAAATTGCTATCATACTTTAGAGGCCTACTTAATATATCTCTTTTTATATTATCATCTGCGATACTCTATAGTTGCACTGCAGACTCTCCTGAACAAGAGAGATTAGATTACAGTAGCGTTCCAATTATAGATATTACAAAGAAGCTCGAGATAAGTGAGTCAGAAAATTTAATTTTATCTAACCCAGTGAGATTTTATGCTACAGAGAATAATCATCTTTTAATTGCTGAAAGATCAAGCCCAGGAATCCACCAATTTAATGAAAAAGGGGAATATATAGAGCAAATTGCCCGGAGCGGAAGAGGGCCAGGTGAACTTAGCGGCTGGTATTATCCTCACTTTAATGGATCTATTCTGGCAGCCAGCAATAACCCAGGCTATATTATTTCGGTATATCAACAAGAATCTGATGGGATATATCATCATACGAAAAATCTAAATGTTGAATATCCCGGAGAATTCAAAGATATAAAAGGTTTGGATCCTGTTTCTTTCTACCTTCTTGAAAATAAAAGTACCCAGCAACTCCAGGCACCAGATGAATTTACAGAAGGTTATATTCACCTTGTGGAGGCTTTAGACGATAGCCTTGTGGTAACAGATTCGATAATCTCGTTACAACATCATTCAGACTATATCTACGAATTCCCCAGTGGCGGCATTCGGGAATATGATTTACCATATCGTTTTTCTGATGTTTTCAAGTCAATACCGAATGGCAAAACTTTGATTGCCAGACCAGATAACCAAGTTATTCGAATTCGGAATTCTGACTTTAAAGTTGAGCATGAGCTGCATCTTAATATATCAGAGAAACCAGTAAGTGAAAATAGTCTCGAATTTCATTTAGCTGGCTATGATTCTGAAACACGAAAAAATATGGAAGAGCTCATTCGCGAGAATAAGCCCGCCTTCATGGATGTGTTTCTTGATGACCAAAATCGTTTCTGGCTTTGGACCGATGAAACTGAGGCAGGTAACGAATATATCATCTTATCCTATGATGGTGAACCCTTAGGAAAACTAGTATTGCCAAATGCACAAAAAATTACAATGGTACAAAAAGATCAATTTTATGTGTTGAATAAGCCCGAAAATGATGCACCGTCAGCAATTGTATATAGCTTTGATTTGTAACAGCTGATTTGGAAGCTAGCCAACACTTTGCCTCACCTGCTCCCTGCCCGTCTTGTTTTTTGGGCGCCAAATAGTAAACTGTAATCGAAATCTTAAGACTCCGTGCACCCCTTAAGCGCATGGTTAGGTGTACTTCAATCAGTTAGCATTTTTCATTGCTTTACTAATAAATTGCATCGTCTCATTGTCTACATATCCATGAGAGACCTCTTCGGTATCCTCATTACTGTAGATCTTCGAAAGTGATTTTCGGATTTCTTTATTACCCCCGGTAAATTCTTGGATTAATTCTTCCCAGCGAGCAGCGAGTTCTTGCATCTTTTCGCTGTTTGGATCGGTGTTCTTCTCCATTTCTGTCCGAACTTCTGCTATCAGTTCCTTCCATTCTTGCTGTACTTCTTTAATTCGTTCTTCACCAAGTTTTTGTTTCCGCTTTTCTAAATGTTCTAATTGATCCTTCGTATAGTACTCTTCGTATTTAGTCATAGTATTTAGTGTTTTTATAAGTTCTTCTGTGGAAAGATTCTCTGAATATTTTAGCAGGTCAGCGATTATTTTCAAGCGATTGTAGAGTTCTTTGCCAAGTTCTATTTCGGTCTGCACTTGCTTCATCTGCCGGTATATAATCTTCTCTAAATTATAATCCTCATCTTTCAGGCATTCTTTTATTTCTTCTAATTGTAATCCAAGAAATTTGAGAGATCTTATTTTTTGGAGACGCTCCAACTCATCCCGACCATATAGCCGGTATCCTGATCTGCTGCGTTCTGTAGGTTTTAACAGGTTAATCTCGTCGTAATAGCGAATTGTTCTGTTAGTCAGTCCGGTTTTTTCCGCCAGTTCTCCGATTTTTAACAGTCGATCATTCATAGTTTTTTCTTGTTTTATTATTGTTCTGTCAATAAGATAAGACCTTACGTCGCGTCAGAGTCAAGAAATAATTTTATTTTTTTTAATTTCAGGTTCAAAGTACACCTAACCCCTTCAAAAAGAAAAATGTCAGGCGGCCGGTGGCGAACCGGCACAGCTGGAATAAAAGATCAATGGATTGGGCTACTACGGTTTAAAGTCTGGAGAGCGGAGGACAAAGGATGGGCTTGTGTATTTTATACCGGTCGATAATGAGAAGACAACTAAAACCTTTGAAGGACCATTAAAATACACATATCCTAAAAATACCTTTGCCAACTTCACAGTTTAAAAATCAGGGTTCTGGGGGAATTGCGGGAAAAGTTTCCCTAATAACTACAAACGATTTAGAGCAATAAATATAAGAGCGATTAGAACTAGAGCAATATCTACAATTCCCCCAGCGAAGTCCTACGAAGCTATAGCGCAGTAGGGGAGTTTTTTCGCCGTGCCCCGTTCTACGGTGGTCTATTTTTTGCTGACAAAAAATGGACTACCTTTTTTTCACCTTTGATACTAAACTAGTGATGTGAGAGCAGATGAGATTCTGAAACAAGTTCAGAATGACAGTGGTAGTTGCAGCTTTTGGTGCCCAGCTTGTTGTGTGAGAGCAAACGCTGCTGCAGGTTCGAGGTATAACCAATATAGATCTTATCATAATCAGGAGAATGAAGTGCATAAACCGTATACATAGCAGACCTCTCTCGATAGGGTATAAAATAAAAAACGGCTCTCTGAACTTCAGAAAGCCGTTTTTACTTAGTGGCGGGGGGAGGATTCGAACCTCCGTCCGCC
>NZ_JAALLS010000043.1 GCF_011059105.1 Fodinibius halophilus | reverse complement strand
ACCCTGGCGCCTGCAGCTGTAGCGCCATCCGTTAGGTGGCCTAGTCTATTATGATCGATCTTGAATCCAGAATTAAACAAAAACATTAGATGCCTTATCTAGAAATCGAAAATTACCCTATCTTTTTGACCCAAGATCGAGAAAGGTTTCTTGTTCAGGAATTATTCGATGATCCATCAAAACGAGTTGCAACAGAATTAGCAGGTAGCCCTGAAAGAGAAGAATATGTAGAAAAGACAAAAAAATATTTAGAAGCAGAATTTAAAAAAGACAAAAAGTCATTTCTCAAAGAATGGTTCAATTTTAAATTGATTGAACAAGAAGCAAGGGTCAATTTGTATAATATACTTGTTGACTACTCCTATTATTACAATCAATCTTTTTTACAAGACATTAGGTCTGGACAGGAGAAAATTTTGCAGGATCGATTAGGCGACAGTTTAAATTTTCCTTTAGGAAATTCCTTTTATTTCTGCATAAAGGAAAAACAAAATTTTTTTGATAAACTTTTCAGTACAAATTCAGTCGAATCCAGGATTTTGATTAATTCAAACAACACTTATAAGATCGAGGGTAATTTAAAATCCTTCACCCTTTATATGGGCGGAATGGCATTGTTACTATCTGATAAAATTTCAATTATTCCTACTAAAGATCTCAAAACTGCCAATTAAAAATTATTCCGGCCACCTAACCCGCGCATTAAGCGGACACGCCTCGCCGGGACTTGCCACCTTCTGGCTTTTTCCCTTTTCGTTCATTATTTAACTAATCAACATTCATTCGCGTGCAGCTTATGCGCAATGTCGTTAGGTAGCCAAAGCAAATATTACTCAAGTCAGAGTTTCAGACGTTCATGCAAACTTTTATAGCAATTCTTCTTGGAAGTGTAATTGTACTAAGTTTTTGGTTGTATAAAAGGTATCGAAAGAAAAAGAAGATAAGGGAACGATTTAAGAAAAATTGGGGACAGCCCAAGAATAAATCATACAATTGGGGACAAATTCGCAATTATCATGATTATTTGAAAGAATCTGCTACCAATTATCAAATTGATGATGACACGTGGGATGATTTAAACTTAGCTGATATTTATAGCAAAATTGATCATACAATTAGCCCCATCGGACAGCAAGTCTTATATAACATACTTCATTCACCGTTATTCGATGAGGAGGAATTAGAAAAGCGGAAACAATTCGTAGAAATATTCCGAGATGAAAATTTTCGTGTTCAACTTCAATTGAAACTTAATGAATTAAATAATGCTCAAATTTGGCGACTGCCGAATTTGTTATTTAACAATTTACCCAAAATACCCAAATGGTATAATGCGTTATTACTAATCCCTTTTTTTGTTCTCTCCTGCATTGTTTTAGGTTTTATAAATCCAATTTTCTTTTTAGGCTTAGGTATTATACCTGTGTTAAATATGATTGTTCAATATATCGTTGGTAAAAGAATTAGACGATATACATTGGCTTTGAGTGGCATTTCGCCACTATTGACCCAAACGGAAGCTATTTGCACATTAGATTCAAATTGCCAACATCCCTTAGGTTCTATCGGAGAATCATTGCGTAGTCAATCACAAAAGCTCTCCAAGTTAAACCGACGTGTTCATACGTTCCTTCATGAAGGAAACCATAATAGCTTAGGTGGACTATTTTGGGATTATCTCGATATTCTATTGCTACTTAAAATTAACATGTTCACGCTTTCAGTAAAAAGTATTGCTCAGAATAAAGACACTCTCAAAAAACTATATCACAATATTGGATACATAGATGCGATGTTAGCAGTATCCTCCTTTAAATCGAGTCTTTCTGAATATTGTCATCCCAAGTTTACCGATGACAATATTCAGCTAAACTACAACCAAGCCTATCACCCGCTATTAGATCAGCCCGTTGCTAACTCAATCAATATTGAACAAAAAGGAATTTTAATTACCGGGTCTAACATGTCGGGCAAAACGACGTTCTTAAAAACTATTGGAATAAACCAACTGTTTGCGCAAACGTTAAACTTTTGTTTTGCAGATCAGGCTACGCTATCGTTTTGTAACATCATTACTTCAATGCGACGTGAGGATAACCTGCAAAAAGGGAAAAGCTTTTACTTAGGAGAAGTAGACAGAGTAAAAAAACTTATTGACTTGGCTACTAATTCCGAGTATCGAAATTTGTTTTTATTAGATGAAATATTTCGTGGGACAAATACTATTGAACGGATTTCCGCGTCGCTGGAAGTGTTAAAATGGCTCAGGAATAAGTCCAATTTTGTGTTAGCCTCCACGCATGATCTTGAACTCGTCGATTTACTGGGTAAGGATTATGAATTTTATCATTTTACAGAAACTGTTCGTGGGGAGACCATGAATTTTGATTATAAAATTAAGGAAGGTTATTCATCCACAAGAAATGCGATCAAATTATTAGCGATCAATAAATATCCTGAAGAAATAGTGACGAATGCTTTAGAGATGGCAGAGATTCTTGAAGAACAAGAAACAGTAAATTTTACAGCAAATAATAATCTCAAGAATTAATGGCTACCTAACCCGCGCATTAAGTGGGACGTGCCTCGCCGTTGGTTGCCGGTTTCGATTTGGCCAATTCCCGTAGTACATTTTAAAGCAAATTCAGCACTGTTTTGCACGCCCCTTATGCGCAATGTCGTTAGTTTGCCCGCCGGCCTTCGCGGTTTGTCAAAAAAGGCAGCTTCGGCTTAAAAACATTCGTTATTAAGCCGCTTCTTGGTTGACGTTTCCAAAAATCGGAAGTTAGACCAAAACTTTCGCTTTTCCGAAAATCCTAATTCCCATTTTGTCCTGGCCGGTCGGGCGCATCCAAGTCCGTTGCTCGCTGTGGGTTTTCCGCCGGTTTTATCAAACCTGTTGCTGGCTCTCCTGTTTTCGCCCCAAACTAACCCGGCGTATTAACTCGGACGTGCCTCGCCTATTGGTTCCTACTCTTGGATTTAAGCCTCTTCTTTCGTTAGTTGCAAAATAAACATCAGTCCGCACGCCGGTTATACGCTAATCGTTAGCTGTACATCAATAACATGAGTGCAAAACTTCTATATATCATTTTTCCTTTTCTCCTATTTTCCTGTACGACCCAAAAAGGAGATTTTGAAAATTATGAAGTTTATGTCTGGAGAGCTTTCTACAATCCCGCGGATATATCAACTGGTGACTACGAAATCAAAATAGAATCTGATACTTTAATTAATGGGTCTCCAATTCAAATAGATTCCACTGATGGGCGCTTTCTTTTATATCGGAATCTTAATTTTACAAATGATTCTACATGGCATAAAAGAATAGTTAAAATCAATAATGACTCTTTAGCGATTTATTCAAATATGCTAGAAACAATTTGGTATGATGAAGAATACGGTATACTCAAATTTATCATTCCTCATTCGAGAAGGTATGGAAAGATTAGATCCTACGAATTAGTTAAACAGATTGAGGTTGCAAATGGAATTGAGAATGAAAGAAATTTTGATAGCACGGTTTCTGCAATTAATGAGATTCGAGAAAAGGAAAGAGAAAAATTTATTGAAGGCTTAAAACAACAGAACTAAAATGTACACCTAACCCGCGCATTAAGGGGACGCACCTCGCCTGGTCTTGCCATTTTTTGGCTTTTTAGCTCTCCGTTCATTATTTAAGAACTAAACATTTTTACGTGCGCACCTTATGCGCCATATCGTTAGGTTGCCTTAAAAAAATCCATTATGAACCAAAAAGAATATGATAAGTTAGCGAACTTGAGAGACTACATGTTTAAAACATATCATAAGCATGGTTATCAAGCAGCTTGTAATGTGTTAGAACAAAAAAAGGGAGAAATTGATGTACCACATTACATCGGATATAAAGCTGAGCTGAAATTCCTTAATGATTATGAAAAGGAATTCAAACTAACAGTTTCTGGAGATGTTGGTGACAAGAATGATTTTACTGGTAAGATTTCTGATGACTTTTTTAGAATTGACGTTACCACAAATTTCGATTATAAGAAATATGAAGAGTTTGAACCTTTTATCAATAAAGGATTTAAATACAAAATTGCACTTATAGATAAAGAAAACTTTGAATTAAAAGACATTGTTGATATTAATTTTCCAATATGTGAAAACTGTGAAAAAGGACGTCTTTTTGATTTAGTACTATTAGGAAATGAAAACATAAGTATGGCCGGAAATAGAAGTTGGCAATATGACCAGGTTTTATTTCAATATTGTAACTACTGTTCAATTAGTCGGGAAGTATCTCGTATAAATAATACAGTACAGCTACCAGATCTTGAAACTTTACAAAAACAAATTTCAGATTATGCAGAGGGAAAAGCTATTAACCAAAAAGATTATGACTCAATTTTTCAAAATGAGTATGAAAATCAGCTTACTAGGATCAAGAGATTTTTGAAAAATGAGTTCAATAAGATTCCATTTGGTTTATGCAGTAATAGTTACACTATAACTAATCCTAAAAATGCAGATGGTTACAAAGAAACTAAAGTATATTGGCAAGAGAATTTTCTAAAAAATTATATCCCAGATCAATTCGGTTCAATTATAATCCAATAATCTGGCAACCTAACCCGCGCATTAAGGGGACGCACCTCGCCTGGTCTTGCCAACTTTTGGCTTTTTAGCTCTTCGTTCATTATTTATCAACTCAACATTTTTCCGTGCGCACCTTATGCGCCATGTCGTTAGGTGGCTAAGTCAAATCAAAATTCATCATTATCATCATGGAATTTATTATAGTTTTATTAGTAATTGGAATTATTTATTTCCTCTTCATCAAAAAGGGATCAGGCGGAAAATCTTTTCATAAAAACAGAAAGGAAATACACAAAACTGTAGAGCAAGAAGGTGGAATGTATGAGTTGTATAAAGACTTTGTAGATTACTTCAAAGAACAAGACTTTCAAATTAGAGAAATCAACGATGATTCATTATATCTTCATTACGGAACTTCTGTAGGAAAGGTGGGAATACAAATCATTCAAACAGCCCCTCGAAAAGCTGAAATATTAATGGGCTGTGAAATGCGATCGGGTAAATCTCATGAAGCAACCATCAAGGTAAATACCCACGAAAATCAAAATGCTATGGTGGATAGGCTTATTGAAAAATTTTCAGATGGTCAATTATCAGATTTCAAAAATGTTGGTATCAAATTCAATAAATCAGCATCATCTAGAAATAGTAAACAAAATCCAAAATCCTCGATGTCAGTTGATAACGCTGACAATTCTGAAGATTTGATAGAAATAAAAGAATATTACGAAAATCTACTTCAAGAAAAAGATTTGCCAGATAGTTTAAAGACTATAGTTAATGATTTCTTCATTCCTGATAGGGTTAATCCAGAAATATACGATGCAAATAATGAGAAAATAATTAATGGAACAATGTTTAAAGAGGTTTCAAATGATGAAAAATTAGTTTCTCCCAAACTAAAAGAATATTCTGACGCAAATGGCACTATACCAAGAGGAATTCCAAGTTGGTTTGTTGCTGCATATCCTGACGTGACGGTTTGGTTTGCCAGAGATGGAGGTATAAAAGAAATTGAAAAGAAATTTGATAACATGAATAAAAGTGAATTAATAGAAGACGATCTTATTAAAAAAGAAATTTTGAGAAAGGTTATTACTCTTTACAAAGAAAAAGTGAACAACAAATTGGAAACAGCTAGACCACCACATTTTCATTATTAATTCAAAATATGCTTGCCACCTAACCCGCGCATTAAGCGGACACGCCTCGCCAGGGCTTGCCAGATTTCTAGCTTTTTAACTCATCGTTCATTATTTATCAACNCAATATTCCCGGTGCCCGGCCCGTTGCTCTAGGCGCCTATCTCCCGTTTTGTCTGGGCCGGACGGGGCTTATCTCGGGGCGTGCCACTGTGGTTTTCCGTTGTTTGTATCACACCTGTTGCCGGTTTCCTCATCCCGTTGCCCCAAAATAACCAGCGCTATCAGCGGACAGGCTTCCCACTCGCCTTGCCTGCCTGCCTTTTTATGGTTACTCTTTCAACTGCAAACAATGTCAACACTCCGGCGCCTGCAGCTGTAGCGCCATCCGTTATGCTACTTTAAACCTCATAAGAATTGATATGATTAACACTGTTTTAGAACCTGCTGTAGCTATCAATTTTTTTGCATCTTTAAAAACAGACTCACCCTTCTTCAAGAGAGATGTGCTAAACATTATTTTGTTGAATAAAGAAATTCATACACTTTTTGGTGGTAGCGGTAATTTTAAATTCTTACCTATTAAACAAGTTGATATAGATATTATATCAACATTTGAAAACCCTGATTATCAATGGGTACCAGGAGATTTGAATACTTCGAGAGTTAATCTACTCAAATATAGTTTTGATAATGATCTTTGGTTTACTCCTTATCTACATGAATACAATATTGAGGATTATTTGATAGATGTTTCGAACACTCATCCCGACTGCCTAAATCATGCAAAAAAGTCCTTACTGATTAATAATCTTGTAGACTTTTATTGTTTCTTTGAATTTCCGGACATAGAGAATTCTCTTTCAGATGAACTTCTTTCAGAAATCGGAAATTTTAAAGAGAGCAACTTTTATGAAGCTTTTGCCGATGGTCTCATTAAAATTTCGGAGAACTTGGATGGACATTATCACCTTACAGACGAGAATATTCGTTTTTTAAGAAAAAGTTTAACAAAGCTTGAGGGAAGAATAGTAGAAATCACAAAACAAGAAAATTTAGTGAAGGTTGATATTGACGCACTATTAGGCGATGGTTTGTCAATATTGAGTTCTGGAATACTTCCAGGTTTACCTTTAGGAACCTTAAAAGAACTTTTTGAAAAGATTTCAAATATCCGAGAATTCAAGGAAACTCCAGAACTCCGATTCTGTTTAGCCTTGTCAATTTTAAAAAAGACGATTGCATCAAATGTTGAAGATTCTGATATATCAACTTGTCCAATTTGTAAAATATCGATTGCAGAAATTGAACAGTTAAACGAAGAACAATGTCATGAATTACTACATAACTCTGTTGGGGAAAAATGTATAAAACATTCTGTCTCATATTTAGATGGAAGGAAAAAACATCGTTTAATTGGTAAAGGCTTGTTGAAATTTATGAAACAGTAGCATAACAAGCGTTTCAAGCGGACTCGTTTAGGGTTCGGACCCTTAATTTTAACAACTCGGCTCGCCGCTTAAACGCTGGGTCGTTATACTGCACGTCGGCCCCGGCAGGTTGTC
>NZ_JAALLS010000042.1 GCF_011059105.1 Fodinibius halophilus | reverse complement strand
CTTAGCAGCCTAACTTAATCGGTAAACGCGTTAATTTATTTCTAGGGGCTTCTCATGATACCACAGAAAGCCTTCCATTGTGCTGGCAGGGGCCGGTTCCATCCAGTGGGTGGTATTCGGGGGAATAGTTACCTGGCTACCTGCCTTGACGCTATACTCTTTTTCGCCGCTGATCACCTTGCCCCTTCCTTTTAGTACCACAAAGGTCTCATACTGATCATGCGAATGCCCGCGGCCGCTATTCTCAAATACCAAATGCTCAATTACAGGCTGGTCATCATCCTGTAGCAGGATATCCAAAGTGCCAAATGAGGTTGATTTCATAGCTTAATTACTATTATTGCAATTGTTAGATTTTTTAAAGTAACGGATGTTATATTGATATGCAGCTTGTGAATTATTAGTTATGATAAAAGCTCGTAATCAATCTCCTATCCAAAAAAATCGATATGCAATTAAAAAGAAGGGTGAAAAATATAACATTATGGTCTAAGATTGGCTGGTGGCTGACCGAAATAGTGGTAGTCTTTATTGGGGGATACCTGGCTTTTTTGTTGGAAGGATAGCGGAACCCCCAACACAATGATCACAAACGGCAATAAGTATGGATCGCGACCTTTTTTGAATACCTACGAAGATGGTGAAATGCCTCATCCCCAGCCCCTACCCTATATGGGTTCAGGATTTAGTGATGGCGCATGGCTGGCGATGTTGAAATCCGGCTGGGTTTACAAAAAGCGATCCGGGTAACACAGGGTACTGGTCTTCCTACTGTTCTATCGGGATATAACTATGACTGTAATCTGGCCATAAGTTAAGCTGTATACGATGGGTGTTACAGATACAGTAAAAAATCCCGTCCCCTGATTGCTTCCAACAACAACATATGCTATTGTTGAAATGCAAATATTAGCTATGAAAAAAGCTATTTAAGCCTAAAATGATCGGATCTATTATACCACTATGCTACAATTCATATCAATTGTATTGGGAGTATCAGCAATTGCCGGATATTGGTTTTATCATCGCATTCAGAGAAAGAAAAAGATCAGAGAAAAGTTGGCAGCCTCTTGGGGCGAACCCCAAATGAAGGACCATAATTGGGCACAAGTTCGTCAATACCACGATCTTGTTAAGTCACAGATAGATACTGCCCCTCTGGATGATAAAACCTGGGAAGACTTAAATTTTCCAGAACTGTTTAAACGTGTTGATAGCACACAGAGTTATATTGGCCAACAGATGTTGTTTCACCTGCTGCGAACACCGCTATACGATGATAAAAAGCTGCAAGAGAGAGAAGCTCTTCTTGATATATTCGCTGACAACCCGGATTTCCGGCTTGATCTACAGATGGAACTGCGAAATCTGACTGATTATAGTATCTGGCGACTGCCCAAACTGCTTTTTAGTGAGCTCCCAACTATTCCTTTGTATTATTATCTGTTTCTCGCTATTCCTTTTCTAGCTGTCAGTACAATTGGATTAGGCTTTTTTGATCCTGCCTTTTTTATAGCTTTAGGGCTGATACCTGCAGTAAATCTGCTCATCCAATATATTATTGGTAATAATATTGCCCGCTATACCGCTGCCCTTAGTGGCTTACGTCCCTTTTTGAAAACAGCAGAAGCTATTGGAGCACTCGATAAAAAACATGGAAATCCGTTGGGCAAAAAAGGCAAACAGATCAGGAATCAAACCAAACAACTTGCCAAGCTAAAAAAGCGGGTTAGTGCCTACCTCCACGAAAGTAATCCCGATAACATTGGTAGTTTAGTATGGGATTATATTAATATTCTTTGCCTGATGAAGATCAATATGTTTACGCTCTCTATCAATATTATAAAGCAAAAGAAGGAGCTGATAACGTCGCTCTATGCAACTATTGGGCAACTTGACGCTTTTATAGCTGCTGCTTCTTTCCGGCACTCGCTTTGTCGCTATTGCCACCCCACACTGGATAACACCAATGCCGGCATTTCCTATCATCAAGCATATCATCCGCTGTTGGAAAATCCTGTCCCCAATTCAATGACAATTAAGCAAAAAGGGATTCTGGTTACCGGTTCTAATATGTCTGGCAAAACAACATTTTTAAAAACGATGGGTGTTAATCAAGTCCTGGCACAGACCTTCAACTTTTGTTGTGCTGATGAAGCCACACTGCCCTTTTGCAATGTTATCTCTTCAATGCGTCGTGAGGACCAGCTTACCGAGGGCAAGAGCTTTTATATGGGAGAAGTTGAACGTGTAAAAGAACTGATCGATTCTTCATCCTCATCAAAAAAACCTACACTTTTTCTTTTGGATGAGATATTCCGCGGTACCAACACTATTGAACGTATTGCTGCTTCTATGCAGGTATTGAAGTGGCTGAATAGTGACAAGGATTTTGTTCTGGCTTCTACCCATGATCTTGAACTTGTTACCTTGTTGGAAGATGAATATGAATTTTATCATTTTGCTGAAGAGGTAAGGGAAGAATCGCTGTTTTTTGATTACAAAATTAAACCAGGGCATTCCTCAACCAGAAATGCTATCAAGCTGTTGGAACTGAGTGATTATCCGCCTACAGTTGTTGAGGGCGCGATGAAGATGTCAGAAGTACTTGAGAACCAAGGGGTTATTAATTACAGAATTAATTCAACTGAAGAAGATGGAGAATACGATCAATTATGATGGACGTTGCTTTCGCTCTGTTAAAAACTCAGAAAATGGCGAAGTAGATGGCAAAACTATATTTTATTATCATCAACAAGGCGATATCGTATGGGCCGATTATCGGGGTGGCGGTGTACAACGCGGTACCCTTATTGCCAAGGTCGTAAATAACCATTGCCTGGACATGCGCTACTCTCATATTAACAGTAAAGGTGAGCTTATGACGGGTAGATGTTTTTCTACCCCGGAACAGTTGAACGATGGCAGACTTAGAATGCATGAAAAGTGGCAATGGACCTGTGGAGATAGGTCTGAAGGCGAATCCATTATTGAGGAAATCCCCTAACTCCATTTCTGTGTCGGTAATAATAATCAACGTGTCCCGCCTGTTGGGCCCCGTTTACGCAAGGTGTCCTTCATTCTTGTATATGGATTGCCCCTAAAGATACAAATGATACTTGTATGAAGCAGCTCAACAAAGATTTTTCACTACGCGCAGCGGAAGAGGCTTTTTTAATGGATAATTAAATGAAAACTAGCTGAGATACCCGGAAAGTCTATGGAGCTTATAGACAAGCACGAGTAACAGACCGGCGTCCCTTAGGGAGAGATCAGGACTAGTTCAGTATACAATCACGAAATATTTTACAGCTTCTTTACGAGATCATACTGTTGGTTGCCCCGCTCTGACCCCTTCTTGTTCTTTCCCTGCACTCAGGGGAAGAGACTTTTCTAAGAAGTATTTAGCTAGAGATTAAACTGAGAGTCTCTGAAAGGATATCTGCTTTAATAAATAAGTAGGAATAACAGGCAAGAGTTCCTCTCCCTGCGAACAGTAGAGCGAGTATGGAGTGAGCAAATTGGAACTACATTTCTGGCTCGATATTGGTTTGCCTTTTAAAACTCATTTCATTCTTGGGTTTTCTGACCCCATCTTGTTCTTCCCCTGTACGCAGCGGAAGAGACTTTTGTAAAAAGTAACCTGCTCAAATTAAAATCCGGCACATATTGTGGATAAACGTCCCTCGCCCTGGTTATAGGGAGAGGTCAGGAGTGGGTTTGCATGTAAACAATAACGATTTCTCAGCTTCTTTAGGAGGATAGGCCTTTGGTTGCTTGAATTTGGTTTATAGCTTTGACTGAAAAGAGACAGACTTTCTTATACAAATGCCTGCAATAGATATATGACTCAATAAATAACTCTGCGATCAGGTATTTGTTTCAGCAGGTGGGCAGCCACATGATTGCCGGATTTTAAGAGAGGTAAGTACTTCAATATTTTCGGCAGGTTCATCAGGGTTGTCGATACTGCGAAGCAGACGACGAGCTGCCCTCTTCCCTACTTCGTAGGCAGGCTGATGTACGGTGGTTAAAGGCACTTCCAACAGAGGGGCTCGAACATCATCCGTAAAACCCACAACAGCTATATCATCAGGTACAGATAAGCCCGCTGATTTAATAGCACTGATTGCGCCCAGTGCGGAGGGGTCGTTTACTGCCACTACAGCCTCGGGATGCTCGTCTTTGGGCAGTTCCAGAAGTTTCTGCATCGCTTTTTGAGCAGACTCTTCTTGAAATCCCCCTTCTGTGATCCATTTATTATTAATCTCAAGATCGTGACTACGAAGAGCATCCAGATAGCCATTTTTTCGCTTCATTCCTACTGAAACTTCGGGCGGACCACTGAGATGTGCGATCTTCGTATACCCGTGTACCTCAATAAGGTGTTCTGTTATCTGTCGGGAGCTGGCACGGTCATTGACGCTTACGCAACTGGCCCCGATATTTTCGATGCAGCGATCAAAAAATACAATTACCGTCCCGGAGTTAATGATTTCCTCATAAAAAGAGTAGTCTTTAACATCCTGTGAAGAAGAAATTAACAGCCCATCCACTCGTTTTGACTGGAGTGTACGTATCGCTTCCTTTTCGCGACTAAACTCTTCGTTGGCATTGGTCAGAAACAACTGATAGTTAGATGCATTGGTAACCTCTTCAATACCTCTGACTACTTCAGGAAAAAAGGAATGCGTTATCTGTGGAATAACAACCCCAATGGTGTATGTTTTACTGGATACCAGGCTTTTGGCTACATGATTAGGGGTGTAGCCCATACTCTTTGCTTTTTCGATCACCCGCTTTTTTGTTTTTTCACTAACGTTGGAGCGATCATTTAATGCCCGCGAAACGGTCATGGCCGATAATCCCAGTTCTTTCGCAATGTGTTTTAAGGTTACATTTGAACTCACAAGAAGTAGGGTTTAGTATTCAACATGTAAAAAAGTTTATTGATAGTAAGAAAATCATTGCAAAAGCCCCAATGACACCCGACATATGCTTTCTATTTAAATATAGCCCAAAATAACCTTTTTTTTGTGGCGGAACCAACAATTAATATGGTGGTAGCACCGAATAATATTCGAAATAAAGCTCTTATAACAGGCCTTTCACCTTTTCACGAAACCACTTCTCACATAGATACCACATAATCATGTAGTTACATTGAGGGTTTGTTCTTGTAATATCAACTTAATAATTCAACATCGGCAGGAACAACGGAATAGTAATATTATGGCTCTCGCATATAACACCATGGAAAAACCAAGTGATCAAACAAAGTCGAATCGAAAACAAAATAACACTATTAAATCCTTAGACGACCTGTCTGATCAGCCTCAGATAGAAATATTCCATATTTCATCTGATGAAACCCGTAAAAAGTTTTTAGAAATCGATGTCAAAAGATCAATTAATATGTTGCTTCATATTGAAGTGTATAATAGTTCGACTCTTACAATAGAAGGTGCCAAAGAAAGCGTTAGGCTGGGAAACAGCCGTCATCAGCGCTACCACGAGCGTACTATAGCTATAGGACTTGAAACGGATTTGGAAGCTGCTATTGAATCCAGCGACGATATCGGACACGCTACGATTCGAATACTTGAGGTCTACTGAGTGTTTTTAGCGGCTTATTGAGTATTCGATCATATAAAAAGAGCAACGCGCATAGAGCCTGCTTTTGTATGGGAAGTGAATACTCTTTGTTTTCTTCCAGGTAGATAAGGAATCGCAATACATCTTCTTCGTCCAATTCTGAAGGATGCTGCATGTTGTGGTACTTAACAAACTGAACAACCCATTTTATATAGGCGCGTTCGGTAAAATAACTGTACTGTTGGCGGCGGATCTCGGTTCTCATTTTGCTAAGCAGTGGTGACTGTGCCATAATCTCTCCGGTTATCTTTTTATAAGTATGATCCCCCAGAGAGTAAATCCTTACAAAATTCAATCAAATTACCCAGCAATAGGTGACTGTACCACACTCCCTTTGTTTTTAATCACATGCGTCCCGTTAGAAATGAGTCTTGTTATAACGATCTCTTGAGTCGGTTACGGAGGTAACGCTTGCCCGGGCCTGACTTTAGATATCGTTCGTGGGCTAAGGCATCGGACTTGCTTTTACATCCTTCAAAATAGATCAGCGTTATCGGCAGGCGATGCTTGGTGGATGGCACTTTGCCTTGCCTGTGTTGCTGAAGGCGCTTTCGTAGATCTCGGGTGTAACCCGTATACCAGTTACCATCGTTCTTACTTTCCAGCAGGTATACATAGTGAAAACTCATACGGTAAATTTCTAACGGGATGGTTGGGTTAGCAGTGACTCATTTCAACAATCAATCGGAGATTGTACCACACTCCCTTTGTTTTTAATCACATGCGTATAAACCATGGTGGTTTTGACATTTTTATGTCCAAGTAACTCTTGTACCGTTCGGATATCATAACCATCATTTAGAAGGTGCGTAGCAAAAGAATGTCGAAAAGTGTGGCTACTTACCTTTTTAAGGATATCTGTTTCTTGTACCGCTTCTTTAATTGCTTTGTGCAGATATGATGAAGAACGGTGATACCGCTGTTTTAATCCCGATCGGGGATCTGTACTAATTTTAGTAGTTGGAAAAAGGTATTGCCACCCCAATGTTTTATTTAGCTTTGGATACTTTTTGGATAATGCTTTTGGTAATACTACACTCCCCTGCCCATTATTTAAATCCTTGTTATGTAGTAGTCTTACTTTTTTAACTTGGTCTTTGAGCTTCTGTTTAGATTTCTGTGGCATTATTGTAGTCCGATCTTTCTTCCCTTTGCCATTGCGCACCCAAAGTTGGTTGAACTCAAAGTCTATATCTTTGACACGTAACCTGAGACATTCTGATTTTCGAAGACCGCTTCCGTAGAGAAGTTCCACCATCAATCGAGCATCATCTTCTACAAGTCTAATTATTTTTTGCACCTCAGATCGTGATAACACAACCGGAAGATGTTCCGATTCTTTTGCCCTGGTAAGATTATCAAATTGCCCTAACTTCTCTTCCAATACCTGCTTATACAGAAAAACAATAGCACATAACGCTTGATTTTGTGTAGAAGCAGCCACGTTTCTTTCATTTGCTAACCAATTGAGAAACTCCACGACCTCATCCTTCCCCATTTTTTGGGGATGGGTAAGTTTGTGAAATTTTACAAATCGCGTTATCCAGCGGATATAGGCTTTCTCCGTGCGGTAGCTATAATTTCGTCTTCTTATTTCCTCTCTCACTTTTTGAAGCAGCTGACTGGCCATAATTGTCTACTCTATTTTGATCCTCTGTTTTTTTAGTAGGACCGGCAAGCAGCAAAATCCTTACACATAATATCATATTATGCATACACATTATGTGTATGACTATGTAGAAATTGAGACACATAATATGAACAAAAATAGGC
>NZ_JAALLS010000041.1 GCF_011059105.1 Fodinibius halophilus | reverse complement strand
TTCTCACATTTTTACACACTAATTGAGACTTGACCCGGCGGGTTCTTCCGGAAGAGAATTAATAGGTAAAATCTAAATGTAAATACTATGAAACAACGAATAAAACTATTGATGGCAGTGTTATTGGTATTGGCAACGCAAATTGTTAGTGCCCAGGAATATAACCACCAATTAGAGAATATTGCAGAAAATGGGGTTGAGTTTTCTCTTTCTCGGAGTGGAATATCTGTTGAAGGATATGAAGGGAATGAAGTTATAATCGAAAATAAAGACTATGAAGCCCCGCCTGAACGAGCAAAAGGATTGCGTCCTCTCTATGGCGGTGGAAAAGATAATACAGGAATTGGTCTTTCGATAGAAGAGGAAAATGGGATCTTAAAAGTAGCCCAAGTATCGTCTTCTGGTGGTGACTTTGTGGTGAGGGTACCCAATAAGGTGCGAATAATGATTGAAGAGGTGAACTGGGGTGGTGGAGATACCCAAGTTAAAAATCATGATGGTGAGATAGAGATTAAATCAAAAACCGGTGATATAAAACTAGTAGATATTACGGGGCCGGTTATAGTAAGCAGTACTACTGGTGACGCGGATATCATTTTTACCCGTGTTTCCAATGCCAATCCTACCTCTATTTCGCTGGTTGGCGGTTATATTGATGTTACTATGCCCGAGGCTACAAAGGCTGATTTAGAAATGAAGACATTATCCGGTGAAATCTATACCAATATGGATTTATCATTAAAAGATAGCAAGGAAAAGGGTATGAATTTGATGGGCGGCGGTACGGTTGAGGGAACACTTAATGGTGGGGGCGTTGATATGACACTTAAGACGATAAGTGGTGAAATATATCTTCGAAAAGAAGGATCTTAGGAGGTATTGATATGAAGAAAGTATTACTCATTACTGTACTTTTATTAGGAGCGTCTTCCCTGCTTTGGGGGCAACAACGCCTGGTAGAAAGGTCATTTACTGTTAGCCAAGATCAAAAAGTTCAGTTTGATCTCAAGTTGGGGAGATTATCTCGGTTTCATCCTGGGATCGCGATGAGATCACGTTTAAAGCGATCATAGATATAAATGGTGGCAAGCTCAATGACGCCTTGGAACTGGATTTTGATCACCAAAGTGGCAGGTTAAGCATTTCATCTGAGTATAACGAGGATAAAGTGAGGTCGGGGCGACGAGAGGATTGTCCCGATAGCTACTCGCAATATAGCGGAAGCAGTAATGATGATAGCTACGTTGTATGCAGTAATATTCGTTATGAGCTTAGGGTGCCAAGGGATATTGCGCTCGATGTGGAATCTATAAGCAGTGATATTAAACTCGTGGGACTTACGGGGCCGATTCGTGCAAAATCGACCAGCGGTTATGTAGACTTGAGTTGGCCTGCAAAAAAGGAAGCTGATATTTCAATTAAAACCGTTTCTGGCGAAGCATTTACCGACTTGAATAACTTGCGGTTTGAAAATAAGCGAAAGAAGATACCGCTTGTTGGTTATAAGCTACGGGGCCAAATTGGAGGAGGCGGAGCCGAAGTATCTCTTGAATCGGTAAGTGGCAATATCTTTCTGCGAAAAGAAAAGACGTAAGTAATGATATTTAAAAGGACACGGGATTAGCCGTGTCCTTTTAGTTTTGAAGAGGTCAATCTTTTTATTCTTCAGTATCCTCATTGTCATTTCCCTGAGACGGTAATTGGACTCCCGACATATCTTTAAAGACCTCCAGCATCTCCATAGGTAATGGAAGGAATGCAAAAGTCGCATTTTCTTCGCTGATATCGGTCATTGTCTGCAGGAATCGAAGCTGCAGGGCCATCGGTGCTTCTTTCATCATGGTGGCGGCCTGAACGAGGCGTTCTGCAGCCTGGAATTCCCCTTCGGCATTAATCACTTTTGCTCGTCGCTCTCGTTCGGTTTCTGCCTGACGTGCCATTGCTCGTTTCATATTTTCGGGTAGCACCACGTCACGGACTTCCACCGATACCACCTTAATGCCCCAGGGGTCGGTTTGCCGGTCAATAATTTCTTGAATGTTCTTGTTTACTTTGTCGCGTTCTGCCAATAGTTCATCCAGCTCTACTTGTCCTACGATGCTACGCAAAGTAGTTTGAGCCAGCATAGAAGTCGCATGTATATACTTTTCAACCTGTATTACGGCATCTTCGGCATCTATCACCCGGAAAAACGTAATGGCATCTACATGTACCGTTACATTGTCTTTGGTGATCACTTCTTGCCGATCTACGTTGATGGTAAGCACTCGCAGATCAACACGCTCAATTTTATCGATAAAGGGAATAAGGACGATAAGGCCGGGTCCTTTTGTTTTTTGAAATTTACCAAGTCGAAAAACAACGGCGCGTTCGTATTCCCGCAGGATTTTAAACATCTGGGGTAATAGAATAGCCAGTAAAACAGCTATCGTAATAATCCAGGTTATTGTATCAAAAAATGAGCTACTGTCTTCCATAAGAGCCTCGTGATTTGGTGAAGTTTTATAATTTTAACAGCCGGTGTATCAAGAAGATTCAGCTACCGATTTCACTTTCATGGTAAGTCCTTCGATTGACACTATTTCACATTCTTCTCCTTCTTCAATGACTTGGTCGCTCACAGCATTCCAGTATTCCCCCTTTATAAATACACGGCCGCTGTGGTCATTGATCTGTTCAATAACCTGGGCCCGCCGGCCAATCATAGATTCTTTGCCTGTTTGGTTGGTAGAAAACTGGGCCCGGATTCCTTCGGTTACGATCCAGACAAAAAACAGGGTGGTTAGTATGGTGGCGGGAACAAGCCATGCCCAGGAAAGCTCCATAGATTGGGGCAGGTCCTGGAAAAGCATAAGAGCACCCAGGAAAAAAGATACGGCTCCGCCCGCTATAAGGATGCCAAAAGTAGGGGTAAAAGCTTCTGCAATAAATAAGACAATGGCCAGCCCGATAAGAGCAAAGCCCGCAATGTTGATAGGCATGGCCGCCGATGCGTAAAGTACCAGGATCAGAGCAATAACTCCGGCTACGCCTGGGACAATGGCACCGGGATTGGTAACCTCTCCTATAATACCGTAAATAGCTATCATCGTTAGAATGAGCATAACCTCAGGACGCATGATGAAGCCAAGGAGCTTTTCGGACATGTTTGTTGGCACTTCATCAATAGTGGCCTTGCGGGTATTCAGGGTATCCCCGTTTATAACATGTCCGTCGATAGTATGGAGCAGCTCCTCACGGCTTGTTGCAATAAGGTCAATAACATCGATTTCAAGGGCCTTCTCAGCAGTAATGGATTCGCCGTCCCGGACGGCCGATCGAGCCCATTCGGCATTGCGGTTACGCCTGTTGGCGATACTTTCAATAAAACTTTCTGAGTAGTTAAAAATCTTTTTCTGCATCACCGAATCACTTTGCCCGCCGCCCATCTGTACAGGTGAGGCCGCCCCAATGGTAGTCGTAGGAGCCATGGCAGCAATATGGGCAGCCATTGTTATAAAGGTTCCGGCACTTGCGGCTCTGCCTCCCTCGGGGGCTACATATACAACAATGGGCAGATCGTCAGAATCCAGAAAGGTTTGTACAATATTTTTTGTGGATTCCAGTAACCCGCCGGGTGTATCAAGTTGAATGATCAGGCATTCTGATCTCTCCTCTTTGGCTATTCGTATGCCCCGGTTAATATAATTTGTTGTTGTCGGTGATATAGAGCCATCGATAGAGATCATGGTTACCCGGGGGGTCCCATCTGGTTGGCGTGCAGAAGTGGTGTCTTGGGGAACAGTTGCACTTCCGACCAACATAGGCAATAGCATTATGCATAGTAGATGTCTCATATTTACAAGGTTATGAAAAACCCTCTTTGAAACAACAGCTATTACCAAAATATTTGAAAAATAAATGATGACCCCCTGCTTAATGGGTTGCTGGTCTGGGATAGGTCTGCTATATTAAGCCAATTAAAGTTTAACTAACCAATTAGTTTTTAGATGTCAGAGCAAGAAATGGATACACGCACGGAGATTATAGAAGCGGCGCGGGCAGAATTTTTCACCCACGGATATGAGGGCGCTCGTCTTCAAAAGATTGCTGATCAAATTGGCGTGACTAAGGCAATGATACATTATTATTTCAATACCAAGAAAGAGCTCTTTGAACGCGTTTTCACCCAGTCCATTCGTGATATTTTCGGAGGATTAGGTGATGTGTTAGACCAGGATTTGCCGCTCTTTAAAAAGATTGAAGAGCTTGTCGAGGCCTGCCTGCAGCAAGCGAAGGCTTATCCAGAGGTATTGACTTTTGTTGTAACAGAAAGCAGCCGTAAACCGGAATGGTTGCAGCCCATTTTTGACGAGCAAGTACAGCTTGAGCTTGGGGATTTTGAAGATGAGCTTGAAGAAGCAGCTTCGAACTATCAAATTGCATCGGTAGATGCCCATCACTTACTGTTAAATATATTTTCACTCTGTTATTATCCGGTTCTTTCAGATACTATTAACCGCTCGCTTTTGAAGGAAAGTATGCATTCTGATAATGGCAAAGCTAATATCGACCGAAAAGGAATAGTATTAGATACTATCCTCAACTGGCTTACGGCCTAATAGTAGATTTTAGCCCTGTCAAAATAAACGGTTAATTTATAATAACTTCATAGGTAGAGATTCCTTCCTCTTTTCCCAAAGGCTTAATAAATAGTTCGTGAGGATTGTCTTCATTGAAGTATAGTTTTACTACCTGTTGTTCTAAATGCTTATCGGCGGGGCCTGAAAGAGTGAGTCTAAAAGGTTCTGAGCGCACACCTTCTACTGCCTCAAGTCCTTTGGATTCTAAGGTAGTTACCTTTTTGAGGGTTAGGTTGAGGTCGTCTCCTTCTTTAGTTTTAGCTTTAACTTCTTTGTTTTCAAAAGGACTAAAATCAGTAGGTTTCATGGGACTTACTGTTTTTATGAGTTTATAGAGTTGGTTACACTATACAGGTCGTATCTTTATAAATTGCAGCTAGTTCTCTTCTTTAATATTTGTTCCTCGTAATTTTTTGTATCCGTAGGCCCCACCGGCAAGTAACATCCAAATTATGCCGCCGTCAATGGGAGTTTGGGGCGGATCTCCCGGCAATCCGGGTTGAGCCAAGGCAGATCCTGCAAAAAGAAGTATAACAATGAAAAAAACAATAAGGATTGTAGACTTCATGGTGTTGGTATTTTTAGGGATAAATTTATTTAACTAATGTCATTTTCTTAGTAATTACGCGGGTTGCCGTTTCTAACCGGTAAAAGTATATGCCGCTGGAGGCTCCTTCTGCATTCCAGGTTGCATCGTATTTACCTGCTGGCTTTGTTTCATTAATAAGCGTTGCAATCTTACGACCTGTTATATCAAAAACCTCAAGAGACACCTTGGATTGGTGTGGTACAGAATACTCAATATTAGTAGCAGGGTTAAAGGGGTTTGGATAATTTTGGTTGAGCTCAAATTCAGTTGGTGTCTTACCGGGATTTTCTCCCCCATTTGGTTGCTCTTTGCTCATTACAAGTTCGAATCGGGCATCTTCACCACGCTGGGTAGAAGAGGCTATTGGAGCGGCAGATTTTCCTTTTCGTTTCGCTACTTTGCTTTGGCTGGATTGATAGTAAAAGCTGTATTTGTTACGATCGCTTAAGTTGAACGTAATGTCCTCTTTAAGGTCGCGCAATGTAAAATGCCACCCAACGGGCAGGTTTTCTTTTTTCCAGCGTAAGGTAAATTGACCGTCCTCAGAACTTTGTACGTAAAGTGGATATGAGGACTCCTCTTCAAGTTTATCCGGGAGGTGGTTGAACTTAATATTTTGATCCCCAACCCGGCTGTACAGCATAAGGTGTTTGGTACCCGGCAGAGCCCATAGCTGATAGGCATCAGAAGGATCTATCTTTTTCTTGCCGTTATGGGTAAAGACAAAGCCGCCCTTTCCTTCAAGGTTATTTTGGCCAGACAGGGTGAATGACAGCTGTTTTTTGGTAGTAATTTTAGAGGAAAGATCAGTACTGCGAGCACTGTTATCCAGACTCATATTACCTGATGTGCCCGATGTTTGCACGCGTACAAAGAAAGCTTTAAAAGGACCAACGCTGTTAGTACCATCATTGGCCAGTGTTTGGTAGCTGCCATTTTCATACGTATAGACGTTGGTATTGGCAGAGCCATCCACGGCCTGCAGAGCTGTAATAATATCATTGACTGCTATATGAGTCCCGAAGGGATTTCCGACCAAATTCCAGCCCTCGTCGCCAGTTGTGCCGTCGGATTGCTGGTCGGTATTGGAAACTGGAATTGAAACCGGGGTTGAATGTATGGAACCACTTGTCGAAAGTGTCTTGGGCCAGTCGCCCTGGGTGCCTCCGGTTTCATAATCATCATCAGCAAATATATAAATGGCATGGCCTGTACCGGCAGAAGGGGTAGTGGCAAGGTTTCCCGTAAATGCGCTGAAGGCAGCAGACGATTCATCAAAAGTAAAGATGTTGGCACTGCCGGAAGGAGTATCAGAATTTGTAGCACCCTGGGTCCAAATATTTGACAAAAGATCAGTCAGGTTGGATTGGAACGGATTGCTGATAAAGTGCCAGGCATCTACCCCGGAACTGCCACTAAGGGTTACTTCATTGGCGTCTATTGTGATATTCATTGTGTAGGTCGATGCGGAGAAATCCGTTCCGTCACTCACCTTAAATGTAAATGAAGCTGCTTGATATCCGGTAGTATTTGAGGGAGGAATATATCGGAGATGACCATTTTGCAGATCGTTCAGACTAATATCATCACCGGAAGAAACGTCTTCCCCATCGTTAGTATCGTTGTCATTGGCATCCAGGTACAAGGTGCCGTTACCGGGTAGCGTAGTGATATCTACGGCGCTTAATGCATCGCTCCCATCGCTGTCAGAGAAGGGGAAGTCGGTGTCACTGAAGGTGAATTCTGTGTCGGTTACCATAAATACATCGTTGTTCGAGCTTGTAGGTGATGAATTATCACCTGTTCCCTTGATATCAAAGTTATAGGGGTTTTCGTCAGAATCGTCGTTATCAATTGACACAGTAGCAGTTCGTGTTCCTTTGGCAGAGGGATCAAACTCCACATCAAATGTTGTACTTCCACTGGCCGAAACAGGTGATGATGGTTGGCTGGTGACGGTAAAATCTCCGGCATTGGTTCCTGAAAGGGCAACCTTCGGGCTCCCCCCAAGTGTTAAATTGGCACTCCCGGTGTTTTTGATTGTAAATGTGCGACTAATTGTGTTTGACCCGGCTGCAACCACCGAACCGAAATCGGTGTGATCGCCTGTAGTTGGGGAGCTGTCTCCGTCGGAGATTTCAGTGTTGTTTCCTTCGACCGACATCTCGGGTGCGGCTACGGTCTTGGTCAGGGATAAGTTGTCGTAAGCTACATCTGTATAAGTTCCACCTCCAGCTTCATCAGTAGCTGTAAGCTTGACTCTGATGGTTCGGGTGTTTGTCGGAACGGTGCGATTATCAGTAAACTGAGTCCAGCTGGTTACCGTCTGGTTTCCTGTATCAAATGTTTCTATTGCCGAACTAGAACTATTCAAAAACTCTACAGTAATTTTCCCCTGATCGGTTCCATTGGTAATAATATAGCCGGAAAAAGAGGTCGTTACATTCCCATTATCTATATCTGAGGCATCTCCGGAAACATCTATTTCCTGTGTTAGGATATGCTGACTACCATAGTCAACCGGAAGAAAATAATTGCTGCCTTCCTGTGGAATGAAAACAGAAAAATTGTCAGCACCCCATTGGTAACTCACCTCTACCCAGTCCTGTGGTGTTCCGCCCGAGTCTGATACTTTATTAGCTTCGGCCCCGCCGTTAGACAATATCTCTGTTTGTGAAAAAGCGATTCCCGGGAGTATCAAAAGTATGGTAACAACAAATAACAGTTTATAAACAGTCGACTTACTCATAGCCTAAAGAGTGTTAGGTTCTCAAAGAATAGAATGGCCGGAAAGCCTACAGGGATTCCGGCCCATTGTTTTAGTCACGTGGAGGATAGGTCCCATTGAGGCAGATAATATAATGCATACCCTGGTAGGGTTGCCGGATGGGCACCGGCTGACCGTTGCCGGTATTGCCTATATTAACGTCCACAGACCCTGAAATAGAATCCGCATTAAGCGTTGCCCCTCCTTTGCTATCGGTATAGGTAAGTATCGGTACTGTTGTACTTCGATCCTTTTGATATACGCTGGCCGACAGGTAGTTGCCATCGGGGCTTTTAGTATTACCGTCGTTGCTGTTAGCAGATATACTCAGGTTTGTGGTACTTGTGGCCGTGTGAGAATGGCTGGGCAGGTTAGGAATGCCCAGGGTAAGGGTTTCTCGGCCTCCCTTTTGTCCCACTTGAACTGTTTGCAGGCCCGGGCCGTTACCGGCACCAACAGGAGTTCGCCCGCGAAGATCGGGCAGTTGAAAATTGGTTGTGCCATTGCCACCGTAGCTGGTTCCGAGGATAGAATATAGTGCTTGGTGTTGTGAAATAGGTAGTAGCTTTCCGTCACAAAAAGCCCAATTTTGGGGAGCATAATTTCCTGCGAAAAGCTTTACTTCTGCAATCATCCCTTCTAAAGCCATAAAAATCTCTTGTTAATTTATCTTGATAGTATTTTAATTTACTCTCTCTATTACTAAAAATAGAGATGTAATTGGAAACGCCTACGTTTTCAATTGTTATATAACTTAATAGTATTGTTATATAAACTGCAAATTTTTCCCAAGAGTAGAAGTGTCTAAAGAGGCTCCAATAGTTTAATTGAAATCTGAGTTCAAGTAGTAAATGCAACATGAAAG
>NZ_JAALLS010000040.1 GCF_011059105.1 Fodinibius halophilus | reverse complement strand
AACTGGGTGTCCACCAAAATGTAGCAAGTTCACTAAGTTCACGCAAAGATAAGATTATTAAATTACTAAAAGATGAAGAATGGAAAGGCGAAGTTGCCCCTATCGAACTTGCTGTAAAGGACAAGTTAAATAAGTTAGCTCAGGAATATCATGAGCAAATTAAGTCTTATAAAAATCTCAAAGAACAAAAAGAAAGGGATAAGCTTAGAAAAAAGATCAACAAATTATCGGCTAAGAAAAAGTTGGGAAGAAAGTTTCACACTATCCAAGCCATTATTCAGAAACAACGCAAGATTAAACTCTTTAAAAAGGCATGTGAAAAGCTAAAATCAAAACCTATCAGCGACAAAGTCAGAAAACTTGGAGGTGTTATTGCTAATGAAATTGAAGATGAATTAAAAGATTACTTAAGAATTTTCAGAGTAGCACATTTACCTTTTGAGGTAAAAGGAAAAGCAAGATCTGGGGAAACAAAAAGTGAAATGAACTTAATGAATGAACATGATTTGCCTCCAGAAGATATATTAAGCGAGGGCGAACAAAATTCCGCATCTTTAGCTTATTTTTTATCTGAAATTAGCCATGCAGATCATAATGGCACGTTAGTTTTTGATGATCCTATTTCTTCACTAGATAGTTTCCGGTGTGAATATGTTGCCGAGTTAATAGGAGACTTATGTGAAGAAAGGCAAGTTATAGTATTTACTCATGACATGTTTTTTCTTCACCTTTTATTGCATCAAGTTTCAAAAAGGTCAATACCAAACAAGACTTATTATGTAAAAAGAACAAGTCAGTACGCTGGAGTAGTAGAGGATAATCTACCATGGGAAGCAAAGCCAATTAGTGAGTCATGGTTAAGTGTCCTAAAAAAGGACTTTGAAAACTTGGATGGTATGTTTGAAAAAGTTGATACTGATAAATATCGATACCACGTTGATTCATTTTATCAGAGGCTTAGAAAAGGTTGGGAAAAGTTGGTTGAAGAAGTTTTATTTAAAGGTGTCATAAATAGATTTGATCACATGATCCATATTAGCCGAATACAATCCATGGATATCTCTGAAGCAAGTTTACAAAAAGTAAAGGACTCATGGTCTAAATGTTCGCGTTTTGTTCATCATGATTCAGTATTTGCTAGGCTTTCAACGCCTCGACCAAATGAAATAAAGCAAGACTTAGATCTATTTATTGAATTAGCTAAAGATTTAAAAGAAATAGAAAGTTAATATATGCCCGAACAACCTGAAAAGCTCGATTTAACATCGATGGACGTAACTGAGGATAAGAAACGGAAGTTAAAACAACTATTCCCTGAAGTATTCAGAGAGGATAAAATTGATTTTGATCATTTAAAACGTGTCCTCGGTGAATGGGTGCCAGAAAAAGGCAGAGAACGTTTTGGCTTACAGTGGCCAGGTAAAGCAGAGTGCATGAAAATTATCCAGCAACCCAGTATAGCCACGTTAAAACCTAACCGTGAAGAGTCGGTAAACTTTGATAATACCGAAAACCTCTTTATTGAAGGAGACAACCTAGAAGTGCTTAAGCTTCTTCAGAAGAGCTACTTTGGGAAGGTGAAAATGATCTATATCGATCCCCCTTACAATACCGGTAATGAGTTTATTTACCCTGATGATTATGGTGAGAACCTAAATACCTACTTGGAATATACCGGTCAAAAAGATGGAGAAGGTAATTGGCAGACGTCTAATAAAGAAACGGAGGGGCGATTCCATTCAAAGTGGTTAAATATGATGTATCCCCGGCTTTTTTTGGCAAAAAACTTACTGCAAAAAGATGGGGTTATATTTATTTCAATTGATGATCATGAAGTAAATAACTTAGTGAAAATATGTGAAGAAATATTTGGTGAAGAAAATCACTTAGCAACAATTGCAAATATCAACAATCCCAAAGGAAGATCTGATGACAAACATTTTGCCACTGCTCATGAATATATATTAGCATTTGCAAAAAATGTTACAAAGGTGGATTTAAAGGGATTTGAACCAGGGGAGAAAATTACAAAATGATATAATAAAGTTGACGAAAACGGTTTTAAATATAGGGAGATTGATTTACGAAAAACTGGTGATGCTGATCTGAGAGAAGACCGACCGGACATGTTTTACTATTTCTATTATGATGAACAAGAAGAAGAATTAATAATTTCAAAAGAAAAGAAGGAATTAAAAGGTTTTCGTGAAATAATACCATTGAGAGAAGATGGTAGAGAGGGTCGATGGAGATGGGGTTATGACACAGCATCAGAAAGAATTGATGAATTAATTGCTCGTTTTATGCCAAATCGAGAGATTTGGGGAGTTTTTGAAAAAGATTATTTAAAGGATAGAGATACAGTAACACCTACAACTTCTTGGACTTTCAAAAATGTTAATAGTGAAAGAGGTAGTGAACAGTTTATTAATCTTGGGTTTAGAAAAGAGATTTTCCCAAGACCCAAACCTGTTGGAACACTGAAAAGATTGCTACAGATAGGTGCAAGTGATGATGATATTGTGCTTGACTTTTTCTCTGGCTCTTGTTCAATGGCGGAAGCTATCTTACGAAAGAATACGGAGGAAAACACTTCTATAAAATATATCCTCGTACAATTACCTGAAAAATGTGAAGAAGATAGTATACCATATAAAGAAGGATTTAATACTATTTCTGAGATTGGTAAAGAGCGAATTAGAAGAGTTGGAAATAAGATTAGTCAAGGGGAATTAGACTTAGAAGAAAGTCAAACAGAACTTGAGCTTGAACCTTCAAATCAGGAGTCTCAAAGTCATGACTTAGGCTTTAAAGTATTCAAGCTTGACAAATCTAATTTCAAAGTATGGGATTCTCCAGAAGTTGATATTGACCCCGGTGATTTGGAAGAACAGTTAGATGTCTTTGCTGATCATATATCCCCTGAAGCAGAACAAGAAAGTATCCTATATGAACTTATCCTCAAATCCGGCTATCCCCTAACTACTTCTATCGAAGAAAAAGAGTTAGATGGTAAAACCATTTATAGTATTCATGATGACGCCTTACTCATTTATCTGGATGATGATCTTACTTTTGAAATTTTGGATCAAATGGCAGAAATGGAACCAAATCGTGTAGTATGCCTGGATAAAAGTTTTAGTGGCGAACAAGCAGATGCGCTGAAAACCAATGCCGTGCAACTCTTTAAATCCCACGATATAGCCTTCAGAACGGTATAAAATGGTTTTGGGAACGTTGTAGGAAATAACTACATTTAAGAACTGTCACAATCGTGACGAAAAATAGTATTATAAGTGAATCGTTCATTTGAGTTAGTTGAATTTTTCAGTGGCCGAAAGGCAACATTTTATACCGTCTTATTTGACGGAGAAGAATTAACTGAAGGAGATAAATTTTTAAATAATGAACAGGTCAAACAAAATCGGGCTTTTAAAGACCTCAAGCACTATTTCTTTAACATGCTCGAAAAATTTGGAGCTCAGCAACAGTTCTTTAAGCACGAAGGCCGTCAACATGATATGGTGAGAGCCTATTATGTACGGCGTGAGAATCTCCGGTGGTACTGCGTGTACTGGAGTCGAGAAATGGTCATCTTTGGCAACGGTGGCGTAAAGAAGGTAGCAAAAACCCAGGATGATGAACATCTAAAAGAGTCAGAATATGCTATGCGCTGGGTTAATCAATGCATCGAACAAGCCTTCGATGAAGGTCGTTTTGGTGTAGATTATGACGGAAAAATAACCGGTGTAACCACTTTCAACGCAGAAGAATTTTAAACGAGGGAAACAATGGACAAGCAAAAGACAAAACAAATTCGCGAAGAGTTTAAACAACTCGAATCTCCCAATGCACGATTGATCGATAAGCAAATGGAGATTTCTTCACAAATTAGCCGCTACTTGCAACAGCAGGGATTAACACAGAAAGAATTAGCCCAAGAAGCGGATATTGGCGAATCTCAGCTTTCTGAAATCATGCGAGGAGAAGGAAATCCAACTTTAAAAACATTGGTTAAGCTTGAACAAGCCTTGGATGAAGATATTATTGTAACTCCATCTTTCCATGAGAAACATATGAGTCAAAAAGGATTTGCCAGTTTCTCAACGAAGCGTGAAGCAAAATTTCAGGCAAGGGAAACTGTGGTATCAGTTGTTTCGTGTGGAGGTTCTTGGCAAATTAAAAGAAGTGCAAACCCTGCTAAGAATGAGATAAGTGAAGTTAATGTTGGTCAAATTGATGAAGAAAACTTAGTACCCTCTTACAGTTAATTTTATGAGTACAGAACAAAGTAATCCTATAAGCTTTGGGCTTGAAAGCTTCGAAGTGTTATCTTATTCCTTCGAAAAGCCTGAAAAGAATATCAGAAAAGATCGAATTGGGTATAACATCCAATTTAGAACTGGTGGCAATCCTGATAACAACCAATTTTGGATCGATATCAAAGCAACAGGCCAATATGGCAAACAAGATCCTATTGTATTAGGAGAAATAGTTACCCGTTCTGTTTTTTACTTAGAAGATTCAGAAACACTTTTTAATGAGGATGGTACAATTACCATACCTGATCAAGTTATAACTACACTTCTAAGTATTTCATACTCTACAACCCGAGGAGCTTTTGCTACAAAAGCTGAGGGTAACATTCTTTCTGAAGCTATTATGCCTCTGGTTGATCCGAAACAGTTGCTCGCATCCAGAGAGACTGAATAATCATCTACAAAAAGCTATTCCTTCCTTATGAAGTTTAAGTTTGATCCCAATCTTGAATATCAGCAAAAAGCGATTCAATCCATTGTTGATATTTTTGACGGACAACCTTTAGGTCAGAGTGAATATGAAGTAAGTCTGAACGAACAGGTTGGATTTATTGAGCAAAATGAATTGGGAATAGGTAATAACTTGCTCATCTCTGATGATAAATTGTTAGAGAACGTTCAAACGATTCAAGAACGCAATAAAATTCATCCGGTTCCTGAGTTACAAGGAAAGGACTTTTTAGACGGGAAGAATTTTACTATTGAAATGGAAACCGGTACGGGTAAGACTTACGTCTATCTACGGACTATTTTTGAACTCCATCAAAAATATGGATTTAAGAAATTCATTATTGTAGTACCTAGCGTGGCCATTCGGGAAGGCACCATAAAAAGTCTGGATATGATGAAAGAGCATTTTGCTAAGCTCTATAATAATCCGGCTTATAACTACTTTATGTATGACTCTTCCCCAGCTGGCATCAATGAGGTTCGTCAATTTGCAAGTAGCAATGAGCTGCAAATAATGGTCATTAACATTGACTCCTTTAACAAGGATACCAATGTGATGTTTAAAGAAATGGACCGGCTAAGTGGCCGCCAGCCTATTGACTTCATCCAGAACACCAATCCAATGGTTATTATGGATGAACCACAAAACATGGAGCAGGAAGCCTCGAAAAATGCAATCAGAAGCTTAGATCCTCTCTGTACATTTCGCTATTCCGCCACCCATCGTAATATGTATAATCTGATGTATAAGCTTGACCCGATTAAAGCTTATGAGTTGGGATTAGTAAAAAAGATAGAGGTTGCTTCAGTAGTTGCAGAAGATAGTTACCACGCAGCTTATATAAAAGTTCGAAACATCAAGAACCAAAACGGCACGCTTAAAGCATATCTGACTATCCATAAGGATACTGAAGATGGTCCAACCGAAGGAAACACAACAGTCACGCATGGAGATGATCTCTTCGACAAATCCAACCAGCGCACCGCATACCAGAATGGTTATAAAGTAGCTGAAATAAATGTCCGCGAAGGTAGTGAATTTGTTGAATTCAGTAATGGAAAACGTTTTGGTATTGGGGATTCCCAGGGAGGATTGACTGATGAGGTTATGCGTTATCAGATCCGTACAACTATTGAAGAACATCTGGAAAAGGAAAAGAAGATCAAAGATAAGGGACTTAAGGTGTTATCTCTTTTCTTTATTGACAGCGTTGCTAACTATAGAGACTATGATGAAGATGGAATTCCCCATCCCGGTAAAATTCAGCGTTGGTTTGAAGAAGAGTACAAAAAATTAACAGAACAGCCTTATTACAAAGATGTCATCCCCTATTCTGTTGACCAGGTCCATGATGGATATTTTGCCCAAGATAAAGATGGAAAGATTAAAGATTCATGGGAAAACCGATCAGTAAGTGCCGATGAAGACGCTTACAATCTAATTATGAAAGACAAAGAGCGATTATTGTCGCTCGATGAACCTCTTCGATTTATATTTAGCCACTCAGCCCTTCGAGAAGGCTGGGATAATCCTAATGTATTCCAGATTTGTACGCTTAACGAATCCAAATCTGAAATGAAAAAGCGCCAGGAAATTGGCCGAGGTTTACGGATACCCGTTAATCAAGAAGGTGAACGTGTTTTTGATGATCGTATAAACCGTGTAACCATTGTAGCTAATGAAAGCTATGATGATTTTGCTACCCAGCTTCAAAATGAATATGAAGAAGATGCCGGTATTACTTTCGGTATGGTTCCAAAATCGGAGTTTATAGGCTTATCTCGTACCAAGGATGAGAAAACAGTTAAGCTTGGAGCCGACGAATCCGAAAAAATATGGAAGCAACTACAAGAAAACGGATATTTATCTGAAGAAGGGGCTATTCTATCTACATTCAGCCCTGAAAAAGAAGATTTCACGCTCGATCTTGAGGATGAACATCAAGAATTTGAAGCTGAAATTATCGATGCTATCCGTAAGTATGACTTTAACAACCAGGTTAAAAAGAAACGGGATCGGCGTGAGCTTAAATTAGATAAGCAAGTTTATGTGAGTGATGATTTCCGTGAGCTTTGGGATAAAATAAATACCAAAACCAGATATCGGGTTTCTTATGATTCCCAAAAGCTCATTGATAAAGCAGTAGAAGAAATCAAGAAACTGCCTAAGATTGAAAAAGTTAAGATTCATACTTACAAGACGGAACAAGATATTACGCACTCCGGCATTGAATCTACCATTGTAGGTCAGCGCATGGATGAAGTGGAGACAGCCCGTTATCTACCCGATATCATCGCTTACCTGCAACGCCAGACTGAATTAACTCGATCAACGCTTGTCAGAATTCTAAAGAAATCTGATAGATTAGTTGAGTTTAGAAATAATCCGCAAAAATTTATGGATGAGGTAGCATCTACTATTAATGCTACGCTAAAAGACATGATGTTAGATGGCGTTAAATATGAACAAATCGATGGTCAAATTTATGAAATGCACCTATTTAAGGAGGAAGAATTGGTCAGCTACCTTGATAATTTGGTAAAGGTGCAAGACCACAAGTCGATTTATAATTATGTAGAAATTGATTCCCAAGTCGAACGAAGATTTGCTGAGCAGTTAAATGAACGTAAAGACATTAAGCTATTTGTTAAGCTTCCTCGCAAATTTAAGGTTGATACGCCTATCGGAAAATATAACCCGGACTGGGCTATCGTAAAGAAGGCAATGTATGGGGAGAAGGAGAAAGTTTATTTGGTAAAAGAGACCAAAGGCTCAACGGATAAAAGCCAGCTTCGTCCTTCTGAATGGGCTAAAATCCAGTTCGGTAAGAAGCACTTTGAAGAAATTGGTATCGATTACGATTGGGTATCGAGTGCTGATGAAGTGTAGCTTTGAATGGCAACCATTAATTCTATAAATAAACCATCCAGCATATAAAATAAAAAAGGCAGTCAAATATGACTGCCTCAGACTCATTCCTTACCTGAGTTACATTTTCGAAATTTTTTCTTGAAATCTACTTTTGAATTTATTTGCAGTTTCCTCTACGCCCTTGGGTATATAGGCATTTCCTCGGTTTACTGTAACGTCAATATTTTTATTGTCAGTTTTTATTCTTACTTGTGCCGTGATACCTACAACTGAAGTACCAAAAGCACCAAACTGTACAATTCCATTCTCAGGATTAAACTCAGTAACTTCTGGAAAATCCATCGATTTGCCTACCTCTACAGCGGCTTCAAGAATACGAGCTCTATCCTCAATTTTCTGATCAGTTTCAATTGTGTGGGTCACAGAAGGAAAAGTGGCACAACTAATTAAAAGAATAAATGGAATAACTTTTAAGATCTTCATGAAAGAATATTGTAGTAGTTTAAATTATTAATTAATAAATTTTTATCGGTTGATTTATCAAAAAGTTAAGATTGAATAATTCCAAAAGTTCAAGAAGTAGTGAAAACGTTTTCTCTCACTACAGAAATATCTTCTTGTACTATCATCAGAGTTGGCTGTGATGAACCCACCCTTTTTTAGTAAGAATGAGCCTTTCTTTTCTATCACCTTTATACCTACTAAGACTTTGTACTTCACTGGCCCAAGGTTCTACATTTTTTAACTTTGGCCTAAACTTTACTGTAACAGATTTAGGACCTATTGGACTTTCTTCAGGCATCGTAAAGTTGAGTATTTTATCAACTTCTACATCGGCAACTTTAAAATAAGACCGCGTAATAAATCCTCCTCCCTTTAAGCTAAATAACTTTTCCCCTTTTGGAGTTAATTCAAGCTTTAAGCCTGACATTTCTTTAGTGCTCCCAAACATAAGCTCTTTTTTACCTACTGTTTCCTCGGCCTGAATAATACCTGCTTCTTTAAGTTTAGATAGTTGATCTGAATGCCTCTTATAACTTGAAGTTTCGTACCCTATAAACTGAGGAAAATCACCCTCTAAACCCAATGAGTTCACAGAAATAGTAACCGGATCATTTTTTAAATAATTGTTTATAGCTTTGGTGAAATTTTCTTCATTAGCATCTTGAGGATCGTTACATGCGTTTAGTGAGAAACTTATTACTAATAATAGTAGTGAACTTGCTACATTTTGGTGGACACCCAGTT
>NZ_JAALLS010000004.1 GCF_011059105.1 Fodinibius halophilus | reverse complement strand
CCGCGTTCGGTACTGTCTTGTGATTTTTGAATAAGTTCTGAAGTATCTTTAGCGGCTTCTGCACTGCGTTGTGCCAGGTTCCGAACCTCTTCGGCCACTACGGCAAAACCTTTGCCCGCTTCTCCTGCTCTTGCGGCCTCGACGGCTGCGTTAAGAGCCAGCAGGTTTGTTTGGAAAGCGATATCATCAATGGTTTTAATAATTTTGGATGTCTCCAGTGCTGATTCTTTAATCTCTTCCATGGCTCCGGACATGCGATCCATCGCTTCAACTCCTTCTTTAACCAGAGGTTTAGCCCGTTTCATGGCTGTTTCTGCCTCACTGGAGTTCTTATCGGTTTGGTTAATTTGGGCAGACATCTCTTCGAGTGAAGAAGTAGTTTCTTGCAGGCTGGCCGCCTGTTCATTCGCGCTTTCGGCCAGTTCCTGGCTGGAGCTTGAAAGCTGGGCGGAAGAAGAGTTAACTTGCTCGGCCCCGTTTTTGAGGCGGTCAATAATCTGTTTTAACGCCGCGGTTGTTGAACGGCTGGTCCACGAACTTAAAGCCAGGGTTCCCAGTACCGCTATTGCAACTCCAATACCTAAAATCCAGATGAAGCTAGAGACGGTGGCATTGGTGATGTTCCCTTGCTCATTTGCATTTTTGCGGGCAACCGCGTTCATATCAACAGCTTCCCAATAAATGCCTTGGTTGCCGTCAAAAGCTTCTTTGCCTCTATCAATGAGGGCTTTACGTGAGCTGATATAACTGTTTGTTGCCTCAATATTAGTAGAAATATTTGAGATCACATCTTCCAAAGAAGATTTGCCGGCCTCCGATACCGCGGAGTTTCCGTACAAGGTCTCCAATGATTGCTTTGTTTCTTTCAGGCGTGGAATTACATTTTTAAGCTCGTCAATGTCATCACTGTTAACAGCCGTCCAGAACTCTTTTCGACTGTCTGTAAACTTGCTCTGTAATATAGCTGCTGTTGTAGCTTGTTCGCCTTCAAGCGTATTGATCGCCTCTTGCCAACTTTGGTACGCTTGCTTAAAGGTATCTTTCGTCTTTTTCCTATTGGCAATAGTACGTTCAGTTGTCTTGTGGAAACCTATGATTGCATCTTTATAGGCTTGGGCAGCAGACTTTAGGGTACTAATTCTGTTACTCAGATTGGGTAGGTTCTGTTGTTCGGCCAGATTTTCAGATTCTGTTATTACGCTATCAATCTTACCGAAATACTTCATCATGTAAGCATAAAGCTCTTTGTCATATTTGACCTGATAGCGGAGATGCGTAAACCCAATTTCTGCTACATTTTCTTTTAATTGGGTTGAAAGGCGCCACTCGGGATGGTGCGCCTGTTCTAATGTATCGGAGTAGCCATTAATAGTAGTGAGTGAATAAATGGCGAATAATCCCAAAACTAATGTAATAACAGCTCCAACCGCTCCCAGGAAAAAGATCCGTTTGCCGATGGTTTTATCGTTATCACTGCTGATCGTGCTAGATCTAAAATCCCCTAATAATTTTTTTATAAAATCCATATACCTAATAGCTGATCTATGTTTTAATTGTATACGTTAACGGGTACTGCTGAGCTGGGTTTATAGGTAGGATAGGTAGTAGAAACTACCACTTTTAGTACATATATCACCTCTTATCACTACATTGATTGTATGCAATGAGTCAAAGAAGTAGTTGACTTGAAGGTACCCCGAAGTCAATATGTAGTAATCACCTAGCCTAAATACATATGTAGTACACTCCAACACCTCGAATTTGTGGAGGAGTAAAAACCCTTAGACAGGGTTATCGGTGATAAAGGATATATCTTAAACGAGATTGTTACCGGGAGAGTAAACAGCTATCGCTATTTCAATGAGGGCTACTTTTTAACGTTATCCCATAGTACACTCACCCCGATGCCAACGAATACGACAACGGCCGTGCCCAGGGGATTTAGCCATAGGTATTCTATAGCTTTGTTATAGGCTTCTGGGACTTCTGCCCACGGCATGATGAGGGACCATGAGTCGGTTTCGGCTTGTTGATAAATTCGGTCAAAAATAAAAACAGTGCTCATGCCTGAGATGAGTCCTGTTAGGGCACCAACCCCGTTTGCCCGCTTTATCCACAGAAGCAGCACAAAAACACCCAGGATAGAACCGTAAAAGTAGCTCCCAATTTTATTGACAAGTTCTATAATGGATCTTGTTTCTCCTAAGGCCAGGGCAGCAAGGGTGGCCAGTATCCCCCAAAATACGGTGGTGTAGCGAGAGAACTTTAAGTACCAGCTTTCATCCCGATCGTGCGGATCAAGACGTTTAAGCCAATCAACAATAGAAATAGTAGCCAGGGCATTAAGTTCACTGTCGATACTGGAGAGGGCAGCAGCAAAAATTCCGGCGACAATAAGGCCGATAACCCCAATGGGAATTTCATGGAGAATAAAATAAGGGAGAATATAATTGGTGTCGTTTAGGGAGGATTGGGTTATCTTTTCTTGTCGTTCTAATTCCGCATTACGTACTTTCTGTAGCTTTTTATCGGTCTGGCGAAATTGATCAGCATTTTTGATCGTTTTGTTTTGCAGAAGATCTTGTGCCGATTTCTTTCTTTTATTATGAAGTGCTTCGTAGTTACGTTGTAGCTGTTTGCCCTGTTGTTCAACTTGGGGACGTTCGGCCACCGGTTCAACACTGCGAAAGGTAATAGGGGCAGTGCCGAAAATATAGAATACGTAGAGCATTACGCCGAGCAGGAGAATGAAAAACTGCATCGGGATTTTGGCATAAGCGGTAAGCAGCAGCGATTTGCGGGCATCTTTGAGGGATTTGGCCGTGAGGTAGCGCTGCACCTGGCTTTGATCGGTACCAAAATAGGAGAGCATCAAAAAAAGTGCGGCAATAACGCCAGTCCATATGTTATACTTTTCGGTGATGTCGAAGCTGAGATCCAAGGCATCGAGCTTACCTAGAGTACCGGCCAGGTAGAGCGAATCGCTGAGGGTAACACTCTCGGGCAGTTCGGTTTGTATCCAAAAGAAACAGAAACCGAGGCCGAATAGCATGACAGCCATCTGCTTAACATCGGTGCGAATGACTCCGCTTATGCCCCCTACCATTGTATAAAGGGTAGCGGTAATGCCGATGATTAAGATGGTCGTAGAAAGGGGGATATCCAGCAGAAGGGCCAGCACATAGGAGGGGGCGGCGATGATGATACCGAGTCCCAACCCCCTGGATAATAAAAAGAGCAGGCTGGTGAACAGGCGCGTGGCAAGCCCAAAGCGTTCTTCCAGCACTTCGTAGGCACTAAAATTTTGCAGCTTGTTAAAGAAAGGAACGAGCGTGGTACAGAGGATAATCATGGCAAAGGGAACAGCCAGGTAGATCTGTACAAAACGCATATCTTCAACATAGGCCTGGCCGGTGGTGCCTATAAAAGTGATGGCCGATGCCTGGGTTGCCATTACAGACAATCCCATAGCCCACCAGGGCATAGAACGGTTGGCCAGGAAGAAGCTTTCAATGTTCTCACTCTTTTTCCCGTGCCGGGTACCGTCCCAAATGGTATATCCCAAAAAAGCGATAAGAACAAGCCAGTCTATCCAGTGCATATGCTCTAAATGGGATAGTTAAAGAAGTAGGTGAACAGGCCCAGCAGTAAGATATACCCGAGGCCGAAAGCGAAAACGAGCCAGTAGTTTTGATCTGATCCTTCTTCCATAAGTTAGATGAGATTAGTTGTCAGCAATAGTTTGTAAGGTGTCGAGGAGCGCAGCTATATCTTTATCATTGTTATATACGTTTGGAGCAATGCGCACAGCAGAACCCCGCACCGATACGTGAATCTCTCGTTCATCCAGTTTGTCCTGTAGCTTTGCAATCGACAGGTTTTCGGGTAAACGAATACCAAACATGTGATGCCCTCGCCAATCGGCATCTTCAATTTGATAGCCGTAGTTGGGCAGTGTTTTTACCAAGTCTGAAGTTAAAGTTTTGCAATAGCGCTGTATCTCTTTGGGCTTCCATTCTATAATCTGTTTGAGTGCTTCTATCATCATGGGTACTAACACAAAGTTGCTTCGTTCGCCCATGTCAAAGCGTTGGGCGCCGGGCTGGTATTGGTCTTCGTAATCAACAAGCCCGCTAAAGTCTTCACTGTTTTTGCGGGTAATCCATCCTTCTTCAAGAGGCACGCCGTTTTGTAGTCGCGGACCAAAGTATGCCAGGGTCATTGCATACGGTCCCATCAGCCATTTGTATCCGGCACAAATAAGGGCATCAGGCTGAACTTGCTGTACATCAAAGGGCAGGGCTCCTACTGATTGCGTTCCATCAATGATAAGATAGGCTTCATGATTTCGGGCAAGCTCTCCAATTTGTTGTAGGTCAAACAGGGTGCCGTCGGCCCAGTGTACATTGCCTAATGCAACGACAAGTGTGTCTTCAGTTATAGCTTCAGCAATGCGTGTATTCCATTGTTGGCCGCGCTGGTCAAATCCGTTCGGTGGATCAACTATTTTTAATGTACAGTCATGTTGTTCGCAAAATCGCTTCCATACATAAACGTTACTGGGGAATTGCTCTCCGGCAATAATAATCTCATGGCCTTTGGCAAGATCTATATTTTTTGCCGCTGTTGCCAACCCATACGATACGGCAGGCATAATTGCGATATCATCTTGTTTGGCATTGACCAGCTTCGCAAAAAGGGCACGCAGGGTATTGCTGTCATCAAAGAAATGGTGTGGAGTCACTTCCCATGGGTACCGTTTGGATAGGATTCCGTTGATGCCGGCCTGTTCTACACTTTTTAGCAACGGCGAAAGAAAGGAACAGTTTATATAATGATGGCTTTCGGGCAGTTCAAAAAGGTGCGACTGACATTCCATTGATCAAGTTATTTAGCGGGTTAAGTTTATAAACAGCAACTTTTTTAAACTAACATTTAAGTTTTAATCTTCAACTTTTAATTGATCAGAAATACGAAAGCTTTCCGGTCCGAATTGGAATAATACATCCAGGATGGAACAGCCGGCTTCGAAGCCGGCAAAATGTTGATGATACTCAGGATGATCAAACTGTAGCTTGACGTTATAGCCTTCGGCCTGACGTTGGTAGTGCCGGCTGTCGTATTCCTGTAGCAGAGAATCAGCCTCCAGTTGTTGAGCAAGTTTGTCTGGGTCAGAAGTATAGTTGGGCAGGTCACTGGAAAGTTCGTACCCAATTTCTATTTCCATAAAGCTGAGTAGTCGCTTTTGGATGTATAGTATAAATTCCAGCAAAGAAGTGTAGTCATAGGCGGATTGGAAGTCAGCCTTAATTTCAGGTTCGTAAAAGTCGTAGTAGATGCTGTTTCTGTAGTTGTACTCAATGGTGCGTAGCAGAGGGGTAACCCAGTCTTCGGAATGGTCCATACGCACATCTTTAATCGCCTTTTTTCGGTCTTCGGTGCGGATAGGGATGTTGATCCACTGAGTGCCGTTGGGGACACGAATTTTAGCGCGATGGGTACGGCTTTTTCGGGACCACCGTTCCAGGTCTTGCAGGATCAGCCGGTCGGCCTGTAGCATCACAGATAAGTCGTAGAGGTTGGGAGCAAACTGCGGAAATAAAAGAGCTAGAGTCATACTATTTTGTGAAACGTGATGCGTAAGTCGTGATAGTTTTACTTATGTCCTTCCCTGGAATAGGTTGACCGTTATTAGTGATTTAGTTTACATAAACCATACAATATGGTTGTTTTTTCTGCCTGTCAATACTATTCAGACATTTTTGGTTAATCGGTGGCGTTCGGTGTGAGCAAATAGCTTCCACCGGACGCTTCCGAGCTTCTAAACTTGCCCATTCCTGCTCGTAGGCCTCCGGGGCCTTCCGTCCCAGCGCATTATGTTGGCGGATGGTATTATAATCGGTTACTGCTTGGCTGGCCAATTGCTTTAACTGTCGGAAACTTTTCGGTTGTTTCGGCAGCAGGTATTCATTTTTTATGGTCCCGTTAATACGTTCGGCAAAGGCGTTATCCTGGGCAACCTTCCCCATGCTAATGGGCATCTGATGGCTTCGTAGCAACGCCAAATAGCGCCCGTCAGTATATTGGGACCCCCGATCGGAATGGTGCACCAAGTCCTTCAGCTGGTGCGCCTCCCGGCCAGCTATGGCCTGCTTTAGGGCTTTTACATTCGCTTCGGCTCGCAGACTTCTGCTGGTGGCGTAGCCTACAATCCGGCGGCTATATACGTCAATAATAAAGGTCAGGTAGTAAAACCTGCCCCCCACCTTAATGTAGGTTATATCGCTTTGCCACACTTGGTTGGGCCCTGTAACCACGCGTCCTTCGATAAGATTTTCGAAGACCTTATGGGCGGGAACGGTTGTGCGCATGTTATTTCTGGTGCGCCTGACCCCATATCCCAGCTCCATCATTACAGCACAAAACCGATCGCGCCCCATCCCTTCCGGCTGCCGGGCTTCGCGCTTAAAATGAGCCCATACTGCCTGTTTGCTCACTCCGGCAGCAGTATATAACGCATTCAGCGAATAACTCATGAGGTCCCTGTTTTCCCGGAACCATCCGATGGTTTCGTAGAAGAATTTTTTTAGATCCAGCCCGTATTCCTCTTCGGCCAGATCCATCATTTTTTCATAAAAATCCAGCTTTATTTGCTTCTGCCCCAGGGCTCGCTGCAGGTCAGCTATTTTTTGGTGTAGGTCTTTGAGTTTTTTATCGGTGCTATCAGCCATTTCGACGACGGTTATGGTAGGTTTGTCAGTGGAGGAGAATTTATGGATCCACCGGTAAATACTTTGTGCACTCACATGATACAGCTTTGCCAGCTCTTTTACCGTATATTTCCCTTCTCGAAATTCCCTGACTACGTTACGGCGAACTTCATCGCTGAACTGCCGCCTTCGTTGTAGTTTCCTTTTAATACGTTTATTCATCGTTTGTCCTTGTTAAAACCGGTCAACCTATGTTAGGGACGGACATTATTACTTTTGGGTATTGGAATATCAGAAATAAAAGGGTTTATATCGTTAATTGTGTAATCAACATTAGGCTCCCTTGCATCATGAGAAGATCGGCGTTCTTTGATCATCGTAAGAAGCAGTTTTGTTATTTTTGTCAGAATCTTAATTCTGTGGTTGACAATCTTATCTCCCAAGATATGTCTACTCTTAAAATACCAATCTTTAGATTCTCTGGTTGATCCTAGTGCAATTTCATAAAACCGTGCTTGTTCTTTGTAAGAGCGTCTTGAATATCCTTCGGTTATATTTGCACTTATCGATCCTACAGAACGGTATAGCTGATCGGAAAGTGAGTAGAGTCTTCCATCAATAATAGGTCTTATATCTTCCCAAGTGAACTCAGACAGATATAGAGAGATTCTATAGACTTGCAGAGTCCAAACGCTATCATGTTTTAATTCTGATGGGACCTTTTTAATCCATTTTTCATAATCCATAATTTGCCTCAGTACTCTTAGTGCCTTAGTGGTTTACACATAAGTAAGGGATATGAGCCCTTTATTTTGAACCAATATGACGACTAATTTGGACTAACAAGCTCAGCCGATATTATTTTTCGGTTTGTGATTTTTTTCAGGTTCTTTGACGGTGTCTGGTACTCTATTCCCGAATGCCGCCGATGGAACAAATAGTACGTGAACCGGTCGGTTAGTAGTTTTCGTAATTCTGCGATGGTCTCAACTTGCTGCAGGTAAGGCGTAAACTCCACACTTATTCTTCCCCACAACGATTCAATCCAGCCATTGCCTCGGGCTCCATTTTCAGAATAAGATAACACGGCCTTATCCTCAATTAATATTTCACGGGCCCAGCGATAGCTCCGGAAGACCGGATCCTGGTCTTGGTGGATAATCGTGCCTTCCATCGACAGGTCAAGCCTGCGGTAGGTTTCCCGCACGCTCTGCAGGGCTTTTAGCGCCAGCTGAGTGTTGGCCGAGGGGCCGACCGCCCAGCCCGGAATCCAGCGGCTAACCGGATCTACAAATGCAATTAGCCAGCTTTTGCTGCCCTCCGAACCGAACGACAGTTCGGTAAAGTCGGTGGAGAGCATCTCGAATGGAGCAAAACTTCGGCCGGCTACTTTATTCATCCTCCCCGCTGCCTGTGCATGTTTGATAGCCTGGTGGAGCTTACTCGGTGGTGGAGCGCTTACCGAACGCTTCACTCCCAGATCCTCCTCAGCCAACAGGCGGCGCAGTCGTTTATGGTTGACCGTTTGCCCGGATCGCTCGATAACTTCCGGCAGCAAGCGTCGCCATCCATAATCGGGATGGTCAGCGATCGCCTCGTTTAAATGCTTCCTGAGCTCCCGGTTCGCCTGCCTGCGGGGAGTCTCCGGAGGATTAAGCCACCAGTAATAGCTACTTTTAGCAATCCCCATGGCTTCTAAGGATCGATTTAATCCATAGCGGCCCGAATGCGTTTTTATCAATTCCATTTTTTCCTCCCGGGTCAACTCTCGTCCAAAAAATTTTTCAACATCGCTATTTCAACCTCCTTTTGACCCAATAGCCGTTCCATCTGCTTCAGCTTCTTTGCCAGGCGTTGGTCTTGCTTCTTACTGGAAAAAATCTGCGGACCTTTCTCTTTGAACTCTTTTTTCCAATTGGATAGGGTCACCGGATGAACTCCATATTTTCGGGCCAGCTGAGAATCACTGTACTCATTGGTGAAGCTTTCCAGTACCAACTGAAATTTAAATTTAGAGGTATATCTTTTTCTTTTTGATTTGCTCATAACAGGTATGTCTATTTATTGAAACATATCTGCTGAGACTTGTAATTTCCAATAAATTTCTTAGTCTACCAAGTGGTTCAGGATTAGGGGCCCATCTCCAAGACCCAAAAACAGCTCAATACTTACAATATCACTATTCCCAATCTTCATGTCTCACGCATTACGAATCACGCATCACGTTTTACGCGTTACGCCTCACTCATCACGAATCACTCATTAGCACTACTGCTACAGAAGCCTTATTTTTACGCACGCCAAAAAAGAATTTAAAATAATAGAGACTAACTTTATGGAAGGTAGCGTACGAGTACGATTTGCGCCGTCCCCCACCGGTTTTTTGCATATCGGTGGATTGCGAACGGCACTTTACAATTATTTATTTGCCAAAGGAAATGATGGCACGTTTGTATTACGTATTGAAGATACCGATCAGAGCCGCTATGTAGAAGGCGCTGAAGAAGATATTAAAGAATCTCTGAAGTGGGTAGGCATGGATATCGATGAAGGGCCCGAAAATTCCGGCGATGTAGGCCCCTACCGCCAGAGTGAACGCAAAGATATCTATGAAGAGTATGCTGAGCAGCTGGTAGAACAAGGAAATGCCTACTATGCTTTTGATACTCCTGAGGAGCTTGACCAGATGCGCGAGCGCCTGAAGAAGTCGGGTAATCCATCACCCAAGTATGATGCTATTACACGCATGTCGATGAAAAACAGCCTTACCCTTCCCGAAGAAGAGGTGGAGCGTAAGCTGGAAGAGGGCGAAGAATATGTGATACGTCTGAAGGTGCCGCGTCGCGAAAATATTCGTTTTGAGGATGAGGTACGTGGCTTTGTTTCTTTTGAAAGCAAGGGACTGGATGACCAGGTACTTATTAAATCTGATGGGATGCCTACCTATCACTTGGCGAATGTAGTAGACGATCACCTGATGGAAATTTCACACGTTATTCGCGGGGAAGAGTGGCTCAGCAGTACACCCAAACATATCCTGATGTACGAATATTTCGGATGGGAACCGCCCAAGATGGCTCACCTTCCGTTAATTATGTCGCCCAGTGGCGGTAAGCTTTCCAAGCGTAAGGCCGAAAGTGAAGGGATTCCTATCAATACGAAAGATTATATTGAACAGAAGTTTGAGCCCGAAGCACTTGTTAACTTCCTTGCCTATCTGGGATGGAGCCCTGGTGATGATACCGAAATCCATTCTATGGATGAACTTACCGACCTGTTTTCATTAGATCGGGTAAGCAAAGGCGGCGCGGTGTTCGATTATAAAAAGTTGATTTGGTATAACGAGCATTACTTGCGTGAGAAACCAGCCGACGAACTATTCCCACGGGTAAAAGCTATTGCCAACGAGCATGGCATAGATCCCGATGAGGAGTATATGAAAGAGATTATTCCGCTTATGAAAGATCGGGTAAGCAAAGTTGAAGACTTTGTGACAATGGGTAAGTTTTTCTTTGAGGATCCCGAAGAGTACGAAGAGCAGGCAAAGAAAAAGTGGAAAGATAATAGTGCCGAACTGCTACAAGCGTATGTAGATGAGATCAAAGAGTTCGATGAGGATGACTTTGAAGCAGGCAAGCTGAAAGATAAAATCAAAGAAATTGTTGAGGCCCATGACGTGGGGTGGGGACCGCTAATGATGCCTCTTCGCGTAGCTGTTTCAGGAATGGGATATGGTCCCGACCTGACGCCAACGCTCGAACTTCTGGGCAAAGAGACTACGGTACGACGAATCGAGACTGCAATCGAGAAGTTGGGTTAATTCTCAGTACCAAGAAATTAAACCTGACAGGTTTCAACACCTGTCAGGTTTTTTTATTGATGTCGCTCTTGATAAAAGTACTTTTTAGGGAAGGTTCGCTATCGCATCTGTTAAGTTCTGCTCAGATCCGAGTTGTGTTTCTCCAATGGTGAATGTATAGATGTCATCTTCTTCTACCGTAACTGCTTTAATTGCATAACGCCATTGTCCATCTTCTTCACTTACAAAAATAACGTGCATTTCTAAGCCCACAGGTATTTGCCCGTAATGCTCTGAGAAGATACCGCTGTTTTCATCAAAGGTATCCAGGTTAGCCAGCGCATTGCCTTCGCCGTCGTAAGAAAGATACACTGCTGAATTTTCAGCATCATAACCTTCGGGGGGACGAACTTGCAGTGTGGTTTTAGGTCGTGGATCAGAATAAAACCGATCTACATTGGTAGCACCAAAGTCATGTGGAAACGCATAGTAAGTATTGCCTTCTGTAAATACGCGATTTCCGTTGTCACCGCCTGCGCCCGGTTTACCTTCTTCTTCATCCCAGGCAAGGTTACCATCTTCATCAACCGTACCGGTCCATAGTGTCATTTCTGGGTCAGGTCCGCCTGTTAAATCTGTGGGAATGGCCAGCTGAATGTTGTTGCAGGATGCTTCCAGTTCTTCTCCGTTTTGTGTGGCTTCAATAAAAAATGAACCACCAGAGACAAGCATCTTTTTGTTACCCGTGGAGTCTACTCCCATTGTAGGTTTATTGGTGACAAGCATGTTACTTCGTTCAAAAAGTTCAACGTATTCTAATGTTGCTGAGCCACTTGCTGCTTGTCCATCTTGGGTGAGGCAGCCCGAAGGGATATTTAAGTCAACACCATTTTCAGATGTGAAAGAGATGCCATCCTCAGCATCGAAGTCGTGGGTTTGTTTCCTGGATTCCCAGGCAGCTTCTTTGAGAGCATTAAACTCTTCTGCTGATGGGGGCGTAATAACGGGATCAGTATTTGTAGGCCCTTTGTCTGCACATCCATAGAAACTAAATATTGCCAGTGAAGTAATAAGAAACAGTAACTTTGAAAATTTCATAACAGTAAAGATTTAATTGAAAGTTGAATCACAGACCATTTTTTAGTCCGTTTAGACTGTGTTACACACTGGTGGCAGGGGGACCCCCAAAGCTTTTTTATATTTTTTTGAGGAATTGAAGAAGGATTGAATTTAGTACAGCTAAAAAGCTACGAAGAAGCATGGTATCAGGGAGGCAGGGAATGGACTATCGATCAGAGTGCTTTGTAAAGTTTCTTATCAATTTACGTTGAGTATAGCGTGTATACTTTCTGATAATAGAGGAAACGCAGTATTAATTTTTTTTGAAGATAGAACAAAAAAATGCTGGTTTATTCTATTTGTTTCGTTTTTTTTATAAAGATGAAAAATCAGTCGCAAAAAAATCTGGCAAATTTGCATAGAGATTGTATTTTCACTCATCAATTAAGGATAATCCAGCATTCAGCTGAAAATAGTTAATCAAATAAGTATCGAATGAAGCGAAAAGCACTATTTTTCGTAGCAGGTCTGTTAACACTATTTCTATTTTATAATTTTGGTTTTGCCTCTCCTGATGCTGCAGAGGCTGCCAGTAGCGGTATCACGAAGGGAAGTTGGCTCAGTATTGTGCCCCCTCTTGTGGCTATCGGAATAGCACTGATCTTTAGGCAAGTATTATTTGCACTCTTTTTGGGGATTTGGTGCGGAGCCTTTTTGGCCGGGGATCTGAGTTTCGGAGGTGTTTTTACCAGTTTTTTTACGGCACTTGATGGATATATTGTACCAGCCACAGCCGATACCAGTCATATGAGTATTATCATCTTTACCATTTTGATTGGTGGTATGGTCGGGATCATTACAGATAACGGGGGGACTCGCGGTATTATCGCTCGTATTACCAATTTTGTACGTACCAAAGTGCATGGGCAGTTGATGACCTCGCTAATGGGATTTGTGGTATTCTTTGATGACTATGCCAATACCATGGTGGTGGGTAATACGATGCGCCCCTTAACCGATAAGCTCCGGATTTCCCGGGCCAAGCTCGCCTACCTTGTTGATGCCACCGCAGCTCCTGTTGCAACTATTGCGCTGGTAAGTACCTGGATTGGGGCCATGGTAGGATTTATCGCCGATGCAGAGTCCAAGATGCCCAACTTCAATGAGTCGGCTTATGCGGTTTTCCTTAATTCCTTGCCTTATAACTTCTATGCCTTCTTTACTATTCTTTTTGTGATCCTTATTGCATGGTCGGGGCGCGATTTTGCTACGATGCTGACAGCGCGTATTAACCTGTATAAGGCCAAGCACAATCCTAAGCTAGATACTTACAATCTGTGGAAAGACAAGATTGAAGATGATGAAGAAACAAAGAAAGTATCGCACTGGACCAATGCTGCTATCCCGATCTTAACGCTTATTTTTGGAACGGTAGCTGGGTTATTTATTACGGGGACAGGAGATTCTGTCCAGAGTATTATTGAGACTGCAGATTCGTATAAAGCACTGCTTTGGGGATCACTTATATCTATTGCCGTTGCTATTGTGATGACGCTGGCTCGTAACCTGTTGGAGATTGAAGAGATGTTGGAAGGCATGATGGAAGGGATGCATACCATGTTTGATGGGTTATTGATTTTGGTACTGGCTTGGGCACTAAGTGCTATAACAGTTGAGCTAGGTACAGCTGATTACCTGATGAATGTATTTGGAGAAACTCTGAATGCTTATTGGCTGCCTGCTATTGTACTGGTGCTTTCTGCTCTTACTGCTTTTGCTACCGGTTCCAGTTGGGGGACAATGGGAATTTTGATGCCCTTGGTTGTACCTCTGGCTTGGGAGATCGGCAATAATACGGGACTGCCTTACGATATTACAGCTGAAATTATCTATGCAAGTGTGAGTTCGGTACTGGCCGGTTCGGTTTGGGGCGACCACTGTTCTCCTATTTCGGATACCACCATTTTGAGTTCCATTGCAACCCAGTGCGATCACGTGGAGCACGTGAATACCCAGTTGCCTTATGCGATGATAGTGGGAGTAATAAGTATTTTGAGTATGATTGGGATGCTGGTTGTCGGCATTCCTTGGTGGGTTATTTATCCCTTAGGCGTGGCAATAATAGTAGGTATTATTTTCAAGTTTGGTAAAATACCCGATCCCGAAGAATATGCTCCTGAAGGCGAAGAAGCTGCTTCTACTTCATTAGATTAGTAATCGTATTATTGCCATAGCACGAGCGAGACGCTCGCGCTATGGCAAATGAATTTTTCATTAAATGGCGCTAGCGTCTCGCTAGTGCCATTTAGTATATGTTGTCATTGGTAGCAAACTCATATCGGTTTTCATCTTGTATTTGTTGGGTGCCGGGGATAAAGCGTCGTTCATAAAAAGTGACATTTCCACTTTTATCAACAAGTAGAACAGTAGAGCAACGGGTACCGTAATGATCACTTTTAATAAAAACTGGGGAAATCTTCTTTTCTATTTCTATAGGTATGCCGGTATCAGGGAGCTGGTTTGTGGGAGCTTCTCGATCATCAGCAAGTATTTCGAAAAGAGTTTCTTCTGATACCTCACCATTTTTTATTGCATCACTTAACCCTTCTTTTGCACGGTTAACCTTTGGCCAAGAGGTATCAAGCAGATGGTTACTTAATCCATAAATACCGGAATCTAACAGTTGAATTTCATTTTGCTGATTAGAGTAATAACCTAAGTGATCCGGTGATCCTGTTAATAAGTTAAACCCCATAAAATGATTCGCTTTGGAGTCGATTTTTCGTAAATATTGGGCGGGATGTTGATTATTTTTAAGAAAATTCAGCACCAGCTGCCCCCTGCTCGGTGGATCTTCTTTTTGAATTGTTGGGTCGCGGTAGTTTGTTAGGGCAGAAAATTCACCTTTATTGTTAATCCCCATCCAAGTGCCCCCGGCCTGTAAGTCTTTGCCGGCTAAAATATAGGGATGTTCATCCCAAAAACGCGCTGCTCGAGTGGGACGTGTGTATTCTTCATCCCGGTTTGCTGCAAAGATTAAATCGTAGGTGGGATGTTGTTTATATGAAAAAACGATGAGGCACATATAAAAATTAGTGTATTTGATATAAGAATTTTTCGAAACAATTTGGCATATTCGTGCGTGAACTATTCATGAACAAACTTGCCGTCTAAAATACGCTGTATGTCGCTATTAAATAAAAATAATGCTTTTGCCGTTCAGGATTACATTTTTGTGGCGGTAGGTTTGCTTTGTGCATTTGGTTTCTTTCTCAGTTACCCATCGCAGGAGCCACGGAATGCTATTTCTACCGAACTTGAACGAAAAACTGCTACTGTTAAAGCGGTAGAAAGTCTTAATAGCATTGGTTATAACACAGAAAGTCTTCAATCTGTTGTAACATTTGAAAGTAATAATGATCTGTTAAATAATCTGCAAAAGTACTTTGGCCGATCAACAGCTATTGATACCCTGGCTGCTTCTATGCACCCGGATATCTATCCTTACTTTTGGCAGATGAGTATTAAAAGGATAGAAGGGAAAGGTTTTGATTCGGATGGACCGCCCATGTTTAATGAACATACTGCCGTACATTTAGATGAGCAGGGAGATCTTATTGAGTTTATTAATGATACCAATATATTGCCTGAACGTTCAGTGAATCGCGATGCTATTGTTGCCGCCTTTGAAGCAGACCCCGACCTGAAATTGTGGAAGAGCCTGCCTGATTCGGCCTGGAAGCGTATCTTACGTTTTGATATTGACAAAGAGTATGCGGTACGCAAGACCAAAGCTGATACCTTGAATGTTAAACGTTCACAAGGGGATGCCCACACCTACACAAAAGAAAATATTGAAAACCTGGCTAACTATCATATCAGCCAAAGTGGGTGGACTCTAAGTAATTTAAAATTGTCTGATATACAGATTGAAACTATTCATTCGCAAACAGTAGCTGCAGTAGAATTTAAAAATAATAAGCCGCTTTTAGGTCAAGATGTTGTTTTAAATCTTACCATATTACCTACTGGGGCATTAGTAGAGCTTGATGCCAGCTACAATCCGAACAGTGAGAGTGAAGGCTCTGCTCTGCCGTACCCCTTAGAATTAATACGTGCCGGAATTATCTTTTTATTTGCTCTGGCAACGATAATCCTTTTTTACTTCAGAATACGGTTACGGGCAATAGATACAAAACCGGCACTGGTTGTCGGGGTTATTGGGGGGCTTGTTATGGGGAGTATACTATTTCTGCAACAATGGGCTTCCACCCCTTCTTTACAAAGTTTAGAAACATCTGAGGTAGTTGCAAGAGCTCTACAAATTGGTTTTTTAGGAGCCCTAAGTTCCATTGTCTTTTTTGCTGCTTTTGCGGTCGGCGATTCTTTGGTTCGACAATATTGGCCCGAGAAGTTGTACAGTTATGACTATTTGCGGCAGGGAATGTTTTTCAACAAGCCTATCGGTGAAATGATTCTGCGCTCCGTAGTATTGGCATTTATTTTGTGTGGCCTTTGGAGTGCATTGCTTGCTGTTATACCTGAACTGCAGTTCAATATTGAACGCACCTTCTTACATTTTGAGGCGGCTTGGGCACCGATTTACCTATTTACCAGTACTGTATGGTTTAGTTTACTTCTTATGATAGGGGTATATTCAATAGTGGGGACGCAAGTATATGGTTTCTACAAGAATAAGTGGTTGGCTGCAGCCATTATGGCTTTGAGTATTACGATAGTTTCGCCCTTTATTCAGCAAATGGTACCTACGACACATGAATTTATTATCGCAGGTATCTATGGGGTTGTTCTTACTGCCATTTTCTTGAAGTGGGATATGCTTACAACCCTGTTTACCCATTTCCTTTTAATATTGATGTTGGAATCTGCCACCGGATGGGTAACAGCCAATTCCCCGGACCTATACGTTTTCATTGTCTTTTGTGGATTCTTGGTATTCAATATTGTTGCAGGAATGATTTTTGTGACCAAGGGGGAAGAGCGTCAGTCGTTACCCCGCTTTGTTCCGGAATATGTAGAAGAGTTAGCCCAAGAAGAGCGGATAAAACAGGAGCTTGAAATCGCTCGTGAAGTACAGCAATCGTTTTTGCCGGTACAAACCCCTGAATTTGAAAACCTCGACTTAGCTGCTATGTGTAAACCCGCTTACGAAACAGGGGGAGATTATTATGATTTCGTAAAGCTGGGTGATCACCGCCTAGCCGTTACTATTGGTGATGTGAGTGGCAAAGGTATTCAGGCCGCTTTCTATATGACTTTTATCAAAGGTATATTACATAGCCTGTGCCGCGAAATTGATTCTCCTGCAGAAGTGCTTAAAAAAACCAATCGGCTGTTTTATGATAATGCACCTAGGGGTACCTTTATCTCATTGGTCTATGGTATTGTGGATATGAAAAAAAATACCTTCCACTTTGCCCGGGCCGGTCATAATCCTATCATCAGGATTAATGCAGAAAATCACGATATCAAGGAGTTACGTCCTCGGGGTATTGGGATCGGGTTAACAAAGGGTGCTTCTTTTGATGATAATATCGAAGAGCTGGAGTTGGAACTGGGAAAAGAAGATTTGTTGGTATTATACACCGACGGCATTGTAGAAGCCCTGAATGAAGGCCATAAGTTTTATGGCACATTACGGTTGAATAATATACTAGTGGAGCATAAGAAGCGTTCTGCTCGCGATCTATTAGAGGTGTTATCAGGTGATATTTACACTTATATTGGAGAAGCAAAGCAACATGATGATATGACCATGGTCATCATAAAACTTGATAAAAGTGATACATAATAATGGTCATATCTGTACTCTTATAATATTATGATTATGAATAAACGTTTTTTTCTTATAGTTATTTGTTTTCTCTTTGGCATTAATTCGATGGTTTTGGGGCAGTCTCTGGACTGGATTGCACTGGGAGAAGCACAGGAAAAGGCTGCTCAAACCGGGAAGAAGGTTTTTATCTTTGCTGAAGCTGAATGGTGTGGTTATTGCAAAAAGATGAAGAAACAGGTGTTTCCCCAACCGGAAGTGCAAGAGAACATCAAGAAGTACTTTCATCCCGTAAAAGTTGATATCGAGTCAAATGAAAAGATAAAGTTTGATGATCAGATGGTATCACAACGTAACTTTGCACAAAAATTTCGTATTCAGTCTACGCCAACTATGATCTTCATCGATTCTGACGGTAAAATATTGGGCACCCAGCCCGGTTTTATGCGAGCTGAAATTTTTGATAAACTGTTGTCTTATATCGGCGCAGAGTACTACAAAGAGATGGGAATAAAGGCATATCTTAAAGAGCAGGGAGTAAGCATAGAAAAGTAAGTTTTCTGATGTAATCGTCTCTCTTAATTAATATATTAGCAGTGATTTAGAAATTGCCATCAATTAAAATATTATGGTACTGAGCCAAGCAGTTGAAGATTATTTAAAAACCATATACACCCTCGAGGCCGACGGCAACAAGGCTACGACAACCAAGATTGCTGATGCGCTCGAAGTATCATCTGCTTCGGCTACGAATATGGTGAAACGGCTGGCTAAAATGGGGTTGGTTGATTATGAATCTTACAAAGGAGCTTCTCTCACTAACTCAGGGAAAAAAATTGCTCTGGAGATTGTCCGTCACCACCGGTTGCTTGAACTTTATTTGTTAGAGGTGATGGGATACTCTTGGGATGAAGTGCACGAAGAGGCTGAAAAGTTGGAGCATCATATCTCAGAACGTTTTGAAGATAAGATTGCCAAGCTGCTCGATAACCCTACTCACGACCCGCATGGCGATCCTATTCCAACCAAAGAGGGATTAATGCCTGAAATGGATGCTTTGCCCCTAAATGAGGCGGAGAAAGACCAAGAGTACATTGTGAGTCGCGTTAAAGACCAGGATCCGGAGCTGTTACGGTACCTGGGGGAGATAGGTCTTCTGCCGGGAATCAAGATAGAAATAAAAGAAAAAGCACCTTTTGAGGGCCCCATAACTATGCAGGTTGAAAAAGGGGAGCAGGTTATCGGCCATGAAGTTGCGCGCAACATTTTTGTTGCTGAGCTATGACCTTCCGTACATTTTGCAGGATCTGCTCAAGCTTGTTGGCCTTACGAAAGCCTGACATATGAAGTATATATTCCCCTTTGGCTGAGAGGATAACAATGCCAGGCACAGAATTAACCCTGAACTTTTGGGCTAGTTCTATAGCCGAATATCTGCTCCCCTTAAAACGATAGCTATCTTCGTTACTGTCTCTATTGATACGTGTAAAGATGAAATTTTCTTTAACAGTTTCTGATAATTGAGGATAGGTCTCATTTTTCATCTTATAGCACCAGCCGCACCAGGGAGCCCAAACATCTATAACAACAGGTTTGCTTTGTTGTTGAGCCTTGTCCAGTGCCTCCTCAAAAGAGTGCCACTGTAGCTGTTGGGCGTTCACAGCAGTAGCTGTTCCCCAAAGCAGGAGCAGCAAAGTAAATCCCAAAAAATATGTGCGGCGTGTAGTGTTCATAATAGTAATTACCTGATGTTAAGACGAGCACCTAGCGAAAATGTACGCCCTATTACAGGGCCCCAGGTATAGATGGTATCAAATTCGGGGCCAAAGGGTGTTGACGCATCAACAAGCGGACTCCCTTGCGTATAATCGAAGATGTTTTCTGCAGATATATAGGCTTCAATACCCAAGCCGTTCTCACTGTTTACGTTGGTAAACTCTTTGGTCACTTTAAGATCATGGGTTGTATAGGTCGGCGACCATTGGTCACGCCCAAAGTTTTGCACATAGTTATCGGGCATGCGCTTTGGACCAACCAGGTTACCGGTATAGCCGATCTGTAGGTCCAATGCCCGTTGCTGGTATGTGAGTCCCCACGAACCCGTGTAGTCGGGTGCATAGGTAAGGGCTTGGCGCTGGCCGTTTTCTTCAGTAAAAACATCCATCAAGGTAAAACTCATGTTGTAATTGATGGGGAGGACAGTAAAGTTTTGCTCGGCTTCGATTGAAAAACCTTGTGTTACTGAATACCCATCCAGGTTTTCGTATACAATAAGGTTGGGATCCTGGTCGTAGTCAGGGATAATCTTATTTGAGAAATGGGTATAAAATCCGTCGAGGCTCAGCGTAAGCGGGTTGCCGGAAAATGGCAGGATATGGTTTATACTCCCTGTTATGCTGCGTGATTGTTCGGGATCCAGGTTTTCAGCAAATACGACTTCTCGTGAACCGGTTAGGGCTGCATGATCCTCGGTGAAGACATTAACAACACGAAAGCCGGTGCCCCCACTAAGTCGGATCGTCGTATTATCACCGGCACTGTATTTAGCCGACAGGCGTGGAGCAGTAACAAACCCATGTTTTTCATGATGGTCAATGCGGAGTCCGCCGAGCAGTGTTAAATCTTCTAAGGTGAATTCCCCTTGCCCAAATATTCCCGGGATGAAACGCTTATCGGTACCGCCTGAAGTGGCGGGGGTATTGTCATCGTAGGTTTGATATCGTGCGGTTAAGCCGGTTAATAGCGTGATGTTGTCTGAAAGCGATTGGTCCCAAGTGGCTTGTCCGTAAATAATACCTTGCTCTGCATCGTAGTGTTCGGTGCCATAAAAGCTGTCTTGGTTATGGTAGGTTAGTGCTCCACTGATACGCAGTTGTTGATTTAGTCCTGCAGGCCGATAATCAGTAAGAAGTTCGGCGCGTTTTGTATAGATCGATTCCCCATAAATTTTGTTGGATCCGCGTAATCCATGGTTAAACGATCGAACACCGCCCGTACGGTTCTCGTCATAATATTTAGCGGCGAAGTTTAGCCGCTGTTCTCCGGTTTTCCCTTCCAGGCTTCCCTTCCCGAAGAGTGATATACGGGATCGTTTGGCAACATCATTAAAACTATCGCCATTGTTGTCAAAATAGTTTTGCATGCGGAGCAGGTTGCCGCTTACAAATCCTTTGAAGCGTTCAGATTTCGGAGAAGCTGCTAGGTTAATATTGGTTTCTTTGGTGCTTTTAGCATAGACATCCGCAGAAAAAGCGGGTGTAGTTCTGGGGTTTTTGGTGATGATATTTACAACACCGCCCAAGGCTTGCGTGCCATATAAGGTAGACTGCGGGCCCTTGATGACTTCAACTTGGTCAATAATAGAAGGACTAATGCCATTAAGGCCATAGACACTGGCCAGAGCTCCCATTATGGGCATGCCGTCGATAAGAACAGCTGTGTTGGGACCTTCAACGCCATTAATACGGATGGCATTGGTACCACAAACGCCACAGTTCAACTGGGTAGACAGACCACTTACATTGCCAATGAGATCCATAATGTTGGAGCTTGTTTTGCCCTGTTGCAATCGCTTAGGCGTAACAACGGCAACTTTTACGGGTGATTGTTTTACAAAGGTCTCGCGCATAGTACCGGTTACAACAACCTCTTCCAGCTGTTCTGTTTTAGACTGCAGTTGGATATCAACGGTGACGGTTTCAGAGGCTTTAATGGTAATTTGCTGAGTGTGTTTTTTATAGCCAATTGCCGAGACGGCGAGAGTATACGTTCCTGTTTTAATATTGTTCATTGTAAAGCGCCCTTGCTCATCAGAAGGGGTGCCTTTTTGTATTTCTGACAGGGTGACGTTGGCGGCCGCTACCGGCCCGTCATTGCTTTTAATAGTACCTGTCAGCGTTCCGGATTGAACTTGTCCAAATAGTGCTAAAGGAAATAAGAGAAAAAGTAATAGTAAAAAACGATACATAGGTTGATAAAAAATTGGTTGTTTTAATTAGATAATAACTTAAGGCTAGTTTAATTTTTAGTCAAGACTAAACTTTGTTTTTATGGTGACTATTCCTTTTTGTTTAGGGCAACAAAAAAAGCCCCGAATCTTTTTAGATATCGAGGCTCAAAAAATATTTCAGAAGTAGGAAAGGGCTGGTTTAGGCAGCTAGTCGTTCTTTTTGTCTATTTTGTTTAATAGTTTTCTTTTTACTGTTTCGTTTTTGCCAAATAATAAATCCGGTAATGGAGAGAATAGCAGGAGCTATGCCAAAGAGTGAGTAGAGTATTTTAATAATTATACCACCCCAATTTCCAAAATGCAGGGGGTAGATAAAACTAAGCAGATGCATTTCTATTGGTTTATCTTTAATAAAGAAGGCATGTACCAGTGTTCCATCGTTGGGGTTAAATTGCAGGTAGTTTGAAAAGCGGTAGTGTATCGGCCAGTCGGTATCCGTATGCCCGTAAAATCTTATGGTACCGCCTTCTTGTTTGGGCAGCATAAGATATGACGGATCAAAACCGGGGTATGATTCTACTGCTTTGTTGAGTAATGAATCGATTGAAACATTAATCGAAGGTGGATCAGGTATTGGTTCGGGGCCCTTGGATGTAAGGTGGGCACTGACAATAGTAAAGAGAATAATGGTGCCGGTGAGGGCCGTAATGAAGTTAAATAAAAGTGCCCATACTCCAATAGTACGATGTAATTCTGAGGATGTTGATTTCAGATCACGAAATCGCGGATAAATTTTGAATGTACATACACGCCATATTGCTTTACGATAAAACCAGATTCCGGTAATAAGTGATCCGATAAACATAAGAGCTGCCACAAAGAGAATGGTCTCACCAATAACACCGGCATGTAATGAGTAATGTAGTTTTAACATCCAGTGGGTGAAGTTGGTTTTGCTGGCTTTGTCTAATAGTATCTTTCCTGATACGGGATGAAGATATAAGTATCGCCGGTCGTTTGGCCTGCGTATTTCAGCTTCAATAACACGGTTAGCTTGCTCCGGAATATTTGTAAACCGTATTTCCCAATTGGGGTGGGTATTCACAATTGAGGAATAGGCCTTATCCACAGAAACAGGTTGGGTTGAGTTGGGCTGCGTAATTATTTCGTGATTGATCAGATCATCTATCTCATCATCAAAGACGATTATAGAACCGGAAATGCCCATGATGAGGATGAAGATGCCAGCCAGAAGGCCCAGCCACTTGTGGATGGAAAGAAGGTTTTGTTTTACCATATTATGAAGTGAATATAAAATACAGCCCGGAGAGCAATCCGAGCTGCATATAGGTAGTTTATTTCAACATTAATGTTTAGGAATTTTAGAGCCTGTTTAAGTCAGGCTATTAAAGTTATTCCATTTACCGTAAACGTACCAAGTTGGAAATATATCCTGGCGTAGTGAGTCCTTCTTCGTAGGATCCATCCGGAGCATATTTAATCACTTTATGTTCGCCCTCATCATTGACTTTTAGCGTACCGTAAAAATCGTCGTTAATTTTAAATGGTTGTTCAGCATAAGAAGGTCCTAATGGGCGATCAACCTTGCCGATGACTTCATTTTTCGGAAGGTTAATTTCGTAGGTATACCAAGCGATGCCATAATAATTAATGCCTTCAATATCTTCAGACCATTCCAATTTATCGGTATTTAATACCCTGAAATAAGCATGATTTTCTTTTGGTGAATTGAATAGACTCAGTCCAACTTTTTGGCCTTCTATTTGATCCATCATATAAGGGTCGTAATCTTGGTCAAATTGGTTGGCACCGGCTTCTTTTCTAAGGATACATCCTGCATTTTCTTTTTTTCTGGCCTGTTTGCTAAAATGGTAGCGTTCGCTTTGTCCATAGTAAACATCACCATTAGGCATAAAAGCAGGTTCTGTTGCCAGTGCACAGCGGGTGTCTTCTGTATATGAGATAACCTCATTATTTTCGGTATCAACGATAGCCAGGCCGGTCTTATCCAGGTGTGTGGCATCGCTGAAGTTCACCCAGCCGACCGGAATGCTTAGTCGGTTACCGTTTAACTGATATCCGTTAAAGCCAAGTTGTGTGGAATACCCTTTATAGCCATCAGCAAATTCTTCGGGCAGATCAAAGGAGTCGATAATTTCCATTTTTTCAGGATTCCATATAACAATTTGTCCTTGCGTATTGTCGATATAGTAGGCTTTCGTGTCGCTGAGGAATACCGTTCGCGCTTGTAATGATGTAACTCCTTGGTTAGCAAGTGAAAACTTACCGGATTTTTCAATGCTTTTTCCTTCTTCAGAAATATTGTATCGGGTAATAGTAAGTTCTTCTCCATTACCGGTGAAAAAATGACCAGATCGAGATTGTGCATAAAAGCGCGATTGTCCCGATATTTCTAGAGCTTCGGAGGCATCAACTTTGCCATCCATTAAATCATCTACCAAGGATACATAATTGGTACGTCCGTCAGGTGTATCTAGTCGCCAATAGACTGCATAAAGGTCATCAGCATTGTCTGAATCAGAATTCGTTATTGAATCACTATTGCATGATGAGAAGGTCATACCCAGCATCACTATAGCAATCAGCAGTAAGCTGTTATGTGTTAGGGATTGTATGATATTGTTATCTTTAGGTTTCATTAAGTTTTTAAGTTTAGATTAGAATTGTGTGGTTATTTTTAAATAAAAAGCTCTTCCAGGTTTTTGAATGCCAAAAAAGTCATAAGTATCTGCATTGGTTATATTCTGTACTTCTGCAGTAAATGACGCTGTGGCCGACTCAATAGGAAAGTCATAAGTTGCACCCAGGTTTTGAGTGAATTGTGAGGGGATGGTATCTTTAAACCTTTTCAGCCCTACACTTTCCCAGCCGCGATAGAATTCATGCACATACCGGTTGCTCAGAAAGAGCTTAATTCTGTCAGACTCAGTAAATGGTTGCGGAATTTTATATTGTGCCATCAGGTTGGCAAAGAAGTATGGTCGATTGGGAATTCGATCCCCCTTAAATCTGCCAAACTGCCCTTTTGTAGATTGATTTCTGAAGCTTTGCCAAGTGGTGTTGCCCTTCAATTGAAATCTATTATTCCTTGTTTTTATGGATCCTGAAACTTCAATACCGGTGGATACAGCTGAGAAAACATTTTGATATCTGTAAACGTCTCTGTCACTGAGCAACACAATAAGTCGATCGGTGCTACGCAAAAAACCATTTAGTTTGATATTCCAGGTAAGAGATTCTGTATCAGGGGTCCTATAATTAAACGCTAGATTGGCATTGTGACTTTTTTCCGGTTCCAGCGACAGGTTAGGCCTCACCAAGCTTCCATTGCCGAATAATTCTTCTGTTTTGGGCAGGCGGGTTGCCCATTCATAGGATGCTTTAACAAGCCACTGTTTGTTAAAGGTATATCGAATGTTATTACCAAAACCTATCGTACGAAAGCTGCGGTTACGGTTTATCGGCGCTCCGTTAGTTTGTTCTTCGGCTTTAATGTTTTGCATGTATCCCTTTATGAAAAAGTCATTCTCAATCTTGCCATCAGCCGAACTCCAACTGTGTTCAATACCATTTACCCAGTTGAATACCGTGCGAACGTCATTAAGGGGATCCACAGTTTCGAACTCTTCTTGCCATCGCTCATTGCCGGTTCGCCGAACGTATGTAGGAGCTGAGGAAAGGTGTATTTCGTGTTGGGTATCAAGCTGATAGTTAATGTTCAGACGGTTGTAATAATTTCTGTCCCAAAACACTTGATCTGCCGCTTTACCAAGTTCACCGGGGGTACCTCGTTCTCGGATATTTCCGTTGCTATCTCTTACTGGTTCCCCATGCCAGTTGTATATATACCGAGAAGTGTCTGCAAAACTTCGTATATCGTAAGAGTAACCGTTTTTCAGTTTCAGTGATAAGTTGCGGTTAATCACTTTATCATAATGAATAGCAATACCATAGCTCTTTTTCCCCGATGTAACCTCGCCGTATGGCACGGACATTACATTATTGTGCTGTATATCCTTATCGTAATCCGCGATATAGGCTTTAACAGAAAATTTGTTGGTCCAAGATTTATCTTGGACTCCCAGTTTTAAGTTTGTACCGTATCCGGTATAACTATCATGAAATCGTTTTACTGTGGCATCTTCTAATTTCCCACTTTGGTCGGGGATTTCTACATCTATTTTATAGTCATTCTTTGCGTAATCGTAAAAACCGCTGCCATTGAAAAAGAAACCCGTGTCTTTATTCAGATAGTTAATGTTTGCTGCAGCACGGTTGGTGCCAAATGATCCGGTTTGATAAGAGACTGAACCGTGTATCCCTTTGTGCTCTTTAGGGGCCACTAGGTTCACGGCTCCGCCAAGTGCATCTGTTCCAAAGCGGATGGGGACGACTCCTTTATATATTTCTACCCGTTTAATGAGATTGACCGGTACGTTAGAAATGCCAAAGGAGTAACCACTAAATTCAAGTGGCACACCGTCTAAAAAGAAACGGATTTGGTCGTCAGTTAACCCATTGAGCGAAAAACGTGAGCTAGAGCCTAAACCCCCGCTGCGCCGTACGTTTACCCCTTTGGTTTGGGCCATTACGTCTCCCAGGTCGGTGGTTTTAAACTTGGTGTCTGCTAGCTCTACTGCATCAACAGCTTTTGCTGTTAGCTCGAGTTCTTCGCTTTCTGATAGCCCTGTCACAATTACTTCATCCAAGGCAGAGATCGTTTTTTTTAGCCTGATGTCCAGAGATAGAATGTCACCTGATTCTATAGTAATCTTTCTTTCTTCCTGTTTGTACCCAATGCTGGAAATGATAATTGTATACCGCCCTTCTGGTATATGATCAATGGTGAATAGCCCTTCTTTATTGGTTGCTGTTCCCATGGTCGTACCCGACAAGCCGGCATTTACCCCTTCTAACGGATTCCCGCTTTCTGCCGAGATCACGCGTCCTGTAATTTTTCCGATTTGAGCATGGGCCAATACCGAGAAACAAAAAAAGAGACCGACTGTAAGAAAGTACGTTTTAAAAAAAATATTGATGTTGTTCATGAATTTTTGAAAGACCCTTATAAGCTCTTTTAGTTAAGTTCGAAAGGGAGGGCTGAAACTATATCTATTTAAACCAGTTATAAATAGGGCGAAAGTATATGTAGAATAATTCTAAATTACAATCTGTAATCCCATATAAAATATATTATGCTATGGGGGTATAAACTTAGTTGGGTATTCATGGGGGACACTTTTTGGCAAGCCATGCATAGTCATATTTTAGCTATTCGAAAATTGAAAAAGTGGCTGCCGACCTAGTCAAAGGGCGACAGCCAGTGTGTTTAGGGGTTAAAATCTGTTACTGCAATTTATATTAGTGACAAAGGTATCATCCTACTTATTAGAAATAAGCTGTGATTTACTAGGGGCATAATATTTCATGCACTTCAAGCATAAGCGTGGCTTCCTGCAGGGCTTGGCACAGTTGTTTAAATTCACCTTTAGTAAAACAGAGTTGGATCTCTTTCTGCGGGGTATTAACCAGCATTTTCTCGCTGCCATCCTCAAATACATAAGAACGTCGCTCGAAGTTGAGCTTTCGGAATGAGGTGGTAAAGTCCTGGAACACCTCAGGCGTAAATTTCAGTAGTATATTTCGATAGATGAATACGATATTATCGCAGCAACTGCATTGTTCAATGATGATATCGCCATTTTGTGTTAAGACTGTTCTATCTTGGTTATGCATAATTAAGCCAAAGTTTTTTCTCTTTTCTGTTCTATTTCTTTTTGCTTTTCCTTATGCCGGGCTTTTTTACGCCGCTTTTGTTTTAGCTGACGTTTTTCGCGATCCCACCAAAAAATAAAGCCGGTAACGGGCAGGCTGGCAGATACCAGGCAAGCAATGAAGGCAATGATTTTGGTCCAAATACCCCCGATAGATCCAACGTGCAGATCGTAATTAAGTCGGCTTAACTGCTCGCCACCATTCGCTTCGGCAAAGCTGGGTTCCTCTTTCAGTTCTTCCAGGGAGTGCTGTTCGTAGTAGCTGGTTTGACGTAAGTACCGGTTATGCAGGTTAGGATTTACTTGTACTTCCCATACTCCTTTTTCACTGCGGGGATATATAAATCGCACCTCATTTTCTACCAAGTCAACACCGGATTGTAACACCTTTTGGAATAGGATATCCTGATCTTTAGCAGGTCTATCAGTGGTTGTCAAAGTAGTATCAGAGGTGACCTGCTCGTGCTGAGGTTGTTGGCCGCCCGAGGCGGTCCAGTAAATGGCACTGCGAAACCAGTTCATGCCATATACCATGCCGGTAAGAGCAAGGACAAGTGCCACTAAAAGGCAGTAAAAACCTACAACATTGTGCAGGTCGTAGTTGATGCGCCGCCAGGTTGATTTCCAGCTGATCTTTAATCCCTTTTTGACGTAGCGCTTCGACCATCGTTTAGGCCACCAGAGTATAAGTCCGCTGATGAGTAAAATCACAAAGATAAGCGTACTATAGGCTACAATGGGTTTACCGATTGATCGAGGCAGCCAAAGTTGATAATGACCGCTGATTATAAAGCGGAAAAAATCATCATTCAGATGTCGATTATGCAGCGGCTGACCGGTGTAGGGGTTAACATAGGCCTGTTGGTAGTCAGAAGGATCAGAATAATAGGGGATCATCACGCTTCGGCCTTCTCCGCGGTATTCTACGCCCCAAACCGAGGGGTAATTGTAGCTTTCTTTTACCGCATCACCCAGTTTGGATGGAGGCAGCATGGTAGTATCTTCTGGTACTTCGACCGTTTGAAAGGGCTCAATAAGTAGGTTTATTTCTTCTTTGAAGGTATAGATGGCCCCGGTAATACTTACGATAAATACGACAATGCCGGAGATAAGGCCCAACCATAGGTGCAGCCAGGCAGAAATTTTATACAGCAGCGAGCGATTTCGTTTTTTCTTGGGTTTAAAGCTGAACATAATTTATGTACTTATGAAGTAAAGCCCAGTAGAAAACTGGGCTTTACAAATTTTTTAATTACTTGAGTTCTCGAGCTTATGAATAGCAGTAATTCTGCCACCCTCCACTTTAAGACCGCGTGTTGCGCTGGCATTGGCAACATCTATGTTATAGATAAAGCTACTTCCTTCTCCTTTTTCTCCTTCCTTTTTCAGGGTAATTCCAATGTGAGCCGTACTGCCATCCTCGGATACCAGGTAGTTTCTCTCCATAATTTTGAAAATATTGGATGCTTCTGGAAATCCGCTTACCCATCGGAATGTTTTGTCATAGAGGTTGACTACAGCCAGGCGTTTACCTTCATCGTACCGTCCATTTTGTTCTTTGGTCATAAGTAAAACTGCAAAGCCATCTGAGGCATAGATATGGTTAGTCATGTGGTACCCGCCGGAAGCTTCTTCGATGTTGAAAAAGTAGTCTTGATCGAAGGATAGCTTGCCGTCTTTGATGCGGGTAACGGCCGTGGGTTTGGTTGAGATGAATTGATGCTCGTCATCGTTTGCTACCGAATAGGAAAAGGCATAAACATCCCCGCTTTCATCTACCGAAAGGCCGTCGGTGTAGTACCGGCCGATGAAGCTGGTGCGATCATCCTTAATAATCTTTTGCAGTTCCATCTCGGGATACGAAAACACGGCTATCCAAGCACTGTCGGGGTATTGGGTGCTAAACACATTTTGCCCGGCCGCAGAAATGCTGTAGTAGGGGGCAAACACTTTGTCATCTACCTGTTTTATCCAAGAGAAAAAAGCCCATTCGCCGTTGCCAGCCAGCTCTTTTGTATTGATTTCGCCCTCATCTACTTTCTGTACCGTTTCGGTATTTATACGGTACCAGCGAGCTGTGGGATCATTTTGTTGTGAAATACCCGGGATATGCATTGAGAGGATATCCTTATTCACGGGGGCAAAGGCATGAACCCTGTCTGATTGGAAACTGGCAATTTTTTCCAGATCTCCGTTGTTATTTAGTGTATAGGTAGCAACTTCACCGTTGTTGCCGTAGAGGAAGCTAAAAAATTTAGTTTGCTCCTGATCAGTAGTATAGTACCGGTAGGTGCCGTCCTGCTCCGTACCGTTGTTAAGAGTGCTTACTGTACCACTAGTGAGACTGTCAGCGGTAAGTAAATAATCCGCTGCATTTTCGAGAGCTGTAGGTTTAGCAGTGACAATAAATTTCGTAATCGTTTCTGAATGATCACCACTTTTATTTTTATCGTTGTCAACGGGTGAATCGTTGCATCCTGCTACTAAAAAAATAGCGAGTGAAAGGTTGAGTATGAGCGTTGAAAGCTTCATGATAATCTGGTTTGATGAATTTTAGTTGTTGGGTTGTAATGAGAGTTATTCGACGGGATCAATTTTATTTATTGAGGTAATAATACCTCCTTTTACTTCAAGGCCTTTTGTTGCTGTGGCAGAGTTTACATCAATAGCATACACATGACTTCCATCTTTGGTGGTGATGCCAGTATGAATAGTTTGTCCATCTTCAGATATGTAGCTATTCATCTTCGTAACGCGGATTATATCTTTAGCATCGGGCAGATCTTTAACCCATGTAAAGCTTTTATCATAAACATTTATGATGGCAAGATGATGTCCCGCAGTCCAGGGGGCTTTTTTATTTAAGTCTCGCATCATAACTAAGAAATTGCCATTACTGGTATAGAAATGGTTGGTTACATAGTATCCCTCTGAAGCTTCTTCGAGGTCAAAGAAATAGCCTTGGTCAAACTCAGTTGTTCCTTCTCTGATTCGTGTGACAGCTGAGGGTTTAGAGGAGATCATTTTTTGATCATCATCCATGGCAACAGCCGAGGAGAAAGCATAGACGTCTCCCTTTTCATCAACAGAAAGGCCTTTGGTGAAGTAGCGACCGATAAAGCTGGTACGATCATCTTTAATTACTTTTTGTAGTTTCATTTCTGGATATGAATACACAGCAATCCGGGCTTGGTCGGGATATTTAGTACTGAAACGGTTATTTCCACTGCCGGTGATGGTACTGAATGGGGCCCAAACCTGGTCACCAACTTGCGTCATCCATGAGAAATAAGCACCTTCGCCGTTATTGGCTAACTTAACAACATCAATCTGGCCTTCATCTACGAACTGAGAGTTTTTTGTATCCAAGCGATACCAGTAGGCTGTAGGATCATTTGTACTTCTTGGAATTTTCATCATTAAAACATCATCCTCTACAGAGGTGAATGCTTGGACGGTTTCGGATTGAAAATCAGAAAGTTCTTCTAATTCTCCTGAATTATTGAGCTGATAGGTGGTAACGGCACCGGGGTTGCCTTGTCCATAGAGAAGGCTAAAATACTTATTATTGTTGGTTACGTAATAACGATAGGTGCCATCTTGTTCAACGCCACTATCAAGGGTGCTTACGGTCCCTTCGGTAAGGCTTTCTGTTGTTAGTAGATAATCGGCTACATCTTCAAGTGCTGTTGGTGAAGCTGCTATGACATACTTTGAAGATGCATCAGGTTTATTGTTGTTGCTATCTACGGGTGAGCTATCACTACAACTAAAAAATAGTATTGATGCCAGAATGACGGAGAGGTAAATGTTGAATGTTTTCATGCTAAGTTTTCGTGCTTATGGTTAAGGGTAAATTGTTTTAAAAACTGTATTTTATTTTCCCGGAAAAGCTTCTGCCGGGTTTTTGAAGGCTAAAATTGTCATAGAGATTGTTGTCTGTAATATTTTTGCACTCCAGGGTGAATTTAAGGTTTGTCTTGTTGAGGGTGTACGTGAGACGGAGGTCGTGAGAAACCTGTTGAGGAATGCTCAGTTTACTACTGTTATTCCCAAGGCTGGGCCAGTATAGGTAGAATTCGTGCACATACAGCAAGTTATAACTTAGACTGAGCGAGTGTCTCTGATCCCAGAGGTTATTGACTGAATATGAGACATCAGCATTGCCATACAGGTAGGGCATGTTGGGGATGCGATCGCGGTAGACTACGCTCTTTTTTCCCTCTACATACTTGGTATTGTTGCGCAAGTCTTGGTAGGTAAGGTTTGCACCGATAGAAAATTTTCGCAGATAAGAGTAGCGTATTTCCGTCTCAAAACCGAGGTTTGTAACACTTCCCAGGTTATCCATAACTTGCCGGGCCTGATTGGTGCTAAGCCGGGGGCGAATAAAGTCGCTGGCATCACGGTAAAAGATGTCCTCTTTAATTGTGATCTGGTGGCGGTCCTGGATGTTGAGCCAATAGCTGACCCCGAGGTTGTAGTTGTGGCTCATCTCAGGTTTCAGGTCAATGTTCCCCTCCAGGTTTATCACATTTCCGAAAAGCTCGTTTGAATCGGGGAGGCGATAGCTTTTTTCGTAGGAAGCTTTAAGTTGAAGGTTGTCATGAATGAAATAAGTGGTAGCGGCTCCATAACCGATGTAGTTAAACGAGTTATTGCGGTTTTTGTAGGCTACATCTCCGTAATTGCCGGTAGGGTTATACGGCTGGGCATACCGGTTATTTTGGAAGTAATATTTAGTAAAGACCGAGGCACTCCAGCTGTCTTTTTCATACTGATACCCTAATCCTGCTATATTTTTCAACGTCTTCTTGGGTTGCGAGTAGATCTCTTTATCGGGGTTTAGCTCGTCATGGCCTTCGCGGTCAAAGGTATTAAGGGTATTACTCAGCGAGAGCGAGTGATGAGGAGCAATCCGGTAACTCCCATTAGCCGTTACGAGACCGTTGTTATTTTGATATTTATACTTTGAGTACGAGCGTTCGCCGCCGGGCCCGTTATACTGCTTGTACTGGCCCAGCCAATTGTAGCGACGATTTACCGTATCAATACTCGCTTCCTCTCCAAAGTTGTAGTTTGCACTCAAGTTAAAATCCAGGCCTTCGGCCAAGAAATCCTTTTTCTGATATTTGAGGGTAGGCATAATAATGTTGCCCTTGGTGTGCCACTGGCCAAAGACATTGACGAGGCGACTGCTGTTTTGTACTTCATCATAATTTTGCCCTAAGGTTATGCCTACCAGCAGCCGGTCGGCAAAGGATTGGTCAACCACACCTATATTGGCAATGATGGTTTCGTTGTGATAAGTGTCGTTAAAACGTTCTACCTTGCGGTTGGGGTAATACTCACCGGTTTCCAGGTCGGCAACATCTACTTGTACCTTGTAGTTATTGTCAGAATAGTTTTGGAAGGCATTTAGTTTGGCTATAAACCCCGACTCTGCCACATATACGGCATTAAGGTTGGTGCGATGCGTATTGAACGACCCATAGGAATACGATATGTCGGCATGGCTTTTGGAGTAGGCGTCTGTAACAATATTGACGGCTCCGCCCAGGGCATCGGCACCCAGCTCTACAGGCACTACGCCTTTGTATACCTCAATACGTTCAGCAAGATTTACCGGGATGTTGTTAAGCTGAAAAGAAGATCCAAAGTTGTCCATGGGCACGCCATCGATAAAAAACTTAACCTGCTTTCCCTTAAAGCCGTTTAGCGAAAAGTTCATCCGCGAGCCCACACCGCCGCTCTCGCGTACTCGTACCCCAGAAACACGGTCCAGGGCGTGACCCAACTCCATGGAGCTAGCGTCTAACTTTTTGGTGTCTACCACATCTACATTGAAGGCTTTTTCCTCGACCTCGCGGAGTTGGCTTTTACCAGTAACGGTAATGGATTCCAGGTTATAGGAGGAAGCTCGTAGCTGCCAGGTGTATGTTTTTATTTCTCCCTGCCGGATAGTGATCTGCTTCTTTTTCGACTGATAGCCAATTCCGGTAGCCACAAGAGTGTAGGTGCCCGCCGGAATGTTGTGGATATTAAATTGGCCGTCTGCATTAGTTGCCGCTCCATACCGGGTGCCTTCCAAGGCTACATTAATGCCCTGTAATGGTGTTTGGGATTGATTGGTAATTATACCTTTTATCGTTGCGGGGCTTTGTGCAGATGTCACTTGACTACAAGCTATAAGCAGAAAGCAAAGGATTAACTTTTTCATTGTTACATCAGTCTTACTGGTAAAGCGATATAGATAGAACATAAATGTGGATCCGTGTTATAGTTTATCCCGGGTTGTTGTTGGGGGCAGGAGCTGAATTGATGAGTACTACAATAAGTTTTGCTAATTAGCTCAAGCATTATTTGAACCTGGGAGAGTGGATGAAGCATTACTTTTGCCTTGGAATAACATAGGTTGCAGTGTGGCGGATAGCTTCATACTCCTCGCCCTGAAAACTGCCGGAGGTTTGCTCTGTATGAACGGTTTCAATAACAAATTGCCCATTCCAGGGAAAACTGACGGTCAGCTGTCCTTGCTCATCGGTGTAAAGCGTTTTAAACCACTTGTCTTTGTATCCCACTTTAATTTCTTGTTCGGGCAGTGGCTTACCTTGGAACGTAAGTTGAAATGTTACAGGAGTATTACGTTCAAAAGGAGCTGTTGTTGTTGGTGTGATAAGCAGTTCATTTAGATCAGATACGGGGTTCATTGAAGTTTTATGATCCTTTGGGGCTGCCACTTCTACAACAGCCGAAGAAAAGAAGTTGGTCTTCAGTATCCCCAAATCGTACTCTCGCCAATCCACAACCGGTGCTTTGGTTACATTTAGAGCCAGCCGGTAGGTCCCTTTCGTTTTGGGCGTAAACCTAGCAACAAAGCGGTTACCATCTATTGTTGTTTCTAGTTCTGCAACAGTTCCGTCAGGTTCGATAAGATATAATGTAATAGGGCCTATTTCTTTGCGATGCTCTTTAATATTTTCGCGAACACCATAAGAATATTCCCCCATATAAATAGATACTCGATGGTGTTCTCCAATATTGGCGGTGGGGGCTGTTTCTATCCATAGATTGTGGGCAGAAACTTGAAGCGTAAATAAAGAGAAGAGGCAGAATAAAGACGCTTTGAGTAGTGTGTTTTGAAGATTCATAATGAAGGGCTCAGAAACGATTTTAGATTATAATTTATCTTTAGTAGGGACTCTTTTAGTGAATATGATCTCTTTTACACTAAAATGGGTCCTTCTCAATCCTGGGTTGTTTTTAGCAATCTCTAATAAAGTTCTGGTTATAGCACAGAGGTTTTGAGAGATGATCTCTATGGTACTCCCGGCAGGTATCACCGACCGTTAAGGTTATCAGTCGGTGATACCCGGAAGTAGCGCTCGGGTTAAAGTGATTGTTAGGAGGTCTTCCTATTTCGCTGTATCGCCTGCGGAATTACTCTTAAGTGCTTGGTTCACTGAGCTCACCAAAAAGTCACTAATTAGTGGGTGGGGCAGCAGTGTTTCACCACTCCACTCAAAATCCAAGCCTTCCAGGCGGTTGGCAACAGCATGTTCGCGTCCGCCGGATGACAGGAACAGGGGCACTACGATCACATCTCCAAACTGGCCCGATTGACGGACCACATTGCGAAACTGTTGTTTGGCTTGTTCGTGAACCTGCTCATTGGCATCATCGCGTACCGTGAGAGCAAAAATCTGCTTAAAACCTTTCCCTTGTTGTTTTTGGATATCCTGCACTTTGCGGGCAAGGGATTCCATGTTTTTAACCCATTTGATATTGTCCTTCCCTCGGTTGGGACCGTGTCCGGCCATAACAACTGTTTCGTTGGATGGCTTGTCGCTTAGCTTGCTGATACGGTCATGCAGAATTTGGGCAACTAAGTTATGGTCATCCAGGGCCGGGGTCATCGTCACTTCAGCATCTATTTCCAGGGGTTGCAGGTTCTCAGGAATGAGCATGCCATGGACCAGCTGTGAGGAATCCGCCTTTTCTTTACCCACCATAGCAAGGTATTCATCCTTATGGTGCATTAACGGCATGGGATCATCTGCAAGAGTATCACGCAGTCCCAGCAGGTATTCCGTTTGACGGATGATAGGGCTGTGGCTGGAGATAAACAGCGGTACCGTTACAATTTTGTTAACGCCCTTCTTTTCAAGCTTTTCGATGCTGTTGTGCATGGTTACGGCATTGGCCATACCAAACGCAATTTCGACAGCATGGTCTTTTTCCAACGGTTGTGCGGCTTCTACAACAGCCTTGTTCCATTGTTCGCTGCCGCCATGGGCCAGGATGAGTACACCGGTATCTTGGGCAATAGCGCCGGAAACCATCGTACTAAACATAAGTACAACGGCAAATAGTAGTTTCGAAGTCAAATGATTGGTGAACATATTGGTTGGTCGGTTTTAGTTTGAAAGTGATTAGAAGCCCGGGAAAAGAGCTGTGGCCCGTTTGCAAAAGACCAACAGCCTTCCCCGGGAATGAGCAAAGTACGTAGCGTTACTTAAGCTTGCGCGTACCGTTCAGCTGAATAGCGTAATCGAAAGTGTAGTAGCCGGTATCTTCCATCGGAGGGGTTTCTTCAATGGTTGGATTTCCTTTGTAAAAGCTCAGGATATTAATTTTAGTATAGTGTTCGCCGTCGGCTGTACGTACGACAATTGTCTTATTATCGAGTGGGAGAACTGTATGTGCCGGATCCCCCTTGCGGCCTGTGTACCTGTACCATTTGTCTCCGGGGATGGCCAACAACGTATCAGTATCTGTATTATAGTTCTCGGATGGTGCTATTTCCGTAGCATCAAATGATTGGTCGAGTACAATCGCTCCTCCTTCTCCGGGACCGCTCGTCCCACTGTTGGTGTAAATATCCGTGCCGTAAAAAGCGATGTCCCATTTGGTAGATGCTGAGTCAGTGCTTTCAACAATCTTATTTTCCCGAAGATTATAATAGACATATTGGGCAGTTGAGAATATCCCAGTATGAATATCTTCAACGGTGTCGGTTTCAATTTTCGATGGTTCTTCGCCATTGTCTACTCCTGTTCCTGAATCGTCACAGGCAGTGAATAAAAAGGCAATGGCAGCAGCTAAGAGTGGTAGTGATAGTGCTTTTTTAAATGGAAACATAGTAGTTCTTATTTGGTTGTTTTTAGATTAATAGAGTTGTAATGAAAACTTTGCGTAAAACTTGCGTCCGGGCAGGTACGACAGGTCGCCGGGACGCGTAAAATCAAACAGGTTCTCAACGCCCAGCTGAAGGGTGTAGCGGTTTTGGATAGTCTTCGCGATAGCAGTATTCCAGGTCATATATCCATCTTGGTATTCATCACTGTCTACAAAATTATTGCCGTTGGTATCCATACGGCCGTATTTGCCGTGCCACTTGCCGCGAATGTTGGCATCGATATCCAGGGCTTGCCAATTGTAAAAAACCTTTAGATTGGCCGTATGTTTAGAGCGATTAAACATCGGCTCGTAGGAAACAGCATTCTTTTCGACAATTTCCCCGTTATCATCTTGTACCGTCTTGGTTTCTTCAATTTTTCGGCGGGCATCCAGCAGTTGGTAGCCGGCCGTGATCTTCAGTTGCCGGACGGGATTCCACCGCAGCTGGGCTTCAATGCCTTGGGTATATACTTCTTCCAGGTTGAAATAGCTGAATACCGATTGCCCGTTCGTTTTATGCGCAATGGGGGCAGACTCTATAAGGTTATTCACATTGTTGCGAAAGAGGTTGATTCGCAAACTCAGCTGTTCTTTGGGTTGCAGGTTTAGCCCCACATTATAGGCCCAGGAATGTTCGGCCTTAATTTCTTTGAGCTGGTCCAGCGGTTGTAAAATCTGTTTTATCTTACCATCAGCTTGCAGTGATCGAATTTTTTCTTTGAGATTACTGGATCCAAATACACTGTAGCCGACGGTGGGATTGGTAAAGTTGAGGAACAGCTGGCGGAAGTCGGGTGCTTTAAAACCACTGCCGGCAGATGCCCTTAGGTCTAACCAGGTAAATAACTCGTATCGTGCTGAGAGCTTGGGGCTTAATTGCGAGCTGTATTCACTGTGGGCGTCATATCGCAGCCCCCCGATGATATCCAGTCGGTCGTTAGGCATCCACTCATGCTGGATAAAGCCAAAGTAGCTGTTAAAGATAGGGGAGCCGGCATAGCGTTTAGCTTTCAACTGCTCATGTTTATAGCCGGCCCCCGCTGTGGTAGCATGGATAGCGTTCCAGTTTTGGTTAAGCTGCAGTTCCGTTTTATTGAAATACTGGTCAAATTTTGATCGGTTATACAGGCTGTCACCTTGTTGGTAATGAAGTTGGGTGTCGGTACGATAGCGACTGAAATAATGTGATAGCTCTGCTCTTGTTTTTGAAGCCAGGTTGAAATGCAGGGTAGGAGACAGGCTATAATCTTCTTGCAGGGCCTCGCCGTCTAACATAGTAGGATTATCGCGGCTGCCCAGGTAATCGATACTGTTTTGGGTTTCACGGTAATAACGCCCCTGGAATTCCGTATCAATACGATCGGATACGGTTACTTCGGTGTGGTATGAGCCGGTGTAGTTGGCATATTCCGGTACGGTTTGGGAAAGGGCATTCGGAGAAAGGCTATATCCCTGGGAACTATTACGGTTAAAGTAAACATCGTTTTTCCAGCCCTTTCTCCGTGCTGAAAGGTCTAGTCCCAGATCCATTGTTTGATTGGTGCCGTAGCGGGCATCCACACCTAATTCAAAAGGGCGTGTCCCTTCCTGGGTAATGATATTTACCACGCCCGCCAGCGCATCGCTGCCCCACAGGGCCGAAGAAGGCCCCTTAATAATTTCGATCTGTTTAATATTGCCAACTGTAATACGGTCAAGGTTAAAAGTACCGGCGGTTCGTCCGATCAGCGGTTGTCCGTTAATCATAATTTTGGTGTACTCCGAAGTAAAACCTTGTACCTGTAGCCCGGTACCATGATTGGATGTAAGGCTAAGTCCGGTTTGTTCGGCTAAAACAGTGCTGAGTCGATTATTCCCCAGGGCCTCGATCTGTTTGTCAGAAATCACAGTAACCGGTTCCGGGACCTCTTCGATATCTCGGGGCGTTCGTGTTGCTGTAACTACAACGGCAGAGGATTGGTAGCGTTTACTCTTTAGATGAAAAGTCAGGACCTCAGGTTGGTTATCAAGCTCAATGGTTTTATGAAGGGGTTTATATCCCACATGGCTGATGACAATTTTGTGAGTGCCTGCAGGCATTGATGAAAAATCGAACATTCCCTGAGTATCAGAGACGGTGTGGTAGTGATTATTGTCAATAGTAATATGGGCATTGACGATCGGTTGCTCATCTGCAGTTAAAACTTTGCCCGTTAACGAAGATGTGGGTTGGCCTTTAACAGAAAGGGTCCCTGCCGTAACTACGATAAACAGAGTAAAGCACCAGAAATTTTTCATTCCAAAAAACTTGAATTTTATTTAGACTGTTTTTAAATAGCAGGTCATAAATATAGTTTAGAATGATTCTAAATAAAAGATGATCAAGGAATGGTTTCGATGGGCTATTACAAGCCGGACTATAAGACGGGCCTTGACTAAAATAGAAGTATTAAATTTACGTAAGTCATTGCGAGCGAATGAATAACAAGTATGTTAATCGTGGAAAAATATCGGAATATAAATTCAGGGAATTGGTGCGCTTATTCGCACTGGATTTAACAGCTACTCAGATAGCCGAACTGTCAGGATTGAATCGTAACACAGTGAATAGGTATCTAAAGGGAATTCGACAGCGGCTTGCTGCTTATTGTTACAAACAGGCTCCTTTTGAAGTATCCTATATGGAGCAGATAGGAGAGGGATGCCAGAATAATTTTTGTCTCGGAATATGTGAGGAGAATAGCAATGTGTATGCCTGTATCGTAGAAGAAAAAGCATGTATGAACCCTGGCATACAGAAGCAGCACTGTTTGGATGTTATCCTTAACTTTTCTGAGAATAAACAAGTTTGGCTGGTTGATCGCCGAGAACTGCAAAAGGTGAAGCCGGATAAAATAAGTTGTATTGATGGATTTCGCGGCTTCTTAAAATCTCGGCTGGAGAAGTTTAAAGGAATTCACCAGGAAACCTATATTTTACACCTTAAGGAGTCGGAGTTTCGGTTCAATAATCCCAAGGAGGAGCTATACCGAATGATGCTTAAAATATTTCGAAGAGATCCTCTTTTTTAGTCAAGGCCCGTAAAAGAGTAGGGCATTTATATGGTGATGAAGAAAGGAGATTCAAATTTTTTAATAATAGGAAAGTCTGTATCTGTGCGCCGGATTTTCTTTTCACAGAATTATTCCACCGTTTATTATCAGCAAACCTTTTTCAAGCACTGGCCTACTTTCTCCATAGCTTCTCTAGAGGGGACAAGAAGATATATTTAGCAGGTCTGGTTGCTTGCTATTTGCTGACCCCATCTTGTTCTTCCCCTGCAAGCATGGGAAGAGACTTTTTTATTGAGTATTCAGCTGGAAATTAAACTGAGAGTCTCTGAAAGGATATACGCATTAAAACCCAACACATATTATAGATAAGCGGTCCTCTCCCTGCGAGCAGTAGGGAGAGGCCAGGAGTGGGGCAGTATGCTGGCAGTGAAGGTTTTGAGACTTTCCGGTCTTTTAGGAGCCTAATGCCCCGTTATGTTCAACCTCCTCTTAATCTCCTCCTTCATAAGGAGGAGAAATAAATATGCTATCTTCATGGGATACAATAACAATAAGATATAGCGCCCTTTTTAAACATATTGTACTATCTAATTATACTAATATTATACCGTATACTGCCGCTCTTCTCCATCTCTAACGCGTATGCTCCGCTCTACCGGTAATACTACCATTAAGCCATCTCCCGGATGACCCGTGCTGGCATTTTCATGGATAATTTGAACGATATCATCAACATGTTCGGTTTCCGCAACCATCTCCAGCTTAACTACTTTGGTGTGCAGAGCCGGAAATTTCAGGGAGCTATGCTGATCTTTAGGATCACTGTAGCTGCCCATGCCCTCAGCCTCCATTACCGTCATGCTCGTATACCCCTCCTTATTAAGGGCTCTGTGCACATTTTCAAACATATCAATGCGAATATAGGCTTTAATCAGTTTCATAAATACTCTGCTTAAATTAAATAAGAGCTGTTAACAAATTAAGATCATCAGTTCCATACTTGTAACTTAATAATCTGACTAAATAACTGCTTCTGTATTGCCACATCCCGGCATTTTTTTCCCCATATAAGGATTGACTATTTTTTTCTCTTCACTCAACCAATAGCCGCCTTCCTGTTTAGAAGCCATGGGGCAGTATTGCAGGTACAGCGTACGATTAACCCCAAATACAGAGAAGGTTTTCCCCAGAGCTTCCGAAAGCAGTGTAAATTGGTCTCTAAAGTCGGTGATATTTTCCGTCAGTCTGAGAGTATTAATATGTTTTTCGGCTATGTTATGCAGGGTTGTCCACACTTCTTGCTGCTTCTGATCTTCAATCATAGTTATATCAATATTTGAGTGATAATTTTGCAGCTGTTTAAGTGCTGATGAGGCTCTTTTTAGATCATCTTCAGTTAATGCATTCTTTATTTTGAGGTAGGAATCTACAAGTTTATTTAGTTGTTTTTTGAAGGCATCAGGCACTTGTTCTTTATTAATGTCGGAATATTGCTCGGTAGCTAAGGTCTGCGGGGAATTCGTTTCCACTTCATTTTGGTCCACTGCTCCTTTGTTATCACTTTTAATGTTGCTAGGTGCATTGATTTCATTATTAGGCGCGCGATTCATCATGCTGAGTTTATCAGCCAGTTGAGCGGCGCTGTCGAGCTTGAAGTTGCCGTGGGTAACAACTTGCTCCCCTTCTTCAACTCCTTCTTCTATGATGTAGTAATTGCCGGCACGATGCCCCAGCGTTACCAGTCGCGGTTCAAAAGTGGGAACCTCACTATTCGGCTGTTTCACAAAAACAATAGAGCGTTTGCCGGTCCACATAACAGCTGATTTAGGTACCACGAGTTTCTCTTGATTATCAGTAGTTCCGCTTACTATGCCCCTGGCCAGCATTTCTGGCTTTAAGTTGCCATCCGTATTATCAACTTCTGCTCGAACGCGGGCCGTTCGCGTTTGTGGATTGATAAATGGGTCGACATAGGTAATTTTTGCTTTAAAGGTTTTTCCGGGATAACTGCGAACGGTGAAATCAACTGAATCTCCTTGATCTATGGCACCGATATCAGTTTCATAGGCATCGAACAACACCCAGAGTGTTGAGAAATTGGCAATTTTATACATTACGGTTCCTTCATTCACATAATCCTTTGCATCTATATTCTTTTTGGTAATATACCCGCTGCGTGTAGCAACGATAGGTATGGCATCAGTTACTTCTCCGGAAGATTCGATTCGTTGAATTTCACTTTTAGGGAGTCCCCACAGGCGCAGCTTTCTGCGGGTTGATTCATACAATCCAGAATTGGTTTGCTTGTTTCTGGCTGCCTCGAGCAGTTCTTGCTGTGCAGAAATCAGTTCCGGAGAATAGATGGTAGCCAATGGTTCCCCTTTTTTAACGAAGATCCCGGTAAAATCTACATAAAGATCCTCTATTCGTCCCGGAAACTGTGCAGTAATAGAGGAGACCCTTCGTTCGTCGGCAGCTACACGTCCCGGAAGGCGAACCTCCAGTTTAGGAATGCGCCGCTCAACAGTAGTCGTTTGAATTTCTGCCAGTTTAACGGCAGCATCAGTCATGGTAAAGACTGTTTCTTCCTGCTTATCTGCCTGGTCGACGGGGATAAGTTCCATGCCACAAATGGGACAATCGCCCGGTTCATTGCGTCGGATCTGGGGATGCATACTACAGGTGTAGACGATATTTCCCTCCTCATCGGTATGGGTTTCTTCCACATGCTGATCTATACTTGTTGCCTTTTCTCCGGCAGTGCCGCCAAAGAACAGCCATCCCAGGAAAAAGCCTGCCAATAGAATTCCGACTATCTTTCCTGTCTGTTTGATATTTAGAGATTTCATAATTTTTAAATTGTTTTGTCGGGACGTACCATGGTACGTCCGTACTATTTATTATTCAGTTTCTATCTCTTCCGGTGTTGCATTATATGCCCCAGTGAGAGCCTCTATTTTAGCAGTGGCTATATTTTGTTCCACGTAGGCGGTGTTAAGCTTCATTTCATATTTCAGCAACTGCTGTTGTAACTGGATAATTTGCTCAAAGTTGCCTCGTCCCCCGGCATATTCAGACAATGCTATTTTAAGAGCCTGACGTGTTTTGGGAATCACTCGTTCTTCGTGCAGAGCGATTCTGCGTTCGGCATCACGATACTGCTGCAACAGAGATTCTGCTTTAGCGGTCAGACGGTTTGTAACTTCCTGCTGTTCTTCGCGTGCGATTCGAGCTTTAATGCGGGCTTCTTTCCGTTGAGCGCGATATTTGGAGCGCGATAGTGGAAGACGTATGGTTAGCGATCCGGTTAATCCCGCTCGATCGCCCGACATCAGAGGCATATACATGTAGTTTTTATTCATAACCGTTAGCCCGAGACCAAATGATGGCCGCCCCTCGAGTCGCGCCTGTTCCTCAGCAACAAGAGCTGCTTCTTCTTGAAGCTCCTTTCCGCGAAGCTCGGGATTGCGATCATAAATTATTTGGCGCAGGCGCTCTTCACTTTTTTTAAGTTTTGAGGTAAATATCTTATCCGGTACTTGAATCGCTGTCTCTTCCGGTCGATTCAGCAATGAGTTAAATTGAACTTTCATTACCTCCAGTTCCTCTTCGGTATTTACAATTTTCGTTTCCAGGTTATCTTGTTCAATTTGGATCCGAAGCAGATCTACGTGGCTCACATCCCCGCTTTCATATTGCCTTTGCACCTGCCGTTCTAGCTGACCCAGTAAATCCCTGTTCTGTCTATAGATCATTAAATGGTGGTGCAATTCATGTAGACGGTACCAGCGCTTTTTTACTTTTTGAACGATCTCATTACGAGCCTTTTCAAAAGTCGTCCACTCTATGCCAGCCACCTTTTCCACCTGTTCTTCTCGTTTACTGAGCGTCCCGAACCAAGGAAACATCTGTTTGGCACTTACGGTGGTTTGGGTCAGGGGATTACTCTGCCTCATTGGATTAATATGGTACTGGAACATTATTTCGGGATCGGGCAGGGCTCCTACCTGGGGAACTTGTTCCAGCCGGGCATAGTATTGCTGAAATAAGGCTTCAATACGTGGGTTGTTGGCTAACGCCTGTTGTATATGCTGGTTTAAGGCCAGGCTATCTTCGACTGCTTTATCTGATCCCGGTGAAGAATGATCCTGTGCTTGAAGAGACTGACTAATTCCCCATGCCATTAAAAGGATTAGCAATAATACTTTATAGCCAAATTTTCTAAGAATGAGTCCCTTTTCAGAAAGGAGATCTCCCTGTCCCCCTTCGAAGGGGGAAAATTCACTGTGCTTTTTCAGTGAATAGGGGGATGTGATCTCTGAATCTTTTATGATTGTCAATAACATTTCCATTCTGTCCCTAGTTTGATTCATTGGTATTGCCATTACTACCTGTCAATGGCAACTGCTTTATTTTTTCTTGCATTTTCCACTTGGATTCCTGCCAGACGGCATAGAGTACGGGCACCACAAAAAGCGTGACAATAGCAACCATCATGCCGCCAAAGGTGGGAATGGCCATGGGAATCATAATATCAGATCCCCGGCCGCTTGAGGTGAGTATCGGCAGCAGTGCCAGCGTAGTGGTTGCAGTTGTCATCAAGGTCGGACGAATACGTAAATTCCCGGCTTTAATGACAATTTCATGTAGCTCCTTGATATTTTCAGGTTTATGCCGGTCCACCAGCTGGTGAATATATGTAGCAATAACCACGGCGCCGTCTGCAGCAATACCGAACAGAGCGATAAAACCTACCCAAACGGCAACGCTGAGGTTTACAACTCCCATCTGGAACAGGTCGCGCATATTGGTACCGAATAGTTCAAAATTCATAAACCATGGCTGTCCATACAGCCAAAGCATGATAAAACCACCTGCCCAGGCCACAAATATGCTGCTGAATATCATAGCCGTAGTCGAGATAGATCGGAATTGGAAATATAGAATAAGGAAGATGATGAGCAGGGTAATAGGCATTACTACAGAAAGGCGTTTCTCAGCCCGGATCTGGTTTTCGTAATTACCGGCAAATTCGTAACTGAGTCCCGGAGGTACAGAAAGTTCACCCGTTTCAATCTTCTCGTTGATAACCTGTCGCGCTGCTTCCACGACCTCGACTTCAGAAAAACCATCCCGTCTGTCAAAGGTCACATAGCCGGTCAAAAAGGTATCTTCACTTTTAATTACCTGTGGTCCCTGACGGTACTTGATTTCTGCGAGCATACCCAGCGGTATGTTTGTACCTGAGGACGTAGATATGAACATACGTTCGATCTCGTGCGGACTGTCGCGATATTCCCTGGCATATCTGACTCGTACCGGGTACCGCTCGCGTCCCTCTACTGTTTGGGTCAGTGCCATGCCACCCATGGCAACTTCAAGGTACTGCTGAACATCTGCAATTTTTAATCCATAACGAGCTAAAGATTCCCGGTCCCAATCAATTTCAAGATAGGGTTTTCCGACTATGCGATCTGCAAAAACAGCCTGGCTTTGTATTTCAGGCACCCCTCGAAGTATCTCCTCCAGCTCAAGTCCAAACGCTTCAATTGTTTCAAGGTCCGGCCCTTTCACCTTGATACCCATGGGAGCACGCATACCGGATTGCAACATTATTTGCCTGGTTTCAATCGGCTGTAATTTGGGGGCGGAAGTTAATCCCGGTACACGACTGGCATCAACTATTTCATTCCAAATATCGTCCGGGCTTTGGATATGATCCCGCCACTGCCGGAAGTACTTCCCGTCTGGATCGGGGATGAGTTCTCCGGATTCATTGCGTAGATATTCGCCTTTATCGTTGACTGCAAATCGGATGCGACGCCCGTTTTCATCTCGTTTGTACTCACTTTTATACTGGATGATATTCTCATACATCGAAACCGGAGCGGGATCCAGCGCGGTCTCGGCTCTGCCAAGTTTCCCCACCACAATATCTACTTCGGGGATGGATGAAATGGCCATATCAATTTTTTGCATATAATCTTTTGCCTCCTCTACACCGACATGGGGCATGGTGGTTGGCATCAACAGAAAAGCACCTTCATCCAGCGGCGGCATAAACTCTTCCCCGAGTCCGGGAAAGGCTTCTTCCATGGATGTCCACGCTGCTGTTTCCTGTACCGGAAGACCTGCCGAATTAAATCCCTTTTGTACCCATCCGAACATGGTACCATATCCCAGCCATATGGTTACTCCAAAGATTATCAGCACTAACGGGATAGAAAGAAAGGTTTTCCGATAATAGAGTGCCCACCGTAGTATGGGGCGAAAATAATGGATAAAGATGAAAAAGATCCCTATCAAGACCGCAGCGATACCGCCAACAAAAATGAAATTTGTAAACAGGGATACTTCCGGCCCTAACGGCAGCCAGGCTTTTGCCAGCAGCCATGTGACGACGATGGCGGCAACTAGGTTGTTGGCCCGGTTAGCCTGCCGCTCATCGTATGTTTCCAAGTAGAGTGACGTAAGCGTGTTGACCCCGAATAGCAATAACAGCCATCCGGCCCATGGAAGCACGGAAAAGAAAAGACTGACTAATCCCAGCGCAACGATAAAGCCGTTCCAGGTAATTTTCAGCGCACGCTTTTTGATACGCACCGAAAAGAACCAGTGGGCAAAAGGCGGTATAATAATCAGTGAGATAATAATAGAAGCAATCAGCGCGAATGTTTTAGTATAAGCCAAGGGGATAAACAGTTTTCCTTCGGCGGCTACCATTGTAAAGACGGGCAAGAAACTAATAACAGTTGTTGAAACAGCGGTAACCACGGCCGATGCAACCTCACTCGTTGCTCTGAAAATTACCTCCAGTAATGGTTCTTCATCGCCGGCCTCGTTAATATGCCGAATCATGTTTTCGGTGAGAATCACTGCCATATCCACCATCGTACCTATGGCAATGGCAATACCGGTGAGGGCAACGATATTGGCGTCCACGCCACCGTACTTCATGGAGATGAAGGTCATCAATACGGCTATGGGGAGTAATCCGGAAATCAAGACCGATGATCGCAAGTTCATCACCATGACGATAACCACAATGATGGTCACCAGAATCTGTAAAAACAGGGCCTCTTCCAGGGTTCCCAGCGTTTGCATGATAAGTTCGGTACGATCATAAAACGGAACTATTGTAACCTTTGATTCAGTACCGTCATCCAGCGTTTTGGAAGGTAAACCTGCGGAAATTTCGCTGATCTGTTTTTTAACATTCTGAATCACCTGCAGTGGATTTTCTCCCTGGCGTGCTACAACCACACCACCGACCGCTTCGGCACCGGACTTGTCGAGAGCACCACGGCGCATAGCCGGGCCGTGTGTAACATGTGCTATATCCTGAATGCGAATAGGCGTATTATTTCTGCTTACTACTACTGCTTTTTCCAGGTCTTCAAGGCTCTTGATGTATCCGAGTCCACGCACTAGATATTCCACATTATTCATTTCTATAGTCCGTGCGCCGACATCGACATTACTGCCGCGGACCGCCTCAAAAATTTGCTGCATGGTAATATCGTACACCTGCATTGCTTCCGGATCGACATCCACTTGGAACTCCTTTACATATCCGCCGATAGGTGCTACTTCGGCCACTCCCTGGGCTGAAGAAAGAGCGTAATCCACGGTATAATCCTGTATTGTGCGTAGTTCCTGCGGATCCCAGCCCCCGGCGGGATCTCCATTATTGTCGCGTCCTTCCAGGGTGTACCAGAATATTTGTCCCAGCCCGGTGGCATCAGGCCCGAGCGAAGGCTGTGCATTCTCAGGTAATGTCCCGGAAGAAAGTGAATTAAGTTTTTCCAGGATACGCGACCGGCTCCAGTAAAATTCGATATCCTCCTCAAAAATTACATAAATGGTGGAGAGGCCGATCATAGAACTGCTTCGTATACTTTTAACGCCGGGAAGTCCCAGTAACTCTGTTGTTAGCGGGTAGGTAATTTGATCTTCAATATCTTGTGGAGAACGTCCCGGCCATTCGGTATGAACGATCTGTTGGTTCTCGCCAAGGTCGGGAATGGCATCTACCGGTACTGGATCGCGCGGGATGATGTCATCCAGCTGCCAGTTAAAGGGGGCCACGGAAATGCCCCATCCCACAAAAAGGAGAAGCAAAAGCACCGAAATAAGTTTGTTCTCAAGAAAGAAACGTATGGTTTTGTCGAGCATAGCACTAGCTGTGAATCGTGAGTTTTTAAGTAATGAGAAGTACAGAACTGCCTAACGGCTATAGTTATTCCGTATAGTGGTCTTTTAAATGTTAAGACCTAAATAGCGAAGGGAGGATGCTAATTCAGAAAAGTGCTATTTAGCAAGAATAGAGGGGGAGATTCCTGTTGCTGGTTCCGTTCGGCATCTGCAAGAAAAGTGGGGATGGACACCGATTCGGTATCAATGAAGTCAACAATCGAAACAACGAATGCCTGAACTGCTTTTTTATTAACAGTTGGGATAGTCTTGTTTGTTAGATCAGTTTGGGTGATCTCACAAGTTAGCGTCCAACTGCAATTGGTATTTTGGCTGTCAGGGTTCAGTTGATCTGAATTATTTTGATTAGATTGGTATGCCATCAACATACATTGTTTATCGGAAGCTGTAGTTGTTGGCGATTGTTGCATCTCCATATCACAATAGACAGATGCCACCACTATGGATGGCAAGCTAATACTCACAGCAAGAAATATTGCTGTAAATAGTGTAAAGAGGCGATATGTTGTTGAATGTCTGCTCATCTGAAAATTGAATTAGCAAAATTAGTAAAAAAACAGACAGTAACGAAATTGTTTTTACCAAGAGGGGGACAATAAGGAGGCCCTTTTTATTTCTGGCTGTCCACCAGTTAGCTATTCCAATAAAAAAGGCACTGCCCGTATCTACAGACAGCACCTACAAATTGAAATAGGATTAATTATTATTTTTCATTTTTGATCTGGTTCAATAATTCATCAACGGCCCGCTTAAGCTGGGTATCTTCTCTAGTGCGGTAGTTGGGGGCATTATTGAGCTCGATATCGGGGTCAGCCGGCCCTAACTCCATATTCTTGTCCGTTGCTTTTACATACCAGCCCCGGAATGGCAGGCGTACATAGGAACCACCCATCAGCCCGGCACCTCCGGTTGAAATTACAGCTCCAAAGGTAGCCTCGCCCACTAGCGTTCCCAGGTCAAGGTTTTTGAAGGCATGAGAGAAAATTTCGGCGTTTGAGTAGCTATTCTGGTTAGATAGGGTAATGGCGTGCTCGGTCCAGCTGGAAAGGGGCAGCCGTTCTCCAAAAGGATAATGATCGCGAAATTTAGTTTTGTTTTTCTCCAGGTTGGAAGTTGCTCCGCGCGGAATAGTATAAGCATGCTGTTTATACTGCAGCACCGTAAGCAGGTAGTCTGTTGTCCAGCCCCCGCCGTTGTAACGTACATCAATGACGATGCCTTTTTTATCTTCGCCGGCTGCTACTAATTCGCGTTCAAAGCGTTCGAAGCTGGGCCAGTTCATCCCTTCAACATGAATATACCCGAGCTGACCGTCAGAGTACTTGTCGGTAAGTTCTTTTCGTTTCTCGACCCACTGTTCGTACAGTTCGTCACTGAGACTACCGGTAGGTTCAATGACGACTTCGCGCTGTTTGCCCTCACTATTTTCTACCTGCAACAGCGTAGGAGTGTTTACTTTGTCGGTTAGTAGACTATAAAAGTTAGTGGTTTCAGCAACGGATTCTCCATCAACGTGAGTAATGATTTCGCCCGTATTTAGTTTACTTACTTCACGGTCGGCAGGAGCGTTTGGTACTATGCGGTCAATGCGAACACCATTGGATACATCGGTTACTTCTACGCCCAGGAGGCCGGTTCGTACTTCTTGAGTCTCGGCTCGGTCATCCCCATAAAAGCCCATATGGCTGGCGTTAAGTTCGCCAAGCATCATATTCATGACATCTTCAAAATCACGATCAGAAGAAACCTGTTGGGTCCAGACCTTGTAGTGATCATGGAGTTCTCCCCAATCTTGACCGTGAAAATTGGGATCATAGAAATTCACATTGAGCTTTCGCCAAGCTTCTTCGAAAATCTGCTCACGCTGTTTATCATGATTTATCTTCATCTTAGCCTTATGCGGGAGGTTTTCAAGCGTGTTTTTCTCGAGATCATATCGCGCCATTCGTCCGCCGGATTTCATAAAGTAGAGGGCATTCTTTTTGGCATGTAATCTAATGCTATAGGGGCTTTTGCCACCTTCAGTCAGTGCTTTGGTTTTACTGCCATCCCATTTAGCTTGGTATAGGTCGCGGTCGGTATCATCGCCAACAAAATAGAAAGTTTGTCCATCTTTGGAGATAGCCAATCCGGATTCGTCACCGGGCATAGAGGTAACTTGTTTTAGGCGTTTATACAATCCATCAAAATCGATATCTACCGTTATACTATTGGCTTCTTCTTCGGTAACTTCTACAGGTTTTTCACTTTTTTCCCAATCGAGTTCGGTGCGTTGCCAATCTCGCTTGTCAAGCCAGGCAAACCAAACATCATTATCCCCATTGTTTCGGTTTGAAAGAAAAGCGAGCTTGCTTCCGTCGGGACTCCAAACCGGGTTGCGGTCGGGACGAGGATGTTTACTTACATTTACGGGCTCACGTGAATTGTTAACCGGATGGATATATACTTCATGGTTAAAATCCAGATCGGGTCTGGAGTATGCCAGCCATTTATTATCGGGACTCCATGCTACATCGCTGGCCTCGGCCCAGCCGGTATCAAGCAGTGTCGTTTCTTCTCCCAGTTCCGACCGCCCCGATATTTTTGATACTACCAGCTGCCCGCGCCCACGGTTGAAAGCTACTTTTTTACCATCCGGTGATACTACGGGATTTCTTTCGGGAGCTTCGGTAGATGTTAATCTCCTAACAGAAAACTGTAGGCTTTCGAAAAGCTCATTTTTGCCTTTTTGAGAAGGTTGTAATGAGTAAAGATCATATTGCCGGTTACGGTCGCTGGCAAAAATAAGGGTAGAATCATTGAGGAACGTAACATCGCGATCCCGAAAAGCATGGTCCGTGACTTTGACTGATCGCTGTTTGGAAGGGTCGTTATGTTTTACAAAGATCTCTCCCTCAATAACAAAGGCGAGCCAATCTCCACTGGGAGAAACCGCAAACTCTTCGGCATCAGCAGAATATGATTTGCGCTCTATGTTATAAAACCGTTGATCATGGGTAAGGTCAAGTTCCAGGGGTGAGACCGAATCATCAATAAGAGTATAGAGTCCCGTTTTACGTTCAAAGACGATAGTTCCGTTATTACTGACGTCAAAATAACGTACCCCATCACCTTCAAAGTCGGTAAGTTGTTGGGGGCTGCTTCCAAAGGTGCCGTTAGAAGTAAATTTTGTGCGATAGATATTGTGTGTACCACTGCGTTCACTGATAAAGTACAGGGTATTGTTACCGGTAAAGGTGGGATACATATCGTTGCCTTTAAAATCCGTTAGCTGCTGATAGGTGCCGTTTTTAGTGTCATACACCCATAGATCTTTATTGGCCGGACCACGATAGCGTTTGCGATACTCCTTGTTGTATCCCCGAATAAAGACAAGATAGCGCCCATCCGGAGACATAGTAGCCATCATCCCAAAGGCATCGAAAAAGCGATCGGGGGTACCGCCTTCAGCGGATACGGTATGAATTTCGGGCTCCCATTCCACTTGGTTAAATACCCGCTCAGAGGTAAATATAAGGTCATTATCGGGTGTCCAGCCGCTAAGCTCATCAGAGGTTGAATGGTGGGTAAGCCTTTTTAGGTCGTTACCCTTAGCATCCATTACGAAAATATCATCGTTTCCGTGACGATCACTTGTAAAGGCAATGCTGTTGCCGTTATGATTCCATTGAGGTCGTGCTTCGTATGCCTCATGAAGTGTTAGTCTCCATGCTCGACCTCCATCAATCGGTACGGTCCAGATATCCCCTTGATAAGAAAAGGCAATGGTAGAACCATCGGGGCTTATCGTTGGGAATCGGGCAAAGGGTTCATTGGTTTGTGCGAAGGTATCTATAGAACATAAAAATGTTAATACAAGGAGAAGTACTGCCAGCTTTTTCATAAGAACATTAATTGGGTTTAAATGCTAAGACCGAATAGCTCAATTACATTGATGAACAATCTTTTTGTGTACTTCTATTATGTAAGAGATTTGTGAAATAAGCAAGAACACTATCTGTGAAAGGATGTAAAAGGGGGTTTTGAAAAAAAAAGGAGAAAAAATAAATCTGCTACCAAAGTTATTACGTGTATTAGGATAGACAGTTGAAAACTTTCACTAATCACAAGTAAAAATAACAGATTATGTTTTCTACAAAGAAGTTACTCATATATACCGTAATGTTGATGTTGCCGATAATGTCGTGCAGTGACAACGGGACCGGAGACGACACGAATATGGAAGATCCTGCTACCTTATCGGTAGAGAATCAAGGGACCTCGAATGGTAACATGCTAACCATTCCTGAGGCTAAAGTATCAGAATCGGCCTGGGTTGTTATTCATCGATCCAATTCAAGCGGTGATGGCCCGATGGTGCCCGATATCATTGGTAAAGCGATGTTAGAATCCGGAACCAATACCGATGTAGCTATTCAGCTGGAGGAGAGCGTTTCTGATGGCGAGCAGCTATGGGCGATGCTGCATAAAGATACGGGTACACAGGGTGAATATGAATTCACCGGTGGCGATTCGCCAGACCAGCCTATTACCGTAGACGATAAAGTGCTTACCAAGCCCTTTAGTATAAGCCAGACTGATCCCGCGATAATGGCAGATGACCAGGTAAATCAATCGAACAGTGGCGGAACTTTTAATGTAGATGTCGATGCTGCGGAAGAAGGATGGATTGTTATTCACCGCTCTAACAGTGCCGGTGATGGTCCGATGGTACCCGATATCATAGGTAAAGCAGCCGTAGATGCCGGTTCGAATGGAACCGTACAGGTGACGCTTAATGATGGTGAATCGGTAGAAACCGGTGAGAAGCTGTGGCCAATGCTTCACTATGATACCGGAACTGATGGTGAGTACGAGTTTGACGGGCAAAGCGGACTCGATCAGCCGGTACCCAAAGATGGCAGTATTGTACTTACCAGTTTTACTGTACAAGCAAACCAATCTACCCTTACAGCTAGTGATCAAACGGTGATGGATAATTCCATTATGGTAGATGTTGATGCCGATGCTGATGGTTGGGTTGTAGTACACCGAGATGCCGGCTCAGGACCCAATGTTCCGCCTATTATTGGAAAAGCACAGATCGAGAAAGGAATGAATACCGATGTGAAAATTGCATTTGGCGATTCCGTAGTTAGTGATGGCGAACAGTTATGGCCAATGGTGCACTATGACACCGGTACTATTGGCGAGTATGAATTTGACGGACAAAATGGACTCGATGGACCAATGCTGGTAGATGGAAACATACTGATGACGGAGATTACTGTTTCCGGTGCTACACCAAAAGTAGCTGCTAATGCTCAGACGGCCGACAGTGACATCGCTGTTGCCGAGGCTAATGCCAAGCAGCGCGGCTTTGTGGTGATCCACCGTAATACACAAGATAGTAATGGCAATGACGCACCTGATGTATCAGGGATTATTGGAAAAGCCGACACTTATACCGGTACCAATGGCGACGTGATGATAGACCTGAACGACGGTGAAAGTATATCCGCCGGAGAAAAACTCTGGGCGATGTTACATATCGACAGTAATAGTAATGGCACCTACGATTTTGATGCCAATGACAGTAATCCTGATGATCCGCCGGTTACGGATTCTAATGGTAGTATCGTTATGGTCAAATTTACGGTAGAGTAAACATAGCAGTTAAACCCCATCACTGCTGGTTTAGAGGTCCTTCGTTTTGCGGAGGGCCTTTTTTGTTTTTTGAGTTGTGGGTATTGAGATCGTGAGTGATGAAAGTTATCTCTGCGTATGCGGAGGTATTCTGTGTGATAAATAACAGGACAACCAGCTTTAAGTGTTTATGACACTTCTTATCTTGGTTTAGTACGTGTCCATTATTATATTGCACGTATAACAGAAATGAAACGATTTATGTTATGGCTAAGAAAAAACTTACGCTAACTGTTGAGGAAGGAGTAATAAAGCGGGTTAAAAAATATGCTGAAAAGCATGGCACTAGCGTATCTAATTTATTCGAAGATAAGCTAGGTCCAATGGCTGCAAAAGATGAGGATATTGGGTTCACGCCCAAGCCAGGGTCATTAACGGAGAAAATTATTGGAAGTCTTAACCGCTCTGGCAAAGAGCCCGCCGGGGATTATAAAGAAATAGTCACTCAAGAGATCAGAAAAAAATACAGTGAATAAATGGCAAGTAAATATTTAATTGATATTAACGTGTGTTTGGATGCCCTGCTTAAACGAAAAAAGTTTTGGCATGATGCGGGGCTTATATTCCAAGCTGCCGAAGAAGGAAACATACAAGCGGCTGTTTCGGCTGTCTCTTATAGCACTATATTTTATTTTGCAAGATCAGAGTACGGATCAAAAGATGCGATAACCAGGATACGTGCTTTTAGGGAGCTTACACATATATCTACAGTAGATAAGACAATTGTTGATGGTGCTCTGAAATCTGGGTGGAAGGACTTTGAGGATGCAGTACAATATTATTGTGCGATACATAACGACTGCAACGGCATAATTACCAGGAATAGGAAAGACTTTAAGAAAGGAAATAATATATCCATACTATCACCAGCTGAGTTTATTTCTAACCACCTATAAAAACTGCTTGTATCGAGGTTATGCGTGATGCGTAATGGAGGGGTATCTAGGTGTATGATAAATCAGTTGGGATTGATGATCGACCGCTGACGGGTATTTACCACTCTTCCGGATTCCACCACCAATATCCTTCATCTGCAAAATAAAGTCGGGTAAAAAACTTCTTTGGAGCCTTCCGCTTAATTTGCTGGCTCTCAGCCAGTGCTTTGCGAAGTTCTTTCCAGAGCTCCTTATTTTCAGATTGGTCGGCCTCATTCAGCCGCAGAAAGAAATGCTCAATACTATACGGTGATCGTTCATCGGCATTATATGTGCGAATCTGCTCAATTGCATTTTGTAAAAGCTCCTTGTCACTACTCATTATTAGCTTTCAGTCATACCGATTCTTTCTTCATGCCGCCCAAAGTGCAACTCAGTTAGAGTGCTATCTCCATGATAATAAAATCCGCGTATTTGTGCACTTTCTCTATCGATCAATTCCAGCGGGTCTATCTCCACGTGTGCGGAGTCACCCCTGTTACCTTATGGCAGTACTTGTGCCAGTTTGGCAATATAAAAGCAATGTTATTTGCTTTGCCTGTAACAACAGGTCAGCATGAACCTAAGAAAATTAAATTAATTAGCAATATATTTTAATTAGGTTGTCTGGGGTAACCAATTCCTTGCGGGTCCGTTTCCATTTTGCTTGGTGAATATCAGCTCAAACTTTTGATAAGAAGAACTGTTGTTAGGCCAAAGGATCTGCCCATCCAGCTGTTTGGTCAGGGGATTAATAAGCAGGTTGTGCAGTGAATCTTTATGTTTTAGTTGTTCTGGGTCCGAGACAATATCGTAGCCGTCGATGATAAGGTGTACTTGTTTGCCATATTCCCGTAACCGAATACTAATATCGGTGGAGTCGTTCGTATCATCAGAAAATTCACTGAGCAGAGATAACACTTCATTAAGCAACAAGCCACAGGGAATCGATTGGTCAATATTCAGTCGGGTTGATCCTATGTCTGTCTTAAGGTTGATCGTTTTATTGCCATGCTTTTGCTGAATGTTATTGTCAGAAATAAATTCATCAATGAAATTTTGGAAAGGAATACTATTGAACTTCCCATTCTTATATAGCGTCTCATGAATTGAGGAGATGGTCAGGATGCGATTTTTTATATCCTGAAGCTGCTTATTAAACTCCGGATCATCAGAATCATAAACTTGTAACTCTAACAGACTGTTGATTAACGCCAAGTTGTTTTTTACCCGGTGATGAAGTTCAGCCAACAGGGTTTCTTTTTCTTTTAAAGCCTCTTCAATTTTGTTTTGGTACTCTTGCTGCTGCGAGATATCAACATAGAGACCATAAATGGCTATGATTTCACCTTCATGACTGACGGGAACACTTCCTATCAGAACGGGGACTTCTTTGCCATCTTTGGTAGAGCGCACACTTTTAATTTTTAGGGTTTCTCCGTCAAAGGTTGCTTGGGAGACTGCTTGCGCCTCAATCTTTTTGTGGTCGGGAATGACAAGTTCATTAATAGGCTTTTGAAGAACTTCTTCTTCGCTATAGTTGAAAATCTCTTCAAAGCTTTTATTGATACTCTGAACATTATTATCGGCGTCTACTATTGTTATGCCAACAGGAGCATTATCAAAAAGTTGTTGCTGCATGCGTTGGGTCTGCTGGTTCTCTCGCTTAATCCTTTTTTCAGTTGTCATATCCAGAGCAGCACCAACGATATATTTATTGCCATCTTCAATAAATCGCTTGGCACTTATATAGTAATCTCGGACCTCATCATTTTTATTGAGTGCTCGTGTTTCAAGAGTAAGTTCTTCACCGGCCAAACATTTTTCAAGTCCTTGACGAGTTTTAGGTCGTTCATTATCAATTACGAATTCAAGAGCATCCGTATGTTTAAGTTCGTCATCGGTGTATCCCAGGTTGGTCGTCATGTTTTTATTCCAGCGAACAAATTCCCTATCGCTATTGAGTACAAAAAAGGCCCCGGGAATACTATCAAGAATAGATTCAATAAAGTGCTTATTTCTTACCAGGTCACTCTCAATTTTCTTGCGCTGGCTAATATCTTTGAAGCTGACAATAGCTCGAACTTTACCAAGTGGGGTACGGTATGCGCGTGAGGATATTTCAACAGGTATAGCGCTCCCATCTTTATGCAAAAAGGTGGTTTCAAGCTGGTATTCACCTGATTTTTCTCGTTGAGAAAGCGCTTGTTGATACTTCGGATCGGATACATCAACAATATCTTTCCTGGTACAGTTGATTAGTTCCGTATGGTTACGTCCGAGGATTTTACAAGCGGCCGGATTGGCATCAATTATTTTTCCGTCTGTATCAGTGATAAGGATACCATCCAGACTTTGTTCAAATTGTATCTGGTATCTGCTTTGATGCAGCTTTTGACGATGCTCTTTTCCTACGGAAGCACTGACATCTTCATTAATTATTAAATATTGTTGCTTGTCTTGACAAGGCCGAATGGTTTGTTTGAACCAAAAAGTGTTATCTTTATTCTGATCAGGATAAGAGAGGGTAAAAGATTCTTTAGTGCCGTTGATAACTTTTTTAAATCCCAACAGTAACTTGAGAGCATAGTCATTACCATATTCAATAGCTCTTTGCAGGCTATTAAAGTAGTTTTTTCCTTCAGAAGTTCGTGCTATATGGCTTGTATTGTCCCCGAAAGTATCCCAGGAACTATTGGTCTTCAATACCTTCCCTTCGGAATCAATAATAGCAATTTGAGCTACCAGATTATCCAATAATGACGGGTCTAAACGGAGTTCTGAAGGATTGCGATTCATGATGTATGGGATTGTTGACAAATTGTTGAAGGGTATATTTACGAAATTTCAACTGAAACAAAACAGCAGAAAAGCCTAAATTTTTTACCCTTGCAATCACCTATACAACACTAGGTAGATTCCGAGAATATATATCGTTGACCGTCAGCCACTTTTTTTAATGCTTCAATAAGTTTGCCTTCACTTGCACCTACCTGAAGGTAACCGTTTGCCCCCACCTTTAGTAAGGGTTTTATCAAAAATGATTGGCTGTATGAGTCGAAGACAAGGAGGGGAACATCCGGATATGTCGAAGAGATTTTACGAACTACTTTTTTGGAAGGTTTAGAAAAACCGTTCAAATTCACTGATATAACATCATATGAAGCGTTTTTCAGCTTGAGGGGAATTGTGAGGTCTGTAGATCCATTTTTGAAGGTATGGTGTTCTATATGCCACTCCTCAATAGAGTCTAGCATCTCAAAAATTGTATGGGTAATGGAGCCGTCTGGGCCTAATAGCAGAATGTTCATAAGAAACTGTCCGTTGTATCTTAAACCCAATCTACTATTTTTAGGGGAGCAGAAGTATCGCATAATCCACCTAAATTTGATATAGGTGTTTTCGCCTAGTCGCCATCAATAAGAAGGTTCTACTCTAATTCTACGAGATCATGCTTGATCGCGTAGGTGACTAAGCCCGCTGTGTTCTTAGCCCCGGTTTTTTGAAGCAGGTTGCGTCGGTGGGCATCAACGGTACGGATACTGATATGAAACTCGTCAGCAATCTGTTGGTTGGTATATTCTTTAACGATGAGTTCCAGCACTTCATGTTCTCGTTCGGTAATATTAGCAGGATCTCTCTTTTTGTTTGGTCCACTGCTTTTGACAAGATCCATCATGACCCGTTGGGTAGCATCTTCACTAAAGTAGTGGCGCCCGTCAAGAATGGTGGTAATGGCATCTACAAGCTCAGCTTTGTCAGAGCTTTTTAAAATATATCCTGAAGCCCCCGCCTCAATCATATTACGAATGTGCTCATCCTCATCCATCATAGTAAGGGCGAGTATTTTAATATCGGGATACTGTTCTTTAATCTTGTGAGTAGCTTCTATGCCATCCATTTTTGGCATGTTTATATCCATGATGACAAATTGGATATCATAGTCTTCGCAGGCTTGAATGGCTTCTTGGCCATTTTCAGCTTCGGCTATAATGTTGAATCCTATTTCATCTTCCAAGAGTAATCGAATTCCATCACGTACAATATCATGATCATCAACAAGAAGGATATTAATACTACCCATTTTTTATTTGTCAGTTAGTTTGTCAATTTCCGAAAAAGTGATTGTTGTTTTTATGCCTGCACCGGGTTCCGATTCGATATCTAGGGAACCATCCAAGCTGTTTACCCGTGTTTTAATACTTCGCAAACCTAATCCTTGGTCTTCATGTTTGTCGGTAAGCTCAATGCCAATACCGTCATCTTCTATAATTAAACGCAAGAATTCGTCATATCGATTCAAAGAAACAGAGATGTTAGAGCATTGCGCATGACGGACTGCATTAGAAATAATTTCTTGAATAATACGGTAGATATTTACTTCTGCCTTGGGCGAAAGATCAAGTCTGTTTTGGTTGTGTTGAAATTCAAAGTTAATATCAGTGCTTGTTTTAAGATCATTGATCAGGTTTTCAAGTGCTGCAATAAGTCCATAGTCGGCAATAGCTTTGGGCATTAAATTATGTGCAATAGTCCGGGTTTCTGAGAGGGCTTTCGATAAATGAGAAAGCCCGGTATTAAACTGTTGTTCTCGTTTTTTAGGTAGTTGTCCAATTTGGGGTTTAACAGATTGAAAGTTCATATTCGCTGCTACCAGGTACTGGCCCAGCCCATCATGCAGTTCCCGTGCAATACGTTTACGCTCCCGGTCTTCTCCCTCAATAATTGATTGTATGATCTTGTTTTGTAATCGCTTTTGATCGGTGATATCAATAGTTATAGCATCCCACACTATATTTTCTTCCTCATCTTTGTGCGGAATGGCGGTGCCTTTATGCCAACGCGTAGTACCATCAGGTTTAATAATGCGCCCTTCCAGATTCCATTCCGTGAGGCTTTCTGCTGATTCCTGAATAGCTTGTTCTATTTCAGCTAAATCCTCCGGGTGTATATTATTCCATATTAAATCATTATTAGCTTCTATTTTTTCCCGGGAGTAGCCCCATATTTTTTTTGCACCTTTACTGATATATTTAAATTCATCTGTTCCATCAGGATGAAGTATATAGCGATAGACAACCCCCGGGACATTGTTTGTAATGGTCTGGATACGCTCCTTACTTTTTCGAAGCTGTTCTTTTAGTTTTTTCTGCCTGGTAATGTCATTAATAAGGACCAACCGATAGGTATGGTTGTTATAGTTAACATCTGCGGCCGAAACCTTAACATTAATGCGGCTCCCATCTTTTTTAAGGTGAACCCAATTTTCAGAATAGGATGCAACTCCAGTATGCTCTTCGACATCTTTTTTTAATGGTTCTATATCTTCAGGAGGACGAATATCAGCGATCGTCATATTTAAGAACTCCTCTTCGGAGTAGCCATAATGTTTCACCGCAGCTTCATTGACCTCAACAAAAGCCAGGTTTTCGGGATTGAATATCCACATAGGTTCAGGGTTTTTCTTAAACATATGCCGATATTTCTCCTCTGATTGCCGGAGTTGTTGCTCAAGTTTTTTCTGTTCTGTGACGTCAACTACGGTAGAAATCATCAGGTTTTGTTCATACAGAGGAATGGCTTTGTTATCTACGTATTTTACAGTTCTATCTTGGGTAGTGACACGAATCCCCTTCCAGCTCATTTGTTCGGGATTGCCGCTATTTAGATCCGCCATTACCTGTTCGCGCATTTTCTCGCGGTACTGTTCATCTTGATAAACATGGTCAAAAAAACTATCTACATCTTTCAGTACCTCTTTAGGCCAGCCATAGATGTTGCTGAATTGATCGTTAATAAAATTGGTTTCTCCATCGCTGATGGTATTAACAGCTACTCCTATCGGCAGGTTTTGGAGGGTAATTGATATGAAATCATTTTGCGCCTCCATTCTTTGCTGGTATTCTTTTTGTGCATTAATATCGCGTATGGTACTGACAATTTTATCAATCTCCCCCTCTTCATTATATACCAGTGAAACGGTATGATCGGAGAAAAAAACCTCTCCATTTTTCCGTTTCATTTTGAACTCTGTTTTGAAAATTCCTTCTTTGTCAAGGTGTTCCCGACCAAGTTCATTGAACTCCTTGTATGCGGCCTCATTAACATGGAGTTGTCTTGTGGATTTTCCTATTAATTTGCCGGCAGGGTAGCCAAATATTTTTTCAGTACTTTTATTACAGTCAACAATGGTCCAGTTCTCCGGTTCCAGCAGTAGAACGCTTTCTTCCAGGCTTTCGAATATTTTGCGAAGTAATTTTCGTGATTCTCTTACTTTGGCCTGCGATGCTTTTATTTCGGTCATATCAATGCCGATGCCTACCGACGTGTCATCCGTTAACTTTATGTTGGTCCATGAGGTAGGAACCTGTTCGCCCGACTTGGTAGTAAGTGGAAACTCTTGCCAACCCAGGCCGGGGCTGTCCATAAATTCAGCCGCCTCTTTACGGAGGTCGAAGTCAGGAAAACAGGCTTCCATAAAATCGATTTTATTGATTTCATTATTTTTCCATCCGCTTATTTTTTCGAACTCTTCATTGATTCTAAATTCTTCGAGATCAGGATCATATATATTAATCAATACTGGAATTTTCTTGATTAACATATCTGAGAGTTCTTTTTCCAGGGAGAACTTCTCTGATAGTTCTTCAATTTCTTCCTCTTTTGTAGCTAGCTGCCGGTCATGTTTTTTAATAAGATAAAACAGCCCAACTGCAGTCAGCAAGATATATATCCCACCTTTATATGTTTGCATGGTGGAAAGGTATCGGGGATCAGAAATAAATGATTCCAAAATACGATCGGTAAAGGCAATCCAAAGTGTAGCAATAACCACGTAGATTAACGTGATTTTTAACGTTGAAAGAGGTATGTCACTCTGTTGGGTTGCCAAAAATCTCACTTATGGGGTTCTCTACAGTTACTTTAGGTTATATAGTGTATTGATAAAAAATGAATAGGTAAAATTTTTTTAATATTTGTTAAGCCGTAAGGGATAAATATTTTAATCAAAAAGCATGTTTATAATAAAAAAAGCAGGCAAATATTATTTGCCTGCTCAGAAATAAAAGTATTGGTTGTTGGCTAGTCCTTTTTTGTTGAGAGCCCGAATGGGATATACAGCGGGCAGGTGCTAATTAAACTTGTTAATAAAAAGACCAAAGCGAGAACGCCCAGTATCACAGCAGTAGTTCCGGAGATGATATTGGTAAAGTATAATACACCTACCAATAAGGCTAAGAGTGTTCGAATAACGCGATCTAGGGTGCCCATGTTCTTCTTCATAATTGATACCTCTTGTTATTTATTAGAGATTAGGTAAAGTCATTAGTTGCTATCACGAAAAACAGGAGTAAACTCTTTCGAGGCTAAAACTTCGCTATTATCGCCGGTAGATTCTTTATGGCGTTCGGCCATAAGTTCAAATACCATTTTGTCATTTCGATAGAACCGTTTTTGAAAATAAACCGGCTTGTCACCAATAGTGTACGATATTCGATTAATCTGCAATAGGGGTGTTTGTTGATCTACCTGCAGGTGTTGGGCCAATGTTTCATCGGCTAAGGTCGCTTCAATACGATAGCATCCTCTTTCTATGGGGATATCGAACTCTTCTTCCAGGATAGCGAAAATGGTTGTTTGCTCCAGGTCATAGCTTTCAATGAGTTGGCCGTAAAAGACCGGCATCCAGGTTATGTCATAGGCAATGGGCGAATTATCACCAAGACGAACACGCTCAATTTTTACGGCTATCTCTTTATTCTGAATTCCCAGGTATGAGAGTAAATCTTTTTGTCCAGATATATCTTGTTGCTCAAAAGAGATCAGTTTTGAGCTCGGTTTTAATCCCGAGCCGGCCAGTTCTTCGGTGAAATCATTTAAAATGGAAAATGACTGATGGGTGCGCTGATCAGTAACAAAAGAGCCAAGGCCCTGGCAACGATAAATAAGCTGATCGTTTTCCAAAGTTTGTAATGCCCGTCGAACGGTTACTCGACTAACATCGAACTTATTACTGAGTTCATTTTCGGAGGGTAGCTTTTCGTTTTCTTCAAGCGTTCCCCTTTCAATTTGATTCTTAATCCAGTCGCTAATCTGTTTGTGTAACGGAATTCCTTCTTTTAAGTCCATAGGTAGATCTTCTGCAATTTCTTTTGATACTAATCTACTGAATAAAAACTATTCAGACAAATACCTGTTAATACAAGTTGTATTGTGTTGTATTGCTTGAAATAGGGCATTATAGTGTAATTAAGCCGATTTTAAGGCCATATAGATTGTGTATATCGGAAATATTACTAATATGTATTAACTTGTATTGACAAGTAGGGCGGGGGTGGCTATATTGATGCCAGATAAATCAAACCAACCAATACAGTTATGGAATACTTTTACGCAAAGAATATTGACGGATCATTTGAAGAAGCAATTGAAACGATCACAGGACTTCTGCAAGAAGAGGGTTTTGGAATACTTACCGAGATCGATGTGAAGGAAACACTTAAGAAAAAGCTGGATGTGGACTTTAAGAAGTACCGCATCTTGGGTGCTTGCAATCCTGAGTTTGCCCACAAAGCGTTAACTGCCGAAGACAAAATAGGAGTAATGCTTCCTTGTAATGTAATTGTCGAAGAACATGACGACGGTCAAGTAGAGGTGTCGGCTGTTAATCCGGTAGCTTCTATGCAAGCCGTAGAAAATGAGGGGCTACATCCTATTGCGGATCAAGTTCGTTCAAGCTTGCAAAAAGTAATTGATAGGCTGTAGGGGTATCTCCTATTTCGCAATGTAATTAGTTATGGGAACTTGCGATTGCGAATAAGTGGACACAGAAATATTTAACCAACAATAAGTGAAAATGAAAATTCAAAGAATAAATAAAGTCTGGCCGCTCTTTGCAGTACTGTTACTTTTTATTACTCAGTCGGTACTGGCACAGTCTAATGCTAATGATACACCGAATATTCGGGAGATAAATCTTCAGGAAGCGCTTGCCATTACCGAAGAGGCCAGCTTTGAGATTCGAATGGCGGAGGCCGATATGGAGATGGTCCGCTCACAGTATCGGCAGACCAATGCTGTATTTTTGCCGCAGCTTTCTATAGAGGAGACAGGTATCTCAACGAATGATCCGCTGAATGTTTTCGGGTTTAAGTTAAAGCAGGAAGCGGTAACACAGGCCGATTTTAATCCAACACGGCTAAACGACCCCGATGTCTACGATAACTTTACTACTACTTTTAAGGCGCAACAACCGCTTTTTAATGCGGATGCGATTTTTCAGCGCAGGGCGGTTAAAAATCAGTTGGAAGCCGCAAAAAAGCAGATGGAAGGGACTATTCAGCATGTCCGCTACCAAGTGAAAGATACCTATTACCAGCTTCAGTTAATGGAGAAGCAGGATCAGGTTATTACGAAGTCGCTTGAAATGGCACGCGAAAATGAACGTCAGGCCAAGAACTATTACGAACAGGATATGATTAATAAGGCCGATTATTTGGCAGCGAAAGTCCGCGTGTTAGAGCTCAAAAGCAGGCAGTCAAAGGTTCGAGATCAGCGAAAAACCGTACAAGATAATTTTCGCTATTTGCTGAATATCGATGAGGATATCAGGATTGTAGCTACAGACAGCCTGCAGATGCGCCCTGGCATTTCGGATGATATGATTGATCCTGAGAATACAACGAATGCTAAAATTGAGGCTATGAAGTACCGGATGTCGGCTGCGAAAGAGATGCAGCGATCCTCAAAGTTCAATTTTGTCCCCAGTATAAACCTGTTTGGCAGCTACGAATTTAATGATGAAGTGCTCTTCGGTACGCAGGGCGACAGTTATATGATTGGGGCTACGCTAAAGTGGGATCTGTTTAAAGGGTTCAAAAATGTAGGCAAGGTTATGGAATCCAAAGCCCAGTACAAAAAGGCCGAGTTGGCTTACGAAAGTAGTCTTTTCAAGAATAAGATGGAGATTCAGCAGGCCCAACGCTCACTTGGTCAGGCGCAGGAACAACTCAAATTTGCTGAGGCATCAGTAGAGCAGGCAGATGAAGATTTTCGTATCCGGAATAATCGTTATGAGCAGGGGATGGAAAAAACGACTGATCTGCTACAGGCTGAAACCAAGCTGCTCCAAAGTAAACTGCAGCGATTAAATGCACTCTATCAATACAATTTAAGTGTGGCAACATTGGAGTTGCTGCTTGAGCGTGAAATGCCCTACTAATTTTCTCATAAGATTTTAACAACAAAACAAATAGAACAATGAAATATAGAATTATGAATATATCAGGAAGACTATTATCGGCACTTGCAGTGCTAATGTTGGTGGGGATTTCGTGCAGCTCTTCTGAAAGTGAGAAGCCCGCAGAAGATCAACCTATAACGGTAGATACACAAACTGCAGAATATGTGCAGGGAACGGCATCACACCGCTTTTCCGGGACGGTAAGCAGTGATCGTACAATCAACATGAGTACCAAAGTGATGGGACGTATCGCCCAGCTGGAAGTTGAAGAAGGGGATTACGTCAGCAAGGGGGATGTGTTGATTCAGATTAAAGATGACAATCTGCAGGCACAGATGAATCAGGTTGAATCAAGTTTAATTGAAGCAAAGGCGGCCCTGAGTAATACGGAGACCAATTATAACCGTATTAAGAATCTGTATGAGCAGGAAAGTGCTACTCAAAAGGAGCTGGATGATATTTCCACGCAGTACGAGATGGCCAAGGCCAAAGTGCAAATGCTGGAGAGTAAGCTTCAGGAAGTGGAAGACATGCTCGACTATACCAGGTTAACGGCACCTTTTAACGGTTATGTGATCTCAAAGATGGTTTCGGAAGGAGATATGGCCTCACCGGGACAACCTATTATTGCTCTTGAACAGGAGGGGATAATGAAAGTGAATATAACGGTTCCCGAGAGTAATATTTCATTATTCAGTTATGATGATACCGTTTCAGTAGATATAAAAGCAGTCGGCTACAACGATGGTATTGGAGTGGTTAAAAGCATTAACCAGGCCGGTAATCGCGGTAGCCGACAGTTTGCTGTTGAGGTGATGTTGCCGGAGTTGGACAAGGATTCAGGCATAAAGTCTGGGATGTTTGCCCAGGTCGGTTTGGTAACGGAGGGTGATCGAGCAATCGTCGTGCCTAAGTCTGCCATTGTTGAACGTGGACAACTGACCGGTTTATATACGCTGAATGATAACTCGGAGATAGTACTTCGCTGGGTTCGTCTTGGCGATGAAAGTGCTAACGGTATAGAAATTTTATCGGGCTTATCGGAAGGTGAGTTGTATGTGGCTTCGATTGATCAGCCGCTACGCGAAGGTCGAAAAGTAAGTACGCAGTAAATACAAATTATTTAGTAATACCATTATGAAAACTGGAATTGCAGGAAAAGTAGCGCAAGGGTTTATCGACTCAAAGTTGACGCCCTTGTTGATGATTGTGTTTCTGGCGCTGGGTTTTTACGGAACGTATCTGACTCCGCGCGAAGAAGAACCGCAAATTGATGTGCCGATGGCCGATATTTTTGTGGGCTATCCCGGGGCAACGCCAGAGGAAGTGGAAAAACGTATTGCAATACCGCTGGAGAAGGTACTCTCAAATATTGAAGGCGTAGAATATGTATATTCCACATCCATGCCCGACCAGGCGATGGTATCGGCGCGATTTTACGTTGGTGAAGATGTAGAGCGCAGTCTGGTTCGTCTCTATAATGAGATCATGAAAAATATGGATCGCTTTCCAGAGGGGGCGACCCAACCCATGGTTAAAACCCGTTCCATCGATGATGTTCCAATAATGACATTGACATTATGGAGCGATAAATACAGCGATTTTGATTTGCGCCGGGTGGCCGATGAAATGGCCTTGGATATCAAACAGATCGAGGATGTGGCGCAGACCGATATCCACGGCGGACGTACCCGACAGGTCGCGGTGAATCTGGACAAGAATAAAATGACCTCTTATGGTATAGACCCGATGCAGGTGGTCGGACAAATACAGGCAGCAAACCAAGAGCTTTCGTCCGGATCATTTAGCAATAACGATACCGAGTACTTGGTAGATACCGGAGACTTTTTTAAATCCGCCGAAGAAGTGCGGAACGTTGTTGTAGATGTACAAAATGGAGATCCGATCTATTTGCACAGCATCGCTGAGATCCGTGACGGGCCGGAGGAGCCCTCGGAATATGTGTCGTACGGGGTTGGCCATCAAAAAGCTCAACAGTCTGGCCTAAATGCGGGTGAATCATATCCCGCGGTGACCATTTCTGTAGCCAAACGGTCCGGTGCAGATGCAATGAATATCGCCGAGCAGATTGAAAGAAAAGTAGACAAGCTTGATGGTAGCTTAATTCCGGCTGATGTAAATGTTACTACTACTCGAAATTATGGGGAGACCGCTTCAGCCAAGGTATTATCGCTCCTTGAGCATTTGCTGGTTGCTATTTTGGCTGTGACTTTTGTTGTGGCTCTTGCATTGGGCTGGCGCGGTGGATTAGTTGTATTCCTGTCGGTGCCGGTAACCTTTGCGCTTACCCTCTTTCTGTATTACATGTTTGGCTATACCCTAAACCGGATTACACTCTTTGCGCTGGTTTTTGTGACGGGTATTGTGGTCGATGACTCCATTATTATCGCCGAGAACATGCACAGGCACTTTAAGATGAAGAAACTCCCGCTCAAACAGGCAGCTATTGCCTCGATCAGCGAGGTCGGGAATCCAACTATATTGGCAACATTTACCGTGATTTCGGCGGTATTGCCAATGGCTTTTGTATCGGGATTGATGGGCCCTTATATGAGTCCCATGCCAATAGGTGCTTCGCTGGCGATGATTTTTTCTTTGATTGTTGCTCTTATTATTACTCCGTGGTTGGCTTACATTCTACTGCCACACGGTAATACAGAGAAAGATGAACATGGAGAGGACAAAGAGTATGACCTTAAAGAAACATTCATTTATAAATGGTATGAGCGTACGATGAATCCGCTGCTGGAAAGTATCTCTAAACGCTGGATGTTTATCGGTGGAGTAACAGTGTTGCTGTTTGCTTCTATGCTATTGTTCATCTTCCGAATGGTAGAGGTGAAAATGTTACCGTTCGATAATAAAAATGAGGTGCAGCTTATCATTGATATGCCGGAAGGCACTACGCTGGAGCGGACCAATGCGGTTGCTCGAGAAGTGGGCTTAAGTTTAAAGGATGTGCCTGAAATTAAGGACTACCAGATTTATGCCGGTGATAATGCGCCTATTAATTTTAACGGGCTTGTACGACATTACGACCTGCGAAAAGGATCTAATGTGGCGGATATCCAGCTGAACCTGATCGATAAAGGAGAGCGAAGCGATCAAAGTCACGCTATTGCCAAACGGTTGCGTCCCATGGTTCAAAAGGTGGGCGAAAAATATAACGCCAACGTCAAAGTTGTTGAGGTGCCCCCCGGACCGCCGGTACAATCTACGATTGTAGCTGAAGTTTACGGTCCCGATACCGATGGGCGTAAGCGGGTCGGTAGTCAGGTGAAAGATATTTTCGAAAAAACGGAAGGTATCGTCGATGTAGACTGGATGGTCGAAGCACCGCAGACTAAGTACAAGCTGGATGTAAACACCGAAAAAGCAATGATGTCGGGTATCTCATCCAAGCAGGTGGTGCAGACCGTAACGATGGCGCTTCGTGGAAAGGATGTATCACGTCTTTATAGCGAAACTGAACTGAACGATGTGTCTATCACGGTGAAGTTGCCCAAGGCTGATCGCTCTGATATCGAAAAACTTAAACAGTTGCATATGAAATCGGCGGCAGGGACGATGATACCTGTAGCTGATCTGGTGACTATGAGCAAAGATACACTCGAATCCAGTATCCATCGCAAAAACCAACGGCGCGTAACGTATGTGCTGGCTGAAGTTGCCGGTGAAATTGAAAGTCCGGTTTATGCCTTGCTCGACACCGGCGAAGAGATCGATAATATTGATATGCCCAAAGGCTATAATCTATCACAGATCTTTGCCGGACAGCCGTTTATGACAGAGGACTATACCCTGAAATGGGACGGCGAATGGCAGATTACCTACGAAGTATTCCGTGATTTGGGAATTGCTTTTGCCATTGTGCTGGTGATCATATACATGCTGATCATCGGATGGTTCCAGGATTTCAAAGTGCCTATTATTATGATGATTGCTATCCCGCTTTCGTTGATCGGTATCCTCGTGGGTCACTGGGTGTTGGGCGCCTTCTTTACGGCCACATCTATGATTGGTATGATTGCCCTGGCCGGTATTATGGTGCGTAACTCCGTGTTATTAATCGACTTTATCAATATACGGCTTGACGATGGTGAACCGCTTAAACAAGCGGTTATCGAAGCCGGGGCCGTGCGAAGTATGCCTATTATCCTTACTGCCGGTACCGTTGTGATTGGTGCAGTAGTAATATTGTTTGATCCCATTTTTCAGGGATTGGCGATTTCGTTGATGGGGGGAGCCGTGGCATCAACAGCACTTACGCTCGTGATGGTACCGCTGATCTACTTTATGGTAGAGAACAAAGTGAAGGAACTCAAAGGAGAACAAACGTAAGCTTAAGCAGGTGTCAGAGCCGGGTATGGAGATTGTGATAGCCGGTCGTGAATATCAATAAACAAAAACATCACATTATGAAGTTATTAATCATACTTAGTATCGAAGAATACACCGATGACGTTCGCAAGATTTTAGCACGACAGAAGGTACCAATTTACAGCGAAACCGAGGTGCACGGTTTTCGAACCGATAAACATCAGCCGGAGATCACAAACTGGTTTGCGGGCGGCGACCACGGTGTCTATTCATCGCTGTTTTTCTCCATCCAGAATGAGGAGTGTGTGAAGCGAGTTATCGATGAAGTAAAAGCGTATAACAAAGAGACTGGTGCAGAAAAACAAAATCCACTGCATGCATATTCGCTTAATGTGGATAAAGCAGTATAGTCGCACTAATTTATAATTAATTAAAAGTAATAAATAATGAATCAATCGAATCAAAGTTGTAGCATCATGCGGCCCATGGAAAAAGTCATTCGCCGATTGGCGGGTGCTTTTGTAACGATCAGTGTAATCCTGGGTTACTTTATGAGTCCGTACTGGTTTTTATTTACCCTGTTTGTAGGGTTAAATTTATTTCAATCCTCATTTACTAATTGGTGCCTGGCCGAACAGATATTGGCCAAGGTGGGAATAGGTGTTGAGAAAGAGGCAGATTCCCAATCTAATTCTCTCTCATGAATTCCTGGAAAATGGGGGTGTGGCTGAAGGGTGTATTGTAGCTCTGCCGCGATGCCTTCGCAGTACAAATTCCTCATCGCGCAAGCGTATCGCTTTATCTGGTTCCGACGCAGAGCATCGGAACCAGAAAAAATTGACCGGCTGAGAAATATCATCTGTTTATTTGGCATTTTTTTGTGCTAATGCCAATGTTGCTTTTAAAAATAAAAGCAGTGTCACTGCGAGGGATTCCGGCGATTTTCCGGAAGACCGCGGCAGTCTCCTTTTTTTAGCTTACATAGTATCTGAAGAGCACCCCTTTACACATCAACTAATCGATTCTGGGAGATTGCCACGTCGTTCTGCTCGTGCTCGGCTGACCCACCCTTGTTCCCTCCCTGCAGGCATGGAGGGAGACTTCATTTTGAGAAGATTGAGTTAGTAACAGCATTACAGCCGTTGGGTTAAAAGTTAAAAGCAATATCATTATATATACTACCTTTTATCTCCCCTCGAGGGGAGTGCCGCGAAGCGGGAGGGGTGTTAGTAAGACGGGGAGTTCAGCGACTGAATTTTAAATCATAAATATCCTCCTTGCCGAAGTCGATAGCAGGCGTGGTGTAATATAGTACGAGCGGGACGCTCCCGCTATTGATGTTAAGTAGGAGATCTATTTTGATTGCTTTGAGATATCAAAGATTATTTGTGCATACTTGTATTGACAGGCTGGCGTCAATGCGCTACTTTTGCATACCTTTAAATTGGTATAAATAGTAGAATATAAATAACGAGTAGGCACAGCATGCTAGAACTATTACAGCAACCCTGGCCGTGGTATATAGCCGGGCCCATGATTGGGTTGATTGTACCGGTATTACTTTTATTGGGTAGTAAAACATTTGGAGTCTCATCAAACCTGCGTCACGTTTGTGCCGCTTGTATGCCGGGGAAAATTGAGTTCTTTCGATACAACTGGAAAGAGAAAGGACTCTGGAACCTGATTTTTATTAGTGGTACTGTAATTGGTGGTTTTTTGGCCGGTTGGGTTTTTAATAATCCCGAGCCCATAGATCTGTCACAGCAAACGGTAAAAGAGTTGCAGTTTCTCGGGATATCAGATTTCACCGGCATGATGCCGAATGAATTATTTAGTTGGGAAAGTCTTAGCACGGTTAATGGCCTTATTGTTATGGTTATAGGTGGCTTTTTTGTTGGATTTGGTGCTCGCTATGCCGGGGGCTGTACCTCGGGTCATGCGATCACCGGTATTTCAAATTTACAACTGGCCTCCCTGCTGGCAGTGATAGGCTTCTTTATCGGTGGCCTGTTTATCACCCATGTGATCTTTCCACTGATACTTTAAACAGACGATAGGTATATAGCAGTAATTATGTTGAAGAATTATCTTAAATACTTACTTGCCGGACTGTTCTTTGGTTTTGTATTGGTCAAGTCCGAAGTTATCTCATGGTTCCGAATACAAGAGATGTTTCGGTTCGATGCTTTTCACATGTACGGTATTATCGGGTCAGCTATTATAGTAGCGATGATTTCAATTCAACTGATAAAAAAGTGGGAGCTCAAAGATAGTACCGGTACGCCTATCACCATTCCGCCGAAGGATTCATCACAGGTAGTACGATACTTGGCCGGAGGAACGTTATTTGGTATCGGTTGGGCCCTAACGGGTGCTTGTCCGGGTCCGCTATTCACCTTGGCCGGAGCCGGGTATGAAATTATGATCGTGCCTATCGTCAGCGCTATATTGGGCACATGGGTATATGGATTATTACGTCCAAGGCTGCCGCATTGAGTCGGGCACTGAAATGAAAACAGCAATTTTAATAACACTATTGTAAACGGAGTCACAATATGTTTTTTAAACAGTTATTTGATAAAAAGTTAGCACAGTATTCGTATCTCATTGGATGTCAGGCATCGGGAGATGCCATTATTGTAGATCCGATGCGAGATATCGATCAATATTATGAATTAGCGGAAAGTGAAGGGCTTACCATTACCGCTGCTACAGATACCCATATTCATGCGGATTATGTGTCGGGCTTGCGGGAGTTTGCTGAGCGAGGAGTAACGGTTTATGCCTCCGATGAAGGAGATAAGGATTGGAAGTATGAGTGGCTTTTAGACAGTGATTACAATTATGAATTAGTTACGGATGGTGATTCGTTTAGCCTGGGCAACATTAAGTTTGATGTTATCCATACGCCGGGTCATACTCCTGAGTCGGTTAGTTTTTTATTAACTGACGGCGCGGCGGCCGATGAGCCGATGGGAATATTGACCGGTGATTTTGTATTTGTCGGTGATGTCGGGCGCCCGGACCTTCTGGAAACTGCTGCCGGCCAAGAAGGGGCAATGAAGCCTGCCGCCAAGGCATTGTATCAATCGGTAGTTCAGTTTAAAAGTTTGCCCGAATACTTACAGGTTTGGCCTGCACACGGCTCGGGCAGTGCCTGTGGAAAGGCACTCGGTTCGGTTCCGGAATCAACGGTAGGGTATGAGTTGCGCTTTAGCCCGGCCTTTAATGCAGCAACTACTGAAAATGAGTTTGTCGATTTTGTGTTGGATGGGCAGCCCGAGCCGCCACTTTACTTTGGACGGATGAAGAAAGTAAATAAAGAAGGACCCGTAGTGTTGGGTACGCTTCCCAATCCCCCAAAAATGAGTGTTTCCGAAATAGTAAATACCGGTGGTCTTATTGTGGATACACGGGAGGCTGCCGAGTATATGGAAGGGCATCTGGAGGGATCTCTACTGGCGGTATTTAACGGAAGTTTTAATACCATTGCCGGTTCTTATGCCGATGCCGATGCGGATCTGTATCTTGTTATTGAAGAAGATAATCTGGAAGAAGCGGTTCGCGATTTAATTCGCGTAGGTCTCGATAACATCGAAGGGTATGTAACACCCCGGATGTTGCGTGATTGGGATGGATCTCTAACTTCCATTGAGACAATTGATTTTGATGCTGTTGAAGAGCATCGGCAAGCTAATGATAGTATTGTACTTGATGTTCGGAAAGCAACAGAATATGCGGAGGGCCATCTACCGGATGCGATAAATATTGCGCACACCCGTCTTGCAGATGAGCTGGACAAACTACCAAAAGATAAACAGCTGCTGGTCCATTGTGCCGCAGGGGGACGTGCCTCGTATGCAAGCGGTCTGCTTGATAAAGAAGGCTTTGATGTGCAATGGGTTGACGATGATTACGAAAACTGGGAGCACAAGTACGCTGATAAAAAAGATAAAGCTGCTGCACAATAATAGGAATTGCTTGGGTCGGGGAATCCCCGGCCTCTAATACATAGGTAGGCGATATGATTTTATCTTGGATTGGGGCGTTACTGGTTGGGTTATCCCTGGGCCTGTTGGGTTCCGGCGGCTCAATTTTGACGGTCCCGGTACTTATTTATCTGGCCGATGAACCCGAGAAAGTAGCTATTGCAGAATCCCTCGGCATCGTTGGGGCTATCAGCTTTGCAGGATTTATTCCCTATGCGTTAAAGAAGCAGGTGCACTGGAGAAGTGTTATCCTTTTTGGGCTACCGGGAATGGCCGGTACCTATGGAGGAGCTATTATTGCCGGTTATGTGACGGGCACTTTTCAACTGCTTCTGTTTGCTCTTGTGATGATTGTAGCAGCCGTTATGATGTTCAGAGATAACAAGGAGCGCATTCACATTGACGGTGAGCCAAAGGTCACCCACGCCTGGTGGAAAATTATCATTGAAGGTTTGGCAGTAGGAATCTTAACAGGTTTAGTCGGGGTCGGCGGCGGTTTTCTTATTGTTCCGGCACTTGTACTGCTGGGCGGATTGCCCATGAGCCTGGCGGTGGGCACCAGCTTGTTAATTATTGCCCTGAAGAGCTTTAGTGGCTTTTATAAATATGTGGAGGTGTTGGCCGAGCTGGATATGTCGATGAACTGGGAACTGATTCTTGTGTTTAGCTTGATTGGTGCCGTGGGCAGTCTGGTTGGAAAAAAAGTATCCAGCAAGATTTCCAACAAAAAATTAAAAAAAGGATTTGCCGTATTTCTCATTCTGATGGGCGGTTATATCAGCTATATGAATATTTAGGAACGTTTAATTACAACAAGAAGGCTTTAAAAACCGTCACTTTGTTTGCAATGACAACTGGTTTTGTAAAGCGTTAAACAATTATAACTGAAAATGAATACAGCGTTAATAGTAATTATACTTTTAGTAGTGGCATTTGGCCTTTTTTATCTTTCCCAGAAAAATGCCCAAGAGGTGCTCTCACCGGAGGGTTTTAAAGAGAAAATGAAAAATGAATCCGGAACTATTATTGATGTACGTACTGCTGATGAATATAAACAGGGGCATCTAAAGCAGGCAGATCATAACTTTGATGTTATCTCCGGGGAGTTCCAACAGCAGTTAGATAAGCTGGATAAGAATGAGACCTATTTTTTGTATTGCCGATCGGGTAACAGAAGCGGAAAAGCAGCCCACATTATGAACAAAAAAGGCTTTGAAAATGTGTATAATGTAGGAGGGTTTCAGGATTTGGCAAAAGCTGGATTTGAAACAGAATAGATTTATATGTTAATCTAATACTTATTTAATTATGATTAAACGAATAGTTTCGATCGGATTAGTTGCTCTATTAGGCTTTTTGATGCTACAAGCATGTGGCAATGAATCGTCGTCATCTGATAACAGATTGGATCCCAGTGAATTTCGAAAAGAACTTGATCAGAAAGGTGGTATCGTAATAGATGTTCGAACCCAGGAAGAGTACGATGCGGGTCATATTGCAAGAGTTGATTATCAGTATGATTATTTGAGCGGAGAGTTTGAGGCTCAGCTCGACTCACTTGATAAAGATAAAACCTACTACCTGTATTGTCGGTCGGGTAACCGGAGCGGAAAGTCTCTTAAGCTGATGAAAAAATACGGCTTCAAGAATGTCTATAATGTAGGCGGTTACCAGCAGCTGGTGGATGGTGGCTTTGAAAGTGAGTAGTACCGAGCTTAGTTTAGTTACCGGGTTTTTGGGCTATAATGCGAATAATATTTGCTTGTCCCTTGTGATGATCTCCTTCTGAAAGAGTTACCTCAAGTGATTCGGCTATGCTGGTATCCAGGGATTTAAAATCTGTTAGGAGTTCTTCTTTGGAGTAAAGCATTTCAAGAGTACCGGGACCGCCGGAGTTATTCTCCAGTTGCTCTTTTGAAAATGCCTCAAGCAGTAGTGTGCCACCTGGTTTCAAAGCTTTGATAAATTTTCGATGCAGTTCACGACGTAATGACTCATGAATATGAGCATAGATAAAACCGATAGCATCAAAGCTATTGGGTTCAAATGAAAAATCCTGGAAAGTATTTACCTCGTAAGTAATAGCTACGTGATGACGCTTAGCAAGTTCCAGCGCTTTTTTCTGCGCTTTGGAACTTACATCAAAAGCTGTTACCGACCAGCCTTGTTCAGCGGCATATACCGCATTTCTACCTTCTCCTTCAGCTGGCATAAGTAGTTTGCCGGTCGGCAGTTTATCCAGCTGTTGTTTAAAAAATGTATTGGGATGTTTGCCGTACACAAAGTGATTACCTGAATAGCGTTCATTCCAAAACTTTTTAGCTTCTGCTTCTGTTTTCATGTTATTGAGTTTCTTAACACAGTAATGGGATATTTGATCAAATGAAATTTAGTTGTTTCTTATGATGATTAACAGTTTATCCTTGAGTTTAATACAACATTATGCAGGCACTTATTAATTTAATGGAGCAGTCTCAGGTTCTGGCTGCTGTCATTGGTCTTATTATTCTGATGATGCTGGAACAAGCCCATCCGTTTTTTGATTTCTTTAACGGCTCGCTCAAAGAAAAGAGTAAGCACTTACTGGCTAATATGGCTTTGGGCCTGACGAATGTACTTATCATTTCGGTATTTTTTGTAGGTACCTGGCTATGGGCTTCAAATTGGGCGTATGAACATCAGTTTGGGATACTCAATTGGCTGGGTATGCCAGCTTGGGCACATACCATTGGAGCAATATTTTTGATGGACTTTTGGATGTACCTTTGGCACGTTATTAATCATAAGATTCCATTTCTATGGCGTTTTCACCGTGTGCACCATGCCGATGATAAAATGGATGTGACCACCGCCAGCCGGTTTCATACCGGAGAAATTATTTTTTCTTCGGGCCTTCGCATTGGAGTAATATTGCTGATTGGGTTATACCTCTGGGAGCTGTTGCTGTATGAAACATTGATGTTTGCGGTTGTGCAGTTTCATCATGCTGATATCGCATTGCCGGAAAAAGCAGATAAGATATTGCGAGCTATTATTGTTACACCAGCCATGCATAAAGTGCACCACTCACGTTGGCAACCCGAAACCGATTCTAATTACAGTTCCCTGTTTTCTTTTTGGGATCGGATAGGAAAAACATTTCGACTTCACAATCCGCTAAAAACATTGCATATTGGTCTTGATGAATTTGATAGAAGTGAAGATAAAAAGGTGAAGGGATTATTTACGATGCCTTTTAGGAAAGGGAATCCTAAAGAGAATAAAGAGTAAGTTAATTGATGAAGCTCAAGATACCGCCGGCGATAGTAACAGGAATATTTGTAGGGCTAATGTGGAGTATCGATTATTTTTTCAATGAAGTGGGTTTTTTAGGGCTGCCGTGGCACAATATTATCGCAGAAATAATACTGGCTATCGGAGTGCTGTTTGGAGTATTGAGCCTCTATCAATTTTATCGTAATACAACCTCTGTAGATCCGCAGAACCTCGATAAGGCCGCAAATCTTGTCACCGGGGGAGTCTATAAGGTTTCACGTAATCCGATGTATGTTGCTTTTCTTTTGTTATTGGTTGCCTACAGCCTGGTACTACAGAATATATTGAGCCTTTTCTGTGTACCACTGTTTATAGGGTATCTGAATAAATATCAGATTAAGCCAGAAGAAAAAGCGTTACTTGAAAAATTTGGGGATGAGTATCGGGAATACCTGCAAGAGGTTCGTCGATGGTTGTAGAACAAAAGGATAGAGTTTAGAAAGCCTAGTGTTCATCTGAATACTGAGGGTGTGGTTGGGCGAATGTACCGGCAAATATTTCTATACCTACCTACACTTGGGAGCAGAGTAGAGATTAAAAGGCACTTCGCATATACAACTCAGCTGATAAACACTACAGCTGTTAAGTTGCTATCTTTCTGCCATCTCTTCTATCCATTGCATGAATACGGTGGCGCTGTAGTCAGCAATACCTTCTTTCTTATAGATGATTTTCCCCTCTTTGGAGATTACGTATGTCGTAGGTAAGTACTGACTCTGAAACTCAGCAGGAAGTTTAGAAGCAGGAAAATAGTAGGGCATATCAAACTCTTTACCCTGCATAAATTGAACAGCCTTTTGCGGCTCTTGGTCCATCGAAAGTAAGATAAAGCGGATGTTTTTATTGTCACTTACTTCATTGTAGAGCGTTTCAATGGTAGGCATCTCGGCTACACAGGGCGGGCACCACGAAGCCCATACATTCAAGAAAATAACATCGCCTTTAAAATTACTGAGATTAGTTCTGCTCCCATTGGTTTGCAGCAGTTCAAACTGGTAATCCTGTGAGGTTAATACCGGCCCATCTGTGGTCGTAACCTGAGAGGTATCGGCATCAAAGAGGCCGGTCCAGAGCATGCCGCGTTGTAGTGTGCCTAAGACTTCGGTATGCCAGCCTGTAAAATAGAGCAGGGCAATAACAACCCCAATAACAGACCATTCAATAAGGCTTCGTTTCCAACCTGATGTTTTATTTTTTTCTGTAGATGTCATAGTTCAGATATAAAAAATTATAGGTTACCGATTGGCTAATTTAGTGAGTATGGGCTTTAGTTTTTCTTTTGTCAGCATGCCGGGTGCTACATATTCCACTTGTCCTTTTTTGTTGATGATTAACGTTGTTGGAATGGCGCGAATGGGCCCATATTTGCGCGATACATTGTCGTCGTCAACCATGATCGGATAATTTATGTCCATTTCATTGGCATAGGGGCGAACTTTGGCCCAGCCTTCGTCGTCGAGTGAAACGCCCACAAATAGTACTCCGTCGTTTTTCATCTCTTTGTAGAGCTCCATAAAATCGGGGATTTCTTCGCGGCAGGGGCCACACCAAGTTGCCCAGAAATTAAGGACCACCACCTTTCCTTTATGATCAGAAAGGGTAAATGTATCGCCCTTCATGGTTTTGAGGGTGAAATCTGGCGCTTCTTTAAACTGTTGTTGAGATGAGTCTTGGGTGTTTGCAGTTTGTCCTTTGGATGTTTGAGTGCTATCTGAGACTTTTTTATTTGGGGCTCCGCATGCTATTATTAGCAGGGCTACCGGGATTATAGAAAATATATGTGTTGAAAATCGAAGAAAATTCATAATCAAAAATAACGGTTAGTTGAAAAAATCTTTTGCCTCGAAGGCGGATAGTTCTGATTGTTTTCGTTTGGATATATCCGGGATTGGTACTTCACAGGCTGCTCGTCCACTGATAGTCGTGGGATCAATCATTTTTCCGGAATTAAGGATTGTAGTGTTATCCTGTTGCTCGCTAAACAGGTCATGAGCAGCAATGCCAAGCAGGATAACTACTGCAATCAAAGAGATAAGTTCTTTGCGTTGTTTTAATAAATGCATCTGGTATTGTTTTAAAGCGTGATAGTTTTATATCCGTCATCTTGTAATTTAAAGATTCGGATCAGTCCATTTGGTACAACACCTATGCCTTTAGGCAACTCTTCCTTATCCATTGAAAACTTATTCATGGACATTCCGCAGGCCGTTAAGGTGATACCTTTTTGTTTTGCTCTTTTAATCAATGGTTGGTGCTTCTGAATATCAGTAATTTTTTTGCCGCAGATAATAACTTCGAACTTATTAACAGTATTTGGATTATCTTCGGTCATCATCTCAACGGTTTTGACAGCAGCTTTTAGATGATTGTAGTTACGAACAAGAAGTGCATAGTTGTTGTTTTTTTTATCTGATTGTATTGCTGCAATAGTGTTTTCGTATGCAGATGGTTGTGCTTGTGATGGAATAAATGTTCCAGTAAGTAGAAAAAGTGTGAGTAATAGAAGATTGTATGTTTTCATAATCAATAAATTCTTTTCGTGTTAAGGTTACTCATTAGACAGATAATGATCAGTCGAATAATGAGTGCTGCCATTAGCCATGAAATGGATGAGGGCACCCATCAAACCAATGTTTTTAAAAAGTGGTCCCAGGGTATGGAGACCCTGAAGTTGTATGACTATGGTTATGGGAATGATGATAAGTAACAGTACAGACTCCGCCAGGCGGGTTTTAAATCCCAGTAGAAGAAAAAAGCCTGCCACTATTAATCCGATCCCTGCTAATAGTACCAGCAGTTCAGGCGGTAAATAAGTAGTAAGCCATGTACCCAGGTCAGAGTTTTGCAGTCGACGGGATACGGCAGAAGTCGCAAACAAGTGATTACTACCCGCTATGATAAAGATAAGGCTAAGCATGATTCGAAAGATGATTTCTGCCTTTTTGTGAGATAGATGAATTTGCTGCATTTCAATTTGGTTGATTGGATGATTGGTCAAATAGCGCAAACCTATGGCAAGGTGTTGCAAAAGTACTACTGATTTTTAATAGGATAGACCGACCGGATATAAGAGCATCCGGATTGGGTATACATCAACCAAGCCGAGGGGGATCGGGCTCTTGAAATACAAATGTTTGAGAGGAGAGTAAGGCGTTATGGAAGCTGATGTTTATTTTATATTCTCCCGGATTAAAAGAAAAATTGTTTTTCGCCGGAAGAATATTCAGCGATGAGTTGCAGCTCGTAATGGTTTTAGGCTGACCGTTATCGGCATTCGATTTAGAAGTATGTTCAAAAAGGGGATCAACGTCTCCGGAAGGATTGGAGATGCTTCCGTTGGTGAGTTGTTGACATAGCGTTTTTGAACCTGATTGTGGACTGCCAATATTATAAAACTGTGCCATATTTTGCTGAGATATAGCACTGCCCACAGCAAGAATAAGCGTGAATAAGAATATATATTTTATGGCGTTAGTCACTTGGCAGTTATGGTATAAATTTGCAAACAATAATTTATAAAGGTATTAAAAATGCTGTTCTTTACCTATCGCTGATTGATGGAATTACAGCTTTTAATAACACAGCTAAACTTAAATTATTTTACAGTAATATAATTCGATATTTAACGAAAAGAAGTTACTTTTGGTTATCAAATTTTGATAAAACAAAATAAGCATGAAACTCGTGAAAAACATTAGCCTTACGCTTCTCATTTTACTCATTGGAATTCAAACGGGGTGGTCGCAAGACCAGGATGCAAAGAGCTCAATAACGGATCGCCCGAAGCTGGTAGTAGGAGTTGTTGTTGACCAGATGCGCTACGACTATTTGCCCTTGTATTGGGATAAATTTGAAGACGACGGGTTCAAAAGGTTGGTTAATAAAGGATTTAGTTTTACAAACAATCACTTTAACTATGTGCCCACTTATACCGGTCCGGGTCATGCTGCCGTCTATACCGGGACAACGCCTTCTGTAAATGGGATCGTCGGGAACTCTTGGTATGATCGTTCTATAGATGATGATATGTATGTAGTAGCAGATTCAACAGTACAGCCGGTAGGCACTGAAGGGGATACCGGACAGATGTCTCCAAAGAATTTATTGAGTACTACGGTAACCGACGAACTTAAGTCCGCCAGCTCAGAGAGTAAAGTAGTAGCGATATCTATTAAAGACCGGGGCGCAGTATTACCGGCCGGTCACCTGGGCGATGCAGCCTATTGGTATGATGATACGAACGGATATTTTGTGAGCAGTTCTTGGTATATGTCGGAGTTGCCAACATGGTTGAAAGAGTTTAATGAGCACGGTTTAGCACGAGAATTAAGCAACAAAACCTGGAATACGTTGCTGCCCATTGAGCAGTATACCGAGAGCAATCCCGATGATACGCCCTATGAAGGCACGTCCGGGGATGAGGAAAAACCGGTTTTTCCTCATAAACTGGGAGACTATTCGGAAGATGAATATTGGGCCGTAAAAGGATCGCCTTTTGGTAATACACTGGTAAAGGAGCTAGCTAAAGAAGCGGTACAGCATGAAGAGTTGGGAAGTGATAAAATAACAGATTTTCTTGCCGTAAGTTTTTCTTCTACTGATTATGTGGGGCATCAATACGGTCCACATTCCATTGAGTTACAGGATACCTATCTGCGCCTTGATCGTGACTTGGCAGACCTGCTTACTTATCTTGATAAGAAGGTTGGCAAGGGAAATTATATGGTGATGTTAACGTCTGATCATGGAGTGGTGGATGTACCTGCTGAACTCAAGGATAAAAACCTGCCGGGCGGCTACTTTGACAGTGATGCTGTTGTCGATAAACTGTCATCCTTTTTGAATAATACGTATGGTTCCGGAGAATGGATTGAGAATTACACAAACCAACAGATCTATTTGGATCGGGAGTTGATATCCAGTGAAGGGTTAGCACTTAAGGAAGTACAGGATAACGTGGCTGATTTTCTGCTCCAGTTTGAAGGGGTAAAGTCCACCAATACCGCTCATAATTATCAGTATAAAAGTTTTAATATCGGACAACAGGCGATGTATCAGCGCGGCTTTATGTATGACCGATCAGGCGATGTATATATACAGTTAAAATCGGGCTGGTTGGATTCCAGCTATCCTACCGGGACCTCGCATGGCTCGCCCTATAACTATGATACCCATGTACCGCTTCTTTTTTATGGATGGAATGTGCCACAGGGGAGTACCGGTCGCCGGACGGTCATCCCACAAATTGCGCCTACTATTTCTACTATGTTGGATATAGCATTGCCAAGTGGTTCGCCTGCAAATGTACTGCAGTTTAAATAGAGGAGACCATATTTATAGTAAAATTGCAGGGGCCCAATGTATTGGGTCCCTGCTCTATTTGTAGTCGGATACCTTCTTAGTTTTAGAACCTTAGCCCTTTATCAAACTAAAACCCATCCACACAAAAAATAACCCCAATGCAAAACTGGCACCGGCATAAAGGAAAGCATAGCCGGTATGTTCATTTTGGAGCAGGGAAAAGAATTCGTAAGAAAAAGATGAAAAGGTGGTAAAACCCCCACAGAATCCGGTGGCCAGCAAAAGCCGGGTTTGTTGACTCATATTTTCATTTAGCGAAGCTGCAATAATAATCCCAATAAGAAAAGAGCCCGCCAGGTTGACGACAAAGGTACCCAAAGGGAATTGGGAAGAGCTGTATATGTTAATATAATAGGAGATTAAGTAGCGGAGGATACTGCCGGCAAAACCGCCAACTCCTACCATCAAAATAGATTGAAACATAAGACGCCTGTGTATTCAGTTATCAATTTTTGAAAAATCAGGTTTCATTCTTCCCGCCGCCCGAGGGTAGTAGGGGCTGCCAAGCATGATGAATTTATGTAGGAGTCATCAGTTCGGTAGACAATGATGTGCCGAAGAGTTAAAAGTGAACTCCATCGCCGTACCAAAGATAAAAAAATGAAATCACAAGGGAAGGAATTTATGGAGCTACGGCAGGGAATTTGCTGTATACTGCATATGAAGGAGGCAAGGTTCGTCATCCTAAAGCCTATAAGAGGGCTTTGCAAAACCTTTGATTTCGTCATTCTGAGCTTGTCGAAGAATCTCCAGTATCCATCTGCTGCCGTTGAAAGGGAGATCCTTCATTACATTCAGGATAACTGCCTGGTTTTGCAAAGGTCCCTATAAAAACAATTATTCTTCAACCCCCAGTTGTAAGTTCGTAATAAGAAGGGTGAAAATTGGTCTATCTAAGTCGATAAGTTAGATGGGTTTATTGCTCCATCCATTTCAAAAAAATAGGTGATTTTAGCGAAATGATGGTCGCCCGGGCGGATTTGGCAACTTACTTTCACCACCACCGGTAAGCAGGGCCGCTCCTATAGAAATAGCAGCCGTGGTACCTGCCGAAATAAGCAGCAATTTTTTATGTGTTGCCAAAAAACCTTTACCCTTTGTCTCTCCCTGTTTTTTTGATACAGGCGCAGTCTGTAACGCAGAAGGGATATATGCTGGAGAGCCAAGTAGTGGAATTGGAATATTGGTAATAAACTCATTGCTTGAATCCAGGAATCCTGTTTCAAAAGGAAATTGCTGCCACGAACGTAGTTGGATCATGGGTTCCCCTTGCAAATTGAAGACCATTACCACATTTCCTAGATCTGAGTATTGTGGGCTATTCCACCGTTGCTGAAAAGTAGCAATATAGACCTGCTGCAAAAAGGGGTGTCGGTATACAGTAAGGCTATTAATTTTCAGGGTAGCATTACCAGAGTTATTTACGATTGTACGATTATATGATTCCGGTGATCGTTTCACATATTGATAGTATGGACCCAATGAATCGTTAAAATAATAGCGGGCAATATTTCCTTTTACAATCAACGCATTTGATGCCAAATAGTCCCGGATGAGGGTTGTATCTTGTTCTGCAAGAGCATTTTGAAACCTGCGCAAATGTTTTTCAACAACTCGCTGTTCGGCAGAAGAAGCGACGATGTTACGATCAAGAGCAAGTTGATAGTTGTGAACATCCTGCCCAAGCTTGGCATCAACTAGCTGTGCATCATTATTAAAAGTGAGTACCAACTCCTTATGCTCCAGAGTATCGGTTTGTGCTGTTTTAGCATACAAATTTCGCACTTCAAAAGAGTCAGCGCCCTTATTCAGCAACTGCAATTTAGTGGGAATGCGTAATGTCGAAATTTTTTGTTTGTCAACCAGAGCATTTAATCGCCCAATAGCAGGATGCTCTCCTGAGAGGGAAAAATCTCGCCAACCGGCATCGGTATTGATGCCTTTTTTTATCTCTTTTATATGTTGAACAATAGGTGAAAGTGCTGAATTTTGAGGGTCGCCAACTAACTCAAAGTCTGTAGTATCTTGCCCCTTTACCACATTGATAGAAACAAGAAAAGATAGCAGCACAAAGCCAACAATCCACAGTAGAGGTTTATTAAGATTCATAGTCATAAATAGCTGTTTATTTGATGAGAATCATTTTTCGGGTTTTAATTTGCTGGCCAATCACCAGGCGATAAAAATAGGTGCCGCTGGCCATTCGGCTGCCATTGAAAGAAACTTTATGCCATCCGGCTGAACGGGTCTCGTTTACTAGTGTCTGTACTTTTCGGCCCAGGATATCAAAGACCTCAAGCTGTACATCATCTTTTTTGTCCAGGCCGAACTGAATGGTCGTTGTTGGGTTAAAAGGATTTGGATAGTTTTGCTTAAGGGTAATTTCGTGTGGTGTTAAATTATCTTTGATAGTAGATAGCTCATCCTCAGAGCCGATATACAGATCAAAGGTCTTATACCCTGCAACCGACATGAAAGGGTATTGCTCCCCGTGGTGAAGGATCTGCGTACGACCTTCTTCTGCATCCACCACAAGTACAGCAGTACCCTTATCAAGTCCCCGAATATTTGCTTCCCAACGGATTATTTCTTGTTTCGTCGACTTAATACTCACCTTATAGTGATTACGTTTCTCGTCGAAAGAGTCAGCCAGGGTTTTCAGCATCTGTTTGCGATATCCATTGTTCTCTTCAACAAACGTTGCTCCAAACTTACTTAGCTCTAACGGTGGATGATACTGGTTCAAGCTATCTTTCTTCGCAGAATATTGGGGATAGACAATATTCAAGGCTGAACTTATATTCTGTTCTGCCCCGGTAATGGAAAGCGTAATGGAGCGTTGCGTACCCGCTTTCTTTTTCTTTGGGGATGATTGGGAGCCTCGTTTTGCTAAGCTGGTATAAGGGATGGACAACGCTAATGTAGCATCAGAATCATTATACACATAATACCCTTTAAAAGGAACCATTTCGGTAGCTTCAGAAAAGCTTCCCTCGTATGCATATAACGTCATCGATTGGTTATTAAAAGCCTGTACCTGATTCCAGTCTGCCACTTTATTAAATGGATTGCTGACAATATTCCAGCCGGGATTGAGCGTTAAGCTATAGGTGTCATTCTCAGATATCTCTACGGTTGCAAGGTTCTCTTGAATATTTACTGCGTTCTTACTTAAGACCCAATACCCATTGCCTGTTCGGAATGACAACGGGTTTTTCTGAGAGTGCTCAACCAAAAAGTCTTCAGCTGAACCATCATCTTTGAACACCTTCCAGTTGGTACCGTATTCCCCTTCAAAAAGATCTTCAACGGATATAACCTTGCTGCCGGGCAGGCCTACAAGCCGGTAGTCAAACTTGTCTAATTGTTGATCTCCACTGTCTTGTCCATTATCACCAAAGACAATTTCCTGGTCAACGGTATCATCCTGTGGAGGGGTCCGGGTGGTAAAGCTCTGCACAGCAGCCCACGGACCGGTTGTTGCTTCAGTTTCAACTCGTGCCTGCCAATAATAGGTTGTGTTAGTTTCTAAACCTGTTAAGCTGAACTTACTATTATTAAGCAGGGTATCGATAACAAGTGTTTTAAAATTCTGGACACTGCTTACTCGCAGATGAAACCGAGTGTCTTCATAATCTGCACTCCAGGCAAGCTGCGGAGCAATACTTATTCCTTCCTCTTGTTGGCCGGGGAAAGTAAGTTGCGGAGCTGTTGCTTTGGTTGTAAATGACCATACTTTTGACCATTTGCCGGTTCCACCGCTGTTGCTGGCCTGTACACGCCAAAAGTATTGGGTGTTATCTTGTAAGTTTCTTTTAAGTAGATATTGTGAATTTGACAGATCTGCTACAGCAGTAATCACATCGGTAAAGTTTTGGTCAGTTGCTATCTCTATCGCATATGAATCTGCTCTTACGGCATCATCCCACTTTAGGGTTACATCTCGGGCAATACTTCCGGCATTTTCAGTTGGAGAGACCAGAGAAACTTGTTCGGGTACCTGTGGAATAGTCGTAAAGGTAAAAGTATCAGACCATTGTCCATTACCCCCGGTATTTGTACCACGGACCTGCCAGTAATATGTAGTGGCTAAATCGAGGGACTGTTTAATAGCATAACTCATTTCCGTAATTTCTTTGGAAACAACAACATCATTAAAAGTATTATCCCGGGCTACACGAATATCATAGGTAACAGAACCATCCGCTGCTGCCCACTGTAATGTCGGTAGCACCGGTAAATCAGTTTCCTGGTTGGCAGGATTTTTTAATACAACTTTTTGCGGTACTTCTGGTATGGTAGTAAAGCTGAAGGCCTTTGACCAATCACCGGTAGCACTGTAGTTGTGTCCCCGCACTCGCCAGTAGTAGGTGGTATTGCGGTCTAAATCGGTTGATACTGTGAGGTTGTTTTGTGATATATTATTTTTGTTGATAACAATGTCTCCTTTTGCAAAACCTTTTGAGGTCGACAGCTGTAACTCATAGGTACGAGCCGAGGAGAGCGCCTTCCATTGTAGTTCAGGAGTTAACCCCACATCAATACTTGCATCTGTTGGTGTTGCAAGCACAACTTGACCCGGGGTCTCTGGAGTGACACTCAACTCAAAAGAGGTACTAACTGTTGCACCGGATTTATCAGTAGCAGTTACCTGGATGGTATTACTTCCCAAATCAGTACTTGTGGGTGTACCGGTTATTGTGCTATTAGAAGAAGTAAAACCTAATCCGTCAGGTAGTCCCGATACTGAGAGTGATAATACATCGCCAGTGTCTACATCGCTGAATGCATCGTTCGGGATCGTAAATGTAAAGGATGTATTTTGTGTAGCAGACTGGTCTTGGATACCCTGGTCGACGACCGGAGCATCGTTGGTATTTACTACCTCAAGATCAAAGGCTGCCAGCGCGGCCGACCCGCCATTGCCGTCGGATACGGTAATTTCAATTCCTGTAGTGGTACCGACATTGTCGTTGGTCGGGGTTCCGGACAGTTCGCCCGAAGCGGGGTCAAAGCTGGCCCAGTCGGGCTTGTTGGCAACTACGAACGTCAGTTCGTCATCTTCGGGATCTTGGGCCTTGGGCGTAAAGCTATAGAGAGCATCTTCATCAACGTTCGTATCCGGCACACCGCTGATTTTTGGTGCATCATTTACGGCAGTAACGGTCACTGTTAAGGTCTGCATGGTACTTTTATTTCCATCATCAGCCTTGATATGAACCAGGTATTCGTTATTTCCATCTTGATCTGAAGGCTGCTCAAAATCAGGGGCAGAAGAAAAACTGAGCACTCCGTTTTGTGTATCGATAGTAAACAAAGAACTATCATCAGCACTGCTTAAGCTGTAGGTGATATTGTTATCAGCGCTGTTGCCTTCGCCGTCATTTGCTTCAACATCAATAACCGGATTGGAACTATTTTCGGGGAAGTCCACGGAAGTTTCAGAGATAAATACAGGCGCTTCATCTACATCATTAATAGTGAGCGAAATAACTGCTGAAATACCATTTCCTGATGGTTTGTCATTCGTTTCAACCGTAAAGTCATATTGATTTTTTGTTTCATAATCGATTACACTCTGGTTGGCAACTAAAACTTGCCCGCTGTTATCTATTTGGAACGCGTCATCTGTATTTCCACTACTAATAACAAATTGAGTGGGTGTATCATCAGTGGTAACAATAGTTCCCACAACGGTGCCGTTACTTGCGTTTTCGTCCACACTTCCTACCGATTGGTCGGCCATGGCGGGACGTATATCATTTATTGAAACGGTAATGGTTTGTGATACCGTATTCACACCATCATCGGCATCAACGGTAAATTCATAGTTATTATCTTGATTGGCATCGCCCGGCGCTTCGAAATTCTGAGGGTTGTTGAGCGAGAGGATACCCGAACTTTTATCAATGCTGAATGGCGCGCTGTCAATACCGCTTATAGCATAACTGATATTGGCATCATCGGCTCCGCCATCACCGTCTGTGGCATTCACATCCAGTATTACACCGGTGCTATTTTCATCGATGTTGGCTGTTTGACTGGAACTAAAGATCGGATCATCATTCACGGGTTGTACATTCAGTGATATCTTTGCTTTATCTTCTTCACTGGATGCATCGCCGCTGAGGCCGGGATCTGCTCCTGTATTTCCTTGATCATTAACGAGCATGTTCAGTTCATCAGAACCGTTGAAATTTTGGTTGCCTGTGTAACTGAGACTAGCAAGGGCCGTATTAAGGTCACTGAGTGATCCCGATATTTCCCAACTGCTGTTGCCGTTGGTGCCGCTGGTAAAAGTAATATGTGAGGTGGTCCCCAGCATTAGGGTACCGTTGTTGACCGTAAGGCTAACCAAAAGGGTACCGGTGCCGGCATCAATATCGGTAAGTGAAATTGTATTAGATCCGCTAAATGCAAATCCGGTATCTTCATCGGGGGATACCGAGGATGGTGATGTAATTACGGGCGCATCGTTTACGCCGTTAACAGTGATGGTCACAGTAGCGGGTTGCGAAAGACCACCCTGGAGATCCTGCACGGTATACTCAAAGGAGTCGCTGCCGCTAAAGTCAGTATTGGGAGTATAGGTAATTTCCCCGGAGGTAGCATTGACGCTGGTACTGCCGTTTGCAGGGGCAGAAGTGACCGTTACGGTAGAGGGATCGACACTGCCTTCACTATCGCTGTCGTTACTGAGCACATCTACCGTCACACTATTTTCTTCATCTGTGCTTTTAGTATCGTTACTAGCAGTAGGGGGCGTATTATCGACAGTAAATGTAAGAGTACCGGAACTACTGATACCTGGGTATACATTTCCGGCTTTATCAATCAGGGCATCTGATCCAACCAGCACATAGTAGCTTTTGGTTGGCGTAAGGTCGGTATTAATATCGGCTGTAATTTCATTAGCCGTAATGGTGGCCTGGCTCACATCAATGGATTCGTGCAGGGTACCGTCGCTCAGATATATATCGATACTGGTATTGCCCGCAGAACCGGCAACAAGGTCTTCATCAAAAGTAAGTATAAGGTCGGTTTGGTAGTTGGCATCGGTGGCCCCATCGGAGGGCGTGCTTGCCGTAAGTTGTGGCGCTGAGGTGTCAATGGTAATAGCGAAATTGCCGGATGACGAGGAAGTGTTGCCCGCTGCATCTGATGCCGTGGCCGTAATATTATGGGTCGCTTCCGAAAGTGCTGTGCTGGGTGAGAAGCTCCAGTTGCCCGTTCCGTTGGCAGTTGCTGTCCCCAGCTGTCCATCTTGGTCAGATGTAATGGCGACGGTGGTGTTGGCCGGCGCCGTGCCATTAATCGTGGGTGTGGTATTGTTGGTCAGGTCATCTGTTGAAGAAGTGCCGCTGTCGCTTCCGGACGCGAGGTCAGGTATTGCCGGAGAAGAAGGAGCGGTAACATCAATGTCCAGGCTTAGCGGGGCAGAGGTGGTACTGTTTCCGGCCTGATCGGTTACGATGACGGTAATGTTATGGGTGGTCTCGGTTAAGGTAGATGCAGTGATCTCCCAGTCACCTGAACCGTTGGCAATGGCAGAACCGATAACACCATCCTGATCACTTTTTAATGAAATAAAGGCATTACTCTCAGTGCTGCCGCTAAAAGCAGGAGTGGTATCATTTGTTTGGTTATCCGTATCGGAGTCCCCGGTATCGCTATCGGCCAGCAGGTCTGGGGCGGCCGGCGTAGTGGGACTGGTTTTATCAACCGTGATGGACAGACTCGAAGAGCTGCTGCCCGTGTTGCCCGCGGCGTCAGTAGCCTGGGCTGTTATAGCATGGGTAGCTTCCGTAATAGCACTACCCGGCGTAAAGCTCCAGTCACCGGAACTGTTGGCTGTAGTGGTGCCGAGGCTGCCATCTTTATCACTGTTTATTTCAATAATACTGTTTGCTTCAGCCGTACCGCTGATGGCAGGTGTATCATTACTGGTAATATTGTCGGAATCCGAATCGCCGGTATCACTGCCGGCCAGCATGTCAAGGGTAGCAGGGGCGTTGGGAGCGCTGGTGTCGATAATGACTGAAAGTGCAGACGAAGAACTGCTCGTATTGCCCGCTGCATCTGTTGCAGTGGCCGTAATATTATGGTTCGCTTCCGAAAGCGCAGTACCGGGCGTGAAGCTCCAGTTGCCCGTTCCGTCGGCAGTTGCTGTCCCCAGCTGCCCATCTTGGTCAGATGTAATGGCGACGGTGGTGTTGGCCGGCGCCGTGCCATTGATCGTGGATGTGGTATTGTTGGTATTATTATCGGTATTAGAATCCCCGGTATCGCTGCCTGAGGCAAGATCTAATGAAGCGGGAGCAGCCGGTGGGGTTCCGTCATAGGTGATACTAAACTGGGATGCAGCTTCATTACCGGCGCCGGCGCCATCGGTGGCTCCGCCTGCAGGAATGTCGACAGTTACGGAACCGTCATTCGTTGGGCTGACAGTTATAGTATAGGTTGTTCCTGAACCGGATACGCTATTTACTGAGCCGTTGCCAACGGTAATATCGGAAGCGTCAAAGCCGGTAACAGATTCATTAAATGTGGCTGTTACATCGAAGGATGCGGCATTGGTGGGATCTGATTCCGCAGAGGTAATCGTTACTGTTGGACGAGCATTGATATCCACATTGACAGTAATGGTGTTGCTTGTAGTTCCGTCGGAAATTTGAATATCGAAACTGTCGCTGCCGGTAGCATCGGCATTGGGAGTGTAAGTGAGCCCGCTTGGGGTAACCGAACCGTTGCTGGAGGTCTCGTTGGCTGGGAACCCGCTGAGCGATCCTTTAGCCGGGGCAGAGCTCACGCTCCAGCTAAGGGTGTTCCCGTTGTCATCATCGGTAATTTCCAGCAGGTTGTTAATAGCTGTGGCCCCGTCATCTTCATTGACCGAAAGGGTGGTAGTGGCTCCATCCGTAAATGTGGGCGCTTCATTTTCGTCGGTTACGGTTATCGAAATATCCTGGCTGTCTGTATCATTACCATCGGATGCGCTTACGGTAACGTCATACACATTGTCGTTATTATTGTCATTGGGGGACTCGTAATCCGGGGTTAAGCTGAATGTAAGGGCACCGGAGTTGGGGTCAATCGTAAAGAGTGCCGAATCGGCTCCACCTGAGAGGGCAAAGGCCAAGTTATCCCCATCCGCATCGCTGGCCGTTACGGTGGTAGCAGCGGTGGTATTTTCTGCAATATTTAGGGATGCCGTTGCTCCGCCGCCGTTGCTGGTAATTACCGGACTGTCATTTACCGCGGTCACATCTATTTGGGCTTGTACGGCAGTCGAACTTTCTGCTCCTGCGTCATCTTTAGCGGTGATACTAAAGGCGTTGAGGGTCCCATTGGCATCGGCATCGGGCGTCCAGTTGCCGCTTTTGGCGGGTGTTATCTCATCGTTGGTTCCTGCAGCATAAGCCGAACCGTTGATGGTAAGCGTTCCACTGCTTATCGATTGTACCACAAAAGCATCTACCGTTCCATCGCTGTCGTTTGCATCCGACTGGCCAATAATGCTCGAAAATAGGATTTCCACTCCGGTATCTTCATCGGTGGTTTCCACGGCATCAGCCAGATTTGTGAAAGTGGGAGCTGCATTAAGTGTGGTCACATCCACTTTGGTGGCACTGCCCTGCAGGTTGGGCGTACCTTCATCATCCTGGGCCACCACATAAATATCGTAAGCGGTATTGGAGTTCAAACCGGTAATGTCATCGGTAAAATCCTGGGAGGCGGAGCTGATATTAATACTGCCACTGGCTAAAGCTGCACTTCCACTACTGTTTTGGCCATTTTTTACTTGGGATGCACTGGGTGCCCCATCCCCGTCGGGTACGGCCACATAATAAGCAGTGCCTATTTCATTTAACCGTACGGTAAGGGTGGTTTGGGATACGGTTGTGCCCGAAACCGAAGGCGTGCTGTTTTCATAACTTGGCGCCAAATCATCATTCACGGTGATGGTAAAGGCTTTTTGATAAGTATCAATGCCATCATCCGTTTGGATGCGAACGCTGTAACTGCCGGATGGCAGGTTTGAGGCGTCATTGGCTCGTAAATCACTGCCGCTGATGTTAAAGCTGCCATTGTCTGTATCTCCTGTCCCTGAAACCAAGCTGTAGCTATGGGTGTCGCCGCCATCGGCATCGGTGGTTGTTAAGTTGCCTACGGTAGCGTTTGTGCCATCGCTTTGGTTAATGGAATTGGAGCTAAGGGTGATATCAGTAGGAGCAGTGTTGGGACTACCTTGTTTTTTTAAATAGATATTGGAAGTATCTCCTTTATAATCCCAAATATCCTGGTCCCCGTCGTTATCAAAATCAGCTGCCAGGGTATTACTTGCTGCATAAAAAATGTTCCCGTCAGCTATTCCATTAAAGGGGTTAGAGGATCCGGTGACCTTGGAGAATGATCCTGAGCCATTATTGGCGTAGAAACTAAATGAGGTATAGGTATCATCATCATACGCCAATACATCAATATCACCATCACCATCGAAGTCGCCAACAATAACGCCGGTTGCAACATCAGGTATTCCTGAAAGAGGATTGCTTCCTCCGGATTTCGAAGAGGTATAACTGCCGCCGGTATTTTCCAGATAAATATTTTGTGAATCCCCACTGGTTTGACCTCGATAATCCCAAATATCTTGGTCACCATCGCCATCAAAATCTGCTACAAAAGTATTGTCTGCTGTAAAAAAAATATCACTTGCGGCTATTCCATCAAAGGGGTTAGAGGATCCGGTAACCTTGGAGAATGATCCTGAGCCATAATTGGCGTAGAAACTAAATGAGGAATACGAATCATCATCAAATGCTAACACATCGACATCTCCATCATTGTCAAAGTCGCCGACAATAACGCCACCGTCAGCATCAGGAATGGCTGAAAGCGGGTTGCTTCCTCCCGATTTGGAAGAGGTATAGCTGCCGCCGGTGTTTTCCAGATAGATATTTTGATCATCATTAGCATTCTCGCCTCGATAATCCCAAATATCCTGGTCGCCATCATTATCAAAATCTGCTACATAGGTATGATCGCCTACGAAAAAAATATCACTTGCGGCTATTCCATCAAAGGGGTTAGAAGAACCGGTAACTACAGAATATGTCCCTGAGCCATCATTGGCGTAAAAGTTGTATGAATCGAAATTGCCATTGTCATCAAATGCTAACACATCGACATCTCCATCATTATCAAAGTCACCAGTAATAACTCCACTTGCAGTTTCGGGTATACTGCTTAGAGGATTGTCGCCACCGGATAAGGATGAGGTATAATCTGTTTGGGCATATAGGTTTGATGATATCCCGCAAAGTATGACCACCAAAAATACCAGAGGTTTTATTAAGTACTGGATACAAGAAATGAGCTTATTACGCGTAGAAAAGATAAAATGATACTGACTATTGTTGTACATGTGAAAAACCGTCTCTTTGTTTTTTTGTAAAAGCCAACAGCAATAGTAACGCCGGCATCCTTAGAAGGCGAACTGCTCACCTTGTTTTAGCAACAAACGGTCATATTTTAATAGCGTGCAGAGGGGGTTTGTGATGATATTTTACCTATTGTACTGCTAATCTGCATGACCAAATAATCCCACAGAAAATGAGTGTATCCTTTACTACCGTAATTGCCGTTTATATTATAGCCTACGTAACATACTGCCTAATTTCTTGGGATAAGAAAAGAAATTACGGGCAAAGAAATATATCCAAATGAGCTCAAATTACGATAGTCAGATAAGCCCACCATGTATAGTGATGGGTCGGGGAGTCATATAAGGGGGTAGCGGAGGATAAGGCAGCTTTTTGCGGTCCGGTACGTTAAGACGACGGAGAAGTAAAAATGCGAATGGATGTTAGATTTACTTCATAGATTCTGATGCATGGAATGGGCATCTACAAAGTCCCTCTTGGAGAAGAGGGATTTAGGAGATTGGAAAAAAGGATTATCATACCGAATTGGTCAATCCTCTTGTCTTCATTCTCCACGGAAGAACTCGTTTGTTAAATTGAGAATTCCTAAAGTTCTTCCCGGAGCTGTGACCGAGTACTGTCTATAAGAGAGATTTAGGGAGATCGGTTATTTAAGGGGTATGACCTTCATTTGGTCTTTTTAGATAGCCTTGGGTACAGTGTGTCCGTGGGGGGGATGGCAGATCTATTGCTTACAAAAGTTGGTTTAAATCTCCTTTTTAGTGTTTGGCAGCCTGTTGCTGCTGGTATTGCCCGGGCGTAATATCAAATTCGGCCTTAAATGCGCGAATAAAGTTTGAGGAATCATCAAAGCCCATATGTTGCGCAATATCCCCCACGTTTTTATCCGTATTCTTCAGCTTGTTACGGGCCAATTGCATCTGCTTATCTCGGTAGTACTGGAATGGAGTGGTTGCAAAGGCCCGCTTAAAGTGCCGTTTTAATCCGGATACCGAGATACCGAACTGGGTCGCCAGAAATTCCATACCCGGGAAAGAGTAGGTAAGGCGGCTTTCCAGGTACTCGGCTACCCGGTGGGCCACATTTTCTTTCAGATTATCGATACCTGAGGACTGATCTACATGGGGCAAATCCATTTGGAATAGCTGCACCAGCATGGTACTCATAATATTGAGCAGACGCAGATTCGGTGGGTTCTGATCCTCAGATCTGTTCAGCTGGTCTGCAATTTGGATAAGCTTCTTTTTGACTGGAGACGGAGCCTTCGGTAAGACAAAAAGCTGATCAGATTGTTGGGTGAGTGTGTCATACAACATTTTGTTTTGAACCGACTGGGGCGATACATACTGATCAAGAAACCGGTGACTGATAATCGCCTGTAAACTTTCTTTGGCAAAGCCTTTGGGCAAGTCAATAGTATAGCCCGTCGTATTATTATACAAGGTCATAAATCCTTGAAAAATATCATAGCAGTCCCCATTCTTACGAATTTGAATCGTATTGTTACTCGTTAGTAGAAATTTAAGCTGGTAATGCCGTTTACGGTGTTGCGGAGTAAAATGGATGCGATGATCCCTGTGGCATTCCGTTTGCTGATGCAGCAACAGGATATCATCACTCAACTTACGGTAGGTAAGCACCGTGGATTGATGCTTGTTGTCATTAATAAATTGTTGCTTGTCTTCATAATGTGCAATATCCCCGTTCGATTTTCCCATTATTTGGGGAAAGTCAGCGACCGAAAATAACTGCTGAGAATATTCAATACGGCTTTTCATATCCTACCGGTATTTTGCAATGTATGATGATACGTTTAGACGTTTCTTATTGGCATCAGATACCAACGAACCTATTAAGCATTATTCCTTCCTATTGCTTTTTTTAGCCCCATAGAGTAATAAAATGTGGTCAAAATTTGAAGTATAGATATCAGTACAATGTATAATTAAAGCTTTCTAACATAAAGGTTGGAAGGTTGGGATGCTTTGTTTTTTTGGGAAAGTACCTGCTGTTACCGTTGCAAAGGTGATAGTATGGTTGGCGTCATTTTAATTGAAATCTTTGACAGTAATATCAATCCTACTGATCTACGGGTCTAAAATATTATACAGTAATTAAGATACAAGTATTGATTGTTAAAAGTCGGTTGGCTATGGCCCAACAAATATTACCTCGGATATTACTTTTGAAAGGGAAGAGTGATATCGAAATTTTGCTGTGTTGTATTTATAGGAAGTTTAGCTTCTTTTTACCAAAGTATATATTGAAGCATAAATTGTAAGCTTAATTTTGTTGAGTCTTTGTGAGTACTGTTATGGTTTTAGAACCAACACGGGCAAAGTTGAGCGTTACCGAGAGTGAATCACCTACAGTAAGCTCTCTGTTTATGTTTTTCAGCATAAGATGATATCCGCCGGGCTCGAGGTTTAGCTTTTCACCGGCCGCGATAACCTGATTACCAGCCTGTTCCATCGATATCGTTCCATCGTCGTGTTGAATGGATTGATGGAGCTCTACAACATCGGAAATAGGGCTGCTGGCACCCAATAGGGTATCCCGAGAGGCCGTACCGTTGGTGATGACCAGGTAGATGCTGCTTGTTTGTCCTTTTGCAGCCGGTCGAGCCCAGCCGTTAGCAAGCTCTACTTTTCCCAGAATAACCTCATTGGTACTTTTCTCTGATTTAGATTCTGAGCTGCATCCCAAAAATAGAACACAGCTTACAAGAAGGATAAACGTAATAGGGTCAGGTAATCTCATAGGTTACGTAGGCTTTGAATATCTTCAATGACATGTTCTGGCGGAATAACACTGGCCGGATATTCAGCACGTATGCGTCCATTTTTATCCATAAGATAGATGGTATTGGAATGGCGCATGTTATAGTTGCTGCTGTCTTGAACCAGTGAATCCGAAAATGTTTTTACGGCTACAATTTCCATTTTTTTGAGCAATGAATCCACTGTTTCCGGCTGTCCGGTCAAAAAGGTGAACTGATCGTTCAATTTATAACGCTTTTTATAGGCTTTTAGAACACTGGGTGTATCACGTTGTGGATCGAAAGAGATCTCAATAAACTGAATATCCGTAGTATCTTTAAGGCCTCGCTGGATGTTACTCATATTAGCAGTAATAGCGGGACACACATCCGGGCAGTGGGTGAAAATAAAGCTGATAACCGAAATTTCTCCCTCAAAGTCGTCGGGAAAATAAACGCGACTGCTGTCGATATTACGCAGTGGATAAGAAGTGTCACTTAAGTCATACAGCGGCTCTGGCCCGCTGTTACACGAGGCCAGAATTATCGCTGTAGAAAAAGCAATTAATAACTTAATTGCAGTATTTTTCATAAAAATGGGTTAGTGATTGCAAGGTTAAAATTTATAGGTGATATCCAGATGAAATACGCGACCCGGTTCCGGAATCGGTTGCTTGGTAAAAGGATTTTTGGCATTCAGGTGATTCACATACTGGGCGTTCGTCAGATTTTTGATACCGCCTTGCAGCGATAACCGGTTCCAAACAGTTAGCCCGGTTTTTATATCCGTTGTAATATATCCATTTGTTGGTGTTTCACCACGGGTGATTGCTACACGATCTTGCTCGGAGGTCCAATGGAAGCTGCTTTCAACGAACCAAGGTCGTTGGGCCGACTCGTAGCGAAGCCCACCATCAATGCCAAAGGGAGAGATCCCTAGTGCCGGTTCATCTAACGATACATCCGTGCCCCAAAGGTAATGGGCTCCGCTATTAATTGACAGTTCATTGGTGATTCGGTAAGAGGCTGAAAGATCCACGCCCCAGAAACGCGCTTTGCCATTAATATATTGAAATACCGTATCAGGGCTTAGCGGGAGTCGTTTTGGAAGATTGGTAGCCTCAAAAGTGATGTAATCATCAATTTGTCGACCAAATAGATTAACGGATAGGTTCCAGGAATTGTAGGCGGCATCCAACCATAAATCAGCTTGGGTGCTGCGCTCAGGATCAAGTGATGGATTTCCGACGAATTCGGCACTGGTTTGTGCTTTACTGGCCGGAATACGATCGGAGTAGCGCTCTGTAGCATCAGCAGTTCGGACGACCGACCCAAGCCCGGCTCCTATTGTCCATTGTTTGTTGGCAATATAGTTGAGCGTGAATGAACCGCTTAGATTAGTTTCGGATTGTTTTAGATCGGTAGCCACATTATTGGCAAAGAAGTCGCTGGTTGGTCCGGCATCGGTATATACCAGGTCCAGCCGAACGGTGGAGGTCGCATTCAGCCGATCTGTAAAAGAATGCTTCACTTTCGTAAATAGCCCCAGATCGGTGATGGTAGCATCGGGCCACATCTGGTCAACAAGTGGAAACATGGCGGGTTTCATGCCTTCGTTACGTCGATCAATAGTCCGTACGGCGTCACGATTGGCACTGTAGATATCTGTTCCTATTTCCAGCTTCCATGAAGAAGCGGGATTGAGCTCTGCCATGATATTTCCGCCGGTTACATGCGCCTGTGCATCAACAGTGACGTCTAACGGAAATGGCGGCATACGATTGGCGTCGGCCTGTGCCGTTGGCTTTCCATCGTTATCCATGCCGTGGTCGACATTGTTAATATAGGCTTGCGCCTTTAATGAACTGAGGATGCCGTTTTCAGGAGTCCATTCCCAGTTAGCCGAATAGTTATAGGTATCAAAAAAGTCGGCATTAAGCAGGCGGCCGGGGTAATCAAGGTTTTCCTGGTTTTGGTATCCCACCGAAATATTTACATAGGAATTGGGCGTGATGGCATAGCCAAGCTTAGCCCGTAGTTCTCTGGATAAAAAATTGCCCGGAATTCGAGTACCATTGCCGGATTCAAAATCATCGCCTTCGCGCCAGGCGCCGTGTACCCAATAGCCAAATTTGCCGGTACTGCCCCGTACCGATACCGCTTCTTCAATAGCTCCGAGGTTCGAGTCGTATCCGCTGGATACCGTTCCGCCAAATACTTGGGTTACCGTATTGAGGGGTTGAGTCTCAACATGGACGGCACTCATATTGCCGGCACCCCAGGTGAGGGCATACGGGCCTTTGACCACTTCAATTTTTTTGATAGCGGTAGGGTCGAGGTGGCTGAGGGGCGAGTCCATGCGGGCAGGTCCGCCGGGGAAAATACGGGTACCGTCAAGGTAAGTACCGACCTCTGTTTCTCGTAATCCACGAATGACGGGATCAAGACCAACGGGACCACGCCGCACGGCATCAACGCCGGCAATATTCCGAAGCAGTTCTCCGGAATCTCTTGGGTTTGCTTCTTTGACATCGGCCTCTTTCATCTTGGCTTCGGCAATTTGGTCGGGACGCAGGGCCGTAACCTGGATGCCATTTAAGAGCATGGCTTGGGGTGTTAATTGTATTTCCAGTTCCATCATTTCGCCGGCCGACAGCTGCACACCTTTGGTTACTTTTTTAAAACCAATGAATGAGAAAATAACAGTGTGAGATCCCGGGCTTATTTCTAAGAGCTGAAATTTACCTTCGCTGTTAGTAGAAGCCCCGTTGTTGGTATTTTTAATGATTACGTTTACACCCGGGAGCGGTTTATTGTTTTCTTCATTGAAAACCTGTCCATTAATGGTGGCTGTTTGTTGTGCTAATGATGTGCTAATGGCGCACAAAAGTAGTATAGCAGTAGTTGTGTATTTTATAATATTCATAGTTCTGGTATTGCTTGAAAATTGGTTCGCGATTATAGTTCTGTCGTTATGACTATATATTGCCACTAAAATTGACAGAGAAGTGAGATGTTGTTCGCCTTAACCAATTTGGGGAGGAGGGGAGGGGGGCTCTGAAAGCCAGAGAGAATAGTCTTTTATATTTGCAATATGTATAGATTGGCCGGCCCTGCTGAAGTTTGGAACAGGGGGTACAGTGTCAGTAAAGAACAGTAAGATTCGTGCTTGCCGATCTACTCGCTGGTGAGGCACTTCCTGTGCCTGTTTTTCTTGTCGTTCATGCATCTTCTTTTCGAGCTGGCACATCCCGTCGCACTCAATGTCCGGATTGTCCCTGTTTACACAAAGTTCAGAAGTGATGTAGTCATAGTTGGCAATATACCATGTAAGAGGCATTGCAAAACGAACCAGCGAGCCCAGTACAGACAATATCAGTGCTATGGTAACGGCTTTTTTGATCATAGGTCCAGCTTAGTTATTGGGGGTCTCGGCGTATTCCTTACAGGGTTCAAATTCAAACTCCAGTGTAGAATGATGGATATTAAAATTGGCTCCCAGCAGAGTTTTAAGTTGCGATTTTATAGCTTCCATTTCCGTCATATCATCCTTATCAATTACGACATGACTTTCCAGCAAAATATGTTGTTCATCCAGACGCCAAACGTGCAGGTGGTGAATGTTGCGCACCCCGGTAATAGCTGTCATTGCATCTTTAACTTCGGGGATTACGATATTGGCAGGTGTACTTGCCATCAAAATGTTTATGGTTTTTTGCAGCATGTAATAGCTTTGCCAGAGAATGTAGCCTGCAATAACCAGAGTGAGGATGGTATCAATAATATAGAGTTGAAACTCTATGATAAGAATACCAGCTAAAATAACACCGACAGAAGAAAAGGCATCGGATAAAATATGTATATAGGCACTGCGAATATTGATATTTTCTTTAGAGCTGCGGGATAGGAGCAAAGCTGTAATCACATTCCCCAAAAGGCCAATAATTGCCACAACAAACATCACCATCCCATCGATGGGTTGGGGATTATAAAATCGTTCGACTCCTTCTTTTATTAAGAAAAGGGCAATGATAACCAGCGTGATGAGGTTGACAAAAGCACCAATAATTTCAGCTCGTTTATAGCCAAACGTCTTATCGGTGTTGGCCTCTTTCTTAGAGACTTTTCGGGCTACCAGGCTGATGCCCAGAGAGGCGGTATCATTGAGATTGTGCAGAGCATCAGAAAGTAGAGACAGACTTCCGGAAACAATACCACCTATAAATTCTGCTAAGGTTATAGTTAGGTTAAGCCCAATTGAAATCCATAGGCGACCCTCTGTTTGGCCTTTGCCGTGCTGGTGTTGATGTCTGTGGTCGTGTTTCATGGTAGCTCATCGTTCTTTAAGCGCGATACTAAGCTTAAGAATCAAAGATGAAGGAACCATGAATTTTTGGTTATTTAGTCGGTTTTTTCCGTTTTTTCTTTTCGTCTAAAAGTTGACGCATAATAATCCGGGCACTTTTTTGGGTGACGGTCCGGAGGCTATCCCGATTCGCCCGGTCATTTAGTTCATAGGTCACCCCATCAGCCCCGAAAGTATGATAAATCCAGTTTTTGGTAATGGGAGAGCTGGTGTCAAAAGCTTCTACTTCAACAGGATAGTCTGGAAAAGCTTTCTTTAGGCTGTCGATCCAATGAAAAGTAAAATCATCCGGAAAAGTATCGATCTCGCGGTTTATGGGATAAAAGATATTTTCATCTGTAGAGTGAAAGTCAATACCATAATAGACCTTGCGGAGGGTGTCATCTTTTATTTGTGCCAGGTCATCCCTAATAGCTTTCGTTTCCGGCTGGTTAAAAGATTTCCAGTCTCTGTTAAGATCAACCCCTCCGGCATTATGGCGCCAGTGTCCCTGTTGTACGCCATCGGGGTTAGCAAAGGGATAGGCCCAGACTTCAAATTCACTGCGAAATTGTGAAGCCAGCGGGGTATCAGCGGTTAGTTCATTGATAAAGATTTGGCTCGCCAAGGCCCCAGTAACTTCCGGTGGATGAAGACGACCGGTGATAATCAATACGCCCCGAGATTGGTCTTTTTCTGTTTGGGTAATATTCATTTTAACTATGGGGCGTTGTTGGTGTGAGTATCCAACAGTATCCAGGGTTACCCAATGCTGAGAGGCCAGTGAATCTGCCCATCGGCGATAACTATGCCAGGTAAGAAGTTCTTGTGCCGCAATCCAAAGGGGTTCTGCTGACACCTTAAGCTCAAAAGTTGCTGTGCCGGTCGTGGTGTCGGTGCGCACCTTGGTAGTGTCTATGGGGCGCCATTGGTTGCCGTTATTGCTGAGCTTAGGGATATACCGGTGTTTGCCATGCTTGTATTTTAGTTGCAGATCGATGGTCTTATTGGTGTCGCTCCATATCTTAAAAGCGTACCAAGGGCTGTTATTAATCGGATGATTCTCAGGTTCAATTACCACACGATATAAAGTGTCATTAACCTGGTAAAAGTCACTCATCCGGGCCCCGGCAAACTCATTGCTGGCCCATATTGATCCCCCGTCAACACCAATTCTGCGTTTATGTTGGGGTTGGATCTCCTTATCTGTAGTAACAGTAACGCCTTCGGGATCGTATGAAAAACCGCTAAACTCTTCCGAACTGCTACAGCTTATCAGCAATAGTGAAAGTATGAACAGTGAATAACCCAATAGAATGCCAGAGCTCCGAGAAGTCATAAAAGTATATTTTAGATTCCTGAATGAGCAAGAAAAGGTAATGAAAAAATAGCCACTCAAAAATGCTTATTTCCTTTACGTACTATTATTAAAGTCTCTTTTTGATGCATTCGCCCAATATCTTATTATTCGATACAAAATTTAAGGAATTCTATTTTTCAACCTTGCCTGCTAACTCAATGGCTCCAAGACGTTTTTACTTTTTTTTAATGGGTTTTATGGGGATGTTTTTTTTGCCAATACCGGAGGCTGTTGCCCAGGATGCCGGTATCCCCGACCAGGTTTGGAAAGTACGGTTCGAAGGAAACACCCAATACCCCGCGGTGGTGTTGAAGGAACAGGTTGCTACTGAACAACCGACCTTTTGGGAGAAACTTTCTTTTTGGGATCAAACCGGATACGCAATTAATGAGATAAATCTTAAAAAAGATGTCATTCGATTACAGAATTACTATCGAAGGCGCGGATTTGTTAATGTGGAGGTCAGTTATCGTATCGAGGAGGGAAAAAAATCCTGGAAAAAGAAAGTTGTTTTTGAAATTGATGAGCAGCTCCCTATCCGGATTCAGTCGGTGGACTATAAATTGCATACAAATGGTGTTGATACCGAGGAAATCCAGGCAGATGAATCGTTCCAACGAGTTAAAAAGAAGCAGGCATATCGCAAAGGCAAGCGGTACGAAACAATTAGAAAACCAGAAGTGATTGGTAAGTTTACTGATGTGTTTAAAAACCTCGGTTTTGCCTATGCACAGGTTTCAGTTGATGCAAGGATTGATACGTCTAAGCTCGCAGCTTATGTGACTATTAAGGGGGATCTGGGACCAAGAACATATATCAATGATATTTCGGTTGAGGGAGCTGAAAATATCTCTAAGAAATATGTCTTGAGAGAAGGCGATCTCAAAAAAGGAGAACGGTATAGTTTAGAAAAGCTGAGAGTAGCTCAGCAAGAGTTGTTCAATCACCACCTTTTTCGATTTGTTACTATTAGCATCCCCGAGCAGTCTCAAGATTCTACCTTGGACCTACAGATGCGCGTGCGAGAGCATAAACTGCGGTCTGTAGAGCTAATGGCCGGTTTTGGAACGGAAGAGTATTTGCGTGGACAAGCAAGCTGGAAGCACCGAAATGTAACCCAGCGGGGACATCGTTTAACAACTACCGCACATGGTTCTTTTATAGAGCAGTCTTTTCGGGTGGATTACCTTTTCCCCTACATTTATAACACCAAGAGTAGTGTTACTATATCTCCATTCGGCCAACATCTTTTGCAAAACAATTATGAACTGTTACGAGCCGGTATTACCAATAGCTTAATCTATCGTTATACCGAAAATTTAACGGCTTCAGGCTCATATGAGTTTACCAAAAATAAAGAGCTTTCACAGCGATATAACAGTAGTTTGCCTGATACGACATTGGAGTATGATCTATCTTCTTTTCAGTTCAGCGGATACTACAACCAAACATTGGGGCGGGAGCAGAAAGGATGGGTTTTTCAACCCTACTTAGAATTTTCAGGCCTGTTTGGGCTGGCCAGCTTTCAGTTTCAAAAACTATCGGCTGATGTTCGGCGTTTTACACGACTTTCTAATACTACTATGTTGGCAATGCGTCTCCAGGGGGGAGCGCTGTATAACGTCCCGTCAGACTCTTTGCCCAATAATATCCGATTTTACCTGGGAGGTACAAATTCGGTTCGGGGATGGTATCGTCAACAGTTGGGGCCTAAACGTGCCCAAACAGACAGTAAGGGATTTCAGCAGTACATTCCACGGGGAGGACGCGCCATGTTAGGTTTTAATATTGAGCTCAGACAAGAGCTTAACTTTTTTCTGGATGGATTGGGTATTGCTTTTTTCCTGGATGGCGGGCAGGTATGGCATACTTTCCACCGTACGAATACAAGACCCCTACAGTTTGGCACCGGGGGAGGATTACGCTATGAATCTCCATTAGGACCAATACGGGTTGATATAGGATATAAGATCAATCCTACTGATAAAGATTTAAATCGATATAACGGACAAGATTTTGGTAGTGCCTGGGATAGGATTGGTATACATGTAAGTATAGGACAAGCATTTTAATGACAGCAGAATCTACAAAAAATAGCAGATTGAAGAGGTGGGGTAAACGCCTGTTATGGACCCTGGGTGGAATAGCTGTATTACTACTGCTGCTAAGACTGTCACTAAAAACAGCACTTGTTCAAGATTGGGTCAAAGATACGGTCGTTACCTCTGCGAATGAACAGATCCGGGGAGAACTGACTATAGGAGAACTTTCCGGTGATCTGTGGAAGGAGATGAAAATTTCAAATCTTTATTTAAAACAAAATGGAGATTCTCTTGCAGCCATAGATTCAATTAACGTAGCTTATAATATCTGGGCTTTGGCTGGGGGTACAATTGATATTTCGGAACTGGATATTTCCCATCCCAATTTAAAGCTGCATGAAGAAAAGGGCCGATGGAATATTCAGGATTTGCTTAAAGAGTCAGCCGATACTACATCGGGTGGGATGGGGTGGGCCATTGATGTCAATAATTTTCAATTGCATAATGGTATCCTGTCGGTAAAGTCCGACAGTTTACTGCCTTTGGATAGCTTTATGGTTAAAGAATTGGGGATTGCAAGTAGTGGGAGCTACAACCAGCCGTACTACAATGTTAATTTGCGCGATTTGTCGTTTAAACTGTATCAAAGCAAGTTGTCAGATCCATTGCAAGTGGCTACGAGCGCATCGGTTGATGCAGAGAAACTGTCGCTGGAGAAGTTGGTGCTGGCAACCAGCCGCACGATGATACAGAGTTCGGGATCGCTAACCCCCGGAGATTCAACCGGTCAACTAAATGTTGAGGCCTCCCCGATTTCATGGAAAGATATTGTAACCTATGCAGAAGGAATGCCATTGCGCGAAAATATTCTGTTTAGTATAGGATTAGAAGGCAGTCCCGAACAGCTTAAGACTACCCTGGATATGCAGGCCGAGGGGCTCCAAAAGCTCACCCTCACCAGTCAACTGCATTGGGATAAAGGCATTGTGCTGGAAAAACTTTCGACAGATATCACAAATTTTGACCCGGCGATATTGTTTGCTGATACAACACTGCCGGCTTTGGCTCAATTGAATGCCAATTTTAGTGGGAGCGTACCTTTTGGGGATTATCAAAGTGGATATGGCGCGCTTCAGGTTACTGCTCATGATATCAATTATGCGTCCTACAATATTGATCAGCTTAAAGGAGACGGGAAACTTAATGATGCGAATGCTACTTTTGATTTAGAACTCAAGGCGGGAGAGCAGAAGTTGGCTGCTAATTTTAATGCAGAGCGGGTATGGTCAGACTTTCCAATTGTTGGAGTACAGCTTCAGGGCGACCATTTTAATCCCGGTTATTGGACAGGGGATACTACCTATGCGGGAGATATGTCATTCAATTCCGAAATATCAGGAGAGGGGTGGTATCCCCAAGAGCAGTCATGGGACTATTTTCTGAGAATTAATAACAGTCAGCTGATGGGCCAGCCAATATCAGAAGGTACCATGGAAGGGCAGGTGAGTGGTAGCGATGTATCGTTGGATGGTCGGTTTGATATTCGAGAAGGAGAGCTGACGGTAATGACCGAAATAGAAAACATATCTCAAACTCCGGCATATAATTATAGAGTTAAAAGCCGTAAGCTGGATATTGCTGCTTTAATGGGGATCCCCGATTTTCCAACAGCTATTAATGCAAGGGTATCCGGTAAAGGAGAAGGAAATACTATAGGAAATTTCGAGTTAGATGCTTCGGTAGATATCGATTCTTCATTGGTAAATGGAGAATTGTTGCGAAATTTTTCTGGCCGCCTGGCTCTGAAGGATACGGTGGCAATAATTGACAGTACGCAGCTAAAGAGTACTATTGCAGAAGGTTCCTTAAAGGGACGAATAAATGTGCTGCGGAAGTATGATTCGGAGAATGAACTTACCCTTGCCCTGCAGTTAAAAGATATGAATGCGCTGGCACCTTTGACAGATGTTGAGGATTTAGCAGCGCAAGGAAGGGTCGACGGTCGTTTGCGCCCTGTTAATGGAGATGACCTGCAGTTTATGGGAACCTTCGATTTTACTGATGCCACCTACGGGCAGTTGTTTGCAGCAGATAGGGCAAAAGGGGCATTGAATATGCGTATGCATGAGGGGGTAGATTATAAATTGAATGTGGACTTGGAAGGACCCATATTTTCAGGATTTACAATACAGGATTTAGGGCTTCAAACCCAGGGCGCTTATTCCGATTCTCTTACCAATGGGCAGTTTGATCTTCAGTTTTCAAGTCCCAATGAGGGACGAATTGAACAATCGGGTGAATACAAGGTTGCAACAGACTCTATTCGGGTTAGGACCCGCGAATATAATATCATCAGTGATTATCGCATGCTAAGTCTTGAGGCTCCTTTTGATGTCACGTTGATTGGTGATACCCTTCGAATGGAGAAGATGCGGGTGTCATCGGGCGATGGAGCTTTCTTTGAGATGGCGATACCGGTACTGAATGCAAATCGACAAGAGGCTTTAATCCATGGGAAATCACTGAATACGGCTGTGGTACAGAGTTGTTTGCTGGGCAAAACCTTTTTTAAAGGATTGCTGTCAGGGCGTATGGAGTTTGTCCGGGAAGACACTATGCTCAACGCCCAAGGGCAGATGGTGTTATCGGATGTAGAGTATAAAGAGACCAGTTTTGATACCCTGTTGGTAAATGCAAATATTACTGACGAGCGCCTTCAGGGGGACCTTTCTGTGAGACACGATAAACAGGAGCTAATCACCGGTAAAGCCAATTTGCCATTTCAGTTGGGTGATCCCGAAAATTTACCTGTACAATTTTTTGATGAACCGGTAAGCGGTACTATGAATATTCGTAAAATTTCTATTGATAGGTTTAGCTCTATCTTTGCAGAAGCAGGTATTACAAATACTACCGGCTTATTTTCTTTTCGGGGAACCCTTGACGGCAAAGCCGGGAATCCTCGTTTTGCTGCCGATGCAACATTGAGTGAAGCAATACTTTCTGGAGTTTCTGTGGATTCGGTAACCGCAGGTTTAGACTATAGTCATGATGAAGAGGAGCTTGAACTTGATGCATCGGTTTCATCACTACAGCAAAAGGCAGCAGAAATAGATGCGAAGCTTCCTTTTTATATCAATATGAGGACTTTCAAAGTAGATCTGCCCGGTAAAAAGGATTCAATATCGGTAGAGGCAGAGACAAACAATTTTAATTTGGCTGCAGTCAATGATTTTTTAGATCGCCGGCAATTCCGAAAAGTAAAAGGGGAACTGAATGGGTCAGTACAGGTTACCGGGGTGCTGGAAGATCTAAAAGCCGATGGTCAATTAGTATTTCGTAATGGATCATTTCGCATAGTTCCGGCTGGCATAACGGTTCGGAACGTACAATCTACGCTCAACTTTGAGCCGGATCGGATTCAGCTGGAACAGTTCTCTGCCAAAAGCGATAAGGGCACAATGAGCGCAAGCGGAAAAGTTGAACTTATGAATATGAGGCCGGGTGCAATAGATATAGATGTGAAGGGACAAAATTTTCGAATTGCCAATACCGATCAGTACAACGCGGTAATTAATTTAGATGCCCATGCTGAGGGTAAGGTAAATCAGCCTAAAATATCGGGGAACCTGGATTTTGTCAGTGGTTTTTTACAGTTGCAAAACTTCGGGGAAAAATCGGTTGAAACGGTCCAGCTCGATACGCTTGCTAAACCTGAAAAAAATGTTAGTATCTATGATTCGCTTGCTTTGGATATGAATGTTTCTTTTGACCGAAGGTTTTATATCCGTAATAAACGGTATCTGGATATGGAGATTGAACTGGATGGGGGCTTAGACCTGGTGAAGGAGAAAGCAAAATCGCTGGATCTTTTTGGAACAATAACAACGCCCAGCGGGTATGCGCGTCCTTTCGGTAAAAGGTTTAATTTAGAAGAGGGGGAAGTAACTTTTTCAGGAGATCCTATGAACCCCGAACTTATGATACGAACAAAATATAAGCCCCCACAAACGCAAGAAGATATTACGATTTGGTACATCATTGAGGGCACGGTAGAAAATCCCAAATTTAAATACAAGAGTCGTCCCACAATGCAGCTGGAAAATATTATAAGCTATACCATCTTTGGACAACCTTTCTATGCCCTTAATTCATGGAAGCAAGTAGTTGCCGGCTCAGGGAATGCCTCGGCAGCCAATGTGGCCCTTGATGTATTACTGGATAGGGTAGGGGCCTTGGCAACGAAAAAGCTGGGTATTGATGTGGTTAAAATTGATAATATACAGGTGGGCGAAGAAAGTGGCACTCAAATAACGACAGGCTGGTATTTAAATCCCAAGGTTTTTTTGGCAATTCAAAATGTAATAACCGGTTCTACCCCGGATACCAGCTTTTTGCTTGAATATATGCTGCGCGAAGATCTAAAACTACTTATTCGCCAGGGCAATGGTATTCGGCAAGGGATAGATCTAAAATGGAATTTTGATTACTGACACCTATTGCGTATTACGTATCGCGTGTCGGTTCACTTAAAATATTACCTTAGGAATTATGAAGTATAGAGAGTGGATTAATGAGATACCGGAAGAACTAACTGCGGATCCTCTATGGAATATGAATGTATACCGATATTCATTATTTTTGTCAGATATAGCTTGGAATGATATTTCTGAACTGGCACAAAACAAAATACTTATTTCCTCTTGTGACCAACTATATCGTTCAGCAGGTTCTGTTAGTGCAAATATTGCAGAAGGATATTCTAGGAAATCTAAACTCGATCAGGCTCGATTCTATGAATATGCCTTGGGCTCTGCTCGTGAGTGCAGAGGGTGGTATTTTAAGATGTGAAAAGAAATAGATGAAGAGTTTTTAGAATCCAGACTTCAATTGTTAACTGAAATTATAAAAATGTTGCTTCACATTATACCCAAGAAGCGAGGGCAAAAGATTAATGAAAAAAATGTCAGTTACACGGTACAAAGCATGACGGAAAGTGAAGTAATAGAAGGTATTGAGATCTGTTTTTGAGCTGTTTAGATCTAAATTTAGTACGTAATACGAATCACGAAATAGTAACAATATGTATTCAAATAAGGATAAACAATTAGCGAAGAAAATATTAGAGTTTAGTTGTGAGTTGGAAAAGGGACAAAATGTAATGCTCCAGCTGGTGGGGCTTAACGGTATCGGGCTGCTGCGTGCATTGGTAGAACATGCCCGTGCTATGGAGGTTAACCCTTTTGTGCAGATTGAAGACACCCAGGTGCGCCGTATGTTAATTGAAACCGGGGATGAGGAATTTTGGAAGGGGCAGGCCCAGCACGACCAGCTGCCCAAAATGAAAGAGATGGATGCATTTGTGGGGGTTCGGGCATCATTGAATATCTACGAAAAAGCCAATGTCGGCAAAAAGGAAAATAAGGCCTATGCCGATCACTTCGTTGATCCTGTACATTATAAGGAACGGGTAAATAATACCAAATGGGTAGTGTTGCGCTATCCCTCAGAAGCGTTTGCGATGAATGCCAAAATGCCGACGCACGAATTTGAAGAGTTTTACTATAACGCTTGTTTGCTCGATTACACGGAGCTGGCTGAAGCGATGAAACCTCTGCAAGATCGATTGGAAGATACGGATATGATTCGCCTGGAAGGGGAAGGAACTGATATTGAATTTTCGGTGAAGGGACAGACCTGGATCCCCTGTTTCGGAAAGCGCAATATTCCAGACGGCGAGCTCTTTTCTTCACCTATTTTATCATCCGTGAACGGGCATATTACTTATGCGCCGTCGGTCTATCAGGGCAACCCTTTTGAGTATGTGAAGCTGGAAGTCCGTGACGGTGTGGTTATCGATTCCGATTCCTCAAACAATGAGGCATTGCAGGATATTTTGGATACTGATGCCGGCGCGCGACAGTTTGGTGAGTTTAGTTTTGGGCTGAATCCCGTGATTGAAGAACCGATGTACGATATCTTGTTTGATGAAAAGATTTACGGTTCTAATCACCTGACGCTTGGCAATGACTACGAAATTGCTCCCAACGGAAACGAAAGTAATATCCACTGGGATCTGGTTTGTATTGGCGCTGATGTGTATCTCGACGGCGAAAAAATTCGCGAAGGGCGCGAGTTTATTGTGGATGATCTGAAGGGATTGAATCCAGATCAATTATTAGGATAATAGTTATTTAAATATAAGGCAGTTTCTTGGGTAGTGGCACGGTGCACCGTGTCACTACTTATTTTAGTAAGGTTTGGTGGAATAGAAATACTAAAAGAGGGGAGAAATATAGCTATTCGCTGAGAGTAGATTATTCCGGATAGCCTTACAATTGATGCTGTTTTTTCGTACATATCTATTTTAGTACCCGATGTAGGCGATCACCAACCATAAAATCATGAGTGAACAAGACCAACGGGATTATCCGAAAGCATATCGTTATCGACGTATCGTTGCAGCCAAGCGGTATATTGATACCCATTTTGATGAGTCAATAGATTTAGACCTAATATCAGATGAGGCTCATTTTTCAAAATATCACTTTTTACGTCTTTTTAAGGATACGTATGGACAAACACCCCATCAATATTGTACGGGTTTGCGCCTAAAGAAGGCCCGTGAACTACTGAGAGAAGAAAATATGTCCGTTTCCGAGGTCTGTTTTGAAGTGGGATTTGAGAGTGTGGGATCATTTTCATCCTTGTTCAAAAGACGAGTGGGCGAATCGCCATCAACATATCGGGCAAAGAGAAATAATAGAGCAATAAATCCCAAAACTGTTGTGCCCGGATGCTTTGTGCAACAGTTTTATTAATACCGCAACTTTCGAGAAGCAAAGTTTGGTATGCTTATATAGATTTGAGTGTGTATCACTAATTATTCACTAAACACAACGACTATGATTTCACGATTATCGCATGCAACTATATATGTTCTTGACCAGGATGAGGCCATCGATTTTTATGTAGATACGCTGGGATTTGAGCTAAAAGAGGATGCTGATATGGGAGAGGGGAACCGATGGGTTACAATCTGTTCTCCGGATCAGCCTGAACCGGAAATTATTCTCATGGAGGCAGAAGTAGGTATGAGCCTCGATAAAAAACAAGCTGGTGCTTTACAGAGTCTTATCAGAGATGGAGTATTTGGCTTTGGAGTGTTTGACTGTACTGATATTTATGCAACCTATGAAGAGTTAAAAAGTAAAGGCGTTTATTTTAAAAAGTCCCCACAAGAAGAGTTCTACGGGACAGAAGCTATATTTGAAGATCCTTTTGGCAATTGGTTTAGCTTGGTAGAAAGGGGAAAATAGTTTTGTATGGCTTTAAATGGTGAAAACCATAATATCGTTGGTGTAATATATTTTATAAATAATAAAACGGAGGAAAGATGGGAGAGTTATTTATATCATTAAACTGGTTGTCGATTATAGCGGCTGGCGCGGCCTATTTTTTAATTGGTGGAATTTGGTATGGACCGCTTTGGGGAAAGGTGTGGATGAGAGAAAAGGGAATGGATGAGCATCCGGAGCCCCCGAATCCTGTTATTTACCTGTATTCATTTATTTTGCAATTGATCGTGGGCCTCTCATTGGCACTGTTTATAGCGGCCCTCGGTACCAATACAGCACTGCAGGGATTGTATGTGGGGCTTTCGGCGGGAGCAGGCTTTGTGCTCACAACAGTAGGAGTAAACGGTCTGTATAATGATATGTCGTTAAAATTGTTTGCCATTGACGGTGGATACCATCTCGTAGGATTTGGAATTGCCGGTCTTATTATTGGCTTGTTCTAAATGGGATAGCTCCTGAAATCCAGCATATACTTGAGCTGCCATAAGATAGTTCGAAACATTCATTTGGATATGCACTTAATATTTATTCAGTTACCAATGGTCTAATTATACCCTAAACTGAATTTAATATGGATTTTAAACTCAAGAGCGTTATTGGGTTTTTAACTATTCTACTGGTGGTGTCCTCCCAGCTGATTGGTCAACAAAAAGTATCAGATTGGCAAAAAAGTTCTGCTACAATTCATACAGAATATATTGCAATCAATTTTAGTACTACTCACCAGTTAAAGGCGACAGATAACGTAGTTAAAACGAAGAAGGGTATTGAGGCTGCTACTTCCGATGAAGATGCTTCCCTATTGTCGGATGAGATAGCTGTTCCAATTGAAAAGGCGGCTCCCTTCTTAGGGGTTGGCAGTCAGCTGATCTTCGCTAATACCCCGGATGGTATATCAGCTGTTGGGTTAGAGCTTCGTTATTCAAAGGATAATCAGCAGTGGTCTGCATGGAAACCGATTAACCCTGATGCACATCTTACTACAACTGCGGATACGTTAGTAGGGACACTACAGTATTTGCCCAAGTCAACAGCTGCTATTCAATTTCGGATATCGATAAAAGGGGAGGCTTCTGCCGGGGTAAACCTGCGTTCATTGCGATTTTCGTTCACCAGCCCCGGAGCTACGTCTGCCAAGCGATTGAAAGAGATAAATGCAAAGGCCAAGTCTGGCCGCAGAACCGATCCGAGGAAACAAAATAAGCAGCAATACCCTATGCCCGATTATGTGAGTCGTACCGGGTGGGATTGCCCCGATGGCCAACAGCCCAGCGGTTCCTACCCGTTGACCGATGTTACGCATCAAATTGTACACCATTCCGCCGGTACAAACTCATCGAATGACTGGCCGGCCGTAGTTAGGGCGATATGGGATTATCATGTGAACACCAATGGTTGGAGCGATATTGGCTATAACTGGCTGGTGGATCCCAATGGAGTAGTGTACCAGGGACGAGGTTGGATCAACGGCGATGATGAAGTGCAGGGCGCCCATTTCTGCGGGACAAATTCCAATACTATGGGTGTTTGTATGATGGGCAATTTTGAAGAAGTAAATCCATCTGAAGAGGCAAAAGAATCACTTTCTGAATTGTTGGCTTGGAAGTCTGATGAGAAAGAAATTGATCCACTGGCTAGTGAGTATCATAGTTCAAGTCAGCTAAACTTAAAAACCATAAGCGGACATCGCGATGGGTGCAGTACCTTGTGCCCGGGAGAGAATCTATATACCCAGTTGCCCCAAATACGAAACAGGGTAAAAGGATTAATTGAGGAGTCCTCTGAACCTATTGTTGCTGTAGATTCTGTACGTAATTATCCCAACCCTTTTAGGGAGACAACAAACATCACCTTTTCCCTTGCTGAAGCCGGCATTGTACGTCTTACGGTATGGAACACAATGGGACAGTTCGTGGAAGAAATTGCACGCAGAGTATATTCAGCAGGGCCACACGAGGTTCCGTGGAATGCGTCGGACTATGCCTCTGGCATCTATTTTTGCCGGATTGAATTCGAGGACCAATCAACAGTTCAAAAAATGGTTCTGGTAAAGTAATCGGCGTTTGTAACCATTGTGTTTGTCTATATTGGGGGATATCGCACAAGCGAGATGCTTGCGCGATGATAGTAGTTGGTGAGAAGAGTTTTTTTATTAATTCTTACTTTCTATAAATATTTTTTGAAGGAAAATTATTTCGTTTTACTGTAGCTGGCATAAACTATCATCTAAGTTATATACTATATCTATTTATCATGCAGTTTTTTAAAAATACATTTCTGATTTCTCTTCTTCTTTTGGCTATTGGGTGGGCACAAGAAAATGAGAATACAAAGCAAGAAGTCGCCACAAAAGCTGTTGGTTTGCAAGATTCTGTACTTTTTGTAATGGATGGGGCCGACTTTCAGGCAAAATTTAGTAACGTTGGTAACGCTGTTCAGGGGAAAGCCACCGGTCCTATGTTCTTTCAGCGTTACGGTGACTTAAATTATATATTGGATGAACTGTATGTCAATAATCCCATTAAAGTGCTGGATAATCCCCATACCCGGCAGAATTATAAGGTCGAAATTCGCTGGAAAGAAAGCACTGATTTTGAGTCAGCTCGAGATTCGGTTCTATCACGTATGCAAAATTATTTTAACTATAATATTCATCGAGATAGTATTAAGCAGAAACAATATGCTTTGTCTGTTGATGCTGCTGAAAAACTTGAACAGGCAGCCACAAATCAACCTAAAGAGAAGGTAGAGTTTAAAAGTGAAATGAAAAATGGGCAATGGGATGTGCAGGCAACGCTTCCAAGATTTGCAAAAGCGCTAAGCGAGCAAACGAATAAACTTGTGAAATTAAAGGACAAGCATGGAGACCAATTATATCGGTTCAAATTAGATTTAAACAGCGGTATTACTCAGTTGCAATCACAGCTTCGAGGCAAATATGGTTTAATATTGACCATAAACCAGGTTCCGGTTGAACAATTAACTATAGATTTTGGGAATAGCTAAAGTTAGTAGATAATTCTTTCCAAAATCTATTCTTCATTCCTGTGATTTGTACCAGAATGAGGAAAGCTCCTACCTCTCCCGTAGCAGAGATACGGGAGTAGATAGAAGCAGTGAAAGTCATTGGAGTAGGTAATGAGCGAAATCAACATCCAGCTAAATAACCGGTCGTTAGCTGTTAATCTGAATACTGCCTACTGCTCACTGTAAACCGGTCTTACTCAGCCCAGGCCTCGGCGTCTTCATAGATTTCAGCAAATTCAATGCGTTCGCCATCATCACTGATGGTCGCCTCAAACTGTGTTTCGCCTTCTTCTGGACGTTTAATGAGCTCTGTTGCAAGCTGATCAATGATCTTCGTTTGGATCAGACGCTTCAGCGGACGAGCACCGTAGACCGGATCGTAACCGCGTTCGGCCAACCAATCTTTTACAGGGTCGGATACCGACAGCTTGATATCTTTCTTCTCGAGCATCTTGTGAACCCGTTTTAGCTGTATGTCTACGATATCACGGATATGTTCTTGCTCGAGCGGATGGAAAACGATGATATCATCCACACGATTGAGAAACTCCGGACGGATCTCCTTCTTAAGCTGATCCATCAGCTTATTTTGAAGCTTATTATAAACTTCATCAGTAAACTCCCCACCGGTTTCTTCAATCTTATCTGATATTAGATGCGATCCGATATTGCTGGTCATGATGATGATCGTATTAGTAAAGTCGACGGTAACGCCTTTGTTATCAGTTAGTCGACCTTCATCAAGAACCTGTAGCAACATGTTGAATACATCGGCATGTGCTTTTTCGATCTCATCCAGCAAGATTACGGAGTACGGCTTGCGGCGTACCGCTTCTGTAAGCTGACCGCCTTCGTCGTAGCCTACATAGCCAGGAGGCGCTCCCACCAGTCGGCTTACGCTGTGGCGCTCCATATATTCACTCATATCGATACGGACCATCGCATCCTCATCATTAAAGAGGAAGTCGGCCAACGAGCGGGCCAGCTCGGTTTTACCCACACCGGTTGAACCAAGGAAGAAGAACGAGCCGATGGGGCGCTGGGCATCTTGCAGGCCGGCGCGCGAACGACGTACCGCATTGGATACTGTTTCAATAGCAGGATCTTGTCCTACTACGCGTTTATGGAGTTCATCTTCCAGGTGAACTAATTTTTCGCGCTCACTTTCCAGCATCTTTGTTACCGGGATGCCGGTCCACCGTGATACGATATCGGCGATATCTTCATACTCCACTTCTTCTTTGAGCATGGCGCGGCCTTCTTGCACCTCTTCCAGTTGTTCCTTGGTTTCCTCAAGGTCTGTTTCTAGCTGATTGATGGTGCCATAGCGCAGTTCGGCCACCTTTTCATACTGCCCTTCCCGCTCAGCTTTTTCAGCCTGGTTGCGGGCTGTTTCAATAGCTTTCTTCAGGTCCCGCGTTTTCTTGATGAGATCGCGTTCAGTATCCCACTGATTGCGCATGGTCGAACGTTCCTCTTCGAGGTCGGCCAGCTCTTTTTCAATATTTTCAATCTTTTCTTCATTGTCACCGCGTTTTAAGCCCTCGCGTTCGATTTCGAGCTGACGAATCTGTCGTTCTACCTGGTCAAGCTCTTCCGGCATGGAATCGATCTCCAGCCGCAGTCGCGAGGCCGATTCGTCAATAAGGTCGATCGCTTTATCGGGCAAGAAACGCTCGCTGATATACCGATGCGAGAGCTCTGCAGCGGCTACAAGAGCTTCGTCACGGATTTTGACCCCATGGTGCAGCTCATAGCGTTCTTGGAGTCCTCGCAGGATGGAAACCGTATCTTCAACCGAGGGTTCTTCAATGAGTACCTTCTGCATACGACGTTCCAGCGCACGGTCCTTTTCGATATGTTTACGGTATTCATCGAGGGTAGTAGCACCGATAGCATGCAGTTCTCCGCGTGCCAGCGATGGTTTAAGGATATTGGCAGCATCTACGGCCCCCTCGGCAGCACCGGCTCCTACGAGGGTATGGATCTCATCAATAAAGAGAATGGTTTCACCGGCCGAATCGGTAATCTCATTGACAATCGCTTTAAGACGTTCTTCGAATTCTCCCCGGAACTTGGTACCGGCCATCAGGGCCCCCATATCGAGGGCAACAATGCGTTTTGTCTTCAAGCTTTCCGGCACATCGCCTTTGGTAATCCGCAGGGCGAGGCCTTCGGCAATAGCTGTTTTACCAACGCCGGGTTCTCCAATCAGTACTGGGTTGTTTTTGGTACGGCGCGAGAGAATCTGCATTACGCGGCGAATCTCATGATCACGCCCAATAACTGGATCTAGCTTATTCTTCTCGGCTTCTTCATTCAGGTCTCGGCCATATTTATCCAGTGCATTATAGCGGCTTTCGGCATTAGGGTCGTCCACTTTTTGAGAGCCGCGAACATCCTGCAATATTTTTAAGACATCTTGTTTCTTAACGCCGTGTTCTTTTAACAGGCTGCCGGCCTTATTGCTGGTTTCCAGCATACCAATGAGTACATGTTCCGAACTGATATATTCATCACCAAGTTCGTCGGCCGACTTTTGTGCCTCATCAAAAAGTCCCTTGGAATCATTTGACAAATATTGACCCGAAACAGAGGCGCCTTTGACAACCGGTAGCTTATCTACCCGACTTTGTAATTCATTTTTAAGCTGTGGCAGTCGTACGCCAACCTTGTTTAGTACGGTATTTACCACATTATCAGAATCTGATAACAAGGCTAACAAAATATGCGATGGATCAACTGCTTGGTGGTTATTCTCAGAAGCCAGATCAACCGCATCTTTGACAGCCTCTTGTGCTTTAAGTGTAAGTTTATCCAAATTCATAATGGAGTAGATCTATTTAAAAATTTTCTTTTTATCCTTTCACTATAATATGTGCTAATACCATACCGCACTTGCATTTATGTCTAAATTACAGACTCTTATGGTATTAAAGTTGGAAGCTATTGCCTTTTCATCAGAAAAATAACAGCTTTCTGCCAACATCAAACCGAAATAAGTATCTTTGACAGATTCTAAGGCGATATCCGGGGATGTTTTATTGACAAAATCACATAAAAACAGAGAATTAGAACACTTTAACAGGAGAAGATGAATAGAGAAAGAGGGTCAAAATGAGAAGCATATGGGATGGCTATTTTGTGGAATAGGCGTCTCATTACAGCTGAAGATTCAACCGAAAAGGAAGATGGTGGACTCTTATCATTTGAAACAGAGATACCATTTTTGGATTGAATGAAAGCGTCTGGGATATTACGTTCTATGTAATGCTAATAAATCTTGGGGAGATATGGATACCGTTACACTCAATGATGTGACAATCGAACTTAAGCGAGGAGATATCGCCAGTCAATCTGATATCGAAGCAGTGGTTAATGCGGCTAATGCCCAGCTTCGCACCGGTGGAGGTGTAGCTGGGGCTATTCATCATGCGGCAGGACCAAAACTAACAGAAGAAACCCGTTCTATGGCGCCTATCAAACCCGGTGAAGCTGTTATTTCCGGTGGACATGGTCTGCCGAATGATTATGTCATTCATTGCCTGGGACCGGTATATGGGAAAGATGAGCCAGAAGAGGAGCTGTTGGCAAACTGTTATCGTAATTCCCTGCAACTGGCTAAAGAACATGATATCTCAAGAGTCGCATTTCCCTCTATTTCAACAGGAGCGTTTGGTTACCCGATGGAAGAGGCGGCCGAGGTTGCATTTCGAACAGTCAAGGAAGAAGTATCAACCTCGCGATCTTTAAGTTTAATACGCTTTGTCCTGTGGGGCGAAGATGCGATGCAGATGCACGAAGAGGTGATGGGGCAAGTGTTCGGCTAGTACTTTTTGGGGATAATCCATCTCCCCTTGAGGGGAGCACCGCGAAGCGGGAGAGGTGTGCTTACTAGTACCTCGTTTCACAGAGCTACAATGGTGGAGGAAACGGATAAACGCACAAGCGAGACGCTTGCGCGAGGGTAGAGTCATCTTGAGCGCAACGAATGAAGTTAAAGGGCAGTCTTCACACCCCAACCAGTTTATTCAGGGAGATTGCCGCGTCGTCCCGCGAACCCACGGTACTCCTCGCAATGACAGCCGTTGATTAAAAGACAAAAGCAATGCCATCCCAAGCGTAGCCGAGGGATCTCCCTTAAGAGGTTCGCGTAGGATCTAAAGGGCAAGAAAAATTCCTCCTTGTGGCACTACTAGTGATGGGGCTGTTGAAGGAAACCGAAGAAGGTGCAGCTATGCGCCTCGAAGTTTTAACGTAGTGGCGGAGGATGTCCGAGAATATCTATTCTTTTCCTTTTTATAAAAACTCTTGTCATCCTGAATTTATTTCAGGATCTCCTAAAGAGAATCCCTTATACATCAACCAGTTTATTCAGGGAGATTGCCGTGTCGTTCCGCTCGTGCTGGGCTGACCCACCCTTGTTCCCTCCCTGCAAGCATGGAGGGAGACTTCATTTTGAGAACGTTGAGTTGGTAACAGCATTACAGCCGTTGGCAGGCAAGGTTACAATACAAAGAGATATTAATCACCATAGATCTCATTGAGTACGCCGGCAAGGCGTACCCCGGCTTTAAGAAGTTGCCTGTTGAGAAGATCATAATTTTCATATTGGTATTCATAACCAATTTGGTGGTCCTCAGGCAGATCATATACCTGCTCGCGAAGCGCCATAGATTCTTTTGCCCAGTCCAAAACACCAGAATCTTGCCATTCTTTTAACTGCTCATCAGTAGGATGATTGATAGCCGTAGAAAACTCAGTATAGCTCAATTTGCGATCTTTGATCATCTCCGAATCCCAAACGCGGTGCAGATTCGATTCCTCATAAAACCACTCAACCTCCGTGGCATTGCCACCGCGATCTTTGCCGGTGCCTACATGCAGGGGTTGGTGAATATCCCCAATTAAGTGGATAAGCATTTTAAGGTTTTCCTGTTCCTCTTGCTTGTTAAGGGCACCACTTTTTAATTCCCGAACAATAGTACGAATAGTATTGATCAGATCTCCATCAGGATTTTTTTCCGTCTCTTCGTATGTCATCCCATCGGGAATGGTAACCCAGTGCCAGCTGTGCGTGTGATCGTAAGCGGGGTCAGATTTAATGCGATCCATCCAGGTGCTGGCAATAGCCATGGAGGTAGGGCCCAGTACACGGTCTACCGCTTTGCGAGCATCCGGACTTAAATAATCAGCGGCAATATCTCCCACAATACGGTGACCATTGGTACCCCAAACATTGGTATCATGATCATTTGTGGCAGGGTTGAGTAACAAGAAGGCAAACAGGAAAGTAATCAACATGTCTAGTACGTTCTAAGAGTGATTTTTATCAAAGCTGAATATCACTACTTTTTAACAGAAAGGTAAGTCGTTTAACGAATTTTTAATATGTATACTCTTTTGGATGTCGGTTTTATCATTTTCCATACCCTGTTCATCCTATTTAATCTCTTCGGGTGGATATGGAAGAAAACACGGCGATGGAATTTGGCAACGCTCTTGTTGACAGCTTTTTCTTGGTTTGGCCTTGGCATATGGTATGGTTTTGGGTACTGCCCGTGTACCCATTGGCACTGGCAGGTGCGCCAAAAACTGGGGTATACTGATATGCCTAATTCATACATTAAATTTTTGATAGATGAGCTTCTAGGCATTAAGGTATCAGCAAATGTTGTTGATATGTGGACCGGGATACTTTTTGTGGCTGTTCTAGTAGTTTCAGTTTATGTAAACTGGAAAGTTGGTGAAGGCTGATTTAGGTAGACACTCTAAGTTCACTTAAAGGCTCTCTTTACATATCCGATAAGTTTTTGGGGGAACTTAGTTCGGATGCGGCGATATGGATATTTTCTACTTTGAAATTTGTATGGTGAAAGTTTTAAATGCCTTAATTTCCCCTTTTTGTTGTAAAATTTTTGAGGGATACATCGTAGGTAGTGTAATTGAGTTCTGATCAACCCAAGCGATGGGATAAGGTATTTCGATTTTGGAGGCTAATTTTTCACCACTAGTATTCCAAATTTCTAAATAGTAGGTTAATTCTTCTTTAGGCTTATTAAAAGGGTTTCCAGTTTCAAATTGTTGTAGTATAATGTTCGGTTTAAGAAAGAAAAGCCCCGTAAGTCTGGTTCCCTTATAGCCCAGATAAAAAAGTTTTCTTGCTCTTTGAGTTGTTTGTAATTCTTTTTGTGATATTGGTTTGAAATATGAAGGCTTGTTTTTAAATATACTGATAGAATTTTCAGATGTGTTTAACTTCCAGATCCGAAAATCACCTTGGTATGAATAGTAAATGTTACCGCGACCATCAGACGTAATACCACCTCCATTTTGATTTGCTCTTTGTGTTTTGGCAGTTAATGGAACAATTCCCCATTCTGCAATTTTTGTACCTGTACTATCATATTTAGAAAGTGCAGGGGTCTCTGAGTTTAACATCAATTCATTTAAAGTGTAATAGTTACCCTTGCTTGATTTAGCATGTAACTTGGTTCTATTTTTTGCAACCAAGAATTCGTGTTGGAATTCACAATCATTGTTTAGAACTATAACCTTTAGTTGTGAGGCATCTAGAATAGTAATATTAGATTCAGTTAGATTGTATTGCGAAGCCCTAATTAATTCACCGGGACCACGACCTGATAGTTCAACTTTCTTTATAAGAGCTCCCGATTGGTCAAAAACTTTTATTCCTTCTTTTTCACCCCAAATTAGCTGGTCGTTTTTTGTTTGAAGTATAGAAACAGGTCTGTCTAAGAGCGTATTTTCATCTATTGATATAAATATTTCTTTGTTTTTGACAAATAAATCCTTGAAAGCCTTTGATGGATTCTGTTTGGCATACTGACTAAAAGCGTTATTGTTGCTTGTGACTAAAAAAAGAGCAAGAAAGAACGCAATACACAGAGGGTTTGGTCTTAAATTTTCAATAATGTTCATAAGATTTTTTTTGGAATAGGAGTGCTTAATTATTTATTAAGCACTCCTATTATTATTACATTATTCTACTTCCGCTTTTCCACAGGGGTCTTCTCCGCCGTAGTCACAATTTATCGTAACAGTATTTGATCCCGGGTCATAGTCACAGCTAACCCACCAAGAGCCAGAGCTGTTACATTTTACACTTTCAGTTGTATCCTTAGCGTTAATATTTGCATAAGAATTGAGAATAGGAGATCCCAAGACTAATATTCCGAAAAGAATACTCAAAGATAGAATAGTTTTTTAAGCATAATGTTTGATGGTTAGTTATTTATTATAAGCCCAAAATAATTAAGCTTACTTTCACTCTAAAGAAAAAACTAAATAGGTACAAATTATAAACCATTAAGTATTCCATTGATTGGTTAACGGGAAAGGTCCGAAAGGGGGCTTATTAGGCTGCCGGCTATGACCTTTCTCTGGTTATAGCATGGCTTTGGTTATTGTCACTCTACACACTGGCACTGGCAGGTACGTCAGAAACTGGGGGAGACTGATATGCCCAATTCCTATATTCAGTTTTTGATTCAGCAATTAACGGGGATAGAACTAAGCGCTATGATAGTAGATTTTACAACAGCCAGTTGTTTCTTTTTAGTACTGCTGATTTCACTCTATCTGAATTTCAAGGACTTTAAAAAGAAAGAAATTGTTGCTTAACTATCTCTTTCTTTTGCCAACTTATTAAACAGTTTCTCTTCTTCTTTTGATAAGTTCTCAGGTACTTGCACCTGCATGCGGGCTAACAAGTCACCTTTGTTTGAAGAGTTACGGAATTCGGGCATGCCCATGCCATTGAGTCTAAACAGTTTACCACTTGAAGTGCCTGCAGGGATTGTTAGTTTTGCTTTACCTGCAATAGTATCAACCACAGTATCACCTCCGAGCACAGCCGTATAAAGATCAAGGGGATGATCGTAGTACAGGTTATTCCCTTTGCGTTCATAACCTTCCGGCATATCAATACGAACGGTCAAAAGAAGATCGCCGCGAGCACCACCGCGGGCTTTGGTAGATCCTTTCCCTTTTAATTTGAGGCGCTGACCATCTTCTATACCGGCAGGTATTTTAACTTTCATTTTTTCGCCGCCCACACGGATTGTTCGAGAAGTTCCGTTGTAGGCTTGTTTCAGTGGGATGGTAACTTCGGCGTTTAAATTCTTCTTGGCTGTAGCTTGCCGGCCCTGTTGTCTGGCATTGCTTTGGTAGCGGCGAGAGCGTTGGCTTTGGGCTTGCTGTCCAAAGGGGCTGGCACCGCCTGCCCCGCCAAAAATAGTTTCGAAAAAGCTGGAAAAACTGCGCCCTTGTCCCTGTTGGGCTCCGCTTCGTCCACCACCGCCTCCGCCAAAGAGGTCATTGATGTCGAATCCGGTTTGATACTGTTGTCCCCCATTACTGTAGCCACGGCTCCGGCGACTTTGACGAGCATAATCAGACCAATCAAAGCCATCAGCAGTACCGCCGGCACGCTGATATTTTTTCCAGTCTTTACCGACTTTGTCATACAACTTGCGTTTCTCAGGGTCTTGCAATACTTCGTATGCCTCACCAAGCTCTTTAAATTTGTCCTCAGCAGAGGGGTCATCGGGGTTTTTATCCGGATGGTATTTAGCCGCTTTCTTACGGTATGCCTTCTTTATCTCATCCTGAGAAGCATTTTTGCTAACACCCAGTATGTCGTAATAGTTTTTGTATTCCATAATGTTATTGTGGCATCATAGAGCTTTTTCGAGATTTCACTATATAAGAGAGCAAATAAAGTGCCAGAATCCAAAAGCTAACGAATTGTCAAGTTAATAGCAGTAGTTCGTCAGCTTGTCATAAAAAAAGCCCTCCTGTGTGGGAGAGCCTCCTGTATCTAGCTATAGTGATCATCTACCTCATAACTCAAAGGCAACTAAACAGTTATTTTCATCGGTCAGAACCCGAAGTAAACCTACATCTTTTTCTTGTTCTAACAGATTATTGATGGCATCATTAAAGTCTATTGATTGCCAACACTGGTAATAACATGTCCTTGACGCAGGCCCTGCCGGTAGGCTTCGCTTCGTTGTGAAATTTGACTTACAACCACCCCTTCTTGGTCTTGGTCCAAGTTAAGCTGTTGTGCAATTTCAGGTGCTAGATCTTGCACACGAAAACCCAGCTGTTTTTCCATTGTTTTATCAGTAGTAGTCTGTTCATCCATAGTCAGTTCATTGGGCAGTTCCCCTAGAGTAACAGATATCTTTTTTGTTTCACCGTCCCGTAAAATATGTAACTGTATCTTATCACCGGGACTCGAAGTAGCAATGTTTGTATGAAAGTTTCCATAATTTAATATTTCTTTCCCATTTAGCTTTTGGATAATATCGCCTTCTTGAAGTCCGGCTTCTTTTGCGGGGGTATCTTCATTTACTTGGTTTACGACAATGCCCCTGTTGCTATCCAACTCTAATGCTTTTGCCAGGGTAGGGGTAATGTCCTGTCCTGCAATATCAAGATAAGCACGTACTACACGCCCATTTTTGATAATTGATTTCATTACGCGTTTGGCAATATCAACCGGTACGGCAAAGCCGATGCCGTCACTGCCGAATTAATATTTGGGAAAGAATATATATATATATGTTAATAACAAGCGCTTTAACCAACATTAATTAAATTATTGTTATGAATAATTTACAAGGACTACTTAAGATCATAGTTATACCAGTTGTATTACTAGGATTTGTAACTTTAACTTTCAATATACAGTATCAAACAACAGAAACTGATGCAAATGAGGGAGAATTCTACAGTGTTGCGATATCACTCGTATCTTCAGCTTTTGCAAAAAAGGAAGAATCAGAAAATGATAAGGCCAGAGATAAATGTATCACTGGATGTAATGAGGATTATACTGGAGATACATTCTTTGACGGTGCGCAGAGAAGTGGGTGCCGTGCTGGTTGTGATATCGCTTATTACTGGAATGAAATTACTGGTTAAAGTTTAATGCCATAATTGTATTTGTAGGCTGCAGGCTTCTAAAGCTGTAGCTTTTTTATTTTTAAAGATTGTTGAATACCTTAATAACATGAAAAAAAAATTTAGATACATATTAGGTTTTTCAGCTTTATTTGTATTCTTGTGCAATAGTTGTGCTAAAAATAGGTCTGCTCCATCAGAAGAAATTTTATCTGTTGACAGTACTTTAATCAGAGGTCCTAATGATTCAACTTCATACTTCAAAAGTTCTGGTCTATTAACGAACGATAAATTTATTTTTGTAATAGATAAATCCAATCGAGAAGTATTAAAATTTAATAAGAAGGGAGATTTCTTGTCGAAGTGGGGCAAAAAGGGCAAAGGACCTTGTGAGTTAGACAAACCTTTATTTGGTGATTTGAGATACGGTTGGATGGCAATACCTGATTTAGATGCCAATAAAATTATTTTAATTAGAGAGGACTTTTCTGAATGTAAAGAAATATTAGTTAAGGAGGGGCGGCCTTTTGATGTTTCATTTGATAATAACAGAAATTTAGTGGTTCAGCTTTATAGACCAAATGGCGTTATTTTTGAAACCTATAGCTTAAACAAAGAATTATTGAACAGGTTTTTTCAAGTTAATCCGGATGATACGGCTTTATTAAATGCGGGAACACTAACAGTTGATGGCAATAATAACCTTATATTTGCGTACCGCTATAAAAATCTAGTTCAAATTTATGACTCTGCTGGTAGGTTAAAGAAGTCCTTTAATTTACCTTTTCTAACTAATGAAATTAAACTATCAACAATTGGCACTCCACAAAATACGTTTATCCAAAATGTAGAATTTGATCCAACTAACGAAGAAATACTTTTTCTTAAAGGTGGTATTTATTCTGATATTAAAAGCTACATTTATTTGTTTGATTTGTCATATTCATATCTTTATTCAGTAGATGTAGAACTTTCTTCTGGGATCATTGAATCCGGTAGCTCCTCTAACTTTTACATAACTGGTGGTTTTGAATCTGAAATTTGGGAAATTTCAAAAAATAAAAGATATGGAAATAATTAAAGCTAAGAACATATCTAAATCTTATAAAAATAGACTATTTAGCAGCACTGACAGTGTTTTAAAAAATCTCAACCTGACTATAAAACCAGGTGAAGCATTTGGCTTATTAGGAAGAAATGGTGCTGGTAAAACTACCTTTATTCGTATTATTTTGGGGCTACTATCATTTGAAGGAGGGAGTTGTAAAGTCTTCGGGGAAAACCCAAAAAATCCAGTAAAAAATTCTAGAATTGGTTATTTGCCGGAGAGGTTTAATTCGTTTGGCTTTCTGAAAGGGCATCAATTTTTAAAAGATATGGGTAATATAGATTCTTTAAGTAGCAACACGAAAGTTTCAGAATTAATACATTTATTGAACTTTGAAAGCTATGTTGACAAAAGGATTTCCAAATACTCGAAAGGTACTAAACAAAAACTATTACTGATACACGCTTTCTGTAATGATCCAGATTTATTAATTCTGGACGAACCTACTGATGGCCTAGATCCAATGGCAAAAGACGCAGTCCGAAAAATTCTAAAGAATACAAAAAAGAATGGTAAAACGATTCTAATTAATTCTCATTTACTAGGTGAAGTGGAAATGATTTGCGATAAAGTGGGTATTTTAGATCAGGGTAGTATCTCAAAGACTTACGATATTAATGATCTAAAAAAGAAAGAGGTCTTACACCAAATCACAATTGCGTCCGATGAATCTATACCCGAGAACAACCTGTTTTTGACGGTGGGTTCTAATGAAGCCTATCACTATCTTAATGTAAGCACTGAGAGTATCAATGAGGCATTGCGCATACTAGACCAAAACAATATTAGTATTATCTCAATCGAAAAAAAACAATTTGATCTAGAAAAAGAAGTTATAAAATATTTAAACTGAAAATGAGACTAACACCAGTAAGAATTTATTTAAGGAAATTATCTAAATCTAAACTACTCTACCTAAGTATAATCATATCACTATTCTTAGGATGGTTTCTATTGTATAGCTACAATTTTGAGTTTTCTAAAAGAGTAATTTTAGATGTTAAATATTTGGGTAGGCCATCGACAGTTACTGGATACGGTGATAGTTTCATGATATATATATCGATTGTTTTATTATTGGGTATCTTCATAACATCATCCCACTCACATATTTTTTACAGTACCCCATTTATGGATTTCTTTTGTGTTAAGCCTATAAGTAGAGCTCAAATTTTCTTCAATCAATATCTAGGTATGTTTAGCATATTTGCTTTATTGATAACGTTATTTTGGTCAGCTTTTTTTATTCAACTTTTAATCAATTTCAGTTTTATACCATTAGTATACTTTTACGCCTTTTTTACAAATATAATTGTTGCCGTATTGATAGTTCCATTCATTTTGCTTGTAGGTTTACTTGCAGATAGTACTTTAGTTGCTATCATTTCTTCTCTAACTATATTACTAATTCTGCCTATGTTTTTGGAAGTTAGGGTTAAACTCCTTTATCCTTTGATTGAGAATAATGTTTGGTATAAATTTTTGGATTTAAATTATCATCTTTTTCCAAAAGTGACGGTAATGCTGCAAAAAATTAAGGAAGTCATCATTTATCAGCAATTTACAATATCAAGTTTTAAAATTTTGAATTTCCTTTCTGTGAGTATAATTGCTCTAATAGTTGATTTAGGAATTATTAACAAAAAAAATTTTCATGATTGAAACTATTCATTTAGCACATCGATAGAAACTCTCGTCACTAACTATTGTATGATATATATGTGCTCTTTTCTCTAAAACATTATTTCAAATAGTTTTATCATTTTTCGGCTATTTTCCAATATAATATCAGGTACATGATAAAAATAATTAATTTCGTCAGCTTGTCATAAAAAAAGCCCTCTGAAATTAACCAGAGGGCTTCAAATTGTGAGAATTTTAGTTGATAGCTTATAACTCGAAGGCGATAAGTTGACTGGCATTTTGTGTTTTAACACGGAGCAAGACAATATCCTTCTTTTGTTCCATAAGCCTGTTCATCGCTTCATTAAATTCAGAGAGGTTTTCTACGGGTTTTTTATTAACCTCAGTAATTATAAACCCTCGTCTTAGCCCTTGCTGATAAGCATCACTACGGCGTGAAATTTGAGTAACGACAACGCCATCCTGGTTACTGCTAACTCCTAGTTCTTGCGCTATTTCAGGGGTCAAGTCAGTCACACTAAAACCTAACTGCTTTTCTAGATTTACATTAGGTCGGTCTTGATTGTTATCAGCCATTAAATCTTGCGGGAGTTCACCAAGCGTTACAGTGAGAGTCATTTTTTCCTCATTGCGTACAATACCTAGTTTGACCTTTGTGCCTGGCGAAGAGGTGGCAATAGCGGTGCGGAAAGAATTCCAGTTTCGCACAGGTTTGCTATTAATGGTCTGGATAATATCATCTTCTTTAAGGCCGGCTTTGTCAGCAGGACCGTCTTTTTCTACCGCACCTACAATTATTCCATACGATTTGTCTAGTCCTAAAGCTCGTGCCATGGTGTCGTCAACTTCGCCCCCGGTAGTAATACCCAGGTAGCCGCGAACTACTTTACCTTTTTCGATAATTGATTTCATAACGCGCTTTGCAATATCCACCGGCACCGCAAAACCGATTCCATCACTTCCACCAGAGCGGGAAGCAATAGCGGTGTTAACGCCAATTAACTCTCCATTCATGTTAACGAGTGCGCCCCCTGAGTTCCCTGGGTTAATAGCAGCATCCGTTTGGATAAAGTTCTCATAACCGGCACCTTTTTCAATGATCCCAATGCTACGATCTTTGGCAGAAATTATACCCATAGAAACAGAGTGGGCGAGGCCATTGCTTAGGGGACTTCCAATTGCCAGTACCATCTCGCCAACGCGGGCTTTTTCACTGTTGCCGAGCTTGATAACATCAAGGTTTTCAGCATCTACCTTCAAAACAGCAATATCAGTTCGGGGGTCGGTACCCACCACCTTGGCTTTGTAGACTTTATCGTTATATAGTTGTACTTCTACTTCATCTGCTTTTTCAACTACATGATTATTGGTGAGTATATATCCATCTTGAGATACAATAACCCCGGAACCTTGTCCTTCTCTTTCGTAGCGTTTGGGTTGCTGCTCTCGGGGATCCCCAAAAAAGCGGCTAAGGGGATTAGGGCGAGCTTGTACCGTTTGGGTAACGCTGACCGTAACTACCGTTGATTTTGCTTCTTCGGCGACGTCAACAATAGCATCATTAAATTCTTGCAGTGAAGGTGCGGACTCATTTTTTACTTTTTCGGCGTTATCATTGCCCGGGAAATCCGGAAACGAAAAGATAGAGGCTTGATTAGGTTGTAGATCAATCGAATAAAAGCCGATTACTAATACGGCGGCTATTGCCCAAAGTGCATAAGTTGAACGAGATCGTTTCATAATGAACTCCGTTTTATAATACAGGATTAATAATTTTTACATTCTGACAGTTCAATAAACAACTGGGAACCAAAGATTATTGTGCAGTATTAATAAAAAAGAAGCGGGAGCACCTGTTCACGGGTACTCCCGCATGTTGGGGATTGTCAGATCAGCGTAGTGTTAGCTGATTTCAATTTTCTTAGTTACTTCTTGTTCACTCTTTTGGATAGAGATATTTAACAATCCGTTGTCATATGTTGCTGAAATACTGTCCTCATCAACATTGTCGGGTAATTGGAAAGAGCGTTCAAAAGAACCATACTTAGATTCTACCCGGTGAAATTTCTTACCGGTTTCTTCTTTCTCAAAACTGCGTTCACCGCTTATAGAAAGACGGCTGTTTTCTAAGTTGACAGCAATATCATCTTTTTCCATTCCCGGAAGCTCTGCAGTAATCTGAAAGTCTTCTTCAGTTTCAGAGATATCAATGCTGGGAACGAACGAATTACGCCGTGAATTCACAGCGTCGTTGAAAAATTCGTCCATGATATCAGAAAACTGCTTCGACATCGCATTGCTACCTGGTCGTGTATATTTCATAAGTGTCATAATTGGTACCTCGTAATTATTTTTATTCGATGTTGGTTGAATCAAATTCACTTTTAAGGGAGCAATACCTATGCCAACAGGATATAGAGGTACAAATTATGACATTCAGCCAATGCAGGTCTGCGTTTTTTACAGGCTTGTGAGAGAAGGGTGAAAAAAATGTCACAGCCCATTTAGTCAAACCGACAGGGGAGCTGTATTTGTGACAGGAGGGTAGGTAACCGGATAATGGGTTAATAGTTATCAGTATATGCACCAATAACTATTAACCACTAACCAGTATATTACTTATAGCTTTCGTTCCATTCTTTGGCAATAAGAAAAGCTAACTCCAGGCTCTGCTGGTAATTCAAGCGGGGATCACAGTAGGTTTCGTAGTTTTCATGAAGTTCTCCCTCATGCAGGCCTTTAGCTCCACCTACGCATTCAGTAACGTTATCGCCGGTAAGTTCAAGATGAACGCCTCCGAGATAACTGCCCTGATCGCGGTGGATAGCAAAGGTTTTTCGTATTTCAGAAATGATAGCATCAAAATTACGCGTCTTGATATTATCATCAGTAGCAAAGGTATTTCCGTGCATAGGGTCACAACTCCACACAACGGGCATCCCTTCATGTTTTATCTGTTTAATCAGATCCGGCAACCCTTCTTCAACCTGATCTTCACCAAAACGAGTAATGAGTACAATCTTACCCTGTTCGTGTATAGGATTCAGCCGCTCGATAAGTTTGAGCGTATGATCCATATCATAGTTAGGGCCCATTTTAATACCAATGGGGTTTCGGATACCACGCAGGTATTCTACGTGGGCTCCGTCGAGGTCGCGTGTTCTGTTACCTAACCATACCATATGGGCACTCAGGTTATACCAGCCCTGGCGACGCGGTACGCGCTGGGTCTGTGCAGAATCGTACCAGAGATTAAGTCCCTCGTGGGAGGTATATACATCAATTTTTTGGAGCGTATTAAACTGGTTAGGAGTAATGGTCTCCATAAAGTTTACGGCTTTCTGGATGGAGTTGACCATCGCTTCATACTCCTTGTAGTACTCATTTTCCTGCATAAAATCGAGCTCCCAATATTCAGGGTGATGCAAGTCAGCAAATCCTTCGTTGGAGAGCGCTCGCAAGAAGTTAAGGGTGAGCGAAGCTTTGTTATATCCCGTTAGTAATCGTTCGGGGTCGGGAATACGCTGTTCAAGTTCGGGCGTAATACTGTTAATAAGATCACCGCGATAATTAGGGATCTTTTCTCCGTCAACGATCTCATAGTCGCTAGAACGTGGCTTGGCATACTGTCCGGCAATACGGCCCACGCGTATAACAGATGTTTCCATCTCATGGATCAGGATAAAACTCATCTGCATTAAAACCTTAAGCAGGTTTACAATCTTTGGAGATTTACAGTCCGCAAAACTTTCGGCACAGTCCCCACCTTGCAATAAAAAGCCTTTTCCGGCTGATACATCAGCAAGGCGTTTTTTTAGGGCTTCAACTTCCCAGGAAGTGATTAGTGGGGGATTATCGCGTAATTGATTATATACCTCCTCCAATTCTTCTTGGTTGGGATAGGTTGGAAGCTGTTTAACCGGATAATCTTTCCAGGAAAGCGGAGACCAATCGTTTGGATTTGCTACTTCGGGAGCCACAGTTTTTTTGGAGTACATTGCAAGTATTATTCTAGGTACATTCTAATAAACCCCTAAGGATACCGAAATATGCGCATAGGAGCAATTGAAAAGGGGTTATAGTTTGTTAATTACTTTTTTTGGTAGCTTTTATATCTATATAAGAGAGGTTAGCTTAAAGGTTCTAGTACAAATATTCCCTGTTTGTTAATATATCCATATTTATTTCCCAGTTTAACCATAGCCATACCGGATTGAAAGTTCCAGGCGTGGTCGTAAATGGGTTCAGCTATCATGTTGCCTTGGGCATCAACAAAGCCAAATTTATTATCCACCTTAATACGGGCAACACCATCACGAAAGCTAAACGCTTTATCAAAACGGGGTTCGATGATGAACTCTCCACGCTTATTAATAAAACCATACTTCTTTTTGTCAAGGTTGTTTTTGTCTTGGGGCATGGCAACCGCAGCTTTACCTTCAGAAAACGGTTCCGCTTCTAGGTATTTAGAGGCAATGATAACAGCGCCATTCCTATTGATGTATCCCCACTGTTTGTAATTGAGTTGTACCGGGGCCAGGCCTTCAGAAAAAGATTTAGCTTGGTCATAGGTCGGTTCGATAACCGTTTCACCTTCTTTATTAATATATCCCCACTCATTGTGAGTAGATGTTTGTACAAGTGCCAGTCCTTCGCTAAAACTTTTTGCAGCATTAAACTGTAATGGGATAGGGTGATCTCCATCAGAAGTGATATATCCCCAATTCCCGTTTCTCCGTTTTTGAACTGCAGCAAGTCCCTCACTAAAAGAGTAGGCATTATAGAATTTTGGCTTAATGATATAATTGCCTGATCGATTGATAAAGCCAAAGTGCCCCCCTTCTTGTACCAGGGCAATTCCGTTTTTAAATGGTTTGCCGTAGTCGAATTGAGGTTCAATTGCAATGTTACCGTTACTGTCAATATATCCTACGGTACCCAAAAAATTGACTGCGGCCAATCCCTCAGAGAATTGATAGGGCCATAACCTGTTATTTAGAAAACTAAATTGGGCAGATATTTGGCGGGTTAGATTTGTATCCAGAAAGCCAACCTGGTTATCTTCGACATATGGATATAATGATGTTTTTGTAGTAGGTGAATTAATTGTTTTACAAGAGACTAATAGTAGTACTAGTACTATAAAGCCATTGAAGAATGAATTACGCATGAGAGTAGTTGTGCTGATCTTTTTGTAGAGTTATATGTTTGTTTTGCTTTTAATGGAAACAGGACACAAATGTTTCCACAATTATACCTTATAAGCCGTTGAAGGTATGTGGTCACTATCTTGTGTGATACTTTTGTATGCTATAGCTGTTGCCATTGTGGTGAGTGGATAGGTTATAACAATACCCACTCCGAAGAGTAGTATACCCAAGAGGTTAAGGGTGATGACTACCAGTTGCAGTAAAAAGAGTTCTAAGGTGAGGCTTTGTGACAAAAAAAAGCTTTTTTTTAGTGCAGTGAAGGCTGAGACCTCTTCTTCGATGATAATATAAGGGTAGAATTGAAAGCGAACGTAAATATAGATGCCGGGTACTACTAAGAGAAATAGACCTAATATAACGGCAATACCATAGAGGAAGCTGGCAACAAAATAGCTTAAGAATGTTCTAAAGTTGTTGAACATATCAACTACCTCTACATACTTATCCTGTGCCAGTTGTAACATAATTTTGATGAATCCCAGGCTCAGGAATACTTGTGCGAGGGTAATAATTAAAGAGATAAATTGAGATTCTGTTGTTGGCTGTTGGGGAGCACGCAACATAAAGTGTATTCTCGGGATTACACCGAGTACAAGAAAGGTAAGCATGGCTCCTATAATAAAAGAGGTATACTTGCCGTATTGTTTTGTGCTAAATTTAAAGAGTTCGACGAGATCAATGGACAGATCCTTCATCCAGACGAATTACATGAGAGAGTTACAGTTATAAGCGGTGTTTCCGGGTGAGTAAATTTATCGGGAAATAAAGCTTCAAAAGATACGATTTATTCGTATTTTTTACAGTTTAATTAAATCTAAAAATATGGACGTACTTTGCGAGAAAATATAGTCATCCGCGGCGCGCGCGAACACAATCTCAAAAATATTGATGTTAATATTCCCCGGGAGCAGCTTGTTGTGGTGACCGGTATTTCGGGATCGGGAAAGTCTTCGTTGGCTTTCGATACCATTTATGCCGAAGGACAACGTCGTTTTTTGGAATCTCTGTCGGCCTATGCCCGTCAGTTTTTAGGAATGATGGAGCGTCCCGAGGTAGATTTTATTGATGGTTTATCTCCCGTAATATCAATTGATCAAAAGACGACCAATCGAAATCCCCGTTCCACGGTAGGTACAGTAACAGAAATTTACGACTTTTTGCGCTTGTTATATGCACGCATAGGGGTGCCGTATTCCTGGAAATCGGGGAACAAAATGGAGAAACAGACGGCTGATCAAGTTGTGTCAACCATCATGGATATGCCCGAGGGCACAAAAGCATATTGTTTAGCACCGGTTGTACGTGGCCGAAAAGGACATTATCGCGAACTTTTTGAACAGACGATGAAGCAGGGTTTTGTGCAGGTTCGCGTAGATGGCGAGCTGATGGACCTGGAAGAGGATATGAAGGTAGACCGGTATAAAAGGCACAATATTGAGGTAGTTGTCGACCGGTTTGTGATTAATGAAAAGAGTGAAAAGCGTATTGCAGAGAGCGTGCGATTGGCTCTTGAGATGGCCGAAGGAAATGTGATATTATCAGTACCGAAAGAAGAGGACGGTGATGTTGTTTTTAAAGATCACCTGTACTCGCAAAATCTGTTCGATCCCGAAAGTGGATTGGCCTACGAAGATCCGGCTCCCAATATTTTTTCCTTTAACTCACCCTATGGCGCCTGCCAAAACTGCGATGGCTTAGGGTATTCCTATGATGTGGACCGCGACCTGGTTATTCCCAATAAAGAGCAGACTATTGAAGATGGTGCTATTCGGTTTTTGGGAGAACCGCGTGATATCTTTGCCTTTAAGCAGTTGCAAGCAGTTCTGGATACGATGGATCTTGATTTTGAAACTCCTATCAAAGAATTTCCGGATGGGGCTATTGATCTGCTCTTTGAAGGCGGAGGCGATAAGAAGTATGATGTAAGTTATGATTTTCGTCAAGACAATGTGACCTATAAACACTCCTTCAAAGGACTGCGAAATATGATTCGCGAGCAGTACGAGGAGAGTAAGTCGAATAAAAAGCGCGATAAAGCCAAAGCATATATGGCCCGTATCGATTGCCCGGATTGTGGTGGCGGTCGATTGAACAAGGAAGCTCTCTCTTATCGTATCGACGATTATACCATTGATGAGCTGGTGAATATGGATATTACGACGCTCCGGAATACGATTAATAACCTGGAGTTGAATGAGCGACAGCAAAAAATTGGCAGCCAGGTACTCAAAGAAGTACGCGACCGTGTCGACTTTCTGCTGAATGTTGGTCTTAACTATTTAACGCTTGATCGTGAAGCCCAAACCCTAAGTGGGGGCGAGGCACAGCGCATACGCCTGGCAACCCAGATAGGAACCCAGCTGGTGGGCGTGCTGTATATCCTGGATGAACCCAGTATCGGTTTGCATCAGCGGGATAATGTGAAGCTGATAAAATCACTTCAGACTTTGCGGGATCTGGGGAACAGCGTAATAGTTGTAGAGCACGATCGAGAAACAATTGAGGCTGCAGACTATGTGCTTGACCTGGGACCGGGAGCCGGAGAGTATGGCGGAGAAATCGTTACAGAGGGCAAACCCGAGGATCTTGATCCCGATTCAATGACTGCCAAGTTCTTGAAGGATGAAGAGGTCGTTCCCTATCCTGATGAACGCCGAGAAGGTAATGGTAAATCGGTACGTCTCGAAAATGCACGGGGACATAACCTCAAAAACCTGGATGTTGAGATACCGCTGGGTAAGTTTATCTGTGTAACCGGTGTTAGCGGGAGTGGTAAAAGCTCACTCATTAACCAGACGCTGGAGCCTATTTTGTCTTCTGAGTTTTATAATTCAAAATCAGTCCCCCTTCCATACGATGAGGTGCATGGTATCGACAATCTGGATAAGATCATTTCGGTGGATCAAAGCCCGATTGGGCGTACGCCGCGATCTAATCCCGGAACGTATACCAAGGTGTTTGATCATATCCGTAAGTTGTTTGCTGAACTGCCCGAATCAAAGATTCGGGGGTACGACCAGGGGCGTTTTTCCTTTAATGTAAAAGGCGGTAGATGTGAAGCCTGTAATGGAGATGGAGTTCGCAAAATTGAGATGAACTTCCTGCCTGATGTCTATGTGGATTGTGAGACGTGTAAGGGTGCCCGGTACAATAGGGAAACGCTGGAGATCTATTACAAAGAGAAAAATATATCTGATGTATTGAATATGTCGATTAATGAAGCCCACGAATTCTTTGATTCGGTGCCGGCTATTAATCGCATACTGGGAACACTTGTTGATGTAGGTTTGGGCTATCTCCGTCTTGGTCAGCCAAGTACGACACTATCCGGTGGAGAAGCACAGCGTATTAAGCTGGCACGAGAGCTTGCTAAAGTAGGTACCGGCGATACGCTTTATATCCTGGATGAGCCTACTACCGGCTTGCATTTCCAGGATGTACGTATGCTTGTTGATGTGGTTCAGCAGCTCGTAGATAAAGGCAATACCGTTATTGTTATTGAGCATAATCTTGACCTCATTAAGGCAGCTGACTGGATCATCGATCTCGGTCCGGAAGGGGGCGTAGAAGGTGGAGAGATCCTGACACAAGGAGCGCCGGAGGATGTCGCCAAGGTAGAAGAAAGTTATACCGGGCAGTATCTGCAAGAAGAGTTTGAACGGGAAGAGAAACAGAAAGTAAAAACGTAATACTACTGTCAGTTCGGTAGATGAGGACCTCATGCAGATTGTTAGTTCTGCCAGTCCTTCTTATTTTAGATTTGAAATTTTTAAGCACCTGGATTTTATTCACTTATCCTTTTTTGAAAGAGAATAAGCCAGAGAATGCATTGTTAACGTGCAGTATGTTGATTGGTTAAAGCAGTAAAATTATTACTAAATATCATTACAGATTATGGGTAAGAAAATTAAGCAGCGGTTACAAGGAGAACTCGAAGAGTTAAAAGAAGAAGGCCTTTATAAGGAGGAACGGATTATAACCACGCCCCAGGGCGCCGTTATCAAAACGGACCAGGGGAAAGAGGTTATCAACTTCTGTTCCAATAATTATTTGGGACTTTCATCGCACCCGCGCGTCTTGGAGGCTGCTAAGAAAACGATTGATGAATACGGATATGGGATGTCATCAGTTCGGTTTATCTGTGGTACACAAACCATCCACAAAGAACTGGAAGAAAAACTAGCTGAATTTCTTGGTACCGATGATGCTATCCTCTATGCTGCTGCTTTTGATGCCAATGGCGGGATTTTTGAACCACTTCTCGGTCCGGATGATGCGATTATTTCGGACCGCTTGAATCACGCATCTATTATTGACGGCGTTCGTCTCTGTAAAGCTGATCGCTATGTTTATGAACATAATAACATGGACGCTCTGGAAGAGAAATTACAAGAAGCTTCTGATGCAGAAGTGAAAGTAATTGCCACCGATGGTGTCTTCTCTATGGATGGCACTATCGCTCAGCTCGATAAGATTTGTGACCTGGCCGATAAATATGATGCTTTAGTAATGTCCGATGAGTGCCACGCTACAGGTTTTATTGGTGAAACCGGCCGTGGGGTGCATGAGTATCGTGATGTAATGGGACGTATCGATATCATTACCGGAACGCTTGGTAAGGCCTTGGGTGGTGCATCCGGTGGATTTACCGCTGCTAGCCAAGAGATCGTAGATATGCTTCGTCAGAAATCGCGTCCTTATCTCTTTTCCAATACGCTTGCGCCTGCGATAACGGGAGCTTCTATTGAGGTGCTGGATCTGCTGAGTGAGACTACGGAACTTCGAGATAAGCTCGAAGAGAATACTACTTACTTTAGAGAGAAGATGACCGAAGCCGGTTTCGATATTAAGGAAGGCTCCCATCCCATTATACCTATTATGTTGTACGATGCTAAAAAGGCCCAGGAATATGCCAAACGCCTGTTAGATAAAGGGATATATGTTATCGGCTTTTATTATCCGGTGGTGCCCAAAGGAGAAGCACGGATTCGGGTACAGCTTTCTGCGGCCCATGACCGGGAGCATCTGGACCAGGCAATAAAGGCATTTACGGAAGTTCAAGAAGAAATTGAAGAAGCATAAGAGATAAAAAAATGGGTAAGATTTTAATTACAGGAGCTTGTGGCCAACTGGGAAGCGAGCTCACCGAAAAGCTGCGTTCTATCTACGGTAAAGAAGAAGTTGTTGCTACCGATATTCAAGATCCCCCGGAGAGTATCTCCGATGGTCCGTTTGAATATCTGGATGTGATGAAAAAAGATGCTATTGCCAAGGTTATTGATGAGCATGATATCAAAGAGGTGTATCACTTGGCAGCTCTATTGTCAGCTAAAGCTGAACAAAATATAGAGTTGGGCTGGAAACTCAACATGGATGGGCTGTTGCATGTGCTGAACCTGGCGAAAGAAAAATCGCTCGACAAAATATTTTGGCCCAGTTCGATAGCTGTTTTTGGCCCCGACGCCCCCAGCAAGGATACCGGACAAAATGTAGCGCTTAACCCTACCACCGTGTATGGTATTAGCAAGATGGCCGGTGAGCAATGGTGCTCTTATTTTCATGAGAACTTCGGCGTTGATGTACGAAGCTTACGGTATCCCGGGCTCATCGGATATAAATCGTTACCCGGTGGCGGTACCACAGATTATGCCGTAGATATCCATTATAAAGCACTGAAGAATGAACCGTTCAGCTGCTTTTTGGATAAAGATAATGCTCTGCCCATGATGTATATGGAAGATGCCATTGATGCTACTATTCAACTGATGCAGGCTGATGAAAGTGATATCGAAATACGAACAAGCTATAACCTTTCGGCCATTAGTTTTACGCCCGAAGAGATAGCCGAGGCTATCAAAAAGCATATGCCCGGATTTGAGATCAGTTATGATCCCGATTATCGAAAGAAGATTGCCGACTCTTGGCCCGACTCTATTGATGATAGTCCGGCGCGCGAGCAGTGGGGATGGAATCACGAGTATGATTTGAATAAGATGGTAGGGGATATGTTAGCAAATATACCCAAGGCTAATCCCGAAATGCTGAAGGCAAAGGAAGCCTGATAGATGTTTGTTCTGATTTCATGATAAATAAAGCCCGAAAGCAGTTCTGCTTTCGGGCTTTATTATTTGGCATATTAGTGTAGATTCGGCATCTTGAAATAAATCCTTCCACCAAATAAGGAGGTTTATTATGAAGTTCTTCTATGAATGTTTAGCAGTGTTTATAGGGTTATCCATTCTATTAACAGCAGGGGTTGAATGGTTTGTTGATCCTCAAATTCCGTTACAGGCAACCATGTTATTTACGGTATTTATGAGCCTGTTGCTTACCTTACTCTATGGCTGGATCGCTGATGTGTATATATATAAGCGACAACCTGAACTTGAGGAACGTTAATAACAGTTTAGGCAGGTTATAGGAAGGTATTGCCGGGGATTGGTGGCAGCAATACGTTTTTTTTAATGTTTTAGAAAGAAAGCATTTGTCCAGCTCTTTGTTTCTCCCTATTTTCTGCCACTGATGAAACGACTCCGTACACATATCGTGCAGTTTATTATTGTGCTGCTTATTTGCAGTGGCTTCAGCCTGTCGTTGGTACAGTCTGCCCAAGCCCGGCATTCGACCAACGCTTTTGCAGATTGGTTGGGTACAATGGCCAAAACAGCTAATGGAGCCGACCTGCAGCAAGAGCTGGAAAACTTGCGTCAGTCAGAAGATCATCTCGATAAAGTTATAGAGAGAGCATCCCGCATTGTTAGCAATAACAATGAAGAGTTTGCTTTTTCGTATGACAAGTCGATGGCTTCGCAACAGCTTTATGAGATGTTGCTTATCGAATGGAATCAGTTCCAGACCGGTAATGAAATGTCAAGTGTACCCGTTCAGCAGACGGTCAAGTCGTTGATTGTTGTCAAAACGGATAAGTATCCTTTCAATAATTCAGTAAATACTTATTCTGATAAGCACAAAAAGACGTTACACCGACTGGGACAAACTCCTGTATTTAAGAATTACTTTTCTATTGCGTTAATACCGATGGTTGGTGGCATTGCAATAGGCGCACCTTAATACTTCCTCTCTCTTTTCCAATTTTTTCACCACTCCTGTTTGTAAGGGGTACTATTTTTGAAACGCAATTCTAAAATTTTTAAACCGAATTATTATGCAAGGTAATGGAACGAAATTAGTCGCTATCGCGGCCTTTCTATTAATAGCAATTTATTATTTGTGGCCAACATTGGCTAATACCTTAGAGCAAAACTATATTGAAGATTTGCCCGAAGCCGAACGTGTTGAGTATAAAGAGGAAAATACACAGCGTCTGCAAGAACTGCGTCAAAATTCTCTCTCATTAGGTCTCGACCTTCAGGGCGGTATGCACGTTACGATGGAAGTTGGTACCGCAAAGCTTCTTCGTGAGCTGGCCGGAAATAATGCCGATACGACTCTCAACAACGTTATCAAGGCAGCTCAAGAACAAGCGATTGAAAATGATACCGATTTTATTGATGAGATGGTCTCAGAGTTTGAGCAGCGTTATCCCGATGGAAGACTCAGTCGTTATTACCGATCCGAAGCGGAGGATATCACGCGACGATCAAGCAACGAAGAGATCAAAAAATATCTTAAAAAGCAACGCGATTCTGCCGTTGACAGGGCGATGGAAATTATCCGTACCCGTGTAGACCGTTATGGTGTGACCGAGCCGGCTATCTTTAAGCAGGGCAACAGCCGTGTTGTTGTTGAACTGCCCGGGGTGGCCAACAAGAGTCGTATCCGTGATCTCTTGAAAGGTACTGCACGACTGGAGTTTCGTCTTGTAGGGCAACCCGATCAGATTAGCTCTACAAAAGAACGAATTGTTAGCTATTACAACCAGCAGGCCCAGTCCGATACTTCCGATACCTTGCAGCAAGGCGGACAACAAAATCCACTGTTAGAAGTATTGAATCCACGAGGCCGAAACCCATATTCAGTTGGATATTCCACAGGGCGAGATACTGCTCGTGTGAATGAATTGCTTCAGAAGCCGGAAGTACAAGAGCTTATGCCTCGCAGTCTAACATTGATGTGGGGCGCTACTCCTTTCCAGACTACACAGCAGGGCCAAGAGCTGTTTGAGCTTATTGCGGTACGTTCTGATGTAGAAATGACCGGTGATGTTATTTCTGAAGCGAGTGTAAACTTTGATCAGACGACCAACCAGCCGCGGGTATCAATGAATATGAATGCCGAGGGGGCACGTCGATGGGCTCGGATTACTGGTGCTAATATCGGGAAACCCATTGCGATTGTATTGGATGGTTATGTTTATTCTTACCCAAACGTGGAAACCAAAATTTCTGACGGACGCTCTTCTATCAGTGGAATTGGCGATGTAAAAGAAGCAGAAGACCTTGTTAATATTTTACTTTCCGGTGCATTGCCCGCCCCACTCGAAATTATTGAAGAACGAACCGTTGGTGCTACCTTGGGTGAGGAGTCGATTCAGGCCGGTTTCTATTCGACTGCGATCGGGCTTCTTATTGTCGTCCTATTTATGATTGCCTACTACCACGCGGGGGGTGCTATTGCTGACCTTGCGCTACTACTTAATATCATCTTTATACTGGGTATTTTGGCGGCCTTTAAGGCCACACTTACCTTACCCGGTATCGCAGGTATTGTATTGACCATTGGTATGGCCGTAGATGCAAACGTGCTGATATTTGACCGTATCAGGGAAGAGAAAAGGAGTGGAAAAACCCTGCGCGCTGCTATTGAAGGTGGGTATTCCAACGCCATGAGTGCTATTATAGATGCCAACGTCACGACCTTCTTTGTCGGTATTATCCTCTACAGTTTTGGGGTAGGACCAATTAAAGGTTTCGCCGTCACCTTGATGGCCGGTATTGTTGCATCACTGTTTAGTGCTATTGTAATTACCCGCGTTGTGGTTGATTACCTGACCCGCGAAAAATCAGCTGAAATAAGCTTCGGTTAATTCATAAAGAAATTCAACACTTAGATTAGGGAACATTATTATGAGATGGTTCGAAACACCAGATTTTAACTTTATCAAAGCGCACAAGATTGGGTACGTGATTTCTGGTATCCTGCTTGTTGCTGCTCTCATTGGAATTTTCACCAAAGGTCTGCAATATGGCATCGATTTTAAAGGAGGTAAGGAATTTGTCCTTGAATTCGATGAACCCATAGAGGTTGTGGAGCTGCGTTCAGCACTCTCTGAACCCTTGGGAAGCACACCGGTTGTTAAACGTTTTGGGTCACCACAAGATGTACTGATTCGAACGGATAATCCGGGCGAAATATCCGAAGTGCAGAACACTATTTTAGAGGTTGTAAATCAGCAGTACGGGCAGAACAAAGCCACTGTTATTAAGACCGATATTGTAGGAGCTCGTTTTGCAGAGGATCTGAAACGGGGAGCAATGAATGCTATTATTTTTGCATTGGTTGTTATCTTTATTTATATCCTTATCCGGTTCAAGAACTGGACCTTTTCTGCAGGTGCTGTGGCAGCCCTGTTTCACGATGTATTAATTGTTGTGGGAGTTTTTACCATCTTTGGTGAGATTGCCCCATTTAGTATGCAGATAGATCAGGCGATTATTGCTGCATTTTTGACTATTGTTGGTTATTCACTTAACGATACGGTTGTTGTTTTTGATCGTATTCGTGAAAATAGTTTGCTCTACAAAACCATGGATTACGATAAAATGGTTAATAAGAGTTTGAATGATACACTGAGCCGTACGGTGATTACTTCAGTCACCACCTTGTTTGTGGTAACCGTGCTATTTATCTTTGGCGGGGAAGTCCTGAAAGGATTTTCATTTGCCTTGATGCTTGGTGTTATTATTGGTACCTATAGCTCGTTGTTCGTAGCCAGTTCTATGGTTGTAGAGCTTAAACGCAGAAAAGAAAATGCTTAATTATTAACTCCTAACATTAACAAGGGGAGATCAAACAATGAATTTCAATGTATCAGAGCGTTATAACTGTGTAGTTATTGAGTTTAAAGGGAATGTGATGGGCGGCCCCGATGCCGTAAAGCTCAACGAAAAGCTACATGAACTAATTGAAGATGATAAGACCAATATCGTTGCCGATGTTGGCAAAGTTAAGTTTATGAACTCTTCCGGTTTGGGGATGCTTATCGGCGGGCTTACCACGATGCGGAAAGCAGGAGGCGATCTTAGAATTGCCAATGCTACCGACAAGATTGAAAGCTTGCTTGTAGTCACCAAGTTGATTACAGTGTTCAAGCACTACAAATCGCTGGAAGCGGCAGTAGAGTCGTTTGCTGAATCATCGGAAGAAGAATAATCAACTGAAATTCTAAATAACAGAAAAAGGGGTGATTATCACACCCCTTTTTTTGTGTCTAACCATTATTATGTCTATTCGTGTTGTTGTAGGTGCCCAGTGGGGCGATGAAGGGAAAGGAAAAATTGTTGATCTGCTTAGTAAAGAAGCTGATTATGTAGTTCGATACCAGGGTGGAGCCAATGCCGGCCACACCTTAAAATTTGATGATGAAAAGATAGTACTTCACCTTATTCCATCGGGAATGTTTAATGGTGATGCTACCTGTATTATTGGTAATGGCGTGGTAATCGATCCCCATGCCTTGCTTGAAGAGATTAAAGAAGTAGAAGAGCTGGCAGGAGATTTAACCGGGCGATTGAAAATAAGTAATGCCGCCCATGTAATACTTCCGTATCACCAGCTTTTAGATAAGGTTAAAGAAGAGCATCGCGGTGATGATGCGATCGGTACTACGGGGCGAGGAATCGGACCTGCTTATGTGAGTAAAGTTTCTCGTGTCGGTATCCGGATGTCTGATCTATTTCATCCTGAGCAGCTTCGTGACAAGGTGCAGTCTAATATTGATGATATCAATGATGCCCTGCAGCATATCTATGATCATGATCCGATAGAAGCAGACCCTGTTGTTGAGGATCTCTTGGATGCTGCGGATAAATTGTGTCCCTATATCACAAACACCAGTGCGTTGTTGCACGATGCTATTGAGGAAGGAAAAGATATTTTACTCGAAGGGGCACAGGGGAGCCTGCTGGATGTGGATCACGGTACCTATCCGTTTGTAACCTCTTCTTGTCCTACCGCCGGTGGGGCCAGTACGGGATCCGGCATTCCGCCTACAGCAATTGATAAAGTGATGGGCATTTCCAAAGCCTACTGTACCCGCGTTGGTAACGGTCCTTTCCCGACGGAACTGACGGAAGAGGCCGGGGAAGAGCTGCGCGAAGCCGGACAAGAATTCGGGGCTACCACCGGGCGGCCGCGTCGTTGCGGATGGATCGATCTCGTTGCCCTGAAATATGCGGTGCGCGTAAATGGCATGAATGAGCTGACGCTTACCAAGCTGGATATTCTTAACGATTTCGAAGAAATAAAGCTCTGTACCGGATATGAGATTGACGGAGAAACAACGGATGTATTCCCGATGGATCTGCCCGATATCGATACGGTCGTGCCAAAATATAAAACGATGCCCGGCTGGCAACAGTCGCTTGAAGATTGCGACAGTTACGATGAATTTCCTGAGAATGCCAAGAAATACCTCAGCTTTGTTGAAGACTATCTTGGGGTAGAATTGACCATTCTATCTAAAGGACCCAAGCGTAGCGAAACTATCGTATTGTAATGATTAAATAATGATTGTGGAAAGGGGCCGTTATGGCCCCTTTTTTAGTTATACGAACAAAGAGTATGATACCAGTGGTATTTCCACTGTTCACCCAAAACAGTTCCGGATGAGTGCCTTCGAAATCACATATCTGTTGACCTTGAGTGACGGGGAAGATATAGATCAGAAGGTTAAATCTATCTGCCTGGAACAATCCGTTGAGCTGCCCGGCGCCTTGTTGGATTCCCACATAGAAGAGGAAGTAGTGGGCGATCCGGTCTCTATAGAAAAAGTAAAGGAAGACCAATTTGAAGTAGTTATCTCTTGGCCTATTGCTAATCTTGGCGGAGAAATTACGCAATTCATAAATGTACTGTATGGGAATATTTCTCTAAAACCGGGTATTCGTGTAACCAGTGCTGATTGGACTGAGCTATCGGACCTTTTTGCTGGACCGGCTGTAGGACTCAAAGAAGTGCGTAATCGGCACCAGGTTTTAGATCGTCCATTAAGCGCAACGGCTTTAAAACCTGTGGGGAGCACGCCATCTGAGTTGGCAAATTATTGTTTTCAGTTTGCCTGTGGCGGCATCGATATCATCAAGGATGATCACGGGCTCGCAAATCAGTCGGCAGCTCCTTTTGGGGCACGGTTGAAAGCCTGTGTTTCGGCAATTAGCAAAGCGGAAGAACAGACGGGAAATCGAGCATCCTATTATCCCAATATTACTGCTTCACCGGAAGAAGCAATAGAGCGATATCAAATGGCTGCCCGGAGGGGTGCTGATGGCGTATTGCTTTGTCCCCATATTAGCGGTCTGCCAACGATGCATAAGCTGGCTCAAATGGATATTGACCTGCCCATTATTGCGCATCCTGCTTTTTCCGGACAGCTTGTTATGCACGAAACAAATGGATTTACCCCCGATTTTTTGTACGGCCAACTGTGGCGTGCCTTCGGAGCAGATTTCATCATATATCCAAACAAGGGAGGACGGTTCTCATTTACGACTGAACAATGCAAGGCAATTAATGGGGCAGCACGCACCCCTGATTCTGATTTCAAGAAGTCGTTTCCTATGCCCGGCGGGGGTATGGAGATAGACGATCTGGATCGTTGGGTTGCCGACTATGGTAAGGATACCGTATTTTTAATAGGCGGTAGTTTGTATGAACATCCTGAAGGTATTATCAAAGGAGCTCAAGAGCTTCAAGATAAACTTACTAGAGAATAAAAACTCATAATGGCTAACAGATCTAAAGTTATTAAATGTGCCAACTATGAGTGGGATTCGGTATCACGTAAAGATTATAAGGATGATAGCAGCTGCTACAAAGGTGTTCACCGGTACTCATTGTTGGGTGAAAAGCAGGATGAAGAGGCTCTGAATTTTCAAACGCGCTATTTTGAAGTTGAGCCCGGAGGCTATACGTCTTTTGAATACCATGAACATCCACACTCGGTTGTGGTGATCCGTGGGGCAGGGACCGTAATACTGGAAAATGAATTACATCAGTTATCTCTGCATGATGTTGTGTATATTGCTCCTAATAGTCTGCACCAGTTTCATGCCGATTGTGGAGAACCCCTGGGTTTTATCTGTACTGTAGACCGTGAAAGGGATCGCCCAAGCCTTCCTGATCAAGATACAATTAATGATCGAATCCAATCTGGAAAAGTTCGCAAAAAAATTAAAGTTTGAGTTGAAATGTACTGGTGAATAGCCTTATATTGGACTCGCTTCAAAAGCGGGAATAGCTCAGTGGTAGAGCATCTCGTTGCCAACGAGAAGGTCGCCAGTTCGAATCTGGTTTCCCGCTCAAAATTAAAGCTCTTGCAGGTATTGCAAGGGCTTTTTTTGTTTTAGGTATTGTTTCCTTCCTCTATGTTGTCAATCAGATATATTGTAGAAAATGGCCTGGCTAAGAAGACTAGTACCGTATTTATAGGGCCATCTGCAAAATCCACCCTGGTTATACTGCATCTTTGTTGACCCACCCGATTGCAAAATAAGCGATCGGATGGGGTAATTTCAGTTCCCTTCATACATCTCCTTGACACACTGTAATGCGATAAAATTTTGAGCCAATTTGGATCCTCACTTCGCATATATCTTCCTAATAAAAATATGAAATTAAAACATATCGATTAGAAAGATGAAATATTACTTACTATGTGTGGTTTTTGGAATGCTGTTAATAACTGGTTGTAAAGATAGCGGTACCGATGCCGGGAACGAAGGAGAGTTGATGGAATCATTAGGGGTCCGTGTGGTGAATACAGGGTCCGGTGATCTAGAGGTTAAGACGGATGGAGAAGCTAGTATTGACTTTTGCTACGAAAACAGTGGTTGTGAAGAGCTGTCCGGTGGATCTTTTCATACTATTTTTGAAGGACAATCATCAGAAATAGACTATTCTTCTCCCGATAAAAAAGCGGTAGGAGTGAAGGTGAGCTTTCACGTTACCAAGGGAAGTGGGAAAACAGAAATTGTGGAAGGCAGAACATATCGTGATGATGCCGGATTTCTCGAATTTGAAGAAGGTGAAGTGTTGCATACGGCTTCTTCTTTTAAAGAAGGAGATATTGTAACCTTCGAATACGGAGATACGGGGAGCTAACGGTTATTGTCTTGAATAGGTTTTCTCTGTAAAAAGCTCCAACATGATTGGGGCTTTTAAATTTAAAGAACGTTATCCTCTCGCTTCGGAACACAGTAAAAAGTAGTATCGAATATTAAATTACCCTGTACTCGTATTAATATTAATTTTTTTTGAACATTGTAAATACAAGTTTTGTTATGACCGCAAGGATTGCCAAATAGTTAATAAAGGGTATTGGGCTCGTTAAATATCAAGTTTAGTCTTTCCGAAGATGAGAAATGTATACTATGTGGTTGTTTTGGTAGTTATTCTACTGGCAAATAACTGTACCACAGAGGATCAGCAGGCCCAGCCAGAGTCAAGGGACATTACAGTAGGGATCACTTCTTCATTTATTGGTGAGGCGGCAATATTTGTTGCAAAAGAAAAAGGGTTTTTCAAAGAAAATGGATTAAATGTAACCTTAAAACACAATCAGTCTGGTACGGCCTCCATTCATGATCTCTTCGATAATGTGGTAGATATCGCCCATGTGGCAGAAACACCTGTTGTTTATTCACTGGTCGATTCATCTTACTATAAAAAAGGGAATCCCCCGCCTTTTCAAATAATCACAAACCTGCTTATTACGGATGAAATTCAGAAAATAGTAGCTCGTAAAGACCATGGTATCAGCCGGCCCAAAGATGTTGTTGGTAAGAAGATAGCGCTTGCAAAGGGCACACAGCTCGAATATTACCTGGATTCTTTTTTGTTGGAACATCAGATCTCAAAAGACAGCCTAACACTAATTGACTTAAGTTCAGAGGCTCAAATAGAGGCTCTGAGAAAAGGCAGAGTAGATGTCTCCGTAAATTGGGAGCCTTATGCTACTTTTTCAGAAAAACAGCTAGGTCCTAAAAGCACACTGCTAAAAACAAAACTTCACTTTTCTACCCTTTGGTTGGTATCAACACTTGATTCATTTGCGCAATCAAATCCCAAGGTATTAATAGCTTATTTGAAAGCGTTGCATAGGGCAAACCAATATATCGAAAAGCATGCAGAAGAAACGCGAAAAATATTGGCCGCTAATATAGAAGTTCCGGTAAGTGTTATCGAAGCGGTGTGGCAGAAAATTGATTATAAACTTTCGATGAGTGAACGCATGATACAGTTATTTGAAGATCAGGAACGATGGTTAATTAAGAAAGGAAGAGCTGATACGACTGATTTGAATTACTTGGATATTATTAATAAAGGGCCCCTAAAAGAAGTTCACCCTGAAGGTGTTATTCTTATAGAATGAAGCTAAAAACGCGTCTAAATATTATTGCTGCTTGTTCTGTCGGCGTTATACTGCTGACATTTGGATTGCTATGGCACTCCAAGTCACAACTGAATAGTCAGATAGAAAGCTTAAATAGGCTCAATGAATTTAAAAATACAGCCTCAAATGTAGAAGTAGTTGTAAGCGCATATTTAGCCCATGGAAAAGCGCGCCATTTAAAAAGTTGGGATAAGCTTTATCGTGAACTTCGGCTCAAAGTTGATTCAACGCAAGACCTGCCAAGGAGAAAAGCGATGAAAAATTATATGGGGTCTGTTAAAGATGCTTTTGAATTGATTCGAGAAATCAAGGAAAATCCAGAGCAATATTCGAATGAGCAACGCAAAGAAGAGCTGTTGGAACGTGCAGAGGGGAGAATACGAGCAGATATCCAGATGTTTCAATCGATAGCATATAATGTTATCAATAATTTACAAGATGATATTCAGTATCAGCAGAAATACCAGTTTTTCTTGTTGCAGCTGCTTCTTGTACCATCCGTTTTTATTATCGCATTTCTTATTTTTCGCTTTCGCAGGCGTCTTAACTACTCTCTTGATATTTTACTCAAGGAGACAAAACAAATTGCTAACGGTAATCTGGCGGGTGCAATAGAGCTGGAAGGGGAAGATGAACACGCGAGATTAGCAGAAGAGTTTAATATAATGACTACCCGGCTGCAGAAGAAGATTGAGGAGTTAAAGGAGAGCAGACGAAAAATTGACCAAAGCAGGAAACGGTGGGAGAAGCTTGTGGAGCAAGACCCTAACCTGATAATGATCCATATTGATGGGATTGTTCAATTCGTAAATCCGGGGGGAGTTAATCTGGTTGGGGCAGAATCTGCCGAGGAAGTGGAAGGGTTGAATATTTATGATCTTGTTAAAGAGTCGCAGCTCGAAAAAGCGCATGCACGCGTGTCTCAGGTACAAGAATCTAAAGAAAAAGTGTCGCCTACCATCTATGAAATTACTTCCCTCGACGGTAAAGAGCGTTACCTGCTGTTAGAATCGATGCCTATAAAATATGATGGCCGGGATGCTACCCAAACGGTAGGGCTTGATATAACAGAGCGAGTGCGCTATGAAGAGGAGATGAAAAAATCACTGGAAGAAAAAACGGTATTACTCAAAGAGATTCACCATCGCATTAAAAACAACCTGGCCGTAATATCGGGGCTGATGGAGTTGCAAACGATGCAAACAGATGATGTCCATTTTACCAGTAAGTTGCAGGCAAGTCAGCTTCGTATCCAATCCATTGCCTCTATTCACGAACTATTGTACCAAAGCGAAAACTTTTCAGATTTAGAGTTCCATACACAGCTAACAAAGCTGGTGGATACGATTAAAGCGACGCTGGAAGCGGATGTACCGATAGTAATAAATTATGATTTAGACCATGTTGTTGTTAATGTGAATAGGGCGATACCGGCAGCTCTTATTGTTAATGAGTTGGTTTCAAATGCTATCGAACACGCATTTGAGGACGCAGAATATGCCAAGATAGATATCATTCTTCGTGAACGGGGAAGTCAGATAACTCTTGAAGTATCTGATAATGGGCAAGGGATACCTCGCGATTTGGATATGAAGCATCCGGACACTTTAGGCCTGAAGTTGATCAATATTCTTTCTAAGCAGTTAGAGGGGGATATCGATTATTATTCGGATCATGAAGGCACTACTTTTGTTCTTTCCTTTGAAAATATTGCTACCAAGGGCATTGGAAGCCATCATTTGAATTAGCGGGGGATGAAAAATAATTTTCTAATTTGACCATTTTTGTTGAGTAATCAAGCAACTATTTAATTTACTATTTACTGTACGATTTTCTTAACTTTCCCATCACTGGAACTCGATTATTACCAATCAAATTAATGTTCGACAAGCCACGCGACTATTGCGGTATTTTTGGAATGCAAAATCATGAGGATGCTGCACTGCTTACCTATTACGGATTGCATGCACTCCAGCACCGGGGACAGGAATCAGCAGGAATTGTCACCTCCCATTTTGATGAAGAACAAGACCGATGGGTGATGCCGGCTCATCGCGATTTTGGACTCGTACTTAATGTTTTTGATGATCAGGAAATTTTTAAAGAGGAACTGAAGGGGCGGGCTGCTATCGGGCATAACCGGTATTCTACTACGGGCGCTTCAAAGAACCCGGCGAATATTCAGCCTTTCCGAGTGCATTATCGCAAGGGGAATATTGCCATTGGTCACAACGGTAACCTGGCCAATGCCAAACAGCTCCGCAATCGTTTTCGTGAAGAGGGCGTATTGTTTCAAAGCACCTCCGATACCGAACTGATTCTGCATCTCATATCGCACAGCCAAAAAGATACGCAGCTTGAACAGGTGCTTGAGGCCTTGGAACAGGTCGAAGGAGCCTATAGCTTAGTAATGCTTACGGATGAAAAACTTATTGCCGTTCGCGACCCAAATGGTTTTCGACCGCTGGCCCTTGGAAAGGTGGACGGCTCGTACTGTGTAGCCAGCGAAACCTGTGCTTTTGATATTATCGATGCCGAATATATTCGCGATGTTGAACCCGGCGAAGTATTGGTGATGGATCTGGATAAAGATATCGACTCTGAGCCGGAATCCTATCATCTGGATGCTGAATACGGTACAGACACCAGCCAGTGCATCTTTGAATATGTCTACTTTTCACGTCCCGACAGTAAGATATTCGGAGAAAATGTGGATAAGGTTCGAAGAAACCTTGGCAAGTACCTGGCCAAAGAACATCCTATTGATGAAATCATTCAAAAGGATACCAAGCACAAGCCTATTGTTATTTCGGTACCCGACTCCAGCAACACGGCAGCTCTGGGATATGTCCACGAAAACCAAAAGTTAGGTTTTGAATGTAAGTTTGAAATAGGACTGATTCGAAACCATTACGTGGGACGTACTTTTATTTCTCCGGGACAAAAGTCTCGCGATCAGAAAGTGCGTACAAAGTTCAATACGGTGAAAGGAGTCATAGAAAATCGGTCGGTTATTATCGTTGATGATTCTATTGTAAGGGGCACAACCTCACGATACCTGGTGAATATGATTCGTCAGGCCAACCCTGCCGAAGTTCACTTCTTGGTGAGTTCTCCTCCCATTATAAGTCCTTGTTATTACGGTATGGACTTTCCAACGCCCGATGAGCTGATGGCCAATCGTTTTGATCGGGATATTGATGCCATGGCAGAAGAGATTGGGGTCGACAGCTTGCGTTACCTCTCTCCCGATGGATTGGTGAATTCCGTAAAAGAGGCCAATGTATCACCAAAAGGATATTGCACAGCCTGTTTTACCGAGAAGTACCCGGTGCCTGTTAATTTCGGTATCGAAAAAGAAGAAAACGAGATAGTATAATGGGCTTTGATAAAGCTGAGTTCGTCACAAGTGCTCCTTCACTGGATGTTTGTCCCAAGCCTTACTATCCGGAAATATGCTTTGCCGGAAGGTCTAATGTGGGGAAATCTTCATTAATTAATGCTCTTGTTAATCACAAAGGGTTGGCCCGCACCAGTAACAGGCCCGGCAAAACGCAACAGATGAATTACTACCAGGTGGATGATAAAATGTACCTGGTAGACCTGCCCGGCTTTGGCTATGCTAAAGTATCAAAGAAAGAGCGTGAACGATGGGGACGAGATATCCGCGATTATTTATTAGAGCGCGCCACATTGCGGCTTGTTATACACCTGGTGGATATTCGTCATAAGCCCACAGACCTTGATGAAGAGTTTTTTTATTGGCTGGGAACCAATCGCCTGCCATTTACAGTAGTACTAACCAAGGGAGATAAACTATCCCACAATAAGCGTCACCAATCCAAAGCACGCCTAAAGCGAATATTAGATGAAATGAATATTGAAGTTCCTATTATTATCAGTTCTGCTGAGGACAATACAGGAATTGGAGATATTAAAGAATTAATCTATGAATTTGCTCAATTTGACAATTAATAACGAATGTTCAAGCTATGTCTTTTAAAGTCTTAATACTCGATAACGTAAATGAACGCTGTGAAGAAGTATTTAAGGAGCGAGGAGTTGAAGTTGTTCGGAATCATGATCTGAGCGGCCAAGAACTATATGATGAGATAAAATCATACCATGGAATTGTTGTTCGCAGTTCAACAAAAGTAACCGAGGAAGTGCTGGAAGCCGGTGAGAATCTCAAGATTGTAGGGCGTGCCGGGGTAGGGGTTGATAATATTGATATCGAGGCTGCTACCAAGCGGGGAATATTGGTTATGAATACGCCCAATGGCAATACTATTTCTACTGCAGAACATACCTGCGGGATGATTTTAGCCCTTACCCACAACATTCCACAAGCTGTTGATAAAGTAAAAGGCGGTGGATGGGATCGTAAAAAATATATGGGTAACGAAGTATATAATAAGACGCTGGGCATTGTTGGGCTGGGCAAAATTGGTAGCGAAGTGACCCAACGAATGCAGCATTTTAATATGAATATTAAAGCTTATGATCCTTTTGCTTCTGTAGAGCAAGCAGAGCGATTGGGTGTAGAGCTGGTTGAACTGGATGAGTTATTGGGAACCTCCGATTTCTTGACAGTGCATACCCCGCTGACAGAGAAGACAAAAGGTATGGTCTCAATGGAAAATGCAGACAAGCTCAAGAAGGGGATATTCTTAATAAATTGTGCTCGCGGGGGTATCTATAAAGAGGAAGATCTCCCCGCACTTATTGATGAGGGTTATGTTGCCGGTGTTGCACTGGATGTATATACCACGGAACCCCCTACCGATGAGCTGTATGAAATCCTACAGCATCCAAAGATTATTACCACCCCACACCTTGGGGCTTCTACGGATGAGGCACAGGAAAAAGTGGCCGAACAGATTGCTGCCCAGATGGCCGATGCGCTGGAGAAGAAAGATTTCGAAGGCAGTCTTAATGGCAAGTCAATATCTCTAACTACCAACAAAGAGGTGCAACCCTACCTGGAGCTGGCACAAAAGCTGGGAAGCATAGCTATACAACTGGCACCCGAACATGCCAATGAATTTTCGTTTGAGTATAGCGGTGCCTGCGCTAAGTTTTCTGATGTGCTTACGGACTCTATCCTTAAAGGCCTGCTTTCGCATCATGTGAGTGAAGCAGTAAACTTGATTAATGCTCGTCATTATGCCGAAGAGCGGGGTCTGAACATTCGTGAAACAACAGCTTCACAATCAGAGACTTTTAATGATTTGATTACGATTCGTCTGAAAGAAGACGGGGAGTATCAAAAGATTTCTGCTACGGTATTTGGTGAAAAAGACTACCGTATTGTTGAGATCGATGGCTTTGGCATTGAGTTGGGACTCGAAGGAGATATCCTCATGTACAAAAATGTTGATAAGCCGGGCATGCTTGCAAAAGTGAGTTATGCGCTGGCCAAGCAGGAGATCAACATTGCTTCTTTAAGCCTGGGACGTACGATGAAGGGAACAAATGCAATTACAGCTGTTTCTGTGGATAAGAAGATGACAGAAGAAGAGCTTCAGCCCCTGTACGATCTGGAAGATATCCATGCCTTGCAATATATAAGTTTGCCTTCAAATCAGGATTAACGAATAATGCATATCGATCATATTGGGATAGCCGTTGAAGATCTGGAGTCGGCAGTAGAAACTTATGAAAAACTGCTGGATGGCCAATGCTATAAACGAGAAGTTGTGGAAGACCAACAGGTTGAGACGGCTTTCTTTAAAACCGGTCAATCGAAGGTAGAATTGCTGGGAGCTACAGCCCCTGACTCTGTCATTGCCAAGTATGTAGCCCAGAAAGGGCAGGGAATGCATCACGTAGCCTTTGAGGTAGACGATATCCATGCGGAGCTCGATCGGCTGCGAGAAGAAGGATTTACGGTGCTTAGCGAGGAGCCCAGCCGTGGGGCAGATAATAAGCTCGTTGCCTTTGTCCATCCCAAAGATAATTGCGGCGTATTGGTAGAATTATGCCAAGAGCAGGATGGTTAGGCAGTCGTTTTTTCACTGTTCTTGAACAGCACATTAGATTTGCTTGTCAATAACCGGGCAACGCTAAGCAAATAAAAGGATGCCAATGCCTAATGGGAAGGCATTAAAAGTTTCTAAATTGTTTAATATTGTAATAAGTATTATTTTAAATCAGATTTGCAAATCTAATAACAGGGTAGTAAGCATTCAGTAATAGGAGCAGAGGTATTACTACATCTCTAAAGCAGCGGTAATAGTGTATGGAAGTTAGGCAACTCGTCTGGCAAGACGGGGATTGGAATGAACAAGACCCCGCCAGTACAGACATTGAACCCCAGTTGGGCTTTACTTTTGGTAACGTTAACCATTTTAAAGATGCCGGGGTCATAGAAGAATTAACAGAGCAATTCCCGGATCTCCTCTTAGCAGGATGTTCAACAGCCGGCGAAATAGCAAATAATGAGATTCTTGATGATAGTCTCGTTTTTACGCTTATAGCGTTTGAAAAGACACAGGTAGAAGGGGAGTATATCCTTTTTTCTGATGTTGAGAATATTTTTGAGGCAGGCAAGAAAGCAGCTCGAAAGCTTGATCAGGAAAACCTGGCTCATGTACTGGTGCTCTCCGAAGGTATCGGGGTTAACGGTAGTGAGCTTGTACGGGGCATCACGGACGTACTGCCAGATCATGTTCAACTAACAGGCGGACTTGCCGGAGATGGCGACAACTTTGAAACCACCCATGTTTTTTTTGGTGAAAAATCTACTCGCAATAAAATTGTTGTTATCGGACTCTATGGTGATGCCGTAAATATTGGCCACGGTTGTTTTGGGGGCTGGGATTCTTTTGGTCCCGATCGGCTTATAACCAAGGCAGAGAATAATATATTGTATGAGCTTGATGACAAACCCGCCCTAAAGTTATATAAAGAGTACTTAGGGGATTATGCCCAAAACTTGCCTTCAAGTGGGTTGCTATTTCCTTTGAGTATTACTGATGAAGAACAGGATAAGGGCCTTGTACGTACGATACTGGGAGTGGATGAGGAAAACCAAGCCCTTATTTTTGCAGGGGATATTCCCGAGGGAAGTTATGCTCGCTTGATGAAAGCCAACCATCACAGGCTAATAGATGGAGCGCATAATGCGGCAGTGGAATCTGTAGAGTCTGCCGGAAAGAGTAACCCCGATTTAGCTTTTATATTGAGCTGCGTAGGCCGGCGGCTGGTGCTTAAGCAACGTACCGAAGAGGAGCTTGAAGCGATGCGAGAAGTATATGGTACGGATACTATTTTTACCGGCTTCTATTCATATGGCGAAATTGCACCGGTCGATGATGTATCGGTTGCTTCGCTGCATAATCAAACGATGTGTATAACCACGATTTCTGAAGAATGAAGTTACATAACTTATTAAAAAGACAACTGAAGAAAACAATCGATGATCCCGGCGAGTACCCGGAAGAGGTCGGTGAGCTGGTAGACAAAGTGAACCAGGCTTATCACGATTTTGATGAAGACCGTCACCTCTTGGAGCGCTCCCTGGAGATAACATCCAAGGAGATGGTTGACCGATACAAGAAAATTCGCGGTGAAAACGAGAAATTGATCACCATACAGCAAGAGCTCCAAGATAAAGAAAAGCGACTTCAGTCTTCGCTCAGAGAAAAGGAAGCGCTACTGGTAGAAGTGCATCACCGGGTGAAAAATAACCTGGCTGCTATTACTGGCTTACTTTTCTTGCAGATGGAGATGGAGAGTAATGAGCAACTTGCGACTAAGCTTGCAGAGGCCCAGCAGCGTATCCAATCGATGGCGATGATTCACGAAATGTTGTACAAAAGTGATTCGCTGTCTTCGATACGGATCGATAAATATCTTAAGCTGTTGGTAGAGTCATTGGTAGATAGCTATAATACAGAAGAACAACAGGTTAATATCGAGATTCAGGCCAAGAGCTTGATGCTGGATATTGAGACGGCCATGCCTATTGCACTTATCGTAAATGAGTTGGTAACAAACTCACTTAAATATGCTTTCCCGGATGGTAATAAGGATGACAAAATCACGATTAAGTTACTCAATGGTTCTAATAAAAAGATCCGATTTATTATTGCCGATAACGGGATAGGGCTTGCCGATGATGTCAGCTTAAACAATCCGGATACCGTTGGCTTTTTACTGATTCAAACCTTTTTAAATCAGCTCGATGGAACCGTAGATGTTGATACCAGTGAAGGGACCTCTTTTACCTTTACTATTCCTTTTTCTGCATTACTCAAAAAGAGAAAAAGTGACGCTTTGGACCTGCTTTCAAGAGCCGGTTAGTGAAAGATGTGTATAGCATAAATACCAAAGATGAGGTTGAGTTTTGTATCTGTCAGCCGTATCTTTGTACTCGTTAATTCGGGACGTGGCGCAGTCCGGTAGCGCGCACGACTGGGGGTCGTGAGGTCGCTGGTTCAAGTCCAGTCGTCCCGACATTTAAAGGTCTTTTAGTAGTTTTAACGGCTATTGAAAGGCCTTTTTTATTTTCTAGGTCAGCCTTTCTGTTTACTGAGTAGCGATATATGCAGTAATTGTTATACAGAATGTTCTTTTTAGTAATTAATTTTTAATCTCGAAGTCTCCCTTCGAAGGGCGCAGTGGGATGGCAAAAAGAAAATGAGTTGCCGGGCCACCCTCCTGTTCTTTCGGCAGGGGCCGAAATTCATCTCCTTTTGCCGGTTGGCGGACAGGCTCTTCTCAAAGGAGGACAGGGAGAGAAAAAGCATTTTGAAATCTTATTGTTACTATATCGCCATTCCCAATTCTAATGTCCGGGTCAAAGCTGTGAAATGACAATTAGATTTCTCTTTACCTAATATCCGGGTTGTGAGGGGCCAGAGTAACGGGATTAGACGCTGGTTATTAGTCGTCTGTCATCCGTCGTCAGTCTACCTCTGCTACTTCGCAACTTTGTTACTTAATCACTCAGCCACTTAATCACCTAATCACATCCTAAAACTGTTATCCAGAGCGAAAGATAAGCCCCCAGTTGCCGTTCTTCTTCCATGCTTTACCGATAAAGGTGCCAAAGACCGTAATTTCTTCCCACTTATCAGGGGTAATATGGATGGGATCGTAGTCCGGGTTTTCGGGCTGCAACAGCACTCCATCTGTTTTCTTTCGGATCGTTTTCAAAGTGGTTTCCCCATCATAGAGGATCGCCCCGATCTCACCGTCCCGCGGCTCGCGCGGATCAATAATAATATAATCACCGTCTCGGATATCGGCATCGATCATGCTCTCCCCGTCAACGATGAGGGCAAAGTAGTGATCCGATTTGGTAGCAGGGTGGACCTCCACCGGCAGGTGCCCCAGGTTCTCGCTGATCGCCTGGTGCATACCGCCCGCAGCAATACGTCCTTTTATGGGAATGCCGGGAAAGAACCCCTTCAGTTCCGACCGTTTGGTAGGGTGGATGCCATAGTTGCCGCGCCCGTACTTGGTGAGGTAATTCTTTTTCTCCAACGCATTCAGGTGTTGGTAAATGCTATTCGAAGAGCTATAGCCAAAGGCATCCTGCATCTCTGCGTAGGATGGAAACTGGCTGTACTCCTCATAATGATTGAGAATAAACTCCCAGAGTTCTCTTTGCTTGTCTGTAAGTGATTTCATAAGAGTCCATTATATAAAAAATACATGAAAAAAAACATGAAAAGAGAAATATAATGTATGAAAAGGTATGAAAACGAGATAAGAAATGGTAATTTCTCCTTTTAGTGATGAAATAGGGGTGGCAGTTAAAGGATAAGCCAGAAAAATAGCAGCAGAATCATAATCCAAACCATGATTTGCAGGTATAGCGGCTGAGAGGGAAACTCATAGCCGCATATGGGGCACACCTCTGCATCACCGTCAACTTGTACCGCACAAGCCGGACACTCTTTTTGGGACATAATATTTCAGAATAAGTATGAGCTTGCCTATTATTGGAGCTAAAACAAAAAGTAAGATAAGAGTACTAACATGAAAATACAGACCTCCGCAATTATTGATCAGTTGGTAATGGGCGATAAGGAGATGGAGATCCCCAAAAAACAAACTATTGAACTGGAATTTTCTGCTATAGATTCGGGAGGCGGATTCAAAGATCCTATACTCGACTTTTCATTTAATTTGCCGGCGGGGATTCCGAAAAATGGGGAGCGGATGTTGACGGTGAGGCTCCGAAATCCCCAAAAAGAAGAGCACAAAGCTACCTTTTCGTACGAGCTGCCGGCCGACGAAGGGGATGGGCAATCACAAATAAACGGGCGTCTCAAAGAAGATCAGCTTAGTCGCGAGGTCATTGGCTTTGTTTTGCAGCTGCTTCGTTAGGTCAGAAGTGCTCTTTTAATAGTTTGCGACAGCGGTATTTCAAATATCGGTCTTCGATGATATGGCTATCTCGTATTTCGCTGTTGAGGATATACCGGATATGTTCTTCAGCTTTATCGGTTTGGTCGAACTCCAGTAATAACTGGGCATAGAGCATCCTGTTTGTAGGGTGGTTGGGATTCACCTCCATAGCCTTTGCTACAAGCTTTTTTGCTTTTTTATCGGAAGGCCATCCCATCAACAGGGGAATTTTCGGAGTATGAAAATGGACCTGGGCCAATATTCGGTATCCGCCGCCCCCCTCATAGCGGGGGTTAAGATCAATAATTTCTTTGGTTATGCGGCGCAACTTTTTGGCAATACCACTGGTCGCCGCTTTTATAAATCCATGCACATCAGCCCATCGCCCGAGATTGGCGCTGTACCAAAATTTGATGGGAACTGATTTTGGGAAGCGTTTTTCCATCTTTTCTCCCAGCTCGCGGCCTTTTTCATAGATAGCTTGCTGCTTATCCTCAGAGAGCCCTGTAAACATCGCTTTAAAATAGTAGGCACGGAGCAGGTATGAGGCTGATTTTTCCGGTTCGATATCGTTATGGAGTGCCTTTTCCAAGGCGTCAATAGAACTATTAATAGGCTGGGGATCTGCCTGGAATCCTTCGGCTCCTTCAGCACGTTGTTCATAAAATTGTTTGCCCTGCTCAAATAAGTTTTGAGCGCTTACTTCAGTTACGAGGGATACTAAAAAAAATCCACACAGAAATAATGCTGATGAAGCCTTGTGAGGGGATAACGAAGCATTACCGTAGGATGGTTGATACATAGGTGAAGCCGCCTTGCTATTATTTTTGTCTGCTGAATACATATGCAGTATGCCGTATTTTGCACGGTATTGCAATCAAATGATTGGGTTTAATATGATAGATTGCCGGGAACAAAAAAAGCAGTTCGGAGTTTAGAATAATGAAACGTTTAGCCGGGATGATTAGGTCGGCTTTGCCGGGGAGAAATCCAACTCAAAAGACATTATTACAATGTATATCATCGATCACGACAAACAAATTGCATTGATTAGCGAGATGAAGCAGCTTCGCAAAGACACCGACAACTGTGAGGTGTACTACCATCATCCCTATACCAACCAGATGTGGAAAGCCTTTTTCCCTCGTGCTAACGGTGAGGAGTTGGGTCCGAAGCTGCTGCGTCATGAACCGGTACCTACCGATATTGAGAAACGCCTTAATATCTGTTTAGAAGAAGAAGTACCTGAAAATGCGATCGGTCTTGGAATTGAATGGTCGGCCTACCCGGAAATTTGGCCGGCCGTGATACAGGCCCTGGAAAACGAATATGCTCATTACGACAGAAAGCAGTTAAAGCTTTTCTTGGATAACCTTCACCTTGATGAGGCGAAAGGAGAGCTGCCCGAAGAATCTGAAGAGGAGGTCGATATTTCGGAAGATTTTGTGGGAGATCTCATTTGGCGCTCCCGAAAGGTACGGGTGAAACGGTTTTTTGTATTAGGATAAGCCGGTAAGCTCAGCACTTCTTTCCCAGAGCTCGTTGGTGAGGGCATCGTCATAGGCTATATCAGCCGGTGGTATCTCTTTCCGGTTTCGAAAGTATTTTCCACTGGTGTCGGCCACCTCATCAGAAGTGGAGAGGTAGATACTGGTTTTGGCACCTGACTTCGGGGATCGCATAAAGGGTTTGCCGATGAAGTAAAACAATTTCATAAACCAGCTGGCTTCTTCGGCTAACTGGGTACGTACAACGCCGGGATGTAAACTATTGGTTGTAACTGTTGAATCAGCCCATCGTTTCGACAGCTCATGAGTAAACATGATATTGCACAGTTTGGAGATGCCATAGGCTTTCATCGGAGAATAATCGTTTCGCAGCTGTAAGTTATCAAGATCAAAAGATTTAGCACCCAGCCGGTGTACTTCTGATGATACATTAACAACCCGGGCCTCGGTAGCTTTTTTAAGATGATCACCCAATAGGTTGGTCAGCAGAAAGGGGGCCAGGTGATTAACGGCTAATGTTTTTTCGATGCCGTCGATGGTTTCTTCGCGATCATCAGGAATAAGGCCTGCATTATTGACGAGTAGATCTACTTTTTCATATTTTTGGGTGATTTTGTTGGCTAACTCTCGCACATCGTGTTGGAGGGCCAGATCAGCAAGCATGATTTCTACGCCCGTATGATTGGTTTTGGCTATTATCTCATGCTTGGCCTCTTTGGCTCGTTTTTCGTTTCGGCAAACCATAATGACATATGCCTGTTGTTTGGCGAAAGCACGGGCTGTTTCTTTGCCGATTCCGGAGTTGGCTCCTGTAACGACACAAAGTTTGTTGGTTAAATCCATAAATGTAAGTGGCCAAGGTTAGAAATCTTTAGTTCAGATTGTTATGCAAAGAAGTTAACTTTAAACGTTTATTCAATTAGTTTCACGAAACGAATATTATAAATGATTCAAGAATACCTTAATTCCGTTGAAAATTTTATTGTTGTTGGCGATCGTGTACTTATTAAACCGCGGGATATGGAAACCCGCACCCAAAGTGGATTAGTGCTACCTGCAACGGTGAAAGAAAAGGAAGATATCCACAGCGGCTATGTCGTAAAAACGGGTCCCGGATATCCTATTCCGTCGAACGAAGTGGATGAAGCCTGGAAAGATACTGACGAGACTAAATATATTGGTATGCAGGCACAGAAAAGTGATTTGGCTATATTTTTGAAGGATCAAACTCACGAAATCGAATTCGAAAATGAAAAATACCTGATCTGTCCGCACGCAGCAATATTGTTGTTAATCAGGGATGATGTGGCCCTATAGTATTGACTTTATATAGGAAAAGGATAATGTATTGTGAACGCAGTGAAAAAATATCATAATCTATAATAAATATCTTTTTGTGGCCTCTCAATGATGTCCCCTTTATAGTAAGTAGCTTTATCCTTACAATGGGATATGGAAATGAGAGGTGATTATGAGTTTGATAGGGATACTTCTGTTTCATTTCCTATATACCTTAAATATTAATACAACCGTTATCTAGCTATGGATCGTCGTCAATTTCTAATTCGCTCATCGTTACTGGCCGCAGGTGCGGCGTTGCCTTTCAAAAGTTTATTTGCTGAAGCTAAAGGTACTTTTACCCCTATTCGGCGAAATGTCGGATGTTTTACGGAACGGGGCGGTACTATCGGCTGGCTGGCAAGTGAAAATGGAATGGTGGTCATCGATTCCCAGTTTCCCAAGTCAGCAAAAAATTGTTTAAATGGTCTGCAAGATCGTACCGACCATCCCCTCGACCTGCTTATCAATACGCATCACCACGGGGACCATACCGGCGGAAATCCTGTTTTTGAAGGCGTAGCAGAAAAAATGGTGGCCCACGAAAATGTGCCGAAACTGATGAAAGAGTCGAATAAAGAAAGTGAGGGTAAAGGCAATACCACCTTTCCTACCACCACTTTTGCAGATAGCTGGAAAATGGATGTGGGAGATGAAACGGTTCATGCCAAATACTATGGCCGGGGCCATACCAGCGGTGATTCGGTCATCTACTTTGAGAAAGCGAATGTGGTACATATGGGCGACCTGGTCTTTAACCGGATGAATCCCTATACCGATCGCCCGGCCGGTGCTTCCATGCAAAATTGGATTACTATTTTACAGACTGTAGCTGATGAGTACCCCGCAGATGCAAAGTATATTTTTGGTCACGGTAAACCGGAGTCTGGTATTACAGGCAATAAAGAGGATGTAGGGGTGATGAAAGACTATCTTGCCGGCATTATTGAGCATGTGCAGCAGGGAATTGAGCAGGGGAAGTCCAAAGAGGAGATCACAAAAATTGAATCACTCGAAGGGTTCGAAAACTTTTTATATGCTGATTTCTGGACCTTGCCGCAGAATCTTGCCGTTGCCTACGAAGAGTTAACCCAATCTTGATATGGCAGAAGATAGATCAACCGAAACAAAGGAAGGTAGTAAATCACGTCGCTGCATTTATTGTGGGGTAAAAGCGCCCCTGGTTTGGGTGCATGGCCACGGACAGTGCGGGAACTGTGGTATTAACGTGCAGGAGTGCTGCCAGGGAGAGAACTGTGTGTTGCGATAGCAGGGGCGTTATGCTCTATTTTTGGGATGGGTTTCGCAATTTATACAAAGCTCTGTTGTTCGATAGAAAAAACATGCTCGCAAAGCTGTAGCTCCTCGGGACTGTTCGAAGCAATGATTAGTAGCTTGTCGGGACTCTGAAAGGTATCTACAATATTATTAATAAGAGTGCGGCCGGCTTCGTCCAGGTTTGATCCGGGTTCATCCAGCATCAGGATATCGGGATTGTGAAAGAGCGCCGATGCCAGTCGCAATCGTTGCTGCTGACCGGTAGAGAGCTTTCCAAAAGGTTGGTCAGCCACGTGCGGCAGTTCTACTTTATCGATCCAATAATTTATGGCTGTTTCATCCGTTTCTTCATGGCGGACATCCGCTAAGAAAGACAAGTTCTCTCGGCAGCTCAGTTCGTTATATAGGTTTATGTAGGGAGCGGCATAGCCCAACATATTTTTAAACTGATTTTTTGGAATCTCATCACCACCGGAGTGCCAAAATATTTCTCCATTGTTGGGGTTTAATAATCCTGAAAGACACTTTAAAAAGGTCGATTTTCCGGATCCGTTAGAGCCGGCGATGCCTAGTGTATTGCCGTTATGATCGAAAGAGATTCCCGAAAAAACGGTGTTGTTGCCAAATGATTTTTTGAGCTGTTCTACTTTTAAGGTAATCATAGGCCAAAGGTAAAAAGGCATTTTCAATTCACAAATGATTAAATTTGAGACAGATGACTCTAAAATTTCAAAAGATTCGCAGGATTTAACATATTGCCCCGTTCTTTAGTTGTATTGCCTGTCTCTAGACGATATATTTCCAGAAATTTATGCAACATATTATTCAACAAATAACGAAACAACTGATCGACCGGCTGCCAGAGCATGAGCAGTATTACCGGTTGCATGAGCTGCGGTCGTGGCAGTTCCCCTCATTTATTATTAAGCGGATAAAGATCGAGCTCGAACGTAATTTGGCCGAGTCGATGATTATTCCCAAAACAGATTGGGCAAACACCGGCTCCGATGCCGTGCTGGATGCCTGGGATCAATTTGTAAGTGCTATCAGGGCCGAGGCGCGCCTGCCGGCCAGTTATGCCCAAACGGTTATTGAAACGGCGGTAGCTGATATTATTGAAATGTTGGTGCAACCCCGAAAGAATATCCCGTCTATCGTTTTTGGTAACAAGACAGAGCTTGATTTTTCTGCGATACAAAAAGGGGTAGAGGCTGTAGTGGTGTACCCGCACTTGGGCAGGCTTATTCCCCGCTATATGGAGAAGAAAGAACTGGATACACTCACTAAGAAGCGGTGTAAAAAGCTCGTTAAAAAAGCCGATGAAAAGCTTACAGCAAAGTATTCGCCCCTGAGCTGGGCACAGATGTTAGAGCCGCTGTTTAAATTATTGGATGGAGAAATCGACACCGAGTTATTGCGACTCTTTTTTGAGGATAAGGGAATGCCGCGTATTGCCCGCAAATTCGATATGATGAATGGGGCACTGACGCGAGCAGAACTTATTGAGGTATTATCTTCTCCGGACCTGCTAAATTTTGAAGGGTATGAAGAAGAGCAGTCCAATTTGTTTGATGGACAAAGTGCTGCAGAGCCGAAACAGCAGAAGGACACGGATGAATCTCCTACTTCCGATAAGGAAGATGATACCGAGACCGGAGAAAAGGAGAAGCAGGAAGGGGCATTAACGGAAGAAGTCTCAACTGATACCGCCATTGCTGATGAGGATAACGATAACCTAAATGCCGGATTTGAGCCGGAAACGGAGCCTGTCTCTCGCTCGGATGAAGAGAAAGGTCATGAGGAGGATGGTGAGAATAATTCTCTGAATGCTGTCTTTTCGCAGCTCGAGGAGCAGGGAGATACAGAAGAAGCTGACAGGAGTGCGGCAGTGACGGAAGATTTAGAGCAGGAACAGTCTGCCTCAGATGAAGGAACAGTAGATGAAGAAGATGAGACATTAGAAGAGCCCGAGTCCTCGGAAGAGGAGACCGCAGAAAATACAAATGGACAACAGCAAGCAGATGCTGCCGAGGAGGACGATACGGAAGAAACGCCCATGTGGATGCGCTACATGAGCGATGAGGAGATTGCAGAGCATCAAAAGGAACAGCAAGAGCAGGATGAAGAAACGGATGAAGACGGTTTTATAGATGAACCCATTATCGACCTTACCCAAGAGGATGCCTCGGAGAAAGAGATACGAAATCTGCAGGAGCAGTTGTCCGGTGATCGTGAACGATTTATTGAAGATATTTTTCGCGGTTCTGAGCGCGCCTATGAAGAGGCTGTAGAAGAGATTGCGGCTTATGCGAGTTGGCGTGATGTGAGCAAATACATTGAAAAGGATATTTTTAAACGAAATTTAGTGGATATGTATTCTGAGTCGGCTGTGGATTTTACAGATCGACTGCAGAATTATTTCCTGGAAAAACAAAATCGAAATAAATAAGAGATTTAGATGGCTTCCGACAAAAAAGTAGAACGGTTAAAGCAAAAGCGTAAGGATGCTAAAAAGGGTGGCGGAGAAAAACGAATTCAAAAACAGCATGATAAAGGCAAGCTTACCGCTCGTGAGCGTATAGACTTGTTGATGGACAAGGGTTCGTTTGAAGAGATCGACCCATTTGTTACGCACCGGAGTAAGAAGTTTGGCTTAGATAAAAAGAAAATTGACGGTGATGGGGTTGTTACCGGCTATGGTAAAATTCACGGCCGGCCGATCTACGTTTTTAGCCAGGATTTCACGGTTTTCGGAGGTTCGCTGTCGGAGACGCATGCCGAGAAGATCTGCAAGATTATGGATATGGCGATGAAAAATGGCGTACCCATTATCGGTCTTAATGATTCTGGCGGTGCTCGTATCCAGGAAGGTGTTTCTTCGCTCGGCGGATATGCCGAGGTGTTCTGGCGAAACAGTATGGCTTCGGGCGTGATCCCACAATTTTCGGCGGTGATGGGGCCTTGTGCCGGTGGTGCAGTGTATAGTCCGGCACTGACAGATTTTGTTTCGATGGTGAAAGATACCAGCTATATGTTTGTAACGGGGCCGAATGTGGTTAAAACGGTCACCCATGAAGAGGTTACTTCCGAAGAGCTGGGAGGGGCCAGTGCCCACGGCAAGAAGTCAGGGGTCGCGCATTTTACCGAAGAAAATGATGCCATCTGCCTGAAGAATTTACGCAGGTTGTTAACTTATGTGCCGCAAAATTGTGAGGAGAAGCCGCCGCGGGAAGAGGCCAAAGCACCGGATTCTGCCAAGGCCGACAAACTGGACGAGATTGTTCCGGACAATCCCAATAAACCCTACGATATTAAAGATGTAATTGGCGGTATTGTAGATAAGGACTCGTTTATGGAGGTGCATGAGCATTATGCTACCAATATTGTGGTAGGTTTTGCCCGTATCGAAGGACGCAGTGTCGGTATTGTTGCTAATCAGCCGCTTTCGCTGGCCGGAGTGCTCGATATAGATGCATCATTGAAAGGGGCCCGGTTCGTGCGATTCTGTGATGCTTTTAATATTCCATTGGTCACGTTTGAAGATGTACCCGGATTTTTGCCCGGCACCGACCAGGAGTGGGGCGGCATTATTAAACACGGCGCAAAGCTGCTATATGCCTTTTGTGAGGCGACAGTTCCCAAGATGACGGTCATTACCCGCAAAGCATATGGAGGGGCTTACGACGTAATGAACTCCAAGCATATCCGTGCTGATTATAATGTGGCATGGCCCACGGCTGAAATTGCAGTAATGGGACCGAAGGGAGCGGTAGAGATTATTTTCCGCAAAGAGATTGCTAATGCCGATGATCCGGAGGCGAAAGAGCAGGAACTTATCGATTACTATAAGGAGGAGTTTGCGCATCCGTATAAGGCGGCTGAGCGAGGATTTATTGATAATGTTATTCTGCCGAGCGAAACGCGTGAGAAGCTTATTCATGCGCTCGAGATCACCGAAAACAAGGTGGATAATGTGCCGCAGAAAAAGCATGACAATCTTCCGTTGTAGAATTAGGAATTGAGAATTTTGAATTAGGAATTATTTGGTCATCTATAATTTATTAATATTTATTTCTGTTTTATTGTGCAATGAATATTAGCGATCTTATCAATTCCTAATTCTTAATTTCTAATTTATTCATGGATCTTTTTAACGAGGATGCTGATCAGCAAAAGGGTCAGCAATCCGACTTCGTAAATCCCCACGAGCCCCTGGCCACGCGCATGCGTCCACGGTCGCTGGAAGAGTTCGTAGGCCAGAACCACATTGTCGGTGAAGGCCAAATGTTGCGGCGCATGATCGAATCCGGTGTGATTGGATCACTCATTTTTTATGGTCCCCCAAGCTCCGGTAAAACCACACTGGCTCATGTTATTTCCCGAGAAATTAATGCGCAGTACGTAGAATTAAATGCCGTTCTTGACGGTATTAAGGATCTGCGAAAGGTGGTGGCCAAAGCTGAAAAAGTACAGCAGATGAATGGGCGAAAGACTATTCTTTTTGTGGATGAAATTCACCGGTGGAATAAGGCCCAGCAGGATGCCCTGTTACCTCATCTTGAGTCGGGTGTTATTACCCTGATTGGGGCTACCACAGAAAACCCTTTTTACTCGTTGGTGAGCCCGCTGTTGTCACGGTGCCAGCTATTTGAACTCTATGATTTGACGAAAGATCATGTACTGACCATGATCGATCGCTCCCTGGAAGATGAAAAACGGGGACTTGGAAGTAAAAAGGTGGAAGTAACCGATGCGGCTAAAGATCACCTGGCAGATTTTGCCGGCGGAGATATCAGGAATGCTATTAATGCGCTGGAAGTAGCCGTACTTTCCAGTGAAGCCGATGAAGATGGGCTGATCCATATTGACCTGGATATCGCTAAAGAATGTATACAGCGGCGTGGTGTACGCTATGACGGTACCGGAGATGAGCATTACGATTATGCCTCGGCTTTTATCAAGTCGTTGCGTGGTTCTGATGTTGATGCTGCGCTATACTGGATGGTAGCAATGCTGGAGGGAGGAGAGGATCCCAACTTCTTGTTTCGCCGTATGCTGATTCAATCGTCAGAGGATGTGGGAATGGCTGATCCCCATGCGCTGTCGGTGGTAAATTCGGCCCATGAGGCCTTTACCAAGTGCGGGATGCCCGAAGGATTGTACTTCTTGGCTCATGCCTGTATTTACGTGGCATTGGCTCCCAAGAGCAATAGTGCCGGGGCGGTGTTCTCAGTTCGCAGTGAGATAAAAAATAATGGGATCGGCCCGGTGCCTTCGCACTTGAGAGATAAAACAGCGAACTCCAAACAATCACGGTACCGCGGGGTTGAAAATGCTTCTGATGATTATCATTATCCCCACTCATATGACCATCACTGGATTCCTCAGGATTATCTGCCCGATGAGGTGAAAGATAAGGAGTGGTATGAGCCCGGCAATATCGGACGCGAAAGCAAGCTCTGGAAACGACTGGAAACGATAAAAGAAGCATATGCCAAAGCGTCTAAGAAGTAGGGAGTGCTTTATTTTGGATAAGAAATCGTATCTTTGACCATCAACAACACAGTTTAAGCCTAAGTTTATATGCTTGATTTACAAATCATAAGTGGCACTGACCGGCCCGGTTCCAATGCCTTACGAGTATCGAAATATATACAGAAAAAGTACCGTGAAGAGGGTGTTGATACAGGGATTATTGATATGCAAAATTTTCCTGTAGATCAGGTCGCCGGTGGTAAATACGGCGAGGAACTGCCCGAGGTGGAAGCATTTGTAAGTCGGGCTGTAACCGCGGATGGACTTGTCATCGTATGCCCGGAATATAATGGCGGGTATCCCGGTATTCTGAAACTGTTTATTGATTACTTTCCTTTTCCCGGCAGTTTAGAGAAAAAGCCCATAGCTTTAGTGGGCGAAGCCAGCGGTGCTTTCGGTGCACTGCGGGCCGTAGAACAGCTGCAGCAAGTACTTGGCTATCGTCATGCCCATATCTTCCCGGAACGGGTTTTTATCCCCCGGGTTACAGAAAATTTTGATGATGAAACGGGCATCAACGATGATTTCCAGCAGCAGTTGCTCATGGCCCAGGTTACCGGCTTTCCCCAGTTTGTTCGCGACCTGAATAAAGATTCAGTTGTCTCCTAAAAACCGTTAGCTCATCTTTAGCATATAGCCTACCCCGTGGAGGGTAACGAGATACTTGGGATCATCGGGATGCATCTCAATCTTTGAGCGTAATTTGGAGATATGGACATCCACAGTACGTGTATTAGTGCTAAACTCATACCGCCATACATTTTCGAGCAGGGCATCGCGTGAGACCGGTTCATTGGCGTGGGCTACCAAATAGCGAATAAGTTCTACTTCGCGAGTGGTGAGTTCAATATCTCCATTTTCGGGATGTTCGGCGACGGCATTCTTTAGGTTGACATGGATAGGATCTAGGTCAACCTCGTTGATAGGGGTGGCACTGGCGTACTCTTCGGAGCGGCGCAGCCGTGCCTGGATGCGTGCCAGCAGTTCTTTGACGCCAAAGGGCTTTGTCATATAGTCATCAGCCCCGATATTTAAGCCCGTAACTTTGTCGATCTCCTGGTCGCGGGCCGTAAGCATAATAATAGGGAAGGTATAGTTCATCCCCCGAACCTTTCGACATACATCAAAGCCACTCATCCCCGGAAGCATAAGGTCCAGGATCATCAAGTCGGGATTTTCCTCTTTTACAATATCTACTGCTTTATCTCCTTCATTGGCTACAAATACATTATAGCCTTCATTTTCGAGAGTATCTTGTAGGGTGAATACCAAGCTCGGTTCGTCTTCGACGATTACAATCTTTTTAGAATCAGTTGACATATATTTCAGACTCCTTATTTAATGAATCAGATTCAGTAGAATATGATGTGTTTGGTTGATCAGTGGTATCTTCTTCGTCAAGGATAACGGGAAAGGTAATAGTGAATGTTGAGCCTTCTTCAGGGGTGCTGGATACGGTAATATCGCCGTCATTGAGTTCAACAAGGTTGCTGACAATGGATAGGCCGAGTCCGTGTCCTTTTGTTTTGGCTGTTAAGGTATCCTCAGCACGGAAAAATTTCTCAAAGATATGAGCAGTGACTTTGTTGTTCATCCCTACACCGTGATCTTCTACCTGTAATACCAATTTCTCGTCTTCTTTTTTCAGCCGAATGTGGATGAATTTTTCATCTGTACTGTATTTAATAGCATTTTCAACAAGGTTGCTGACAATGGTTTCAAAGCTATTGGGATCAACCATCACCATCGGAAGGTTTTCTTCAATAGTAGTGTGTAGTGTAAACCCTTTCTTTTCAATATATTTTTTATGCTCATCAATATATGAATGTAGTTTTTTAGCCAGGTTAATGGGTTCGGGTTCTACCAATGACTGTCCCGCGTCGGCTTTAGCCACATCAAGAAGCTTCTCGATCATCTTGCGAAGGCGTACGGCTTCATTAAAAATATGATTACCGTAATTTTTGAGTCTTGTTTTATCGGTAACACGTCCATCTGCCAGATTTTCTCCTGCCGCTTGCATTACTGCCAATGGGGTTTTAAGCTCGTGAGTGACGTTTGCCAAAAAACCGGCTTGACGCTGAGCCAGCGCTCGTTCTTTTTGGGCAGATCTAAACATAAAAACGAGAGCCCCTATCAGTAGCAGCATGGCAGCTCCCAGAACTGTTATATTTTTAATAAGAGATGCATTGGAGGCCGCAACGGCAGATTGATCAGTAAACGCTACCTGCAGTTCCCAATAGTCAAATAAACTGGGGAAGTCTTGTTCAAACTGTACTTTTTCATGGTCATATTGTACGGTGGTATCGCTGCTAGCAATAATTTCGTCATTTACCCAGTCGCGCAGCCAGACATGCATGTCCGACTGGTCAGGCGTGCCAAATTTTTCCGCCAGCTTTTTGGGAAGATATTCATTGCGCAGATAATCTTGGTTGAACGGCATGGTAAGGTAGCCAAAGATGCTTTTCTCCGAGGGATCTAGAATGGCAATAGTAACACTGCGGTGGGAATCAAAAATGACTTTATTACTGTACTTATAGTCATCAATGAGACTCTTCATTTGCGTACGGGAAATACCCATTCCATCACAAACAAGCTCGGGATAAGAGGAGGTACGGACAAACTTTTCGAGCTTGTCGTTATATCGTAGAATAGCCTCATTCTGTTGACAAACTTTGGAATCTGATGGGATAAAATAGATATTATCAAATATCTTATCATCAGCCGCTTTGTTGAGCTTTGATATGACTTCGTCTGAAAATTTACCTGTTTTTCTGAAGGTAGATTTCAGATGCTTTATATCTATGGAGCTAAGCCCGTAGTATGATTCGAAAAAACGATACCTGATCTTGTCGGAAAATTCAGCAATCTGTAGCTTTTTATTTTCCCGATTCGATTCCAGCGTATTTTCATGAAGAGCATACAGGGAGTATACATTCATACCGGTAAGGCCGATAATGGCGATAATACCGACAGCGAGCAGTAGCCACCGAAGTGATCCGTAACGCTTCATATTGTATAATTTATAAATGCTAAACCAGTGAGATGATACGTACCTAAAGGTAAGAAATTTAAGAAGGTAACGAATTCCATAATCCCAATTATTTACGGAATTTAATAACTTTTGCACCCAAAATAAGAAAAGGATACCATAATAGGCATCCTTTTACCAATATTGGAAGAATTTATACTATTTGGTCCAGCGATTATTTTCCCGATTATTGTCGGGATACAGCTTGTCAGGATCAATAACCACCTTGGTAGCTTGGCCATCAACAGTAACAATCGCTTTGGTTGCCCCTTTGAGCCATTTTTCAACAGGAACTTTTCGCATTATTGTTGAGCCATCGGCGAGGGTAATTTCGATATTTGCCGGCATCGGTGCCAAGCCGTTGTCATGGATAATAATCCGACTACTGTTTTCGTCTGTTGTTACCTCCGCTACGGCATGGTCCAGAGTCCAGGTTTCGTAGTACCAGCTTCTCCAAAACCAATCGAGATCTTGTCCGGCAACATCTTCAAAGGTATTAAACATATCCCACGGGTAGGGATGTTTATATTGCCAGCGATCAAGAAAGGTGCGATATGCTTTGTTAAATGTTTCTTCACCTAAATAGTTTCGCAGGCTTACCAGCATAGTGGCCGGTTTGGGATAGGATGCCACTCCATAGGCAAAGCCGTTGTAGTGGTAGTCTGACCAGCGCATGATAGGGCCTTCTGCATCCGAATAGGTGATGCGCAGGTAACTTTGCATATCAGAAATATCAAAGTTTTGTTTGTCGGGGTAGTACGATTTTTTTGCCTGGTTCTCATTAAAAGTCGTTGTTCCTTCATCCATCCAGGCATAGCGTCGTTCGTTTGTGCTAATCTGCATAGGAACCCACATATGGGCTAGCTCGTGTGCAATGACAGCATACAGTGACTGTGCAGGTCGGCCTTTATAATCCCCAATGATCGTAATCATCGGAAACTCCATCCCGCCACCGATAATACCGCCACCTTCAACAGAGGTCATATGTGGCCAGGGATAGGGCATGTGGGTATACTCCGACAGAAAAGTGATTGCGTTTCGGGTAAACTTGGCGGCATTGGTCCATAAAGGCGCCGAGTTGCGATAGATTGCATTAATGCTGGAGAAATCTTCGTTTCCATCTCCGTCACGATCTCCAACACTGGCCCGGGTGGCATCCCAAAGCGACTCTTTCGTGACACTAAAAGCAAAATCACGTACGTCTTGGGCTTGAAAGTTCCAGGTTACTTTATTGTTGTCAGTAGACTTGGTAACGGATCCAAAATCTTCTTTTGTCACTACATGGATCACACTATCGCTTTTATGTGCCCGGCTCAGGCGCTGGTGAATATTTTGTGTAAGGATACTTTTGCTGTTTCGCAGTTTCCCGGTAGCGCCAACCATCCATTGTTCGGGTACAGTGATATCGACATTATAGTTCGCAAAATCGTGGTAGAATTCCGCATTACCGGTAAAAGGATCCGTAAACCAACCGTTGACATCATCATAAACCCGCATTTGAGGATACCAATAGGCAATATAATACAAGTTGTCTTTGCTGTAACCCATACGTCCGTCGGCCCCGGCCTGTGGTATTTTAAAGTCCCAGTCCACGCTAATAGTCATACTGTCGCCCGGTGCTAAAGGTTGATTGGGACGGACAACCATTTGGGTGCCATTCACATAATATCCGCTTGGGGCATTAGGCGAGGGGAGCTGTGACAGATCTTTGTCGTTGGCAGCAACCTTGTGGAGCGTTACGCCCCCTGTTACTTCTTGGTTTCCACTGCGTTGGACACCCTTTTTATGGAGATTTTGAGCAAGCTCCATAAAAAGAGTACCAAGAGTATCAGGAGAGTTATTGTAATAGGTGATGGTACTGCTCCCTTTTAGCAGGGTATCGGAAGGGATGAGTTCTGCGTCAATATCGTAATGCGCACGTTGTGTCCAGTAGTCGGGTCCCGGTTCGCCCGACATTGTTCGGGTCCCCAACTCCACTGCATTGAAGAACGATGTTGGAATTTCGTTGGTAATAGGGTTGGCTACCGGCCGATCCATTTCGGAAGGTAGTTTATGATACTTTTCTTTTTGAGCTGATTGCTTAGAATCTTCTTGCTGTGGACCCTCTGCTACCTGTTGTGTGCCGGTACAGCTTGAAAGGAATATAAGCAGAGTTATAATAGCAACAGAAATGTTGCGCAAAGATACTAGCTTTGTCATAAGAAAAGAGGGTCGTAGCTTTTAATTAAGAGATATAGAATTCGTTATGAATTGAGAGGAAAATGTTTTGAAACGGCTTTCTTGAGATCATCAAATTCGATGGGCTTCGTCAAGTAGTCGAGATAATCGGTAGCCTCGGCTCGTTCAACATGATAGGGGTCCGAGTTACCGGTAATATAAATAACGGGAACCTTTGAAAATTTTCGGATTTCCAGCATGGCATCGATACCATCGATATCACCTTCCAGAGAGATGTCCATAACAATAAGATCCGGATCTATCTTTTGTGCGATCTCAATAGCGGTTTTGCCATAGACCAGTTCTCCTTCTGTTTGGAAGCCAAGCCGTTCAAGATAACTCTCATACAGAAGGTTCAGGATGAGGTCGTCTTCGACAATTATGACATTCTTTTCTTTTGTGCCCATAAAAATGTGATCAATTCATGATAACAAGTCTAAAAATAGAAAAATCGAGAGATAAGACAATCAATTTTATCTATTCCAGTAAAATTATATAAATAAAGCTAACTGGACATTCAGCATGTAGTACTCAACGGTATGAGTATTTTATTGGAAATACAAACGTTTTTGAGAAGGGGGGAGCTAAGACAGAGAAAACTGAGCCTCTGTTTGTTTCAGAAGAATACAGCAAGAAATGATGGAGTAATAATCAGAAGTCCTATTATCCTCGTTTACTCAAACTAGGTTGTTAAAGAACTGCCGGCCCCTTTTACGTTCTTCTTCTCAAAATGGATAACAAATTCGCTACCTGCTTCAGATCGTACTTCTATCTCCGCTTCGAGTTGTTGGACCAGCGTGTTGATAAGTGAAAAGCTGATAGAGTTATCGTGAGAAAGCGAGAAGTCATCCGGCAATCCTTTGCCATCGTCTTTAATATGCAGGGTTACCTCGTCGCCATTCTCTTTCAGAAAGATTGTAATGGTCCCTTTATCGTCGGGGAAAGCATTATTGTAAGCATGTGTGACTATTTCATTGATAATAAGTCCGCACGGAATAGCTTGATTTACATTGAGTTGAATATCATTCACAGATACTTCAAAATTGATATCCGAATGTTCTTGCTGATAAATACTCTTAATGGAGTCAATAGTTTTAGAAACAAAATCACTAAAAGAAAGATTGCTGAAGTCTTGGGCCTGATACAGCATTTCATGTACGGTGGCCATCGACTGAATACGCAGCTGGCTGTTGGCTAATATATTTTTTGTGTTATCGTTTTCGGTGTTAAAACATTCCAGTTGTAACAGCCCGGAGATGATGGCCAGGTTATTTTTTACACGGTGATGAATTTCAGATAGTAAAACTTTCTTTTCTTTTAATGATATTTCCAGTTGATGTTCATACTCTTTTAAGTCAGCAATATTTTGAGCGGTACCGATAAAAAAATTGCGATCGCCACTGCGAAATGAGCTTGTACTGAAAAGGTGCGGGATATTATCGCCATCGCGGGTTTTTAAGTTGGCTTCGGCTGTGACCTCTCCTTTTTCAAAAACTTTTTTCAATGCTTTTTCTACATATTGCCGGTGTTCTTCCGCGATAAATTTTTTGGGATGCATGTAAGAGATCTCTTGCTGGGTATACCCTGTTATTTCGCGTATTTGGTCGTTCCAGCGAATCGGGTTGCCATCGCGGTCAAACATGAAGAACGAGATAGGTAAACTGTTTATGATTTTGTCACTCAACTGTTTCTCTCGTTCCAGTTTAAACTGGGTTTTCTTTTGCTTGGTGATATCCTGTACGGCCCCATTTGCCTCAAGGGGTTTGTCTCCGGGTCCATAAATAGTTTTAATAGAATGCCGTACCCATTTGATAGTTCCATTTGGGGCGAGTATCCGGTGTTCAAAGTCTTTAATTAAATCTCCTTCCATAATACTTGAAAGAAGATCTTTAACCCGGTTATTATCTTCGGGGTGTACGCGATCCAGAAGCAGATCTACAGAAGGCTTTTGCATGATATCAAAGTCGTAGATATCATATATTTTCTTCGACCATTCCATGGTGTTATCCCCGATCTCCCATCGCCAGCTGCCGACCTCTGCCAGCTCTTGGCCCAGGTTAAGATTCGTCAGGGTTTTTTTGAGTTTCTCCTGGGTTTCTCTGCGTTCTGAGATATCACGAAAAATACATAAAAATTGGGGCGGAGTACTGTCTTTTATATGGTTTACTTGCAGTTCAATGGGGAATTGTGATCCATCTTTACGGAGTGCAGGCATCTCAACGAGCTTGTTAATGATAGGGCTGTGGCCTGTTTCAAGATAGTGTTTTATCCCTTCTGCATGTTCCTCGCGGTATAGAGGAGGGATAAGCGTTTCGCTCATCGATTTACCAATAATTTCTTCTTTATCGTATTGAAAGGTCTTTTCTGCCGCTGAATTAAATTGCATAATTTCACCATGTTGATTGATGGTGATGATACAATCAGAGGCTGAATTGAGGATCGTCTCTTTTTTGATCTGTGTTTCTTGTAGAGCCCGAAGTGTTTTTTCTTGCTCGCTAATATCTTTGCCGGTTACAAACCAGCGCCCGAAAAACCTGGAAAAGGTAAATTCCAGGTAGATTATTTGCTCGCCACCTGTTTCTACGGGAGCAATAAATGTCCCTTTCTTTTTATTTGATTGCCTGAGGAATTTTATGGCATTTCGCTTGGCAGGGCCGTCAATAATTTGGTCAGCAAATGGCTGGCCTATAAGGGAGCCTTCATAGTCTAGCGTAGTGTGGGTATTTTCAGTGGTTTTGAGAATTCGAAGCGAATCGGTATCAACAATTATTTGGAGATCAGAAGAGTTGCTTAGAAATTTATCTGCATTATTAAGTCTTTTATTTCGTGCATCGAGCTGAGTATTCTTTTTTCGTAATTCCAGGTGGTCAACCACTTCGCGGGCGAGCAGCTTAAGGCTCTGAATTTGTTGGTCGGTTAATTGGCGGGGTTTGTTATCGATAACACAGATAGTGCCTAAATTGTATCCCTTTTCCGTAGTTAAAGGAACTCCGGCATAAAAACGAATCCCCTGCTCTATATACGGGCTATTCCTAAACCGAAGGTCCAGCAGCGTATCCTCAACAATCATCAGGTCTTGGTTTTTAATCGCATACTGGCAGAAACTCTCTTCTTTGGGAATGGCAGATATATCGATTCCGTTGCTCGACTTTGTGATCTGTTGGTGAGAGTCTAGCAGATTTATTAGCGCAACAGGGGTATTACAGATTGTTGAGGCAAGTTCCGTTAAACCAGTAAGGGTATCCTCGGTCTCTTCATTAACAATATTGAATGATTGTAGTTCTACCAGTCGCTTTTGTTCGGTATTGGAACTCATAATCTAAACCGTTAAAAATGTTTTGGCTCAAAGAAACGTTAGTAGATCAATACTACTTTCTCGCTCTGGGAAATAATAGTTGTGAATAATTATTTGATGGATAATGGCCAGCTATACTTTGTACTTTATCGTTATCGGTGGGATACAGCAAATCTTAACTGAAAAGATGTAAATAGTTTTAAATATCGAAGGTTGTAATATTTATGGATTATTTTAACTGAAGATGGGATACGCCAGAGGTATAATATGTTTTCTAAATCGATCGCTCTTTAAAATGAGTATGCCCTTTCACATCGTACTGGCTAATGCCGTGATCAATTGTATCCAGTCCAAAGCGATTATTAAGGTAGTCCATCGCTTGATGTAATCGCTGCAGGCGCGGGTTTTCCTGGAAGAATAGTTCCATCTGTGTCGTCATATTTAATTCCGTTGTACCCAACATAATAGCCCGAAATTTTTTGCCCTGTTTTTTACAATAAAAAAGCATCGGCATTACTTTCTGCAGACAATTTTGGAGCACATAGCCATCCAGGTTAGTTAAACCCGGCGCACGAAAGGTAAAAGAAAACCCGTCTTTTTGAGGACCCTGAAAACGAACGTTGCCAAAGAATTTATCCGACTTTTTGCCATAACCGCGCAGCCGATAGCAGACCTGTTTGGTTGCTTTGGCAAACTCCGCAGCCACTTGCCACGGGTCATTGGTCCAGGTCGAAAAAGTATGCCCGTAGGAGACCCGCTCGGGCACGTATTCGCTATCGTCACTGACGATTGCACGGTCTTTGCCGGCTGCCGTTCGCCAAAGCATTTTGCCAAAATACTGTCCGAATAGTTTCTGGAACAGGGGATATCCTTGTTCAACAGCACAACCAATAGTTGATACGCCCCGTGATTTTAACTTCTCATATCGCCGCCGACCGATACCCCAAACCTCGTCCAGCGGCATAGGCCAGATCCGTTTTTCGATATCATCTTGCTGAGTAATGACGGTGAGCCCGTTCGGTTTTTCTATATCGGAAGTCAGTTTGGAATAGGTTTTGGAAGTAGAAATACCTACGCTACAGTAGAGTTGCGTCTCTTCCAGAATTGCTTCCTTGATATTCCAGCCAAACTCTACAAGTTCCTCGCGAGAATCGTCTTTCTTCCAGGTAATATCCATAAAAAACTCATCCATGCTGTAGGCTTCAACATCCGGCGAAAACGTATCCAGCACATTCTTAATACGCTTGCTATAGGCGCGGTATTTCTCATAATCTACTTGCTTAAAAATGATATAGGGACAGAGCTTATAGGCTTGTAGTGCGCTCATCGCCGTTTTTATGCCCAAGGCACGCGCTTCATATGAACTGGTTGCTACAATACCTTTAACAGTGCCGTCCTCTTTGCGCCACCCGCCTACGGCTACCGGCATACCGTAGAGATTGTAGCAGAGCTGCTCAACCTGGGCATAAAAGGCATTCATGTCGATATGTACATAGAGCCGCGGCTTATTCCCGGGATGCTGCATGTCAGCGGCTACGGTCTGGTAGCGCGTAATATTGTGTACATTTTTACTCAGCTGGTATTGCCCGGGATCGGGCAGCTGAGGCGGTGTATTATTTTGTAGATCCATGTTGACAATGAGTCGATCAATGATGTAACTTATATGTACGTATGTACATAATATAAAATTGGCAAATAGAATGAAAGGTGTGAGCAATGGGGGACCGTAATAACAAACAGACCGAGCCGGAACCACTGATCGTAATAACAACGGTGGCATCCTTTGCGGATAAGGAGCGGGATATTACCCGGCGATTGCAGCCGGTAAAGATATTACGTCGAAATGGACAGGTACATAAAGTACAAAAGGTGCGAAAATGCCATGAAGAACCCACCGGACATGGCCACAAGCAGATTCATATTACCCTGCAGACCCACGACGACCGGTACTTGGATATCGTTTTTGATACGCGTAAGGTAGGGTGGTATCTGGTATATGAGGAAGCCGGCATGCTACTTCAGTGATCAGTTTACAGTTCACAGTTTGTCAGTTGATCAAGTTTTAAGTGTAAAGTATTAGATGACGGACAACCGCCGACCGAGAGCCTCCCGCATCCAACGTAGCCTCCAACTTCCAACTGTCCAGCTTCTAACCTCCAATATCCAACCTCACTCATCACACCAATTCCTAATTATCCTGCATCTTGTCTCCTGAAACTTGTATCCTGCTTGTCTTTAATACGGCGATTTGAAAATCCCCTGCTCATTCATATGCCCCACATACTTGCCGAGAATACGCACCTCTTCCGCTTCTTCCGGTTCGATAATAATATCTTCAAATTCAGGATTGGCGGGCTCCAGTCGTAGGCTATCATTTTCTTTGTAGATGCGTTTGAGGGTAGTCTCATCGTTATACAGTACGGCTCCCACATCTCCATCACGGATCTCCGTTTTGGAAAGCAGTACAAAGTCTCCATCCGTAATATCCAGGTTTTTCATGCTCATTCCTTTTACGCGCAGGGCAAAGATGTTATCCGTATTGGGAAAGAGATATTCAAAGGTAAGCTCTCCCATATCCGATTCAATAGCTTCTTGCATGGCCCCGGCGGTAATTTCTCCCAGCACAGGAATGGACGAAGAGGATGGGGTATTGCCCGGCCAAACATCGAGGGGAGAGGTAAAGGTATAATTTTCGGAACCGTCTTTCTTGAGATAGCCTTTGTCAACCAGCGCCTGATGGTACTGTACCGAGCTGTTGGCCGACTTAAAGCCATTGAGCTCAGCAGCCTCGCGGTGACTGGGCAAGCGCAAGTGCTTCTGGAAAAAAGATACCAGGCTTTGGTAAAACTGCTGCTGTTTGGGGGTCAGGTCTTCCATAATCAATAGTATATGTATGTTTGTACATAATGTAAGAGGTGTAGTTGTTATTTGAAAGTGGAACTACAAGATCCAATAGTTGATGAGAAGTTCTGTTAGGATTTACCCTCCATCACTTTACTTAAATCAGAAAGAATTTGCTGCATACTGTACAGGGGGAGCAGGTTGTTTCTGACTTTCGAAAGCAATGATGATTTAATAAACATCATTTTTGCCAGCTTGCGCGAATCGGCTTGTGCTGCTTCTACCCGCTTTTTTTGCCGTTGGGTAAAAAGATTGAGTCCATATGGAATATGGTGCTTATCGACGCGGGAAAGTTCATCGGCCAGAGCAGCGGCAGAGTCCATCGCCATAGAGGCTCCGACGCCTGCTGTTGGTAAGAATCCCGTGGCAGCATCACCTAAAAGTACTACGTTTCTTTTGTGCCAGGTATCGGTTTGGCAGTCATGGAAATCCCAAAAGAAGGGATCGGGAGTGCTACGAACGGCTTGTAATGCGTGATTCGGCAGATCAAAATCGGAAGAGATAGTTTGATATACTTCGTCAGCAAAATTTTGCACTCCTTTTTCTTTGAGTTCCTCTAGGGGACCGCCCAAGAAGACACCAATTTTATTTTGTACGGGATAGATGCCAAGGAATGATCCTGGTCCCCAGTATTCTTTGTATGCAGTTATAGGTGCTTCATTTAGCCAGCCTACCCAGCCGCCCCAGCCGGTATGGAAGTAGCTGTATTCACGTTCATCTAACAGGTGAGTTCGACTTTTAGAATGAAGTCCGTCTGCTATAATAACAAGATCGGACTGTTTGCGGTGGTTATCAGAAAAGGTAACTGTGACTTTGCCATTATCTTGCACCAAGTTTGTAATGGTGGTATCAAAATGGATCGTTTCAGGGGGCACGTTATCCAGTAAAATATCAATCAGCTTTTGACGAGTAATACTGCGATACGAGCCATACTTTTTGTTGATAAAGGTCAGGGGATAGGATCTAATGAGCCGCCCATCAGCATGATGTGCTTCATAGGTCTCCATCTGTATACTGTTATCGTGATATTGGTCCCGGGCATCAAGAGTGTTAAGCACACGTCCGCCCAGGGGATATAGCCCAAGCATGTAGCCCGTGGTATTGAAATGTTCTTCAGTATCCCGTTCAATGATTTGAGGATGTAATCCGTGTTTGGCTAACAGTCCGGCACAGGTCAGCCCCGCTACACCGGCTCCTACTATTAATATATCTATGTTTTGCACGTGGGATGAGTCTCTGGTTAATTGAATATTATTTTGATTTCCAACGAACCCCATACGCCAGTATCAGTTTGATGGCAAACAGTATCATCAAGAATGAAAGCAATAGAAGGGCTTCTGAGAATAAGAAGTTAAGGGCAATTGCTGATAACAGTAGGATAGCGGCAGTGGTCCTTTGTGTCTCATATCGTTTGAGGTAGTTGACCAAGTAAGCAGCGAGTATGATGAAAGTGGTATTACACCCAACAAAAAGTATGTGATTCGGGAAGAGATAAATGAGAATAGCCGGGTGAAGAAGGTGAAGCGGGGCAATGAAAAACAGTCGAAGTGTAGGACGCTTTGCATGATACCGGGTTGTGCCGCGACTAAAATTGGCGACCACGCCGCCCCCGATATCCAGCGCTAACAGTAAAAGCAGCAGCTGTGGCCAGAATGAAAGTTCCGGGGGAATAACCCAAAAGGTGGTGGCTGCTGCTATGGTTCCGGCAAGATAGGTGGCAGTAATATTCCAAGGGGTAGCCGTTTTTCCGTGGAATTCATGGAGTATTTTAGGGATTGCAATCGTGGTATCAGTCATGGGAAGTTTGTTCAGTGTTAATTCACCGCAAAGGTGAAGCATTCTCCAAACAACTTCCTTAACATTTGTTAAAAACTACTGCTTGCCGGCACGTATTCGGCTGAGTGAGACCTGCGAGATTCCCAGAAAGGAGGAGATATACTTAAGAGGTATCCGGTTTTCGATATTGGGAATAGCGCTGATCAATTCGTGGTACCGCTCAGAGGCGCTTTTGTAGATGAGGGTCTGGTAGATATACTCCAGCTTTAAATACTCTCTTTCCAGTACTTCAATCCACCAGTTGGCCCAATTGTTATCACTATTGCACAGTTGTTGCAACTTTTCGCGCTTAAGGGTATAGATGGTACTGTCTTCCAGACAGGTTATTTCTTGATGGGAGGGGGACTGATGCATAAAGCTGTCAGGCACAGTGAAGAAGTTATTGGCAATTTCGAACCAAAGCGTACGGTTATCCTCAAAGTTACTGCAGCGGACTAAGCCTTCTTCCAGGTAGAATAGTTCAGTGCAGACCTCCCTGTTACAGATAAGCATATCTCCGGCTGCATATTTCCGTTTCTTGAAGACTTGTTCTACCTGTTGAAAGTGGTCTTGGGCTTTATCCTGCTGAATAAACTCGCTAAGGTTGTGAATACGGTCGGCCATAAAAGAAAGAAGCTTATTTATCGGTATACCGAACGGTATGGTACGTATCAGTATCAAAATAAAAAAGCCCTGTTACTCATTTATTTACAGAGTAACAGGGCTTTACGAGTACCAGCAGTTAAATGTGACTGCCTTAGACTCATTTCTCACCTGAATTAGATTTTGGAAATCTTTTCTTGAAATCTGCTTTTGAATTTATTCGCAGTCTATCACTATCAGAGCTGGCTGTGGTGGCCCCAACCTTTTTTAGTAAGAATAAGGCTTACTTTTCTATCATTTTCATATCTATCGAGGCTTTGAATTTCATGAGCCCAGGGTTCTACATTTTTTAACTTCGGTTTAAACTTCACCGTAACAGATTTAGGACCCACCGGACTTTCCTCAGGCATTGTAAAATTGAGTACCTCACCAACTTCCAAATCAGCAATTTTAAAATAGGATCTGGTTAAAAATCCTCCGCTCTTTAAGTTAAAAACCTTTTCTCCCTTAGGGGTTAATTCAAGCTTTAAGCCTGACATTTCTTTAGTTCTCCCAAACATAATCCTTTTTTCAGTCACAGTTTCTTTGGTTTGGATAATACCTGCTTCTTTAAGTTTAGATATTTGATTTGAATGTCTCTGATAACCTGAACTTTTGTACGCTATAAACTGGGGAAAATCTCCCTTTAAGCCCAAAGATGTTACAGGAATAGTAACTGGATCACTTTGTAAATATTTATTTATAGCTTTTGTAAAGTTTTCTTCATTAGCATCTTGAGGGTCGTTACATCCATTTAGAGAGAAACTTATTACTAATAGGGGGCTTTGCAAAACTAGTCACATCTTGTCATGCTGAACTTGTTTCAGCATCTCATATACAGTTATTAACCTTAAAACCGAGATCCTGAATGTAATGAAGGATCTCCCTTTCAACGGCAGCAGATGGATACTGGAGATTCTCCGACAAGCTCAGAATGACGAAATCAAAGGTTTTGCAAAGCCCTCTCTTCTGTGATTACCCTATTATGGGTTTGCGAAAATTATGGTTAGATGTTTTTTCTATTATCTCTTAAGTGTAAGATTCGGGGTTTAAGAGTTGATGCAAGTGAATAAATTTAAATTTTCGGGGTTTAATGTTCTATTAATTTTAATTTCCGGGATTTAAATTGGGGAAAGTGATATTTATTCTTGCCTAAGAGGGCAAGCGCAACCGAATACCCTCCTGATCAGCTTCGGCCGGATCCATAAAGGCATTGGTAGTTTCTATCAGAGTTCGAGCCTCTTCGTAACTTTTCCAATTGATTGATTGGGCATACTTTTGGCCAAAATCGAGTGTACGAATTAACGGATCTGCTTGCCGGTTGTGAGTCAAGGCCTTTAATGCAGCCAGGTAGTTATTTCGGTAAACAGTAGGGATAATTATTTTTTGTTGATCAGCCGCAACGAGCTCGGCATTCATCATGATGCGAGCTATCCGACCATTACCGTCAGTGAAAGGATGTACTTCACTAACCAGGAACATCATAAATACCGCTTTCTGAAACGGATATTCCAAGCCGCGATAAATTTCGAATCCTCGTTCCAAGGTAGCCATGACAAGCTCGGGTTTCACAAACTGGGTGCTACCGGCCACATTCAGTTTGGTCTTAAATTCACCCGGTTGTTTGTCTTTTCTTAATGCCATTACGGTGGAGTGTCGACTTTTTAATATGGCAATGAATTCCTCAAATACGTCAGGTGTTTTTGCCATTTCTGAATAGTTGGAAACAATTCGAAAGGTTCCCATTACATCATGCGCACCTTCTGGACGTTCAGCTGGTATCGCATTGTTAAAAACGATATCCGCAGCCTCATCTACTTCAAATTCCGTTCCTTCAATAAAATTGGAAAAATAGGCTTCGAAGAAGGAGAGGTTTACTCTTTCGTCCTGTGAAAGATTGGTTGCTGAACGAGTTTGAGGAGTAAAATCCGATAGGTCTTCAAAAAGTTTGAGGAATAGGTCTACACGGTTGGGATCATACGGTTTTTGAGATTTCCGAGCTTTACCAACATCGGATTTGATGTCAGCATTTCGAGTACCCTGCAAGCTGCCAATGAGATCGTCAAGTTTTTCATATTCTTCTTGCATATCCAGCTGTTGGGCAAGTTCCCGGGCACGGTCTCGAATATTATTGACATGGTCGATCCCGCGAAGCCGAAAGAGTTTGTCCAGGCGCTCTTCCATCTCTTCTTGCCGAAGGGTTCTTGGAACGGATCCTTTGCGGGCTCGAGAAGGACGCATGTTTTCAAGATAAGCTCTAGGCTCGGAGCTAATATAGAGGCCATTGATAAAAGGACGGTCGCTTTCCAAGGGATCATGACCTTTACGCGGATTGATAATCAAGCCTGGAATTTCCGTAATTCGCTTTTTGGATGAAACAATAAATACTGATCCATCCTCCGCCGGTTTGTTTTCCAATGCCGTTCGATCGGCAATTAGTGCATCGGGGTAGTATTCGGACAGCAGATCGACCCAGTGCCGTTTGACAATAAGCTCAGGATCGTCCGTCAGGTTTTTTGTATATAGACGGGATCCAAGTTTTTTAAGCTCACCACGTGATACAGCCTGCGATACTTGGGAAGAAATATCCGTATGGGATACGAATACTTCTGGCATGTCATCTAAAAAATTCGCCATTTAAGCTACCTTTTTAAGATAATTTATTAAACTTTCGAGATTTAACAAATGTTTAATTTAATCTTTCGGGTTTTAGTGATACGGAAGGGGGGGGTAATTCTGATCTACTAAGATCTAGATCAGAATACAGTGGTGTAGTGGTGTAACAAGGTATTAAAAAATAATGGAAACCGATTTTATTTTCTTCTTGTCAGAGAACCAGGAGTTTAAAGGATTTAAGGGGTTTGGATGCCAGCAGGTTCACCGACGCTAAAGGCCTACATCGAAAGGCTTAACGGTAGCATCCGGACGGAGCTACTAAACGCTTATATATTTAAAACACTGGGCGAAGTGAGGAAAAAAGTTCCCCAATGGAAATACGATTATAACCACAACCGGCTCCACAAATCGCTGGGGTATAGAACACCGGTAGAACTACTACCTTAACCAAAATCCTCTACTTTAGAATGGTCCGAAAAATGGGGAAGCTTACACTCCTTTTATACTTGATTTAGTTAGTAAGTCATTAATCTCTTGAAGTAAGTTGTATTGCAATATCTAAAATAATAAAGCCCTGCCAGTCAATAACTTACAGGGCTTAATGCATGCCTGAGATAATTACTTGTACCATCCTTGTACCAGAATAATAACAGCGAGGGGAATATTTCTTATTTATAAGAAAATAAAAAAGCCTTGTCACTCTGTAAGATATTGAGCAACAAGGCTTTACGAGTACCCGAGGCCAGACTCGAATATATGTGGCTATGTATATCTTTTATCTGTTATTATGCCTTTATAACAATTTAAGTCAATATTTTTTTATTAAGTCTAGTGTTTCACTGGATTAATAACAGGATTTGTTTTACCATTGATTGACCAGGCAATCTAATAGGTAAAACAATATGGCAACCATAAATTTCATTTTGAGGACTGAACGAGCAAATGCAAGAGGGGAGGCTCCTATCTATGTACGTGTTACTCATAATCGTAAGTCCAGGTATTTAAGTTTGGGAATTTCTGTACAAGAAAAGTACTGGAATGAAGAGAAGCAACGAGTAAGGCGCAGCCATGATTCACATAAAGTGTTGAATCATGAAATTGAACGGGTATTTACAAAAGCCCAAAATACGAAGCTTGAATTACGATCGGAAGGCAATGTAACTGCCAAGTATATTATAAATGTACTCAAGGGATATGATGCTAAAGATTTCTTTAACTACGGGGAGGAGTATATTCAGCGATTACAAGAAAGTGGTTCTGTTAGGTTGGCCAAGCAAACCAATGTGATTGTAAATAAAATAAAAGCATTCCATAGTAATGATTCATTATTGCTACATGAAATAGACAACAAGTTTTTAAAAGGACTTGAAAGCTATATGAAAACGGAATGTGATAACGCTCCAAATACAATCCGTAAGGATTTAGAGCGCTTAAATCGCTTATTTGAGGAGGCGAAAAAAGATAATCTGATTAAAGGTAACCCCATCGATGATTTTGAGCTCCCGAAACGGCAGAAGCCAAGCAAAACAGCACTATCGTTAGAACAAATTAAAGCCATGGAAGAGCTAGATCTTAAACCTAGATCTTCCCTTTGGCATTCACGAAACTACTTCTTGTTCAGTTTCTATAATGCCGGGATTCGGATCGGGGACCTGATGAAACTTAAACGAAAGGATGTTTATATCTCTCAGAAAGAAATTCGATTAAAATATTTGATGAATAAGACGAGAACGAATTCAACGCCGAAGTGGAAGAACATCAAGCAATTACCCCAGGCGATTGAAATACTGGAAGCCTATGATTTTAGAGATAAGGAACCAGAAGAATATTTATTTCCAATTTTAGATACGTCAAAAAGATTAGGAGATCCCATCGTTTTTGATCGGGACAAGCAGAGTAAAACAGCTATGATAAATCGGGATTTAAAAGAGATTGCAGAACTGGCAGAGATTGAAGAGAACGTGACGACACATATTGCTCGTCACTCTTTTGCCAATTTTGCTCGGAAGAAGGGAATGAGTCTATATAGCATTTCTAAAGCTCTCGCTCACAGTAACCTTAAAACAACAGAGCAGTATCTTAATTCTTTTGATGAAGAGATGTTGGATACTGAAATGGAAGAATTATTTAATTAGCCATGGGTCAGAATAATAACAATCAATTTATAACTAATCATTTTTATCAGACAAAAAAATTATTAGATGACTTAAGGTATTTATTGGAAAATAGAAACGATGCTTGGGAATACTTTAAACCGACAAGGAAACAAGCCTTTTACACAGCAATAGCTCTATTATTACTATTAATTGTTTCCTCAATTGGGGTAGTAAAAAATGCTACATTTTTTCTCCCCTTATTTGGTAAATCATCTAGTATAATTATTGGTACATTTATACTAACTACTACACTAATATTTACACCTATTTTTCTGGTTAGATTAGTAGCTCACTTTTCAACTTCTTTTAAACAAGATGAGATAAAAAAATTTATTGAGAAAAATAATTTTCATAAAGACTTACCTACACCAGTAACTATTAATAACAGATATTTTAAAAGTTACAACAAGGAATTAAGTGTTGGTGTATATAATCGAATAGAATCTTATCTTCTTAATGGCAAAGATCTTTACCATCAAGATTATTTCAAAAGAGATAGGTTTCTCTTACTTAAGAGAGTTTTCTTTCTCCCAATCACCAATTTTAGGTTATCTAATCAAAAAGTTAATATTGCAAAAAAAATCACTTCTTTTGCTCTTCTAATAATTGGCAGTATTTACATAGAATTTTATAAGAGATTTGAAAAAATAACTCTCTTTGTCTTCTATTTTGTTTTACAAACTAATAGTGCTGGAGATACTTTAGAAAAAAAAGAGTTGACTAAAGGTTCTACTGAACAAAAAAAATATACTCCTTTTGAACTTACAAAAGAGGAATTAACTGAAGGATTAAAAAAGGGATATTACCCAATTGAGGCAGATGGAACAGATGAGAGAGAAATTTGGTCAGAATATATAAAAGCTTGGTTATATAAATCTTGGAAGGTATTGCTAAAAAACGATAGTAATAAAAGCGACAATCAAAAAAAACGGGATATTTTGGATGAGTTTCAAAAGAAGTTTGGATCTTTGACCGATGATGAAACACCTAGTAAGTCATCAATTAGTCGCATTTATAACAAGTATGAAAGTGAAAAATAATTTTTTCATAATTTTTCGCTTATTTATCATATCTGTGAAATGACTATGCCTACCTAAAAGCTGATGTTGGTTCGGAATCAAAACCGGAAACTAATTCTGAACCAATTATGCAAGCCTATATACAAACAGAAGAACAATTAAAGGAAGCAGTCGCAGAAGCGGTTGCTGAGATCCTAGATGAGAAACTCCCTACTATAATACGAAAGTCCAAGAGAAGCGAATATTTGACTACTAAAGAGCTCAATGAGCTTACCGGTTGGTCATACCGGACTCAGAAAAAACTTCGTGATAAAAGACTTATTCCTTTCTCACAACACGGTCGTAAGATTGTATACCCTACAGAAGGTATTGAAGAGTTCTTGCGAGATAATGAAATCCAATCTAAAACCTCAGATCAGTAGATTGGATATGAGTGAAAAGAAAAGCGAAGAAGATTTAGAGGAAGAGTTAAACAATGAATATAGATCTACTGGCTATGGTACTCTTTATGTGCCTAGAATGTTTGCTCAGCATCCTTTTCCCTTATCAGATCAAAGGAAAAATGTTTATAGAGCATTTAATGGTAATAAGGTACTTCTTTTAGAAGCTGGGTATGAGTTCGATCCTGTCAATGATGAAATAAAATCATTGGGTTTACCATTTGGTATGCTACCTAGGTGGTTAATACTAATGATTACTACCAAAGCTAAACTTACAGGAAATAGAGAGGTCAATTTATCAAAAACCATATCAAAGTTTTTGAAAAAGATAGGTTATGAGGTTTCGGGTGGAGATAGTGGTTCATTAACTCAATTAAATAATCAGATTAAGAGATTAATCAATTGTCGGATATCGTATTTAATTTTTGAAGATACTGAGAAGCCAGAAACGAATAAGATGAAAGTTAATGTAGGGCCAATTGATGAGATAACGTTCTGGGATGTTTCATATGATGAAGAGGATGAGAAGGTGAAAAATGTTCAAGTAAGACTTCATGAACGCTTTTTCTACGAGATTAAAAACCATTCTTTCCCAGTCAAGGAATTGCATATTCAAAAGTTGAGACCAAAAGTATTTGCAATAGATCTCTACTTATACCTTAGTCATCGAATGTCTTATCTAAAGAAAGACACCCTCATTTCTTGGGAGGATTTGAATAAACAATTTGGATCCAATTTCTCTAATCACGTTGACTTTGGAAAACGAGCAAGGGAGTACATAAGACTTATCCAAAAGGAAGTTTATCCAGAGCTAAATTATGTCTTTAAGCGAGGAAGATTAGTTCTTAAAAAATCTCCAACACCCGTAAAAAAGTTATCAACAATTAACTATTGATACAGAAATTATCTACGAATTAACTGTCCATGTTTTTTTTAAAAGTACGAATTAGCTGTCCATGTTTATTGAAATTTTACGAATTAACTGTCCATCAACCTGTATCCCTTTCCTTTACACAAAGCTCGGCCTTTAGTTGGGACAGGGGAGAATGTGGATAACTCATATTTCCCCTTAACCTTCTATGGGAAACAATGAAAACAGCGCAAGTAGTCAAGAATTATTTCAACCTATTATGTACTGGATATAATGACAGAAAAAATTCTTGACTGCTTGCTAGCTCGTTTTCAGACCCTGCTAATAGAAGGATTAAGGGAAGGTATAGGAAAAGTATTGAATAAAGGTTTATAAGCTCCGGAAAGAGCGGGGCAAGCAATTGGTTTTGGGCCTAAATCCTAAGTGGATTCGGCCAAACCAGCGTGATTTTTCGCATCAAAGATGCTCTAAATGAAAACCTTAACCAACAACCATAATCATCATGCAAGATAACGGAGATGACGATAAAGTTGATCAGCAGATGAAGATTTATGTGACTAAAGACGAAAAGCTAGAGCTTGTTGATATGGCTGACACCATCGGCATGAGCTTTTCCTCTTTTGCTCGTGCTGTTCTTCTTGATTATGAGATAGAAGAACAGCCGGTTGAACTTCATAGGATTCGCCACGAAATAAATAAGATCGGAGTCAATATTAATCAACTAGCCAAAGTGGCCAACCAGGAAGGAAAGCTACCATCAATGGCAGAACTCATAGAAATAAGTGATTTTCTGAAAGAAAAAGCCCAAGAAATATGATAGCGAAAGTTGGATCCTCAACCAGTATTCAAAAGACGAGTGCGTATCTCGAAAATGATCCCGACCGGGTGGCATGGAAAGAGGTGAGAAACCTCGCTGATGATGATCCGGAGTTTGTTCAGGATCAGATGGGTAAAGTAGCTAAGCGGAGCAAAACTGATGAACCTATTTACCACTACTCTATCTCATGGGATGAGTCTGACAATCCTACCCGAGAGCACATGGTAGAAGCGGCCACCAAAACGCTTGAGGATTTGGGACTTGCTGATCATCAAGCATTAATCGTTGCTCACAATGATCATGACTATAAGCATCTCCACGTTATGGTAAATCGCGTACACCCCGTGAAAGGAACAGCTTGGGACAGGTGGATGGATTATAAAAAGCTGGAGAAGAGCCTACGCTCCCTTGAACGATCCTATGAATGGAAAGAGGTACCAGGACATCACCACCAGCTGGAAGGCCAGCAAAAGCCAGAATATGGACAATCCTTAAATAGGTTGGAAGCAGCCCAAGTTAAACAAGGGGAAATGCCACTGTATATGCTTATCCGAGAAAACGCCGAACAAGTTTTTAGAGAATCGAATAGCTGGCAAGAATTACATCACCGGTTGGCAGAGCAAGGACTTACCATTGAACGGGGTAGCCGAGGAACCGGTGGGAAGCTTACAGACGGTTATGAGTATGCTAATCTATCTAAAGTACACCGAGATTTTAGTATGGGTCGACTTGAGAAGCGACTTGGGCCTTTTAAATCATTGGAAGAGTTCCAGCGAGGAAAGCAGCTATCCAGTATCCAAAAGGATTTTGTCCAGTTTGAGAAAGCTTTCCGGAAAGGAAAATCCAAAAAAGCCTCAATACTTAAAAAAGGATTACAGAAATCTTTAAAGGCATTGGGTACGGCTAAAAAAGTTCACAACACCCTAAACAGCTTATTAAGTGTTAGTACCCCTATCAATCCAGCCTTCAAGGCGGTTAACATGATGGGAAAAACAATCATCAATCAAATTAAACAACAGCAAACCATAGAACGAGGAAGAGGTAGATAATATGGGTAAAAATATGAAACAGCGACTTCGTGAACAGAAAAAGAAAAACCATGAGGAGTTCCGCCAGCAAATGGTCCGAGATGTTTCGAAACTATTGCAGGAATGGGCTAAAAGACAAAACTCATTAAGAAAAGAGCAATCTGTAGAACTCTCTAGTGTCCTCAAAAAAATTCATCAATCGAATGAAGAAGTAGATGAAGTTGCACAGAACTTAAGAAGCATTAAACGTAAGACGCTATTAGAAATTAACCGATACAAACGCGGTCGAAGTTGGAAGTTCTACGGTGCTTGTTTGGTAGCTTCATTAATTGGCGGATTCACTGCCGTACTCATTTGTGCTACCTACTGGAATTATATCCGCTACTATTTAGGATAAATCGGATTCAAGCACTACAAGTAAAACTGTAGTGCATAATAATACTTTCAATATAAATTGTGTTTTATGAACTGTATAGCAATAACGAACCAAAAAGGTGGGGTAGCCAAAACCACCACCGCCGTAAACCTTGCTGCTGGATTGCAACGGCTGGGAAAATCAGTGCTGCTGATCGACTCAGATCCTCAAGCCAACGCGACCTCTCACTTGGGGATTGATCGCAAACGCTTGAGCAAGACGTTAGATAATCTTTACTATGAGTCAGATCTGGAAATTTCTGAAGTGCTTATATCTCGCAATGGATTCGGGGGGCTGGACGTTCTTCCCGCCGGTGAACCGCTGTCATATGCTGAGCAAAAATTATCGGGCATTCCGGCTAAAGAAAACATTCTCAATGAGAAAGTCAGCCAGATTAGGGGGCAGTATGATTTTATCATTATTGATTGTCCGCCAAATCTGGGTTTTCTGACGTTGAATGCGTTTGCGGTAGCTTACGGATATGCTCGTTGTGATTAAACCGGAATACTTCGCCCTAGAGGGCTTAAAGCGAATTTCCAAAATAGCAGGATTAGTGCAAAAGCGCCTTAACCCTGACTTGAGCCTTTCGGGATATCTTCTTGCAAATTTTGATGCACGAAAAAAGCAGCATAAGGAAATCCGACGGTCAATTAACAAAGCGTTTCCAGATAAAGTCTATAAAACCGTTATTCGAACAAACGCCAATCTTAGCAATTGCACCTCAAAAGGACAGACGATCTTTGAGTACGACCCAAAATGTTATGGGGCGATTGATTATCAAAACCTGGCTACGGAGGTGGCTGATTACTATGGCTGATGCAGACTACGATTTTGAACATCACTTAAAAGAAGCGAAGGATAACTTCAACAATTCCAAAGGAAGTACAGACACGACAGAAAGTACTGGAAATAAAGACACTACAGGTGGGACACAGTATCCATTTTCAGTCAGGTTAGATGAAGAATATGTAGAGCTTATTAAAGCACTTGCCTGGTGGAAACGTATCAGCCAGCGCGAGTTTATTGAAATCACTATAAATGAACATCTAAAGAGGATGGAGTCAGAGAAGCTTACTGATATACTAAATAAATATAAACAACAAAAAAGTTGACTACGTAGTATTATGAACAAGGCAACAGAATGGATTTATGAAGATATTGAACCGTTAGTTTTTGGTCATTTGCTGATGTTCGTGATTGAAAATAGTCCAAAGTTATTTGAACGATGTAAAAAATTGGATAATTGTATAAACGAACTACCTGATCCAAGAGCACTTGTGAAGTACTCAATACGGAGATATTGGCGGTTTCCAAATGAGGATGGCAGGATAACGCTCTTTCAGCTAAAGGAACCACAGGATCCGTATGAAACAGTTACTTTTTGGAAGTTTAACGGTACATTCACTTATAATGAGAAGAAGAAAGCTTATGTTCCTTTGGGGAATGACGTTGAGGGTACAAGAGTTATGAGACGAATTTATCAGAAACTTGAAGAAAAATATGTTAGAGGGTGTTGGAATAAAGCAATCCAGCACCTCGGAGAGGTGGGAGAAAAATATCCAACCTTAGACTATGATTTTAAATAAGAATTGTAGTCATTGAGTTATCATATAAATGTTCGGTTTGGTGCCGGATATCCATTGGTTCCTTTTTTCTTGATATTGATAGTATATTACGAGCCTTATCAAGCTCTTGGACGAATAATTTACGTTTTGTTTAGAACTTTATGCATTTGATCAAATAGTTTATTAGGAGTTTGCTCTATCTATTGTTCTTTTTATAAGCAATATTATTAGAGGGGGAGGAGGTGTTGGACTTATTACTACGTAATAAGTCCAACACTATAAGCCATAGATTCAATATTTTTTTGCTTTAGTAATGCCTGCTATTACATAGTAATAGCAGGCATTACTAAATTAAATTTTAGGTAGATGGTTTCTGATTCGGTAATTTAACCGGTAATTTAACCGGCAATTATACCATATATATTATTAGTTATTAATTATATAATTTTATATATAACATGTAGTTACAGGAAATAATAAACCGGAAAATAAACCGGAAAATTAACTGATATATGTTTGAGAATCCACGGGAAATGGAGCCAATGTTTCCAAAGCGAAATGGTCCTCTGGTTGACTTGGCTATGGAAGTACATAGTGAAGCTGCTGCACTAAGAAGATCATTACACAAAATTACACGACAAAGTATTGCCGGGTTGCTCCGTCATATAAATAGTTACTATTCTAACCTTATTGAGGGGCACCATACTCATCCAAAGGATATTGAGAGAGCTGTTAGAAAAGATTATGATACAGATCCCGAAAGTCGTGCTTTACAGAAGTTGAGCGAAGCCCATATTGAAGTGCAGAAAGATATTGAGAAGAGACTAACAGAAGAAAAAGAATTAAAAATTTGTAGTAAGGAGTTTATTTGCTGGGCTCATAAAACTTTTTATGATAGAGTGCCAGAAAGATTTCGAGAAATTAAAGCTCCTAATTCTGACGATGTATTAGTAATGGAACCAGGCCAATTAAGGGATCGGTTAGTAAGTATAGGACGCCATACCCCGCCTAAATCAGAATCATTGAAAGATTTTTTAAATAGATTCAATTCTGCATATGACCCCGATGGTTTACATGGCTCAAAGAAATTAATTGCTGTTGCAGCAAGTCATCATCGTTTGGCATGGATTCATCCTTTTTTAGATGGTAATGGGAGAGTAGCTAGGTTATTCAGTCATGCCTATATGAAAAGAGCTAATATAGAATCACATGGACTTTGGACTATTTCGCGCGGATTGGCTAGGAGGAAAGAAGATTATCAGCAGTTTTTGGCTGTTGCTGATTCATCTAGGCAAGGTGATTACGATGGGCGAGGAAATTTGTCTGATGAAGGGTTACGAAGATTCTGTGAGTTTTTTTTAGAGATTTGTTTAGATCAGGTGAAATTTATGGGAGAATTATTAGATTTGGATAACCTTCAAAATCGAATCAACGGATATGTAAATCAGCGCTCCCAAAATATGCTTCCAGATGAAGAGGAACTTCGCGAAGAGGCGAAATATGTGTTGAGAGAAGTTATGCTTCGTGGGGAGGTTTCTCGGGGTGATGCAAAACATATTACAGGACTTGGGGAAAGGACAGCACGAAAACTAATAAGTCAGCTTTTAGATGAAGAACTTGTTGTATCTAAAAGTCACAGAAGCCCTCTTCGATTTAATATTCCTGAAAAGGTGGTGGGACAGTATTTTCCTAATTTATACCCTGAAGGCATGATTTAAATATTTAAAGAAGTTGACAAGCATTATTGGGAAAAATATTTACTAAACAGTCTATGGCTTCTTGCATGGTTTAAGTTGATTGAACTGATGCCCCCTAACGACATTGCGTATAACCAGCACACGAATTGGTGTGATGCGATTGTAGTTTACTATTTGTGCTGAGAAAACAAAACGGGCAGGATAGGGGGAGGCACTTCCGCCTTAACGGGCAGGTTATACGACCAACTTAATCTATCTTCTTTTCTAACATTTCTACGACCTCTTCAAGTGTACCTTTTAAATCTTGCTCAACAAAACGTGTATATTCATCTAATACACTAGTACACCAACTTGGTCCAGCTGATAAATTTTCTACAAATTGATTATAAAATTTACTGTGGCTAGGGTTCTCTGCTTGATTCAAAGCTTTTTTGCCTTTGTTAACTACATTTTCAATTGTCTCGACATTGTCTGCTTTTCTAGTAGATGTATACAGCTTATCTAATCCGAACTCTTCATTTTTAAAATATTTTGATTTTTTGTCTTCAGATACTTCCAGCTTTTTAAAGTTAATAATTTGTCTATTTGTTTGATGATATGCTTCAACTAATTCCCGTTCAGTGATTACATTAGGAAACTTTGAATCAACCCCTGAAAGCCTAAATGCCAAAATTACCGCTCTTCCTGTCAGGTCAAGCGAACTGTAATCTTCAGAATGTTTTATTTTAGTGACAAGTGCATCTCTCTCATAAGTCACACCATGGCGTACTTTAAACATTTCACCAGAATTCACCCCTAGTTGAGTAACATTTATTAAGACGGTAAGTTGCCAAACGGCTTCGAAAATATTGCTTATGATTTCATTAATTTCACGATGCAGAGGACTTTTAAACCACGCTAAAAAACCATCTCCCGTCCACTTTATAAATCTCCCTCCAGCTGCTTCTACTACAATTGCACCAACCCAATTTAAGCGTGGTAAAAATTCCTCTAATGAAGTTGCTGAATCGTTACTATTGAGATATTTGGAAGAATTAGCAATATCACATACCCAAACAATTCCACGTTCTCGTGAAAATTCAAATTTTTTAAATTCTTGAATCATAGTTTCTATATCCTAAATTGGAAGCTTTTTTAGCCGTATAACGACCCAGCGCATATAGTGCGCACGTACAAGTATTGATCTGTTAAATAATGAACGAGAAGCTAAAAAGCCAGAAAGCGGTAGATGATGGCGAAGTGCATTCCCTTAATGTTTGTTAGGGCTATTTTAGATATAACCTGTTCTAGGCATATAATCTTCAAACCGGTCCGGTAAAATATCGTTTTCAAAACAGTGATTTACTAGATCAATGCCCTCTGGAGTTAGATAATTTTCAGGTCTACCATCGGTTGGGCCATGGTGTCTTGCTGGTAACTTAAAGTCATGATAATATTGAACTGCAGCTTGCATGAGTTTAGTCGCAATTCCCGCTCTCTGATACTCCTGATTAACACCCATATCTGCTAATTCAAAATCTAACCCGTAACCATCATCAGGAGGTGGTGGAGCAAATTGAAACCTTCCAACTTCTTCTTGGCCATGAATCGCGATTAAATCATTTGAATGGTTCTCCTTAACAATTGCAATTGCCCGATTTTCTCTGTCTGGAAATGTGAATATTAAATCACAAAACATATTTTCGTAAAGTTAATTTACCAACCGCCAGTTTTAATAACTTCATAGCTGCTATATTTTAATAAATCACTGAGGTTTCCATTTGAATGTTCATGTGCTTTGTCTGAGGCTTTAGGCTTTGTTAAATCTGTATCTATAATTTTTTTATCTATATCATCTTTGCCAAAAACCCATCTTTTTGTGGCCACAACGTCATTATTTTTATGTTTATCGATACGGCTATCAAAATCATTTGTAATGCCATAATAGATTTCTTCTTTACTATGATTAATGAGTTTGTAAACCAGATAACTGCTATCAAATAAATCTTTAAGTGAAGTCATCTCTGAATGAAAATTTAGTTCTAGATTAATACCCCTAATGATCTGGCGGATAAGCTGCAGGTACCAATGTGTTGAAATTGTTTACAAATGAAAGAGTAACTATAAAATGGGAGGGGAGCAAGGAACTGGCGAGGCCTGCCCGCTTAATACCGGGTTATCGAGCTAATGGATATTCATAAATGAAATCTTCTTGATGAAATCAACAAGTTCGTTATCGTAAGTTTTTAGATACTCATTAATGAACTGCTGTATTCTTGGCATTATACTATATTGGCTTTCATCAGGTGGAGTCAAACCCATTTCAAGGTGATCAATATAGTCAGTTGACATAATGGTAGTAGAGTCAACGAGCAATAATACTGATAGAAATGTAACTGCAATATATTTTAAATCCTTATCTAATTTTTTAAATCCATTTTCATGGTTATATATCGGGGAGAAATTAGAAATATCCATTTAAAAGGAACTTATTTTAGTTAGCTCTATAACGACATTGTGCTTAACCGGGGCACCGGCCAGTGTGAATGCGATTGCACTTTACTATTTAGCGCTGAGAAAACAAAACGAGGAGTGACAGGCAAGGGATGAGGGGCGTGATCTCGAACTCCTTCCTTTGCTTTGGGGTGAAAGGTATAATTCATTCTCCTGTAATATTTTTAAGTCCATCCATAACTTGCTCACCGGGAATCGGTTCCACTTTCCCCTCTTCTAATTCCGTCAACCGTCGCTCGGCTTCTTCGGCCCACGCTTTTTCAATTTCCGGGTCTATATCCATCTCGTTTTTCATAGGTTGTAGTCTGTTATCGGAATTTATGGCAATATACAAAAAATCGGGTTTTAAATTTTGATTCTAAGGCGTTTAAAAAAGTAGAGTAATGTATATAGTGTGTAGTTTAAGTCCAACATGTAGTGTTTTACCAGAGCTATATTGGATTAGTTGTTTAAACAGAGTTGATATCACATTAATCTGTAAGGTTTGGCTTTCCCAGGGGTCTTACTAAGTAAATGAACTTTTAAATTATAAAGAAGAAAATTATGGCTAGTAGGACTTACTATCATGTAAAACCAACCAGTTCTGGTTGGGAGGGGAAAAAGGTTGGGGCAAGCCGGGCGTCCGTAACTGGAAGCACAAAAGCTGAAGTAAGAGATAAGACTATTGCTATTGCAAAAAACAATAGACCATCTTCTGTGAAGATACACAAAAAAGATGGATCATTTGAAGAAGAGAGAACCTACAATGGTGATCCATATCCTCCAAGTGGATAAGTATTTGACAAGATTTGAAGTTTGTAGAGGTCTTACTATTAAGTAACTTTTTTGCTCGTCTTTGAAAACCGACGGTCTCCCATCTTGATCAGTGCGGTTTTTATGATAGGCGAGAAAGGGTTAAAAAGTTTTCTGGTATAACTGGCAAGATATGAAATGCCCTCTTGCTTAGGCAGAAGGGTTTTTATGTTTTAAGGTTTTAATTTAATTGATATCTGATTTTTTCTAGAAATCAGATTTTTTTTAAACTTCCGATGCTTAAGAATTCTTACTGTTTTCCCTTATTTAGAGGCCCTTTTTTCTCTTAACTTTTGATGGGCTTTTTGGGCTGCATCTTGTCGATCCTTACCCCAAGATTCAGCTGTAGTCCCATTATAGGCTTCCCCATTTTTAGGACTCCATATCATTAATTATTTGATCTACATCGTTTACATTAATTCTGAGGTTCTCTGATAGTTCTTCAATGTCGCTTTCATAATTATCCCTAAGTTCTTCTATTTCTAACTTTGCTAAGTGATGCACTCTGAAGAAACGGATGAAATAAAAAAAGTAGTGGCTAAGTGGAGTTAAGATAGCAATTATATTTAACCACCAAAATGCAGGAGTGTTAAGATAGTATTTTATATGGAATTCGTGGGGGATATTGTAATAGATGAATATTAACAATAGCATTATCCCCCAGATAATTATAACATGCCAGTTTGTAAATTTTATATCTGAAGGTTTTTTAAATAGGTCTTTAGCAGCAAAAATAGCTGATAGGCCAATATGGATAAAGCTTAAAACAAATAAGGTCGTAATGAATACACTCTTATGTTCAAATCCATCTAAAGAACCTGCTATATATAAAATGAAAAAACAGTATAAAGCAGAAAATAATGAGATATGAGCAAATCCTTTTTCATCACGCCATAATCCAATTTTAGATTTCTTTTCTTTTTTATCTTCCGAAAAGTTTTTGTTCAACTTTTTATAGGTATCAAACTTCTCTTGTGTTATTTTAAAATATTTTGACTGGAATTGTGCTTTGCCGTCAACCTTTTCTTTATTGACAGTAAATCTTGTCAATAAATTTTCACAGGCGTTTAGCGAAGCATTAATTTTTTGGAGTTTTAATTCCAGTTTTTCTGATGATCTAAAAATTTTTTTATTGACAATAGAAGAGAAGGTTTCAGAACCTATATATGCAAAAGAAAAAACGATATATAGTTCAAATAATGATGAATAGTTTAAAAGATCCAAAGCCTATTGTTAAGTGACAAATTAATAAGAATAATTTATAAAACTATCCCGCATGTTCTATACTTTGCTCAAAAGCTTTATCAAAAATCTTAACTAGTTTCTCAGACCTATCTTTATCATTGAAACATGCAATACCGAAATAATTACAAATATCTAGTTCAATACGATATGAGTTGTTATCTCCTATTGTAAAGTGAATTTCTTTGTTGAACTTGCTACATTTTGGTGGACACCCAGTTAA
>NZ_JAALLS010000039.1 GCF_011059105.1 Fodinibius halophilus | reverse complement strand
TCTTTCATGTTGCATTTACTACTTGAACTCAGAATTGAAAAAATGAACAATAACAGATCGCTTCACGACTTCTACGATACAGAGAAAGAGTAAGATAGAAGGTTACATAATGATATGATCTTTGATTAACCAAAAGGGCAAAAAAATATTTTTGATCTTTAATGTACACTTTCGATAAACTTGTCTATCTTCAGCATCAAAATTCATAAACTATATTTAAAAATGAGTATTGATTCAACAAATACCATTCAGCAAGAAGAAATAAAAACAGATCAGCTGCAGGAGCTGTTAGGCAAGATAGAGCAGAAAAATTATACGGTAGGTATTGTTGGGCTCGGTTATGTGGGCCTCCCCCTTATGTGGACCTTCCACAGCAATGATATGCCGGTGTTAGGATTTGATATTGATAAAGAGAAAATAAGCTGCATCGAAGAGGGGAGACCATATATCAAGCATCTTGGCAAAGAGATGATGCAGAAACTGGCCGATAGTGATAAGGCTGGCGCCACAGTAGATTTTAGTCGTATTCCTGAAGCAGATGCACTGATGCTCTGTGTGCCCACTCCGTTGGATCATCACCGGGAGCCTGACATGCAGTATGTAGAGAAAACGTGCTTGACCGTGGGAGAAAACTTGCGAAAAGGGCAGCTGGTTATTTTGGAGTCTACAACCTATCCCGGTACCACTGAAGAATTGATTATTCCGATTTTGGAATCAAAGTCTGGGTTAACAGCCGGTAAAGATTTCTATGTTGCCTACAGTCCAGAAAGAGAGGATCCGGGAAATGTTGATTTTAATACGTCAAAAATTCCCAAAGTGGTCGGTGGGCACGGGGAAGAAGCTATTGAGCTGGCATGTGCCCTTTATGATACCTCAATTGTTGAAACGGTTCCCGTATCCGATACCAAAACGGCCGAGGCGGTAAAGATTACGGAAAATGTGTTTCGAGCAGTAAATATTGCTCTTGTAAATGAGTTAAAAGTGGTATTCAGTGATATGGATATTGACGTGCATGAGGTGCTCGATGCCGCGGATACGAAGCCGTTTGGGTTTATGAAGTTCGTTCCGGGTCCCGGTTTGGGAGGACACTGCATCCCTATTGATCCGTTTTACCTGACCTGGAAAGCCAGGGAATATGAGCAACATACCCGCTTTATTGAGCTGGCCGGCGAAATTAATACTTCTATGCCGCAGTATGTGGTTGATCAGACACTCAAAGCACTGAATGCCCATAAAAAGGCTATGAATGGGAGCAAGGTACTTGTTATAGGATTGGCTTATAAACCGGATGTGGATGATATGCGGGAATCTCCAACTTTCAAGATTTTAGACCTGCTTCAAAAATATGGTGCTGAGGTATCTTACTATGATCCGCATATCCCCGTTATTAAACCTACCCGGGAACACGACGAATGGACCGGAGTAGAAAGTATAGCATGGTCTGAAAATATTATTAGTCAATTTGATGCAGTAGTTATTTCTACTGACCATTCGTGTATTGATTATAAGGAGCTGGCAAAATGGAATGACTGTATAGTAGACAGCAGAAATTCCTTAAAGGATATTTCTCCCGATAATGATATCCATATTTGGAAAGCTTAAATTATAAAATGCCAGTTTTTTAATAAAAATTGTATTCGTTCAGTAAAAGCGTTACTTTTGTTCACAACTGATCAAGTAGAGGTTTGCTATTTAAATAATATTATATGGAACAATTGTTACTATTGAATGAGGGTTTAGCGATGGGAGTTGCTTTTTTATTTGCCTGTATGGTTTCATACCTCTCCATACCGGTAATTATTAGCGCTGCTGAGAAGAAGCATCTTTTTGACCACCCGGATAATGATCGGAAATTACACTCAGAAGCGATACCAACGCTTGGCGGCATTGCTATATTTTTTGCATTCCTGTTAACCTTTGCACTAAGTCCGTGGGCAGCGGGTCTGGAAGGCTTTTCTTATTTAGTAGCTGCTTTACTGATTTTATTTTTTGTAGGGCTGAAGGATGATTTGGTTATTATCTCTGCAAAGAAAAAATTAGTAGCACAGCTTGTTGCTGCCGGTCTGGTGGTATTTGGAAGTGATATCCTGATTTCAAATTTTCATGGTGTTTTCGGCTTGGCTGAGATACCGTACTGGTTTGCAGTGCCTATCACCTTTTTTACAATTATAGTAGTGATTAATGCCGTTAATCTTATTGACGGTATTGATGGTTTGGCAGGAGGGATTGGAGCTATAGCTTCTTTGCTATTTGGTATCACATTTTGGTATACCGGTCACTTACCGATGGCGGTATTCTCGTTTTGTTTGACCGGGGCATTAGCCGGGTTTTTGTATCATAATTTCAGTCCCGCTTCTATTTTTATGGGGGATACCGGTTCAATGCTGCTGGGATTTCTTTTAGGTATTCAAGCGATTGAGTTTATCGGGCTTAGCGGTGAGCCGGCATTTGTATCTATATTTGGAAATGCGTCTCCCATTTTACCGGTAGCAATTTTAGGTTTTCCACTTTATGATACGCTGCGTGTGGTATTAAGGAGAGTACGAAGAAAAAAATCGATTTTTGAACCGGGACAAGACCATGTGCATCATGAGCTTCTGAGAATGGGTTTTTCACATAAAAATGCATCGCTGCTGTTGTATGGAAAAAGTTTAATATTAGCTGTTGCCATTAGCGTTTTGGCTATGTTTAGTATTAATGTAAACATACTATTGGGGGCAGTAATAGTAGGGAGCTTACTTATATTCCCGACTAATGGGATGAAGCGTAAGATTCTCACTAGCTTATTTGGGGTTGATTGGCTGGCATTTCGAAGTCAGAGATGGGGTATTGAATTCGATAATGAAAAAAGCTCTTCTCAAGATATTAACCAGCCGGTACCAGAAAAAGAGTTTGAAGTTTTAGCAGAGCGTTCCTCGGATGAGAAGGAAGAAGAAATTGATAGTATAGCGGTCTGATTTATAAGGTTATTTATTTTATTTAAGGCATATCCGAAAGGGTGTGCCTTTTTTTGTTTGATGGAGGACTGGGGACAGACGACGGCTGACCGTTTCCTTACCTATTTCATCTCGTTCCAGTGCTCTGCGTCGGGACGAATTTGCCAGGGAATGTATGTTCATTTTTTGTCAGCATTTGCCAGAAGTTGGACCAGCGGAGCTGGAAGAACCCACGTAGAACGGGGCACGGCAAAAAAGTACTGGGGGAATCGTAGATTTTGTTCTAGTTAAAACAATGAGAAGGGGTGTTGCTCTGTCTCGGTAGTTGCTATTATCATGCTTTTCCCGCGATTCGCCCCAGCCCCCCGGAAAGACAGTGAATGGTTACTGTGTGATTAGGTTATTGAGTGACTAAGTAGCAAAGTAACAGAGTTTCAAAGTGCTTTGACAGTTGGCTGATGACGAACGACCGGAGACCGTTTGGAATATTGATCCCAGGCTGTTGAAAAGTTTGCAACTTGTATTAATCTAGCTATATAAACTGAACAGTTGTTAAATAGACAATTATATCTGATATTTTATTAGATAAAATTTATAATATGATGATTTAATAATGGGCTATATAAACTGGATCAATTAATTTCCCTGCTTAGCACCTATTTTAAATCGAATAAAGGAGCATTATGTCTATCATTATAACTAAAGATGATTCTGCAGAAAAGATTCGTGAGGCTATTCAACAGGCCACGACTAAGAAAACCCAAAAGAGTATCAATCTGGATAAATACTTTGGTAAAATAGACTTTGATGAGGAAGGATTAGAATATCAGAAAAGGGTAAGGAATGAGTGGAAATAATATTGTTGCAGATACTTCTTTGCTAGTGAATTTTTTTAATGGATTAGATATTGCCCGAAAAGTCATGAGAGGGCAGCAAATATGGATATCCTGTATTACAGAAATTGAATTATTAAGTTACTCAGGACTCACCGATCAGGAAGAGCGGATTATAAAATCATTTATCGGAGAGTGTAATTTGATTGATTTACATGAGGGTGTTCGAAAATTAGCAATTGATTATAGAAAAGAACAGGGGTTAAAAGTACCGGATGCAATTATAGCAGCTACTTCAGCTTATCTGGATTTCCCTTTAGTTACGATGGATGGTGATTTTGACAAGGTTGAAAGCTTGGAAGCGTTAATTTTACAGATCTAATTGGTTGTGTGTTGAAGGTTTGGACGGAAAGGTGGTGATTAGGTTATGAAGTAACAGAGTGACAAAGGTGCAAAGTGACAGAGAGAAAAAGTCTTTGACGGTTGACCGGGGATGGATGACAGACGACTGATGGCTGGTAAGAGGTTGCCTAAACGACGTCATTTCGCTGTGCCCGTCATTCGGGGACCGACCGTTAGGGAGCGGAGAAATCTATCAGGCTTTATTTTCTTTGTATTGCTTTCCGGATCCCTCCATGCGCTTTGCTTAGTCGGGATGACGTCTGAGATTGGAGGTGGTTTTTCTACGGTTAAATCCTGCTGTGAAGGAGTTGTACTCCTGAACATTAGGAATAATCTATGTTTGTGGTAAGTCACAAGTGCTATTCATTTTTTTCAGCAAAAGTTCTTGTTACTGTTTTTGAATGAGCAAAAAAGTAACCAAAAAACTCACCGGCTGAGAATTCTGAAATCAGCTTTGCTCATTCGGCGAAAGTATTTCAATGGTCCTTGTTCTTATGAAGGTAGGTTTAGGTATTGAACCGGTATGAAATACTTCTTTTCGCCTCATGCGCTCCGCTCAAAATTCGTTATGCCGGGGAAGGGAAATCTGGCTCCTTGATAAGGACCTATGTTTGAAACCATATCATAGCCTCCATGTCATCCTGAACTTGTTTCAGGATCTCCCTGAGTTCCTTTTATCGCCGGTAGTCGGTGAGTGTACTCTTTATCTCGTTCCAGTGCTCTGCGTTGGAACGCAGGTACTGCTTATTTTTCTACACCAGTACGAATACCTGTGTTGTCCATTTTTTGTCAGCAAAAAATAGACGAAAAAACTGCTGGGGGAATCGTAGATTTTGTTCTGGTTAAAGCAATGATATTGTNTTTATCTCGTTCCAGTGCTCTGCGTTGGAACGCAGGTACTGCTTATTTTTCTACACCAGTACGAATACCTGTGTTGTCCATTTTTTGTCAGCAAAAAATAGACGAAAAAACTGCTGGGGGAATCGTAGATTTTGTTCTGGTTAAAGCAATGATATTGTGTGTTGCTCTGTCTCGGTAGTTGCTATTATCATGCTTTTCCCGCGATTCGCCCCAGACCCCCGATTAATAACCTCCTTGTCATCCTGAACTTGTTTCAGGATCTCCCTCTCGAAGTTTTTCTGTTCATTTTTTTAATGACGATCCGCCGGTAGTCGGACTAACAATAATTGTTCTGTTCATTTTTTCAATCAAGAAAAAACGAACCCACGTAGAACGAGGCACGGCAAAAAAATTGACCGGCTGAGAATTCTGAACCCTGCTCCGAACATTCGGCGGGAGCATTTCGATGGTCCTTCGGGATACGTGCTTGGGCTGGTGGTATCACCGGTACTACTATGCCAAGGTAAAATCTGCCGAAGCACAGCCTACGTAGCCGAGGGCTACTTCGGCGCAGTAGACCCTTAAGCTCAGGCATGGCTTCGTAGCACAGGTACGAAATGCTCCTGACCGCCTACTGTTCTCCGCTCAGAATTCGTTATGCCGGGGAAGGGAAAACCAGATCCCCGATTGAAAAAGCATATTCAAAGCAATGTCACTGCGAGGGATTCCGCGATTTTTCGGAAGACCGCGGCAGTCTCTCTTTCTTAGTTCGCGTAGGATCTGAAGGACAGTTTTCAGAGTATCAAATTAGCTATGCCAGGGGAGATCTCCACTCCGCCGGTTGGCAGATCACGATGACAGGCGTTGTTATTTGAGTATTAGCAACTAGCATCCTGCATCCAGCATCTTGTATCCTGAATCCTAAACAACAAAAACGATGTGTACCTTTTAGCTGATATTTGTTACATTTGTCCTCGATCATAAAAAGTGTCTACTCTCGGTAGAGAGATGGGATGGACCTAAACAGATAATTACTTCATTATTTTAGCCGATGGCGATTAAAAAACAGCTATTCAGTACAGCAGCAGTCATATTTTCTTTACTATTTATCCTAGTGGCCAATGCAGCGGCACAGGATATAGGATCTATAGATTTTAAAAATTTACGGGCCTCAGAGCTTTCCGATCAGCAGATTCAACGACTGTGGGAGCGGGCCCAGGAAAGAGGGTATTCCATATCTCAACTGGAACAGCTGGCTCGGGCCAGGGGGATGTCGTCCTCACAAGTAAGTGCCTTTGTTCGGCGCCTGCGAGAAGTGCGAATGCAGAGTGGAGATGGGGGACAGTCGCAGGATACCGGTCAGATGAGGTCGGTGGCTACCGATACCACCCGGCTTTTTATGGAGTCTGAACGTCGGGATGATAGCTTCAAAAGCCGCATCTTTGGAGCTAATTTATTTCGCGGTGATCAGATCGACTTTACGCCCTCATTGAATATCCCTACGCCCCAAGATTACCAGCTGGGTCCGGGCGATGAATTGGTGATCGATATTTGGGGCGCGGCAGAACAGACCTACCGCAAAACGGTGTCTCCCGAGGGGACCATTTCTATAGCCAACCTGGGGCCTGTTTATGTGAACGGCCTGAGTATTGAGAAGGCCCGCGATCGACTCCGTGCCAGTTTAAGTCGCATCTATTCCGGGCTCAAATCCGATAAAGATGCCCCCACCGATACCCATGCCCGTATTTCATTAGGAAATATTCGCAGCATCAATGTGACGGTGTTGGGAGAGGTGCGAAAGCCGGGCACCTATACGCTGCCTTCGCTGGCTACTGTTTTCAATGCTTTGTATTCTGCCGGCGGTCCTGACTCAACGGGAACATTCCGTGAGATTGAGGTACTGCGGGGAGACAGTGTTGCGGCTACGCTGGATATCTATGACTTTTTAGTGTATGGCAATCAAGAAGATAATATTCGCCTGCGCGACCAGGACATCCTGAAGATCGATCCGTACATCAACCGGGTAGAAGTATCGGGCAAGACTAAACGAAACGGTATTTTTGAGACCAAAGAAGGGGAGACCATTCAGGATTTAATTACTTATGCCGGTGGGTTCAAGGATAACGCCTATACCAAGCGTATCAAGGTGTTGAGTAATACCGGATCCCAACGACGTATTGATGACATAAGATATCCGGAGCAGAGTGATTTTGTGCTGGGAGATGGTTCCAAGATGACGGTCGGTAAGGTGCTGGATCGTTATGAAAACAGGGTAGAGATTGAAGGAGCAGTATTTCGTCCGGGTGAATATGAGCTGCAGGATTCGACCAGCCTGTATTCTTTGATTCAACGTGCCGAAGGGGTGCGAGAGGATGTGTTTATGAACCGGGGACTGATCTACCGGGAGCAGAATGATCTGACGACGGAGGCTATTCCTTTTAGCGTGCGTGATGTGGTTAGCAATCCCGAAGAGCACGATATCATGCTTAAGCGCAATGATATGGTTCAGATATCTTCGATCTTTGATCTGCGCGATGATTACCGAGTCAATATTGTGGGTGCGGTGCAAGAGCCGGGCAATTTCCAGTATGCTGAAAATATGACGCTGGAAGATCTTATATTGCAGGCCGATGGGTTCAAAGAGTCGGCAGCGCCCTATCGTATTGAGATATCACGGCGTATTACCGGGGGCGATTCGACTTTTGTACCTCGAGAGACGGCTAAAATTTACCAGTTTAGAGTTGATGAAAACCTAGAGCTTGGTAATGAAGCATCAGAGTTTACACTTAAGCCCTTTGATAAAGTGTTTGTAAGAAATTCTCCTTCCTATTTTGAGCAGAAAGAGGTGACTGTTAAAGGAGAAGTGTTATTCTCAGGAGAATATACGCTGAACCAAAAGTATATGCGTATTTCTGATCTTTTGCAGCGGGCAGGTGGATTGACGCAATATGCGTATCCACGTGGAGCTAATCTTACACGGAAATTAGAGCAGCGCATTGATACCACGGATATTAATATTCCTGATTCTTTATCCAATGGAAATGATATTCAGAGAAAAACTACAAAGGTTGGTATTAATCTGGAGAAAATTATACGCAATCCTGGTTCTGAGTATGATTTGATATTGCGCCCCGGTGATGTGTTGGAGATCCCGAAAGAGCTGCAAACGGTTCAGGTATCGGGCGAGGTATTGTATCCTATCAGTGTTAGATATCGCGATAATATGTCGGTTAAGGAGTATTTGCGTGCGGCCGGTGGTGCTACGGACCTGGGTAAGCCCAAAGATGCGTATGTGGTCTATGCGAATGGAGAAGTAGATCGTGCACGAAAGTTTCTGTTTTTCCGGAATTACCCGGATGTGCGTCCCGGTGCTACAATTTATGTGCCTAAGAAGCAGCAGGAACGTAAGCTTACTACGCAGGAGCGTATTGGTATTTTGTCGGCTATTGTGTCGATGGCGGCTATCGTCAGTAATACGATTTTCCAGATACGACGTAATTAGTGGTTAGGGGATGTTGAATGTTGAAAGGTATAGACCTCGGACCGAGGACGGCTGACCATGTATTTATCTCCCCTTGAGGGGAGTGCCGCGAAGCGGGAGGGGTGTTTTCTTAGTGATTAAAGAAATTTTGAGAGTTGGGTTTTGAATGCTGAGTGGTTGCCAATCGAGGATGGAGTCTTTTGAGCGACTAAGCAATTGGAAAGTACTCATGTAGAACGGGGCACAGCTACGGCGGAAAAGATAATAGCATTGATCTTGTGTGCCCCCGTTTTTTGATCGACCATCCGCCAGTGGGCGGATCAGCAGAGCTGGAAGCCCTCTTGTTAGCAATACATTTCTTAGTACCCATTTTATGACCCACCCTTGTTCCCTCCCTAAAATTAGGGAGGGAGACTTCTCTACAAAGAAAAGAGCAATGACAGGCGTTGGGGTTAGTAATTTAAAAGCAGTGTCACTGCGCCGTGCCCCGTTTTACGGGGAGGGATTCCAGTGATTTTTCGGAAGACCGCGGCAGTCTCCTTTTCTT
>NZ_JAALLS010000038.1 GCF_011059105.1 Fodinibius halophilus | reverse complement strand
TCTTGCTTTGTTCGCTTAACATATGAGCCGGCGGATTCGGAGGGCAGGTTCCTGTTTTGGGCTTTTAAGCTCTTCGTCGTTATTTATTAACTTACCATTTTTCCTGCACCTTATGTGCAAGATCGTTGTTTTTTTAAGAAGCTAATTTTTTCGAGTCATAACATATCAATATGTTGAAGCACAAACGAAAACCGCGATGAGGTTCATAAATGAAACTTTCAGATACAGAAAACATCAAGAAAGTACGAAAATATTTCAGCAGAATTTCGATCAAGAAAGGCTTCTTCTCCATACTTATCGTTCTTATTCTTGCATTTACTGGATTTGTTATTGTGCAGAACAAACTTAAACTGGGTAGGTCATGGGAAGAACTCATTCTTGGCTATATTACTTATGCACTTCCTTTTTTACTCATCATTTGGATGTTTCGGAGGGCTGACCATCCAATGAGTTCCATTTTTAAAAGAGCCTCCAACAGAGTTTCGCAGGTCGTAATGGTAATTCCCTTAATAACCATTTCAACCGGTGTGGTATGGGTGGTTATTCTTCTTCTGAATCTGATAAGCACGGAAACTGCAAAAACTTATTTGAACTGGATCAATAATACTGGAGCATTTAATCATATCCATGAAGCCACAATACTTCAACAAATACTCTTTGGGGGGTTAATCATCGTTGCGGCACCTGTGATAGAAGAGATTATTTTCAGGGGTGTTATGATTGAGCGCTTGGGTGCTAAATATAGTTATAGCAAGGCAGTTGTTATCTCTTCTGTAATCTTTGGTCTTTTGCACTCAACACCGTTGGGAGCGTTTATTTTTGGCGTTGTTCTCAGCTTTCTATATTTAAAAACCCAATCCTTGTTTGTCCCGATTTTGATTCATGCTACAAATAATGCGCTTGCCCTGTTTTTGATGATTGCTAATAAAAATTATGCTCTGAATTATGGTACTTGGGGAACAGTCAAACCCTATATTTCAAATTCCTGGGCAGGCATATTCCTTTTTACTGCTGGAATTATTTGGCTTAGCTGGTATATAAAACAGAACTGGCACAATATTACGGACAAAGAGCCTTTTAAATTGGAAGCAGAAAAAACCTGAATCCCCCAGCCTGCACATTAACCCGAACCTCACTAACCGGGGCACAGCGCACCTTTTGCGGTCGTCGGGTTCGCTAGATACAACATCCGGCTTTGGCTTTTAAGCTCTTCTTCGTTAATTAATAGAACAACACTAATCTTTGTGCACCTTATGCCCGGACCATTACAGGGCTTAAATAACTTTTTCAACTAGCTGTGTCAGATCCTCAAGAGCTGTTATCAAAAACATTAAAAGGAATCGTCAATTTTGAGGATGCCACCCTTGCCAGGCTGCTCAACCTATTTGAGCTCAAGCATTTTGATAAAGACTACCATTATGCAAAGGCCGGCGAATACTCTAAGAGAATGGGATTTTAAGAGCTTATCACAACACCGGGGAAGGGAAATATTATAATAAAACCTTTTTTACCGAAGGTTCTTTCGTAGGGGCCTATTCCTCATTGATAAAGTAAAGCACGAGCTGGACGTCAATGTCTATGCCCCTATTGCACTTGTTGGATTATTATTGCCGGTTTTATCACTTAACGATCAGCCGACCATTGTAAACGTTTCATCTGGCCCTGCCCCCCAAAAAAACAGGCTCCGGTCTATTGCGGCTCTAAAGCAGCGATCCACATCTTCACAAAATCGTTACGATACCAGTTGGAAGACCGTAATATCAGTGTGTTTGAAGTAATCCCGCCCCTAGTTGATACTGCCATGACCAAAGGACGCGAGAGGGATAAAATGGCACCGGAACAGTTATGCCGGGAATTCATCAGAAAGTTCAAAAGAAATAAGTACGAAATAGCCATTGAAAAAGTAACATGGCTTAAGCTACTCCGGCGATTAAGTCCAACCCTTGCCGACCGCATGCTTAAAGATAGCAGTGAAAAATACCCCCTTTCATCCCCAACTCTACTCCACTACGTATGAAATATTTGATCAAAATAATTCTCGTACTTGCCCTGTTATTTGTTTCAACGTTTTTAATAGTAAATCTAACCGGTCTGGTAACGATAGCGAAGATTGAATACTGGATGCAAGCAGCTGATCAGCTTTCCCCTCTATATGTTGCTGTAGTGGTTATACTATTGCTCTTTTGTGATCTGTTTATCGCAGTACCAACACTTACTATTTCAATTTCGGCTGGATTTTTTCTCGGATTCCCCTGGGAGGGATGAGCGCTATCACGGGCATGACATTGGCAGGACTTTCCGGATATCTGTTCAGCAACAGGTACAGAGATGCATTGTTTAAATTTTTGATTAAGAACCCTAAACCTCGGGCAGAAGCGATATCGACTTTTGAGAATTATGGTTTTGCCATGATCCTGATGAGTAGGGCGGTACCAATCTTCCCTGAAGTTTCGCCTTGCCTCACCGGGATTACAGAGATGAAATTTCCCCGATTTGTTCTTGCCTGGTCATTGAGCACCATCCCGTATGCCTTAATTGCTGCGTATGCCGGATCGGTAAGCTCTATCGAAAATCCCATGCCGGCTATATATACGGCCATATCAATGTCTGCGGCCTTATGGGCAGGATGGTTTTTATATAGTCAATATCAAAAAACGAAACCGGTTTCTCATAGTGAATAAGGCCTATAACCCGGCGCATAGATACGCCTCCCGTTGATAAGGGCACAGCATCTCTCCTTACTATTTTGTTTTTCTTCCTGCCAACCACTAAACTGCAATTGAATTCACAACAAGCTCCGTGCCCGTTATGCAATAAGTCGTTATTTGCGCTCCCCCTGTTTCAACTATCAAATTGACAACCTGTATGAAAAACGTCACCAATACTAACCGCTGTTCTGAATGTGGTGCTCAGCTGGCAAACGGTAAATCCTGCCAAGACTATTTTGATGCATTGCTCGCACTAATTCTAAATCCAACATATTTATTAAATGGACCAACAAAAATTCCCTGCTAATGCTTTTATAAATCCCTCAGGAACTAACAAGGAGGGGATCGAAAATTTCATTTCTAAAGCATTACATCGGATTATTTCTGTTATTTCATCTTCAGAAACTCGTTCACCATTACCTGGGGAGATCGATATCCCAAACCAACCTATTCCTGAGGAATCAATTGGAGACGAGCAACTAATTGACCATTTAGAGACCTTACTTTTAAGTTCTATAAACCCTTCCCATCCCGGCTGGCTTCCCCACATGGATCCGCCCCCTACCACAGCTTCACTAATCGCTGATTTTGCTACGGCATCTGTCAATAATAATATGCTTAGTGTAGAGATGTCGCCCGCATTTTCCAGATTAGAACAACAAGTTGTCCGCAAAATTTGTCAGATGTTTAATCTCGGTCAAAAAGCTTCTGGCGTATTATGCAGTGGTGGTAGCCTTGCAAACCTGCAAGCCCTGGCAGTTGCACGTAATAAGAAACTCAGTACAAAAGAAGGTGGCATTCAAGAATTGCCCAAAAAACCTATACTATTTGCTTCAAAAGTAGCGCATACGTCCATCCAAAAAGCAGCAATGATCTTGGGATTAGGACAAGATTCTGTGCAACCCATTCCGGTTGATTCGGACTCACAAATGATAACTGAAGAACTAGAGGCTGCCATTAATCAGGCAAAAAATGACGGCAAGCTACCTTTTTGTGTGGTTGCTACTGCCGGTACCACAACGACAGGAAATATTGACCCGCTCGAAGATATTGGTAGCATTACACAACAAGAAAACCTGTGGTATCATGTTGATGCTGCGTATGGGGGCGCATTAGTCTTTTCAAACTCACACCACGATAAACTTGCAGGAATATCAAAAGCTGATTCAATTACATTTAATCCCCAAAAATGGCTCTATGTGGCCAAGACATCTGCAATGGTCCTGTTTAAAGACCAAGATCACTTGGTTAATAGCTTCAAGGTTGGTGCTCCATACATGGAACAAGATGAAGAACGTATTAATCTGGGAGAAATCAGTTTACAGGGAACGCGACACGCAGATATTCTCAAATTGTGGGCTTCGTTTCAACACATCGGCAGAAAAGGCTTTCAGCAATTAATTGATCAAAGTTATCAGCTGACTAACCTACTTCATGATAAACTCAAAGTCATCGACTGTATACAGCTGGCCAGTACTCCAAAAATGAATATCATCTGTTTTCGCGGTCAACCCAAATGGATTACTTCAGCAAGGTGGGACGAATGGAATAAAGGGTTACAAGAGTATCTACTTGAAAACCACAAGATTTTCTTTTCGTTGCCTACCTACAACGATAGTAAATGGCTACGAACGGTTATTCTTAACCCCTTTGTAAATAAACAAAGCATCAATAATATAAATCAGGGCATTACTTCCTATATCAGGAAAACCCAATAATATTTTTATTAAGCTTTCTGAGTATGCACCGAAATTTTCTTGTTTCCATATTGGTTAATAGTGATTTCACCCATTGACCAAGCAAGAAGAGGCGCACCCATAGACTTATAGGATATTTAGTTATAAATACTGTTTATTGTTGCCTTATTAACCCCTAAATCCATATCATTGACCATATCTATGGCATCACTGCTATAATATATTGTGGGACTACCTGTTATCTTGCCTTGCCCTTTAACCTGTACATTTGAATTATCTGAAAAAATCATAGATCCGTAAATTACTTCAGAACCTGTCATTTCCAGAGTTCCCCGCACAATAATTTGTCCCTTAAATTCAAAAGAACCATTCGCATTAAAAGTTGCCCCTTCCGGGATAATTAAAACCCCTGCTCCTTTCTTACCAGTAGCAGTTACCGACCCTTCAATTTTTGTTATTTGGGGATTAGCTTGTGTACCCATATTACCGGTTCCGGAGTATGATTGAGCGATATTAAGATATTTATCTACCTTGTCTTTAAACTTATTATTATTCAAATTTTGATCTTTTACGTACCCGGCCGGATCACCCGTAGTTGTAGCACCGCCAACCAGATCAATAGTCTTATTTTGTTCTTTGGAAGATATGATGCCCGGCTTATCTTCTCCATAACCTATTGGACTTGTTCCATCCATTTTACGATCCTTACCCCTTATAGTAAAACTTCCAGAACCGTTAAGTTTTGAATCCTTGCCATAAAATGCCATAGCAGCGGGTGATGGAAAAGCATTGGGGTTGGGGTCGACGTTTGCAACCACCGTATCAGTAACTCCATTTATAGTTGCAATGGAGGTGATGATGATGCTATTAGGATTGGCCCCTTGCTTCCAAGAATATTCAACCGTCCCGTTATTTATCTGCTTGTTTTCTGTGCTATTTTCAGACCAGTTTTTATCTTCGTTGTATTTACTGATTCCAAATTGTAATCCCGTTAAGCTCAGATTTTTAGCTGATGCAGTATTTGCTACAGTAACCGATGTTTGGGTCATTTGTGAGCGTTGCTCGTGCATACTTGAAAAGGTATACCCCATTGCTATTAGTAGCCCAAATACAATAATTACCATTGCTCTTCCCATAACAGATACCTCAGAATTTTAAATTTATTGGTGAAAATGTATGAGTCCAGGTCGTTGAAACATATTTGGATGATATATTATCCGCCCCTCCAATTTTTCCGGGACACTCAACGGTAACAGAAAGTTCAATGTGGCGTATTTTATTACGCAGCACCTGTACGTTGGTTAATGGTATCACATTCATATTCTTGTCTTTATACGTTAACTCAAAGTCTGTTACCCCAAGTTTAATTTCGGTTTGTGTCCCGTCAACCGAACGTCTTAGTACATAATCATTGGGGTTCGGTGAGTCTACAGGCGTGTTGGTATCAAATTTCCATCTTACCGTTTCCAGGTCACCATCCTTGTTGTCAATATTGCTTTTGAATTCAATTTCATCTGTGGTTGCCTTGGTAATAGGGTCCTCCACAGTGGCAGTGTCGTTGTATGCTATTTTGGGGATATCATGTTCTATAATCTCTTTGATGCCGTTTATGCGCTGCTGCACAATCTGGTTCATGGTGAGCTCCGCGGAATTGTAGGATAAATTCATGTTGAGACTCAGAATGCTCAGCAATAATATACCGGCAATAATAAAACTCGTAACCAGGCCAAAATTCATAATAACCTCTGTTTTTTAATAGTATCTGCGTAAATAAGAATGCGTAACCTCAATTGGTTTCCCATCAGCATCTGTTAAATATTGGCTGGAAACACTAACCTGCATTTTTTTGAAAACGGTTCGGTCGCCACTGCTGCTGCCGATACTGCCGTTGGCGATCTCATAATCGGGCCCGGAGACATACAGCACTTTAATTTTTACCGAAAAGGCATCCTCCTCCTTATACCAATCAATCGTTTCCGAAAACCTATGGTAATCGTCAAAATCATCGAAGGTGTTCTCATTGGTACCCTCTTCTGGCTCGCAACGGCTAAAGTCTTCGGGAATATTAGAAGGCGTCCCACTTTTAGTGTTATTATCAAATGGTAATATCCGCGCCTTATTAATGTATGACTGGGCAATGGAGATCGCCTTTTTTTCCGCCTCACTTCTGACCGAATGTTGGCTGTTCATAAACATCATCTTGGTAGAGATCGTCATAATGATAGCAAAAAGCACCATAGCCAACATCGTTTGTAAGACTTCACTATAGCTTGCCATAGTTCTAGGAGTTTGGTTTATATCTCCGGGTTTTGCGAGTTTCCCCGGAAATGGATTCTTTGAATGAAAGATCTGATTCAACTATCCCAAAAATCTGCAGGTTATATTGTACTACAGGTTATTTCGCAACGGTATAGTAACTAATGCTAAGGAAAGGTTCCGCTGAATTAGCGAATTCTAAGCTACTTAAAGAAATACTTAATTACCGTTATACTGATCTGAGCGGGATATTTCTGCCAATATTCCGGTGGGTTTTGACTAACAAGATTTTAATTTCATTAGCTCTTCCCACCTCGGCTGAAATTTTTTTGCACTCATTCGATGAAAATATGGTTAAGCTAAAAATGAACTAACCGGAGGTCGAAATGATCTGGTACAGACTTATATTAATACACAAAAAAGCTTGTTACCTTGTTATATTGCCCTATTTAAGGCAGAGCCCCCTTTACTTCACAAACCAAACACCAAGCCCTCCTCTTACTTTTCAGAGTAACCCAAATAGGGAAAAAATAAAAATATTCTTATCTGTTTTGTGATCTTTGAGACTGCCACAACAGGGAGCTTCTGAAATCCAGCCTGCGACCCTGAAAGCAGGAAATAGATCTCTCTTTTAAAAGCTAAAAAATTAGGTTAAGCAAGTTTAGAAAATATTAATGCTCTTGTTAGAAAATCTTAAACAACGGTAGAGAAGGTAAAGGAACTGCTCTGACGACAGGAACCCGTGAAACGGAGAACATTTAATTTCGGAGCATTTTCCAGGAATGCCGAAATAATTCGCGTAATAAGCATAGAACATGAGGCAGATAACAATGGTATTAACCTGTCTGACCACCTGCCAACAATCCGTTATCAGCGTATTGGTTAAAGGTGAATAGCCCATAAAACAAGCCCGGGTAACCCGGCGTATTTGAGCCAAGATACTCATGCTGTTCATTGGGACCTTGGGCACGCCCCCTTCCCACCAACTGCTGGCTTTTTAGTTAATCGTTCATTATTTAGTTAATCTACATTCATCCGCATGCTCCATAAGTCCAACATAATTGGCGCAACTTTAAATAACCATCACCCATGAAAAAATATTGTTATTCATTTTGGTCGGAAGTTTTGTAAGTGCTTGTACTACCTCAGGTACTCCCTATCAATTTAATAATTCTGGAGGCCCTACCCTTAAAAAGTCCTTGTTCCCTTCTGACCAAAAATTAATCAGCCAAGCTGCCATTGGCACAATTCTTGGCAATAAAATTAAACTTCCTGCTGATGCTAAACTTGCTGTAATTAAATTTCCCGATAGTAATCCACGCCAAGAAACCTCTTTGTATGGCTACGGCTATTGGAGATCAGAAGATTACCTTAAGCTTCAACAATCATATATTGATACTGTTGTTTCAGGTGTTACGAACGCTAAGCCAATCAGAACGGTCTCGCTTCTGCCTTCCCTGCTAACCCCAAAAGATCCAACCATCCCAGTTCTCAGAGAAGCAGCTGTTCGCCTGCAAGCCCCTTTGCTGCTAATCTTTAGAATCAATAGTGATATTTATGAAGAATTTAGGTTTTTCCAGAAAAACCGGGCCAAAGCTTTTGCTACCGCAGAATTAGTGATGCTTGATGTTAGAACAGGCATTATACCCTTTACTACTATTGTAACGAAAGACCATCTTTCAGAAAAAGTAGATTCAGATTCTAATAATAGAGAAATGATGATGAGAACAGAACAAGAAGCAGTAAATAAAGCTTTAGACTCTGCAACCTCAGATTTAGTAAACTTTTTTGATAACACAAGTTTATAATATTGTGCTTCTCCCAATTAAAAAAGGTCCCACAGCTTTTAAACTGTGAGACCTTTTACGTATCGAAATAACATCTATTCCCACTCTAATGTAAGCCTAATTGTTCCTTCATCAGATTTCACTTCAGCAGTTTCAGGAGTTTCACTTAACCACTGCTTTCTAATTGTAAAGTAATCAGTTGGAACCGACTCAATGAATTCATTAGCCGTAAACTCATCCTCGTCAATAATACTAAAGATAAAATTTGTGTCGAAATCGACACGCCCAATTTCCAAACCGGGACTTTGATATTCCCAATATGCGGGCAGATCAGATTTTCCAAGATCTGTGTACGTTGATCCCATGGTATGCTTTCCGCCGACGTCATTTAAAAGGTTAATAAATACATCCGGTGCTGAATTGGTATCCCAGCCTTCACCATTCTCATTCGTAAATGGCATGTCCACTATTTCTATTTTTTTGATGAACATTGTTTTCGGTTCAACTGTAATTGTTTTGGAGATACTGTCTTCTCCATCCTCATTTTTCGCGGTGAGTGTTACGGTTACTTTCCCATATTCTGTATAGGATTTTGTAGGATTTGACTCATTGGCTGTTGTCCCATCCCCAAATTCCCAAGTATAACTGTCGGCATCTTTGGAAGAATTATTAAACTGTATCTCGCCGCCTGTAAACATATCACCCTCTACACTAAAAGAAGCCGTTGGCAGTTGTAGGGGTTCTTCTTGCTGTTCTTCCTCAGATGGACCGGTGGTATTTGAACTACAAGCTACAAATAGGGATAAAGATAAAATGAATACTGATAAAATAGTTAGTGGTCGGTAATGCATATTCCAGATGATATTTAGGATTTGTGACTCAAGTAAAGCACTCTGTCGGTTAGCTAAAGAAGTAGCCATTCACATGATGAATACTCCTGGCAACCAAAGTGCTCCCCCGAATTGTGATGTTTATTATTAAACAGTAAGGTCGAATATCGACATTGATTAATCCATCTTCAAGAAAAAAGCTACAAATAAACCCGAGTCCCTAAAGCCTATAACTTATTGATTGGCAAAGGGTTATATTTCACCCAACACAATCTTGATTCTAAAGCAATCGTTTTCTTCTATAGACACCATGTAACTAATGATGATCTTTAACCGATATTCATACAGGTAATATTTCCAAGAATATGCTTCACTAACAACCGGACCTATTCCTGAATATTATATCTCTAATAGGCAATAGGTTTCATATGAATAAGACTATGTTAGGATACTAACCCGCGCAAACCACCTTGCCCCATCTGCCAGATTTTACATGCATAAGCGTTATACAGAAGCTGGCTTCTGTAGACAGCTCTGTGCCGGTTTTATTTTGTGGCTGCCAACTGATAAACTGCAATTTAATTTACAAGAACCCATACAGTATATTCGCAAAGTCGTTATACGTTCGGGTTTATAGTGTAAAGTCAGGGTCAAGCCTTTTTTGCATCTCCTCCGACACTTCTTCTCTAATGTGAGTCATCCCCCAGCTAATAATTTCATCTACCAATTGCCTTAACGTGCTCCCTTTTTCGGTTAAGTGATATATCACCACTTTGGGTACTTTGGATTTTAACTCATCTCTTTGAATCAACCCATCGGATTCCAGACCGCGTAATTGTTCAGTCAAAACCTTTCTGCTGATGTTGGGCAGATGCTCAAGCATTAGGCTAAATCGATTAATATCACTTTGTATTAAATACAATAGAATTGGTTTCCATTTTCCAGAAATAAGGGAAGTGAACTTATTTATAAAACAATTCTCAGCATCAAAGTGTAAAGAAGACATAAATGTTAAACTGTGTTAAAAGTACAGGGTAACCATTCGGTAACTTATTGTATAGACTAAGTATAACTACAATCTTTGCGGAGACATACAACCACAAGATAATTGAAAATCATGTATCAAAAAGTAGCTTTCTATAGCAATGTATTATTAGTCCTCACCAGCATTCACCATGTCTATGGCGCTTATATTTATAACACGCCATGGAGATTCAACATTTTATACTTCAGCATACCAATCATCATTTTAAATATTGTTGTTCAACAACAAGTAAGTACGAAGAGGGTTGGGAAATATCTATTCTGGATTTCTAACCTATTGTTCACAGTATGTCAAATAGGTTTGTTTGAGGGCATTTATAACCACTTATTAAAGAATGTATTATTCTTCGCAGGGCCCCATCAGGCCTTATTAAACCAACTATTTCCACCTGACACATACTTTATGCCCGATAATTTATTTTTTGAGATAACCGGCATACTACAAGCTTTTCTATGTATTCCCTTAATATACTATTGTAGTATCTCACTAAAAAGAAACAGCTAGAAATCCAGATAGCAAATAATTGAATTGAAAAACTCATTTAATTGTATGGGCTGTCTTCTTTTTTATGGTAATGTCCCTATACTTGTGTAAAAATTGTCTGATTGACTCATAATTTCTTTTTGGTTTACCTAACCCATGATTATATCACATAGGCCTCTTGAATAACATATTATGTTTCACAGATACTAATGTGAGCAAAACGATACCAAAATGAAAATTATAGGAGAATGTTATATCAACTTGTTGCGATATAATATGTTGATATAACATTATTTTGTAAGAACTTTCCTTTGAAAGGATCTCACAAATGTGGTAAACTCATAACATCTCTCTAATTGAATAGTTAAGGCCCATTCATCTTGTAGGTGTTTGGGCCTTTTGCAATTCAAGTTAATCAGTAAAAATGTTTGCAAATAACAACAATTATATATAATAATACAGGTAAGCACTTTGATAAAAATGTAAAGTAAAAAAGCCTGCCACAAGATGTGACAGGCCTGAATATTAAAGTAGACTGAGGATCTTGAGTAGCTTTTCCGCTACATCAAGTAGGTCCTTTAAATAATCTACTGGCTGTTTTTGGTTGCCATCCATTTCGTCAGCCATAACGGCCTCCTCCCTAAAAAGGGATTTTACATGGTAACTCGCTGCAACGAGTTACCTGTTATCGTTTTTGTTAAGGCCCTCTTGGTAGAAATACCTTGAGGGCTTTCTCATTAGTTAAATATAAAGGACTGGTGCTGTGGAGCAAGTAACTTGACTGATTACTTTTCCACAAAAGTCTAAAGTTATCCACAATTGGATAGATCCTTACCACAATTTTTTCTGAATTTTGCTCAAGAAATCCACAACCTATGGATAACTTTTCAACAATAACACCAAACATCCTCTCAGAGCCTCCTAGTAGGATCAAGGTTTTTTAGTAGGTTAATATTTTCTAATATTTGTATAAAAAAAGCTTTTTGCTGAAAAATAGTGCTGTGTATAAGATTGTGTAGGAACCTGAAAAAAGGAGAATATCCACATGGTTGAGCTAACCAGGAAAAGAGTAAAGAAGATTTACCTGGAGTGCAGAAATATACCTGATTGTCCGGACTCCTTCCTTTAATTACTTATCCAGAGCTGTGTTCAATCCATTAATGCAACAGAGGCTGC
>NZ_JAALLS010000037.1 GCF_011059105.1 Fodinibius halophilus | reverse complement strand
ACTCACTGTCCATTTTTTTGTAGCAATTCCATAGAGTATTCTCAATTTCATCAAGTTTCTCAGTTAGCTCTTTGTTGTTTTCTTCCAAAGTATTACGTGCTAACTCAGATAAAACATCGCTTAATTTTAAGTTTTCAATTTCTTTTTCATAATCATCCCGGACTTTTCTTTTTTCTTTAAGCTGCTTTTCAATGTTATGTTCGATAAATTTATCAAATCGATTATACCGTTCCTCAATCCCTTTTTCTTCTAATGGCTGTTGGCAAAGTACACATTTAGCTGGATTTCCATCTTTCTCTAAAACTGGGAATTCTTTGTCCTTATAAGCGTATTCTACACTGAAATTTTTGGCTGCTTTCCACAAAGTTTTCCAAGCCTCATTTCCTGTACCTGGCAAAGCGTTCTCAAACTCCTCTTTTAACATTTCCTGGGAGTCTTTAAGTGTTTGTATATCTCTAATAAGATTGGGAAAAACTTCCACGAGCCGTTTATTTATATTCCTATCAATTTTATTTAGTCGATCTACAATATTTTTAGTATCACTTTTTTTTGATTCAAGGGTCGATATTTTTTTCTGTCTTTTTTCTGGATCGCTGGCTTTTAATTCCTTTTCCCATTTCTCTAACTGTTCTATTTCTTGGTCATTCAATCCCCTTAGTTCTGAAAGTTTTTCTAAGTCCGTATTGTGGGAAAGGGAATTAACAATCGGATAAATCTTATCGTCTTCAGGAAATTCATCTAATTCTACTTCTAAACTTTCTATTTCTTCCTTTATCTTATTTATCTCATCCTGTAAAGATTCTCTGATAAGATTCTGCTCATTAACCATCTGTTTCATTGATCGAAGATCAGATGGTAAATAAGGGATATCCATTACCTTGCCTTCAGTATATGCTTCCGCACATTCCCGATCATAAATACTAATCGAATTTAAATTAGGATTAGGTTTATCATTTACGTTCCTTTTGATTATCTCCTTAGAATCCTCTATTTGAATTTTAATTTTGGCAGTACCTTCACCATTAGATTTTTCAAAAGCATTAGGATGGATATCTAAGTCTTGCTTTATAGCCCGACACGCCTTTTTTAATACTCTAGCATAACTTGACTTTCCAGCTCCATTTTCCCCATAGATAACAGTTAATCCATCAGCTAAAAAATCTAATCGTCCCTTTTCCGTTACTGTACCGACATTTTCCAGATTGGATAAGGAAAGTACCTTAACGGACTCATTATCACTTATTGATGTTTGAATTTGATCTTTGTTAAGACGTATAGGTTTAAACGGCAATTCCTCTCCCTTTAGAGTTGCAAGTAAATTCTTTAGAACTTGTTCTCGTCCTGATTCATCAAGTTTTCCCTCTTCATAAACCCTTCTTAATAAATCATTTTGCCAATTATCTAAAGTTTTTGCCCAAGTCCATATTTTGTCTCTAAGATTCATAATGCAAACTGAAAGTTAATTTTAAGCCAACAATATTATTTTAATGATCTTAATTACTGAAATATAGAAGTCCAAAGTTTTGTCAATCTTAAAAAATAATAAGAAAAGGTATAATGATTTCTGAATTAGGGCTTGATGTCAGATAGAAATTCCGTTTTAATCAGTATATATAGTTTCAGGAGGGCATGAATTTGGATACTTAGGAGCTGCTCAATAAGGAATTAAATTTACGGATACGATAATTAATAAATCTCAGTTATAGTTTCTTGTCTAAAGAGTTATCTAAAAAAGAGCGGTTTTGAGCAGTGAATTTAATATTATTCAGAAAAAGTAACTGTTTCACGTATAATTTTAGTCTATGACGTATGACAGCTTGGAGAGCAATGGGCACAACCATTTGATGGATAATATCCTAAGCTCTTTGCTTTGGCAACTGCTGGATAACAGTTGGAATGGTTTCCCAAATACTTACGATTATTCTCATTTGGCAGCCAATCACATGACGATTTATGAACTTCATGATCCCCATCATTATCTTTGTTAGTATTAACATAGTAGTTTGGCATGATGCTAAGGTGGTTTTCTGATAAAATATTTTCGTCCTATTTGTAAGACCATTTAAACGTTAATTCCTTACAGATTTTATTTTTTATCTATAATATTGGTCCAAATTTTTCTTCGAGCCTTTCTAAAGCAAATTTTGGTTTTATATCCTTAAGTCTGGAAGGATATTTACCATCAAATAACACAGCACCACGGGGTAGTGGATGGATGGTCCAGCGCCACTCCCACAGTTTTTCTTTAAGCTCTTTCCAGCTACTGGCAGCCTCAAAAATTGGGCGTGCTTTCCACTTGGCAAGCTTCAGGGGATGCCGCCGACCGGCTTTTTCTTCAACAATAGCTATATGTTCTTTATGCTGCTGGGGGTTTTTAGGAATGGTATAATCCATTTTATTTTTCAGGTATTGTTTAATCGCTTTTGACCGTTCTGACTTGGAATTAAAGTATTTAAAATCCTCTTCGTCCGTGACCAACGAATACCCAAGATGGGGATTAATGGATTCAACGGTATAACTATGGGATTGGCTGTCGCTATCTTGCTGATAGTATTGGAATGATTTAACCGTTGGCATACGCTTTTTTATAAGTTGGTTATGTTTATCAGCGATTTTGGTTCTATTTTGCTCGTTATAGAAACTTCGTTGATTTGATAAAAGCTGATAACCAGCAATCCATGCCGCCCATCGCCAGGCTTTTAGGACTTTTTTTGCATCTCCATCGGTATAGGTCGAGATGGTGGATTCCAAGATTAACAGGTCTGGAGAATTATCGGTCACACCTACGAGTTCGCGAAGCCAACGTGATAGGAGATTCGATCTATTACTTGCATTGTTAAGTAGATCACTAACTTGGGCAAAGGGATCATGAGCGGCTCCCAAATAACAAGCCGGTTTTAGTTGTTGGTCTTGTAGGGTGCCAGTGGGTTCAAGGAGTACAAAAATGTATTGTTCATCTAAATTAGAATAATAATTCATGATATTTTGATTTGTTTATTTGGATTGACTGAATAGGGTTATCCTAAAATGCGTCGTATGGTCGGCCAGTATAGACCACAAAGGGTGACGGCCGTGAGTCCTCCTAATAGAGAGGCGAAGTAACAAGCTGCGTAGAATTTCCAGCTTAGAAATTTCCGGTAGGATTCTACTTTCTTTCGAGAATTAACTGAAAATGATGTGACATCTCTGCGTATTAGGCGACATAACTGATTTGATTCTTTAATGGCATCCTTTGACGTGTGGACGTATCTGGATTGCTCTTTTAATAATTGTTCCATCTTGCTATTCCACTTGTCCAGTTTGTCGACCACCTCTTGGACGGTTTCATTGCGGTGCTTTTGCTGCTTTTCTTTTTCCTGGTCGCGTAGTCGCTGCTTCATGTTTTTAGCCATAATATTATCTACCTCTTCCTCTGCTTCGTTGGTGTTCTTGTTCGATTTGATTGATGATGGTTTTACCCATCATACCGGCCAGCTTAAGAGCCGGATTCGATGAGGTGCTCACCGAAAGTAGGCTACTGATGGCCGCTTGGACTTTCCGGGCGGTACCCAATGCCTTGAGGGTTTTCCCGAGTCCTTTTTTAAAAGAACGAGCCTTCCGGCGCCTGCCTAACCGGTGGGCTCGCTCGAAGCATGCGAAGGCATGCTGTATATCCGTCAATTGCTTTCCTTGTTGTAATTCCTGTAAAGATCTAAACGGGCCAAACCGCTTCTCCAGTCGTCCCATGCTAAAGTCACGACGGATCTTGGAGAGATTCGTATATTCATATCCATCAGTAACCTTTCCACCTCGGCCTCGACTTCCGCGCTGAATCGTCAGGCCTTTTTCCGCTAATCGTTGGTGAAGATCTTCCCAGCTTTTAGCTTCTCGAAAGTCATGTTCGGCATGCTCTCGAATAAGCATATACAGGGGCGTTTCACCTTTCTTAATCTGGGCGCATTCAAACTTGTTGAGACTATTCCCATATTCGGGTTCTTGCTGGCCTTCCAGCTGGTGGTGATGGCCTGGGACTTCTTTCCATCCATGTTGGCGTTCGATCACACGCAAGCTTTGTTCGAGTTTGATGTAATCCCGATACCTGTTCCATGCCGTACCCTTCACCGGATGGACGCGATTAACCATAACGTGAAGATGCTTATAGTCATGATCGTTATGGGCAACCAAGACCGCTTGATGCTCCCCGAGTCCCAAGTCCTGAAGCGTTTGGGTTCCTGCCTGAATCATCTGCTGCCGAGTAGGGTTGTCCGAGGTATCCCACGAAATGCTATAGTGATAGATGGGCTCATCCGTCTGGCTGTTTTTCGCCACCTCTCGCATTTGGTCAATGACAAATTCACGATCCGTACTGGCTAAATGTTGAGGGTGCTCCCAGTCTACGCGTTTGGGATTCTTCTCAATCAGATAGTGCTGGGTTTTTAAGATGCTGGTAGAATCTCCGACCTTGGCAATCATAACTTATCTAAGGTGTTTAGTAGTTGGCGTTCTATCTTGGCTATTCGCTCAACTTCTGGAAGTCGTTTGTTCTGATTGGCAATTCGTGTGAGTTGATTGAGATTTACGCCAATCTTGTTAAGCTCGTAGCGAATCTTCCTAAGGTCGAGCAGATCTTTTTTGAACTCATAGTCCAGCAGAACAGCGCGGCCAAATGCTGAATACTTAATTCCCACCGTTTGAGCCATCTTCTTAATTCTGGCTTTTTCCCCTTCGGTGAGGTAGATCTTTAGCAGATGATCCCGCTTATGATTTGTACTTTTTTTGTTGCTGATATTATTGTCGTTTTCCATGATTAGATTGTTGTGGTTTTACATTTAGAGCATCGCAGATGCGAAAAATCATTCTACCTTTGACCAATTCGCCGTGCGAATCTGGGACCAAAGGTACTTGCTTGCCATCCTTAGCTCAGTAGCTAATAGCGGTTATTGTTTGTCTATTCATAATTTCCCTTAATCCTTCTACCTGTATGTTCTGGAAACAAGCTTTCATGAAGTCAAGAATTTTTTCTTCTCAATAATCCATCTAACATGTGGTTGAAATAATTCTTGACTTCATACGCTGTTTTCCGTTTTTCTCTGGTAGAGGGATTAAGGGCCAATATGGTTTATCCACATTTCCATTGTTTCTAGCTACAAGTAGAAGAACAACAAGAAGACCTATAAGAAGTGTGACAGTTAATTCGTGAATTGGGTTAAAGCTGTGACAATTAATTCGTAAACTGGCTATTTGACTGTGACAGCTTATTCGTGGATAACCTTTCATATTAACACCCCTTTGTGGATAACTTCTTTACGGGAGTTGGTGATTTTTTTAGTACTAATCGACCAGGTTCAAATTCAAAGTTTACTTCTTTATAGACTTTAGCTTTTATTTGTTTGAGGTATTTTCTTGCCCTTCTTCCAAAATCGAGATGGTTGGCATAATTAGATCCAAACTGTTTGTTCAAACTTTTCCAGGAGATATAGGTATCTTCTTTTAGGTTGAAGACTCTGTGGCTTAGAAACAGATACAGGTCTAATTTGAATGGTGATTGTCGAAGCTTGTCAACATCTCCAGGATCTACCGGGAAAGCGTTATTAATAACTTCTTGGTAGAAGTGCTCATGTAGTTTTACCTGAATATCTTTTAGGCGATTTCTTTTTTCACTATATCTGGTTTCCCAAAATTCCAATTCGGAGATGGGTCCCATATCTCGCTTTAATTGTCCAGATTGGGGGGTTTTTATATCTCTAAAACATTGATAGGTAATCCTGCAGCTGAGTAACCGTTTTAGTTGTTTGTAAAATTGGGTTAGGGAACCTCTTTTGCCCCCTGATACATCTACTTCGATTAGCTTTAATAATCCAGATATATCTTTAGATAGATTGACCTGGCGCTTTTGGGTTAGCACAACTTTTGTTGTGATAGCCAAAATTAGGATTCTTGGAATCGTACCGAATGGTAAACCCGTTAGTATAGTTTTCTCATCTTTTGGACTGTAATCGCGACCTGATTCAATTATTAAAACGTTATTACCATTAACACTGAAATAAGACTCTTTATGTTTGTCAGATGTTGGAAAAGGATGTTGAGCAAACATTCTTGGTACATAAAGGCGGTCATAATCACTTAAAGTCTTTCTGTCTTTCTTAGTACTCATATTTCCAACCTATTCCTTTGAATTTTTAGATTGGATTTTATGGTCTGAAAGGAATTTTTCGATTGCCTCCGTCGGATAAACTATTTTACGTCCATGCTGGCAGTAGGTCAGCTGGGAGGTGTCTCGAAGATGTTTTTGAGACCTGTAACTCCACCCAACAAGTTGTTTAAGTTCCTTGGTCGTTAAGTATTCACTGCGTTGGGACTTACGTATTATGGAGGGGAGCTCTTCATCTAATATGGAAGCAACTGCCTCTGCAACTGCTTCCTTTAGTTTTTCTTCTGAAGTGATATAAGTAATAGACATATTGGTTCAGAATTAATTTTTCGGTTTTGATTCTGAACCAAGCTCGGCTAAATGGGTGGGATAGGACAGGATTTATTACAAATCCAAAAATCCATCATTAAATATTTTCAGAAATGTCTTTAATGTATTTAGAGAAGGAAGGGTTTCGTCGTAATGTGCTCTCAGAGCTTATCTTTTTGTTATTTATATCTTTGGATTTATTAATTGCTGGGTACAGTTTATTCCAAAAATCTTCTTTTGTGCTAATATCGGGGTCATTAGCAATATTTTCGGCAATAGCTTTAGCTTTTGGGTAGTCCTTTTCCTTTAAATAAGGCTTTTTTTTAGTTTTGCCCTTTTTTTTATATCCCAACTCATTTAAGGCAAATTTCTTTAATTGGATTCTAATTTTTTCTAAGTCATTCTTTTTACTATTTGTGAATTCAAATAAAACTTGGTCGTCCTTATCTTGAAGACCTATAGTTGCAAACTTATATAACAGTACCTTTATATTTCTATTTGTAAGAAGAGATAAAAATAGCATTGTGATTGTTACAAATATCATTGCTATATATAGTGAAAACTTTATATAGCGCGGTTCTTTGTTTTCCTTATTGGGTGGGTTATAGAATGAACCTGTTATAAACAGTTTAATGAAAACTATTCTTTGGAATATGAGCTGCTTATCTGTTATAGATTTTTTGTTTTCAAATAGGTATTCAAATAAAAAATAAAGGGGTATGGAAAGGAGGCCACCGAGAATGGGATAGATAACCCATTTCAAATATTTATAAATATTTTCATGTTGAACTCCTATCCAAACTAAAAGCAATAGTACAGTAGATCTAAAAAGTAATACTGGTAAGCTTATTTTATAGTTTTCATCTTTTAGATTCTCTTTTTTTCCTTCAATTAGCTTAACACGTTCAGCTTCATAAATGAAATGAAGAACTGTTAAGTATTGATTATGTAGATGGCTACCTATTGCATTTGCTTTTTTGTAATGCCAAAGCTTAAATGATCTGAATATTGTTTTTATGCTCATTCTTTTAATTAAATAATTCTTCCATTTCAGTATCCAACATTTCCTCATCAAAAGATTTTAGATACTGCTCTGTTGTTTTGAGGTTACTGTGTGCTAACGCTTTTGAAATACTGTAAAGACTCATTCCTTTTTTTCGAGCAAAGTTGGCGAATGAGTGTCGGGCTATGTGGGTAGTTACATTTTCTTCTATATCAGCTAACCCAGCGATATCATCTAAGTCTCGATTCATCATTGCAGTTTTACTTTGCTTGTCTCGGTCAAATACTGATGGATCTTTTAAATTTTTGGAGGTATCCAATATTGGGAATAAATATTCATCAGGATCTTTGTCCCGAAAATTATAGCGTTCCAGTATTTCGATTGCCTGGGGAAGTTGTTTAATATTCTTCCACTTAGGCTTAGTATTTTTTCTCGTCTTATTCATAAGATATCTTAAGCGAATTTCTTCATTTGAGATATAAATATTTTCTCTCTTTAGCTTCATTAAATCCCCAACTCTAATACCGGCATTGTAAAAACTAAATAGAAAATAATTTCGGGTATGCCAGAGGCGAGAACTCCCGTCAAGCTCCAGTTTTTCTATAGCCTTGATCTGTTTTAGAGATAAAGCAGTTTTACTCGACTGTTGTCGTTTAGGAAGCTCAAAATCATTGATGGGATTGGACTTAATGAGATTATCTTTTTTAGCTTCCTCAAATAGTCGGTTTAAGCGCTCAAGGTCTTTTCGAATAGTGTTGGGAGCGTTATCACATTCCTTTTTCATATAGGCTTGAAGACCACTAAGGAACTTATTATCAATCTCATTAAGTAAAAGCGATTTGTCACCGTGAAATTTTTCAACCTTATTGACAATGACATTGGTTTGTTTAGAAAGCCTGACAGAGCCGTTTTCTTCTAACCGATCGATATATTCTTCTCCATAAGTGAAGAAGTTTTTGGAATCATAACCCTTTAACGCATTAATGATGTACTTGGCACTTACATTATCTTCAGCTCGTAATTCAAGTTTTATGTTTTGTGCTTTGGTAAAAATTCGTTCTATTTCATGATTCAATTTTTTATATGAATCATTACTTCTTCTTACCCGTTGCTTTTCTTCATTCCAGTCCTTAGCTTTGACGGCGATGCCGAGACTCAAGTATTTGGACTTACGGTTATGTGTTACGCGAATATATATTGGACATTCGCCACGCGCATTAGCTCTGTTAGTTCTTAAGATGAAATTTATTGTAGTCGCCATGTTTTACCTATTTGGTTATCTGGTTCAACAATGGTAAAACAAATTTTGTTATTAGTCCAATTAACTCACTGACTTAATCGCTAAAAATGGCTTTTGGAGTTAATTAAGGCATAATGTCAGTAAGGTTTTTGGAGTAGTAACACGTATTCGAGTTCGACCTCGGGTACTCCCAAAAGCCTTCCGTTCTTACTTTAGAGGACGAAAGGCTTTTTTATCTTGCTCCTTCTTTGATACTCAATCTACTTCTCTCCTTAAAATAATCTCACTCATTACGATCGTAGCACCATACGCATAATATCATATTATGCATACACATTATGTGTACGAGTATGAAGAAATTGAGACACATAATATGAACAAAAATAGGCTTTACACTAAATTAGCGGTATTTTTGCATATTATGTGTACGATAAGTAGTATAGAGATCGTACACATAAGACTATGTTATTTTGCCCGCCGGCCTTCACGGTTTGTCGGTAGGTATTGCCCGGTGGGTTGCTTCTCTACAATGGGCTAATAAATCGGCAGGTTTGCCCCGGTTTTCCGGTTGCCACTTTTTGCGGGGCGAATCTGCACCAGTGCCTTTTTTAACATTCCGTATTGTTGCCCTTGTGGTTAGTAGCGTATTCGCGGCTTTTACGGGCAACCTTCTCGGTGCCCGAGCCGTTGCTCCAGGCGCCTGTCTCCCGTTTTGTCTGGGCCGGACGGGGCTTATCTCGGGGCGTGCTCGCTGTGGTTTTCCGTTGTTTATATTCCCCCTGTTGCGGGTTTCCTCATCCCGTTGCCCCAAAATAACCAGCGCTATCAGCGGACAGGCTTCCCACTCGCCTTGTCTGCCTGCCTTTTTATGGTTACTCTTTCATTTGTAAATAATATCAACATTCCGGTGCCTGCAGCTGTAGCGCCATCCGTTATTTTGCCCGCCGGCCTTCGCAGTTTGTCGGTAGGTGTTTCTCGGTGGGTTGCTTCTCTACAATGGGCTAATAAGTCGGCAGGTTTGCCCCGGTTTTCCGGTTGCCACTTTTTGGGGGCCGAATCTGCACCAGTGCTTCGTTTACGGTTCCGTATTGTTGCCCTCGTGGTTAGTAGCGTATTCGCAGCTTTTATGGGCAACCTTCTCGGTGCCCGGGCCGTTGCTCCAGGCGCCTATCTCCCGTTTTGTCTGGCCCGGACGGGGCTTATCTCGGGGCGTGCTCGCTGTGGTTTTCCGTTGTTTATATCCCCCCTGTTGCCGGTTTCCTCATCCCGCTGCCCCAAAATAACCAGCGCTATCAGCGGACAGGCTTCCCACTCGCCTTGCCTGCCTGCCTTTTTATGGTTACTCTTTCATTTGCAAACAATATCAACATTCCGGCGCCTGCAGCTGTAGCGCCATCCGTTATACAGCCTAAAACGTAAATCAGCAGCCGTTATGATTACCAAGTATGATCCTTTGCATGCCCCGGATTCCAACGAATGGTTGGCTCTGGATGAATTGGAACGAGTAGGTCTAGTTTTAGAATATCATGAACAGAATGAAGAAGAAATGCCCAATGTGCACCTCCATTCGACCATCCATGCCGTAGTGGAAAATCAAGTAGCCCTTGGCGATGAATATCCTGTTAAAAAGACCTTACATAGATTAGTTCAAGAGGGATTAGATCGCCATGATGCTATTCATGCTATTGGCAGTGTACTGATAAAATATATTTGGGAAGTTAAAGCCGGAGCCAACACCTCAGAGGATTTTTCCAAAGAGTATTTTGAAGAAGTGAATCAACTTACAGCACAAAAATGGCTGGACGAATTTGGATAAGTAACCTATTATAGAATTTCCGGCGGCATAACCCGCGCTTCAACTCGGACGTGGCTCGCCGGGGCTTTTCCTCAAGGGGTCGCTCTAGATTGCTGGATTTTTGGGTTGTTGGCTTTTCAAAAAACTGTGGCGACAGTCGGTCGCTCCCTCCCTATTGCTTGTGTTTTGGCCAAGAGTTTTTAACTTAATTCTTCATCAGAACCCACGCCGGTTAAGCGCAATGTCGTTAGGTTCCCTCTCATTTTGCTAATTTCTAACTCAATTTGTTGCTTTCAAGCTCGTTTTTATTCAACTTAAGTCTGTAATTACAACAAAATTCCTGCTATGGAAAAAACTCTAATCAACGAGCTGTCACAGCTTAACAAAAACGAGAAATTGCTCTTGGTAGAAGCTCTCTGGGATTCTATTGCTTCTGACCCTGAAGAGGTTGATGTCCCTGATCATCACAAATCTATTTTAGAGGAGCGTCTTAAGACCTTAGAAGAAGACAAAAAGAATGGTACTTCTTGGAAAGAAGTCCGTCAAAAGTATTTATAGATCACTGTGCCTAAAACATTAATACTCACCAAAAACGCACAGCAAGATTTGGATGAAGCTTTCCAGTGGTACCAAGAGCAAAATCACGGATTAGGTCAAGAATTCATCCGCTGTGTTGACGCCAAACTTTCAGAAATTAGTCGTAATCCTCTTCACCATCAGATCGTTTTTCGAGAAAAAGTTCATCGGGCATTAACTAACCGGTTTCCCTTTTCTATCTATTTTATCAATGAAGATGATATCATAACAGTTTTTGCAATCCTCCATCAACGAAGAAGTCCAGAATCTTGGAAAACAAGAACCGAATAATCGGGAAACCTAACCCGCGCATTAACTCGGACGCACCTCGCTCTCCTACGCTTCAAAACCAAAGCTTCGGTGAGCAGGCCCTTACCCCTCTTGGTTTTAAAACTCATCTTTCGTTAGTTGCTAATTCAATATCAATCCGTGCGCCGGTTATGCGCAATGTCGTTAGGCTGCGCGGCAAGGCCGTCTCGTTTTGTCTACAAGGGTTGGGCCACACTTTCTGCTACTTTTCAGCTTTAAAATTAGTTACAATTCCCAGCCGTTGGTGGGCGATTGCTTCTGTCTGGCTCATCGGAAAAGTACAGACGGTTGCTCCTTTTAACGAGTAGCTCCCAAACGGTACGAATCTGCACCAGTGCTTTTTTAACATCCGCTTCCCTGCCCTCCTGGCACAGTTCGTATTTGCGGCTGGGTTTCATGTTTTCCCGGTGCTCCTGCCGTTGACGGTCTCCTATCTTCCGGCCTGGCGCCGGCACCGCGCTTCGCTTCCCAACCCATTGCTTCTGTCTGGCTACTTAGGTTTCGGTGCCCTTGGTCCCATCAGCCGAGCCTATTATTTTTAAAATGGCCCCAAATTACTATGTTACGTTCGTGCTTTTTTAACGTTCATCATCGCTGCGCAGGTTATCCGCAATGTCGTTAGGCAATTTAAATATCTAAACAATGAATGTACCAATATTAATCACCACTACTTTAGTATTACTAGCATTTATTGCACACACAATAGTTGGAACTAAGGAGGCCTTAAGTACTTCACCCATGAATATTAATGAGGGTGATAAATCAGATAACTTCAGTATAGTATACAAGAATTGGATTCAATCTATGTGTGCATTTCAGATGATTACCGTGGTGGAATTGCTACAAAAAAATGGACAGTGAGTTAA
>NZ_JAALLS010000036.1 GCF_011059105.1 Fodinibius halophilus | reverse complement strand
AGGCGCTGGTGTTGTAACTGAAATTCAAGATTAAAAAGGTTCTGATAAGTGGCTACTCAACAAAAAATCAGAATTAAACTTAAGTCGTACGATCATAACCTGATCGACAAATCGGCTGAAAAGATAATTCAGACAGTTAAATCGACGGGAGCTGTGGTATCGGGTCCGATACCGCTCCCCACGAAGAAAAACATTATAACGGTTAATCGTTCTGTTCATGTGAACAAAACAGCGCGCGAGCAGTTTGAATACCGATCACACAAGCGTTTGATCGATATTCTTTCAACAGGTTCGCAAACCGTTGATGCATTAATGAAGCTGGAGTTGCCCTCTGGTGTGGACGTAGAAATTAAAGTGTAACATTTTTAATCACTGAACAATGAGTAGTGGTTTAATAGGAAAAAAAGTCGGAATGACGAATGTTTTCGATGACGACGGGCAAAATTTTGCCGTCACAGTCATCGAGGTTGAACCCTGTGTAATAACACAGATTAAAACTGAAGAAGAGAACGGATACGATGCTGTTCAGCTTTCTGCTTTTGACAGGAAAGAGAAGAGCACTCCGAAACCACTTCAGGGTCATTTCGAAAAAGCTGGAACATCACCCAAGAAATATATCAAGGAATTCAGAGATTTTATTCCCGAAGATGCAGAGTTGGGAGATGAACTGAACATAGAAGATGTCTTTAACATCGGTGACAATGTTGATGTCGTTGGCGTTTCTAAAGGTACAGGTTTTACCGGCGTCATGAAGCGACACAACTTTAGAGGTGTCGGCGGAGCAACGCACGGCCAGTATAACCGTGAGCGTCACCCCGGATCTATTGGTCAGGCTTCTGATCCTGCGCGTGTATTCCCAGGAATTAAGATGGCTGGTCGAAGTGGAAATGAACGGACTAAAATCAAGAATTTGACTGTTGCGAGAATTTTCTCCGAGTCTAACTTGATGATGGTTACTGGTTCAATTCCCGGACCTAATGGACGTTTTGTTGAAATTTACAATCGATAGTAAGAACTAACTGAAATGAAGCTTCCGATTTTTACAACTGAAGGAAAGGATAGCGGTAATAAAGCAGAGCTCGCTGATTCCATTTTTGGCATCGAGCCCAATGAAACCGTTATTTATGAAGACGTTCGTCGATATATGGCGAACCAGCGACAAGGAACCTCGAATACTAAAGAACGTGGTCAGGTTCGCGGTGGTGGTCGTAAGGCTTATCGCCAGAAAGGAACCGGTCAGGCGCGTCGTGGATCCATTCGTTCTCCACTCTTGAAAGGTGGTGGAACTGTATTTGGCCCCAGCCCGCGCGATTATTCGTTCCGAATGTCAAAGAAATCTCGAGTATTAGCTCGTAAATCTGCTTTGTCTGCTAAGGTTAATGACGATGCAGTAACGATTATTGATGATTTTACTTTTGAGGCTCCAAAGACAAAAAAGGTAGCTTCAATACTGGAAGGTTTGGAAGTTCAAGATAAGAAAGTTTTGATCTTGACTGCCGAAACTGACAAGGTTGTTTATAAGTCAGCTCGTAACATTCCTAATGTCGAGGTGCTGGAAGCATATAAGCCGACGACATACCAAATATTGGATGCTGAAGTAATTTTAATCCAAGAGTCTGCACTTGAAGTTCTTGAAGGATCTATTGAACCCGCTGAGGAGGCTGTAGCATGAAGGAAGTATTACAAAAACCACTGATTACGGAAAAACTAACGCGACTTCAGGAAGAAGGAAAGTACGCTTTCCAAGTAGATAAATATGCCAGTAAGGCTGATATCAAAAGCGCCATTTTGGAGCGATATCCTGATGTCAAAGTGGGCAAAATCAATACTATGATTATGCCCTCTAAGCCTAAAGGCCGTTTCACTGCAAGCGGTTATGTTGAAGGCAGAAAAAAAGTTTGGAAAAAAGCAATTGTAACTCTCAAAGAAGGCGAAATAGACTTCTTTAGTGAAATTTAGAAATAACTAGTTCAATGGCTACGAAGAAATCAAAACCAACAACACCCGGTTTAAGACACAGAAATGCACCTGTGTTTGATGATGTTACCGTAAGCAAGCCAACAGTTAAGCGGCTTGTAAAAGGTAAGGGACAATCCGGTGGTCGAAATAAACAGGGACGCATGACTTCGCGCCACCGAGGCGGTGGACATAAGCGTCGTTATCGTTTAATCGACTTTAAACGCGACAAGAATGATATCCCTGCAAAAGTACAGACAATAGAGTACGATCCGAACAGATCTGCTCGTATTGCACTGATCGCTTATGCAGACGGAGAAAAACGATATATTATTGCTCCCGATAAGTTGGCAGTTGGTGATACTGTAATTAGCAGTAACTCTGCCATTGAGCCTGACAACGGAAATGCAATGCCCATGAAGCATATGCCTCCGGGTACCTTTATCCATAATATTGAGCTACACCCAGGACAAGGTGCACAATTATGCCGAAGTGCCGGTACTGTTGCTCAGATGGTTGCTAAAACCGACAAGTATGTAACGGTTAAGTTGCCTTCCGGTGAAGTTCGAATGATACTGGGCAGCTGTGTTGCCACCGTCGGTACTACCAGCAATACAGATCACTTTAATACCAAAGCTGGTAAAGCCGGGCGTAATCGCTGGAGAGGTAAACGACCTCAAACACGTGGTGTTGCAATGAACCCAATTGATCACCCAATGGGCGGTGGTGAAGGTAAAGCTTCTGGTGGACACCCTCGATCACCTTGGGGACAATCTTCTAAAGGATTAAAGACAAGAAAACGAAAGAAACTTTCGGACCGATACATCGTTCGAAGTCGAAAAAAGTCTAAAAAGTAATTAGTTATGCCAAGATCGCTTAGAAAAGGACCTTACGTATATTACAAGTTACAACGTAAGATCGATGCAATGAATGAAAGCGGCAAAAAGAACGTGATCAAGACATGGTCTCGTAGCTCCATGGTTACGCCAGACTTTCTTGGGTTAACGTTAGCCGTACATAACGGGAAGCAGTTTATCCCCGTTTTCATTACTGAAGATATGGTTGGTCACAAGTTGGGCGAATTTGCCCCAACACGCACGTTCCGTGGCCATCCCGAGAAGTCAAAATCACGAGAAGCACCGAGAAAACCAGGAATGTAAAGTATTATGGCAGAAGAAAAATTAGAAGCACGAGCAATACAAAAGCATCTTCGCAGATCGGCACGTAAGGTACGTCTTGTGCTGGATTCTGTACGAGGAGATAAGGTACACAAAGCGCTAAAGAAGCTTGAGTTTACACGCAAAGGTGCTGCTCCTGAAGTTGCTAAAGTTATTAAGTCAGCCGCTGCAAATATTCGTGATAAATTTCAGGAAGAGCGGTTAGACAACCAAGACCTTTATATAAAGGAAATTTATGCTGATGAAGGCGCTACGCTAAAACGCATTCAACCCAGAGCTATGGGACGTGCGAATCAGATACGTAAACGTACTTGTCACATCACGGTAGTTGTGGCAAAGAAAGAAGAAGAATTAGTTTAATTAATAAAAGATAATACCTTGGGACAGAAATCACATCCAGTAGGTTTACGACTCGGTATCATTCGCGGTTGGGATTCCAACTGGTATTCCGAAGAGAATGAACCCGAAATACTCTATGAAGACACAAAGTTGCGTGAATATTTGCACACACGTCTTCAGAATGGAGGACTTTCGCGAGTCATAATCGAACGAACACCGAAACGAATACTCCTTACACTGAAAACAAGCCGACCCGGTGTTATTATCGGTAAAGGTGGTGAACAAATTGAACTTCTTCGCGAAGAGCTTAAAGCGATTACAAGTAAAGAAGTTCAAATTAATGTAAGTGAGATTAAACGACCCGAAACGGATGCAAGTCTTGTTGCACAGAATATTGCGCAACAGCTTGAGGCTCGAATTTCATTCCGCCGGGCTATGAAAACAGCGATATCTTCGGCCATGCGAATGGGAGCCGAAGGAATTCGAATTCGTTGTGCCGGTCGTTTGGGCGGCTCAGAAATGGCGCGTACCGAACAGTACCGCGAAGGACGTGTGCCTTTGCATACATTACGTGCCGATATTGATTATTTCTGTGCTACCTCAAACACCATTTATGGATCTATCGGTGTAAAGGTATGGATCTTCAAAGGAGAAATACTCGGTGATATTGAGTTAACTCCCGGAGATGCACATACCCAGAAGAAGGATGATTCCCGAGGAGGACGACGAGGCAAAGGCAAGCGCCGCTCTCGTCGCAGAAGAAGAAATAGAAGTAACTAACACTGTAAATATTTAAATCATGTTAGAACCAAGAAACGTAAGACGCCGACGGCAGCATCGCAGAAGCCTGAAAGGAACGGCTCAGCGAGGACATACCCTGGCTTACGGAGATTTTGGTCTGAAGGCTCTTGAGCCTAAATACATCACCTCTCGACAAATTGAATCATGTCGAATCGCAATTGCACGTCAGTTGCAGCGTGATGGTCAGACGTGGATCCGTATTTTTCCGGATATGCCCAAAACCTCACAACCCGCAGAAACACGAATGGGTAAAGGTAAAGGCGCTGTCGAGGAATATGTGGCAGTTGTAAAACCCGGACGAATTTTGTTCGAAATTGCTGGAGTTCCTGAAGACCTGGCGTGGGATGCAATGCGACGCGCTGATTATAAACTTCCTATTAAAACGAAGTTCATCGTTCGCCGTGATTACGATGGACCTTAATCAAAAAGGTATTTAGAGGAATCATGAAGGCACACGAACTTAGAGAAAAATCTATTGCTGAATTAAAGGCACGTCTCGACGACGAAAAGCAGGCCTTGCAAGATATGAAGTTTAACCGCGCAATTGCCGGTCAGCTTGAAAATCCTGCTCGCGTCTCTATGACACGCAAAGAGATTGCCCGAATTCATACGATCATTACTGAAAAAGAACAAGAAGAAAGTGCTGGATAACTAAACAATGGCACAACCCGAACGAGTACAACGAAGACAACGAACAGGTCGCGTAGTAAGTAACCGCATGGACAAGTCCATCACGGTTGCAGTGGATCGAAAAGTAAAACACGCGATCTATGGTAAATACATAACTAAAACGACCAAGTATATGGCCCATGACGAAGAAAATGAGGCCAACGAGGGTGATGTAGTGCAAATTATGTCCACTCGTCCGCTTTCTAAGCGTAAATCTTGGCGATTAGTTGAAATCATTGAACGAGCAAAATAACGGATATTAGGAATCTGCAATGGTACAAGCACAAACACAATTAAACGTTGCTGACAATAGCGGAGCTCGTCAGCTAAACTGCATTAAAGTTTTGGGCGATTCCAAACGACGATATGCACGCATTGGCGATCTTATTTCTTGCTCAGTAAAAACAGCAATACCCGGTGGAAATGTTAAAAAGGGTGAAGTTGTAAATGCTGTAGTTGTTAGAACAAAAAAAGAAATACGACGCCAGGATGGCAGTTACATCAGATTTGATGAAAATGCTGCGGTTATCATCAACAAAGATAGTGAACCGATAGGTACACGAATTTTTGGACCGGTAGCTCGCGAACTCCGAGAACGAAATTACATGCGTATTGTATCACTAGCGCCAGAAGTGCTTTAAAAACAGAATTTTATTATGCCACGCACAAAAAACAAAAGAAAGAAATTACACGTCAAAAAAGGCGATGAGGTTAAAGTCATCGCTGGAAACGACAAAGGTCGGGAGGGTCGAGTATTAGCAGTATTTCCCGATAAGGAACGCGTATTGGTTGAAGGAATAAATATGCGCGTACACCACGATCAGCCGACCCAGGACAACCCCCAGGGAGGTCGTATCGAACGTGAGGTTTCAATTCATATTTCAAATGTAATGGTGATTGATCCATCTACAGGAGAACCAACACGGATTGGCCGAAAACGCATCGAAGAAGATGGCGGCGGACGTTGGGTTCGTTATGCTAAGACAAGTGGCGAGATCATTGATAAATAAGAATCTATTTTAGAATGGCAGAAGCAAGACTAAATACACAGTATAAAGACGAAATTATTTCTAGCCTCGAAGAACAGTTTGACTATGAAAGTGTCATGGCTGTTCCCAAGCTTGAAAAAATTGTAATCAATTGTGGCGTTGGAGAAGCTGTTGAAAATGAGAAGTTTTTGGATACAGTGGTAGAAAACGTAGCAAAGATTACAGGTCAACGCCCGGTAACAACCAAGGCTAAAAAGTCGATCTCTAATTTTAAGATCAGAGATGGCCAGCCTATTGGATGCAAGGTGACCCTGCGAGGTAAGCAGATGTATGAGTTCCTGGACCGCCTGATTAACTTGGCACTTCCGAGAACTCGTGATTTCCAGGGTGTACCCGACAAAAGTTTTGATGGACGAGGAAATTATACGCTTGGTATTAAAGACCATACGATATTCCCGGAGATCAATACTGATAATGTTGACAATGTGCATGGTCTTGATGTAACATTTGTGACTAATGCTGAGACGGATGAAGAAGCATATGCCTTGCTAAAAGGATTTGGAATGCCATTTCAGAAACGAAATTAAATTATACAAGCATAACACATTATGGCAAAAACAGCTTGGATAGCACGTAACGAAAAAAGAAAACGAACGGTAAAGAAGTATGCCGAAAAGCGTAAAAAGCTTAAGGAAGAAGGCAAGTGGGTAGAGCTGCAAAAGCTTCCTCGCGATGCCAGTCCTACGCGCGTCAACAATCGCTGTAACTTAACAGGACGTTGCCGTGGCTATATTCGCAAATACGGTATCTCTCGAATTAAATTTCGTGAACTTGCTCTTGACGGGAAGATTCCCGGAGTACGAAAAGCAAGTTGGTAACATTTTAACGAAGAACTTTTATGTTTGATCCAATTTCAGATTATTTGACAAGAATACGTAACGCTCAGCGGGCGGGACATCGACGAGTCGATATTCCTGCTTCTAAGCTTAAGCGTGCGATGACTAAAATCCTGTTGGATAAGGGATACATTAACAAGTTTATCAATATTGATGACGGTAAACAGGGAATGCTTCGTTTATTCCTGAAATACGATGCGTATGGTCATCCGGTTATCAAAAAGATGAAACGACGCTCAAAACCCGGCCTTCGAGAATATTGTGGATCCGATGAAATTCCACGTGCTCTCAATGGTCTTGGAATTGTCATTCTCTCGACTTCTCGAGGAGTAATGACGGATAAAGAAGCCCGCAAGGTTAAAGTGGGTGGCGAAGTCTTATGCACTGTTTATTAAAAATAAGGTAATAGAATTATGTCACGTATCGGAAATCAACCGATTGAATTAAAAGATGATGTTGAATTCAGTATTGATGCTGATAACGTCGTTACGATTAAAGGTGAAAAAGGTAGCGATACGCTGCAAATTCACGAAGGTATCAATATTGAGAAAAAAGATGATGAGCTGATTGTAAATCGTAGCTCTGATGCTAAATTCGATCGCTCTTTGCATGGCCTGTACCGGTCACTTATAAGTAATATTGTAACCGGTGTATCAGAAGGCTATAAGAAAGAGCTCGAATTACGAGGGGTTGGATATCGTGCATCATTAAGTAATGGTGTACTTGAGCTAACGCTTGGTTTCTCTCATCCCATCTATTTTGTAGCACCTGATGGCGTTGATATTGAAGTGGAAACGAAGGGTCGTAATAACCCCACAATAATCGTTACAGGTATTAACAAGGAATTAGTTGGACAGGTTTCTGCTAAAATTCGCTCGCTTCGTCCACCGGAGCCTTACAAAGGTAAGGGTATCCGCTACGTTGATGAGTGGGTTCGTAGAAAAGCAGGTAAATCAGCCGCGAAAGCTTAATAGGATTTATTTACGATGGATAAGAATATTCAGAAAAAAGAACGTCGAGATAGGATACGCCGCAGAATCCGTGCAACCGTACGCGGAACTGGTGATCGACCTCGGTTGAGTGTCTACAAAAGCAACAAGCATGTATATGCGCAACTGGTAGATGATTTGATGGGGAAAACGCTTGTAGCTGCTTCCAGTCAATCAGAAGAAGTTGCTGATGATGTTGCTGATAAAACCAAGCAAGAAGCAGCAGAAGTTGTTGGAAAACACTTGGCTGAACTTGCTGATGAAAAAGGAATTAATAAAGCCGTTTTCGATCGAAGTGGTTATAAATATCACGGCGTAATCAAAGCACTGGCCGACGGTGCTCGCGAAGGTGGATTAGACTTTTAAAAAGAATTATTATGCCTAAAATAAGAAGAAGACATAACATAGCACCTAAGAATCTGAACCTTGAAGAGAAACTGGTTCACATTAACCGGGTTTCTAAGGTTGTTAAAGGTGGTCGTCGATTTAGCTTTAATGCTATTGTAGTAGTTGGTAATAAAGATGGTGTCGTAGGGCACGGTCTTGGTAAAGCCAATGAAGTCTCCGACGCTATCCAAAAAGGATTTGACAATGCGAAGAAGAACTTGATTAAAGTTCCGATGACCAAAACCGGAAGTATCTATCATACCATTACCGGAAAAGAGGGAGCTGGCGAAGTACTATTACGCCCGGCCTCTGAAGGTACTGGAGTAATTGCTGGTGGACCGGTGAAAGCGCTATTGGATATTGCTGGACTTCAAAACATTTTGACGAAGTCTGTCGGATCTTCCAATCCGCATAATATGGTGAAGGCAACATATAACGGGCTTAAGAATCTTACAGACCCGCTTGAAGTTGCTGAACGACGAGGAGTTTCGTTGAACAAAGTATTTGAAGGATAACAGTTTTAAAGAACGCAAGGGATAACACGATGGATTTAAGTAATTTAAATGCCCCGGAACCAAATAAGAAAAAGGCCAAGCGTATTGGTCGTGGACAAGGTTCGGGTAGAGGAGGCCACACTGTTGGGAAGGGCCATAACGGTCAACGATCTCGTAGTGGTTTCAAAGAAAAATTCTGGTTCGAAGGTGGACAGATGCCGCTTCAACGACGTATTCCTAAGTGGGGATTTAACAATATCTTCCGCACAGAATATGTAGCTGTTAACACTGGAACAATTCAGTTATTTATTGAACATGACAAGCTGGGTGAGACTATCACTCTTGATGATCTCAGAGACGCTGGATTAGCTGGTAAAGGAGATCTCGTAAAGCTTCTTGGTGATGGCGAAATTGAAGCTGCCATCGATATTGAAGTACATAATGCGAGTAAATCAGCCCAGGAAAAAGTGGAAGACGCAGGCGGAAGCATTACATTTGTTGAGAATTAAGATTAATTAAACACTGAGCCACCTTCTAAATGAGTTTAGTAGAAAACTTTCGAAACATATTTAAGATAGAAGAGCTGAAGAATCGCATCTTCTACGTTATCGGGATTTTAATGGTATACCGTATTGGAAGTTATGTTACACTTCCGGGCGTAGATGCAACTCAGCTGGTCCAACAAACAGGAAATGCTTCCAGCTTGTTGGGGCTGTTCGATATGTTTGTAGGTGGTGCTTTTTCTCGTGCTGGTGTATTTGCACTGGGAATTATGCCCTATATTACTGCTGCTATTATAATTCAGCTGATGGGCGCGGTTGTACCGTATTTCCAGAAACTACAGCGAGAAGGGGAAGACGGACGACGAAAAATTAATCGTCTAACCCGTTATGGAACAATAGGGATCACCCTTATTCAGTCAATTGGTTTTGCAATCAATTTAATGGCAACGTCGCCCAACGCCATTGTTGTGGGCAATGTTACATTTGTTCTTACTTCGATGATTGTACTTACGGCTGGTACAGCATTTGTAATGTGGTTGGGTGAGCGAATCACCGATCGCGGTATTGGAAATGGTATTTCAATCATAATTATGATTGGTATTATAGCCCGGCTACCGGCAAGTTTAATTAACGAAGTTACGACCAAGGGTAATGCGATTATCGTTATTGTCGAAATTGCTGCTCTGATCTTGGTAATTGCAGCTTCTGTATTACTAACCCAGGGCGTTCGCAAGATTCCGGTCCAATATGCCAAGCGCGTTGTAGGCAGAAAAGTTTATGGTGGAACCACACAGTACTTGCCGATTCGAGTGAATGCTGCCGGTGTAATGCCGATTATTTTTGCACAGTCAATTATGTTTATTCCAAGCACTATTGGTACGTTCTTTCCGAACAACCAAACGGTGCAGATGTTAACTTCCTGGTCTAGTGATTTTACAGGAATTACATATTCCATTATCTTTGGAATTATTGTAGTGTTCTTTACGTACTTTTATACCGCTATTACCGTAAATCCACGCGAAATGGCAGACACGATGAAACGACAAGGTGGATTTATCCCTGGTGTTCGACCTGGTAATAAAACGGTAGAGTTTATTGATAATATCTTGACAAAGGTGACACTACCCGGATCAATCTTTTTGGCAATAATTGCCATCATGCCTGCTATTGCAGCACGGATGGGAGTAACCCCGGGTTTTGCCCTTTTCTATGGTGGAACAAGTCTCCTTATTATTGTAGGGGTTGCACTGGATACACTCCAGCAAATTGAAAGCCACTTGATGATGCGTCATTACGATGGCTTTATGAAGACGGGTAAAATGAAGGGTCGTCGTAGAGCGTAATGATTTATTTGAAAAGCGAGTCAGAAATCGAGAAAATGCGCGAAAGTGCGCAAATAGTTTCTCGGACATTGGCCAAAGTTGCAGAATTTATTGAACCGGGTGTTACAACCGGAAAGCTTGACAGAGTAGCAGAAGAATATATAGAAGAAAATAATGGGCGTCCCGCTTTTAAAGGGTATGGGCCCAAACAAAATCCGTTTCCGGGAACATTGTGTATCTCAATTAATGAAGAGGTTGTTCACGGAATCCCCAGTGATAAACGGAAACTAAAAGAAGGTGATATCGTTTCTATTGATTGTGGGGTCGAAAAGAACGGCTATTTCGGAGATCATGCATACACATTTGCTGTTGGTGAATGTGATGATGAAAAGATTCGACTGCTTCGAACTACGCTAGAATCTTTGAATAAAGGAATTGAACAAGCAGTGCATGGCAATAAGGTTGGAGATATTTCCAACGCAATACAAATGCACTGCGAGGAAAAAGGTTTTGGCGTAGTCCGAGATTTAGTCGGACATGGTCTTGGAAAGTCGCTCCATGAAGATCCGTCTGTACCCAATTTCGGGAGGGCCGGGCGAGGAGAACGACTGCGATCCGGAATGACATTGGCTATCGAACCAATGATCACATTAGGATCTTTTAAAGTAAGTACCTTAGACGACGGTTGGACCGTGGTTACGGCTGATAAATCAATTTCAGCCCACTATGAACACGATGTAGTTATTCGCGAAGGAAAAGCTGAAGTTTTAAGTACTTTTGATTATATTAGAGAGATCACGGAAAGTCGAATAAACGCAAAGATTTAAGATGGCTAAACAGGAGCCAATTAAGCAGGATGGCGAAATTATTGAAGCACTACCTAATGCTCAATTTCGCGTAGAGTTAGATAATGGGCACGAGATATTAGCCCATGTCTCAGGAAAGATGAGAATGTACTATATCAAAATTCTCCCTGGCGACCGAGTTGCCGTGGAGATGTCTCCTTACGATTTGAGTAAGGGACGTATTACGTATCGTTATAAGTAAATTTTAAATAAAAACGATTTAGTATTATGAAGACTCGATCTTCAGTAAAAAAACGAAGTGAAGACGACAAGATTGTTCGACGCAATGGTCGTGTATATGTAATTAACAAAAAGAATCCTCGTCACAAGCAACGACAAGGATAATAAATCTGTATAGTTTTTATGGCTAGAATTGCTGGAATAGACTTACCGAAAGACAAACGTGGCGTAATAGGTCTGACTTATGTTTATGGCATCGGTCGATCTACTGCTCAGAAAATTCTTGATGATCTTGATATAGATCACAGTACCAAAGTAAAAGATTGGACTGATGACCAAGTATCTGAGCTACGCCAGAAAATAGATAGTGAATATACGGTTGAAGGGGCTCTTCGCAGTGAAGTAAATGCGAATATCCGCCGCCTTATCGAGATTGGCTCTTACCGAGGTACCCGACACAGAAAAGGGTTACCCGTTCGTGGTCAAAATACTCAAACCAATGCCAGAACCCGTAAAGGCAAGCGCCGCACGGTGGCAGGTAAGAAGACAGCTCCCAGAAAATAACAATAGTTGAGACGATTCAATGGCAAAAAGACAACGAAAATCGGCAAAAAAGAAGAAACGACGACGAAAGCAGCTTTCAGATCCCAATGGGATGGTTTTCATCAAAGCTACCTTTAACAACGTCCTTGTTACGGTAACGGATGCTGACGGAAATGCTATTTCATGGTCATCAGCCGGAAAAGAAGGATTTAAAGGCTCACGAAAGAATACACCTTATGCAGCTCAGCTTAGTGCTGAGACCGCTGCTACGGCTGCACATGAAATGGGACTGCGCCGGGTAGAAGTATTTGTGAAAGGGCCCGGTTCAGGACGAGAAGCTGCTGTTCGAGCTTTAGCTTCCAGTGGATTGGAAGTAACAGCTATTAAAGATCGTACTCCCATTCCACACAATGGTTGTAGACCACCCAAACGACGAAGAGTATAACGCAGAATTTTTTATAGTAAGTAATTATGGCACGATATAGAGGTCCAAAGCAAAAAAAAGCAAGACGTTTTCGAGAACCCATCTTTGGTCCCAGCAAAGCGCTGGAACGAAAGCCTTATGGGCCCGGGCAACATGGACGTTCCCGGTACTCACGAAAATCTGAATATGCTATTCAGCTTGAAGAAAAGCAGAAAGCAAAATACACCTATGGCTTGTTGGAAAAGCAATTTTCTAACCTCTTTGATAAAGCCAATGCCAAAGATGGTGTTACCGGTGTAATATTGCTGCAATACCTGGAGAGTAGACTTGATAATACAGTCTATCGTCTTGGCTTTGCCAGAACTCGTCGTCAAGCACGTCAGTTGGTTAGTCATAAGCATATTGTCGTAAATGGGGAGGTAGTTAATATTCCTTCTTACCATCTGCGTCCTGGTGATGTTGTAAGTGTACGACCAAAGTCCAAAACCTTGGAAGTTATTAATGAGTCATTGCAACACGCACCATCAAGCAAGTACAAGTGGCTTGAAATTGATAAGAAACAGATGAAGGGCAAGTTTTTGAATGTGCCTGAAATGGAAGAGATTCCAGAAAATATCAATGTGCAGCTTATTGTTGAGCTTTACTCCAAGTAATTAACAAAATTCATTTAGCCTAATACCGCTTTTATTATGAGCAATTATAGCATTCAAATGCCTGAACCTCTCGAGGTTGAAGAAGCTACTGATACGTTTGGTACATTTATTTTGCAACCTCTTGAAAGAGGTTTCGGAGTAACAATCGGTAACTCTTTTCGCAGAATCCTGTTGTCATCACTTCCGGGAATAGCAATCAACGCCCTTAAAATCAATGGTGTTGAGCACGAATATTCCAGTATTCAAGGGGTGAAAGAGGATGTATATGAAATTATCCTGAACCTCAAAGAGGTGCGTTTTAAGCAGGTAGAGCAAAGTAGTGGTGTTATCCACGTTTCTATTTCTGGCGAAGGTACATTTACTGCCGAAGATATTGATGAGGCTACGGCAGATTATGATGTATTAAACCCAGAAACGGTTATTGCTACAATGTCGGAGGATGCAGATATTGAAATGGAACTTCGTGTCGGTAGAGGCCGAGGCTATGTACCTGCAGAAGAACAAAGTGTGGATACAGAGGATGATGTAAACCTGATTCCTATTGATGCTATATATACACCGATTAAGCAGGTGAAATTTGATGTTGAAAATGTTCGTGTTGGTCAACGTACCGACTACGAAAAGTTGGTGATGGATATTACTACCGATGGATCGGTAAATTCAAAAGAAGCACTTACCATTGCCGGTAAAATATTGAAAGAACATACTGAGAAGTTCATCACTGAAGAAATTGATGAACCATTTACACAAGAAGAAGAGGAGGTTGATGCAGAACGTCAACGTATTATAAACCTCCTGAAGACTAGTATTGAAGATCTGAACCTGAGTGTTCGGTCTTACAACTGCCTTAAGTCTGCTAATATCAATACTATTGGTGAATTGGTATCGCGAGATGAGCAGGATCTGTTGAAATTCCGTAATTTCGGAAAGAAATCGTTAGCCGAATTGGTTGAAGTTATTGAAGGAAAAGATCTTCACTTCGGCATGGACGTTACTAAGTATTTGGATAAATCATAAAGGACTTATAGAAAGCAAATGCGTCATTTAAAGAAAGGAAATAAATTAGGTCGTACGCCTTCACATCGTAAAGCGACATTAGCTTCGCTTTCGATAGCTCTTATTAAAGAGCATAGGATCGTTACGACGTTACCAAAAGCAAAAGAGCTTCGTACATTTGTAGAGCCTTTAATAACAAAGGCCAAGACTGATACCTCGCATAAACGGCGACAGGTATTTTCAAAACTAAATGATAAACAAGCAGTTAGCCACCTTTTTGATGAGGTAGCCCAAAAGGCGATGGATCGCCCCGGTGGTTATACTCGTGTGGTTAAACTTGGTTATCGATCTGGCGATGACGCACAGATGGCTGTTGTGGAGCTTGTAGATTACAATGACATCAAGCCAAAGGACAGCAAGAAGAAGAAGCGTACACGTCGAGCTGGTAAGTCTAAGAAAACTACGGGCACCAGCGAGGCAGCTGAATCTGCTAGTAGTCAAACCTCAGCATCAGAAGAAGAATAAACTTCTTCTATTATAACTTCCATTTAATGGATATTTTTAGATAATACTCTCTTAACGGAGGAATCTGAAATATTCTATTATTTAATTTGGAAGTGTCGATCAAAGTGGCTATCCTTGCATCGCTTCGGAACTGGAGTTAACGAATTGTTAAACAGGACCGAGCGCTGCTCGCGGAAGCATTTGGACAGTTGAATATGCTGCTAGTTAGTGCTCAGCATTAGAAGAATAAATTTCTTCTATTATAACTTCCATTTGATGTCTATTTTTAGATTATGTTGTTTCAACAAAGAAGTTTTAAATAATCTAAAATTAAATTTGGAAGTGTCGCTCAGAGTGGT
>NZ_JAALLS010000035.1 GCF_011059105.1 Fodinibius halophilus | reverse complement strand
AACTGGGTGTCCACCAAAATGTAGCAAGTTCAGTGAGTTTTGGGAATGTATTCCTTTGTTGTAGGTGGCATTGCAGTAATTAACCTCCATGGCCATGACCGCCCATCATACCGCCATGCCCGCGGCCACCTTCTTCCCAATAATCGCATACCCCATTGTCGTTGGTATCTTTGAAACCGGGTCCGTGCCAAGTAGGGCTGCCATCTTGTGAGAGGTCACATAGCCCATCATTATTGTGATCAATAAAGTTATGTCCTTCTCCCCAGTGGGTATCTTCCTCAAAATAGTCATTCCGGTGATCACCGTTCTCATCGTGGAAGCGCATTCCTTCGTGCTGGCTGTGCATAGCGTGAGATTGATCCCAGTAATCACAGATACCATTATTGTTGTTATCAATAAAACCGGGTCCATGCCAGGCAGAACTGCCATCCTGTGCTAAATCACAGATCCTATCGTCGTTGGAATCTATAAAATCGTGATTTGCAGAATGAGTTTCTGGTTCTACATAATCATTAATATTATTTGCATTGGTATCTTCATATTGGGGATAGATAGGTTCTAACTCATCAGAGTTAGTCGAATTCTTACAACTTATTAGTAGGACACTGGTAAGGGATATGAAGAGGATGACTTTTCTCATAATTCAATGATCAGATATTAACTGTAACTCTATAGATAAACATTGACTTCAATGTAGCAATAAAACCTTAAATAAAGCTTAAAACATTATTGTAAATAGTCTGTTATTTTAGCGATGAAGAAAAAAGAATACTCTTAGCTTTTTTATATGTGGATATTATTAGTTGAAGATGAAAAACAGTTGGCAAGTTCTGTACAGAGAGGACTTGAAGAAGAGGGGCATGTGGTAGAGGTGATGCATGATGGGGAGCAAGCCGAACTGCAGGGACTGGTTAATGACTATGACGTGGTGATATTGGATTGGCGTCTTCCTAATCGAGATGGGAAACAGATATTGGAGCATTGGAGAGCCGAGGACCGAACATTTCCCGTTCTAATGCTTACTGCTTTGAGCGATCTTGATCATAAGGTTTCGGGTTTGGATGCCGGTGCTGATGATTATATGAGCAAGCCCTTCTCTTTTGAAGAACTGCTGGCCCGCATCCGTGCCTTGGGCAGACGTTCCTCTGAGATGACAAATACTGAGACAGTATCAGCCGGGCCTATTGAGTTGGATGCACGTAAACATTGGGTGAAAGTATGTGGTATTAAACGGTCGCTGCGTCCCAAAGAGTTTATTTTATTGGAACTGTTGCTTAAAGAACCCGAGACTGTATTCTCAAAAACACAGATTGCTGAACGTGTATGGGGATCGCCGTATTATGTTAGTGATAATACGATAGAAGCAACGATTTCAACTCTTAGGCAGAAGCTGTCAGAGTCTTTTGAGGAGTGCAAAGAGATGTCGTTTGAGCAATCGCCGAAAGTGATTGAGACTATTCGCGGTGCTGGATACCGGTTAAATAGTGATATTGTTAATATTGAGCAGGATACTCGTGAGTAAGATATCATCATTTTTTAATCGAATATCTATATCCAAAAAGTTAGCGTTCTGGTATGGGATAAGTCTCTTTATAATGCTCAGCCTATTTGGATATTTCTTGTATGATTCTTTTCATCAGTCGATACATCATAATTATGATCGTCACCTTCGGTTTGAAGCTGAACAGCTACTACCGTTTATCCAAACCGAAGATACACTGTCGATAGATTTAAGTGGATATAGTAGGAACGAGGCATTAGAAAGCGGTATTGAATATGGCACCTATGTCCGTCTCTATAGTGAAGAGGGAGCATTGATGTATCGCAGCCCCAACTTTTCAACTATCGATGAGCCGTTGGAAACGTCGATCCCAAAGACTAAAGAAGAGTATTCGGTTAGTACAGAGTGGCAGTCTATGCCGGCACGAACGCTTTTTTATCCTATCCAAAATAATGAGGGTGCATTTTGTGGTTGGCTCGAAGTTACGGGATTTGAATGGACCCTTCATGAAGAGCTCAGCAGGTTTAGGAAGTATTTGATCTTCTTAATCGCACTGAGTGTGATATTTTCAATGATTGGTGGGTACCTGTTGTCGCGGCGTGCACTTTCCCCAGTTAGTTCAATTATCAACACGGCAAAGTCTATTACAGCAACAGATCTGGATAAACGTATTCCGGTAAACTATCCGGTAAAAGATGAACTCACTGATCTGGCGGAAACCTTTAACATTATGTTAGATCGACTGCAAAAGGGGTTTGAACGCGAAAAGAGATTTACGGCGGATGCCGCACACGAACTGATGACTCCGCTATCTTCTATGCGTAGCGATGCTGAGATTATGTTGCGAAAATCCCGATCAAAAAAGGAGTATGAGCAAACATTATATCGAATGTTAGGCGAAGTAGAACGTATGAGCGAGATGGTTGATCTGTTGTTACAGCTTTCGCGGGTTGAGTCTGTACATCACTCCGATGATAAGGTGGTAAATATGAGTCGTATAGCAGAAGGGATAGTTAATAAGTTTGAGGATCAGGCTGCAGACAAAAATATCAGTATAGCATCCAATATAGATTCAAACTTGCATGTGCAGGCACACGGAGCGTATATAGAGGAAGTGATCAACAATCTCATGGAAAATGCTTTGAAGTATACCCCGGAGGGTGGAGAGGTGAGCCTGGAGGTCAAAAAATCCAGTCAAAAAGTGGTAGCCCGCGTGAAGGATTCGGGTATCGGATTTAATGTAGAGACAAAAAAACACCTCTTTGAACGTTTCTATCGAGCAACTGAGGCGAAGGTGCAGGAGCAAGAAGGCAGTGGGCTTGGACTTTCTCTTTGTAAAGCGATTGTAGAGCTATACGGAGGCAAAATACGAGCCTACAGCGATGGCCTGGGAGAGGGAAGTATATTTGTGGTTGAGCTTCCTCTTTCAGATTAATTAAAGACATTCCAAGTTTTAAAAACTTGGAATGTCTCTCAGGAATATTCCTCAGAGGGCTGGTTTTACAGCTTCAATTCTTTTAAAAATACCGCCGCTTGTTAATTCTTTAACCCGGGTGATATGCCAGCCGGCCTTTTTTACATTTTCGACGGTAGTCCGGGCAATATGGACTCCTGTCAGAAAATGAATGAGGGGATCAAGAAAATCCATTAAGGGACCTAATATTCGACTGACAGATCGTGTGTGTTCCAGCAGGTAAAGAGAACCTCCGGGGCGACAGACACGCAGTGCTTCTTGAAGACCGATTATGGGATCAGGAACGGAACAAAACACAAAGGTTGCGACAATATTGTCAAAATTGTTATCTGGAAATGTCATCTTCTGGGCATCCATTTCTTGCAAGGTGATGCGACTACTTACTGCCGGTGACACCTCTTTTTGAGCACGTGATAGCATACCGGAAGAAAGATCAATTCCGGTTATGGTGATATCTTCGGGATAATGAGTAATATTTTTACCGGTTCCCACACCTATTTCCAATACTTCGGGCCCATCTATATCAGCCCAAAGCTTTTTTCTCCACTTTTTATACCAGAATTGTTCAACCGGCCACTCCATCAGATTATAAAGCGGAGCAATAATGTTGTATCGACTTTTGGTATGCTTACTACCTTTTGTGTCCATAGCGAGTAATTTGTGAAGTTTGTAGAAGTGCTATTATTTTCGGTCAACTTTTTATAGTATAAATATTGCATGATTTTTCCGAATATTTGACCATCGAAAACTTCTTTGATTAAATGAATAGATCACAGAGGATTGAAATACGGAAGGAGGGAGATAATAGAAAAGTGAGCGGAGTTTTATTAATGCTATCAACCACCCCAAACCCCTCCTTGCAAAGGAGGGGACTTTTGAAGTTAAGCCTATTTTTTTGGCAAATCCATTTACCCAAATGTAAGAAGGCTACCAACGAAAATTCTCCCCTTTCAAGGGGAGACGTAAGAGGGGTTGGGGAGCAATGTTTCCTATGTTGCAATTTTATTTTTTGAGTGTAATTTTTCTCTTCTTAAAGAGGAGCTGTAAAGGAGGCTGAGGATAATTAAAAACTACTACTCATCATGTCTCGGGAAAAGAAACCAAAAATATTTAATCCAAAGCATACCAAAGAAAAGCGAAGGTATCTGCGAAATAATATGACCAAGTCAGAAATTATTCTATGGTCAAAAATAAAGAATCGACAGATGTGCAACTGCAAGTTTCGCAGGCAACATGGGATCGGCAATTATATTGTGGATTTCTATTGTCCCGCACTGAAGCTTGTTATAGAAGTAGATGGCGAATCCCATTATACCAAGGAAGGAAGAGAGCACGATAGAAGACGAACAATTTTTTTAAAAGAACTTGGACTTTATATTCTTCGCTTTACCAATGAGCAAATTAAACAGAACTTGCCTGGTGTATTGAAGAAGATTGAGAAGAGGATAAAAGACTTGTCCAGTTGATCTGTGGGAACTATTCCAATTAAATTTTGCTAAATAGGAGTTCTGACGAGCAAAGCTGCTTTTCTGGCACAAATTCTCCCCTTATCAAGGGGAGATGTAAGAGGGGTTGGAAAAAGTTATTCGGGAAATAAATCTGAATATTTCCATTTTGTTTGAAATCACTCTTGTGGGAGCTTTGTAAAACCCGGCATGTCATCCTGAACCTGTGCTACGAAGCCATACCTACACCTAAGGGTTTTGGCAGATTACACCTTGGCGTAGTAGTAATCAGTTCAGGATCTCGGTTTTAAGACTAATAACTGTATATGAGATGCTGAAACAAGTTCAGCATGACAAGATGTGACTAGTTTTGCAAAGCCCCCTCTTGTATCAAATCTTCCGGCGCCCAAGGCTCCGTGCGGTCCTTATATTTTTTCCCAACCTTTATAACATCGTCCTGTGATATTTTGGGTAGTTCCTTGTCACTTTCTTGCCGCAAATAATTGAGGATAGCGGTGATTTCAGCAGCACTGAGGCGTGCCTTAAAGGAAGGCATAACGCCTTGGTACTGTTGCCCCTGAACTTCAATTTCTCCTTGTAGTCCATGTAGTACAATACGAATAGGGACGGTCTTATCAGCGGTGATCCATTTGGAATTTACAACAGATGGGAAAGCCGTTCCCACCCCTTCGCCGGTACCCCCATGGCATGAGGCACAGTTTTGAGAAAATAGTTGTTGACCATCTAATACCGAAGGATCACCTTGAGTATTAAATGGGACATCTGTCGCTTTATCCAAGCCCGGAATCATTTTCATCATTTGCCCATAATTGCCCGCCAGTTTTTTATTCATTTCTGACATAGAGGGTTGACCCATAGACTGGTGCATTTTAGACATTTGACGATGCATTTCAATCATCTGCTGGTACCATTCCCCGTTCATATGATTCTGCATATGTACGCCCATTGCACGGCCCATCATCCGTTCGCCCTGCATATGGCGGCCCTGGCGATGGCTACTCATCATATGCCGGTGGCTGGTGCTCATCTGTTGATGCATTTGTTGCATTTCACCATAGAGATTTTGGATGGAGGTTGGCAGTGAATCAGCGTTCGATTTATAGTTGTTTATCAACATCTGATAATTGTCCTGCAAACTGTTATAAGCTGTTTGGAGCTCTTTTTGTTGCCCCTCATCCATATAGGGTGAGTCAGAAGACTGGCAGCTTATAAAAAGAAAGCTAAGTACTATCAAAATCGAACTGCGGTAGATGAAATGCAGCATAATATTAGAGGGTATGATTGATATTAAGATACAAGATATTGGATTTAATGGTTGTTATCGGTAATTGCTGCTTTACGTTCTTCATACTCTTCGCGTTCAATCTCCCCGCGTGCATATCTTCGTTTGAGGATTTCCAGCGCATCCTCTTCGGGGGTGGATTGAGATCGATGCGGTATGATATCAAAAAATAGTAATAAAATAGCCGCTGCCAAGATAAGCCACCAAATCCAGTGCATGCCGATAAAGTGATGATTAGGAAACATAGTATTATTAATTATAAGATTGATATAGTTCATCACCTCAGAGTGATGAAAATATTACTTCTTAAAATAATTCTGGGAGTTTAAACTTTCTGACTTCCAATGTTATTATAAATAGCTGCTACCAATGCTCCAGATAACCATCCTAAAACGAATGTTAATACAATACCCAAAAGGGTTTCAATCAATGGTACATCCATCCTAATGATGCTTTCAACATTTAAACCATGTAGCAAGCTGTTAAAAAAATAGACAGTTCCACCCTTGCCAGCTATGGCCATCAGAATAATACAACCCACATATAGGAGGGTAGCAGTAACTGCAAAAGCAAGTCCCAGTTTTTTGACATTTAACATTTTCATATTAGTCGTTTATTATGTTAGCTACGTTATTTAGCGCAGATATCAGTAAAAGATCAGAGGTTATTACTGATGATTCTTCTTCATTTTTTTACCGTCCATCATCCCTTTTTGATGCATCATATTCTCTTTCATCATCATCTGCATACACATTTTATGCATAGGCATCATTTCACGCATTTTTTCATTGCTCATCATATTCCCCATATTTTCGCCTTTCATCATTGACTGCATCATCTGCATGTGGGTTTTCATGCGTTTTTTCATTTCGGGATTGTTCATCATCATTTTCTTCATATTACCCAACCCCATAGTACTGTCCATATCCTTTGAACGCATCATATGCTGCATCATCTGTTGACGCATCTGGGGATGTTGGGCCATATGTTTCATCATCATAGCACGCATAGTAGAATCCTGCATCATTTCCATCATCTGCTGCTTTTGCCTAGGCATTTCCTCCTGTTGTGCCAAACCTATTGCTGAAAAGAATAAGATAAATAAGAGGGAGAGGATTAGTTGTTTCATAATAATTACCTGTCAAAGTTGGGATTAATAATCAGTTTGTCAGTTGGCTTTACCCACAACATAACAACGATAGCTTAAAGTAAGCTTAAATATCTTTTCTCATTTGTAGGTGATAACATTATCTGTGATGAGGGGCTATTTATGTATCCTGAAATTTCCCAACAGGATTTATAACTCTACGTTCATTGGTATGACCACTTTTTGTCAGCATTCACCGGTAGGCAGACCAGCAGAACGGGTTGGCATGAGACCGGGTGAACTCCCTCCCGCTTTGCGGTACTCCCCTCAAGGGGAGATAATCCGTACCTTGTTTTTGTGCTACGATATTTATGGTAATTGCTTTTTTTTAAAAGCCCTATCGCACGAGCTAAGATGCTCTTTCACCACCTTGCTGCGGTTCGAGATGACTTATAGTGTTGTTTCTGCACTAGCTTACAAGATTACCCTCAGCACAAACAGTGAATAGCGTAAGGTCTTTTCGTGTGCTACATATTATGGTTTATTTAGTACGCCTTAGGGGCAATATAATGTAACACGGTCATCTCTGGCCGTATGTCAATTTGGACAAAGGCATTTGTTCAAAATTGCAGGTTTGACCCGGTACAATAGAGGTACTGAAAACTGCCGATCATCCTCCGCCACTACGTTAAAACTTCGAGGCGTAGCTGTACCTCCTTCAGTTTCCATTGACAGCTCTATCTTCAATACAGCCACAAGGAGGAGTTTTACCCGCTGTTGGGGCACTCCCAAACTCTTTCTATTTAGCAGAGTGAGAGGAAATTGTATCAATGAAATGAAAATGCATGCTGCGTTGAAATTAATTGGTCATTCTATACTCTCACACTGGGGCGAAATAGACTAAAAAGAAGAGGAAGTGTCGCAAAAAGAAAGTAAACAAAAGATAATATTAGGTATTCGAAAGTTAACGTAGGCTTAACTCTGGTGTAATAGTATTGTAAACGCTCACCGGTATGTTCGCATCGCAGATGTAGGAACGGCTTGCATCTCATCTTTATAAATCTTCAAACAAACCTAAAATATAAAAGGATAATGAAAAAGTACTGCTTAATATTAATAGGCGTTCTGTGTCTAAGCATAGTAGCTCAGGCACAAAATCACCGTGTAAAGGGTACGGTGAATGGATCTGATGGACACATTCTACCCGGCGTTAATATCATGGTAAAAGGGACTACCAAGGGTACAACGACGGATCAGGATGGTACATACAGCATACAGGTTTCACACGATGATATTCTGATTTTCTCTTTCATAGGCTATGAACGAAAGGAGATTCCGGTGGCCGGACAGGAAACTATTGATGTAACACTCACCATGGCCAATAACGAAATTGGCAAAGTGGTAGTTACGGCGATGGGCATGTCTCAGGTGAAAGAAAAAATTGGCTATTCGACCCAACAGATTGAGACCGAGAATATCCAAAATACCGAGGCACAAAACCTGGGGAACCTCTTTACGGGGAAGGTGGCTGGTCTTTCGGTGGATAACCCCACCGGCATGTTTCAGTCGGCGAAATTTGAGCTGCGAGGCAAAGAACCGCTCGTAGTTATCGATGGGGTACCGGTTGATACCGACCTTTTTGATGTTTCTAAGAATGATATTCAAGAGATTAATGTACTCAAAGGAACGGCTGCATCGGCACTTTATGGTGCCCGCGGTAAGGATGGGGCTATTCTTATAACCACCAAAGATGCCTCCGACAAAGGATTACGTGTTAACGTATCTCACAGTACCATGGTTTCTGCCGGTTATACCGTATTCCCAGACGTACAGAAAGAATATGGAAATGGATCGAATGGAAAATATGAGTTCTGGGATGGCAAAGATGGCGGTGTCTCAGATGGGGATATGATCTGGGGTCCTAAATTTGAAGAGGGCAAGAAAATAGCCCAGTGGAACAGCCCAATTCGGGATAAGCAGACCGGCGAAGTTATCGAATGGTATGGAACGGTGGAAGGCACCAAGTACGATGATAAGTCGCGATACGAACGTGTACCTATTGCCTGGGAGTCGCATGATAACTTAAAAGCATTTATGCGGCCCGGATATGTTACCTCATCTGACTTTTCTATCGGCTTTCGAGGAGAGAAATCCAGATATCGTTTCTCGGGAAACTATTCGTATCAGCAGGGACAAGTGCCTAATACCTCGCTGCCCAAAGGCGGCGTTAGTTTTGCTTCAACCTTTGATTTGAGCTCAGATATCACACTGGATAACAAGTTCTCCTATAACAAAGTGTATTCTCCCAATTATCCGGCCTACGGATATGGTCCTAACAACCATATTTATACGCTTCTTGTGTGGCAGGGGGCAGATGTTGATCCCCAAGACCAGCGAACTCATATGTGGGTGCCGGGCAAAGAGGGCTATAAACAGGCCAACTGGAATTATGCCTGGTATAATAACCCGTACTTTGGCGCTTATAAACGCAACCAGGAGTACGATTCCAATGTATACCGTGGCCAGTTAAAGCTGAAATGGGATATCTCGAAGAACTTGTATGTGCAGGGACGCACTTCTCTCAACAAAAAGAACAAGTTTGAGGACCAACAGCGTCCCAAATCGTATCTCCGCTATGGAGATCCCCGAGACGGATTTTACAAGACCTGGAATAAGGATGGACTGACACTGGATAATGATATCCGGGCAAATTACCACAAACAGCTAACCGAGGATTTTTCTTTTACTGCAAATGCCGGGGCCAATTCGGTATTTCGTAAATTTGAACAGTACTATAACTCTACGGATGGATTGGTTGTGCCGGATGTATACAGTCTTGCCAACAGTAAAAGAAGTGTAAAAGCTTCAACCTACGTGCGTAAGAAGGCCATTCGCAGTGTTTATGCAACTCTTGACCTTGAGTTGATGGATGCATTCTTCCTGAATCTCTCGGGTAGAAATGACTGGTCTTCAGTTTTGCCGGAGTCGAATAACTCCTACTTTTATCCGTCGGCATCACTTAGCGTGATGGTATCTAATTTAGTGGATTTCCCGGATGCGCTTGATTATCTGAAGGTGTATAGCTCCTGGGCACAGGTTTCCAGTGATCTGGATCCGAATTTTCAAAATCCTTACCAGACCAAAGCCTATTATCAAAAGCAAACAGGCTTTAATGGAACGCCACAATTAAGTTATCCCGGTGGCATTGTGAATCCTAACATTAAGCCACAACAGTCAATTTCTACAGAGATCGGCTTGTCTTCAGGGCTGTTGAATAATCGCTTGAATTTTGATGTCACCTACTACAATGTGGTTGACCGTAATCAGATTATTAACCTCCCGGTTTCAAAGGCCTCTGGTTTTAATAGTCGCAAGGTAAATGGTAATGAATATACCACCAATGGTTGGGAGGTTATGGTAAATGCCACTCCCGTACAGTCCGGAGATTTCAATTGGGATGTTACTGCCAACTGGTACAAACGGGTGCGGCGACTTACCAGCATCTACGGTGACCGTGATAAATATGGTAATCTATCCGAAGGGGAGCGTGCTGATAACTATTATGCCACCGGCTGGATGAAGACTCCGGACGGGCGCCTGATTTTGGATGAGCAAACCGGAATGCCTACCAAAGATCCATATCCCCAGCTTAAAGGACATAAAAATCCCGACTGGCGATTTGGCTTGCAAAATGAGTTCCACTATAAAAAGTTCTCGTTGAGTATGAGTGTAGACGGTGCCGTAGGCGGTCTTATGCGTTCGTTAACAGTAGAAAAGCTCTGGTGGGGCGGAAAGCACCCGGAATCAACTACCTGGCGTGATGAGGAGTATGCCGCCGGACATCCTGTGTATGTTCCTGAAGGCGTGAATGTGGTCAGCGGGGAGCTCAAAACCGATGTCGATGGCAACGTAATCAAGGATACCCGGAAATATAAAGAGAACACCACGGCGGTGGGATGGCAGCAATGGGCTCAAAACTATCCTTATCGTGCCGCAGTAACACAGGATGAAAGTGAGAAGTTTGCCAATATTTTTGATCGCAGCTTCATCAAGCTAAGAAACCTGTCGCTAACGTATGATGTGAGCAGTCTCTTTAAAAATACCGGAGTTCGCGAGGCCAGCGTCACAGCATATGGATATAACCTGGCCATTTTGAAGAAGGCCGATATCATCGATCCTGATTTTGGAAATGATGACGAACTGCAGGATCCATCTACCCGATACGTCGGGATGAAAGTAAACCTGTCCTTTTAACTGAATTAATCCATTCAATTTCTAAAGTTGATTACAATGAAAAAACTAATATTACTAAGCATTGTGCTCATATTTACGTTGAGCTCATGCGAAGATTTAGAAGTAGTCGGGGAGAACCCGAACAACGTTTCGGAGACCCCGCCACACCTGTTGTTAACTGAAATACAGTGGAACACCTTTCAGGTAGAAGGGATGAGTCCGCTGTTTGCAAGCCGAATGATCGTAAGTACCTCGGGGGAAAGTGCTCTTCAATATTATAAGTGGAATCGCGGTGACTTTGATGAGTATGGAGCACTGCGTAATGTCACTAAGATGATTGAGGAAGCAGAACGTACCGAAAAGCCTGCCTATAAGGCGCTGGGTAAGTTTTTTCGGGCCTATCACTTCTATCAATTAACGCTTCGGTTTGGAGATATTCCCTATTCCGAAGCCCTGAAAGGAGAGACTGACGAGCTTTATACCCCCGCTTATGATCCCCAAAAGGAGGTCTTTACCGGGATTCTCAAGGAGCTGAAAGAAGCTGACGAGCTCTTGGAAAATGATGACATCCTGGATGGTGATATTATTTATGGCGGTGATGCCTATAAATGGCGCAAGCTGATTAATTCCTTTCGGTTGAAAGTGTTGCTGACACTCTCCAAACAAGCCGGAGGCAGCATGAATATTGCCGACACTTTTGCAGATATAGTGGTGAACCAACCTATCTTCGAGTCTATAGATGATAACGGACAACTCGAATTTTATGACCAGATTGGTAGCCGGTACGGGGAATATAACAACAGCAGTTATGGTTCCGGTATTTATATGGATTCAACCTTTGTGCAGCGCCTGCAGGACCGCCAGGATCCACGCCTGTTTCTCTATGCTGATCGCACAAAAAATGGTAAAGAGCAGGGTTTGCCTGTAGATGACTTCAGTGCCTATGAAGGCGGTAAGCCGATTGGTGCTTATGGGGATGTAGACGACAAAGCGGCCGCCGGAAATGTTTCCAAGGTTGACTTGCGCTATACTACTGATCCTACTAACGAGCCGCATGTGTTGCTGGGATACTCAGAGCTCCAGCTGATATTGGCAGAGGCTGCTGTACGTGGATGGATTAGTTCCTCGACGGCAGAAACCCACTACGCGCAAGGGGTAAAAGCCAGCTTCGCGTTCTATAAAAAATATGCCGAGGATTATAGTGAGTATCTCACAGAGCAGGAAGCGACAGCCTATCTGCAGGGAAATCGTGTTGATTTTTCTCAGGCATCTTCCAATGAGGAGAAAATTAGACGCATCCAGATGCAGAAATATTTGCGTTCATTTTTGCAGGGCGGATGGTCGGCCTATTTTGATCAGCTGAGGACAGGCTACCCGTCATTTCTGGAACCGGAAAGCGGGGCACCGCCCAAGCGCTGGATCTATCCGCAGTCGGAGTATCAGAATAATAATGACCATGTTTCTGAAGCGATTAGCCGGCAGTTCGGAGATGGCAACGACAAGATACGAGCAACTCCCTGGTGGTTGAAGTAACACAGTGAATACGAAATACTAATTAATGAGGGCTGTGTTAGGCAGTCCTCTTATTTTAAAATTACATTTTTTTATGGATAGAAGAGATTTTTTCAAGTATGGAGTAGGAGCCTCTTTGGCGACTCTTTTACCTTCGAGCTTAACGCCATCACAAAGAAAGAAAAATGCAGACCGGGTGTTGCGTATCGCCCATATTACTGATGTGCACGTCAGTGATAACTCCGGCGATTCGTATAGTTCAGCAAAAGGACTGGAGCGATGCCTGCATCATCTCCAGGGACATCAGGATCCCCCGGACATCATTTTTAACGGGGGTGATTGTATTAATGATGCGTTGGGGGCCAGTCGGTCGAGTGTAAAAGCCCAGTGGGATCTTTGGCACTCCATCCTGAAACAGGAAAATGACCTGCCGGTTGTTGATTGTATCGGGAATCATGATGTGTGGGGCAAAGGTGCTAAGAGTGATCCCTTGTACGGCAAGAAGTGGGCGATGGAAGCGATGCAGATGGACGAGCGCTATTACAGTTTTGATAAGGCCGGATGGCATTTTATCGTACTGGATAGCACACGTTCGGTAAATGGAGACTGGTACACGGCTAAGCTGGATGAAAAGCAGTTTCAGTGGCTAAAAAAAGAGTTGGAAACAGTAGATGCTGAGACGCCTGTCTTTGTGTTATCGCATATTCCCATTGTGTGTGCGGCCGCTTATTTTGATGGCGATAACGAAAAAAGCGGGGATTGGCAGGTGCCCGGCGCGTGGATGCATATCGATGCCCGGCGCATTGTGGAGCTTTTTCACCGGCATACCAATGTTCAGCTTTGTGCGAGCGGACATATTCACTTGCTCGATCGAGTTGATTATAATGACGTCAGCTATTTTTGTAATGGGGCAGTGAGCGGCAACTGGTGGAATGGGAAGTACCACCAAACGCCGCCCGGATACGCGATGATTAATTTATATGCCGATGGCTCGTTTGATCGGGAGTATATGACATATGGATAGCTATAATTATTAAGGGACCTTTGCAAAACCAGGCAGTCATCCTGAATGTAATGAAGGATCTCCCTTTCAACGGCAGCAGATGGATACGGGAGATTCTTCGACAAGCTCAGAATGACGAAATAAAAGGTTTTGCAAAGCCCTCTATTAAATCTATTATTTATAATGATGAAAAAAATATTATTACTACTTAGCTGTGCTGTTTTTACCGGCTTTATTACGGGATGGGGCAACATGGCCGAGGCGCAGGATACTGGCAATGAAAAGGTAATTTTGATAACGCTTGATGGGTTCCGGTGGCAGGAGCTGTTTACCGGCGCGGATGCCAACCTTATCAGTCACGAAAAGTATGTGTCGGATGCTGAAGAACTGAAAGCTAAGTTTTGGCGTGATACTCCCGAAGAGCGACGCGAGGCGCTGCTGCCCTTTGTTTGGAATATCGTTGCTGAGACCGGCGAAATTTACGGCAACCGTAAGTTCGGGAGTAAAGTGGATCTTACGAACGGGATGGTGTTTTCCTATCCGGGATATAATGAGATCCTTACTGGCCAGGCGGATGATGACCGTATTAATAGCAACGATAAGGTCAACAATCCCAATAAAACCATACTGGAAAAGTTGAATAAAAGTGCAGCATATCGGAGAAAGGTCGCGGCCTTTGGCAGCTGGGAGGTTTTTCCATATATCATCAACGAGCAGCGCAGTGGTGTGCCGGTAAATGCCGGCTTTGAAAATGCCAAAGGAGATCACCTGACGGAGATCGAGCAGTTTTTAAACAAGGTGCAGCCGCATACGCCCAGCCCGTGGGGATCGGTGCGCCTGGATATGTTTACTCACAATTATGCGCTGGAATATATGAAGCGCGAGCATCCCGACCTGGTGTATATTGCCTACGGTGAGACCGATGATTTTGCCCATAATGGAAATTACCAAGCCTACCTGGAGTCGGCACACAGCACGGATGCTTTTCTCAATGAGTTGTGGAACTATACCCAGCGTGATCCCTATTACAAGGGAAACACCACCTTCATTATCACTACTGATCACGGTCGCGGGACCAAGCCGCTGAAGACGTGGCGTTCTCACGGTTCCGAGATTGAAGGCGCCGAGCAGGTGTGGCTGATCACTTATGGCAAGCATTCCGGCGAAGCAGGAGAAATCAAAAAAGAAGAGCAGTTGTATAGCACCAAAGTTGTTGAAATAATAAAGGAGATTACCCGGCAATAAAACATAGTGATACTACATAGCGATTCCATCACTTAAAGTGATGGAATCGTTAATAGGGTATTCTTAGAATGTAACAATCTGGTACCCCTCAACGATAAAGTTGCGTAAGCTCGGATGCTGATCATATTCATCCAGCAGTTCGATTTCGGTATCGTTTATTTCATTGATTACCCCAAAAGCTTTGGCACAAAATCGGCATGCTCCATGGATGTTTTCTTTTACGGCATTGTATAAGGGGTGGGCATCATGGTTTTCATTTTCCAGTTCCGGGACCCATTCAGTTCCGGCCCCGTCAAAGACGATTTTTATTTCGTCATTATTTTCTTGAAGCTCTTTAGCCAGTTCCAATGCATTAACCACGCGACCAAGGGATTCATGAGATTCCGTTCCTGCCAGTACTACTATTGCTATTTTTACCATAAGAATGTGATTTTTTTAAGGTTGCTTGATCCTTTTGACAACAGGAGAAAAGTATTTCTTACGCTTTTGGAAGAGCTCAGGTTAATACCCTATGAGATAGAGGACAGGAGGGGTAGGGGTAAAAATAGATTACGGGTACCAGCAGTTATTGTATCATAAGAAACAACTATCCCCGTAGCAGGCGCATAGCATAGAAAAGAATTGCCAGGCCTAACAGCAGGTTGAGGCGTCCCAGCCAACTCGAAAGCTTCCGCATCTTGTTGGTTTTATTACTTTCTGGTTGGCTATCCATGAGTTCAGCCGCCTTGGGTCCGGCATAAAAATCATGGATGCCGCTTACAATAAGAATGAGTGCGAAAATATGCAGTTTGATAAACAGGTATCCGCCAAAGATGTTCGCCCAAAAAGAAGGGTCCAAAAGTTGATCGACAGTATAACCGCGGGTCAAAAGATTTGTTATGCCGGTAATGATGAGCACCAAAAATAGGGCCCACGATATACGGCTAAACTTTTTGCCGACGACTGTAAAAAAGGCCCCCTTTTTATTTCTTAGCAGTGGTTTTCGGCTGACCGGAACCAATACACCTGCAGTAAATAACATACCGCCCAGCCAAAAAATGGCCGAGATAATGTGAATATAAACTGACAGGTAATACATCTTTATATTTTTTAAAGAGTGAGGATTTAATAGTTAAATTAAAATCGCTTTTAATGTAATTTCGGTTCCGGTTAAAGCCTTTGATACCGGGCAATCAGCTTTGGCAGCTTCGGCAAACCGTAAAAAATCATCTCGGTTTATACCTGGTACGTTGGCCTTGCAGTTCAGTTTTATGGAAGAGATAGAAGGTCCTTGACCAGTGGTATCAAAGGTGACTTCGGCTTGTGTATTTATTTTTTGAGGCATGTAATTCGCTTTTTCAAGCTGATCAGAAAGAGCCATGGAATAGCAGCCGGCATGGGCTGCAGCAATAAGTTCTTCGGGGTTAGAGCCCATCCCGTCCTTGAAGCGCGAGGAATGCGAGTAGCGTTCTTTGTAGGAACCATCGCTAACTCTCATTGTTCCTTTTCCATTTTCTATGGTACCAATCCATTCAGCTTCTGATTTACGTACAGGCATTCGTTAATAATTTTAGGGGTTTTCAGTTAATGATTTTCGTTTACTGAAGAATAATTGAAAAATGATACCGCCAAGAAATAGAATAATAGCTAACACATTGCCATAGCTGCCGGTTATACGTATGCCGGGCCAATGCATAACATCACCTGTGATTCGAATCACCAGGAATCCGTGTAGTAGCATAAGCGGCAGATAAAAATAGTTGTGGTACGGCACCAATTTGCCGGAAAGGGAAGGGATAATGACAGAAGCATGGGCGAATATCATGCTAAAGACAAATCCCACAAATATCATATGCAGCAGGCCGTCATAATAAGGTCCGGCCGTTGCAAAGCCCTGCCAAAAGCCCAATAGACCGGTTATAACCAGCCAACTGTATCCCGAAAGCAGACTGATGGCACTGTATCGGGTCCATTCCATTGCTTTAACCGTTCGCTTGGCGATGTCATATTTGAAAAGCCAGAGCGCAATGGCAATAAGCAGGACCGAACTGATACGCCAGCCCAGGGAACGGTCAAAATGAACTACAACCAGCGAACCAATCCATAAAAGATTAAGAGCAGTAAAAAAGTGCTGGGCCCTTTTGGGGGGACGCATAATTCGGTTTAGCTCAAGACGTTCGCCAAAGATGGTGAGCAGGGGAAAGGCAGCCCACCAGCCTACCAGCTCAAAAATTGGCCAATCCCACAGATATAATATATTGCCGACTAACAGTGTGATTGCCCCCAGTGCCATAATAAGGTGATACACTTTGGGCTGCAGAACATAGAGATAGATCATAACCGCTGCCAATCCCACAGAACCGGCCACAAGCAGCCACTGTCCGATGGTTGTAAATCCCGCTAAGAGAAGTGCTGACGATGCAGCCAACAGTAAAGGAGCTGCAAAAGCCCACCGTTTGTCCAGTGCCGCAGCACGTTCAAGTCCGATCAGGGTACCAAGAAAACCGTTGATCATCAGGGGACCATGCAGAATAGGGGAGATGGGTTGTGTAGACAAATCGGAAAGTAGGCCAAGTCGGAGGAGTCCGGAATACAGTCCCGCTAATAAGCCAATTGCAGCAAAGGCCAGCAATCCAATAAGAATATAAGTAGGAGTCCGAGTTGAACTCATGTCAGTGTTATTAACTTAACAGTAATAATTACAGAGGTATGACCGCATCAGCTGTTGCTTGCTCGGGGAGGAGGATGCCCAAAGAAATCTACATCTTCTTTAATCATATCCACCGACCACTCCGGCTCCCAAATAAGCCGAGCCTCATAATCATCAAACTGGTCAACGCTGGCCAGCGTCTCCTCGATCTGCTGTTGCAGGTACCGCCGCATAGGGCAGCCGGGCGTGGTAGCCGTGTACTCCACAATCAATGTTCCATCGTCAGCAAAAATATTATAAACCAAGCCCAGGTCTACGATATTAACCCCCAATTCAGGGTCAATAACTTCACGAAGCTGTTGGGCGATTGCTGATCGGTCTACAGAAAAGGTATCTTTCATGGCAATGTATTCATTTAAAAACCTTAATTGTCAGCTACTGCATGATCCCAACTTTTGATTAGGTGTTCCCTTTTATCTTCACGGTTACTCCAGGCATCTACTTCAGGCAGAGGTTCTGTTTCTTGGTTGATTATATGATCAGCCCAAGCTTCCGATAGCTCTTCATTTAGCTCGATATAATCTTCCCACTCCAGCGGAACTTCGTCATCAGGGTAGATCGCCTCTTCGGGACATTCCGGCACGCAGGCATCACAGTCGATGCACTCAAAAGGATCAATAACCAAGAAATTAGGTCCTTCCCGAAAGGCATCAACCGGGCAAACAGCAGCACAGTTTGTGTGTTTGCATTGGACACAGGGATCGGTAACAACATAAGCCATAGTGCAAAAAATAAGTTCTTCTTTATTAGGGTGCTTTGCTAAACTAGCCACAACTTGTCATGCTGTCCGCCGGCTGGCGGATCAGCATCTCATATACAGTTATTGGCATTAAAATTGAGATCCTGAACTAAATTCAGGATGACATGCCGGGTTTTGCAAAACTTTCTATTAATTCTACCTAAAGGTAGGAGTCGAAAAATTTAATAGCAACTATAAAAACGGTTTTAACCTTTTTTATTGACTCCTCTAAAAATCATCAATATCTTAAGTGCGGATCGCAATAAAGAAAAGATATTGATGGCTAACACAACAGACAGTAATCAATCCTCCGGTAGCATTTGTCCGGATGCTACTATTTCAGAAATTACGAATACCAACAAGCAAGCCGCCGAACTGCTTGCTTCCATAGGGCTTTCACTGTCAAAGCATGAGAATGAAACGCTGCGAACTGTTTGTGAAAAGCAGCAGTGGAGCGAAGTTGATGTGCTGGAATGGATGGAAAGTCACCGTGCTATAGCAACTACCCGACAAATACCCGTGCCGGGCGATGGACAATCCCTGGAGAAATTGGGCAGATATATGGAAAGAAATTTTATTAAGCCCAGTAGTACTATACTGGATGAAATTGATGAAAACTTTCCACAGGTTATTCAGAAACATACCGCACAATATCCCTGGTTAAAAGATATAAAGAAAGAATTTGACCCATTTAAAGAAACACTTCGAATGTATTATAGCTTTCAAAAAAAGAAATTCTTACCACTTGCCGTACGTTTAAATGAGGGACGAAAAGCAAATATTAGCCACAGTATTGTTCGCAATTTGCGCCGATCTTTTTCCATTTTAGCCAAAGATCGTGATCGCCTGCAACGCTCAGTTAATACCATCCGTCGAGAAGGCAAACAGTTTCAAATTATCGATAATAGCTGTGCCATATTGCGTATGCAAAACAAGAATTTTAAGATATTGTTCGGTAAAATTGAAAGACAGTTCGAATTCGAAGAAGAGCAGTTAATTCCCCGTATCAAAAAAGAAATAAAAGCCAAAGAGTAAGCAGATTTATCGTTCGTTAAAACCAATATATTCATTCTTACCCATTATGGTTACCGGTTCCAAAAAAGAGATCATAGACCTTGTAAAGCGCAAGGGTACGCTTTCCATCGATGAGGCCGTTGCCCAGATTGATCTGGCCAAAACAACCCTGCGCGAACACTTTTTGCAGCTCGAACGCGATGGTTATGTTGAACGCGAATACGTGCGTTCCGGCCCGGGTCGTCCCAGCTTGCAGTACCAGCTCACTCCCAAGGGCAACAGCCTGTTTCCCTCCTCCGAATCCGCATTGATACGCAGCATCATCAAATATCTGAAAGAGAATGATAAAGAAGAGTTAGTAGAAGATTTTTTTGAGGATTTCTGGCAGCAACGACTGCACTCAGCCCAAGATCGTATCGATCAATCGTCGGCCGAGAATATGGAGTCGAAACTAAAAGTGTTAATGGCAATGCTTGAAGAGGAGGGCTTTATGCCGGAGATCGAGCTCGATGCCGAAGAAGAAGCCCTGGAAATTAAGGAGTGCAACTGTCCCTTTAGTGAAGTAATAAAAGAAACACGATTACCCTGTCAGCTCGAAGAGATGTTTTATAAAAAGCTGTTTAATGAGGCCGCCGAGCGAACCACCTATATCGCCGAAGGTGATCATGCCTGTACGTACGATATTCCCATAACTGAAGAAAAAGGCAGCTAAGAGTCAGCTAATGGATTTTTTCTCTGCTCCCGTTCACTACTTTGTTACCGCCATTCATATCTTTTCAGCAGTTTTTTGGCTTGGGTGGATGGTATTTATCTTTTTCATCTTACGTCCGGTTGCAGCTCACCTGGGGACAGTGTCTGTATCAGAAGTTATGGGACCTGTCCGTAAACGGGTCCGACGAATAGTATTTTGGCTCATTCCCACCATATTTCTTACCGGACTCTATAATATGAGCTATCGCGGCCTGTTAGATTGGGAGATGTTAACCGCTACAGCAGCCGGACATCGTATGCTCTGGAAGCTTGGAGCAGCAGGGGTTCTCTTCGCGATCTATTATTTAGCTCCGGTTATTATGAATAGTGGTTCAGCAGAGAAGGGCGGAGCCTGCCACGGTGATAGCCATTCCCAAAAAAAGAAAAAGGTAAAAGTGGTAATGCATTTGGTGGCCTTTTCGGCCGGTTGCGTTGCGGCCTATCTGGGTATCTCTATCGGTGGATAGAGGGTCTCAATCGAGGAGTTGATCTCCCCGGAAGGGGCTGTCACCCGACTGAGAAAAAAAATAGTTCACTGCACGAATAGTGCGAGCGTCCCGCTCGTGCTCTATTACTCCACCCTTGTTCCCTCTTTGTATGTAGGGAAACTTTTTTTGTTATTACGTACGGTATCAAACGTAGGGGCAGTTCGAGTACAGGACCGTGAAGTCAAAAGATCTCTTTGACGAGANGCAGTTTTTAGTAACTCCTTTACATTGGTATCAAGTTTGCTGCTTGGCCAAGATGACTTTGTCCCAATTGACATACGGTCAAGGATGACCGTGTTACATTATATTGCCCCCTCTCCCCGGAACATAACACAGAAGGGGGGGGACCCGACTGAGATAAAAAAATGACGGTCTGTTGGTTCTTCGGGCTGATAGATTAATTAGAAGCAATGTCATCCCGAGTGGAGCATAACGGAGTCGAGAGATCTCCTCATATAGGTTCGCGTAGGATCTGAAAGGCTAAGAATAAGTCCCTTCCAATTAAAGATATGTCCATTTTTTGTCAGTATCCGCCGGAAGTCGGACCAGCAGAGCTGGAAGAACGAAAAAACTGCCCTACTGCGCTATAGCTTCGTAGGACTTCGCTGG
>NZ_JAALLS010000034.1 GCF_011059105.1 Fodinibius halophilus | reverse complement strand
TGGCGCTCCTCGGTTTCATACTCAACGTGAGCAGTGGAAATGGTGATACCACGCTCTTTCTCTTCGGGCGCATTATCAATATCAACGAACTGCTTGGCAACCCCGCCGTGATGCTTCGCCATTACCGTAGTAATAGCAGCTGTCAGAGTTGTTTTCCCGTGATCGACGTGACCAATGGTTCCTATATTTACGTGCGGCTTATTCCGCTCAAATGTTTCTTTTGCCATAATACTATTTATTAATGATGTTTTAAGATCTTTCTTCTAGAATTTCTTTCTCAACGTTATTGGGCACCTGCTCATAATCGCTAAATTCCATAGAATATGAGGCACGGCCCTGAGTTACTGAACGCAGATCAGTAGAATAACCAAACATCTCGGATAATGGTACTCGAGCGTGTACTACTGAACCCTGCTTGTCGTTATCCATTTTTCCAATTAGACCACGACGCCCATTCAAGTCACCAATCACATCTCCCATATATTCTTCGGGAGTGATGATTTCCACATCCATAATTGGCTCAAGGATCTTGGGATCAGCTTTTTGTGCAGAATGCCTAAATGCCATTTTTGCACAAAGCTCAAAACTGAACTGGTCGGAGTCTACATCGTGGTAAGAACCATCAAACAGACGAACCCCTACATTTTGTACAGGATAATCTGCCTGAATTCCTGAAGTCATTGCTTCTTTAAAACCCTTCTCTACAGAAGGAATAAATTCAGTTGGGATATTACCACCTTTTATTTCGTTGACAAACTTAAAGCCTTCGTCAACAGAAACATTGTTGTCCTCTTCTTCAAACTCATCAAAATCACTGAGAGGACCAATTTCAAATTCCATATCAGCAAACTTACCGCGACCACCAGACTGTTTCTTATAAACTTCTCGGTGCTCAATACTCTTATTAATTGTTTCGCGATAAGATACTTGAGGCGCACCAACGTTGGCTTCTACCTTAAACTCACGCTTTAATCGATCAACAATAATCTCGAGATGAAGTTCGCCCATTCCTGCAATAGTAGTCTGACCGGTTTCTTCATCGGTCTCAACCTGGAATGTAGGATCTTCTTCAGCAAGCTTAATAAGACCTGTAGTCAGCTTCTCAGCGTCAGCCTTTGACTTAGGCTCAACGGCAAGCTTAATTACGGGCTCTGGGAATGTAATCTCCTCAAGGATAATAGGCTCTTCCATACTACAGAAAGAATCACCCGTTCTCACTTCCTTAACACCAACGGCAGCAGCAATATCGCCTGCCCGTACGATGTCAAGATCCTTCTTCTCATTGGCATGCATCTCGAGGATACGACCAATACGCTCTTTCTTACCGGTTGTAGCGTTATAAATATAAGAACCTTTCTCTAACTCACCGGAATACACGCGGAAGAAGGTCAACTTCCCAACATAAGGATCAGTCATGATCTTAAATGCCAGTGCAGAAAACGGCTCCTGAACACTCGGCTTACGCTGGATCGGCTCGCCATCATTTTGAGGATCCTTACCTTCAATGGGAGGAATGTCATAAGGGCTAGGCATATACTTAATAACCTTATCAAGCACTGTCTGCACACCCTTATTCTTAAGTGCAGAACCACACATCACAGTTGTGATATCGCGGTTTAGCGTTGCATCACGTAGTGCGTTCTCAATTTCTTCTTGGCTAATCTCCTCATCCATGAGGTACTTTTCCATCAGAGCATCATCATGATCGGCAATAGACTCGATCATAATTTTACGATACTCTTCAGCTTTTTCTTTGAGATCTTCAGGAATCTCAACTTCATCATACTCCATTCCCAAAGACTCATCATCCCAAATAATACCCGTCATTGTAATAAGATCAACAACACCGCGGAAGTTCTCCTCGGCACCAATAGGGATCTGAATTGGTATCGCGTTGGCATTCAACTTCTCCTTCATTTCTTCAACAACATTGAAGAAGTCAGCACCTACACGGTCCATCTTATTAACAAATGCCATCCGTGGCACTTCGTACTTATTAGCCTGACGCCACACAGTTTCAGACTGTGGCTGTACAGCTCCAACAGAATCAAAAACCCCAATTACACCATCAAGAACACGAAGCGAACGCTCTACCTCAACAGTAAAGTCAACGTGACCAGGCGTATCAATAATATTAATACGATGATTCTTCCAGATACAGTGAGTAGCAGCAGAAGTAATAGTAATACCACGCTCCTTCTCCTGATCCATCCAGTCCATCTGAGATGCACCATCATGGGTTTCACCAATACGGTGTGTAATACCAGTATAATAAAGGATACGCTCGGTCATTGTCGTCTTCCCCGCATCAACGTGGGCAGCGATACCGATATTACGCGTACGCCTTATCTGGTCTACAATTTTAGGGTCTGTCTTTGTCTTTGTCTCAGCCATTACTATAAATCTTAAATCATTTAGAATCTAAAGTGGGCAAACGCTTTGTTTGCTTCTGCCATACGATGAACTTCATCTTTCTTTCTCACCGCACCACCTTCATTGTTGGCAGCATCCAAAAGTTCTCGCGACAATCTGCGAGCCATGGACTTGTCGTTTCTCGTCTGGCAAGCACTGATCAACCAACGCATTCCCAGCGCTGTCCCACGATCAGGACGAACTTCAACCGGCACCTGGTAAGTCGAACCACCTACACGGCGAGAACGAACCTCAACTACAGGCGATACATTACTGAGGGCTTCTTTAAATATTTCCATCCCCTCATCGCCGGTTTCTTCTTCAATAATTTCAAATGCTTGATAGAGAATCTTTCGAGCGACGTTCTTTTTGCCGTCCCGCATCAGATTATTCACGAAGCGCGTGACCAACTTGTCACCAAATACCGGATCTGGTTGTATCTCGCGCTTATCTGCTGTCTTTCTTCTCATATTCTTTTCAGTTTAATTCCTACTCAACAATTACTAATTAGGCTTTTTTGTTCCGTACAGACTTCGACCCTGCTTACGATCTTCCACACCTGCAGTATCGAGCGTTCCACGCACGATATGATAACGAACACCAGGCAAGTCCTTAACACGACCGCCACGAACAAGTACAATACTGTGTTCCTGTAAGTTGTGCCCCTCACCGGGGATGTATGCTGTTACTTCATAGCCATTAGTTAGTCGTACACGAGCTACCTTACGCAGAGCCGAATTCGGCTTCTTAGGCGTTGTAGTATAAACTCGTACACAGACACCGCGTTTCTGCGGGCAGCCTTCCAAAGCAGGGGCCGTTGTCTTACTAGACTTGCTTTTTCTACCTTTGCGAATAAGTTGTTGTATTGTAGGCACGATTTAATACGCTTAATTGATTTTTCGGTCAAACAAGAGTTGCCAATGATAAGGAATTCTTGGGTACTAATGCAAGAAAAAACTGAATATTTCTTTACCTTTTTCTCTTTGGTACTCATATTCCTCTATATCTGAGGGAAAAGCCGTCAGAAGGCTTCAAATAACTAGTATATAATTATATATCAGTATATCTATTTTGAAATTAGTCGATTTACCCAAGCTTAGTACAAAACGCATTAAAGCACTATCTGAGAGTGGAATAGATAGTATCTTAGACCTGCTTAACTTCTACCCAAGGCGGTACCTCGACCGAACAACGGTGGCAAAAATCGATCATTTGCGCGGAAATGGTGAGGAAGTCACGGTAGTCGGTAGAATAAAGAAGATACAGCAAAAAGGCCGAGGCCGAAAGAAACGACTGGAAGTTATCATTCGAGATGACACGGGCTCGCTTAAAGGGGTTTGGTTTAAAGGGGGGCATTATATTAAAAAACAGTTTTCTGAGGATGAACTAGTCGCATTTTTCGGTGCCGTTAAAAAATATGGCCGTCAATTCAGTATTGCACATCCCGAATATGATAAAATTGGCGATTCATCGGACATCCAGGATCTCAAAAAGATCGTCCCCATTTACCCCAGCAATAAGGCCCTTTCTAAAACGTACACGAACAGCAAACTTATTCACCAATGGCAAAAGGTAATCTTAAAACACGAAAAGCCGCCTGAGTTTCTTCCCGAAAGCGTACTAGAGCAGCATAGTTTACCCAGGCGTCATGAAGCCTATCGAATGATTCACCTCCCAACATCCAAATCAGAGTATAAACAGGCATTCAAACGCTTTAAATTTGAAGAACTGTTTCTTTTTGAGCTTAGTATTGCTAAGACAAAACATGAAGTCATTGAGAAAAACGAGGGAAAAATATTTCAAAATCTGGGAGACTATACTACAGCGTTCTTTAATCAACACCTGCCCTTTGAGCTAACCGACGGACAAAAATCAGCCCTTTCCGATATAAAGAAGGATGTTCGGTCGGGTACTCAGATGAATCGATTAATACAAGGGGATGTGGGATCCGGAAAAACGGTGGTTGCTATTGGAGCTATCTTAATGGCCCTGGATAATAACTGCCAAGCCGCTTTTATGGCCCCAACAGAAATTCTTGCAGAACAACACTTCCGTACTTTGTCAGAGTTTTTAAAACCGCTAGATGTTAATATTCGTCTTTTGGTCGGTAATCAGAAAAAGAGTCTTCGTACGGACATACTCACTGATCTTGAGGGTGGTGGGTGCGATATTGTAGTGGGAACGCATGCTATTATCCAGCAAGAAGTGAACTTTCACAATTTAGGGTTGGCTGTTATTGATGAACAACATCGCTTTGGGGTTAAACAACGGGCTGAGATACTTCAAAAAGGTTCCCACCCTCATGTATTAGTTATGTCGGCAACCCCTATCCCCCGCTCACTGGCTATGACCTTATACAGCGACCTGGACATCTCCATTATTAAAGGATTACCCGGTGGACGCAAACCGGTAAAAACGGCCGTTCGTCCACAAAAGAAACATAGTGGCATCTATGATTTTGTAGAAGAGGAGCTCAAAAAAGGCGGACAGGCCTATGTGGTATATCCCCTGGTTGAGGAATCGGAAAAGATGGATCTCAAAGATGCTACTGCCGGCTACAAAAAGTTAAAGAAGCGATTTTCTAATTTCGAAGTGGGGCTGCTGCACGGGCAGATGAAATCCAAAGATAAAGATGCGACCATGCAGCAATTTATCCATAATGAAATACAGGTGCTGGTCTCTACCACCGTAATAGAAGTAGGGGTTGATGTGCCCAATGCCAGTATCATGCTGGTAGAACATGCCGAACGATTCGGACTTTCACAACTTCATCAGCTGCGGGGACGCATTGGCCGGGGTGAGCGCCAAAGCTATTGCATTCTGATCCATGGACACAAGGTAAGCAAAGAGGGACAGTTTCGGCTGCGGAAGATGGTGCAGACCAACGACGGCTTCGAAATTGCCGAAGCAGACCTGGAGCTGCGCGGACCCGGGGACTTCCTGGGTACCAAGCAAAGCGGCCTGCCAGAGTTCCGCGTAGCTGATATAATAGAAGACCAAAGGATATTGGAGCAGGCCAAAACAGCGGCCTGGAAAGTGATGAAAGATGATCCTTCATTGACTCAACCAGAATACCAGGAATTACGCAAAGTCTTTACCCCCTATTATAAAGAGCGCAGTAAGTTTTATGGAATGGGCTAGCCTCACTACTAAGTTTATCCCCCCATTCCCTCACGCAACTACGTGATGGAATGCAATCTGTTTTTTTCATATCCTGTGAAGGAAACAGTTAACTAATATTTTCTATGTCAGCTTCTGAAAAGATACCGGTTTGGATAGTTGAAGATAACAGTTCTTACCGCAAATCGATTGCATTAGTCATCGATACAATGGAAGGATTCTGCTGCCCCAGAGATTTTTCCACTGCGGAACAGATGCTGCGGGCACTGAACCGACACCCTATTCCTTCGGTATTGATTAGTGATATAGGGTTACCCGGTATAAATGGCATTGAAGCTGTTAAGAAGGTCAAAGAACAGCATCCCGACATACAGATTATTATGTTAACCGTCCATAATGAGGATAATAAAATATTTAACGCTATTTGTGCAGGAGCCTCCGGTTACTTGTTAAAATCTGCAACTGAAAAAGAGATCTTAACCGGCATACAACAAGTTATGGAGGGAGGGTCTCCCATGAATACCCATATAGCCCGAAAGGTACTAAGACGATTTTCGCAAATTAGTCCCCCCTCACAAGAATATGATTTAACCCCTCGTGAAAAAGAGATTCTTCAATATGTTATAGATGGATTTACCAAAAAAGCCATTGCCCTGGACCTGGATATCAGCTTTCATACCGTTGATAGCCACATGCGAAATATCTATGAAAAACTACAAGTACATTCCCGATCCGACGCCGTAGCCAAAGCTGTTAAAGAAGGGATAATCCTGGATTAATACGGTTCGTTTTTCATTCGGTACCAACGTTGAGGAGGCATCTTGTTAACAGTTCTAAAAGATTCATTTCTAATTGCATCATAAATTTAGTACCTATAAATAAAAATTATAGAGTGGATTGTAACGGGATGAAATCAAAAGTGTCAAGGCTTAGCATACTCGGGTGCCTCTTTCTTATTATACTGTCCTGCCCTCACAATATCCGGGCGCAGTGGAAACAGGATGTCTGGAGTATTGAAGACGGACTCCCCACCAACGTAATTTTTGACCTTCATCAAAGTAAGGCTGGTTATATTTGGATTGCTACTGATAACGGAATAAGTGTTTTTGATGGGATAAGCTTTAGAAACTTTAACTCCAGGAATACCAAGGCTTTCAAAACCAATCAGATTCAAACTATTTTTGAAGACAATCAGGGCACCATCTGGATTGGAACATCACATGGTGGATTGGTAAAGTATGAAGACCACACATTTGAGCGGCCATTTGGCAAACAAAAAAATATCAATCAAAACATCCTTACCATTAATGAGGATGCTTCCGGAGACCTCTTAGTAGGAACAGATGGTGGAGGACTTGCCAAAATTAAAGCAGATACGGTTATATCATATAATGCCCAGAATGGTTTTATCAGTAATCATGTAAGCATTTTACACAGCATGAAAACAGGCGATATATTAGCTGGCACCTTAGATGCTGGTTTTACAGTGCTTGGAACCGATTCAATGCATATGAGTTCCAATGGGTCTCAAGTAATGCCAAATACAATAACTTCTTTTGAGAGTGATGACAGTGGAAATCTTTGGGTTGGAACCAGCAATAAACTTTTTCTGAGGAGAGACTCAGCTTTTACATCCTTCGACCTTTCGGGCTTTGCTCCAGACGCCAATACTATCAGGGCTGCACTGCTGTCAAGAGATAATACTCTTTGGGTGGGCACCCAGCATGGCCTCTACGTTAAAACGGCTACATCGCATTCACTCGAGGAAGTGGCCGGTTTCAATGGTAAAGTCATCGGTGATATCATCCAAGATCGGGAGTCCAACATATGGGTTTCGGCTTTCCCTGATGGTCTGTTTCGCTTAAAAAAGACTACATTTCAGACATTGATTGAATTGGATTCAAATCAGGATGGAATACCGGTATCAATAATCCAAAAAGACCAGGCAGATTTTTGGATAGCGACTACCAAAAAAATAATTCACCTTTCCGATAACAGTAGAGAAGAGTTCAATTTTAATAGTTTTGAAAACACACCGCAGATTAATGACTTACAAGAAGGAAGCGGAAACACTTTATGGATAGCTACAAACTTGGGATTGTATCAGTTTAAAAATGGTACCATGCGTCGTGTATTCTTATCCGAAACACGCACTCCCCATGGTATCCAGGATTTGATGGCAAAAGCCGATGGCACCATTTGTGCTGCTACCTTAACCCAAGGTGTTTCATGTTTTGATGAAGAACACCCACAGGAGGCTAAGCCTGTTCGTGGGTTGTCCAATGACCGAGTTTTGGGCATTGATGAGGATTCTAAAAATAATTTTTGGGTAGGTACTGCTTATGGTTTAAACAAAGTCCGGGGAGACTCCAGTATCGCTCAATTCACTGAAACCGAAGGATTAAGTTCTTCTGTTATCCGTGCTGTTCATGCCGATGAGCAAAATACGATATGGCTAGGTACCAACGGCGGCGGCTTGAACCGATTTAAGAATGGAACCTTCTTTCACTTTTCAGATGAGGATGGGCTCAACAGCCGTACTATCTTTCACATACTGCAAGATGATTACCAAAATCTCTGGCTTATTGGAGTGGATGGCATGTACAAGGCTTCCATATCATCTCTCAATAGTTATGCCGATGGGAAATCAGAAACAGTCGACTGGGAATTTTATGATGCCCAAAGTGGATTACTGAGCCCATTGATGACTGGCTACAGTTATAAAAGTCCCCTTGACGGAAAGGTGTATGTATTAACTAAAAATGGGATTTCTTATACAGATCCTTCAGAAAAAGTTCATGCCGGTATTCCGCCACTCATTAATTTGCAAAATATCTTGATTGATTTTAATGAAGTTCCCTACCCGGATGGGGGTAAGCTAATTCTGCAGCCGGATGAATTAAATCTTGAAATCAAATATGCCGGTATAAGTATGAGCGCTCCCGAAGATGTCAGTTACAAATACCGACTAGAGGGATTTGATCAAAAGTGGCACCATGTTGAAAATCGACGCTCTGCATTTTATACCAATTTAGACCCCGGCACCTACACTTTTCAGGTAAAGGCCCGCAGCCGAGATGGTGTTTGGAGTGAGAAAGCAGCAACCCTTCCAATAATTGTAGAGGCTGCCTTTTATGAAACTATGCTATTTAAAATTCTGATACTGCTTGCTATAATAGGTGGAATTGGCCTGTTGTATTGGTACAGGCTGATGAATCTCAAAAAAATTGAGAACTTAAGGATACAAATTGCCAATGATCTGCACGATGAAATAGGGAGCAACCTTGGCAGTATCGCTCTTCGGAGTCGTTTGATAAGTCAACATCCGTATATTGATGATGAAGAAGAGGAAGGACTTAAGGAAATTGACCGTCTCAGCCGGCAAACAGCCGAATCCATGCGAGATATTATTTGGTTTATCAATCCGGGTGGGGATACTATAGAAGATTTAACCAACAAGTTGCGACAAACAGCCAATACGCTGCTAGGAAACTTGCCTCATCACTTTGATACTGACCTCCATGATCCGGAACAACATATTTCACTGAGCGGTCGCCGAAATATTACGCTCATGTTTAAAGAAGCGTTACACAACGTCGTAAAGCATGCTAATGCCACTAAAATCGACATTCAGTTAAAAACAGATGTCGCAAATCTACACCTTTCAATACGTGATAACGGTTGCGGATTTAATCCCGGGGAAAAGAAAAATAGTTCACATTCGGGAATGGGACTCAATAACTTAAAAAAACGAACAGATAAGCTGGATGGCGACTTGCAAATCTCTTCAACGCCCGGCAACGGTTGCCATCTCCAGTGGTCGATCCCGTTAAAATAACAGTGAGATAGGCCGTCTTATTCTTTTGATTCATAAGAAGGCTATTACTCACGCAAATGCGTGATAGATATCTCTGCTTTTAATCATTTGTTTGGTATTGAACCTAAACGAACATCCTATTCGATACGAGATGATAAAAGCAAAAAGGTTATTCCGGGCTATCACAACAATAATTTTTCTTTTGGTCTTTCTTCTGGTTTCACAAAAAGGCTGGACTCAACATATCTCCATTACTTCTACAACCCCGTCTGCAAACAGCATCAATGCGGCATTAGATTCAGATATCATCCTCAACTTTTCCAGCAATATTGATGGCAGTACCATCCACGATACCACGCTGGTTGTTCACGGTGCGTACAGCGGGATAATATCAGCTACAGTGTCTGGACAAGGGACTTCTACCCTTACTATTGATCCGACACAAGATTTTTATTTCGGAGAAATGATATATGTCACCGCAACTACTAACATTAAAAGCACGGGGGGAGATTCGCTTTCTTCTGCCTATACCTTTTCGTTTAAGTCGCAAAGTAACTTATCTCCTTCATCATTTGTAAAAGATATCATTTTTAATGATAGTGATACCGAACCCATTCACATGTATGCTGCCGATATCGATGGAGATGGTGACCTGGATTTTGCCGCTGGTTTGACAGCCTCTGCTGCAGATAATTTAGCATGGTTTGAAAATGATGGGAATGCCTCATTTACACGACATAATATCGCCGGTGACATTAACAGCTCTACAAATACTTTATACTTGGCTCCCGTAGCTGCCGACTTCGATAAAGACGGCGATGTTGATTTAGCAGCAAGTGTTTATACCTTAAACAAAATTTATGTGTACGAAAATGACGGAAGTGAAAACTTCACCAGCATCCCTCTCGACTATACATTTACCACGCCTTCACTAGCTACCGTTTCAGATCTTAATGGGAATGGATATACTGACATCATAGTAGCCGATACCTATGATGCAGATATCGTTTGGCTGAAAAATAAAGGCACCTCGACTATCGATTTCGGTTCTAAAATAATCATATCTGGTTTGCCGAGGCGTATACAACGGTTTGAAGTTGCCGATTTAGATAATGATGGAGACTTAGATATTGTCTTAACTATTGGAGACTCGGGAAACCCCCTACTCTGGTTTGAAAATGACGGCACTCAAAACTTTACACAACATTCGATCACAATCGGCGAATCTTACCTATCAGGATTAAAAACAGCCGACATGGACAGTGATGGCGACCTTGATCTCCTTATTGGTCATGATAACGGCTATACCTTGCTAGAAAACGATGGGGGAGCTGATCCTCAGTTCTCAGAACAAAGTATCAGTTCCTCTGTCTCGGATGGTGGGTTCATCTTTACAAATGACTTTGACGGTGATGGGCATACTGACTTTGCGGCCTATTCAGGAGATAATGCCGCCACCCTTTTTTACAGAAACAGCGGAAACACTAATCCTGCTTTTACTGAATATAAAGTCAACACTGATTTAACCGGAGAAATGTTCATTTCAGGTGACTACAACGGGGATGGTTTCTTAGATCTAATGATGTCAAATCGCGCAGATAAAATAGTACTCTTCGAAAACACTTTTGTCCCCACAATTGCCGGCCGCTCGGTATATGTTGATGGAAGCGGACAATTTCTAAACTTAAATGAAATAAACTCATCATTTACCGGAACAGAAGATATGAGCGTAGAATTCTGGGTAAAAGCCAATAAAAATGACCAGCCGGGCGGTGACGCTTCTACCCTATTTGCCCTTCAAACAGCAAGCAGCTCAGACAAGTTGCTGTTGCAGATGGGAGAAGGAAGCACACAAGATGGGAGAGTTCATCTCTCTGCCAGTGGCTTCACTATTGATGGCACTACCGACGTTGGTGATGAGAACTGGCATCATATTGCAATTGTTCAACACACAATCGACGATTCAATATACGTCTACATAGACGGGAAAAAGGAAGGTACATACAGTACTTCCGGAATATCCTTATCGTCTGACGATCAGTGGAGTATTGGGCAAAGCTACGAAGCAGGCAATCCCAATAACTTCCTCAAAGGACATATTGATGAGGTTCGAATATGGAATGTCGCCTTAAGTGACGAACAGATTCAACATCGGATGTTCCAATCCCTGGGCGGGGATGAAAGCGGCCTTACGGGCTATTGGCCGCTTGATGAAAGCAGAGGATATGCAACAGAAGATCAATCTGCCAACGATCAAATAGCTGTACTGGAGGGAGCCGCTACCCGAAGTTCCGACACACACTCGTACGGTACCTTCATTACCGGTAACGAAGGTTGGAGAATAATGAGTTCACCCAGTAATGACAACACCATTTCCGGTACTGAAGAAGAAGACCAATCATCCTCATATTTTGGGGCCTCATACGGTGAAATATTAGAACCCCTTTGGACCCAGGGATTCCAGGGGGCAGATGTTACTGACGGTGTGCCCAATGTATACACCTGGAGTGAAGGTGATGGATCGCAGGATACGACCGGCCGCGGATGGCAGCCCTTAACAGATGCTAATGATTACCCTACGCCCGGCACTGCATTTCTGGTTTATGTTTATGATGATCAGGACCACGATGGTATCTCTGATGGATTTCCCAAGTCTATTTCTGTGGACAGTGCTCAAAACAGCGGAACTATCTATTTCTACTTATCCCTTACCAAACAGAATGGCAGCTATGAAGAGGCACGCGACGGCTGGAATTTGATAGGAAATCCTTTTGGCAGTACTATCGATTGGGATGCAAGTACTGGTTGGAGTAAATCAAATATTGATCAGTCTTTCTATGTATGGAGCGATAGCGCGAATGGTGGTGCAGGCGCTTATTTATCCTGGAACGGAAGTACGGGTACACTACCTAATGGACTTATTGCCCCCATGCAGGGATTCTGGGTGAAGGCTAACAATAACGGCAAACCTTGGCTATATGTTGAGGATGAGGCACGAAGTTCCGGGGGCATTTTGAGAAAAGAGAAAGGGGTGCCTGAAATTAAATTCAGATTAAAGGACGGAAAAAAATCATCAACAGCAATAGTCATGTTAAAAGACAAAGCTTCTGCTGGCAAAGATCCGTTTGATACCTGGAAACTGGAGTCATTGAATCCCCAAGAATATTTAAGTCTTTATACCAATGATGCAGACGGCAATGCTCTGGATATTAATGCCCTGCCTCTCAAACTGGAAACACCTCTGGATATCGACCTCGATTTCAAAGATTCGGATGCCGGCGGGCAGTATACCTTAAAATGGAATATACAAGCTCTGCCGAAGGGGATAAAGGTGGTTCTGCATGACACCTATACGGACCAAAAAATTGACGTTAACAAAACAGATAAATACCGTTTCAACGCTCCCAAGCAGAAACAACCATCAGCACGATCAGTTACTAATTCTCCTTTAAAACGACCAATGCATAGTCCTATTCCAACGGTACTAAAAGCGAAAAGTAAGAATCCTCGTTTTGCCCTTTCTTTAGTCCCGGCAAAAACAAACAATACTGTATCTAATATCCCGCAAAAAGCAGAACTGAACCAAAATTATCCGAATCCATTTAATCCAGAAACAGTAATTCGATATGCTGTTCCTGAACAAACCCAAGTACAGCTTAATGTCTATGATGTTCTGGGAAGAAGGGTGCGTACTCTGCTTAATACCCAAAAGTCGCCGGGACGTTATACCGTCAACTTTGATGGAAAGTCGTTAGCCAGCGGGCTTTATATCTACCAACTGAAAGTGGGGAACAAGACGCTCACCAAGAAAATGATGCTCGTTAAATAAAAACAGTTTCAAACAACTAAATACTAATTCCATGAAACACTTACTCACTTTAATCCTCTTTTTTATCCTGATCACGCTACCGACCATACTTATGGCACAACCCGGCCTGCCCGGCTCTCCGGAACAGACCCCTATTGACGGGGGACTTGGTATATTAGCCGCTGCCGGTGGTGCTTATGCAATTAAAAAGATGAGAGATAAAAAGGAGTAGTACTTTCGACACATTCGAAGAATAAACAGATGACCTGCCATATAGCTATTATTGGAATGTATTCAATCAGGTTCGACCGTATAAATAACAATTCCGAACTGCTCTAAAAGGATCTCTATTGCAACACCTGATGAGCAAACTACTATATTGCAGGCTCAGCCACTTTTTCTGAAATACTCCCCTTGTCTTCGGCCTCCTCCTTTTTTATCGATATTTGGGATACTGCAAAAAGAGCCACTATTCCCGTTAGAAGCCACAACAGATCTATTGTAGCTACACCCGCCATCATATCCCAACAAAGCCAAAACCAATCGCCCGTTACAAGGCCATTTAGCCCTGGAATTACGAAGGAAAGCACGCTGCCTGTCAAGAAATATTTTTTTGTTATATCTGCATAGCTGTCCCATTTCCAGCCAACGGCAGCAAGTACCACCCATGAAAGAAAAAAGATCTGCTTAACCAGTACTCCCCTTCCGTCATAATCTATAGGTACAGCTTTATTAGCAATAAACAGTAACGCAATAGCCGGGAATAAACTCAAGCAGGCCGTCAAATTTAGCTTGGTAACTCTGTGATGAAACCGCTTCTGTTTATCGGAGTACTGGCGCTTATCACGGGCAACTTGCCAAATAAGGACTCCACTGATAATCATAAAACAGCTTAACAGAGCAAGCAGAAAATAGATCACTTTTAACAACATACCGCCAAACGATGCAAAATGCAGCTTTACTAATAGATCATATACCGATCCGCTATAGCCTTTCTGGTATGGGAATCGACTGAGATCTTCCATCACCTGCCCATCGGTAAGCTGTAACGACAGGCTGCCACTGCCCATCAGGCCCGTTTTATCATCAATATAGAACGTTGCCACCGCATCATCGTAGCCGTAATGGCTGATTGCGACCTCCTCAATCTGGTGGTTGGGGTAGTCGCTGGTCACCTTTTCTTGTAGCCTGTTTAATGATATCATCTCTGCCCGGGGAGCCTGTTCGCTGATCTCCAAACCCAGCTCAGGCCGGATGGTAGAAAGTACCGGGGTCTGATCGCCGCCAAACATCACCATAACACTTGGTAACAGCAGTAACAGCGACAATCCAAAAAGCGCCCCCGACAGAGCATACATTACCTGGAACGGTAAACTTATTACCCCAATAACGGTATGGGCGTCTGTCCAGATCTGCTTCCAGCGTTTGCCTACAAAAAAAGCATAGAACTTTTGAACAATATTCCGCCAGTGAATCAGTATTCCCGATATGCTGGCCAGCAGAAAGAAAAGAGCAACAAATCCCGAAATATATAAACCCAAAGTAGGAATTTGATCTAAGTAGTGGAGCTTAAATAGCGTTTGGCTTACCACTGTTTCATGCTCGGGTTCCTCTCCCTGTGCCCGGTAGTTTTGCGGATTGATATGCGTATGGAAATGGTCGTGTCCCCCTCCTTCTTCATGCGTTTCTCCATATACCTCAATTTCTGGATGTCCCGCCCGCACAGGGAATATTCGTAAGGGCTTGTGGGGCTCCAGATCATACGAATTGTCAATATTCCGAACAACCCTATCATAATTGATATTGTGCTGCACTGCTGTTCGCGCTGCCGGATTTTCCCACTCCTGTATTTCAGTACGAAACAGGGAATAAGCTCCTGCCAGAAAAATCACAAAAAGGATTGCACTGATCATCATACCCGTGACGGTATGTGTATGGTGCATAATATTATAAGCTCTGTTTCCTAATCCGTTGAGTCTCATATTAGCGAAGTAAGTATATTAATGCAGCACAACTGAAAGTGATAAAAAGGTATAACGCCCAAACTTTCCAGGCTTTTTCAAACAACAGCGCTACAACCATGGCGGCAATCCAGAAAAGAAAAGTGCTGTAAGTAACAGTTTGTACCCATCCGTGGCCTGTACCTATGATTACCCCGACAAGTAAATGGATCGCTATTGTTACAAAGTAGCCCCCGACAATACCGGCCAATGTTTTTGATATTCTCTGGGCTCGTGTGGATAGGTAACGTTTGTTAGCTGGCATAACCTACGATGTCTGTTATTGCAATTACGACTATAAGTACAACCCAGCCTTTCCAACTTTTGGGGTAGAGCGTCAATGAAAAGACAAGTAGCGGAAGCACTGTCATTAGTGATACTAACACCACAATAACTGCAGTGCTCACCGACATTGACTGCACTAACACTACTGTAGCACATATCAAAAGAGCGAACCCGGCTCTATTGCCAATGTCCATTATTCCTTCGAACACGTCCGGAAGCCTAAATGGGAAATATTTTGAAGTGCTGTAAAAAAGTAGTGCAGATAATGTTATCAATAAAATTGCCATCGCCTGTTGTAACAAAATTTATAGATACTGCCAATTGTTACCTCGGCAGCAGATTTCTGACTTGAGGGAGTTTTGAGAAAGGCCTAAAATATAATTCGAATGAGAGATATACAATACCTATTTAGAATAAATCTAAAGTACTGGCTACTATTCTCTCTACTCATATCCGGACTGTTAATCTTGAATAACTCAGCGAAGAGGTTCGAGATGACCTGTGCGGATAACCAACGACTTCTCTGGAGCTACCCAAAAGTAGCGGGCCCACTAATATATACCCCCCTCCTCCCCAACCACCAAAGGCTTTCTCCCAAAATTCAGGCATTTATTAATCCATTCGCATTTTTACTTGGGTCATCTATTCCGCAACAATAGTTTAATATCGATTTCATATACATAGGGTAGACTCTACTTAATCAGCCATATTTGAATTAAGATCGGAACCTGATACAACAAGCTGACACAAGCTTGTCATGTTCCAACAGAAAATACCTGTGTCGAATAAAAACCGGGATTCAATTATCGAATTACTAATATGAATAAATACCATCTTTCATCAATTTCGTTACTCAATACGTTTGTCTTTGTCACAGTCCTTATGCTGGCTGTACCGACCCTTTCCCAGGCACAAATCTATGTTGACCATACCGCCACGGGAGCTGACGACGGCAGCTCATGGAGCGATGCCTACACAACCTTGCAAGGGGCCTTACAAGCGGCTAGCAGCTCCGATCAAATATGGATAGCCGAAGGAACTTACAAACCCACAACCGGAACCGATCGTACTGCAAGTTTCTCTATTACAGGAACTAAAGATGGTATCAAAATTTATGGCGGTTTTGAACAGGGAGATACGTTCTCTGATCGAAACTCCACTGATCATCCGGTGCTGCTCTCCGGGGATATCGGTACCGCCAATGACCAATCAGACAATAGTTATAATGTGTTTTCATTCGATGGACGATCAAACAACATAACTACATCTACTATCCTAGATGGTGTTACAATTACTTCCGGCAATGCTGACGGTAGCGGTTTTTATGAAAAAAGAGGGGGCGGTATTCTAAATTTAGGGACCAGCGGAGGCGTCTGTAATCCTACTATTTCAAATGTAACGTTTACAAATAACAGTGCTACTTTGGGTGGGGCTATGTTTAATGAGGGATATAACGGAGAAAGCAGCCCTGATATTAGCTCATCCACCTTTACCGGTAATAATGCCGCTAACCTTGGTGGAGCCATCTATAGCTACGGCAATAGTACCGGAAACAGCAACCCCACTATCAGTGCATCCACATTCGAAAATAATAGTGCAACCTTACTTGGCGGCGCCTTATTCAACAGTGGAAATGGTGGAACCAGCAACCCTACAATCACCAATTCGACATTTCGCAATAACACAGCAGCCAGCGGAGGTGCAATATACAACGATGGAGCTAACAACGGGCAAAGCAACCCTGTAATTACCTCTTCGGTGTTCAAAAGTAATACCGTAACCACCTCAAGTCCCGGTAATGACGGAAATGGCGGTGCAATCTTCAACGGGGGATCTGGTGGACAGAGCAACCCAACTATCAAACGTTCTATATTTATTAGTAACTCTGCCGAAACGGATGGCGGTGCAATATTCAATGACGGCCGAACCAGCGGTGAAAGTAATCCAGTGATTACAAATACTGTATTCGCAAATAATAGCACCACGAATGGCAATGGCGGAGCTTTCTATAGTAATGGTCAAGATGGGGTAAGTAGTCCGGTTATTACCAATGCCACCTTCACCGGAAATACATCAGGAGCCGATGGCGGGGCTATTACTAATGACGTAACAGCAAGCGGCAGCGGTACTGTTGAACCTTCTATTACCAATACTATTCTTTATGGTAACGTGGCCGGCACCGGCGGTGAACAGATATATAACCGTGGTAACGGCGTTGCACCCACCGTTGGGTATACCCTTATTGAAGCCGGTACAAGCGGAGTTACAAACTCCAGCGGGGGAACTATCAATTATACCAACAGCAATGGCAGTACTGTTACTTTCAGTCAAAGTACGAACCTGCAAGGCGACCCTAAATTTACGGATGATACAGACCCAGATGGAACCGATGATACCTTTTTCACCTCCGATGATGGTTTAGATCTTGAGGCTAGCTCTTCGTCCATTGAAGCAGGTGACAATAGTGCTACCAACATATCAAACACCGATATTACCGGCGAACCGCGTATTATTGGCATTGAGGTTGATTTGGGAGCATACGAAGGCCCACTAACGGTACAAATAACAGGTAGCGAAGGCTGGCGAATAATGACGGCCCCAACCGGTGGGCTTTCCTACACCGGACTACTCGGCCCCCTTTGGCTGCAAGGGATGTCGGGAGCAGATGTCACAAACGGTACTGCTAACTTACATACCTGGGATGAAGCCACCCAACAGTTCCAAGCCGTAAGTGATGCCACCACGGTACCCAATGCCGGTCAGGGCTTTCTTGTCTATGTGTATGATGATCAAAATTATGATGGCACCAATGAGGGATTCCCAAAGACGCTTACCGTTGACCAGAGTCGCAGTACCGGTTCGGTATCACCATCATTATCATATAATAATAATGGCACCTCCAGCGATGGATTTAACCTTGTAGGCAATCCCTATAATGTTACTATTAACTGGGATGACCCGGCATTTACAAAAAACAACCTGAATGCTTCTATTTATGTATGGGATAGTTCGGCAAATAGTGGTACCGGGGCCTACCTTTCTTGGAACGGCTCAAATGGGACCCTCCCAAATGGTCTTATTGCCCCCTGGCAGGGTTTTTGGATAGAAGCCAATGCCCCATCACCTGTACTGGAATTTACTGAGAATGTACAGAGTGCTGGCGGAGCATTTTATAAAGAGGAAGAAACAACCTCTCCTGAGATCACTTTTACCCTGGAAGGTGAGAACATGGAATCCAAAACAATTCTAACATTTGATAAACGAGGTCAAAAGGGGAAAGACCCGCTTGATGCATGGAAACTGGAATCGTTAAATGATAGTTACTTGTCGTTATATACTACCAATACCGAGCGTCATGCCCTGGATATTAATGTGCTTCCTATTGATTTCAAAAATCCCCTACATCTGGATTTAGATTTCAAAGGTTCAGACCTTGGCGGCACCTACACTTTGAGATGGGATCCCCAGGCCCTACCCTCCAATATCGCTGTTACCCTGAAAGACAACCATACTAATCAGATAATATCATTAAATAGTGCCGATGAATATTCATTTAAGGTAGCAAACCAACACAAAAATTCAACCCGTAATACAGATCATTCACTTTCTGGAACTACTCAATATCAAAAGGGCTTTCGCCCACACCATTCCCCTATCCCTACTGTACTGAAGGCTAAAGCGACGAACTCCAGATTTAAACTCTCTATTGATCCCAATTCTAAACAGGGAGACTTAAATGAAATTCCAAATAGAATGGAGCTGAAGCAAAACTATCCAAATCCCTTTAACCCTTCTACTGTAATTCGATATGGAGTCCCGAAACAAACGGAAGTGCAACTCAATATTTACGACGTTCTTGGTCGTAAGATCCGTACCCTGGTTAACACGCAGAAATCGGCCGGTCGCTACGAAGCTTCCTTTGATGCTTCTAATCTTGCTTCGGGTTTATATCTATATCGCCTTAAAATCGGGGCAAAAGTACTCACCAAGAAAATGATGCTCATTAAGTAACTGCAGCTTCTAATATCAAATTCAACCTCATGAAACGATTTTTCGCACTTGCTACGCTCCTTATCTTCACAATACTACCAACCCTTGTAATGGCACAACCCGGTCTGCCCGGGTCCCCAGAACAAACACCTATTGACGGTGGGCTTGGAATATTAGCAGCGGCTGGTGGTGCCTATGCAATTAAAAAAATGCGAGCGCATAACAAAAACCAGAAAATGTAGAACATTCACCAAGAGGCCGTTTTAATTAAACATATCTGATATCATTACCCAAGAAGCAATTAATATCCAGCTGGTGGCAAATAATACAGCAAAGATTATGAGGGTAAGGCCGATAAATATTATCCAGTTAAACCATCGGCTGCGCCTTGTAGTTTGTTCGGGATGATCTGCAAGCTCTTGTAGAATCTCTGCATTACGAATATTAGCTTTCCAATACACATCAAAGACCTCCCCCAGCCCGGGTATAGCACCAATCAACACATCCAGCAAAATATTAATCAGTATCCGCAGCAGCACCGACCAGCGGGCCTGCTCTTTGGTAGCATTAAAGAGATAATAGCATGAAATAACACCGCCTATCCAATCACCGACTCCCGGCAGCAATCCCAAAAGAGGATCTAATCCAAATTTAATCGGGATTCCAGGTACCTGGAATTTGTTATCGAGTAATTCGGCCAGTTTTGTTACTTTCTTCTTATCCTTTTTATTATTCAAGATTGATTAATATTTGTTAACACTCTGTTTTTACTGTAACACTGTTAACCAAAAATCGGTATACGTAAGACTATTCAATAACGAAAACTATATCTCAAACATAAATCAATAAATATTGCACATGCGAAGACTTCTTTATCTTTTAACAATATTAGTAATTGTCGTTGGTTGCTCTCCCAAGATGGGCGGCAATATAGAAAATAAAAATCAAGAACCTGCTGCTAAACAAAAACCGATTGCTTCTTCTATCGATCTCACCGAGGTCAACAATGATCGAGTGTGGGTGCAGGTCGACCCTGGTAAGTTTGATGCTGACAGTGTCATCTTTCGCCTGCCGCGTGTTGTACAGGGCACCTATTCGGTAAGTGATTTTGGTAGCTTTACCGACAGCCTGGTAGCTTATAATTATGACGGCGAACCACTGAATGTAAAAAAAGAGGGTGCGAACACATGGATTATCCCCGATGCCAGCAATTTTGATAAGTTGGGTTACTATGTAAATGATACGTTTGATATTGAAAATACAGACAAAAAAACTCCGTTCTCGCCATCCGGTACTAATATTAAAGAAGATAATTTTGTACTGAACCTGCACGGTTTTGTCGGATATTTTGAAACCCTGCAAGACCAGGAGTATCGACTGGATTTAACGGCTCCCGCTGACTTTAAACGTACAGCAGCGCTGCCCGTTGTCAGCACCACCTATAACTCGGACAGTACCGAGGTAACCAACACCTATGCCGCTGAGCGCTATTTCCAGATTACGGACAATCCTATGATGTACGGCAAGCTGGATGTTGCCGAATTCCAGGTTGATGATATGCAGATTGTACTGAGTGTATACTCCCCCAATGAGAAACACTCTGCTTCAGCCATCCAGAAAACCATTAAAAGTATGATGGATGCCCAAAAAGATTACCTGGGTGAACTCAAAACAACAGATCGTTACGATATCTATTTGTACCTGGCGCCACGTGCTAAAACCGCTCCAACCGGCTTTGGCGCTCTTGAACATCATACCTCAACTGTTGTGGTGATGCCCGAAGCGATGCAGGCACAAAGACTAAACCAGTCAATGACAGATGTAGTCTCGCATGAATTCTTTCATATTGTGACTCCCCTGAATGTTCACTCCGAGGATGTGCATTACTTCGACTACAATGCCCCTAGCTTTTCCAAACACCTTTGGATGTATGAAGGAGTTACAGAATACTTTGCCAGCCACTTTCAGGTCTACGAAGGACTGCAATCCAAGCAGGCATTTTATAACAAGATAAATGGTAAGATTGAGTCTTCACTTAATATGAATGACTCTATGAGTTTCACCAAAATGAGTGAAAATGTTTTAGAAGAGCCTTATGCTTCTAACTACTACAATGTATACCAGAAAGGAGCACTTATCGGTATGTGCATTGATATTTTGATGCGTGAAGAGAGTAACGGTCAGCGAAGTATGATCTCATTGATGACTGAGCTTTCACAAAAGTACGGTACAGAGAAACCTTTCACAGATGATAAGCTTATCAGTGAGATTACAGAAATGACCTACCCTTCGGTTGGTGATTTCTTAAAAACACACGTTGCTGGAAATACGCCTATTAATTATAGCGACTTCTTTAGCAAGGTTGGCTTACAACGAGTCAAGGATTCGACGAAAACGAGCCTGTTTATTAAAGATCGTACTCCTTTTCTTAAAGGCAATGATGAGACCGGAAGAGCTGAATTCCGTGATATGGAGCTTAACAGTTCACTAAAGGAACTTGGTGTGCAACCCGGAGATATTATTAAAACGGTAAATGGAACCGACTACACATTGCAAAATATCCGACAACTTATTCCACAATCCATGCAGTGGTCTCCCGACACCGAAATTGAGATGGTCGTAATTCGAGGAGAAGAAGAAGTAACCTTATCCGGGAAGGTAGGCACTCCCATGGTTGAGACCCTTAAACTCACAGAAGTTGAAGATGCCAGTGAAGAGCAAGTTACCTTGCGAAAACAGTGGCTTGGTCAATAGACTAAATACTTAAATAAATAAGAAAAAGCCCTTCCTTTTGCGGGAAGGGCTTTTTTTATATCTAATAAAGGGCTTTGCAAAACCTTTGATTTCGTCATTCTGA
>NZ_JAALLS010000033.1 GCF_011059105.1 Fodinibius halophilus | reverse complement strand
TTAACTCACTGTCCATTTTTTTGTAGCAATTCCAGAACCTTGTTTCACATAGTTATTTGGGAACTAACGATTCCTAACTACATAAGAGAATAGGCACTAATTGCAATTTGCAACTAGTGTCTATTTAATATTAAAATGGCAAAAACAAACGCTCTTAACCATGAGTCAATACTTGTCCAAATCTCCTTCGCTTTTTGTAACAATAATGTTGGGGTTTATCCTTTTGCAGGCATGTAAAAATGGAGAGCAATCATCAGATTTTACGGATCCATTTGAGGCAGAAATAAAGGAGGCCTTTTCAAAGCAACAAATAGTATCCCAAGATACTATTGCCAATTCTGAAGAAGAGCCTACCTGGATTACTACAACGCCTAATAATGAGTATCTAGTTGTTTTGGATAGAGGTACATATACAGTCCAGCTATTTAACAGAACCGGCACCAAAGAGCTTGCTAAGGCAGGAGGAAAAGGGCGCGGACCCGGTGAGTTTATTTCAGTTCTTGATCTTCATGCAGGAGATGATATGGCGGTATATGTGGTGGATCTAAAACTTAGCAGAGTTACGAAATTTGATGTGTATAATGATTCCTTGTCCTATGCTACTACATATATGGTAAAGCCAGCGAAAAATCTCAGCTTGCATGAAATTTATGTGACCAAATATGGAAGGTTTGGGGTTTTTCAGCGAATGGACGATTATGAAACCTGGGAACAAAGTTTCCATCTTTACCGATTAGATGAAAACTTTCAACCGGTAGAACATCTGTTGGAAATGCCGGGTAATGAAAAGGTAAAAATAGAGGACTACTTTTATATGGATGCTCTTATAGGAGATAAGACATTTTGGGACCTCCAGGAGGAGTGGTTTTACTATATCAGATCAAATAACCCGACAGTGTCACTTTACAATGTTAGAACAGGAGAACAACAAAGGAGAACGTTTTTTGAACTCAAGGAGCGAATGAATACCGAAGCTACCAAAGAGGTATTCCAAAGGATTTTTGATAAGAATATAAAATTTTTTCCTGAAAGAGGGGCTAAGATCGAAGAGAGTACAACCATCCCGATGTTTCATAGTTTCGCTGTCGGTAAGAAATATATTTATTTTGAAGTATTTCCTATTGAGTTTAAAAAACATACTATTATTAGGGTAAACAAAGAGACTGGTGAGGTGCGTTATTTTACTATTTCCGAGCTGTCTCGTTTTGCTCCTGCTAACGATACTCTTTATACCATTCAGAGTAATAATGATCATCGTAAACAAATATTGAATGTGATTAAACTACAACCGTAATGGCTCATGTTTAATAGTAGGAATCAGCCAAGATGGTTTTTCCGAATTATGACCGGCAGTTGAATCCCACCGATGGGATGCAGGGACGCGCAGAGATTATTACCCAGGATATGCGATTTATCGAACGCATTTATAACAATCTCACGAAAGAACTTCGTTAAGAGTGGCTTATAAAAGCTATGCAGGTTTATCTGTACCTGCTCACTGTAAAAACAGATATCATATAAATAATAAATAACTATTTATTCATTATGGAACTAGCAAGAACATTAAGTCGTGGTGAAATGAAAAATGTAAAGGCAGGTAGAATGAGTACTAATTGTGTTATTTGCTGGAATGAGGGGGCAAATGATGCAATAATAATCGATATGTCTTATAATGGAAATAATCCAAACAATATTTGTAGAAGAAATGGTCCCTATTCAAGAGGATCATGGGGAGAATGTTAACAAATAAATCCCTGAGGGAGATCCTCCTCAGGGATTACTAATAATAAAGGGAGCTGTGTTGGATAAAGTATTATTCTTTTTGGGTGCTATACTAGTAGTTGTTAGCTGTTCATCAGATTTGAAGTCGGTTTATCAATTGCCAGAAGAAGCCCGTCATTTGTCAAACCTTAAACAATATTCACCGGAGACCGAGCCGGTAATGGATATTTTCTTGGATAGGGAACGTTTGTTTAGAAGTAGCGAGGAGGTTTTGATTGGAAAGATGGTGGATCTTGCCGTTGATAAGAGGGAGCGGTTATTTATCGCAGATTCCCGCAAACATACCATTCATGTTTTAGATTTGACTAAAAGCTTTATAACAAGCATGGGTCGAGAAGGCGGTGGGCCGGGTGAATTCCAGCTGGTTGGAAATCTCCGAACAATTGATAGTTTACTGTTTTCATATGATGGTTTACAACGACGGATTAATATTTTCAGGCTTGATTCTCTGAAGCTCGCAGAGACTATTAACCTGAATCGTATCGATCTAAACAGTTTTCCGGGGCTATCTGGCTATCACCCAGCTTCGGTAAGGTTTTTGAAAAAAGATCGATACTTAATTGGGTTTGAGACAATCTTACAGCCTAATCCTTCAGTTTCAGGATTTAATATGAACAATTTTTTTACTGTTTACTATAAAGTTAACGATGATGTTCGGATTATTTCTGACAAAATTATGGAGCAAGAAGCATATCGAGCTCTTACAGCCCGAGCAGGTGGTGAGTGGAGAAGTACGCAGTTCCTATTTCTTGGTAAACCTTTACTAGCTGTCTCCAAAGATCAGGAAGTATATACTGCCAGAACCACCGAATTTTTAATAAAGGTGAGAGATTCCAATGGGAAGTATCAGAGAGCTATTTATTATCCAGTTAAAAAACAGTCTTTTAACCGTGAAGAGGCGCTTCGCAGACAGAAAGATAAGTATCCAGAAGTCTATGGTTATCGATCCAGTGTCATTCGAAATGCACCGGATGAGCAAATTCCAGAGTATTGGCCGGTGTTGGACGATATGTTAATCGATGATCAAAAAAGGCTTTGGGTATCAACCGTTACGGAAGATCCTAATAAGCTGCGATGGTGGGTATTGGATAAAAAGGGTAAGCTGTTGGCACGGTTTATTTGGCCGAAAAGGAGACAAATAGAAACCATAAAAAATGGTAAAGTTTATGCTCGGATAACAAAGGAAAATGGAGTTAGTCATATTGTACGATATAATATGACTATGAAATAAGACTTTTTAGTAGGAAATATTTCATTTGTACGTATGTGATCGGCTTTTTCTTGATATTGACCGATACTCTACCAAAAATGTTTTAACAGTATGATTTTCCCCAAAACCGGCCTATACAATTATCCTTTATAATGAAAAGATACAAAAGTTTTTGTGTAAATCGCCAAGAATACGGATGTGCAGGGTCGGCAAAGGTCATCCTTAGGATATGCGATTTATCGAGCGCATTTATAACAACCTCACCAAAGAACTTCGTTAAGAGTGGCTTGCAAAAGCCAAACTAGTTTCTCTGTACCTGCTCATTTTTTTTAAAACAGATATCAGATAAACCGTAAATAAACATTTATTTGTCATGGAACTAGCAAAAACACTCAGTCGAGAAGAGATGAAAAGTATAAAAGCAGGATATGTACAAGAATCTTGTACCGATGTTTGCAATAGTATAGCTCAGGCATGTTTTGCAGCCGCAGGATATAGCGGACCTTTGACTTCTGTTTGTAGACGACAATTAAAATGCTGCCAATCTCAATGTCCTGGTTTGTCAACTTGTTAATAGTAATTTTTCAATCAGGCCTGTACATTTACGTACAGGCCTATTACTATATCCTATATGAAGAATCATATTTTCGAATCATTTTTAATGTTGACCTTTTTATTGAATGGTTTAGCATGCACTAACCAAAATAATTCGAATGTCCCAGCTGCATACACAACCAAACTACAATCCGAGCTTTCTCATATAAAGGTTACAACAGATACGCTTTTTGTTGATGACTCTGTATTAGAACCGCGAAGAATTCGCAAGCTACCACAATCAAATCGTTTTGTACTGTTTGATGAGGCCACGAACATGATATCATTAATAGACAGGCAGGGGAATATACTGTCTGAGGCAGGAGGAGAAGGGAGAGGGCCGGGAGAGTTTCAGCAAGTTGTACAGCTGCATATTGGAAGCGATGGCCGTATTTATTGTCTTGATATGCTGCAGTTCCGTATTACTATATTTGAGGTACGGGATAGGCAGCTAGAATATATAAAATCGATTTCATACAAGAATCCCCAAACCCATTCTTTGCAAAGTATTTATGTTACAGACTTCGGGAGGTTTGGACTATATAACAAAAGTAAAGGATTTCAATCATCGGAGAATAGCTTTGTGTTATATCGGTTAGATGAAAATTTTAGTCCTACCCAAAAATTGTTGCAACTGCCGGGGAATCAACGAGAAAAGGTCATCAATGGTGATATGAGTTTATTTGTGCCAAACATTTTTTTAAATAGAACCTTCTGGGATGTAGATGGGGAGTGGTTCTGTTACATGCAGACAAAAGGTGCAACTGTTAGAAAATATCACCTGCGGACGGGCAAACAAAAGAAGGTGTCATTGCATCAACTTCCAGAGCGTCCCAAAACTGCCTCCTATCTGAAAGATATTAAAGAGCGATTTAAATTTCTGGCAAATGATGAGATATGGTCGGTAACAACAGAGATAGAGCAGATACCACTGTTTTCCGGCTTCTGGGTAGAGAACGGTATTATTTTATTGCGGATGTTTTATCCTGCCCAAAAAGATGGAATGATTATTTATTTTGACCAAACCACAACCGATGTGAGATATTTGTCGATTCCTCACCATTTGACACAGTTACAGGGAGGCAAGAAAGTGATTTATGGTATCGATATCGGGGATAAGAAATCTAGTCAATTATTGCGTTTATCAGTTGATACTAACATAACAGGCAGCGATAACTAGAGCCATATGTTTTTCAAGTTCTACCGATTGTTCAAATATAATATAGCAGTATTTAAAATGAGTATGATATTGGGGTAATGAAAGCTACTGTAACAACTATTGGCTAACAGTCGCATTTGTCGAGATGGGGATCAATTTTCAATTGAGTAGTTCTAAAAGATGATTCTATAGTGGTTACTTTTTTGATTTAATATTGAGGATGGATGAAGTTTATTAATAACTTCTAATGTAACAAAACCCCTTGTTGGTGGTCTTGATATTAAGAGTGTCAAATATAAGGTTCTGGCTATTTCAAAAATGAGGAGCTGTTATGCGAAAAGAAGATCAAGAGATTCAACAAGTATCAAAAAGCTATAAAGAAAACCTGGCTGCAAATACTCTTGATGGTCCGCCTATTATTAAACGGGTTATGGAGTGTATTCATGAACATCTGTTTTGTCGTCAATTGGCTGTACGGTGGCTGAGAGATTATTGTAACGTAAATGGATCAGACTTCTCCGGGAAGTTTAAATTTTATGTTGGCAAGTCTCCCCAACAGTATTGGTTGGGGCATCGAGTGCGGTTAGCCAAGGAGTTACTTGCTAAAGAGGAATTGGCAGAGGTCTCTATTTTGAGTATTGCTTTATCGGTGGGATTTAACAGTCATTCTGCTTTTTCGATGATCTTTAAAAAGCATATGGGATGCTCACCGTCAGAATACCGGGTGAAAATGCTGCAACAAAATGAAAAGAAATCTTAAGAGATTTTTTAAAGGAATAATTTAAACTGAAATTAATAATCTAAAACAGGGAGTAATTTCTCGTTTTTAAATAGTTTAAGAATGAGAGCTTCTTTTCTGATAGTATTTTTTCTAAGCACTTTTTTTGCTCTGTCTTTTGGGCAGGGTATTCAGCTAGATATAGAGACAAAACTACCAGTTTCAGAGAAGTTTTATTTTGGACACGTATCTGATGCCTCAGTTTTACCGAATGGAAGTATAATAGTGTTAGACAGTCAAAAGAATCAGCTTTTGAAATTCAACTCCAGCGGGATACTACAGGACACGGTAGCCAGAGAAGGGAAAGGTCCCGGAGAGCTTTCGGGTCCGCTAGATTTAGCAACAGGCCCCTCAGGAAAAATAGCCGTGTTTGATATTAAAAATGTGCGAATAACATTTTGGGACGCAAAAGGAAATTATATCCAAGATTATGCCGAGAATGGAGGTTGGGGAGCATCACTGGATTGGAATAACAAAGGAGAGCTGGTGTTTCGTCGTCATCCATTTCAACCGGATGAAAACGGGAATAGAGTTATTTCTTTTACGGGTGTTGACACTAATAATGGAGAAAAAACAAAGGAAGGGGTCATTCCATTGACCTCCCAGTTCGACAGTCAATATACCTGTGTATTTTGCAGGTGGACATTGACAAATGAGAGCACCATCATTACGGCATTAAATGATACCAAGTACGAGTTTTATGAACTTACCATAGACGGAAAAAAAGTTCGGTCATGGAGGAGAAAAGGAATGGAACCCGTCCGATATTCCGAAAGAGAACTAGAGCAGATAAAACAGAAGAGAAAAGAATCTCCAATTCAGGTTTCCAAAGATAAACCTTTACCCACATATAAAGATTGGTTCAAGAGCTTTGAGATCGATTCAAAGAATCGAATTTGGGTACAGGTTGCCACAAAAGACGGACAGTCGGCTTTTGATATTTTTGACATGTCAGGTGCATTTCTACAACGAATAACAATTGACCGGGAAATACTGATGCTAGAATTAAAAAGAGGATTAGTATTGGCTCGAACAGACGAACCGACTCAGCCTTCCCAAGTTCTTATTTATAGGTTCTATGATTATAATTAGCCGAACAGAGAAATCATCTCCCTGCCGGCCGAGAATGAAAAAATACAAGCCCGTATCCCGTGTATCAATTAAACCTAACGGTGTTATTTTCTAACAATTGCTTTGTTCATATAGGGACACTCATCTTCTCCGGGAAAGTCAAAATATTGGAGCAGAATGTATAGACGTTAATAAATTCTAATGTAACAAATGCCGCCCGTGTGACTCTTGAATATCTACCATCAGGATAAAAGAAACAATTGAAAAGAGATTATTATGGCCGACCGTTTTGAGCGCATCAATGAAGTATTGGAAACGTACCGTCTGGCACTGCCTGAAGCTCCCTCTAATGCCCCCCCCCAGGTATGCAGAGCGTGCAGGTATATCAAAGAAATGCTATTCGATCCAGAATTAACAGTACAGAAATTGAAGGAAGATTGTAATATAAATGGTAACAACTTTTCGGGGATATTTAAATATTACATGGGGAAACCTCCACAACAATATATTGTGTTACACCGCTTGCAAGCGGCTCCGAAGGTGTTAAGAACGGTCAACCGTGACAGATATACGTTACTGGAATTGGCATATGAGACAGGTTTTAGTGGGCATTCTGCCTTCACTAGGTCGTTTAAAAGAGTAATGGAAGAAACACCGTCAGCGTATCAGGCACTTAAAAATGTGAAAGGAAATGTTAAGTAATTTTGTAAAGCATCTTTTGTTGATTCAGGCTACAATAGTAACGTTCTGTTAATTTAAATCAACAAGAGGTTTATTATGAGTTATCTAAAAGGAAAAACAACGCATCTAGTTTTAGCATCTGTGTTTTGTGTGTCACTATTTTTTGTGCCAACGCAACAAGGTGATGCTAATGCATGTTCATTTAAATCGGTGTTGATCAAATGTAATAAGACGGCAACTAAAAATTATGAAGATGGACATTATAGTCTAGAACTTTATTATGAGTTCCAAACTATGTGTATAGGAGCTGCATTAAGCTGTGTTGAATAATAATACCATAGGAGATCTAATAAATGATTATTCTAACTTTTTTATTATTGTTCGGATCCAGTTTGGGCTCACCTAGTGAGCCTGAACTGGATCACATTATTATGCATGGGGATAATTTTTTTGCCTATGCAAAAAACAGGCATGAAGTTATCAAAATAAACAAAGAGGGAGAGATTACCGCTCGTACAGGTCGACGGGGTAAAGGGCCAGGGGAGTTTGCCGGGGGACCTGTCAAGATGACTTTTGTTGGTGATACCCTCTATGTGTTTGATGGACTCAATAAAAGTTTAACCTCATTCAATGAAGAACTCGATTTGATAGAAACCCGTTATCTTAAGAAGCAACTTATGGATCTGCTATCTTTTGAGGGGAACTTATATACTGTAACTATGAGAGTACCTCAAAAATACGTGACCAGGAGCGAAATATAAGGCAAATTCGAGCTGCTATGACGCATAGCGATTTTGAGATAGCATCAATTACAGGATCAAATAAGTTAGGGGCATTTAAGCCTGAGATGTCAACGGTGCCTATCTATCCTAGTTTTAAAGTACGGTCATCAACAGAGTTGTTTTCAATCTACCTCCCTTATCAAAATAACTTATGGGTTTACGCTGACGGGGCGTTACAGCAACTATCACTTCCCCCGGCGTTTGAACCAATTGTATTAGGCAAAAAAATGGATTTTAAATCGCCTCGCATGAAGCTTTTGTACAAAGACCATCCTTATGTGCCAACATATCGATTAATTAAGAATATATTATTATCTGAAGATAATGTACTCATTTTACAAATACAGTCTTATAAAAAAGGAGAACAGGTAGTTTTTTGGGATATAGAGAAGGAAAAAATAACAAAAACAATCACCTCACCTCCGGGCAAACTAATCGGACGTGATTCAACGTTCTATTATTTTTACCACGATAATGCCATAAAAAAATATACCGCAAAAGAAATGGAGAAATGCTCGAACCAACAGTTCACCTTTTATATTTCTTCGTTTGAAGAGCAGTGCCAAAGTTGCAAAACGTCTTTCTTAAATATCTATGATTGGGTGCGTCTGCACAATATTCCGTACCGTTTTTCGGTCGAGGATCCCAATTGGTTCAGTTCGGCTGACAAAGAGGATTTTCGTGAGGTGGTCGATTATATGACTCAGTGGAACGTCTGGGGCGCAGTACGTTTCGAAGATGACTGCGACGACTGTTTCGAAAGTGGTATCTCCGTGCGGGTGGGCAAGCAAGGAGAAATCATCTCCCTGCCGGCGGAGATTGAAAAGATACAATCCCGGATACCGTGTGTGGAATAAAAAATAATAATGGAAACTGTTTTAACGGTATTAAGTAACAAATTGAAGTTTCTCTTCCTATGTATAGAGAGAGAACAAGGGTGGCAAAAAAGGCAGGGGCTGAAGATTCGTGCTATTGATGGATTAGGGGATAATTATTGTAGGGACACAAGGCCTTGTTTAAAAACCAATGATATTTCTCAGTACGTTTGAAATGAATTTTAACAGACTTGAGAGAGGATCGCCCATCCCGCCCCTTCGATCTGCCTCGGGACCGTAAAAAAAGGAGAAGAAATTGTTAACAACTTCTAATGTAACAAATGGGCTCCATACTACTCTTGTAATATTGGGCGGCTCTTTTTAAGAAATGGAGCTCGTCTTTAGGCCTTGGCTATTTATCCATTGCAGTAGAGAGTAATGCGGGATAGCGTTTTGTTTTAAAGATCAAATTGGCAAATCGTTGATTAAACTCGTAATGGTATGTTCGTCTCACCAAAGATCGATCATATTTTAAATAAAAATGTTTTCGGGAATTTATCCTGAAAACTTCCACAGAGTATTCAGGTGATCAACGATGTATCACCTGATTCACTCTATGGTTTTTATTATGGAAGTGTTTAACAATAATCGCATTTAGGAATTATAATGTATTTTTAAGTAAGGTTTGTGTCGGTTTTATCTATTTCTTGACATTTTGCTGTAGTCCAATATTTTACGACCATGTTATCAAGACTATTTCATAGGCGCTACTTTATTTCACTCAGCTATCTGTTGGTAGTGGTAATCGGTATTATTGCGTGGCAGAATATCTCTCTGGAGATGTCGCCTGACTTAAGCCTACCTTCAATTACCGTAGACTACAGCTGGGGCAGTACCTCACCGGAAGTGATGGAGAAAGAGGTTACCAGGCAGGTAGAACAGGCTGCCAACAGGTTACGGGATGTTGAACGTATTGAATCTATTTCCCGAGAGGGGCGGGCAAATATAACAATAACATTTAATCGTAATGCCCCCATTGAATATCGCAAGGTGGAGCTGCAGGAATACCTGTTTGCCCTGCAAGAGAAATTGCCCCCTAATGTGTTACAGCCTTCGATCAGTCGGCGCGTGCCCGAAGAGCTGCAAGATATGCAGACATTTATTGTTTATTCCGTGAGTGGTGATCGCCCTGTACGTCAACTCTTGGAGTTCGTTCGGCAAAAAATACGTCTGCCTTTATTGGGGATTGAGGGAATTGCAGATATAGAAATTAATGGCGCTCGTGACCCTGCGCTAATAGTAGAGTTTGATACCGACCTGTTGGAACGGTATAGCATCAGTTCGAATCAAGTGTTGAGTAGCATTCGTAAAAAATTACAGTGGCGTTCTTCCGGTTATATTGAGTCGTCCGGCCGGCGTATCAGCATGTTGATAGAACCTCAGTTTGATAAAATAGAAGCCATTCGAGACCTGCGCCTGAGGTTGCCGAATACTGAGCGAACGGTTAAGTTATCATCCGTAGCTGATGTAAATATCAGGGATTATCCCGCCAAACGCTTAAAGCGGATAAACGGGAGCCCGGCGCTGAGTATGAGTTTTGTCAAAGAAAGTGGAGCTGATGCTATAGGGGTGGCCGAAGAGATTCGCAGGCGAATGGATCAAATTTCTAATGAGATTGCCTCGGGAATGACTATTCAACTGGAGCAAGATGCCACGGAACAACTGCGTGATCAGTTTGGAAACCTGCAATACCAGGCGGTCATTAGTTTATTGGTGGTATTCTGTATTTTGTTGGTATTTATCCGCCGGTTTCGTGCTCCTTTTGTGATTTTGGGGAGCATCCTGTTTTCATTGCTGATGAGTGTGGGGATGCTCTACTTTATAGGGTATACGCTCAATATTATTACCCTTGCAGGGCTTACGGTTTCTTTGGGGATGATCATCGATAATGCTGTGGTAGTTTTTGAACAGGTAAATCCCGGTTTGCCTGATGATCGAGAGGAACGCTTGGCTCATATCCAACAGCAGCTACCCCGCGCGCTGGTGCCGGTATTGGGCAGTACCTTTACCACTGTGGGCATTTTTATTCCCCTCTTTTTTGCAATGGAAGAGCTGCAGCTTTTCCTGGTACCGTTGGCAGTAGCCCTTTCTTTAACCCTGATCTCTTCTGTTCTTATTGCATTGAGCTGGATTCCATATGCGCTGGTTTGGTTCGTTCCCGCCCAGTCACAACAAAAAACAAACGGCTGGCACCGGATTAAGAACGGGGTATTTAATAAGATAAGGCGCTCTTTATTGGGGTTGTTTGTGTGGCGTCACCGCTTGCGGTGGGTGTTTTATTTGGGATTGCTAATTGCGATAGGTATCCCTCTTTTTGCCATTGAAACACCGGACTGGGAAAAAGAGACGGCCTGGCCCGAGTTTACCCAGGTTTATTTTGATAACCGCGGGGATATCGATCCCTGGGTAGGGGGTATCAGTTACCAATTCTTTAATGAAACTTATTTTGGAAGTCCCTGGGGCGGTCGCGATCGGCAACAGCGTATCTATGTAAGCATCCGAACCCCGCAGGGAACGCCACTGGAAGAGATCGATAAAATGGCGCGTAACTATGAAAAGATCATTAAGCCGTACGAAGAAGCCTTTTCATTTTATGAAACCTCCATCTCGGAATACAGCGGGGCACGTCTGGTATTTTATATCAAGGATGAGTATCTCAGGCGTGCTGAACCGTACCAATTTTATGCGGAAGCAATGTTTTTAGCTGCAAGAACGGGCAATTCTGCAATTTCGGTAAGTGGACTGGGGGATGGTATCAGTACTGGTTTTGGCGGGGGATCTTCTATGCATAGAATTTCACTTACCGGCTATTCCTATGATGAGCTTTTGCAGCTGGCCCAAGATCTCCGCGGCCGGCTTAAAAAGAACCGTCGGGTTAAAGAGGTCGATATCCATGGGACCGGAGGCTGGCGAAACAGGGATGACCTTTATCAATACTATCTACAGTTAAATGACCAACAGCTGGCACTCCATGGATTAAACCGGCGCGATGTCTTAAAAGCAATTTCTCTGGATGCGAATCCCACAAATACTATCGGTAAGGTTGAGTTGGGGGGACAAAAAATGTCGCTGATCAGCCGAAACAAGAACCAACAAAATAGCGCCAGTCAATTAATGCAAGAGAAACGTATCTCTTCCACCGACAGCACGGTCTTTGCGCTAGCAGAGGTGGCCGAGCTGGGGCGGGAGAAAAGTCAGTCGATGATTCGCCGCGAAGACCAGTCGTATCGGCGTGTAGTAGGTGTAGACTTTCTTGGTCCTTACCGCCTGGGGCGCGATTATATTGAAGGAGTACTGGAAAAGACACCAGTACCTGTAGGTATGAATATGGAGTTCGGAAGGGGAAGTTTCTTTTCTTTTGGTCAGGATGACAAAACCCAAAACCTATTACTCTTATTGGCGCTTACTATCTTGAGTGTATGGATGATTGTTTCGGCCTTGCTGGAGTCCTGGAAAGATCCGTTAGTCGTTATTTTGGCCGTTCCTTTAAGCCTGTTGGGAGTGATGCTGGGAACGCTCTATCATGACTTGGCTTTCGACCGGGGAGCAATTGCCGGCACCTTGCTATGTGTAGGGGTTGTGGTTAATAATGCTATCCTGTTGATGCATGAAAAACAGTATTGTCGTTCGCTGGGCATTCACGGACTTCGCAGCTGGCTGTATGTCTACAAGCATAAAATGCGGGCGGTATTAATTACTACGTTAACAACCATAGGTGGATTGCTGCCGCTTATCTTTATGGATGGCAGTGAGTTTTGGCAGCGATTGGCTACCGTGGTTGTATGGGGACTGAGCAGTAGTACTTTGCTTATTTTACTGTTAATGGGACTCTGGGAGAAAGGACTAAACCATCAATCAAAAAGGTTAGAAAGTTCATGAAATACTGCATATATCTAATTTTAGGAATATTCATTTTGGGACTCGTTTCTTGTCAACAAAAGTCAGCTGAACAGACGCCCCAGCAATTTGTACAAAGCCTGCCGCAGGAGCATCCCAAAGAGATAAATCGATTTCAACAGGCAGGAGATGTGTATTTTTCTCATTTAGGATATGGTAGTATCCCACTAGATAATGGAACTGCCTTACTTGCTTTACGGAAACCTTCTATGCTATTGGTGGTTGATGAAAAGGGAGCCGTGATTCGACAGGTCGCACGCCAGGGGAAGGGACCGGGAGAGGTAATAGATCCCCTTTATATTGTAAGGGGAAATGAAGGTCACACTTTAGTGTACGATCAGATCAAACAAAAGATTTTGCATTTTGATAAGCAATTGGACTTTATTGAAGAGATCACACCTCAGCCGAAAGAGCAGATGAGTGTTAGCGAAGTTTATCCAACGACCAAGGAGGGAAAATTTATTATTCGGGCCAGTTCAAGACGGATTTGGGTTGACAAAGAAGCGTCTCCTAAACTTTTCTTAAGTTCATATACTACGGAAGGCAGATATGGTACGACGGTCACCATGAAAGCGCGTCCCATTGCCCGACAAATTATGCATGGAAAAGTGGTAGGCGGTCGGTATGTGCCTTACGCCGAGTCACAGCAAATAGTCGTTCATCCTCAGACACAACAGTTGTATACCTATTGGACGGGTTCCGGAAAGATAGCAGAACTGTCTTCTGATCTTGATACGTTAAGAACCATCCCGGTTTCGCTGCCATCACAGCGATTAAGCGATACAACCTATGATTCACTGGAATCTGAAATCCGGTCCAAACAGTGGGAGACGCTTAAAGAGAAGTTGCCTGAGATGAAAGTACCGGTGGAAAAAATGAAGATCGATCACAAAGGACGATTTTGGCTAAAACTAAACTACCGGGGAAATACCCAAATGTGGGCTGTAATGGATGAAGAGGGTACGTTCAAAAAGATCGTTCACTTGCCTTGGGGCAGTATGCTTACCCATATCTCCAAACACCATCTGGGGGTGCGCCTGGATGATATAACTTTTGCCCTGTATGAAGCTGTAGAATAAGTATAAGGTTTAAGGTTTAGGGAGGGGGAGAAAAGGTCCCTCTATGAAACAAGCTCAAAGGGAGTTGTACTCCTGTTTTTAGTGATGCCAAGTAGACTACCTATCTGATAGAAAACATCAAAATTATAAAATGTTTTAATATTCTCAGTTATTTGTAACAATAAGGGGGGGGGGTAATTCTCTTTGTTAGTAGAAAGGAACTTATAACCTAGTATAATTACTTTTCAAATGTCACAGAGAGAAATAAAAACAGAAAGAGCGTCTACTTCTTCACAATTACCTATAGAGCAGGCCATAAATATATTGAAACGAGACGTTTTGAGTATAGTAACTGTTACAAGTTGGGCCCAAAAGATGGGATATGAAGATTCAAAGCTTTTTTCAGATCATTTTCGCCGAGAATTCGGCCGGCGTCCCCAGCCAGTGTTGTTGGCATATCGTACCCGTAAAACCATTCACTTGTTAAGACAAAATGAGCTTTCAAATTACAGAATTGCCCGCCGTCTAAAATTTCGCAACGAGAAGGGATTGTATCAATTCGTTAAAAATAAAACCGGATATGCCCCAACAACAATTGCTAATCTTTCAGAAAAAAAACTTCAGTCTCTAATACAAAAATTAGATAAATATATTATAGAATAAAATTAGGGAACGAAAATGGTTGGGACCTTTAAACATGCCTTTTATAATTAAACAGAAATAATAAACAGTAAGGCTATGAAGTTAGAAGCAGTTTATAATATTGATACTGATAAAATATGTTATTTGTTGAGAAAAGGAATCGGTGGTCTGTTTATACTTTCTGCTTCAATTAAAGTATTAGCAGCAGATTATATGATTGATCTCATCTTTACTCTAATGCCGACAGGATGGATCGGATGGATGAGCGAAGGACTTTTGTTAACTGGATTATTAGTTTTAATTACAGTTGAGATATTGCTGGGAATATTACTTTTGCGGGGTATCTGGCTAGCTATGGTTTTATCAGCGACTATTCTTTTTTTTACGTTGATGATTTTTTTGAATGGATACCAGTGGTGGTCAAATGCTTCTGATTGTGGTTGTTTGGGAGGGTGGATTTCCATATCTCCGGAAGTCACCACCGTCAAAACATTTGTACTGCTAGTAATGACTGTATATTTGAAATTTATGAATCAGGGATTTGGCAGATTTAATAATCTGTCTACTAACCAATAATAGTCAATTAATAATAGTCAAAAAAGAGGTATTTGTTATGGAGATAAAAAATAAATTAATGGTACTCATAGCTTCTTTAGTTCTTGTATTTGGTTTTATTTATACACCAACTTCAAGCGTTGAGGCTAGAGCTAGCTTGGACATTTGTTATTTGAATTATCCAGATATGCCAGATCCATGTACTCAAGCTCCAGTAAATTGTTATTGTGACGTAATAGTTACACCGGAGAAAGAATAACTTTTCAGTATAAATTGTACCATTCTACAGGTTATTACGAGTCTATCCTGTAGAATGGTCATTTAAATTCACAGAAAATGCGTGTATTTTTCATATGTAGTTTTGTATTTATGGTTTTCGGTTGTGGTAATAGAGCTGACCAAAGCGAAACCTATAGTGTTAGTACAGTTAACAAGCAATCTTTGGAGCTCAATCATATATACAGTTTTCCTTTGGAAAACTCATCTGATGCTACTGTTCTTGCCAATCCATATCCCTCAGTAAGGTTAAGTAATGACGGTAATCGGATTGCTATAAAAGATATGTTACAAGATCATATCGTGCTTTATGACAGTCTCGGTAATCATTTGGCAACTATAGGTAAACAGGGAAAGGGGCCCCGTGAATTTGTAGAAATTACAAGCTGGAATTTTGACGAAAATAAGAATCTACTGGTTTTCGATGCACCTCAGAAACTGGTAAAGATTTTTAATTCAAATGGTAAATTGAAAAAATCGAGTAAAGTTTTTACTGAGGATCAATTATTGGGGTTTGGTATTAGTTTCTACGCTCATGACAGCTTGATTTACATGGGCATTCTTGAGGCCCAGTATAGTAATTTGGAGAATGCTGAATATTCAAAATTAATTGCTTTGAATAATTATGAGGGGGAGTTACAAAAAACAATAGGTAAATATGATCCTTATGTAAGTCAGGCAACGATGTATACGTCCCAACCTGTTTTTGATATTGACTTCAAACGGGATAAAATTTATTCAACCCAAATGAACAGTTATCGCGTACAAGTGTATGATCTTAAGGACCATAATAGGATGGCCTATTTTGGCTATAAAAGTGATCACTTCATTGAATCCGAAGAAAAGATATCCCCCTTCCATCAAAAATCAAAAAGAAGAGAGATGGGGCTTAATCAGAGTTATACTAATGGGATCTATATTACCAGTCGTTATATCTTGATTTATTTCAGAAATTTGACAGAAGATTGGTATCAATCTCGTTCTCCCCAAGATAAAAAACATTTTATTTCTGTCTATGACAGGTATAATTATAATTTCATTGGTGAAATTAGTTTACCCTATAGTTTACAGGCAGTACACAAAGATAGGCTTTATCTAGTTGAAAATAATAATCCAGATAACTATACCATTGGCATATATAAAATACAAACTGCTCATTAGTCTGCTTTCAATCTGTTTTATTTATAGCTGCAATACAGATAAGGAAACTATTGATAATAAATTCTATGATACCAAGTCTCAAACTTGGAAAAATTACCTTACTAGCATTGGTATGGATGCAAATTTAAACGGGGCAGTTTTCTTATTTGTGCAGAGTAGTAGTTGTGCTCCCTGTTTAAAAGAATTGAGGTGGTGGGATGATAATTTTAATAAAGGGAATGTTTATTTAATCGTAATTGAGCAATTTGCTTCGACTTACAACTCCTTTCTCAGGATCAATGATCTTTCTTTAGCAGCTCATCAAGATTCAACTGCATTAGCTTTTGAAAAAGAGCTAATACCTTTTGTACCAGTTAAACTATATTTTAATAATAAAGCTCAAGTTGTATCTATAGAAAGAATAGGATCAGAGGGTAATTTAAGTTCTTTTCTGAAGAAGGTTGATATGGAATAAAAACCTGAATTTGCAACGTTTTAGGAGTATGTTTGGATTCAATAACTTTTGCTCTTTTTGAGCCTGTGGAGTAAGTGACAAGCTCAAAAGGAAGTTATACTCCCGTTTTCATATAAGCAGAACATCAATTTATTAGAGAGCTTCGCAAAACTCGATATGTCATCCTGAACCATGTACTGAGTTTATCAGCCGAAGCTTTAGCATAGGTTGGCTTGTCGAAGTATCTTGTCTTTTTTAGGATCTCGGTTTTAAGATTAATAGCAGGATATGAAATTCTGAAAGAGAAACTACGCCGGATTCAGTATCATCGTAGGAATTAGTTTTGCCAAGCCCCTTATTATTTGATCTCGAAACTATATCGCTTGCCTGATAAATATTATTTTGAGGCTATTGTAGATGGCAAAATTCCACGTAAGTTAATTCCTTTCACTGGTATGAGTCTTATCGAATCATTCTTATATTAGATCACGATTGTAATGTAGAGGCTACAGTTACAACTCTACTTTTATTGCGCAGTAACAGTGATTTAATAACGTGATTTAGAAAGTATTTATGACCAACAAGGTGAACGAACAAACAGGGGCAGAAGAGATCCGGTGGGACCTTTCTGATCTCTACGAATCTATTGATGATCCCGCACTGCAGAACGATAAAAAGAAAGTATTAGAGCTGGCTGATTCTTTTATTGATGATTACAAAGGACAGATAGCCAACCTTGAGGCCAAAGGATTAAAAAAAGCGTTACAAGAGTATGAACAGCTGTTAGAAATAATTAGCAAAATTGGTTCATATGCTCACCTGATCTGGTCTACCGATACCAACAACCCTGAATATGGAAAGCTGATGCAGGAAGCTAAAGAGCTTTCCTCAGAGGTTCAGCAAAAACTGGTATTCTTTGATGTAGAATGGCTGGATATAGATGATGAGCGGGCACAGGCACTCATTGATAGTGAAGAGTTGGAACACTACCAGCATTACCTGGAAACGTCTCGACGATATAAGCCCCACATCCTCAGTGAAAAAGAAGAGCAGGTGCTCTCTGCAAAGAAGGTGACCGGAAGCAGTGCCTGGAATCGCTATTTTGATGAGACCATGGGAGCGGCGCGATTTGAACTGGACGGTGAAACGCTTACTCAGCAAGAAGTGCTAAGTAAACTGCATGAACCGGATCGCGAGTTACGAGAGAAAGCACATGCCTCGCTGACCAACACTTTTAAAGAACACAGCCGTACGCTCACCTTCATTTTTAATACACTACTGGCCGACAAACATACCGATGACAAGCTGCGCAATTACGACAGCTGGATATCCTCGCGCAATCTTTCCAATGAGATCGATGATGAAACCGTTGATATCTTAGTTAATTCGGTAACGGATAACTACAGTATTGTACATCGATTCTATGATTTAAAGCGTGAACTGTTGGGCTATGATGAGCTCTATGATTATGATCGGTATGCACCACTCCTAAAAAATGAGAAAGAGATTGAGTGGGATGAAGCACGCGAAATGGTGTTGGACTCCTATTCCGATTTTCATTCCGATATGGGTACCGTAGCCGGGGAGTTTTTTGAACACAACTGGATTGATGCCGCAATGAAGCCGGGCAAGCGCGGAGGGGCTTATTCGGCAAGTACCGTCCCATCAGTACATCCGTATGTATTTATGAATTATGATGGGAAGATAAGAGATGTTCAGACTCTGGCCCATGAGTTGGGGCATGGCGTTCACCAGTTTTTATCTCGCGGACAGGGGATGCTACAGGCCAGTACGCCACTTACTACGGCCGAAACAGCCTCTGTGTTTGGTGAGATGTTGGTCTTTCAACGGCTGATGAGTAAGCTCGACGATCCCAAAGAAAAGCTGGCACTGCTTATTGGTAAAATTGATGACAGCATTGCTACCGTATTCCGTCAGGTTTCGATGAATAGGTTTGAACATGCGATGCATATCCATCGGCGCGAGCAAGGTGAGCTTACTACCGATGACTTTTCACGACTTTGGCGCGAAACGCAAGAAGATATTTATGGCGATGCCGTAACGCTCACCGAGGGCTATGATATCTGGTGGAGTTATATTCCGCACTTCCTGCATACCCCGGGCTATGTGTATGCCTATGCTTTTGGAGAGCTCTTGGTATTGGCACTGTATGATGAGTATACTCGTTCAAAGGATGGTTTTTCCGAAAAGTATATGGATATGCTTCGGGCCGGAGGATCAGACTGGCCGGAAAATATTGTCGGGAAGATGGGACTCGACATTACAGATCCGGACTTTTGGAATAATGGTCTGAATGCGATAGAGCGGATGGTTGAGCAAGCAGAAGAATTAGCTAACAAGATAAATAATTAGGGATGGATAATTACGCAACGGCACGCCAAAAGGATCGGTCGAATGCAGAAATAATGGGACGAAAACGTCAGGAGAAAGCACTCCGAGAGTTTAAGCAGGTTTTGGAAGACCTAATGTTTCTGTTACGCAGTGCCTCCGAGATGGAAACGGCCTATATGTATTGGGTGAACCGCTCGCGTGAGCAATTTGTAATGGAAACGAAATCCACGGTGCTTAATAATGTGATGTTTAAAGATCGCATTAGCTTTGAGAATCATTTTTTAGATCAATTCAAAGACCTGGATGAGCCGACAGCCATTGAGATTGGACAAGACCTGCCGGCCGAAATGTTTTCGCACTATTACAATGAGGTACCGGTTCGGTATGTAACGCTGCTACCATTTGTCAATAATGGGGAAACGGTGGCTATTACCGTTCTCGAATCGACAGATCATATCTTTACCGAGAATAAGAGTGATGTGATCTACTCATATATCAATGCGCTACGCAACGTGTTGAATACCTATCTTGAGATTAGTGACCTGTATGAGCAGCAAGATGAATGGATCGATTACGAAGATCTCCTTTCAAATATCCAAACCCGATGCCACCGAGCCGAAATGGTGAGGCGATTACTTAACACAATCCAGACGTTTTTACATGATGGGGGAGTATCGTTCATTACTCGCGGTATGGACAGCTGGTGTAATGTAATGAATGCTGATGAAGCGAAATATGCGCCTCCAATCGGTATGCAGATGGAAGAACGGTCCCTGGCCTATGAGGCTGCCGAGCAGGGCGAAGCTGAATTCGCAATCCATTTTAACAATAATCCCAAGCGATTGTCTCCCCGTGAACTCCATTCCGAGGGAGCCTCGATGGCTATTCCATTGATGATGAAAGATCGCCGACAGGGGGTAGTGCTTGTATATGATAAGAATCCTCTGATCTTCAAAGAATCTACCAAGCATAAGCTCATTAACTTGGTTCGTATTGCCGCATTACAGATGCAGGCGAATGATCCTAAGATGGATCTGGATGATTCTGTTTTCACGAATGAATATGGTGCATTTCTACCAGATCTTTGGGAGAAAACAGTGAATGCGGAGTTACACAGGCTTACCAATAATTCTCATAAGTATCATTCTTGGTTTGGATTGGTAACAATTTCAAACGTGCCCGAACTGCGCACAAAATTGCGTCTGGAGCAGCTTAGTCAAATGCAGAGCGATCTTATTTCGGCATTTAATCCCAGCCAATTTGGATATCCCGGGATATTGGGATATAACTCAGATTACGTGTATACCTTTTTTATTCAAAATAAGGATGAACAAACAGTAAAAGACTGGACAGCAGCATTGAAAAAGAAGTTTTCGGAATCATTTGAGCTTAAAAATGGTATACATATTGAAACCGGTATTAAAGCAGGGTATGTTCGTATTGATGGCAATTATGACGATTCATACCAGTTGTTGTCTAATGCAAAGTCAGCGCTTTCACAGGCATTGAAATCCAATAAAAATGAGGCGATATAATTTATGGGAAACTGCTATGTGGTTGTAATTGACGGACTCGGCGTGGGAGCCCAGGAAGATGCCGATGAATATGGCGATGAAAACGAAAATACACTGGGTCATCTTTGCGAACAAACAGGTTGTAAGCTGCCCAATTTGCAGCGGATGGGATTGGGAAATGTTATTCCGCTTAAATCTGTCCCCAGAGAGTCAGATCCGCTTTGTGCCTATGGTAAAATGCGTGAGGTTTCGGCCGGAAAAGATTCCACCACCGGGCACTGGGAATTAGCCGGTGTTCAGCTCAATCGTCCGTTTCCTACCTATCCCGATGGGTTTCCCAATGAAGTTATACAGCAGTTTCGTGAAGGGATTGGCCAAGATGAGGTCTTGGTAAATAAGCCATATTCCGGTACAGAAGTAATCGCCGATTATGGGGAAGAGCATCTTGAGACGGGTTATCCTATCGTGTATACCTCGGCCGACAGTGTTTTTCAGGTTGCAGCACACGTAGATGTGACCCCGGTTGATACCTTGTATGAATGGTGTGAGTTCGCCAGGAACGAAATTTTACAGGATGAACATGGTGTTGGACGGGTAATTGCCCGACCATTTGAAGGGAAGCCGGGGAGTTTTGAGCGTCTTTCAGATCAGCGTCATGATTTTTCTTTGACCCCGCCCGATTATAATATTGTGAATAGATTAAAGCAGGAAGGAGTCAAGACTTATTCTATTGGTAAAGTAGTAGATCTCTTTGGGGGCAACGGATTTACGCAATTTCGACGGACAAAAAGTAATGCCGAAGGAATTTCACAGCTATTAAGTTTAATGTCGGCAGCATCCGACAGTTTCGTATTTGTGAACCTTATAGATACCGACCAAAAGTATGGGCATCGGTTGGATCCGGCCGGTTATGCCGAGTGCCTGCAAGAGATCGACCGGGCCATTCCTGCTATTGTCAGTAAACTGGATGAAGATGATATACTGATTATTACGGGAGATCATGGTAACGATCCAACATCCGAAAGCACTGATCACAGTAGGGAATTTGTACCGGTATTGCTGTTTCCGGCTTCGAAAGGAGAGGGCGTTAACTTGGGCACGCGAAGTACGTTTAGTGATGTGGCATCTACCGCTGCCGACTTTTTTGAGGTCGAGGCTCAATACCCCGGAACGTCGCTCATTACATAAAAATTGAGGTTAGTGGGTTAACGTATTTTTTCTTATTATTTTACTGAATTGTGTTTAACGCGGAAAGTAAATTTTATTCATCAGAGGTATGGAAGAGGATATCTCAAGAGAGAAACTACGCAAATCAATCAATTGCTATCTCAAAGCTTTATTAAAATTAAGTCAACGGGAAAGTGAAGTTATTGAACTTATAGCTAGAGGGTATTCCACTTCAAGGATAGCTGATGAGTTAAATTTGAGTGTAAGAACCATTGAAAATCATCGCTATCGTATCTGTAAAAAATTAAAACTCAAGGGAAGAGGAGCGTTAAATAAATGGGTAAAAGAGATAAGGCCAAGTAGATTTAATAGTACTCAAAATAATGAGTAGATCATAAAATTGCGGGGGGGGGCAATTTTTGTTAATATAACACAAGCATTAGAAAAATATGCTGGAGCATGAAATATATTCTACAACAACTAAAAACCAAGTGAGGAATTTTTATGGAAAATTTAATCGATTTAAAAAGGAAAGCAAAAATTGTAAAGTTTTCGGTTACATTTATCACCCTTATATTTTTGGGGATGGCTATACCTGAGGTACAGGCTAGATTATGTGACTATCTTGTGGGTGGTACTTTCCAGGGGGGGAAATCAGTTATTGTTATACTGATAGTTGGTCTGTTGACGCTGGTGCTGGCGGCAAGTATGGGAGTATAGGAGGGAGTTTTACGAGAACTCGGAAGTATTGTGTGTATGAAGGAACAAAAGGAAATAATGGTATTGATTACAGTGGTCAAAGAACTATTTCTTATGCAAAGGCAAATAGATGTTAGAGAGTTTTGAAAATTGGTATGGCACCCTGAGCCGTCGGTTCAGGATCTTATCATGTTTTGGGGGGCGCAACGCCCCCCAACTTAATCACAGTAAATAAAATTACTATGAAGAAAATCAGTTATCTTATTTATTTTTTGATCACCATTATATTGTTCTGTCAGTGTCAAACAACAGAGTATAGAGAACCAGTAAATACATTTCATCAGGGAGATAGAGTAATAAAAGGATCTGTAAATTTTTTAGCTGATACTACACAATTTACATCTTTTTTGATTGAAAACTCTCTATCCACACGAGACCTGGATGATATTGCAGTTGATGATAAATCTGCACTTCTTTTGTTTAGTTCCGGGCACTTGGTGCGACTAAATAATAACGGCTCTCCCAAAATGCTTATAGATGCACAGGGCAGAGGTCCGGGAGAATTTTTATTTCCTAATGTGATAAAGGTACGTAACGGCAAAATATTTATCTTAGATTTCGAGCAAAGCAAAATTGCGAAGTTTGATTTACTAGGAAATCATCTCTCAGATATCAGGCTTCGGTTAGGATTGGCTAATGATTTTGAAATACTGCCCGACAGTAGTATTGTTATTCTAAATGATGTGCCGCAAAGATATGAAGGCAACTTGTTTATAGTTTTTAATCAGAATGGAAAGAAAATTGATGCTTTTGGGAATAACAAGATTCTGCAACCTATCTTAAATAAAACAGATCACATTCCATTCTTTTCTATGAACTTGTTTCAATCTAAGAATATAATTTTAACTTCAGGGCTGACTGGGAAATCATTTCTATTCAGTTTGCGTAAGAAAGAAAAGTTAAGTGAGTTTTCTATTCAACAAGGGCCAGAATGGGAAAAAATGCAGGAAGATGAGAAAATTATGCAGAAAACCTCAAACTTAGGGAAAAGTTTTACTGAAAAAGTCAGGGATATCAACTATCTGCAAAATGGTACTATCATAAAATCGTGGGGAGGCCCCTTCAAAGGGAAGAAGACAGTTGGTATGATGTTTAATAAAAGAGGTCATTTTGCGGGTCGTATATTTGGCAATACGTGGCTCCAACATCCGCCAAATTCGTTAGCTGTTGAAAATGATTCTACAATTTGGGTGTACAGTCAAGGGGATGAACTGCTCTCAAGAGTTACTTTTTAAGCAATTATTAGTAGTTAAATCTGAGTTCAAGTAGTAAATGCAACATGAAAG
>NZ_JAALLS010000032.1 GCF_011059105.1 Fodinibius halophilus | reverse complement strand
TTAACTGGGTGTCCACCAAAATGTAGCAAGTTCACATTTTTGGGGGTAAAGAACTCCTTGCCCTTTTGGATATCCTATAATTCAGTTCTTTTTCAACTAGGTAAGCCTCTTCTCGGGACCCTACTGAAAATGCATTTACCTGGGAAAATTGCGAAAATTTCTTCTTTTATTCGTATCCTAAGTATAGAAGAAACCCAGTATTAATCGTCTACTCTTAGATTAAGAGTACATATCATATTCAGATATATTGTTTAATGCTCCCATGTCATTAAACAATATATCTTGAAATCAAACCTAGTAACAATTACAAAAATCACCCACACTTGAATTCTTTATTATATGAATTCAAGTGTGGATAATAACCTTGCCAGAATGTTTGTAAGCTCCTTTAATAAAAAAACCTGCCCCTTATAAAAGGGACAGGTTTTAAAAACATCAACTAGTGCAGTGGTAACCTATGAACCTGCACCTCCGCCATATCCAGGATTTTGTTTGATATTGGGATTAGCATTTAGCTCATTTTGTGGAATTGGTAATACATATTTTTCTGAATCTTGAGCAGGATCAGGTCCCACACAAGCATCATATTGATTACATCCACCAATACCAGTAACAGTTTCATCACGATCAATAGTAACACCTGCCACTGGTCCCATTCTTCGGAGATCAAACCAACGATGTCCTTCAAATGCCAACTCTTTACGTCGTTCTACTAGAATATCAGCAAATGCTTCTTGTTGATTTGCATAACTCGGTAAACTTGGGCCTGGTGCCGCAAAGGTACGGGCAGAACGCAGTTCAAATATACGTTGTGCAGCTCCAGGCAAATCGCCAGTTGCAGCCTTAGCTTCTGCATTAATCAAGTACATTTCAGATACCCGAAACAATTTCTGATCATTCAGCAGAGGTGTATCTTCTCCTTCTACCCCACCACTATATTTGTAGACATAGTTAAATGGGCCATTTTGAAGATTTGCCGGTAGACCTGAATCAGGAAAGTAGTTAGTACGTGATCTAATGTCATTTCCTGGATAAAGGTCAACCAACGACTGTTCTACATGGTAATGTACTCCTCTGTAAAATGCTACCTGAGCATATATATTACCAATAAATCCAGAACCTGCCGGTGTACCTATAGCAGCTTGGCCTTCATAAGGGTCACCTAGTGTGCGTTCTAACTTCATAAGAACCTCACCCTGGGTATCTTCCCCAAACATAGATTGATAATCAGCAGGACCTGCCAAAGCATGATTATCGATAATTACCTGAGATAATGAATCAGCCCGCTCATAGTTTTTGCGATAAGCAGCTATACGAGCCTTTAAAGCTGTAAGTGCAGGCAATGTAAAACGCGTTGCGTTGCTGGCAGGTCCAAGACTGGGATCTATTTTATTTTCAGCCTTTTGAATGTCAGCAAGAATTTGGGAAAAAGTTTCACCGGTAGTATTCCGTGTCGGTTTTACTTTTCTATCTTGCACTTCCGTAGATACTACCACTCCCATCGAGCTGTTATCAGTTATATCTTCTGAATATAAACTAGTTAGTTTAAAATATTCAAAAGCACGCATAGCGTGTGCCTGTCCCAGCAGATCATTATAGAGATCTTCACTATCACCAGGGTCTATTTCACTACTACTATTGATAAAACGATTTATTTCATCAATAGAACTATAACCACTGTTCCAAGCTGTAGCAGAAATCGCACTGGTGGTATTTAGTACGAACTGATACTGGCCACCAAGCCCTTGCCCACCATTGCCGGGTCCTGGAGCAATTTCATCTGTTCGTACAGAATTAAAGTAAACTAAGTCATAGACATCTAGATTTGAGTACAATCCTGGAAGTGCTAGCTCTAAGTCATCAACATTCTCCAATGCGTCCTCAGAAGGTAGATTTCCAGGTTGATTAATATTTGTAATGTTATCGCAACTGACAATACCAAATGCCAGTATAAAACTGAATAAAATAAGTCTATTTAACATCTTCATAGTAATACGTTTTATAGTTGAATTTCAAGACCTACAGAAACAATACGTGGGTTTGGGTATAACCGCGAATTAGTAGCATTTAGAGTCTCAGGATCAAGTCCTCTCCACTCAGTAAATGTGAGTAAGTTTTCAGCACTGACATAAATATTTACTCCTCTTATATTGGCTTTTTCAACTATATTTGAAGGTAATTGATATCCAAGAGTAGCATGTCGTAACCGGACATAATCAGAGTTTACAAGGAATCGATCAGAGTTACCATCAAGACTTCGATTCGGTGCATTATATCTCGGTTGAGAAGCATCTGTATTCTGTGGAGTCCAACTATCCAAGATATCACGCGAGCTTACAAATTGCCCAATATTGTTAGGATTGACATACCCCGCATATTGGAAGTCAAATCGATAAATGCCTACAGCGTATTGCCATTGGGTTTGCAAATACAAGCCCTTGTAGCTTAAATCAAAATTAAGACTTCCTTGCCAATCTGGATAAATATTTTTTCCTGTGGTTCTGCGGTCTTCTGCAGCAGAAGGGTTTTCAGTCAGATTTCCTTCCGCATCACGGAATAGTAAATTGCCGTTGTCAGGATTTACTCCTTCATACGGATAAACATAAAATTCACCGAGCGGTCCGCCTTCACGAAGAGTGGTTAAACCGTTAACGATTTGTCCATCTTCTTGTGGCAGGTCAAGAATTTCCTGCTTATTATAGCTACCCAGTATACCTACTGTTAGATTAAGACCATCGCGAGAACGCAAGAAATCATAACTTACATCAAATTCAAATCCACGGTTCTCCAATGAACCAACATTGGTATTGATTGATGTTTGACCAGTCAATGCCGAAAGTGGTACGCTTTGGAATAAGTCATCGGTTTGTTTGACATATCCTTCTAACGAACCGACTAAGCGGGAATCAAATAGTTCGAAGTCAATACCCACGTTTGTTTGTATAACTTCTTCCCACTTGAGCTCACTATTACCTAATTGGGCAAAAAATATTGAAGGTGCCCCCTTATAAGTATTCCCTGAAGCAAATAAATTTTTAGTTAGTGAACTACCACCAAAATTAGAGAATTGGCCCTGGGCTCCAACTATATTCTGATTACCACTTTTTCCGTATGAGGCACGAAGCTTCAATACATCAAAGGGCATATCATCCATGAAAGATTCATTGGAAATATTCCATCGGCCTGAAATGGCATAAAATGTTCCCCATTTATTACTATCAGAAAATCGGTAAGAAGCATCACGTCGGAGTGTCAAGGAAGCTCCATACCTGTCAGCATAACTGTAATCAACAGTACCAAAATATGATAACAACCCAGATTGTAACTTATTTAGCGAAACTGGATTTTTAAACCAATCATTGAAAGGTCCATCACCGATAAAACTAGCCCCATCTCCTGCCGCAAAAGTATTTGGTACAATACCATTATTGGTAAAACCACTGAATTCATAAAAGCCCTGACTCATTTCAAAATATGCTCCAGCCGAAATATCATGGATTTCATTAAATTGCATCCGATATTGCAAGCTGGTGCTTAGGTCATAAGTAAGTGACTCAGTGCTAAAAGCTTGTTGTTGACCATTGAAGTTATTACCCGTCTCGGCAAAAATAATTGAATTAAATGATTCTGGATGCCGCGAGTTACGGTTATCATTACGCTCGTAGTCACCACCAACGCGCAGATTCGCTTCCAGCTCTTCTGTTAATTGATATGATCCATTTACAGCACCAGTAACCTTTACTCTGCGATCTCCATTCCGAGCATATTTTCTCTTATCAATTAAATAAAGAGGAGTATATGCAAAACCTACACCAGATAAGGTGATAAGATCGGCACCATTGCCCGGATAATCTTCTGGACTTAAATAAGGAACAGATTCTTTAGCCGCCAATAAAGGGTTCTGATTTATCCCAGTTCCCCCAATACCTGTACGCGACCGATCATTATTGAAGTTAATAGATGTATTAACACCGAAATTAAACTTTTGATTACTAGAACGACCCGTAATATTATTCCGTATATTAAATCGTCTCAATCTGGAACCGTTAAGAGCACCATCTTGATTTGTGAAACCAAAAGCAGTATAGGTTTTAATATTCTCTTTTCCATTTGATACTGAAAGAGAATGCTGAGTAGAAAGAGCCGGATCGAAGAAATAGTCAATCCAATCAGTATCTGGCGCATTCCCAAATTCAGATGGTGTCAAACCTAATACATTACCACCTAAATAATCCTGCTCTAATTGAAGCTGTTCGGGGCCACTTAGCCTATCATAATCATCTGCGCGAAGCGAAGTTGACTTAAGTTCTGCAGTATAGTCAACTTCTACACCAGAATTATAAGATCCAGTTTTGGTTTGGATCAGGATTACTCCGTTCGCACCGCGTGTTCCATATATAGCAGTAGCTCCAGCATCCTTAAGCACGGTTACATTTTCGATCACACTAGGGTTTAAACTAGCGATATTATCATCATTTACTGGTGTGCCATCAAGTAGAATAAGCGGCTCTGTATTACCATTTAGCGAAGAAACACCTCGGAGATTGATCTGAGGATCTGCACCAGGCTGACCGCTTGAGGTAGTAATATTAAGACCAGCGACCTTACCTGTAAGACTTTGAGAAGCCGAAGAGTTCGGTGCAGTCTTTAAATCTTCTGAACTTACAGAGGAAGCAGAAATACTACTTTCAGTTTTAGTTCGAGTTTGATAACCAGTAACAACAACTTCATTCAAATCAATTGACCCCGATTGGAGTTGCACATTTTTTGTTATCGTCTCACCAGATTCTACCTGTACTTGGGCTTCAAATGGTTTAAAACCAACAAAAGTAATTCTCAACGTGTACGTACCAGAAGGCACTTCAGTTATAGAATATTCTCCACTAGGTCCTGTAGATGTACCTTTTGTTATTTCGGTTAATACTACATTTGCCCCAGGTACTGTTTCACCGGTTTTTGCATCCGTAACTGTTCCCTGTATCCCGCCCGTCTGGGCAAGGCCCAACGACACGACAAAGGTCATAACAAGGAATGTTGTTAGTAACTTTTTAAGCATATTAAGACTATATTTAAGTTAGAGTTATTTTACATTACTACCAATCACGCAGCTGTTATCTACATAGATGGTATTATATTAGTTATTTATCAGTATCGAGCTCCTAAACTGGTGCACCCAGTGCAAAGCTCCTTACAATTCATAACTAACCAAGATTTGTTGATGTAGTGTTAACAAATTTATTGTTAATGTATAAATATTCATCCCATATACCAATCTTTTAAGATTATTTAACAAAGATTCTAAAAATCCAATCATTCATTATTAAACTGTGTAAAGACAAATATTGCAAACGAATGATCGTTCCGATTATCTTACTTGTTATATTCATACACCTTTATAGGCTATTGTATACTTTTATACCAAAACGTACTAATTAAGAAAAAGATACTTTAAGAAGCAGCATTATCCAACATATTATTTTAAGCAATACCCTATCATATAAAATAAATAGCAAGAATAAATTTGGTATTTATATATAGCTGTTTAATTTCAATATTTTGGTGATTGATTGTAAAACAATCTGATACAAAAGAATTCTTATGCACTCTTTTAAAAATAACTTGCTTTTAATCTTTGTCGCTTCATCCTTGGTATTTGCCTGCAGCTCAAGTAGAAATACAAATATCAAACATGGTACTGGTTACAATTTTAAAATCGGATATCCGGAGTTCCGAACATCTAGTTTTGGATATGTAGATAGACAGGGAGACGCCCATCTAAAAATCTCAACCCATATAGTGAAGGGGAGTCTAATTTACAAAAAGGATATTGACTCTCTTAAAGCTAAAGCTTCCATTAGTATTCAGATAGTTGATGCTGAGAATCCCGAAAATATCATCTCTGAAAAACACTTTAAACGGGAAGTAGCCACGTTAGATGAGCAAATTAATTCTTCCAGCGAGACTATTGAATTAGAAAACACCTTTTCGGTCCCCCCCAGCCACTATAAAATACTTGTCACGGTTACAGATTTAACTTCTGATAAAAAAATAACGCAAGAAGTAACTTCTTATATTCCTAAAACTGAACAAGGAAAATATTCTTTATCATCTATCCACATGTATGGTAAAAATAATGAAGATAGTGAATGGCAACGTATCAATACTTATGATATAAAAGGCAACGTTGATTCCCTTCGTTTTGTGTTTCAAATCATGAGTCCACAATCGAAAAAAAGTATGGAACTGAATTCCAGACTACTTCGCTTCGAGTCTGATACCAGCTATGCCCGGCCTATGCATTATTCAAATTATAGCCCCTCAAGTATTGAATACAAAGGCATTGATTATGATAAAGAAACAGAGTTACAATCTAATAAAAGGGTGTTAAGTGAGTATAGCAGTGTCTTTATTGAATATAAGTTTGCCATTCAAGATCGTGGCAACTATCGATTTCAGGTAACAGCTTCAAAAGAAGGAGGAGAAAAAGAGATATTCAAGGCTCGAGACTTTGGGATAAAAAGCAAGAACTATCCTGCAGTAAAATCCACAAAAGAACTTGCACGGCCTCTTATATACCTGATGGGCGAAAAACGGTATGAAGAGTTCATAGCAATCTCCGACAGAGACTCATTGAAAAAAGAGATAGATCGTTTTTGGTTAAAAAATATTGGTAGCTCTGCCAGAGCAAGAGATGTAATTCAGCTTTATTATCAACGGGTTGAAGAAGCCAATAAACAGTTTTCTAATTTTAAAGAAGGCTGGAAAACTGACTTAGGAATGATATACGTTTTATTTGGCCCTCCGTGGTATACCGAAGACAGACTAAATCATCTTAGTTGGTATTACTCCTATAACCGAGAAGATCCTGAATACAGTTTTCGTTTCGTACAACCCAAATTAAAAAGCAAATATTTTCCTTTTTATCATTATATATTTAAACGAAATAACTTTTACTACACTATTCAGTACATGCAACGGGAGCTTTGGTTGACGGGACAAATTATTACCCGTAGATTATAAGTCATAATCTGTTTTTATAATTTTTATTACCCTGCTATTTCAAGGTCGGCTTGATGCATCTTAAATATAAAACAAAGCCCTGACTTATAAATACAGATACTAAATTACTGCCTGTGCAACTTTTTTCTGTAAAAGTTACTAAGCCATTGCTGGTTTGATTGTTTTCTTCGGAGGGGTCCTTCGAAGAAAAATTTCGGTTTTTCTGAAGTTTTTTAAGTTGGTCCAGCCTCAGATACCGTCGCCCGGTTATCCAATCCGCATGCTGCTCTTTAAGAGGTTCCAAAAAGCCGCAGTCAGCTGTCTTTAGCTCCTGATGAAGCCGCTCGACAGCGTTGGTCGTGCGCACCCGTCGCCGATGCGAGGCCAGATCCACCTGGAAGACGGTTAAGGTTTGGGGCGCCTGCTCCCTCAGCCAGTTGGCCAAATCCAGCAGTGAATCTGAGAGCTCATTAACCAGTTCCTCAAGCTTGTCTTTGGCCTGCTGGTAGGAGTTTCCCCTTTTCCACCCCCTTTCCAGTGCTTCCAGAATTTGATCCTCGCGCTTTTTGGGGACCTGATCGAGGGCATTCGGACGAAAATGATATTGGCAGCGCTGCCACGGAACCCCGGAATAGTGCTTACGCAAGGCCACTTTGATCTCGGGATGATTATCACTGACAAACAACCGGACCCCGGAGAGTCTACGCTTCTTAAGTCCTTTGATAAACTCACTCCAGACCGCTTCGGATTCGCCCCAACCGGTCTCGATTGGCCAAAACATGGCGATGTCCACTCTCAACTACGCCAATAGCCACCAGTACGGCCATTTCGACGATGATCCCGTCGCGACGGGACCGCTCCTAGCGGGAAATACACAAAATCTTGAGTTAACGGCCGGCTCGGCCAAGCCTCCAGCTCTGCGTCCAGCTGCTCGGAGAAGCGACTAATCGTGCTTGCCGAAAACTGCTTGGCCAACAGTTGCTCGGTCACTTTGGCCATCTTCAGGGTAGACACGCCCTGCACATACGCCTCGACCAAAGCGGTCACTAACGCCTTTTCGCTACGCTGATGCCGCTGCAAAATGGACGGATGAAATTCTCCGTCGCGGGTCTGCGGGACCCGCAGATGCAGCGTCCCCACCTGCGAGTAGAGCTGGTGCAGCTTGTAGCCTTGCGAGACGCTGCGCTCGTAGGGGGGCGCCCCAATATGTTGGTCACGTTCAAGTTCCATAAAATGCTACAGTCCTAATTGCAGCATCTTCGCCAGCAGGTTCTCGTAGCCCAAGTCTAACAAATCTTCCAGCTGAAAATTCTTCGTTCTTCGTATCCTTTTCCTTAGAGGTCATGGCAATGGTTTAGTTATCATTTTTGGTGAATAAGTCAGAACCTAGCCATGGCCTTTCTTTTTTCTACTTATCCCCTTTTACAGAAACTATTATACACAACGAAATTACTATCGATCTTATCTTTTGCAAAACTGTAATATAGTACCGTATTAATAGACAACAATTAATTACAAATAGATCGACTAAAAGTAGAGAAAGTACATTATTTCTAATTATAAACTACTAACATGTAGTTGGTCAAAATTTTCGCTTTTTAATAGCCAACAATAAAACTATAATCTGGAGTTTTTAGGCCCAAATACCAAGAATTAATGCGAGAGGCTAAACGGGAATAAAGAATTGAAAAATATTTTCTTAAATATATCCATACCAACTAAGGTTTGTTCTAACCAAAATAGAAACTTGCTAAAAACTATCACTCTTATACTATGAGGAGGCTACCAAACCCTAAGTATAGCAACTTGATGAGGGTTCTACAGAACAGCAAGGGCTATTTCTCCTATACCTACCCACATAAAACCAATTTATAAAACTGAGTTGTAACCTTACTAAACCAAACACTTATTGGATATTCCTGTTTGAAACGAGCAATCGCTGAGACTATAATCGATCTAAACGCACCCGCGGATTATAATTCAGCTTCGGTTAAAGCTATGAGTGCCATCTTAAAATCAGTTATGTGAACGGGCACATCTAACAGGAGCATAGTAGAGCCTCTGATTTCATGTATACCTTTTCTATGTCGGATAGTTATTTTACTAGTACCCTGCTAAATATGAGAAAAACAGATTTCTTATTGAATAAAAAAGGGCCATCCCTAAACAGGATGACCCTATATAACCTAGTAAGAATACTTTGATTACTACAATTTAGTAACTATGTAGGTTACATCAACAGGACTTGCATCACAATCCCCTCTAACATTATCACCCACTACTAATGTGAATTGACTATCGTCATTCACATCAATGATAACGCCATTTTGTGAAGAATTTTGCATTGGTCCTACAGCAAGTCCAGCATCACATCCAAGCCCCGTTCCTACCTCTGATGTAGGTGTTGCTGTTGGTCCTAAAGCAATAGGTACCTGAATTTCAGCAAGATCAAAGCCAGATGCACCTGGTGGATAAGGTTTAGCAGTGAATACCCTTCCATTAAGTTTATTCTCAGGATCCACTGACAATTGGGCATCAAAAGATGTTTCGAATGTTGGCCAGCCAAATACACCTGCACCTTGAGCTTCAAAGTGGTACATGCCTGTAAACTCATCTGCTGGAATTTTCTGTACGGTTTTTACACGTGAGAAAAATGGGGACCTATAAAACCCACTACTTACAGGAGCACTTGATTGATCAACAGAAAATGATCGACCGTCAGTCAAATTCACTTTCCATCTCAACTCAAAGCTATCACCAACCCCCAAATCCGACATCGATAAACCGGAAAGGGCAGAAACTGCCTCTGAAAGGGGTACAGATATAGTAGCAGTAGGTAAACCGCTTTCTGAGTCCTCTTCAAATGCAGAGGCATCTACCGTCTTAAACGGATCTTTTGTTTCCTTAATGGTTTCGCGTTGCTGCGGATCTAATGCAAAACTTTCGTAAGCAACATAGAATTCTACACTTTCGAGCAGAGAATTACCTTCTCCATCTTCGTATTCTGCTTTAATAGTATATGCTGCTGTACTTTTGTCTGCAAGATCAAAAGCAGCTGATTTTACAGAAGCAACTCTTAGAAAAGCTCCTGTACTCGTCTTTGCTTCATCCAGTAACTCTTTTAACTGGGGGCCTTCTGAAGTAGACGAAGACTCACAAGAGAACAACGCAAACATCAAGAGCACCAGAAAAACCGATGTTATATTATGTTTAAAATATTTCATTAGAATACCTTCTTTATTTAAAAGTTAAATGCATCTGCAGAACCATCCGTATCCCAGAATGTGCGATCTAAAGTACTATTTTTTTGATCAACACTATTATTCTGTTTTGTAAGGTCTGAAGGATACCAAAAAGTTCGATACCAATTTCCTGGCTGTTTTTCACGTGCAGGCTGCAAATTATCTTCCCTGTTTGGGTAACCAGTTCTACGCATCATGTTATAAGCTTCAATTCCATTGGTCCATAAAGCCAAATAGAACTCTTTGCTATTTAAGCGTAATCGTTCACTGGGGTTATTATCCCATCTACCTTCAATAATAGAAAGATAGTTGTTAATATCAGATTGAGTCATTGCAAACCCACTTCCACCCGTTACACTTGCACCGAAATCTCGTACGGTTTCAAGAGATTGCTCAGCACCGGCCAGATATTCAGTCTCTGCAGCGCCAGGATCATTATTAAGAGTTAATTCTCCTTCCGCAATCAAGAAATGGGTATAAGCAGCCATCAATATAGGCCGGAATCCAGCACCTTTAAGTCCCATAGTTGCATCAGTAGAGCCACCAGATCCATCATCAAATGCCCCACCTACCGGATAAACACCGTAAGTAGTGCGAAGCTCATTATCTGGTGGAATACCATCATCAATCATGTGATCGCGTCCCCACCAACCATCACCAAGCAGACACCAAGGATCGTCGGTATTAAAGTGGGATGGTTTGGGAGCCGTGATACATGTATTTTTAGTCACATCGGTAGGGTCCGAAGTTGTTTGGCGATAGAAATAATATCGCATTCGCGGATCCATATTTATGCTCGCCGACTTATCATTTAATAAGAAGTTCATGTAGTTAACCGACATATAAGTCTGTGGAGAACCTGCATAATTAGTTATATATCCCGGATGTCGCGAATCTGGATTAGCATCGTTTGTGCTAAAATTAAACGTAAAGTTATTTTCAGGAGTTAAGATAATATCTCCTTCAGATACCAGCGCATTAAATTCAGACGTATTGCCTGTATTTAAATATGCCTTCAACTTCATTGTTTTAGCCGCTTTAACCCACGCATTAACTTTGTCATCCCCTTCTTTATCTCCATAATAGAGATCATTCTCCGGGAATCCTCTTCGGTCCTCGTTTTTCAGGTCAGCAATTGCATCATCCAAAAGGACAAGTGCAGAATCATAAATTGCTTTACCATCATCTAATTTAGGATTTAGGTTACTGGCATCCAACGCTTCAGAATATGGTATACTTCCAAAACCATCAACCAATGTAAGCATGGCATAAGCTTTGAGCGTTTTGGCCATGCCCAGATGGAAATACAGGTTCTTTTCTTCAGCGATGGGAGTCAAATTCTTAACATCGATGAAGAGATCTGAATACGCATCATTGTATAAAGTATTAAAGTTACTAGGGGAATATGCATTTCGGTATATGTCACCAAACATATAGCCCATTCGGCTAAGTTCTTGGCCAAAGTTTGAAGCCTCACCAAAAACATTCTCTGTCTCCAATTGAATATTATTCAGAAGATAATCTGGATTAACATTACTTGGAGACGGGCTGTTAGGATTCTCTAACAAATCTTGATCAACCACGTCACAAGACACCGCAACAAAGCAAACTAGTGCTACAGTGAGTATTCGATATAATAATTTCATAAAATTGTTCCTCTTTAGATTATAATTGGATTGTTACCTTACCACCAAATGTTCTGGCAGCCGGCCCTGTCAAGTATTCAAAGCCGCGAGAGTTACCTCCAATGGAATTCACATTAGGATCGAAACCAGAACCCTCGGGAACGTTAAACGCGTGCATCCACAGGTTATCTCCGGTAACTGATAAGGAGATGCCTTTAAAGGGTGTATTGCTAATTAAGGATACCGGCAGATCATAGGTAAGTGAGACATTAGCAAGGCGAACATGCGTCATGTCGTATACCCGCAATTCATCTGAACCAAACCCGAAGTTATCGAAGAATACCCCACTAGGGCTAATCATGGTACTATTTTTTTCCCCGTTTTGGTTTACACCTGGCAGAATAAATGTATTGTTCCGATCTATTCCTGTATCGGTGGTTAGACCACGTGCTAAAAGGGTACTTATCCAAGTACTAAACATGTCTCCACCCTGTTGATAATCAACCTGGAATGAGAAAGACAAGTTTTTGTAATTTAATGTATTTGTGATACTTGAAGTCCAATCCGGGTTAGGATTACCTATTACATTAAGCTCACTATCATTTACAAGATAGTTACCGGAAGAGCCCACTATCGGGGTACCGACTTCTACATCTGAGAATTCAGACTGATTTTTTTTCATCTCTTCTGTAACTCTTTCAATAGTACTACCCATCATTACAAGAAATGGCTCACCGGGAACAGCGAAGTTACCACGATCAGTGAAACCGGCAACATTGATACGATCAAGACCGCCTCCAAGCTCAGTAACCTCACTAATATTAGTTGCCCAGTTTGCATTAATATTCCACTGGAATTCACCTTGAACAGGTGTACCATTAAGTGAAATTTCAAGACCTTTATTTTCAACCTCACCTATATTTATGTTAGTACTAGTGTAACCCGTAGCTGGGTCAATAGGTGCTTGGGTTATAAGATCTTTAGTAGTCTTTAGATATGCTTGAGCAGTAAGTCCGATTCGCCCATTGAGGAATCGTGTATCAATACCAACTTCATATTCTTTATGAAGTTCTGGTTTGAGATCAGGATTACCAAGGAAATCGCTAGTTGCATTTGTGGTAATAACATTTCCACTGCTATCGAAAAAGTCTCTGGCATTAGATGACAGTACGCTTCGAGTACTATAAGGGTCTGGTGAACCAGCAGATGTTCCGATGCCTCCAAACACTTTAAGGAAAGTAAGGACATCACCTGTAATATCTAAGTGATCCGAAACAATATAAGAGAGTTTGGCGGACGGATAGAATAAACTATTATGTTCTGGTTCTAATGTAGAAAACCAGTCATTACGTCCGGATAAGGTCAAATAAGCCCAATCCTCATAACCAAAAATCAAATTGGCAAAAACACCAGCAGTCTGCGTTTTTTGTTCATACTGATACTGGCCACCAAATGTATTATTAGTTGAATGGCTGGTGAAGTTTGGATGCTCAAACAGATCATAAATAAGCATATTTTGACTTTCCACACCATGTTGCTGGTAGCTTTCTACATTATACTGCGCACCTAATGTACCATTTAAACTTATGGCTTCGGTTAGCTGATAATCCAACAAGACATTCAGGTAATGATCCCACGAAGATTTATCAATATTGACCGTCTGATAAAAACCATCAATAAAAGTGGGGTCTGCATCCGCAGTAATACCTGGATTTTGCTTAAATTCCTGAGTCTCAGTATAGCTATCATATCCTAGTCGGTAAACGACTTGTAACCCTTCCATCACTTCATAGTTCAACTCAGTTTTACCAAACACACGATTTGTTCCGTTCAAATATTGAACTTCATTGGCAGTCCATCGGGGGTTTGGAATATCATTACCACTCCGGTAATAAGCTGAACCATTTGTGGCAGGATTTTGGTAAGGGAAGGCAAACATATCTATACTTCGTGGAGTATAAAACACATCACCAAAAACAGACGCGGTACTGTAAGACCCACTTCCGCTACCAGATGAAATAGGGGGTGTTTTTACATCAGTAAGACTTAAGTTAAAAGAAGTCTGCGAACTTAGTTTGTCGCTAATCTTATAATTAAGACCTGCTGAGAAGTTATTTCTCGTCACATTATTATTCGGCGTAAAACCTTCTTCTCCAGTACGGCCATAATTGACGTTTACACGTGCAACTTCGTTTCCGCCCCTTACATTAAATGAGGTAGTTGAAGTTAAGCCAGTTCTAAAGAAGGATTCCATAGGATCGGGCTTTGCTTCATACCGGTAGTCCTTATCCTTATATTCCGGAAAGGCCTCTGCTTGTGCGTCATTTTGAACTAAAGGATGTTCAATAAGAACAGTTCCGTCATCAGCATAACCTCTAAAGTTATCACCAAATAAGGTAGAATCGGTAGCTGAAAATCTTGGCCCCCAATTACTAAAGAACCACCCAAAGTTCTGATCAAATCCACCACCATACTTATTCTGATAATCGGGTCGTGAAGAAATCTGTTTGGCATACACAGACTGATTTATAGTAACCTCAAAACCAGAGTCTCCACCTTCATCAAATGAACCACTGTTAGTAGTAATCAGTATAACACCATTTCTTCCTTCCTCACCATAAAGAACAGTAGCACTTAAACCTTTGAGGACAGAAACATCAGCTACATTACTGGGATCGATATCTAATAAACGACTGGGGTTTGTTTGTTGCCCCCCACCATCGAACCAGTCACTTGTAGTATTATTACCACCATCAAACTTAACACCATCCACTACAATGAGGGGATTATTACTCCCACTGATGGATGAAAAACCACGAATGTTAATATCAGAACCAGAACCACTCACACCACCAGCTGATGATATGTTTACTCCTGGCAACTTGCCTGACAATGCGCGTGAAATATCCGTATTAGTTTGCCTCTGCAAATCTTCACCTGAGATTTCAGATACTCCGTATCCAACAGCTTTTTTCTCGCGTTTTATTCCAAAAGCTGTTACAACAACATCATCAAGACCAGTAACCGCAGACTCTAACTTAATCTGAAGTTCTAATTCGTCTGATCCTACTTGAATTTGTTGTGAATACTCTTTGAATCCAACGAAACTCGCTGTAAGAGTATATGTACCGGCAGGAACATCATCTAATGTAAACTCGCCGTTTGCACCAGTGGGAGTCCCCTGCTGCAACTCTTGTATGACTATATTTACACCGGGTAATGTTTCTCCCGTACTTGCATCTGTAACAACACCTGTAACTGAGCCACTTTGCGCAAAGGCAAAGGAAACAGCAAACAGCACAAATGTTGCCGTAGAAAGTAACTTTCTAAGCATAAGTAACCTCTATTTGTTTTTGTTTGTTTTATTAGTAACCAATAATTACTGACAGATTAGAAAAGAAGTCTATTGGATTGCCCCTAAAATCAGAAACAAAACTAATTTATTTAACTTACCCTTCACACTGCCCCATAATTATTTACCATAACTGGCTTTTGTATTAAACTAATTTTAAATGAGAAAAGAAAATTTTTTTCCATAAATATTTTTGACCCCAAACAACAAACCCTCAAAAATTGAAAGACTATTCTTTTTTCGCCTAAGCATCAAATTCAGACTAGCATTGGAAAAGCATTCTGGTTCTACAATCTTTTTTACGACAAGTATTCACAGGAATCGAACTAAAAAAAGAATTCTAATAATATCAAGACAAAAAAGTTACCTTATAATAGTTCTAAAAAAGCTACTCTATAATCTCTCGGGGCAATCCAGAGGGGATCTGTACCAGTACTTCATAGTTCATAAAGTTCCTCATTTCACTGAACGAAGCTACTGTCATCTCTTGATCACCCTGCTTGCCGATAATTACTACTTCATCTCCTTTCTCCACATCTGGAATATCAGTTATATCTATGGTTAGTAAATTCATATTTACAAGTCCGGCTACCGGGGCCCGTTCTCCATTAACCAACACAATACCCACATTCGTCAAATTACGGCCAAAGCCGTGAGCATAGCCAATGGGTACCGATGCGATCTGCTGATCCCGGCTGGTTAAATAGGTATTTCCATAGCCGACGAACTCTCCGGCGGGCACTTTTTTGGTACTCATAATTTCACTCTTCCATGCCAGCACTCGTTCCAGGGGATCTTTGTGCTTGGCATTCACATCAGGATGCTTTTTCACAAAGTTCATATAGGTCTCCCGGTTAGGCCAAAATCCGTATTGGGCAATGCCAATGCGCACCATATCCATAATGGTTTCGGGATAGTTTAACGCCGAAGCAGAACAAGCACTATGTCTGTACTTGGGGTCTATCCCCTGCTCTTTGAACCAAGATGAATACTCTTTAAAGTTTTCAATCTGCTCCTGTATCCGCACATAGTTACCCACACTTTCGGCCCCCGCATAATGGGTACAAATTCCATCTAGTTCCAAATATTCCCTATTCTCTTTAATAATACGGACCGTATCCTCAAACTCATCTTCTTCTAGTCCTAAACGATTCATCCCGGTTTCGAGGTGTAGATGAATGCGGGCAGGCTTCTGTATTCGCTTCGCTTCATTGATTGCTGCTTTTAGGCGATCCAGCTCAAAAACAAAAAAGGATACATCATTCTCAATAGCCCATCCCAGTGCCCCATTACTAATCATTCCCATAATCATGACATGACTATCACAAGTTCGGGCACGGCACGCCTGGCGGGCTTCATCTGAACTAAACACGGAAAAATGCCGCACGCCACAATCTTCTGCCATAGGTACAAAATCACGAATGCCGTGGCCATAGGCATTTCCCTTTATTACGGAACTGAAAACAACATCGTGGCCCACATAATCCCGCAAAAAGGAAAGGTTTTTTTCATAAGAAGATTTATCTAATTCTAATCGGGATGGGTATAATTCGTCTTTCATTTAGTTTCTTCTCGTCAGATCTTTAATAATTTGCATAAACAATGTGCTTCCGGTGGATATAGCATCATCTTCAAAGTCGTAATCTTCGGCATGTAATGAAGGATGATTTTCACCAATCCCCAAACCAAACATCGCACCTCCTATTTCTTTTGTAAAGTGTCCAAAGTCTTCGGACCAACTAAACGGATGATCTTTATGATACATTTCGCAATCCAACTTTTTAGCAGCGGTCACTATAGCTTCGGTGGCTTCTGGCGTATTAACGGTAGCAGGAAAGGGTTCTACCCATTCATGATCTACCGAAAGATCGTAGGTTTGTGCCGTGCGCTCAGCGATTTCGATGCATTTCTCTTTGAGTTTCTCCAATAACCCTTCATCATAAGTCCGCAGAGTAGCCATTACGGTTGCTTCACCGGGGGAGGTACCAAAGGCGCGTTCTCCCAACTGAGCATTAATAACGGTCACTTTAGCAGCTTTCTCTAATGGGCTGTAGAATTGGGGAGCTGCCGAAAAAGCCTGCACAGCTTGTGCCATGGCAAGTGCCGGACTACGGCCCTGTTCGGGATGGGCAGCGTGTGCAGTAGAACCCTTAAAATTTACCACCATTCCGACTGATGCAGCGGCAAAAACCTTATCTCTTATAATAATTTGATCCTTTTCGAAGCCCGGCAGATTGTGAAGCGCAAAACAATAGTCCGGTTCAAGGGCTTTAAATTTCGGATCATCCAATACGCGCCGGGCTCCCTCACCCGTTTCTTCAGCCGGCTGAAATAATAACGTAACCTTTCCAGCTTCCGGTGGATTTTCTTGCAGCAATTTTGCTACCCCACAAAGTATAGCCATATGGCCGTCGTGGCCGCACTTATGTCCCACTCCTTCCGTTTTAGATTGATAATCAACCTCATTTACATCCGGAATCGGTAGCGCATCAAGCTCACAACGCAATAGCAGGTGGGGCCCGGTATCACCACTATTGAAAGTAGCAAAAAGACCATGCCCGCCTACTCCCCTTTCCATGCTGTTGGGGGAAGTGTTCTCAATAAATGTTGCTATTGCTTCACTGGTTTTCTTTTCATGCCCCGAAAGTTCGGCCATAGCATGCAGTCGGTGCCGTAAATCCGTTAATTCCTTAAGATGTTTTTCAAAACTGAAAGGCATATAAAAAATCTAAATGAAGCTTAAATACAATGCTCAATTAGTAAAATTTAACAAACAATTACCACCCAAATGTCACGACCTGGTGATCCGAACTCAATACAATTTACCCAATACGGAGCGAGGATCCGGATAAAGGTCCAGGGCTTTATCGCGCTTGTCGGGCGATACGACCCCCGGCATGTCTGCTTCTCCGGGATCTTCAACCGAAAGCTGGAAATGCAGGTGCGGGACCCATCCCCCATTTACTGCCGGACCACCCAGCGTTGCAATCTTTTGACCTTGGGGGATCTGCTCCCCTGCTTTTACCATCTGCAGAGACTCTTCAGAGAGGTGACCGTACAGTGCATACAGATCATCACCGTTCAGCTCATACTTCATTACGATGGTTGGCCCGTAATCACCGGCATTATCATTATTCTGCTTATATGCCACGGTCCCTTCATATATATTGTAGACCGCTTCGCCCGCGCCAGCCCAGATATCAATCCCCACATGTACATTCCGCTCACTATTAAAGAGTGAGGTTTCATACATATTTGAACGCTTTTCGTTGTACTGACCAATGCCCCATCCTTGTTGTCTGATAAAATCCGCATCATATCCCTTTGAAAAATCAAAAAGATACAGCTCATCAGTATCATCGGGGTAATCCATAACCTTGGCAAATTGGTAATCAGAAAAGTCGTGCATGGGTAATACCTAATTAAAATCTTTCATATGAGCCACACCCGGTATGGCTATTGCAATTGGACCTATTCCACAATCTTATCGATATAGTCGGAGTTCATGATGCCAAGGGCTCCCATATATTTCATCCGAAAGCGAATAAAGTCGCCTACTTCATAGCCGGCTTCATTTTCACCCACATCTAAAATCAACATATCGGAGCTGGCATCGGCAATTTTTACATCGCCCTCTACATCAATTAAGTGGTCGGGATTGATATCCAGGTAACCGATATCCAGGATTGCTCTATACGATGTTTCACCGAGCTTATCTTCATCGATTTCGGCCATTTCACCCTGTGGATTCATCCCCAGATCGCCACTCGGCACTTTGGGCTTTTCTGCAATTTCTATCACTTGCGTGTAGAGTTCCAGCACATCGTTGTGCATGCCCTCGATGGTACCATCGGTAAACAGGTTCTTTCCAAAGAAGAGGGCTTCTCCTACCCTAAAGTGGTTAATACCCTTGGGAAGCTGATTGCGCAACAACAGTGGAATCGTAACCGTGGTGCCGCCCGAAACCAAGGGAATATTTTTATCAAAGCGAAGCTCAATTATCTGCTTATACAGCGATAGCTGAATAAGCTTGTCTTCATCCGGCATTACCCCGTGCATACAATTGAGATTTGCCCCTATCCCGATAACTTCGATATTGGGGAGCTTAAATACCTTTTCATAAAAATCGATCAGGTTCTCCCGTATCACTCCTTCGCGCAGGTCGCCCAGCTCAATCATGATAATGACCTTATGGACCTTATCCTGGCGCTGCGCCTCTTCGGAAAGAGCATGCAGGGTTGACAGCTCGGTATTCAGGCTCACATCGGCATACTTAACCACCGAGTCAATAATATCTTTGGGGGGGGGCTTAATATAGGTCGTAAGGGTATCCGGGTCGATCTCTTTGATCTTTTTGAGATTACTGATTCGGGAATCGAGCATATCTCCAATCCCGAGCTTGGCAACCTCCTCCAGATACTCTTCGTGTCCACAAAGAAGCTTCGTGGTTATCCCCCACTTGATATCATTCTTTTTGAACAGATCATCTAAATAGTTGTAATTATCGCGTAACTTATCACGATACAGTTTTAAATAGGCCATTCCCTATTTCTTAAGTCGCATTTCAAGATACTTATTTGTGAATCCGTATTTCTCATACAGATGTACCGCAGGGTTATCTGCCTCTACGTGCAGGGCAATATCTCCCTCAGTCTCCTCAATAATTTGTTCCATAAGCTGTTTTCCAAGCCCCTGTCCACGGTAATCTCCGTGTACTGCAATATATACTAAAATATGCTCGGGAATAAAGCCACTCATGTTGGTATGGTTTATGATAACAGATCCCACGACCTTTTCATCTTCGTGAGCTACTAAAATAAACCCATCTTGTCCTTCGTCATCACCATAGGCATAGCCTATGCAAGACAATATGTGCTTTTTTTCATCCCCAAATTCATCCAGGTGTTCATAGAGAAAATCAGCGATATCTTCCCGACTAAAAGGCGTTGGGTTTTGGATATCGGATTCTATTATATCAAATTCTACCATTTAATACAGTTAGTAATTAGCTGTTTTCATTTTTTTAATTTCTTCTTCGTCCAGTTTCTCCCCTGTTTCACTCTCGTCATCGGGGAAGAGTAAAGATACTGCAATAAACACGATGGCCGAAACAGTAATTCCAAATACATTGCCGTCCAACCCGGCCGGTAATTGCTCAAAAATGACTTCGAGACATACGGTAGTAGCCCCACCAAAAACCATTGCTGCAATGGCCCCAATGCTACTGCTTTTTTGCCAATACAGGGCTCCTATAATCGGTACAAACAAACCCGAGACCATAAAGGCATAGGAATAAAGCATTAAATCTAACACATTGGTCATTGAAGTTGCTATCAAGAGTGCCAAAACCCCCAGCATCAAGGTGGTTATCTGTGAAAACCGTAAGAACGTATCGCTTTCGGGATCTACATCTCGGAAATACCCTATGATATCTGATACTACATTTCCCGATGCGGCCATCAAGCAACTGTCGGCGGTAGAGAGGATTGCTGAGAAATAGGCACTCATCATAATCCCCATAAGGCCTACCGGCAGTACCGTACGTAACAACATCGGTAATCCTTTTTCACTGTCATAATTCGCTAAAGTTTCGGGTACTCCCAAATAATCGAACATGCCTTGAGTAAAAGCTACTTTGGCAAAAAGTCCTAGCAGCACTCCCATAAATGCCATGATGGGCCATTCAAAAACTCCTGCCAGGTACCATGCTTTCTTGGCCGTCTCCTCATCATTACAGGCGTATATTCGCTGGTAGAGGGTCATGCCTACAAACCAGATCGGGATAATTGTAACAGCCCAATCAACCACATTTTGCCAACTAAGATTCGTCATTGACAGCATAGCCGGATCTACGGTCTGTTGTATAGCCTCCCAACCTCCCACGGCATGGTACGATACGGGAATACCGATGAATATGAGACCAACCATTAATATAGCCCACTGAATGGTGTCGGTGTAAATAACAGCTTTGAGCCCCCCCATTACGGTATAGAGTACCGCCACCGACCCCATAACAATAAGTGCTGTTTGGAGATCAAGATCAGCAAAAGTTCCTGTTGCCAGCTTAGCACCGGCCAATATTTGTGAACTGGTGAACCCGGCATAACCAATAGCGGATATAATACCGGCTACCAACGCCACGTGTGGATTAAAGTAGTACTTGAAGACTTCGGGGAAGGTAAAAGCCTTATCAAAAACTTTGTTTCCTTTTACTTTGGGGATAAGAAATACGGCAGCCAGCCAAGCGCCTAACAGGCCTGTGAAAAGCATCCAGGAACCGGAGACTCCCAGCACGAAGCCAAGACCGCCAAGACCAATAGAAAATCCGCCACCGACATCAGTAGCAACAACGGATAATCCGATATGCAGGCTGCTCATATTACGGCCGCCTACATAATAGTCATCGGCTCCTTCATTTCGTTGTAAGAAGAATACTCCAAAACCCAACATGCCTACCATGTAGCAAGCCATAATCGTCAGGTCGATCCAATGCATATATTGTTATTCAAATAAATTGGACTTCCATCTAATAAAAAAACCCTTGAGGGTAAGAGCTCAAGGGTTCTAATTACTTATGTAAGGCTAAATATAGGCGTAAATGGATGAAAATCCCAAATTTGATCAATTTGGGATTTTACCAAAGTCGCTTGCCGTTTTTTCGTTCTTCTGCTCCGGCAGCAACGGGCTTTGGGGCATGCTGGCCAGGATTTTTTGTGCCTGCCTTTTCAATAGCGGACATCGTCTTATCGGTAATGGAAGCCTCCTCATTTAAGAGAATAAAGCCATTATGGGTTCCTCCTTTTTCACAAAGTAATTTTTGTGTACGGATACTCCCGCTTACTTTGCCACTACTTTTAATATATACGCTCTTCGAAGCCAGGATATCGCCTTGTACCTCACCCTCTACAACAACCCGCGGGGCTGTTAAGGTGCCGGTAAAAGACGTTCCTTTCTCAATAAAAACCATATTAGCACTCATCCTGTATTGCCTGTTCCTAAATTATGCTGTTACTATTCTTCTTCATCCATGATAGCAACCAACGTATTGGCATTACCCATATCGATACCAACAGGAATACCTTCGCCTTCGAACTGCATTGCAGTGTTAAGACAATACCCTTTTACAGCCATCTGTTCGGGCTTATCCGGTATCTTGATATTTAAAATGCCATCGTATTCTTTAGAAATACGATCTGTCAGTTCTTTAAAGTATGCTCCGCCTCCAACGAGGTACAGCTTGGAACTGGTCGCAAAATCCGAATCCTGGAAAGCATTCGCAAGGGCGGGGCGAATAATATTCTCGAAGTACGATTTTAGTACTCTTCTACGCAAAGCCGTAAGATCAACCATGCGTTTATTAATATTAATTTCCCCATTCTTAAATGCCACGTTTAACTGATGTTCCGTTTTAAAGCCCAGGTAATGCTCCTTTTGCAACTCTTCTTTCATCATGTTAACAGCATAACGCAACCCATGCGTACTTGTTGCCGTCCGTCTGATAATTCCGCTGGATCTACTCACTACGGCCTCCATCGAGCCATAACCGAGACTAATAACAAAGAAGTCATCCTTTTCTTGTTGTTTGCCATACCGCAGCGAGATAATACTGCCCGCTATTTCCGGTATCACATCAACATTTTGCAGTTGCATTGTGGCTGATTGCGTGCCGCTATTGAGCCCATTCTCAAAAGTAGAGCTATCATACAGCACATCGAACGACTTGGTTAAACGTTGTTTCGCCGTATCGTTATACTTTTGATACATTTCGAATGGGAACCCTACGGTTACAGAAAAATTACTTCCTGCTTTTTTCTGTGCTAATAAAAGGGCCGCTCGAAAAAGGATATCAAAATCCAATTCTCCGGGGGCGCAGTTCATTAGCCTATGCGGTGATAACCCTTCTTGAAGAGCCAGGTTACCTATCATATACGATTCATCATTATAGTCTATCTTAAGACCATTCAATAAATCGTTACTAACCCCATTTAGATCTGATCGCGTCGATTCGTATACACTTGGAAATACTGATATTTTCATCTTCTCTTTCGGTTTAATTAATATGTACCCTGCCTGATTGTATTTATATACCATTATATAATTTTTTTTTTGGAATACTACTATTATAAAGCATGCAGGCAACGAACCGGTATATCTTACCTCTAAACTTTTCCTGATAAATTAATTTCTCTTGGATGATGTAGATCATATCTTTAAGGCAAAATAAGAAATAAAAAATGAGCTTTGACGTATGACTACAACCCAACAAGCAATTAATTTAGAAGACCAATATGGAGCCCACAATTACCACCCCTTACCGGTAGTACTTTCTAAAGGAGATGGCGTCCATGTGTGGGATCCGGAAGGCAATAAATATTACGACTTTTTATCAGCCTATTCGGCCGTAAACCAGGGACATTGCCATCCCCGTATCGTTAACAAGCTCAAAGAGCAGGCCGAAAAATTGACACTGGTATCTCGTGCTTTTCACAGTGACTTGTTGGGGGAATATGAAAAATATATGCACGATCTCTTCGGATATGATAAACTGCTGCCCATGAATACGGGAGCCGAAGGCGTTGAAACCGCAATCAAATTATGTCGAAAGTGGTCATACGAAAAGAAAAACCTGACTCCTGAAAAAGCGACTATTATAGTAGCAAAAGGGAATTTCCACGGACGTACTACCAGTATTATCTCTTTTTCAAATGATCCCGTAGCCCGTAAGAACTTTGGTCCCTACACCCCGGGTTTTGTATCTATTCTCTATAACGATCTCGAGAGCCTGGAGAAAGCCCTGAAAGAAAAAGATGTGGCGGGTTTCCTTGTTGAACCCATTCAGGGGGAAGCCGGTGTCGTAGTTCCTGATGAAGGCTATCTCAAAAAAGCTGCAGAGCTTTGTAAGAAACATAACACTCTTTTTATTGCAGATGAGATCCAAACCGGTATTGCCCGAACGGGTAAAATGTTGTGCGTAGATCATGAAGAGGTGCGCCCCGATATTGTGATTCTGGGTAAAGCACTGTCCGGCGGTGCCTATCCTGTTTCGGCCGTGATGGCTGATGATGATATTATGGAGTGCCTGCGTCCCGGCGAGCATGGATCTACCTACGGTGGAAACCCACTGGCTTGTGCGGTTGCAATGGAAGCTCTTCGTGTGGTTGAAGACGAAAACCTGACCGACAATGCCGAACGCATGGGCAAGATCTTTCGCGATGAAATGAACAAGCTGGTGGAAGAATCAGAGCTGGTAAGCCTTGTGCGCGGTAAAGGGCTGCTAAATGCAATCGTCATCAACGATTCACCCGATAGCGATACGGCCTGGAATATCTGCTTAAAGTTGAAAGAAAATGGACTGCTTGCCAAACCAACACATGGCAATATCATCCGTTTTGCCCCCCCGCTGGTGATGACTGAAGAACAGCTGATGGACTGTGTTTCTATTATCAAAGAGACTATTCATGAGTTTCAAGAAGTAGAAGCTTAGCAACTATATCATTTAAATATTAAAAAGGTCCATAAGTGACATACCTTATGGGCCTTTTTATTTTATTACCGATTAGTAACACGTTTATAACAGTATCATTTCTTCAATTAGATTCTGGAGAAGACTTTGTAACTACAATTTTACGATCAGTTTGTTCATTCGTATCCCATTTCAGCTCGCCATTATACCAAAGTTGGTGAACGGCTATCACATTTTGTGAGTGCTCGTATTCTACCTTGAGCGTATCCATAGCAAAAGTACCGGCTTTGATAAGAGTACGGGCAGTATCCTGATCGCTTTTTATATGGGGAAACAGAATCATTTCATGCTCCCTACTTTCATCCGTTATATAAAACTGTTTGGGATAATCGTGATTACCGTTAAAAATCTTCTCTTTTTTTCCATTATTCAGGTAATAAAGATCAGTATTTTGCTCGGTAATCGTATTTGACGTATTGCCACTTAGCAGGTTATCCCCATCTGAATTTTCAAATACAATTCGTATGTCTGTTTCTCTAACCATTTGAGAGTTGGATGATGTAGAACAACCTGCTATTGTTAGTGCTATTATAAGAAGAACTGATACATTAATATTCATCATTACGGATGGATATTTATAACCACTTCACTATTTCTGTTATACTTTGAATCAGCCGGATCAAAATTATTGAAAGCATACCAGCCATCGTAGCTTCCATTCCAGCCCCAGTTCATATGAAAGTTTAAATAAACATTACCTGTAGGGCAAAGTTTCGATTGCAGATATCCATCTCCAACCCAAGCATGTCCGTTCCCATTTGTAGGAAAAATACCCAACCAAGAATCTTTTTCATACCCATTGAATAGGACCGGATCCCCATCATCCAGATCATTCATAACATCATAACGATTAGTTGTTCCTTCATAGCCTACCTGCGTCGCCGAACTATATCCAAAATGGCGTAAGCCCGGAGCCATATCGTCGTCATCTGCCCCCGAAGCATCGCATCCGTAATCCATATTAACTTCATCACCAATATCACGCATCAACAGTGATACCTCATCACTGCCGTAAGAGTTCGGCATTGCACTCCAGTTATAGTTATAGCCCGAGGCATGTTCGTGATAGTTGATTATTTGAGCCATCGCCGTTGCCACACAACCGGAGTATGCTCGACCATTCGATGGATAGTCACAACCCATATGGGGTGCAGAATTATTATATCCATTTGCCTGTCCCCAAGTAGTAGAAATTAACGGGTTAACTTTGTTACTCCATTCCTCACAACCTCCATCATCCGGGGGAAGTCGGCGCTTACCTTTAACATTCAACAGACGTGCCCATAGTATTTCTGAACCTACAGACACTTTCTGTTTCGCCTTCCGGTATTGATCAACTGTATTCATTCTTTGTTGCAACCAAATGGCTAAACCCCCAGGTATAGTGTCGTTGGTAGTAACCGGCATGCTATTTTCAGAAGAATATGCCTGTATGGGACTTAATCGCTGATCTGCTGGTACAACAGCAAAACCTCCATCGTTATAATTAATTAAATAAATGGATTTCTGATCATCCTCATTACTAACGGCTAACACATTATTAACCGTTTTGGGACGCCCCTTTCTCTTTGCCGGCTCCCCTGCCAAAAGGTTTTCTTTTTGAAAATTATAATCATTGGCAAAAGATTCGGCTACAGCAACAGCCTGGGCTTTACTTATTGTATTTTCTACGATGTCCGAATCCTGTGTTTGTTCGGCATTTTTTGAGGGTCCATTTACACTCTGTTGTTGACATGATATAACAAATGCCAATACCAGAAATGGTAAAAAGACTCTTTTGAATAGCAATTGATCCATTTTTCTCTCGTGTTTAGTTTCTATGATATAATTTCCGGTTTTGAAACCGATACTTCGGCATTCTTTCTCTAAGAATGTTGCCTATGCATCATGGGTTTCAACCGCTTGCATAACAAGAGTATTAAGTAGGCCAATTGTTACAGATTTTTCTTAATCATAACTAGATATGCTCGGACTACTTCAATACGGCAAATTAGATTAACACATAGATGTGAATGTTAACCCAATGGGGAGACGTAGGAGAAACCATTCCAGCAGCTTACTCTCAAAAGAGAATGTTATTGACTAAATGATATCTCGAGTTCCTTTTCTATAAAAGATTGGAGTCCTTCTTCTATCGAATTGATAACTCCGGACCCTTTGATGATACCATTTAATTCTCTGATATAAACATCATCTTCGAAGGAACAGCTATTGCCATCGGCCGTTGCAAAGCTAATGGAAAAGCCGGTACTCTTCTTCCGATCAATAGCAAAAGGAGATCCCTCATTAAAAACACCAAAATTGTAATGGATAACCGGAGCTTCTCCTTCCATTCTTTTCAGCTCCAACTTTATCACATTACCACGCCGAGAGGTATCCAGCTCTACTTGTTCACCTTCGATTTGCAGATTTTCAATCAAAGCCTTTAACGTATTCGTCATAACAAACCAGAATTTTGAGAAATGAAGAGTGAAACCAGTATTACATTCATTATTAAAGGGCTATAGCCAATTAATATTACACCTACTTAGTATACCGTTTTTTAATCTGGATTCTAAGCGTATCAACCAAAGTGATACTTCTTATTAAATTTACCATCATTGTACTAACAGCAACATTGACTAACGAACTCTTTTTTCATACAGAGCAGCAGAGTGAAATTCAATACCGGTTTACCCTGATCAAACCAACTACTTCTCCAACTTCCTGTAGCATAAAGCTGTACACATAATGTTATATTATGCATACACATTATGTGTACGAGTCTTAAAAAATCAATACAGATAATGTTACAAAAAACGGACCCTCTGAATCATAATCCCTATTTTTGCATATTATGTGTACAATAAGTAGTATAGAGATCGTACACATAAGACTATGTTAGGTGTTTTTAATTAATAAATCAGTCGAATGGAGAGATTAAGTTCAGATTATTTATATCATTTTACTGGCAGTTTTGACACAATTAATAAAATAATGTCTAATGGCTTTAGACATTCGTTGTCAAAAGAAAGACTTTCATTTGCAAATAGCATTCAAGAAAATTTTATAGTTAGTTTTTGTGATATTAAATATTCAGAAAGCTTAGCACATCAAAAATGCTATGGGCAATATGCTTTAGCTTTAACTAAAGATTGGGGTATAAAAAAAGGAATAACTCCAGTCACCTATATCCATGGAAACTCAGTTAATTTTTCTGAGAAATCCAGATACTTAAAAAATAAAAATAGATTTATCTTTGAACAGTTTAATCCCTTTAAGTCAAAGTCATTAAATAAGATTTTTAAGCGGTATATACGACTTTCACTTCTTGAAAAAAGAATTGATGAAAAAATTTTTAATCCAAGTGTTGAAATTCGCCAAGATGGAGATTTAAAAAAGCAATACAACCAAATTGATCAAGAATTATCAGAATATGTAAAAGAATTGGAAAAGCATGGCTTGGAGAAAAAGTTTATTAAATATGTTCATGTTCTAGGAGAAAATATTTTAGACCTAATTGGGCACCTTGAAAATACTGATTGGCTATCAAGAAGTTATAAGGATCAATTTACATGTCCGCAATCAGGTGAAACCTTTGATAAAGTGTTATATGATGAAAGAGAATGGAGATCAGTGCAAGATGCTTCGTGGTTAAAAATTGATTTTGGAGCAGGGAAATATGAGAAAGCACTAGGCAATGGTTTTCTACCAGAAAAATATAACTTGAAGTTTGAAGACCAGGATATTGTTAGAATAGTTGTGAAAAATGAAAAAGAGAAAGCAGAACTTTTGTCAAAAATTAACTCAAACTCTCACCTGATTAGCTCTTCAAAACTTAAGCAAGTACTTACTACTAGGTCTGAAGAATTAGAAGAGTAACTATTTTTTCTGATCTATCCATTTACTAAAATTAATGCTTACTAAATTTCTAAATTTGACCAATATGAAACTGATTAAACTTTCTGACCAGTATTTAAATTTTGATAACGTTACCCATATTCTGGATGATGGAGATGAAATAACAGTAATGTTCAATACCCAAGATGATAATAGAATTTATTTAACGCGTTTTGAAGGAAATGATGTAAAGAAATTGAGAGAATGGTTAGAAAAAAATGCTGAGCAAGTAAATTAGAGTAGAATTTCGAATATTTATTCATGAACTTTATTTAGTAACAAATAATAAATTCTGTACTTATGGTCAGATACTTACTTTCAATATTACTATTCATCTTCTTGTTACCCTCTTTTTGTTTTTCACAGTATGTTGGCACAGGTTCTAACACCAACACTACGTATGTCAATGGATATTTTCGTTCCGATGGAACTTATGTTCAAGGGCATTATAGAACATCAAGAAACAGTTATAATCTAGATAACTTTTCAGCCAAGGGAAATTTCAACCCATATACTGGAGAGTTTGGAGACATAGAATACAGCAGTCCATATAATTCATTAAAGGAAAATGGAACTCTTGATGTTAATTACCAATCATATTCTTTGGATAATTACAATAGGTCAGCAACTACAACAAAAAGCTGGTTTAAAACAAAAGATACTGATAACCCTTTAAAGGCTAAGGAAAACTCTATTTCAAAAAATAATTTTGATGAGAAAGAAAATTGGTCTAATAAAGAGTTTTTCAAAACTTACTTATTGTCACATGAAACAATCATAAGTAAAATTTTTTACTTAGATCTTTCCAAATCCGAGGATAAAAAGAAGTATTTCGAAATAGTTTTTAATGATGATAAATATATACTCAATAAAAGATTTAAAGACTTAAATAATGATGGTCATAAAGATTTATTAATTGAAAATCATTCTCCGGGTTACACAGGGTCAGGTGGCTTTTCAACATATATATTTATTTATGAATCAGGTAGGTATAAATTTCTTCAAGAGTTCTTTGGTGATTATGTAGAAGTCCAGGTAACTTCTAGCAATGGTTTTAACGACATGGTCTTTAGTCATAAAAAATATCTTGATGAAGGGGGATTTAAATATGTCAAAGATTTTATGACGTGGAATGGAGGAGAATATACCAAATTAGTGCAATACTCTGATTAAAAGTTAATCATCTGGATAATTTTTGAAATGTCTGAAAATATCAGTTCTTCGAAAACATTCTTCTAGGTCATCCCCAGTCCTCTCGTGTTCTCTATGAGCAATTTGTACATGGTTCAATTTACGATATAAAATATATAGTGAACCTGCCATAAATATATAATATAGCATACCTCAAAAATTATATTATAGTTTCAAATAGTAATAAGGTTACCAAATTTTTGAAAAAACACCTAACCCGCGCATTAACTCGGACAGGCCTCGCCATTCCCTTGCCTCCCTTCCTTTTATTAGTTAATCTTTCGTTTTGTAATTAACTCAACACTGTTGCGCCTGCCGGTTATGCGCAATGTCGTTATTTTGCCCGCCG
>NZ_JAALLS010000031.1 GCF_011059105.1 Fodinibius halophilus | reverse complement strand
ACACTTCCATAATCACTCCGACAGAAAGAAGCATAGCCTTCGATATTGTCCTATATAGGTTGTCCATTTATCACAGCATTGGCAACCGGAATATTTATACCTAACGGTTTCTGTTACCGAAGTAGGCATATGTTTTTGGCGCTCATTATTATCACTGATAATCATCCAGGTTACGGATCCAGCTATGCCTATTGCTAGTAATGGTAAAAATATAAAAGTCTTTGATTTTATATGGTTTATCTGAATTTATTTTGAGCTTATTAGAGCGTATGCCTGTCACTTTGTAAAAAGTCATCACCGGTTTTTCCACTTCGGATATGAACCGTTTGAGAGACCGGGGTTACATAGATAATGCCATCTCCGGGCTGGCCGCTTCGGGCGTGATTTCGGATAACCTCAATAACTTCTTCCGTGTCGTCTTGGCCACAGACCACAACTAGTTTTACAATATCAGAAAACCGTTCAGCAATGCTGATCGATAGTTGTGCTTTTTGGGGATCAGACATGCGACCGAGGCCCATTACATCCATAAGAGTCATGCAACAGAAGCCCTGTGTTTCCAACCCGTCAATAACTTCTTCTGCTTTTCGTTTGCGAATAAATGCTTTTATTTCATTCATAATTGCCACCGTTTGTTGAAATTTATGGGCTCCTCAAAACAAGGAGCCCATAAATTGTTAATTGGTTATTTGTTGGTCTTCGCTTGTTGCTGTTATTTTTTTCACTTCTCGACTTCTCCAGAGGTAATAGATAACCGGCAACACAACAAGGCTGAGTATGGTTGCCGATACCATTCCGCCCACCATCGGAGCCGCAATCCGTTTCATAACTGTCGCCCCGGTTCCAGTGCCCCACATAATTGGTAGTAGGCCCCCAGTAATCGCACAGACGGTCATGAATATCGGACGAATACGCTGGGCCGACCCTTCGAAGATGGCCTGTTTGAGGTCTTCTAAGCTATTCATCTTGTCATTATATTTTCGATTGTTATACGCATTATCCAGATATGTGAGCATGATTACGCCGATCTCGGCGGCTACCCCGGCGAGTGCAATAGCACCCACTCCTACAGCTACACTCAGGTTATACCCAAGGATATACATCAGCCAGAACGAGCCCACAAGTGAGAAGGGCAGCGTCAGTAGCACGATCAGGCTTTCCTGTAGGTTTTTAAAGTTAAAGTACAGCAGCAAGAAAATGATCAGCAGAGTAATCGGGACCACCACCTGCAGGCGCTTTTTGGCGCGTTCCATGTACTCGTATTGACCACTCCAGGCCAAGCTGTAGCCGGATGGCAGGTCCAGCCGTTCGTCTACCGTCTGTCGAGCTTGTTCTACATAGCCTCCTATGTCAGAGGTGGTAAGATCTACGTATACCCAACTGGAATAGCGGGCGTTCTCGGTCTTAATTACCGGGGCGTCTTTGCGGATTTGCAGGTCGGCCACGTATTCAATTGGTATTTGCGCTCCAGATGGGGTGGGGATTAAAACCCGACCGAGGTCCGTAAGGTTTTCACGAGTTTCACGGGCGTATCGCACGTTCACCGGATAGCGCTCCAGTCCCTCCACAGTTTCGGTCACGTTCATGCCACCGATAGCTGATTGGATTACATCCTGCACATCTCCGGTTGTCAGTCCATACCGAGCCGCTTCCTTGCGGTCGATATTAAAGTCCAGGTAATTGCCGCCTGTGGTTTTGTCGGCAAACACACTCAGGGTACCGGGTACATCGCGCACCACTGAGGCCACATCCTGACTAAGATCCGAAAGCTTCTGCAGGTTGGGACCCGTTACCTTGATGCCGATCGGCGTCTTAATCCCGGTTGAAAGCATATCAATACGGGTTTTAATAGGCATAGTCCAGGCGTTGGTGAGTCCTGGAATTTTAATCGCCTCGTCCATCTGTTGCTTGAGTTTGTCTATCGTCATGCCTTCCCTCCACTGGTCTTCAGGTTTCAGCTGGATGATGGTCTCAAACATGGAGAGCGGGGCTGGATCAGTAGAAGTCTGTGCCCTTCCCGATTTGCCAAATACCGATTTAACCTCTGGAAAGCTGGCGATAACTTTGTCGGTCTGCTGCAGCAGCTCCTTTGCCTTGGTGATGCTAATGCCCGGGTCGGTGGTGGGCATGTACAGCAGGTCACCCTCTTCGATGGGGGGCATAAATTCCGAACCGAGCCGCTGCAGGGGCACAATCGAAATGACAAGTATGGCGATGGAGGCAATGATGGTAGTCCACTTAAAACGCAGTGCCAAATTAATTACCGGTTGGTAAATCCAGATTAAGAAGCGGTTGACCGGGTTCTTGTGTTCCGGCTGAATCTTTCCCCGAATCAGGTAACCCATCAGCACTGGGACCAGCGTGACCGAGAGCAGGGCCGCTGCGGCCATAGCATAGGTTTTGGTAAAGGCCAGGGGTTTAAAGAGTCGACCTTCTTGCCCCTCCAGTGCAAAGATCGGTAGAAACGAGACCGTAATAATCAGCAGGGAGAAAAACAGGGCGGGGCCCACCTCTTTGGACGCATCGATAATAATGCGCCAGTGTCCTTTCTTCCCCCGATCTTTCTCCAGGTGTTTGTGGGCATTTTCCACCATAACGATGGCCGCGTCCACCATCGCCCCAATCGCAATAGCAATACCGCTCAGCGACATGATGTTGGCGTTGATTCCCTGGAAGTACATCACCAGGAAGGCTGCCAAAATACCGATAGGCAAGCTGATAATAGCCACCAGTGAACTCCTAAAGTGCAACAGGAATATCATGACGATAATAGCAACAACAATACTTTCTTCCAGGAGTTTGTGTTCCAAAAATGTAATTGCCCGGTTGATCAGGCTGGACCGGTCGTAGGCTGTTTTAACGGTTACGCCTTCGGGCAGGCCGCTTTTGAGCTCTTCCAACTTCTTTTTCACGTTATCAATGGTTTGCAGAGCATTTTCGCCGTAGCGCATTACGACTATACCCCCGACGGTTTCCCCCTCGCCGTTCCAGTCAGCTACACCACGACGGAGGTCAGGACCAATATTTACGTTTGCCACATTGCGAATGGTCACCGGAGTGCCGTTACCATCGGTACCGATGGGCACATTTTCAACGTCGGATACGTTTTGAATGTATCCTTTGCCGCGGACCATAAACTCAGTTTCACTCATCTCTACAAGGCGGCCACCTACGTCATTGTTACTGTGTTTGATGGCCATTTTTACTTTTGACAATGGGATATCATAAGCCAATAGTTTATCCGGATCCACTTCTACCTGGTACTGTTTGACGTGTCCTCCCACACTGGCAACTTCAGCTACCCCATCCACACTAAGTAATTCATACTTAAGGAACCAATCCTGGATAGAACGCAGTTGCTGGAGATCGTATTGGTCGCCCCCGTCCAATACATACTCGTAAACCCATCCAACACCAGTAGCATCCGGACCAAGGGTAGGGGTAACGCCCTCAGGCAGGTTGCTTCCTGCTGTATTGAGATACTCCAGTACCCGGCTTCGGGCCCAGTACATATCGGTATCATCCTCAAAAATGATATAGATAAAGGAAAGTCCGAAGAAGGAGTAGCCCCTTACTGTTTTTGTGTTGGGAACCGACATCATGGTGGTGGTCAGCGGATAAGTGACTTGGTCTTCTACCACCTGTGGGGCTTGGCCGGGATATTCGGTGAATACAATAACCTGTACATCACTGAGATCCGGAATGGCGTCCACCGGGGTTTGATACATCACATAGGTACCACCTGCCAGCAAGAGAATACTGGCAATAATTACCATAAAGCGGTTGTTGACGGATAGTTCAATTATTTTCTGTAGCATGTTCTTAAATCTCCAAAATATTTAATAGGGGTTTGTGCTATAACGTTGCCTGCGGAATCACATATTCATGTTTGAATGATCGGTAGTGTCTTGCGGCATCTTCTCCTGGTTCATTTCCTCGTTTGACATATCCATATCCTGCATTTCTTCGTCTGGCGAATTCGTCTTTTGCTGAAGCATTTTCTGGATGGCTTCTTGCAGACGGCTCTCGCTGTCAAAGAGGAACTGCGCTGAGGTCACAATCTTTTCGCCCGGTTTCACGCCTTCCAGTATTTCTATTTCATTATTGCGCTGGCCGCCTTCCATGCCCAGGGTTACGTCGCGTGGTTCAAAAGCTCCTTCGCCCTTGGCAACAAATACGATGTTCCGTTCCCCGGTCCTGATGATGGCCTCATTGGGGATGACGGTGACGTTACGCTTGGGACGCGTTTGGATACGTATATTGGCAAACATGCCGGGCTTTAATTTCAGATTGGGATTAGGAAATTCCAGGCGTACCTGAACAGTTCGCGACTTTCGGTCCAGGCTCGGGTACACATAGGCAACGGTTCCACGGTAGGTTTTGCCCGGCTGGTAGGAAAGTTCCATCTGGGCGGGTTGCCCCTCTTCAATCCAGGGCACTTCGTAGTCGTACACGCTGGTTTGTACCCAAACAGTTGAAAGATCTGCGATTTTATAGGCCGGAGTACCTGATTTAATAAATTCACCTTCCACTGCATTCTTATGAAGTACCACGCCCGTTGCAGGAGACTTTAATGTCACCGCTTTCTTAACTTTGCCGCTTTGTTCCAATTGTTTTATCTCTGAATTGGGAATATCCCAGTATTCCAGTCGCTTTCGGGTAGCTTCGAGCAAGCTGTTTCCACCATTGCGAATAGTTTCAAAACTGCTGGACTCTACCTTGTCCCGGGTTTTGAGGGCCAGCAGGTATTCCCGCTGAGTAGTAACCAGCTCCGGCGAATAGATGCTGAACAGGGGCTGTCCGCGTTGGACCATTTGACCGGTGTAATCCACATAAAGTTGTTCTACCCACCCGGAGATTTTGGGATTCACGTTGTACAGCTTTTGCTCATCGTATTCGACCTTGCCAACGGCATTGACCGTAGTGGAAAGATCTTTTTGCTGAACAGTTGCCGTTCGAACATTCATATTTTGGACAACTACCGGATTGATCTTAACCATCCCTTCCGAACTATTGGCTTCATCTGCGTAAACCGGTACCAGATCCATCCCCATTTTGGATTTACCGGGCTTATCATAGATTTCGCTGGGATTCATGGGCGCTTGCCAATACAGAATTTCGCGGTCTTCCTGTTTCTTAGCTTCGGATTTTGATGTATCCTGCATGTCTGGATGCTGCATCTCTTCAGCAGTTTGAGTCGTTGATGCCGAATTGTTAGTAGTTTGTGTCCCCAGCCAGTAGCCGCCCAGTGTGAAGATGGCAATTACACCCAGAGAAAGAAGTATAGATTTGGTATTCATAGTATTGGTCTTCATTATTCTGTTTTCTAAAATGGTTTAAAGGTCGGTGCCGATGAGGGCTTCCAGTTCTGCTTTGGCCTTATGGTAATCGGCCACAAATCGATGGTAATCAAGGCGAAATTCAAAAAGCGTCAATTCACTGTCGAGCAGGGAAAGGAAGTCCACCTTATCATTTTGATAACCGGCCATCGAAGATTCCAGGGATTCTTCGGCCTGCGGTATAATGCCGGTTTTATAGAGATCAACCAGCCTTCGGTGTTTTTCAAGGTTGGTCAACGATTGTTGGAGCATTTGTTCAACGGAGTTTGCTACATTACGGTAGCGATATTCCACGGAAGATTGCCTGATGCGGTTTTCCTCGATCTTTTTGTTCTGTTTCTTATTGTAAAAGAGCGGGATTTTGACATTGAACATGGCCGAAACAAAATCGTAGCCCGGCATTCCGTTTTGCAGTTCATTTCGTTGGGTATAGGCCAGCCCTACCGCAAAATCGGGATAGCGTTCTTTTAGGGCTAAATCTACCTGTTGACCACTCTGTTTTACGGCCGTTTTCCATGCAGCGAGCATGGGACTGGTGCTGTCGGCTTGCTGGATAAGTGAGCTTAATTCATATTCCAACGGGTTCGGTTCAGAAGCCAACGCTTTCCCAAGCTGCGCATCTGCCGGCTGGTCTATCAGTGTGTTAATTTGGGCCTGTATAGCTTCACGCTTTTGGCGAAGCTTGAGTTCGCGGTCAATCATCTTGGAAAGTGCTACCTGTGCTCGTAAAACATCTTGCTGAATGCCCTTGCCCACGCCATATCGCGTTTCTGCAATTTCCACAAATTCCTTGAGCAGTTCTTGGTTGCTGGCGACGGTAGCCAGGGCTTGATCTATGTAGTAAAGATCATAATAGGCCAGCTTGGTTTTTTTAATAAGCTGATTTCTGCGCTCGTGATATTGGTGCAAGGTTATCTCCGAATCACTGCGCGCAATATCTCCTTTAAGATCGAGTTTGCCGGGGAAAGGAAAGGGCTGCATCAGGGAGATTTGCTTGCCGGTCATCGGTTCTTGGTCCAAGGCAAAGCTGTTGACCGGGAGGTTCATGAGGTTTAAGCCCAGTGTTGGGTCGGGTAAGGCTTCTTGCTGGGTAATTCGGGTTTTACTTGCTTCCCATCCCTGAAATGAAGATTGCAGCTCTGGGTTCTGGGCTAATACTTGTTGAATCAGCGTGTCTAAGACTAATGTTGAATCTGCTGTTTGAGCTATTCCGGCGGTGTTTATTGCCATCCACAGCAAGAGCATTATGCCAATATTGCGTAATACATGGTTTTTCATGGGGTATCGTTTCTGTGGTTCAATTGGATAGTGATATAGGTGTGTCCATATTTTTTGCGGACAAAAATTGGTTAGAGAGAATCGCGTACTAATCAGGAATTAAAACACCCTTCTAAAGTGAAGAAAAGAATTAATCCCCGAAGTTCGTTTTTAAAAGCTATGTACGCAGGAAAAGGAAATGAGGTGTGCTAATTCAGGAACGTGCTATTTAGCAAGTAGATCTCCCGGAACGGTAATATATTTTTGGGAGATAAGGCAGGGGATACTTTTTTGCTTTTTTTTAAGGCAGAATTTAATCCAGAATCAGCTATTAGAATTCCATTACCCTGTGAATTCTGGTGTTGAATTACCGGGGTTTCATTCAAGCCGTTATCGATCCCTTGCTCACATAGCTCTCCCAGTGAGCAATTGTCATGGTCAAGGTCGGATTGCCCGGGATCTTTCGCAGTATCCATCCAACAAGAGGAGGAAGAATGCATTTTCGTTGTATGCGCAAACGGTGTATCCTGGCAAAGCAGTTGTGTCGCTTCCATCACTGCAGGGGCCAACAGGTTGGCAAAAACTGCAACAAGGAGCCAGGTTGCTAAAAATTGGTATGTATTTTTTTGTTTACGCAAGAAGTAAAAGATACTTAGATGAATCAGAATATAATTAAACTCTTTTTTGAAAAAGAGTTTGTTTTCTTATTTCTGCCTAAACTAACACGAACTACCTTAAATGAACCTTAAATTACCCAGGGATCTTCAATAAAAAAAATCGGCATCAATAATGTAGGATTTTGCAAGAAAGTATGAATTAAGTTTTAGCCTCAGCTGGCAGACGCCCGGTGAAGCGCGGTAATTTTTGCAATTCTCTTCTCCTTTCATAGGACAGTTAGTCTGCAGCTATATTTTCAATGCAAATGAACTTCATATCATGCTGGAGATCCACAACTTCAGCTACTCTTTCCCCATTAATCCATAGCCATTGATAACAACTTTTATTTTTATCATAGAATTAAATATTAATTACTTTGTTTTAAGATTTTTTTCCGTTCCTCGAACTCTTCCCGTTCAATTTCCCCACGAGCAAATCTTTTCTTTAATATTTCCATGGCATTTCTTTCCAGTTCTGTTTTGGGGCGATAGGGGATGAGATTGAAAACTACCAGAAGGATAATTCCAACCACAATGAGCCACCATATCCAATGCATGCCTATAAAGTGATGATCATAAAACATAATTCTGATGTTTTAATTAACGTTTGGCAAAAAACAACCAGCACTGTATTTAAACTATTAGTAAGATAGGAACAGACGCCTTAAAACAAGCTTAAATTGGTAGAGGGTTATGTTAATATTGAATCTGTGGGGTTTCCTGTTTATCAAGGAGTATCTTATTTAGATTGGAATTTGTAGTTACCCCCTTTAAGTTTGTCGTTTTCATAGTGACCTCCGAATTTAATGTTCATGATCTTGATGTTTGGATCCTTTTCGGTGGTGACCAATCATCAGGATGTGGCAGCCAAACATTACTACGACAAATAGAAGGATGGTTATGTTACTGCTCAGCCCCAGCATTGGGGCGAAAAATAGAAGCAGGAGTGGAACGCCACATCCAATAATCATCCAAAAAGTATGCTTGTTCATTTTTATGTGATATGATTAGTTATTGGTAAATGAACTTTTGAGCCTGTTGAGCTCTTCTTTTGATATTTCACCGGTTTGAAACCTTCTACGGTGAACTTCGGCGGCTGCATTTCTGATTTCAAGTCGGTGCTTACCACGCTGGGCAAGATACCAAATCAGAAGAAAGACCCCGGCAAGAAGTAGCCATAACCGGGGCCCAATGCGTATTTAGAGCGTTTAGCCAGCCCATGATCAGTTATGATGTTGCCTGTGGCTGTTGCCTTTCATGCCGTCTTTTTTGTTCATCATTCCCTGGCCATCCATCATGTTACCTTGCATCATCTGCATACACTTCATATGCATCTTCATCATGGATGAATCGCCCATCATCTCCATCATTTTAGAGTGGTCCATTTCTCCATCCTGCATCATAGATTGCATCATCTCCATATGCTTCTGCATGCGCTCCTTCATCTGAGGATTATTCATCCTCTTTTGCATATTGTCCATCATCATGGTACTGTCCATGTTCATCGAACCCATCATCTGCTGCATCATTTGTTGGCGCATTTCCGGATTCTGTGACATATGCTTCATCATCATGGCACGCATGGTGGAGTCTTGCATCATCTCCATCATCTGTTGTTTTTTCTTTTGCATATCTTTGTTTTGTTGTTGGGCAAAACCTAAACTAGTGATAAAGAAAAGTGCTGATAGTATAAGTGTTAATCGTTTCATAGTAGTCTCCTTTTATTTGGATTAAATTCCAGTTTAATTTCTTGTTATAGATTGCTGATTACTTTTTCTAATCTCTTTCGGACCTCGTCAGCAATAGGCTGAAGTCCATCATTGGATACGGCCTGCATCGAAGCCACAGGGTTGACGGCTGAAACTTCTACCGTGCCATCTTCATTTTCTTCCACAATGACGTTACAGGGCAGCATTACGCCAATTTTGTCTTCCGCCTGCAGTGCCTTGTGAGCAAAATTTGGATTGCAGGCTCCCAGGATTTTATACTTTTTGAAGTCCACATCCAGCTTCTTTTTTAGCGTATCTTTGACGTCGATTTCCGTCAACACGCCAAACCCTTCTTCTTTGAGTAGGCCGGTTATTTTTTCTATAGCTTGATCATAGGAGAGATCGACTTTCTGAGAGGTGAAATATTCCATAGTATTTTTGGTTTTTTAAGATTCAATAGGTCTTAATGTTCTACCGTAACATACAACAACTCCCTTAAAGCAACCTTAAAGTGCGAAACAGTTATTTAAGAACTAGTAGCACCCTCTTATCGTAACGAATTCCTGTTACTCTTTCTATGGGGTAGAAAAAGAGCATACCGGCTCCTTTGTGACCCGTTTCTCCATGCTTCTTAATAATGTCGATAACTGTAGCTACATCGTTTGATTCCACTGCGATTTCGATCTTTGCCACAAGCGAATGCATGGCCGGGAAGTTTAGGTATCTGCGCTGATCATTGAGGATAATAAATTGATCTATGCCTGCGCAAACAATCATGCAACAGTAGTCTTCTTTTCGGAGTCCGTATATACATCTTCCAGTAACATTGGTTAGATGTACGATTTGACTAACTTTATAATAACTTCGGATTTAGCGTTCTATTTTAAGGAACCGTGCATTGATCGCCACGATTACGGTACTAAGTGACATTAAAACAGCGCCCAGGGCAGGACTTAATATAATGCCGTAGGTGTATAAAACACCTGCAGCCAACGGTATTGCAAAGGCGTTGTATCCCGTAGCCCACCACAGGTTTTGTACCATTTTCTTGTATGTCGCTTTTGCAAGCGCAATTAGTGAAGCTACATCCTTGGGATTACTTTGGGTAAGAATAATGTCGCCTGTTTCTACAGCTACATCAGAACCGGCACCAATAGCGATACCTACGTCGGCCTGCGCCAGTGCGGGAGCGTCGTTTACTCCATCGCCGGTCATAGCCACTTTAAGTCCGCGCTGTTGCACTTCTTTTATTTTAGCAGCTTTTTCTTCGGGCAATACCTCGGCAAAGAAATCATCCAGCCCGAGCTCGTTGGCCACATAGGCGGCGGTTTGCTGGTTGTCGCCGGTGAGCATAATACACTGGATACCCATGTTATGGAGGCTTTGAATAGCCTCGCGGGAATCTTCCCGGATATTATCGCCAAGGGCAATTGCCCCCTGCAGGTGGTCGTCAATAATGACGAACACCACGGTTTTCCCCTGTCCGGAAAGCTGCTCATACTGTTCTGTTGGATGGTCAATGTTGTGTTCACGCAGGTAACCGGGACTTACTACTTTGATCTGTTTGCCATCTACGCGCCCTTCTATTCCTTTTCCTGTGATAGAGTTGAACTCCTCTACTTTCATCAACCCGTCCGTGGCTTTTACTATCCCCCGGGCAATAGGATGTTCGGAGTTCTGCTCCAGCGAGCCGGCAAGGCTTAACAATTGTTCTTTGTCATCGAAGCCATTAAATGTTAGAACATCTGTTACTCCAAACTCACCGTGGGTAAGTGTTCCCGTTTTATCGAAGATGATAGCTCCAAGATTGCGGGCTTCCTCAAAAGCGGTACGGTTTCGGATTAGGAACCCATTTTGGGCGGCCAGACTGGTGGAAACGGCTACGACCAGCGGGACAGCCAGTCCCAGCGCATGCGGACAGGCAATCACCATCACGGTAACCGTACGTTCCAGAGCAAATACAAAGTTTTCAGTGGTGAAGAAGGTCCATGCAAAAAACGTAAGTGCACCGGCACCTAAAGCAATGATGGTTAGCCAAAATGCGGCGCGATTGGCCAAGTCCTGTGTTCGGGACTTGCTTTCTTGTGCCTGCCGTACAAGGTCAATGACCTGGGAGAGAAAGGAGTCTTCACCCGTCCGGTTAACTTCAACGGTCAACGATCCCTCTCCATTAATGGAACCGCCAATTACTTCATCGCCCTGCTTTTTGGATACGGGCTTGGATTCTCCTGTCATCAGAGATTCATTAACCGAACTTTTCCCATTTACGACCACTCCATCGGCCGGAATCTTTTCGCCGGGTTTCACCAGTACCTTATATTCTTTTTGCAACTCTTCAAGTGGTACATCTTTCGTCGATCCGTCTTCCTGAACCACGTGCGCTTCCGACGGCATAAGCTTAGCCAGTTCCTCCAGGGCTCGTGAAGCGCTCATCACGGACTTCATCTCGATATAATGGCCGATCAGCATGATATCAACCAGGGTGGCCAGCTCCCAGAAGAAAACTTGTCCTTCCACTCCAAAGACTACCAGGGTGCTATATACGTAGGCGGCCGTAATGGCAACACCAATAAGCGTCATCATACCCGGTTGAGGCTCTTTCAGCTCATCATATAATCCTTTCAAGAATGGCCAGCCACCGTAAAAGAATACGATACTGGAAAGCACAAATGAGATATAGGTGTCACCGGTAAACTGGAGAGCAGTCCCTAATCCCAGCAGCTCCTGAATCATGTGAGAAAAAATCAGGATGGGAATAGTTAGAGCAATGGATATCCAAAACCGCTTCAGGAAATCCTGTGCCATGTGGGCATGATGTTCGGCATGTCCGCCGGAATGCTTGTGTTCTTCGTGGTTTGGATCTTTGTGATGCTTATGCTCGTTTTGATGATCTTTTTTGTGACTAGAATGTTTCATAATACCATCCTTAAACTATTTTTGAGGTAAGCAATTATGCTCATGTTTGGGCTTTCAATCATTATAGGAAAGAGAGGCTTAAATTAAGCTTAAAAAACATCTACTACTGATATTAAATGAGAAAAGTTAAATTTATGAAAGTACTTTTGATATCCAAGATCGACTAGGACCAAATTTTCTAGCTATTTCAGCTTGGTTTTTCACCTTTCCTGAAACTAAAAGTTATTCAAATATTTCCCTCTGTTCCTCTCTGATTTTGCTCTTTTTCTTGGGTTTTTGGTTAACAGAATTAACTGTTTTGTATTAGTTCGCATTGTCCCAATTTGGTTACTTTTCGGCCAATTTTTCGTAGTGAATATGATACTCAATTCCTTTTGGTCCCTTGTTAATAGGCCTCAGAGGTATTATTGCAGTAAAAAGTGTTCGCATTTCAGAGACTCGTGGGGAGCTCAACGATTTAAGGACGGATTGGCGGATGCCAATCAGTCCTTTTTATTTTTATAGCCTACCTTATTTCCTCTCTATTTGGCATAGGGAGGGAGAATCTTTTTTGTAATGAAGGTAATGTCAGTACGAATGGGGCAAAGCGTAATCAAGGAATCTTTATTTTATAGATTCCAATAAGTCAAAAGAACCGTCCCGTAAACACAATAAAAGCATATCGATTTGGCACATGTCTTTCTATTTATTTAGACAGCTCTTTTATTGAATTATCCTCTGAGTTCATAATAGTAAGTGCAACATTAAGTAAGCCCCGGGGAGACCTCCCTGTGGTCTTCCGCCAAGCGACTTATATTGTTTTTGTACGGCCTAAAGCACTAATATTAGGTAACCGATGGTCCCAGTACTTTAGTTATAACTTTTAAATTGACATCGAACATTTCTCCTCCTCATGAAGGAGGAGACTAAAAGGAGGTTGGAAGAGCAATAATTTTGCACTCACGCTGGTCCATTTTCTGATAAGGAGAGGAACGCTACTACTGCCTGAAACTGCTAACTATATAGTCTTGCCTCCTCTAGCGCTGCGGACAGAGTAACCAACTGGAAAGCCGAAGGGAACAGATCTACGAAAAATCTCTGCCAAGCGCATCAAAACTGTTGAGCAGTACCTGAACGTTCGACCGGTTCGGAAATCTGGCTATCTTTTTCCTACCCAACAAACCTTAAAACACCGCTGTGTTGCATTAATCACTTGAACACAGCTCCTACTTAAATAGCTGACTTCTAAGAGAAAAGGAAGTATCGTCTATAGCCCGTTGTACGGCAAGTACGCCATCCAGATGGTCGCATTCATGCTGGAGGAGTTCCGAAAGATCTCCCTCCAGCTCTTGGGTGTGCTTATTCCAATCCATATCGCGGTAGGTGATACGGCATGAATAATGACGCTTTACTTTCACAAGCAGGTTGGGAAAGCTCATGCAGTCATCCCACAGCTCCATCATCTCCTCGCTTTTGCTATCGAGTACCGGGTTAATGAAAACAGTGGGCTCATCAATATTCATATAGACCAGCCGCTTCATAACCCCAATCTGTGGAGCAGCAATAGCGCGGCCGGCATTATATTTGGCACGGAAATCCATCATGGTATCGTGCAGATCTTGGACTACCTGTTCAAGGGAGGCAAGTTCATCTTTCGTTACTTTTTCGCAGGACTCCCACAGCTTGGGGTTGCCCAACAGCAATATTTCTTTTACAGCCATAGTATTTGTGTCAATATAGTATGTTATGCTTCTTAATAGAGATAAGATTCAATGCTATATCCTTATTTGCAAAGAAACGTTTATAATTGAAAGTAAAAACTGTTAAAATAGTTTTCTAAAAAGAGTAGATGGATTAATTCAGACCAGGGTTACAAACTATTAATTTTTTAAAAATCGGGAATCATGGAAAAAACATATAAAGTCATCGCGATAGTGGGAGCATTATTGTTTTGGGTTATGTCTGCTCAATTAGTTGTGGCACAATCGCAGGCAGTGAAGGCTGCGCAGAATTATTACGAGGACAATGGGGCAGATATCCTTAATCACTACAAGGAGTATTTAAGGATACCGAATGTAGCTTCCGATATTCCCAATATTCGGCGTAGTGCTCAATACCTTGTTAAGGAGTTTGAAAAGCGGGGAGCTGAAATGGAGCTGTTGGAACTGCCGGATCGTAAAGATGTGCCCCCGGTGGTTTATGGAGAAATAACGGTGCCCAATGCAGAGCGGACGCTTATTTTATATGTACACTATGATGGTCAGCCTGTAGACACCACTAACTGGACTCACCATCCATGGACTCCTAAATTGTATTCAAAGTCGATGGAAGAGGGGGGAGAACCCATAGCATTTCCTCATTCCAATGAGCAGGTAGATCCAGACTGGAGAATTTACGCACGGTCGGCCTCTGATGATAAGGCGCCCATCCCCGCCCTGCTTGCTGCTTTAGATGCATTAAAAACATCGGATATCGGTCTCACTTCTAACATAAAGTTTTTCTTTGACGGGGAAGAGGAAGCAGGTTCCCCACATATTCGCCAGTATCTTGAGCGATACAAAAGTAAATTTGATGACGGTGATCTTTGGGTCTTTCTGGACGGCCCCAAGCATCAAAGTGGTCGCCCCCAGGTAGTATTTGGGGTACGAGGTGTTACGGGAATGGAGATCACGGTATATGGAACACGCCGTCCATTACACAGCGGGCATTATGGGGGCTGGGCACCGGTCGCCGGGCAGATGATGGTTGAACTGTTATCAAGCATGAAAAAGGAAACCGGAGAAGTGTTAATTGATGGATATTATGAGAGTACGGCACCGATCACAGAAGCAGATCGCAAAGCTTTTGCCACCCTTCCCGATTATGATGACCAGATTCGAAAGGATTTGGGAATTACCTGGAGCGAGTTTGGCGGACAATCCCTTATTGAGCGATATATGTATCCAACGTTGACTATCAAGGGAATTAAAAGTGGTAATGTGGGCAAAAAAGCACGCAATGTAATTCCCAAGAAGGCGACTGCCAGTTTGGGAATGCGACTCGCCAAGGGCAATAATCCGGAAGCGATGCAAGAGCTTGTTGAAGCCCATATCAGGAAGCAGGGATACCATATCGTTCGAGAAGAGCCGGATATGGAAAGGCGGTTAAATCACAAAAAAATTGCCAAGGTAACACGAGGGAAAGGCTACAGTGCTACTCGAACATCTGTTGATAATCCCATGGCGAAACAGATCGTTTCGGCTGTAGCAGATGCTTCCGATGAAGAGGTGATTTTATATCCCACCTATGGCGGTACACTACCATTATATCATTTTACAGAAGTGTTAGAGCAGCCGCTGATTATCGTGCCTATTGCGAATCATGACAATAACCAACATGCCCCGGACGAAAATATAAGAATTGGCAATATCTGGTATGGCATAGAAACCTATTCCTCAATTTTGACAATGGATTAGAACATAGATAAGTGTATTGGATAGGAGGTTTCCCTTTTTATGGGGAGGCTCTACAGAGATGACTGGCCAAAGCCTGTAATATCGATAACTTGCACTTCCAATATTGCATGCTTTTTATGTGCAACCTGTGAAATAGAAGTTACGGAAATTGTCATTGCTCGCAATAAAAGGTCCATTCCATAACTTTTTATCTATTAGGGGGAACAAATTATAAATGGGCTATGTTGAGCGGGGTGACTCAAAACAACAAAATGATCTAGATGAAGGTAAAAGCGCATATACAGCTAAAAAAGCTAACCAAAAGCTATCAAGAGGGGAGCAAAAACCGCTTGGTATTGGATGAGTTGGAAATTTCCATCCGAGAAGGGGAAATGATCGTACTGCTAGGCAGGTCCGGGTCCGGCAAGAGCACCTTACTTAACTTGATTAGCGGCATTGATAAGCCGGATTCAGGAGAAGTTCTGGTTGGAGGTACCGATCTGACTAAGATGGATGAGAAAAACAGGACCCTATTTCGACGGAAAAATATAGGCTTCGTATTCCAATCATTTAACCTCATTTCTACGCTTACTGCACATGAAAATGTACTTTTACCTCTAAAACTAAAGGGGGATACCGATAAAGAGACCCTTGGCAAAGCCGATCAGTTTTTAGAAGAAGTAGGACTGGGAGATCGTTTCGATAGTTATCCGGATCTGCTATCGGGTGGAGAGCAGCAACGAGTGGCTATTGCAAGAGCACTGGCCAGTGAGCCTATGCTCGTTTTGGCCGATGAGCCCACGGGAAACCTGGATTATGAAACCGGTCGCAGCATTTTGGAAATCCTCAATGAACTGGTTCGTAAAAACGGTCGAACCATGATTATTGCAACGCATGATCGTGAAATCTGTAAGATTGCTGATCGGGTAGTGGAGCTGCAGGGCGGGAAGCTGCAAGAGGTTGAAGATACTACAGAAGTTATTTGAAGATGAAACATTCCGACACTGATTTACTGTGGCTGTCAAGTCTGCGTTTTTTGTGGAAACATCCGTGGCATTTTGCCTTATCCATTTTAGGGGTTGCCCTGGGCGTATCCGTAGTTGTTTCTATCGATCTGTCGAACAATTCGGCTAAAAAAGCTTTTTCTCTGTCTTCAGAGGCTGTAACAGGCAAAACTACTCATCAAATAAAAGGAGCGGCTGAAACGCTGGATGAAGAGGTATATCGAAAAATAAGAATTGATGAAAAGGTCAGGAAATCTGCACCGGTTATCGAAGGGTATGGACGTATCGAAGGTATGAATCGAACCTTCCAGATTATGGGAGTGGATCCCATTGCTGAGGGACCATTTAGGAATTTTGCCAGCCAGCAGGCGGGAATTGAGTTGTCTAGCTTTATAAGCGGGGCGAATACGGGCATAATTGCCAAGTCGGTGGCCCAAGAACTCGGTGCTTCTGTTGGTGATAGGTTAACGGTATCGGTAGGGGGAAGAGCTTACAAGCTGCGACTTATTGGTACGATTAATGCCAAAAATGATCGGAGCCAACGTGCTTTAGAAAATCTGTTGGTGGTTGATATAAGTACCGCACAGCGATTATTTAACATGGAGGGACAGCTGTCCCGTATTGATCTGATTCTCCCGGAGAAAAATACCGAATCAATAGTCACAGACTTAAAATCTACTTTGGCTGGTGGGGCCACTGTTAATCGGTCTGATTCGAGATCAGAAACGGTGGCGCAGATGACCCGGGCCTTTGAGCTTAACCTGGAAGCGTTGAGCATGCTGGCCTTACTCGTAGGGATGTTCCTGATTTACAACACAATGACGTTTTCGGTAGTACAGCGGCGCCAGCTTATTGGTCGCCTTCGGGCGCTCGGCGTTACCAAAAAAGAGATCCTTACGGTTGTGCTTAAAGAAGCGGCTTTGATAGGGTTGATTGGCACGGTGATTGGGATTATTAGTGGCTACTTTTTGGCACAGGTACTGCTCAAGCTGGTAACCCAATCCATTAATGATCTCTATTTTGTGCTTTCCGTTCAGGAGTTATCCATCGGGCTTTATCCGTTGGCAAAGGCTATTTTTCTTGGAATGGGAGCTACGCTTATTGCTTCGTTCTGGCCGGCGCGTGAAGCTTCAGAAGCGAAGGTTTCAACCGTCTTAAAGCGTTCTTCCAGTGAATCAAAATTAGCAGGACGGCTATGGTATTTCGCGGGGGGAGGTCTTATCGCCGGCCTGGTGGGCGTTGGCATCCTGATGATTCCAAACGGAGGCATTGCCGCAGGGTACGCCTCGCTACTGTTACTGATTGTCGGATTTTCATTAATGATTCCATTAATGGTTGTGGGGATGGCCAAGTTATTTCGACCGATCTTAGGCAGAGTTAATGGCCTAATCGGCAAGATGTCGGTGCGTGGGGTGGTAACGGAATTAAGCCGGACCTCTGTAGCTATTGCGGCCCTCGTGGTAGCGGTAGGGGCCACAGTTGGGGTAGGAGTAATGGTAGACAGCTTTCGGGCTACCATTGTTTCGTGGCTGGAAGCACAACTCCAGGCTGATGTGTATGTGCAGCCGCCCAGTGCAGTATCTCGAAAAGCAGATGCTGAGCTCGAACCAAGATTGGTTGATCTCCTCAAAGAAACAGAAGGAGTGGCCAATTCTCATACCGTTCGCAGCGTCGACGTGAGTACGAACTATGGAACTGATAACCTTGTAGCGATCAACCAAGGGGCCAGCGCACAAAAGACCTATCAGTTAAAGAAAGCCGAACCGGATTTCTGGCAGCAGTATACCGCCGATAATATTCTTATGGTGTCGGAAGTCTATGCCTATCGCAACAATGTAGCGTTGGGAGATTCAATCTTTATACAAACGGACCGGGGAAAAGCGGGTTTTCAGGTACAGGCCATTAATTTTGACTATGCCTCTGATATTGGCACTGTCACCATCAGCCGGGAAATTTATAACCGGTATTTTGATGATCGGGCTATTTCGGGTCTGGCACTATATGCTGATGAGGGGCTCGAAGTGGATCAGCTGGTAGAGCGACTCAGGGACAGGGCCGAAGGGCTGCAAGATGTATTTATTCGATCGAATCGTGGACTGCGTGAAGCATCTATAGAAATTTTTGAACGAACCTTTACAGTAACCACCGTCTTACGAATGCTTGCGATAGTGGTAGCTTTTATAGGGATTTTAAGTGCATTAATGGCACTTCAGCTGGAGCGGGCTAAAGAACATGCGGTTTTAAGGGCCAACGGGATGACTCCCGGACAGCTGTGGAACTATGTGATTACGCAAACCGGGGCAATGGGTGTGATGGCGGGTATCCTGTCTGTTCCGCTGGGAATTCTGATGGCCTATATTTTGGTATATGTTATTAACTTGCGCTCATTTGGCTGGACGCTACAACTTATGATTTCACCTGGATTACTGTTGCAAGCTATAGGATTGGCAATTGTTGCCGCTTTACTGGCCGGGATTTATCCATCACTCAAGATGGCGCAATCAAATCCCGCTGATGCACTGCGAAATGAATAAACAGATATATAATGAAAAGATCGTTTTGGTACATTTTTATTCCCCTGATAGTTCTTGGACTGGGATTTGGAGCATGGCATCTGTCTGACGAGGATGCCGAGATAGGTGCTTCGGTTTCGGTGGCAGAAGCGATGGGAGGCGGAGATCTCGAAGGATATAAGAGGGCAACTGGCCCAAAAGAGTTTGAATTCCCGGAAGACCATGCAGCTCATCCCGGTTATAAAACGGAGTGGTGGTATTATACCGGGAATCTTTTTACCCAGGAGGGCCGACAGTTTGGTTACCAGTTCACTATTTTTAGAAACCAGTTAAATCCTACGGGTACTGAAAAAGACAGTGTGCAGACTGATACAGGCTGGAGTACTGATCAGTTGTATATGGGGCATTTTGCGATATCAGATGTAGAAAATGAAGACCATCTGTTTGCAGAACGGTATAGCCGGGGTGCGGCAGGACTGGCCGGGGCCCGGGCAGAACCATATCGCATTTGGTTGGAAGATTGGGAGATTGTGCAGGTGGGTTCAGAAAATGCTACCGACAAACAGTTTCCGGTCCATATAAAAGCGAGCATGGAAGATGGCACAGCTATTGACTTCCATATCAACCCGATAAAACCGTTGGTTTTGCAGGGCGACAAAGGCTATGATCGAAAAGGAGCAGAGCAGGGAAATGCATCCTACTATCTTTCATTTACGCGAATGGATACAGAGGGTATAATCTCAAAGAATGGTCAAAAGTTTGAGGTATCCGGCCTAAGCTGGATGGATCACGAGTGGAGTACTTCGGTGTTAGGTGAAGCCCAGGAAGGCTGGGATTGGTTTTCAATTCAGCTTTCTAACGGCTACGATCTAATGTATTACCAGTTGCACAACGATGACGGATCGATAAGTAAGTTCACCACGGGTTCACTGATTAGTTCGGATGGTACGAAAACTACCATTGATGCCAGTGACGTAACTGTCGAAGTGGTAGACAGGTGGGAAAGTCCCCATAGCAAAGCGATGTATCCCTCATCATGGAAGATGGATATCCCCAAATATAACCTGTCGTTAGATGTAGAGACGCAGTTCCCGGATCAGGAAATGGATATTTCAATACGTTACTATGAAGGGACAGTTGCTGTTTCTGGTCGAATGAATGGGAATGAAGTAGACGGGAACGGTTTTATAGAGATGACGGGTTATGAAGAAGAGCGATCACAATAATTGGCTTAATTGATAGGAAACATTTTTTTGGTAGTATAATAATAGAAAATAGAGCATCACTAACTGTGAACTCCAAATGTTCTAACTCTGTTTATGGAAAAGTAAACGATAATAATAGGATCATGAATTAGGGGGGTATTAAAGAGGTGGGTTTTTACGGTTGTTTGAGGAGCAAAGAGGGTACTAATTATTTAGCTATTTAAATAGAAGGGTTCTATGGAGTTACCAACATTATTTTTTGAGAAGCATCCAAATCCCATGTTGATCTTTGACACGGATACACTGGAGATTCTGGCAGTAAATGAAAGTGCGGTAAAAAAATATGGTTTTACCGAGAAGGAATTTACCCAGCTAACAATTGAGGACATACGCCCGGCCGAGGATATTTCGGAGTTACGAGATCAGCTTCAGGAATTAGAAGATGATGAGTCCAAAATTTTTGATATCGGGACATGGCGCCATCGGACCAAAGATGGTACCATCCTTTATGTGCAAATAGCAACACAGGGATTTCCGGTAAAAGGTCGGAACGCCCGCATTGTTCATGTCCACGATGTCACTGAAATTGTAAAACTAAAGGAGGAGATTGGTGAAGCCTACGAGGAACAGCGTTACCATATCGAGAATAATCCGTTGGCGATGGTAAAGTACGATCACAACTTTAGAGTGATCGAATGGTCAAAAAGAGCAGTAGAGAAAACTGGTTATACCAAAGAAGAAGTCCTTGGGTCAACGGCATTTGAAATTTCACTTTTTGCCGATGATGAGGTTTCTAAAATAAGAGAGCGGATGAGTACTCTTGCATCAGGAGAGAAAGACAAGGATCGGTTTGAAACAGTAATTTATTTAAAGAATGGGAAACCGATGGACGTGATGGTTCATGCTTCTGCACTACGCAACAAAGAGGGAGGGTTAAAATCTGTATTGGCCTTTATCGAAAATATTAGTGTTCGTAAGGAGTATGAGCGAGAATTAGTGAAACGAGAGATGAAATATCATCGCCTATTTGAAGACGCCAATGATGGTATTTTTCTGATGGATGGAGAAAAATTTATTGATTGTAATCATCGTATTGCGGAGATATTTGGTCGAAAAAAAGAAAAATTAATTGGTAAAACTCCTCTGGATTTCTCGCCGGCATACCAGCCGGATGGTACCTTATCCAGTGAAAAAGCAAAGGAAAAAATTAGAGAGGTCCAAGAAGGTAATCCACAGGTTTTTGAATGGATACATCTAAAAAAAACAAATGGACAGGAAGAGGTAGAAGTTCCGGTGGAGATAAGTCTTAATACCATTGAGCTTGATGAACATAACTATTTGCAGGCAATTGTACGTGACCTAACAGATCAGAAGCAAACCCAACGAGAGTTGAGGCGACACAAAGAGTGGTTTGAAAGTTTGTTTGTGGATGCCCCCATTGCTATTGCTATGATTAATACCGACGGACGCGTAAGGCAGGTAAATAATAGTTTTAGTGAGTTGTTTGGTTACTCCAATAAAGAGTTAGCGGGTAAGGATCTGCTGGAGCATCAATTACCGGAAGAGCGTTATGATGAGATTCCGGAACTTTATCAAGATGTGTTTTCAGGTGAGAGATCCTCAAAATATTACGAGGACCAGAGGGTAACAAAAGACGGAGAAGTTAAAGATCTGCTTGTGGGGGCTTTACCCGTTACAATAGATGAGGAAACGATTGGTGCTTTTGGTATCTATACTGATATTACCGATCTCAGAGAAACAGAGGAAAAACTTCAACACTCGCTAAAAGAAAAGGAAATCTTGTTGTCTGAGATCCATCATCGGGTAAAAAATAATCTGGCTATAATATCCGGACTACTGCTTCTTGAAGCAATGAATTGGGAGGAAGGCGGTGAAGTATATCAGGCGTTAATGCAGAGTAAGCATCGAATCCATTCGATGGCGAAAATTCATGAGCAGCTCTACGAGTCCAATGACTTTTCGACAGTGAAGTTGGAAAATTATATTGAGGAGCTCGTGACAACCATCCGTGAGAGTATGAAGGGAGCTAAAAGGGATGTTGAAATTGAAGTAGATTGTGATGAGATCTCTTTAAATATAAATCAAGCCCTGCCTTCTACGCTTATCATTAATGAGCTGATAACAAATGCATTTAAATATGCGTTTGAAGAGGACCGGTCGGGAAAGATTCTGGTAAAATTTAAACAAGAAGAGGATTTAATTACCATTATTGTTCAAGATGATGGGCCGGGCTTGCCTACGCAATTCGAGGAAATGGCAGAACAGTCGTTGGGCCATCAACTCGTGAATCAATTAGTGAAACAGTTGAAAGGAGAGATCCGTGTTAAAAGTAGTCAAAAGAAAGGAACCCGCTATGAAATAAGATTTAAGAAAAAGGAAAGGTCCGGTTCTTCAAGTAATTATTTTGGATGAGACCGGCAGTTCAATACAATTAATTGCAGCAGTTTTTCTCTTGTTGCACCGGCGGGCAGGGATGAGAGCCGTAGGAACAAAAAACGCAGCAATCACCGGGTTCTGGTTTTATAACTTCCCCACAACTCGGACACTCCCAAAAATATTGACAGGAGTCGGTCGGCATTGTTTCATTTGATGAGTGCTCGCAATTAGGACATTTAATAGTTGAGGCTAAAGTGATATCTGTATTCTTGTTATTCATTTTCTTAGTTGTTTTCCGGTTTCACTTTCTCCCTCGAGAGCCTCGAGGATAGGGCAGTCGCCCTTGGGACCGCTGCCTCCACAAGCATCGATGAGATCGACGAGCGTATTTTTGATGCGCTGCAAATCGTCAATTTTGGTTTGCACATCCTGGTACTTTTGTTGGGCTTCTTTTTTAATTTCTGAACAAGAGGTGTCCTCATCCATGCGCAGCTCCAGCAGCTCTTTAATCTCGCTGAGCGTAAAGCCAAGCTCTTGAGCACGCTTTATAAATCTAATTTGATCAATATGCCGCTGGGTAAAGATGCGGTAGCCGGACCGTCGCCGGTCGGGTTCGGGGATCAGCTCTCTTTTTTCATAATAGCGAACGGTTTCCTTGTTGACATTAGCACGGCTGGCCACTTCACCGATTTTGAAGGTGGTGATGCCTTCATACTTTTTTTCTATGTCTTGAAACATAATATTGGGGATGTGAATTAATGGAATTAGAACCATAGAAAAAGGCAGGGATAAGCCTGCCCTAAATAGATAGTATTAATTTTTCTTTACCATGGTTTTACCGCAGCAGCAGGTGGGATTTTGGGTACCGGAACAATCGTTCGGGGCACCTTTTGTTACGGTAACTTCACATCCACAATTCGCATCAGGACATTTATAGACTTCTCCTTTCTTTAAAGGCATAATAGATCCTCCACTTATTAAAGAAACTGATTCACTATTAATATAAGGGCTGTACCATGGTCGAGAGTCAAATAATTTCTGAAATTATTTTTCTGCGGTATAGTTAGCCTCGGCCAGTGCTTCTTTGAACGTATTGAAAGAGGCTTGTTCAGGATTATAGGATACCTCTGCAGATTTATCGTCTATAGATACTGTTGCTTGTTTTACGCCCTCAAGTTCTTCTAAAATTTCAGCAGAACGGTCAGCGCAGCCGCCACAGTGTAAGTCAGGGATGTTGAATTTTAATGTATCCATAATTAGAGATGAGCTAAACAGTTGGGATTATATTTGTTTTAAAAATAAGAAATATAATTCTTATTACATTTTGAGTTAAACAAAAAGCGAAGTCTTTCTTTAATCAATTATATCATTATGCAATTGGATTATTCCTGGATTGGTACTACGTGGAGTGCATTGTTCATGGTTTTACTATCAACCATAGGGATTTATATCATTCTCATAGTTCTTACCCGCATGTCGGGACTTCGGTCATTTTCAAAAATGTCGAGTTTTGATTTTGCGATAACAGTAGCTTTTGGCTCAATTATAGCAAGTACCGTTTTAGCAGAAGATCCCCCACTGCTGCAAGCTGCTGCCGGTCTGATTTCTTTGTTTGGTATTCAAATGATTGTATCCAGTTTACGGGGCAGTTCAACTGTTATGAGCACGTTAGTTGATAATGAACCAATATTGTTAATGCGGGGAACGGAGATATTGGATGAGAATTTAAGAGAAGCGAAAGTGACACATAATGATTTACGAGCAAAGCTGAGGGAAGCAAATGTAACCAAGATGACCCAGATTCAAGCCGTGGTAATGGAATCAACAGGAGATATTGCGGTATTGCATAACGATAGTAAAAATCATGAAATTGATGATTTTCTACTAAAAGGGGTTCGTGATTGGTAAAGATGGAGCTACACAAATATTGTAGGATTGTTTTCGGGTGATCCTTATCCACGCAGCACTGTCAACCACATAGTATGAATTGGATCATGCCGAGATAAGTTTTAATCTTGTTCTCAAAATATTGAGTTTTCAAAACATTGGGCCCCTAAGAGTAATTTTTTTATCGTACCTACCGCGATGACCAGTGCACGGCAGAAATCTTCCACCTGTCTTCCGTTTTAACCAGTACGGCAAGTTCAGCGGACTTCAGATCCATTTCCCGGTCGTTATAAGTGCCCTTCATACTACTTGTCGTTGATACCCAAGCGGTACTTTTGGTCGATTTTACTTTGCGGGATATCACTTTCATATCCATAGCGCTTAGAAATTTGCCGTCGGAGTGAAAGTGGTGGGAGAGGTACTCTTTTTTAGTCTCTATACCTCCTCCTTCCAGGATCCGTGCATCTTTGGTTAACAGGCTGGATGCTTGCTCCTGATCGTTGTCAATAATGGCTGATTTAAAATCATCCAGCACCTGTACAAAGGCTTCTTGATCGTTTGTCATCGTTTTATCGCTGTTTTGGGCAAAAACAGTAGTGGAACTGAACAGTAAAAGTAGTATCGCTGTGTTAAATATTTTCATAGTGACTATGTATTAATTGTTGTGAATTTAGAGATTTAGAAAATCCTCTGTGGCATCCTGTCCGCCGGACGGCGGATCAGGATCTCGCAGAGACCATGACCGTTGTTATGAGTTTATAATTAATCAATATTACTGACCACCGCGAGATCCCGGATCGGGGTCCGGGATGACATAGAGGTTTATGATGTGTTTAAAGCCATCAAACTTAATCTTTAAATATCTCATTTAGTGTTTATTAATCAGATTGACGGGCATTCATTTTAACCCAGCGGTTATAGGTTTTGTCATCCCACAAACTTTGGAAATAGGCAATAACAGCCACTTTTTCTTCCCTGGAGAGTTTATCTTCAAAGGCCGGCATTGTTCCGCCTAACCGTTTTCCACCTTTATTAATGGTTTTCATAAGCACTTTAAAAGGGTGGTGCCAGGTATGGGCCGAGCCGTTCAGCGGGGGCGGGGGAAAAGAGCCGTCAGCATTGCGTTGTTTCCAATCTTCAACAGTTCCTTCGCCGTGCTGTCCGTGGCATTGGGCACAGTTATTGGTAAACACCTGTTTGCCCAACGTGTATTGTTTTTGTGTAAACCAGCGTCCTTCTATAGTTTTTGTTGGTTCGGCTTTCTCAGAACTATTACAACTGATAACGAGAATGGCCGGTGCTATAAAAAGCAGTATGATTACAGAGATTATTTTTTGCATGCCGATTAATTGAGTTGTGTCACACTTATTTTATCGATAAGAATCTGGCCCTGCCCGTTGAGTTTAATGCCGACTTTTCCCCCTTCGGGAGCATCACCATGGCCGTGTACGGCCATTTCTTTGTTGATATAAGCCCTGAAATGGGTACCGTTGGCTACAGTGCGGATAAAAAGCATCTCGGATGCGGAGTAAGATTCTTTGGCAAATACTTCTCGGGATCCATTTTCAACTCGTCCCTGGGAAATGGTTCCCTCAGTATTCAACGTGACAAAATCATAATTTTGAGCATCCTGCAGATGATTAACTAACGAAAGGCTTCCTTCAAAATCGGAGAGATCCAGGTAATAGTCGACCTGTACATTCTGGAATGTACTCTCTTCTACGAAGAAATTGGAAGTAGCATCCACATCCAGCTGTAATAGGTAATTCCCATTACTGCTAACAATTTTGGGTTGTAAATTCGTAGCGGATCCCTCTAGCCACTGAAAATGAGAAAGTAGCGTACTTACACCTGTCGGACCTACTTCCCAACTCCAGCTTCCATTATCTTTTTGGACAAAGGTGGATTTATCGGCATTGCTAAGACTATCCGCAGAAACAGAAGAAGATTCCTGTTGCTGGATCAGTTGCCCGGTTCCTACACTGTAACCAAAGACCATTTCTGCACCGTGATCTCCCGTCTCGTAGAGAAAGAAAATGCCCGGCAATACGGTAATAAATGCAATGGTACGCATCATTTTTTGATCCATAAGCTTAAAATAATGGAACAGTATACGAAGAAGCAGGTAGGCGCCCAGGAACCAGACGGTCCACCACGCCCAGTCGGCATGGCTATTTAATACGTTTTGTGCTTCTGTAGGCATAAAGATACTATCAGCTGCTATGGTTCCGGTATAGTAGGCGGCGACAAGGCTCACGGTGCCGATCCCATATAGGATGGTGGTTTTAAGTTCATCCCACCATTTATCAGGCAGAAAAAAAGTGACTATGTTCATGAATACCGCCAACAGAATAATACCAATGGGGAAGTGAACAAGAATTGGGTGCAGGTTTGGAGCCCATTCAGGGATTAATGCCATAATATTTGACTAATTCTTTTGAGGTTATGGTTATAATAGTTGTGTATAGACAAAAGCTGATAGTCCGACAATATTGATAATAATAAACAACGTTACTGCTACTCTCTTTATCTTTCCTCCACCTTCCATCTTCATCATTTTCATCTCGTGGTTTTGTAAGTATTGTTTGTGCAGCCAAACCAGCCAGCCGGTTACCAATATAAAACCAATGTTCATCCAGAAGGTATAATCAATTTTAAACTGGGTAAGTTCAGCAATGGCTTTCTGGCTTTCTGGGATGATACCTAACATTGAGAAAAGTCCATTTAAAATAAGGGCCGTTAGTACTATGCTAACGAACATGATACTTGCTATATAGAGTGCAACCCGCCAACCGTAGTATTTGGCATTGATGTGTACGAGCGGCGGTACCATAAGGTCGGAGTAGATAAATCCCATGATGCCGGTAAAGAGTACGCCATTTTCATTAAGAACCGTAGCTAATGGGATATTACCCATCGATCCGATAAAGGTAGCCGCAGCTACGAAAGGAGCTACCAAAGCATTTTCAAGGGTAACTAGCCAGTTGGGCAAGTATTGAATGTCGGCCAAAAATAAAGCGGACCAAAATGATGCAGGAACCAGTACAGCTACAAAACCGGCAACAGTAAAACCGATCAGGATATCCTCCCAAGCCATTTTCCAATCGTTGACAAACTTATGGCCAACGAGTTGCCATCCTTCTTTACTTTTCATGCGTTTTTTCCAGTCGAAATCTTCTTCCAGCTGTTCGCCTTCTCCTTCAACTTTCTGCCGGGCCTCATCAAGCCATTCTTTTGGATAGGTCCACTTGATAAGCATGCTACTTATAGCGATTAGAATAAGTCCGCCAATAATCTCGGCCGCCAGAAATTGCCAGCCCAGAAAAATCATTATCAGTATACCCAGCTCAATCACCAGGTTGGTCGAAGCGAACATAAAGGCGACACCGGCAATAAAGTGGGCTCCCTTTTTAATAAGGGCACGGGTTGCAGCAAGAGCGGCAAAAGAGCAGGATGAAGAAGCAGCTCCAAAAAAGGTAGAAAGAGATACGCTTTTGAGGTTAGCTTTGCCCATATGTTTGGTGAGGTTCCCTTTGGGTACAAAAGCTTGAATCATGCCGCTGATAAAATAGCCGAGTATAAAAGCCCATCCCGATTTCCAGAAAAAGCCAAGAGCTGTTTTGGCAGATTCTCCATAAAGACTGATAAAATCCATGTAAATATAAGATTGGTTATTTTAAAATTACCTTTACAAATAACTATAATGCGAATTAACCAATAACAAACTTAGAACCACATACGAACACCGCCTAATAGGCTTAGGGTACTCGGGTCGGCATACATATCAGCGGTTTTTCCCAGCTTGCGCTCCCAGTTGACACCAATATATGGGGCGAATTCCCGTTCTATCTCATATCTCAGCCGAAAGCCCAATTCTATATCGTTAATTCCCGAACGAATACCGTATTCCGGGACATCCTGGAAGGCAAGGGAAGTTTCTATTAGGGGTTGGCCGATGAGTCGTTGGGTGATTGGCAGATCATATTCAGCTTCGAAGGAAGCAGAAATATCACCGTCTTCGCTAATAAATAGGCCGCCGTCGACTTCAAAAAAGTAGGGGGCCATACCCTGGAAACCTATTACGCCAAATCCGCGGGAGAGATTATCGCTGCCTTCATAGATAAGATCGTAGCGAATACCGACCTGTAGATCAAAATAGCGGGAGATCGCCCGGCTGTAAAGTCCCTGGAACTCCAACTCCGTTTCATTTTGAGTGGTCAGAGCTTCTCCGTCCGACTTAAACCAGAACTTGTGCAGGTCTTTGCCAATATAGCCTTGCAGTTCCCACATAATGGGATTAGGTCCCGGCAGGCTCTGGTATTCCAGCTTATCCGCGATGATATAGGTATAGGTTTTGTTATCCATCAGCAGGTCATTGCTGAACTCCGGTGCCTTTTGTGCTACAGCGGTGTTACTGCTTACAAACAGTATCATCAAAAATACTGCAGAAAGAAATATACTTAATTGTCGCATAATCTTAACTCTTCTGGATATCATAATTTGTTTTAAAATACTTTTGATGGCTTTTGACTTAATAGATATTCCCATTTTCGTCGCTTACCTGTACGACCCGGAACATTCCCATTTCCATGTGATATAGAATATGGCAGTGAAATGCCCAACGGCCTTTATCACGGGGGGTAATAAGGGCCGAAATGCGTTGGGCCGGTTGTACCAACAGTGTATGTTTTCGGGGATTATATTGCCCGTTACCGTTTTCCAGCTCCATCCACATACCATGCAGGTGAATAGGGTGCTCCATCATAGTATCATTAACCAGGGTAAGCCGCAGTCGTTCGTTGTGTTTAAAATCGATGGGGCCATCCACTTCATGGAACTGCTCACCGTCAAACGACCACATATAGCGTTCCATGTTCCCGGTCAGGTGTAGCTCCACCTCCCGTTCGGCATCTCGTTTATCAATATTTGGTTTTAGGCTTTTGAGATCATTATAGACCAGTACATCACGTCCGTCGTTGCCCAGGCCGATGCCGGGCTCGTGGAGCCGGTCAAACTGGTTTTGCGCAATGGCAGCAGCACCTATACCGTGAGTATCGGGACCGTGTTTGACAGGAGGCTTTATCTTGGACATCTGCATATCCATATTTCCACCCTTCATATCCATGTCTTGGTGTCCCTGATCCATTTTCATATCCATTCCACCCATATCCATCTTCATGCCCATGTCTTTCATGCTGCGTTTCGGGCGTGGACGCAATTCAGGTACGGGGGCTTCCATCCCTTCCTGCGGGGCAAGGGTCCCTCGGGCATAACCACTGCGATCCAGTGATTCAGCAAAAATGGTATAGGCTTGTTCATCTTCCGGCTCTACGATAACGTCGTATGTTTCGGCAATACCAATGCGAAACTCGTCGATAGGTACCGGTTTCACATTTTGTCCGTCGGCTTGAACCACAGTCATTTTGAGACCGGGAATACGCACATCAAAGATGGATCCGGCCGAGGCATTGATAAAACGAAGCCGTACTTTTTCTCTTTTTTCGAACAGGGCGTTCCAGTTTGATTGTGGACCGCGGCCGTTCATCAGATAAGTATACATGGCGCCGGTAGTATCGGCGAGATCAGTAGCACTCATTCCCATCTTGCCAAAGGAGAGGTAATCTTTGAGAGCTGTTCCCATTCCTTTTTGTTTCGCATCTTTAAAAAATTCGCCCAGCGTTCGTTTTTGATAGTTATAATACCCTTCAGACTTCTTAAGGTTTGCGAGCACTTTATAAGGATTCTCAAAAGTCCAGTCGGAGAGTACCACTGGGAAATCCCGATCATATTCTACGGGGTCTTCATCCGCAGGATCAATAATGAGTGGACCGTAGTGTCCCAACTGTTCTTGAAGTCCCGAGTGACTGTGATACCAATACGTACCATTCTGTTTTACTGGGTAACGGTATTCAAAAGTGGTACCGGGTGCAATACCGTCAAAACTTACCCCGGGCACGCCATCCATCTGGAAAGGGAGAATAATTCCATGCCAGTGGATCGATGTTTCTTCATCAAGATTATTTGTTACTCGCAGCAGCACATCCTGTCCTTCTTTCAGGCGAATAATGGGACCGGGCACCGTGCCGTTAATACCGATGGCTTCTCCTTCTTTTCCGTCAATACTCTTGGGCATTTTCCCGATCGTTAGGTCGATAACATTATCGGGGCCTTGGGGAGTGAGAATATCTCGATCTTTTAGATTGGCAAAAGCATAAGTTGGTAAAACCGTACTAAGACCTGCCATGGCAGCCATTGAGGCTGTATAACGCAGAAAAGTTCGTCGGCTAATGATATTAGAATCGTCGTTCATTGTAATTTCACTTTTAAATTATGTAATGAAAAATGATACGATAAATATTGAGCAAGACAATGGAGTTTAAGAAGAGAGAAATCCGCGCCTACGGTTCTCATAAAAGTATAAAATTGAGTCTGCTCTGTATATTGTAGTCTATAACGCTTTCCTAACATAATGAATGAACCTTAAATCAAGCTTAAAAGGCTAAAAAAATTATTGGGTGTGGAATTGCTACAAAAAAATGGACAGTGAGTT
>NZ_JAALLS010000030.1 GCF_011059105.1 Fodinibius halophilus | reverse complement strand
TAACTGGGTGTCCACCAAAATGTAGCAAGTTCATGTAGTTTAAAAAATTAGAGATTAGTCAATGTTTTATGGACTAATCCCGGAAATATTAAACCAGGAAACTTTCCATTGGTATCTTTTTGCTGTCAACTTAACTCGAAATGCTATAAAATCAGATCCTAACGATAATTGACTATGTGGATAAAAACGCATACACTTAAAAATAAATGTATGCAAAACTATCCATATGTATGTTTCCAAGAAAAAAATTGATGAGGCGATAAGCCTATTTAAGAAGCATGGGAGAATACTGAGAACTTCAGAAACAGAAGGGCTTGGTATTCATAACAGAACGCTCTATAAGATGCTTGAAGAAGGGTATGTAGACAAGATTGAGCGTGGGGTCTATAAACTTACAGATACGGATCTGCTTTCCAATCCAGATCTTGCCATCGTTGCCAAGAAAGTGGCCAAGTCGAAGGTATGCCTGATATCAGCACTGGACTTTCATGAGATGACCACAGAAATTCCGCATGCCGTTCATATCGCGATCCCCAGGACCAACCGGGATCCCAAGCTGGACTATCCCCCCATAAAAACCTACCGCTTCTCAGGGGACAGCCTGACCGAAGGAATAGAAAATCACGAAATTGACGGGGTAGAGGTACAGGTGTATAATCCGGCCAAGACCATTGCTGATTGTTTTAAGTTTAGAAATAAGATTGGACTCGATATTGCCATGGAAGCACTCGAAGAGGGCATTAAGCAGGGGAAGGCAAGTTACAGCGATATCCTAACGTATGCCGAAATTTGTCGCCAAAAGTCTGTGATTAAACCATACCTGGAGGCCATAGCTCATGGATAAGCCAAGCCAGAGGACCATCGATTCCGTTCATCAACGATTGCTTAATAAAGCCCGGGAAACGAAACGGCCATTCAATGAGCTGTTACAGTACTATGCCATGGAGAAGTTTCTTCTCAGAAGCGGTAATTAAACTGAAATTACAATTTCTTAGCTATTGATGAATACAATTCATTGTAAATAGATGGCGATAGTTTAAAACAATAGAGGAAGATGGTAATTTAGATAAGAAATCATAAATTTAGAATTATACTCCTTTCTATTGTTAGCTTGAAGCTGTTTATTTGTATGCAGGAATGTGCAATTTATATCATTGGGTAACAGCTAACCAATTCGAATCACTTCATGACCAACTTTCGGGAACGCGCAAATTTCATCTGGGAGGTAGCAAACCTTATCCGGGACAGTTTTAAGCGCGGGAAATATCAGGATGTTATCCTCCCTTTCACCGTGCTTCGTCGCGTAGATAGCGTACTGCAGCCCAATAAAGAAGAAGTCCTTACCACCTATAACAAATACAAGGACAAGCTGGAGGATATGGATGATTTGCTTCGGCAGGCTTCGGGCTATGCTTTCTATAATACCAGCAAGTATGATTTCGAACGCCTGCTGGCTGATCACGAACATATTGCCGATAACCTGCGCCGGTATATCAACGGCTTTTCGGATAATATGCGAGAGGTGCTCTACAACTTCGATTTTGATAACACCATCCGAAAACTTGACGATCAGGGTTTGCTCTATCAGGTTATGCAGCGTTTTAATGAAATTGACCTGCATCCTGATACGGTGAACAATATGGAGATGGGCTACATCTTTGAAGAGCTGATCCGAAAGTTTAACGAGGCGACCAACGAAAATCCTGGTGAGCACTTTACCCCGCGTGAGGTTATCCATCTGATGGCTAATATTGTATTGGAGCCTGATATGGACGAGCTCCAAAAAGAAGGCATCATTGTCAAAGTATATGACCCTGCATGTGGAACCGGTGGAATGCTGAGTATTACGAAAGACAAGATCCAAGAGATCAATCCTGATGCGGATGTGCGTGTTTTCGGGATGGAATTGAATCCAGAGACTTATGCGGTTAGCAAGAGTGACTTCTTTCTAAAAACCGAGGACGGTAAAGATGCCGAAAACATTTTGCAGGGTAGCACGCTTTCCAATCCCAAGCATAGTGGAGAAACTTTTAATTACATGCTGGCTAATCCGCCCTATGGCAAGGATTGGAAGCGGGACAAGAAAGAAGTAGAGGATGAGGCCGATCGTGGCTATGCGGGAAGATTTGGAGCGGGGACACCGCGCAGCAATGATGGACAGCTGCTCTTTACCCAGGACATGCTATCTCACAAAGCCCCTTTCGAAGATGGTAAAGGTGGCAGCCGTATTGCCGTGGTTCATAACGGATCTCCACTATTCACCGGTGATGCTGGGAGCGGAGAAAGTGAAATCCGCCGATGGATGTTGGAAAATGACTGGCTGGAGGCTATCGTAGCTCTACCTGAACAGCTTTTCTATAATACAGGCATTGCTACCTATGTGTGGATTTTGAGTAATAAGAAGACACCAGAGCGCAAGGGGAAAGTCCAGCTTATTGATGCTTCGGACATCTGGGAGCCGATGCGTAAGAGTTTAGGAGATAAGCGCCGGAGAATATCCGATGAACAGCTAAAGCAAATTACGCAGCTTTATAGCGATTTCGAGCAGGGCGACAAGGTGAAGATTTTTGAGAATGAAGAGTTCGGCTATCGCAAGGTCCGAATCGAACAGCCGTTACGATTGAACTATCACGCTATCCCCGAGCGTATCGAACGTCTTAAAGAAGAACGTGTCTATCAGAATTTTGCCAAGAGTCGCAAGAAAGACAAAGAGGAAAAGCAGAAAGAGATTGAAGAAGGCAAAAAGGAGCAGCAATTTATTCTGGATGTATTGCACTCCATGAGTGACGAGAAATTCACCAACAGCCGCAATTTCTTTAAGCGACTGAAAGAGCGATTTGCTGAGCACGATTACAAGCCCAAGAAAAGCTTGCTGAATGCCATCGAGCGAGCTATCGGTGAAAAGGATGAGGAAGCCGATATCGTAAAGGACAAGAAGGGGAATCCAGAGTCGGATACCGACCTTCGTGATTACGAAAATGTGCCGCTGGATGAAGATGTGTTTGAGTACTTCGAGCGGGAGGTGAAACCACACGTACCGGAAGCCTGGATCGATGAGGACTATACCGATGAAAAGGATGGCGAAGTGGGACGTGTAGGCTATGAAATCCCGTTTACGCGACACTTCTACGAGTACGAGCCACCTCGTCCGCTGGATGAGATCGAAGATGAGATTAAAACGCTTGAAGAGCAGATTCAGGACTTAATGAAAGAGGTTATAGACTGATTAATGGCATTACCGGTTAACATAGAAAAGCTTATTAAGGGCACAGTTGTAGAAACCGAGCGCATCGAGTTTAAAAAGGGATGGAATCCCGAAGATGTGATTCATACGATGTGTGCCTTTTCCAATGACATCAATAATCTTGGTGGCGGGTATATTGTTATTGGCGTTGAAGAAGAGGATGGCAATCCTATACTGCCACCAACGGGATTGAAGAAGAATCAGTTAGATGCCATCCAAAAGAAGCTGGTGGAGCTTAGCAACAGAATTCAGCCAACTTATTTTGCTGTTTCGGAGCCAGCAGAAGTTCAGGGAAAATATGTGTTTGTGCTCTATTGTCCTGGTGGAGATAATCGCCCGTACAAGGCTCCCGTATCCCTATCGGATAAAACCAGAGGTCAAGCGCATTGGATTCGTAGATACAATTCTACGGTCCAGGCGAATGATCAGGAGGAGCAAAAACTTCATGAGCTGGCCGCTAAGATTCCATTTGATGACCGGATTAACCATGAGGCCTCACTTAAAGATCTAAAACTGTCGCTTATCAAAGAATTTCTGCAAGAGATCGACAGCCCATTGTTTGAACAGGCTGATGATATCCCTTTTTCTGAACTCTGTCGGCAAATGCAGATTGTGAAGGGTCCGATTGAAAATTTAAAACCTGTCAATGCAGGACTCCTGCTGTTTAATGATGAACCGGAGCAATTCTTTCCTGGTGCAAAGATCGAGGTCATAATCTACCAGGATGATGTGGGTGATCGGTTTTCTGAAAAGATCTTTACCGGCCCTATTCATAAACAATTAATTCGCGCTCTGGAATATCTTCAGACCAATGTTATTCGGGAAGAAGTGGCAAAGGTTAAAGGACAAGCGCAGGCCAATCGTTTTTACAATTATCCCTATGCTGCCATTGAAGAAGTGTTGGCTAATGCCGTTTATCATCGAAGTTATGAGCTTCACAATACCATCGAAGTAAATGTACGACTGGATAAGATTGAGGTGGTCAGTTATCCAGGCCCGCTGCCACCGGTGGATAATGAAATGCTGCAGAAGGAGCGCATCATAGCCCGTGACTATCGCAATCGGCGAATTGGAGATTTTTTGAAAGAGCTGCAATTGACTGAAGGGCGTTCGACCGGATTCCCTAAAATTTATAAGGCTATGAAACAAAACGGCTCTCCTGAACCGACCTTTGAGACCGATGAACAACGGAATTACTTTTTAGCTACGCTTCCCATCCATTACAGCCTGCAGGGAGAAGCTTGGGCTTTAATGAATGATGAAGACTTCCCCTCAAGGAGCGAATATGCAGAACAGCAAGAGATATTATTAAATGAACTTGGGACAACCTTGTCCCAAGTCTGTCCTAAGTCTGTCCCAAGTGAAGAAGGAGCCTTGATTATAAAGAATTTGGCTCAAGAAGGGGCTTCACCTCTTACGGATTTAATGGAGTGGGTTGGCGAAAGTAACCGGACCCGATTCAGGGAAAATTACCTGAATGGCTTGATGGAAGAAGATTTCGTAGAGTTCACGATACCTCAGAAACCACGTAGCAGCAAACAGAAGTACCGGCTTTCAGAGAAAGGCGAAGAGTTATTTAATGGCGTGAAGCATAAAATAGAATAATTACTACATAGCTTATTATGAGTACATTCGGAAACTTACAGCAAGTTGATCTTAGAAAGGGATGGGAGCACGAAGCATTAAATTTTACTAAATGGCTGGTAAAACCAGAAAACCTTAAAATGTTGTCCGATGAAATAGGAATAGAATTAGCCCCAATTAAATCAGAAGCAAGAACTGGACGCTACAGCGTAGATATCTTGGCTGAGGAGCAAGATACTGGCCAAAAAGTAATTGTTGAGAATCAATTAGAACAAACTGATCATGATCATTTGGGAAAATTGGTTACATATGCTTCTGGTCATGATGCAAAGTATGTAGTCTGGATTGTTAGGCAAGCTAATGAAGAACATCGTCAGGCGATGGAGTGGTTAAATGATTATACGAATAATCAGATCAATTTTTTCTTGATAAGGCTGGAACTTTGGCAAATTGATGAGTCAAAGCCGGCGGTTAAGATGAACACAATAGTAATGCCAAATGAATGGACAAAAACTCTAAGGGAGCAGAATCAAACGAAAGAACTGACAGATACAAAGTTGTTGCAATTTGAATTTTGGAAACAGTTTGTTCAATACTGTAATGAGAAAAATTCAACATTACGATTAGGGCGAAAGGTTAGGCCTAAACAGTGGTATAATATTAGTATTGGCCGCTCTAATGCGCGAATTTCTTTAACCCTTAATACCTATAAGCAAGAAATTAGATGCACTTTGTATATACCCGATGATCAAGAGTATTATAAAAACTATTATGAACGGAAAGAAGAAGTTGAAAAAGAGTTAGATGAAAAACTAGTTTGGCTACCTCTCCCCGATAAAAAAGCTTGTAGAATTAGGGTAGTACGAACTGGGAATATAGAACATGAAGATAGGTGGGATGAATATTTCCAATGGTTGAAAGAAAAGGCAGAAAAATTTCATGAATTCTTTGGAGCATGAGCCCTGAAATTGTCATATCGGCTGTCGCACTTGTTGTTTCTATCGCAGTTGCCATATACAGTTACAGACAGGGCGGAAAAGTAATGAACTCCAGAGTCGCGTCGTAAAACTGGAGGAAAAACGGGAAGAAAGGAACCAAAAACAATTACGTGAAGCTGACTTAAATATTGAATTGGAGAAAGTTGCTACGGGAAAATACATTTTTCGAATTATTAACAAAGGTCCCGCAAAAGCTACTGACTTTTCTTTTAGAATCAATGGTCAGGCTCCCCATGAATATGATAGAATGTTGTTCGATTTAGAATCAATAAACCAGATTCAACCTGGACAAAACCTTGAAAAAAGAGTGAGTAATACTAAAGATCAAGGTTCAGTAATTGATGTAGTAGCCAATTTTGAAGATGGTAACGGAAGACAAGAAAAGGAATTTAGATTAAATTTTTAGAGCATGCGCTACCGAAAACCGGAAGAATTAAAAGAGACAGATGTTGACTGGATCGGAGATATCCCTGAAGGTTGGGATACGACAAAATTAAAGTTCCAGACCACGGTCAATATGGGACAATCTCCACCCTCTGATGGTTATAACAAGAAAGGTATAGGAACGGCTTTTCTACAAGGAAATGCAGATTTTACCAATAAATATCCTCAAACAGAGTCATTTACTGATAATGGAAATAAATTTTGTCAAAAGGGGGATTTTTTATTTTCAGTTCGCGCACCGGTTGGAGAAATAAATATCGCTGATAAGGAATATTGTATAGGGAGAGGTCTTTGTTCAATATCACCAAAAGATGTTGATTCTAATTTTTTATGGCACTATCTGCATATTGCAAGAAGAGAATTAAAAGCAATTTCTACTGGATCAACCTTTGAATCAGTTTCTTCTGAGGATGTAAAAAATTTAAGTTTAATATTACCACTCCTCCCCGAACAACGTTCCATAGCCGCCTTCCTCGACCGCAAGACCGAAGCCATTGACGGGCTCATCCAAAAGAAAGAGCAGCTCATTGAGCGGCTGAAAGAGAAACGGCAGGCGCTCATCACCCAGGCCGTCACCAAAGGACTTGACCCCGATGTGCCGATGAAGGATTCGGGTATTGAGTGGCTGGGAGAAATTCCGGAGGAATGGGAGGTAACAAAAGTAAAATGGTTAGTATCTAAGATTGGTAGTGGGAAAACGCCACGTGGTGGTTCTGAAGTATATAAAGATGATGGAATTCCTTTTTTAAGAAGCCAGAATATTCATTTCGATGGTCTAAGGTTGGATGATGTAGTCTATATCGATGAAGAGATTCATGAGGATATGATATCAACAGCTATAAAGCCAAAAGATGTTCTACTGAATATTACGGGTGCTTCAATAGGAAGAGCTTCTTTAGTTCCCGAAGATTTTCCTAAAGCTAATCTCAATCAGCATGTTTGTATTTTAAGACCAAGAAAAGAAAATATTAGTCCTGATTATCTTCATCTCGTTGTCTCCTCTGACATTATCCAAAATCAGATATTTGCTTTTGAGAATGGGACCTCTCGTGAGGGGCTAAATTTTTCACAGGTTGGCTCTCTTCTGGTATCTCTTCCTTCGTTAGCGGAGCAGAAGGAAATTGTAAAGCAAGTTCGGGAATATGAGAAAAACATCTTTTCTTTATCGCCAGGTATTGAAAATTAAATAGAAAAACTCAAAGAATACCGCCAATCTCTCATATCGGCAGCGGTAACGGGTAAGATTGATGTTCGAGCAACCGAGGTTCATACGAAAACAAAAGAGTCGAGGAAAGAGATTTCAGGTTGGGATAAGTTTGTTTTAGCTATGGAGATTATAAAGCGCATGCAAGATAACCAGCATTTCGGACGCATTATGTTGGTAAAAATTCTCTTCTTGATTGAATACCATCTTCGAGTAAAGGGATTTAATAGTAATTACAAGCGGTGGGACCACGGCCCTTTTGATAATCAACTGATCAATTCGGTTGAATATAATCTGAAAAAAGATGGGTGGATAAATATTGAATCAGAAGAGAGTAAAAATTATGATCAGAAAGTATATACCCCAACCCAAATGGCCTACGAAAAGAGTCATTATTTTAAGAATAGTTGGGGTGAGCTTGATGATGAAATAGAACAAATATTGAGCATCTTTAATGATGCTAATTCTACTCAGGCAGAAATTATTGCAACGGTCTATGCCGCTTACAACGATCTTTTAATTGAGGGGAAGGAACCGAGTGAGGATGAAGTCTTAGATGAGATACTGAATAACTGGCATCCCAATAAAAAGAAAATATCCGAGGAACGTTGGAGATCTGCTTATCGATGGATTAAGGAAAAAGGACTTGTCCCAACTGGCTTTGGCAAATCAACTAAAGAAGCAGCTTAAATATGAGTCAACAGATCAGAGAGCAATACTTAGAGGAAGATATCGAAAACGTCCTGCTGCAAGAGCAGCCTGAGGGTGATCGCGTATTGGACGAAGGTGAAGAATATACCGTAGCGGGTCATCCCGGCGGGTACCACCAGCGAACTACCAAGGAATATGACAAATCGCTCTGCCTGATTCCCGATGATCTGATTGATTTTATTAAAGCCACCCAGCCTAAGCAGTGGCGTGAGCTAAAGAAACTGGAAGGTGATGATGCCGAAGACAAATTACTTAAGCGTGTAAAGAACCGGGTAAATAGGAAAGGTACCGTCTATGTGCTTCGTAATGAGCTTAAACTCTCAGGCTGTCGCTTCAGGCTCACCTACTTTCGTCCCAATACAGGCCTGAATCCCGAGCTACAGAAAAAATACAAGGCCAATTTCTTTTCAGTAGTCCGTCAGCTCAAGTACAGCGAAGACAACGAAAACAGCCTTGATCTTGGTATCTTCCTCAACGGACTGCCTATTTTTACGGCCGAGCTTAAGAATAAATTAAATAATCAGGATGTAGGTGATGCGGTTGCCCAGTATAAACGCGACCGCGACCCGAGAGAACCGATCTTTCAGTTCAAGCGTTGTTTGGGGCATTTCGCCGTAGATCCGATGGAAGTCTATTACACCACTAAGCTGGAGGGGTCCAAAAGCTACTTTTTGCCCTTTAACAAAGGAAAGCAAAGCGGAGCCGGAAATCCAACGCCCATGGGCGATGAAGACAAGTATGCAACCTCCTACCTGTGGGAGAAGATCTGGAGTAAAGACAGCGTGCTCAATCTCATCCAGCACTTTGTCCACTCCATGGAAGAAAAAGAAACCAACCCCAAGACTGGCAAAGAGAAGACCAAGGAGAAGCTGTTCTTTCCCCGGTACCATCAGCTTAAGGCGGTTCGGCGGATGGTTAACCACGCCAAAGAGCATGGCACCGGTCAGCGGTATCTGGTGCAGCACAGCGCGGGCAGTGGCAAAAGCAATACCATTGCCTGGCTGGGGCATCAGCTATCCTCTCTGCACGATGCCACCGATAACAAAGTGTTTGATACCATTATTGTCATTACCGACCGCCGCGTGTTGGACAAGCAACTTCGGGATATCGTCCTGGAGTTTCAGAAAGTGCCGGGCGTAGTAGAAGCAATCGGGGATGATGATACCTCAGAAGATCTCAAAAAGGCGCTTCGGGCGGGCAAAAAGATTATTACCACTACCCTACAGAAGTTTCCGTATATCACCGAGGCGATGAAAGATTATAAAGGCGAAAATTTTGCCGTCCTTATCGATGAGGCCCACTCCTCCATGGCAGGAGCCACGACACGCCAGATGAATGAGGTGCTTTCGCCAACCTCCTTTGAGGATGCGGAGAAAACCGATGATGTAGAAGAAGAGGATGTAACCGATCATATCGAAAAGCTGATTCAGAGTCGCGGACAACTGCCTAATGTAAGCTATTTTGCTTTTACGGCTACGCCTAAAGAGAAAACGTTGGAGTTATTCGGCACTGAGCAGCCTGATGGTAGTTACGAGCCCTTTAGCCTGTACACCATGCGTCAGGCTATCGAGGAAGGCTTTATTCTGGATGTGCTCGAAAACTATACCACCTACAACAGTTACTTTAAGCTGCTTAAGGCCATTGAGGATGATCCCAAGTATGATCAAGGCAAAGCTTCGGCTATGCTAAAGAAGTTTGTAAGCCTGCACGAGCACGCCATCAATGAAAAGGCCAAGATTATTGTCGATCATTTTCATCAGTTTGTATCGCATGCGATCAAGGGGAAGGCCAAAGCGATGGTTGTCACGCGATCGCGCCTGCACGCCGTACGATTCGGCTTAGCTATTAAGAAGCTGGTAAAGAGCGAAAATATGCCCTACAAAGTGCTGACCGCCTTTTCGGGCACGGTCAAAGATCCCGAAACCGGCAAAGAGTATACCGAAAGCGGAATGAACGGCATCCCACAAGCGCAGACGAAAGAGCAGTTCAAACAGCGGGATTACCGTTTTATGGTTGTTGCCAATAAGTTTCAGACTGGTTTCGATCAGCCCTTGCTACACACCATGTACGTGGATAAAAAGTTGGGCGGAGTCAATGCTGTACAGACCTTGAGTCGGCTTAACCGCACGCATCCCCAGAAGCAGGAAACGATGGTACTGGACTTTGCCAACGAAGCCCAGGATATCAAAAACGCCTTCAGCAACTACTATGAGAAAACCTTTTTGAGCGAAGGTACCGATCAGGACGTGCTTTATAACCTGATGGAAGATCTGGAGGAATATCGCTTGTATAGCGATCTGGATATCGACCAATTTGCCGAGCACTACTTTGCTAACAATGTGAAGCAGACAAAACTATATTCCATCCTGGAGCCGGTGGCCGACCGATTTAACGAGCTGGGAGACGATGAGCAGCGTGACTTTTATCGCAAACTTCGTAAATACGTCCGCACCTATTCCTTCTTGTCGCAAATTCTTCCCTTTGATGACGTGCCTATGGAGAAGTTCTACGCCTTTGGCAAATACCTGCTCCGCCTGATCTCCCTCGACGAATCCAAACTACCGCGTGAAGTCCTCCAGGAGGTAGATATGGATTCCTACCGCATACAGCGTATGTATAAAGGACAAATTGACCTTAAGCGTGGCGGTGGAGAGCTTAAATCAAGTCAACTGGATGGAGAAACGTCCGGTGGCGGGGAAGCAGAAGAATCCCTGTCTGAAATTATACGCGTCATTAACGATCGTTACGGCACCGACTTTAGCGAAGATGATAAGGTGTTTACCGCATTCCGTGATCGTCTTTATAAAGATGAGGCCGTACAGAAAAGCGCCGAAGCCAACACCAAAGAGAATGCGAAGATCACCTTCGAGGATAAGGCCAGAGAGCATGCCCGTGAGATGATCGACGAGCACTTCGGCTTCTATAAAAAGTTTAACGATGACGACGACTTCCGGGAAGCCTTGGTGCACATGCTATTCAACGATTTTCAGAGCTGGATGCAGGAGAAGAGTACGTAAAATAGAAAGTTATGAGACTTTTATTCGGTTTGTTGCCAAAACAGTTGAGGGTCTGCATTTGGGGCGAAAATCGCTTCAATAAGCCCAGAGCGTTCCCAGAAGAGTTTAGTAGCCTCAAAAGACTACCCATTTTAAGCAAACAAAAAAGCCCGTAACTCTTTCCGAGTCAAGGGCTTATCAGAGAGTACGCCTGAGAGGATTCGAACCCCTAGCCTCCTGATCCGTAATCAGGGAATACACCTTTCCGCACGTTTCCGAACTCTTATTTACTTTTGTGCTAAATCATTGAATATCATATGATTAGTGGGTACTTTAATACCGAACGGTTACGAACTATTGTTAATGGTTCGGGCAAAATCCTGATACCAGCCTGATACCAGAATTAAAAATGATAGCACACCTGATAAAGACTCAGGTAGCTTAGGGTTAATTAAATTTTAGACGTTATGCCAAAAAAACATTTAACAGCTCAATTTATTCGAAACTTAGAGCCACAGGGAAAGCGTGTTGAATATTATGATCAACACCGTATCGAAAACAACAAGCTGAAAGCCAAAGGGGTTAAGGGATTATTCATTCGATTAACCAAGGCCGGGAGCGTTTATTTCTATTATCGGTATTGGTTTAACGAAAAGGCCAAAAGCTATAAGATTGGCAGCTATCCCAATATCAAACTTTCCGAAGCCAGAAAAGAGGCAGAGGATTTAGCTAATAAGGTAAATAACGGATTCGACCCCCAGGCCGAAAAGAATAAGCGAAAACACCAGCCGAAAAAAACGCTTTTTGAAAAGTTGGTTAGTGAGTACAAAAAACACCACCTACCAACATTAAGAGAGGCAACCCGTGAAGAGTATAAACGAATCATTAAAAAAGAGCTGGAACCTAAGCTGAAAGGATTAAAAGTAAATGAGATAAAAGCTGCACGGTTAAGCAAAATATTGAGCCGTAAAAAGAAAGAGGGTTATCCCACAATGGCTAATCGGATACGCGCCGTTCTATCTTCCATGTTTGATTATGGTAGAACCGATCCCGAAATAGATTTAAAGGATAATCCTGTTGATGATACGCGCCGTTATAAGACTGGAGAAAATAAGCGCGATCGGTATTATGAAGATGAAGAGATTAGAACCCTTTGGGAATGGTTTGAGCAATTCGACCAGCCCGTACAATCGGTTTTTAAAATGCTGCTAATAGCAGGGCAACGGAAAACCGAAACCATGAATATGAAATGGGATGATATTCAGAAAGTGAAAAAGGATGATTTTGAGGGTATGGTTTGGACAATCCCGGCCGAAGATGCTAAGAATAAAAAAGCCCATGATGTACCGTTATCAGATTCAGCTTTACAGGTTATTGAAACCATGCGACCGATAACAGGAGAAACCGACTATGTTTTTTGTTCACCCCGAAAGAATAACGAGCCTATCAAATGGATAAAGGCTTCAACTAAGAAAATCAAAGAGGATAAGGACAATGGGATATCTGATTTTCGACCCCATGATTTACGGCGCACGGTTGCTACCTACATGGCAGATTCAGGGATAAGCCCCATGATTATAGGCAAGGTTTTGAATCATAAAGGATTAGCTAAGGAAAATACGATAACAGCCCGGTATAACCGCGCCAGCTACTTAGAGCAAAAGCAAGAAGCATTGCAACGCTGGAGCTATAAACTCAATCAGATTTTGGAAGATTCCGAGGCCAATATCACTAAAATTGCTTAATGACTTTTCATTTTTCGAGCATCAAAATATTAAATAGACAACTATTCGGTACGCTGGTAAGAGCAAAATTCACTATATCACGGTTTTGAGTCTTTTTTGTAAAAATACGGCTCAATTCTTTGTAAACGCCGATTATTTACACTATGATTGATACAAATAACGAAAGCCCCGGCCGTATCCGCGAAGATTAACCGAGGCTTTCTTAACCCTAAATAAAGGATTACTAATATGAAAGATACAGAAAAAACCAACCTACAGAAAGCACTTGATAACTTCATAACCGAGTTAAAGGAACTTTCCGAAGCCTATCCGGAAAGCGACTTTAACGACTATCTTATCGAAGAGGTTGTACCGGCTCTGACAGAAGATGATCAACTATATTCTACATCTGTTTTCAGCAAGCTGGAGGTAGCTATCATTTTGAGTCAATCGGAGCTTAAAAACAAAAGCTACTCTCTGGAACGTGCTATTAACTTTATGAACGTTGATGCTATTTGTTGGCTCTTAGATCATATCTATACGCTCAATCATACTATGGAAACGCTAAACCTATTTGCACGTGGAACCCATGTTGATAAAAGCGCTCTTAGTGATAGGGCAAGGCAGCTGAAGGTAGATAGGAATGAGCTGCAAAAATGGATTAACAGAGATCTTTTTGAGCGTATCCAGGGATATGAAAACGACATCAAAGAACTACAGGGAGGGCAATAATTATGATAGATCCAGAGAAAGTAAAAGAGATGGATAATTATGATTTATGCGAAGAGGTAAGGCAAAAATTAGAAATCCTTGGCCTTTGCATAGATGGAGTTCTTGAACATTATCAATGTTCCCCAGGCATTAGATATGCCTTTGATGAAGCTGATACGCTAATCTGCGAAATGAATGAGCGACTATTTGAAAGTAATAACTAATTAATCATTCACAGCCCCGGCCGGCGCGCCGGGGTTTACCATTAACCTAAAAGGCTATCCACAATGGAAGATTCAAACTTAAGCAACTATTCCGATCCCGAACTAAGGGAAATGATTTATCAGAAATTACAACGGCTGCTATCCGAAGATACAGCCCGGTACAGAAAGAACATGAAATATCATCTGGAAACCTTGTTTGAGGCTGGAGAAATTGGAATCCCGGCCGATCTGCTAACAATTAAAATCAATCAAATAAACTAACCAGGCAGGGCAATGAGTGAAGAGGAAAGCACTTACGAAAAAGAGCAAAAAGAATACGAATCTATTTTATCAGAGTTGCCAGAGTTAGTAAAAAACAGATTCGATAATCGCACGGTTGAAGGGGAATATCCTGTTAGCTACGGGAAATATCATTATGACAATGAATACCAGAATCGAAGGATTAAATTTTATAAAGACTATTCCCAAAATCCCTTAACGGAACTCAAAGAAAAACAGCGTATTATTACTGCTCAAATTGATAAAAAAGAGCAGGAAATTTACAGGCTTGCAGCCGAATCAATCCGATTAGCAAACAAATATCTATCTAAGAGCAAAGCCAACGCTTTAAAAGATGAAATTATACTATGGCTGTTAGCTGCATGCCGTGAAGGTGAAGGGTATCCCGGTACTGGAAACGGTTTTTGTGGGTTATGGGATATTGATTTAAGCATCTTAGATATTGAGACTGAAAGCAGTTTATTGGAGAATGAAGTTTATCAGCTAAACCGACACCGTGCAGATTGGTTCGAACTACAAGAGAAGCAGCAAATAATCAGAGATTGCTATAATAATATTGCTCTTGATGATCCCGATTTTAAAGAGCATTGGAATGATGCAACGGCGCGCGCCGGAAATGATGAAGGGTATCTGAAAGAAGAGGCAATAAGAAGAGTGGTAGAAACAGTTCGATTGAAAAAGAAATGCCGTAAAGTTTTAAATGAATATCTATCCCTGAAAGATGATTATCCAAACAAGAATAAGAACACTCTTTTTAATGGAGATCAGCACGTAGAGGGTATAGCCGAAATAATAGGACAAGGAAAAAAAAGCACCTTTTTTGATTGGGCTAAGAAGCTGGAAAAAGAATTAAGAAAGCTAAAAAAATAAATACGCTACCTTTTTCGCACAGACTTTTTAGAGGTATTAGAAATTCCAAGCTATTCCAATTCGATTCCAACTCTGATTGGACAATTAAAGTTTGGAGATCCCATAAGTTACTAACGGTCAACAAAGAACCGAAACCCTTAATAACCGTTAGTAATTATGGAAAAATTAATTCGCCCCAAAACACTTGCCGAAAACTTAGGAATTAGCCTTTCGACTCTATACGACAGAATGAAAGAGCCTGATTTTCCCAGAAAGGTTCAGATTTCTAAACAGGCCGTTGGTTTTCGTGAATCCGAAGTTATAGAATGGATGGATCGGAATACCGAAGAAAAGAGAGAATCCAATCTAACCCCCGTGCAATAAAAAAGGGGTACGCTGCAATGAACAGCGCAACCCCGAAGAGGAAAAGACTACTGTAAAGGTAAGTCTTAGGCCTCAAAATTGCACACCTGAAAACAAGAGGAGGAAAAGACAATGAAGGATTCCACAAAGAAAGCACAAATTAAGCGATTTTTTGAGTGCCTAAAAGAACGGCCAATGACAACTAAAATGGCCGCCGAAAAGTTAGGGATTCAACGCTGCAATCTTACCCGTTATGTAGCATACCTGGAGAAGAGAAATTTAATAACGGTTGTACAGGAAAAGCCGTGCGAAATAACTTCCCACCAGGCGAAATACTATTCTACAGACCCAATGTACTTTAAGCCTGAAACCCAAAGTGAGCTATTCCCGCCTAAAACCAAGAGCAAAGTTTACGACTTATGAAAACTGCACAGACTAAACCCCCAAAAACAGCCGAGACCGCCGAGCGTTTAGCCAGATTATACAGTTCCGTTGAGTATGGGGCTGATACGTTTCTGGAAGTTTTCGAGGCGCTCAGCGCCGATTTCAGCGAACCTGAAAGGCAGGAGATACTACATCATTTCAATGCGAAAATATCAAAGACGAATAGAGGAAATTAAGAATGGATTCTAAAAGACGAATGGTTGAGCTTCATGTTTGGGATAAGCCCTTTTTTAGTGAGCTATCCCAGACCGAAAAACTTTTCTATTGGTTTATGATATGCAAGTGCGATAACGTTGGAGTTTACCAGCATAACGCCAAACTTGCAGCCTTTCATTGCGATGGAGAAATAGACCTACAAGCCTTTATTGATACTGTAAATGCTGATGAGGAAAACATCACAATTATCAATAATGGTTTGATCTGGATAAAAGACTTTGTCCGGGAAACGTGGGGAACCCTTTCGGCCGGTAACAATTTAGGTAGGTCATGTTATAAGCTACTTCATAAACATGGCCTATTAGAACGCTTCATTTCAGAGTATCCGAACTGCATAAAGATTAAATCATTCCGGGATAAAATAACCGAGGGTAAGCTTGACTTACCTTTGCCCCAAGGCAGCCCCAGACCTGACCCAGAAAATAAGGAATATGAAGAGTATGAGGGGGAGGGCAGCCCCAGGCCAGCCACCATTAACATTAACAATAGCAATAGCATTAACGAAGGCATTAACGGAAACAAAGCCATTAGCAATACCAACGCGAATATTTACGAAACGATTAAAAAAAATATTGGTGGTTTAGCCTTAGTTGATGTTGGCAGCCTAACCTTTCAGAAAGATGTTGATTTGATGTTGGAAGAGTTAAGCGAATCAGATGTTAAAGACCCAGCCCAATATCTGATTGAGAAGATGCAAAAGGTTGACTGGATGGATACCAGTTGGGATGAATTTACAGAACAAATATTGAGTGTTGAGGAAACCCCATTTTAAACCCTAATTATTTCAATTTGCCCTATTATCTGACATCATATCAGGAGGTTATAAAATGCAGGTATTGTTATAAATACATGAATGACAAAGAATTAAACGAAATAAAGAATAGTAAATATTTTCCTTTTATGGTTTTGGTATCAGGATGGTAGCAGAAAATTAATCATAACCCCCAAATTTTAGGCCAATGAGTAAAGATTCAGAAACCAATTATTTGAAGCGCTACAAAAAGCGTAACAAGAAAAAAGCAGGCTGGAAAGAAGTTCCAGGAGAAAACCCGCTTGAAAAGTATAAGAACAAAAACAGAATTGATGCAGGCAGAAAGCCTAAATCTTAACCCTAAACATTTACTAATTATGAGATCAACCGAAGAGATCACAACCGACATTAATAAACTGGAATCCGAAGTTAACGAACTGGAGACCCGGCGCGATGAATTAGAGGATCAGCTATCCGAGATTAAGGATGATTATTCGATGCTGTTAGATGCTGATGAAGTGCAGGAGAAAATCAGCAGCGTTACTACTAACAGGGAACTCATTTCCGAGGCTATCCAGGAGCGAAAAGAAAAGCTGAATGAGTTACGCGCCGAACTCGAAAAGGCCGAAAGTAAAGAAGTGAGAGAGCAACGCCTTCAACGCTGCATTGAGCTTGCTCAAAAAGCAGATGCAGCCAATAAAGAATACCGGAAACTATTTGAGCAACTGGATGAAGAGTTACTGGATAAGATGTTGGCTATTGCTAAAAAGCAAAAAGAATGGGCTAATGCTGCAAATACCTTTTTAACCATTGCCAACAAATTAGAACCCGCCGTTGAAACCACGTACGAGCCAGAAGATATGACAAGGCCAGAGCTGGAAGAGGCAGCGGAAAGTCTCATTGAGGAGATCGAAGAGACCGGTAATGTAGATACCGGCGCGGCCATTACTGAAATCTATTGTGATTACAAGTATTACAGGATTGCTAAAAACAACGGCCGTGAATTGAAGCCCAATACTGATCATTTCGGATGGGCAATATTCGACATGCTTAAAAAGGTGAATCGAAAGATCTTATCAGATTAACCGCCCGGGAATGGTAGTTGGTTCCAAGGGAACCAGCTGCTAACACCCCATGCAATCATAACTACGTTTAAACACCCTATGAACTATGGCAGATGATAAAAACCGATGCGGCGCGAAATGTAGAGATGGGAGTAAGTGCCGTAACTATGCAATGGATAACGGACGTTGCAGAATGCACGGGGGAAAATCCTTAAAGGGAAAAGATTCTAAGACGTGGAAAAATGGAATCTACAGCCGTTATGCCTCCAAGTCTCTGAAAGATGTTCTGGATCAGTTGCAGGAGCTACCAAGTGAAGAGCTGCTTAATGCAGATAATGAATTGAAGTTACTCCAGGCATTGATCATTGAATCCAAGGCCTTGAAAAATGGAACTGGAGAACTGGAAGAGATCGAAGGTTTATCTAAGGTTATTGATAGGCTTGTAAGAGCAAAGCAGCGCGCCGTTGCCTTAAAAATTGAAGAGGAGCGATTGATCCCGGCCGAAGATGTGAAGCTGTTTCTATCCTTTGTTGAGGATCTATTAATCAACCGTATTGATGAAACAGAAGCCTATGAGCTATTAGACGAAATGCAAACATTTCAAATTTCAGACCATGCGACTAACTGATTTAATCGAAGATCCCGGGAAACGATGGGATGCTGATAAACTAAACTTTGATGTTCTTAGCAACAAAGAACTGGAAAGAATTATTGATCTAACGGAAATCGGTATCCAGCATGAAAAAGATCCCGAGCTAAACAGGCCAATGACCCCAGGCGAAAAAACCGAACTCAACAAAATATGCCGGAAGGCAGCTAACAACGGAAAGAAGAGGATATTATGAGAATAGACGAGCTGCTAAATGAACGGCGTGAAAACATAACCGAGGCGCAATATCAACGGCTAAAAGTTGATAAGATATTCACAATAGAGTTTACCGGTAACGATTGGAATTTTAAGGAACTGGACAAACTAACCGAACTCCAGGCGCGCCGCTTGCTAAGGCGTTACCAGAAAGCGCGGAAATACGAAGAGGATAACAACGTGCAGCCTCCAATCCGTGAAGTAATCGTAAACCTATCAATGGAACCCGAGATCCCGGAGCGACCCGAGAACCTAAAGGGATATGATACGACTCACATTTTTGCAGCATATTTACAGCATAAATTTAACATATCATTTTAATACCATGCGACTGGACAAACTTTTGAAAGACAGAAAACCTGAAAAGCCAATCCCTAAAACGATGGATGGGTTTTATAAGATTATCAATGATCCAGATTATGATGATCCGTTCTATAATGATGATAAAAACGAAGAGGAAGAGCCATGCGATTAGATCAACTTTTAAAGGATATGAAAGCGGAAGAAAAACCAAGTATCCCACCGGAATTTTGGCTTAAGCCCGTTGAGTTGCAACGCGAAGAGCTAAAGGAAATGGGATTGCCTACTTCAATGGCTATTGAATGGATAGAAAATAATGAGGTTGAAAATGCGACTGGATAAACTAATTGAGCAACGGAAAAGGCAGCAAGAGAAAACCGAACCGCAAAAGGTTTTCATTTATGATCCCGAAACTCCAGGAGAACCTGAACCCCCAGAAAATACAGCTGATGTTGTCATCATGTTGCCAGATAACGGCCGGGATTGATAACAGACCAATAAGCGCAATATTCCTTAATGCCGTTGCATGACAAGCGATTTTTTAAAGCCTTAAAACTAAAATTTGAAAGCCACTTTGTTTGATATGACAGCATTAGACAAAATAAAACAGATAGAGGGTATTAAGAATAAGATCAACCCGGACGCCTTTTATCATTTAACACTTGAACGGAATTTGCAAAGCATTCTGGACAAAGGGCTTTTGCCAGCCAATGATATTGATGACAGTATTAAGCATGGAGGTTATAACGGAGATCCTAACTATGTTTATCTATTTTCTACAAACGCTGTAATTTCAATTATCCGATCCATCCTCAATGGAGGTGGTGGAGACCATGACTTTGCCCTATTTGAAATCGAGTTACCTGATCATTTCCCAATAGAGAGGGATTATCATTCAGCTATTACAAGCCTGAATCAAAATGAGGACAAAGAAGATAAGAGGGAACACTTAGTAAGTTTTTTTGAAGGTTTAGGCGTGGAATTTACAGGCAACCTATCAAAAGAAAATATTTACCGGCATGTAGATATGGTAACACCCGAACGATGGATAGGCACTTTTAGAACGCCAAGCCCAATAACAACAAAGTATATTATTTTTAGGGAATGGGAATATTTTAAATAACCCAGGTGCGTTTATTGTTCTAATTTACCAGGCTTTCAGCTTAGCAGTTGGAGGCCTTTTCTATTTTACGCACAAAACCGCGGCCATTTCAGAGAGAAAAATAACAGGGGTTACGGCGCGAATCCTGATACCATTCTGATACCAGAGTTAATGAAAGCCTAAAAAAGAAAGGATTTTCACCCAAAGAAAAAGCCCGTAACTCTTTGTGAGTCAAAGGCTTAGTAGATAGTACGCCTGAGAGGATTCGAACCCCTAGCCTCCTGATCCGTAATCAGGTGCTCTATCCAGTTGAGCTACAGGCGCATTTCAATAAGAGGCCAAAGATAGGTCTATATTTAAATTATATCAACATTTAATTTCATCAATTTACCTTTCAACAACTTTTCAGGGAAAGTATATTTTCTTAACAGGGTTTAGGGGGCGGTAATACTTCCCTCAAAAGAATAGAAAACGAGCATAACGAAATATGTGTGAAGGCCGAAGGCCGTTACGGTTTCAGAATTTTCAGCCGTTGACTTTTTTGCCGTGTCACTTTTTACGTGTGGGGCAGTTTGCTGGTTGACCTCTGTCGGATTATCACTGAAAAACAGTAACAAGGAAAAAGTGTAATGATTTTGCCCTTTAGATCCCTGAAACCAGTTTAGGATGACAAGAGGTCGGTCGGGCACCTACCATGACGGTTTTGGTACATAAAGTAGAATAATACAGTCACTTTTAATGAACGGCACTGATGACTGAACTAACGTTTCCCTCCCTGCTGGTAGGGAGGGAACAAGGGTGGGTCAGTTAAGGTTATATCAAGAATAAAGCTGCTCGGGCTTGCAGTTATCACGCAGCATCTGCAGTACATGGGCAAAGTCGTCGGGCAGTTCCGAATCAAACTGCATCTGTTCTCCCGTTTGGGGATCTTCAAAGCCCAGCGTTTTGGCGTGCAGGCACTGGCGGGGCAGGGCCTTAAATAAGTTTTTGAACATCGACCTGCGGCTTCCGGTGTTGGAGCCATAGCGAACCGAGTCGCCGCCATATTTTTGGTCGCCAAACACCCAGAGGTTATTATCGGCCAGGTGCACGCGAATTTGGTGGGTGCGTCCCGTTTCCAGTTTGAGCTCAAGCAGGCTTAGGTGATCAAAATATTCCAGCACTTTATAATGCGTAGTGGCTTCTTTGCCTTTGTCGCCTTCGCGCACGGTCATCTTTTGCCGGTTGTGGGGATCGCGGCCAATATTCCCGGTGATGGTTCCTTCCTTTTCGTCGGGGGTGCCCCAGACAATAGCCCAGTAGGTGCGTTCAATATCTTTGGTTTCAAAATAACTGCTGAGCGTGCGGTGCGTTTGGTCATCTTTGGCCACTACCAGCAGGCCGCTGGTGTCTTTATCAAGGCGGTGCACAATACCGGGACGAATAGTATCTTCTTCCGGCTCCGATAGGTTATCGGTATGCCAGAGCAGTCCGTTGACCAGGGTGCCCGACCAGTTACCGTGGGCCGGGTGTACCACGGTGCCCGCTTTTTTATTGACCACGAGAAGTGCATCATCTTCATACACAATATCGAGCTCCATCTCTTCGGGCGTTGCTTCCGGGGGCTTGGGGATGGGAAGTTGAGCCTCAATGAGGTCGCCCTCTTCAATGGGGTACGAAGGCTTTTCATTCTCCCCGTTAACAGTAATATAGTTTTCTTTTATGGCCTCTTTAATTTTGGTGCGCGAAGTGTCTTCGATCTGGGTAGCTAAAAATTTATCCAGTCGTGTTTCCAGATCGTGATTTTCGGAAACTTTTAGCCGGTATTCTTTAAATTCTTTTATCTCTTTATCGGTCATGAGAAGTTGTTGAAGCCATTTTAAGTTAAGGAATTGTTAAGGTACGAAATTTCTGGATTTTTTTTGTAAGGTTTGCCTTCCTTAAGGGTCTTACTAGTGACTCTTCATTAAGATAGATGCCTTGAGGGAAAAAGATTTGGTTCCTACTTCGGTGGGAGCCTTTTTCATCAACATTATTTCAGATAGGCCGGCGGATGTTATCTTTCAAGAGAGACGTCATTGCCGGCCTATCTTTTTTTATTGAGTAAATGCTTCACTACTTGGTCTTAGTACGGTATGCATCTGCTTTCGTTGGATAGCCCCAATTCTCATAAAGCTTGATCAAAGCTTGTTCAGCACGCCGACTGAGCTTGGGATTCTGGTCTTTCGTTTTTTGTGCTGCTGTATGGCTTTTTTTGAGGTAAAGCTCCGCTTCCGAAAACTTTTCGAGTTTGGTCAGGCAGCGACCAAGGGCCAGTTGTGTTTCTATAGTGCGTGGGTCGGTTTTATCAAAGTTGAAGAGACGGATGTTAAGAGCTCTCTGGAACTGGTGCTCCGCATGGGTCGGATCATCTGTTTCCATATATACTTCCCCCAGCAGCTGTAGCGTTTCAGCTGTTCGGCTATGTCCGTCGGGATATTTGGTTCGAAACGTTTTCACAGCGCCGGTGAGATATTTTTCGGCTTCAGAATATGCGCCCATCTTTTGGTACAAATCTCCTAATACCCTCTTATTGACCCCAACCAGTACATGATGTTTCCCGAGCGAATTTTTACGAAGTTCAAGGGCTCTTAGAAGCTGGCCTTCTGCTTCTTCAAACTGCTTTTTATATACAAGCAGGTTACCCAGATGGGCGTAGCTGGATGCTACATCCGGATGTGTTCTACCCAAAAGTTTAATACGTATATCCAGGGCTTTACGATATAGCGGTTCGGCCCTGTCAAGCTCACCCTGAGAGAGCAGAACGGCCGCAAGATTGGTCATGACATTGGCTGTTCTCATATCTTTGTTGCCCACATCGGACTGAAAGATCTGCAGCGCTTCGCGCAACTTTTCTTCGGCTGCCGGCAGATCGCCCATCCTGTATTTCAGGGCTGCATAGTTACTTAATGTGGTTCCAACTGATTTATCTTTTGCTCCGGCTAGTGCCTTTCGTATTTCAATGGCCTGTTGCAGCAGGGTGTCGGTTGCAGCATAATCGGCCCGGCTTTGTTTAAGCACAGCCAAATCATTGAGTGATCGAGCCACTTTCAGATGTTCCAAGCCAAAGAGTTGTTGCCGCATCGCCAGTCCCTTGGTGAGCAGGGAGTCGGCCTTTTTATATTGTCCCTTTTGGCGATACAGCCATCCCATCGCATTCAAACTCCGGGCAACCTGGGGATGATTTCTGTCGAAGAGTTCTTGTTGTAAAGCGTACGCTTTCTGCGCCAGGTCAAGGCTCTTATCAAACAGCCCCAGACTCTCATAGACATCGGATATCACAAGATAGACGTTTGCTTGTTGGCGCGGTTGATTTTTTAGCTCTGTTTCTACCCGGTTAGCCCCGCGATGCAAAAGCTCAATGGCAGATAGTGATTGGTCTTCGGCTTTGTTGGGATCGACCGATTCAAACAAATCGGTCAAAAAAGTGCTGACCTGTTCGGCGCGATCGCGCTGCCGTTCGGCTTCTATTGCACGCGCTTTAATGGTCTGAGATTGGATATAGGTAACGATAGCAAAAGCCATAATTAGAAATGCGATCCCAACAGAAACAGCAGTACTCCATTTATGGCGCTTCAGAAATTTAGTTGCACGATAGGGGAAAGAATCGTCTTGGGCTAACACCGGTAAGTCCAGCTGATATCGCTTAAGCTCATTAGCGAGCTGTTCAACCGAGGTATAGCGCTCTGCCGGATCTTTATGCAGCGCTTTCATGATTATTTGATCCAGATCCTTCTTAAGCTTATTTGGATCCGAGACCTCAGAAGGAGGCGGGGGGATGGTACTGCAGATAGTTTGCTCAATGCTGGCTGCCTCTCGTTCTTTAAACTGATAGGGCAGCTTTCCGGTGTGTAGTTCATACAGTAAAACGCCCAGCGAATAGACATCGCTAACGGTAGAAACAGCTCTGCCTCGAACCTGTTCCGGCGAAGCATATTCCGGCGTCATTAGTTTATTTTGAAACCGGTCGGGGTCGGCGTTCTGTTCCAGGCTCATCAATTTAGCAATGCCAAAATCGAGTAGTTTGGGAGTCCCCTCGGGGCTGATGAGGATATTTTTAGGTTTAAGGTCTTGGTGAATCACCAAATTTTGATGGGCATACTGTACAGCCGAACAGACCTCTTGGAAAAGATCAATTTTTTCTTCAATACCCAGGTCATGCAATTGGCAATATTCAATAATCGGCTTGCCTTCGATATATTCCATGGCAAACCAGGGCATGCCGTCGTCTGTGGTTCCGCCATCAAAGAGGCGGGCGATGTTGGGATGATTCAGAGATGCGAGAATCTGCCGTTCTTCATAAAATCGATTCAGTACCTCGTCGGACACCAGCTCCTTTCGGATTACTTTCAAAGCTACAAAACGCTCAAACTGGTCATCATTACGTACAGCTAAATACACATTCCCCATGCCGCCAGAGGCAATGGTTCGGATAATTCGGTATGGGCCGATCGTTTGTTTCGATACTGATTCCTCATCAGAGAAGACGAAAGAAGATTGCATTTGAACGAGAGGTTCTTTCAATCTTTGCTGATCTTGTTGCTCCAATAAGCTGTGGATCTCATCCAGTAAATCATCATCCCCGGCACAAGCGTTTTTGATATAGGTATGTTGCTTTTTACCCTCTAACTGGCGAGCTTTATAGCAGATTCGCTCAATTTTTTTCCACTTGTCGGAGTCCATTGTTTTTTGATTACCAGTGACAAATAATCCCTTTGAGCCCATAAAAGGAGGCTCGTTATGCTGGTCTATTCAACGAGATATTTGGCAATTCGCTTTTCATTAACTCTCTTCGCAGCCAAAGTCTTGAGGAATACCACGCTCGTCGTACTGTTATTGGTGCAATTCCCATCACTTCAGAAATTTCTTTCCAGGTAAGCCCACCAAAAAAATGATAGTCAACGACTTTGCTTCCCCTTTCATTAAACGTTTGCATACGTTCCAGCGCCTTATCAAGAGCAAGAATTTCTTCTGCCATTGATTCGTTCATCTGTGACGGGCCTTCGATACGTTCCAGTTCAATATCTGCCCGGCTGTACTCTCCCCCTCTTTTGATGGCTTGTTTACGTTTGGCATAATTGATTAAAATACGCTTCATGGATAATGCGGCGATAGCTAAAAAATGAGCCCGGCTTTTCCATTCGACCTTATCGTGATTGATAAGCTTAAAATAGGCCTCATGTACTAAAGCTGTTGTATCAAGGGTATGCCCACTGCGTTCAAATTTAAGTTTTTGGTGGGCGATATTACTCATCTCATCATAAACCAAGGGGAGTAGCTGATTTACCGCTTCCTTGTCACCCACCTGAGAGGATTGTAGTAACCGGGTGATCGCCTCTTTGGTAGGTGTCTCTTTTGTATTTGATGAATCAGTATTGGATGGGCTGTTCATTACGAAGAAACTCCATTTTGAAAAGCCAGTCTCTGTTTTAGTTGAAGATGCTTTTGCGATCATTTTTCTAAATCAAAAATGATCACTTCCACTTTTTTTGCTGCGTAATACAATAGTAAGGTATTCATAAATGCCAGTTTTGTCAATTTGTGCCCCTATTGAGCTCTTTGAACAAGAATTCGGTAACTCAAAATCTACAGTCCATTATGAAACTTCGATATGCACTTTTGAGCCTTTTCATCGGATTATTTATAGCCTCCTGCGGCGGGGACGGTCCCACGGGTCCCGATCCTGATCCTAATAATATGGTCTCTGAGGAGATCGGTTCCGACGGCGGAAAAATAACTTCCGGCGACGGAAACCTGACGCTCACCTTTCCTAAAGGGGCACTTTCCGCCACTGAAACGATTACCATTGCCCCAATGGATGAGCAGGATTTGGGCGATGAGTTCAGCGAGCTTATCGACTCCCTGGGAATTGGCACCGCTTATGATCTTGGCCCCGACGGGCTGCAGTTTGATGAGCCGGTAACCGCCAGTATCGCTTCTGATCAGTCAACTGCCTTGAATGACTCCACGCTACAGCTCAGCCTGGGGCTCATGATGACTTCTTCTAATGGACAGGCAGAACTGCTCGACAGCCTGCGTGTGGAACCGGTCGGCGACGGCACCGGTGAAATGCAGATCAGCGGGGAACTTTCACATTTTTCTACTTTTGCTGTGACTAACACTGACGAGTCAGGGTTAGCAACGGCCAGTGTTACGGGGATCCCGAATAAGCTGGAAGTAGGTACAGAAACTAATTTAACTATTCAGGCAGATGTCAGTTTCCTAAAGGTAGAGGAAGCACTGTTTAAATCACTGATCAACAAAGATGATGTATTTCTTGCTAATGTAACCACCCCTATACCCATGAATGAGATTAATCCTGGAACAGAAAATGAAAACTTCGAGATCTCCATTCCGTATGTATGTACGGCTGTTGATGCAAATCCATTTAGAGGTACGGTAAGGATACAGCTTGCTGATAATCAACCCGGCAATAATTCAGATTTTATAACCCAGGAGGAATTATTTATTCCATTGATTTCTGTTAAACAATCGGTTGAGTGCGTTAAAGAGATGCCGTCTGAGGATACCCCGGATATTAACAGTTTTGACGGAGAGCTGACTGGGCTGACCAGCCTAAAATTTAATCTTGGGTTTGAATACACGGGTAACATCGGTAATCTTCAGCTAAAGATTGACTACGGGGATGGCAATAGCGATCAGATTGATAACAGCAACCTTGAAGAAACAAGTGAAAATAATTTTTCTACAAGCTGGGAATACGATTACGGAAGCACCGGTAATTTTATGCCGGAAGTTACGGCCACCAACACTGAGTCGGGGGAAAGCGACACTAAAAGTGGAGAGCTTCAAGAAGTTAATCTTACTGTAAAAAAAGATGGTGATGGAGCTGGAACAGTTAGGGGTATGACCCCCGATGCTCCTCCATTTGGTGCATTTGAGATCATTGACTGTGGCTCAAATTGCAGCCAGCTATACTTTTTTGATCCTACATTTTTGGCTCTTACTGTTCCAACGGAACTTACCGCCGAGCCAGCCGACGGGTCGGTCTTTTCGGGCTGGAGCGGGGACATCGGCGATGCAAATAGCGAATCGGAAACCGTTGATGTTAATATGGATCAAAACCGTACGGTTACGGCTACCTTTGAAGCTAAGCCAACGTTTACCCTTGAGGTAGATACTGATGGTGAGGGTGAGGTTTCTAACGATCCGGGAGGTAATTTTGGAGGTGACTTTACTGAGAAGTACTACGAAGGAGCTATTGTAACGCTTACAGCTCACCCCGCCGATGGTTGGGTATTTACCGGCTGGGTCGGGCATACCGATGATGAGAACTCTGAAACAACCTGCCAGGGCACCGGCAATTGTGAGGTTGAGATGGATCAGAATCGGTCTATTGTTGCTAACTTTGAAGCATCAAATACGTTGAAAGAAGGTGTCTATACGTTACCATATACAGGGTCTTCACTTGAGTCATTTGCTTTATTATTTCAAGATGTAACGACTTCATCCGGTAAGCGGTATGCTCATAGCCAAGTCACCCAACAAGGTGAATCGGGATTTGGTAACCTTTCCGGGACCTTCCCGGTTGCTTTTTCAACTGCTGAAAAAGTAGTGGTAGTCGATTTATTAACAGGAGAGTTGCTTGAAGAGATTAATGCCTCTTCTATTTCCCCACTGTATGGTGTCGCAGGAATTGCTGCAAAACCCAACCATGAGAGTGCTACATTCGTAATTTATGGTGCCAATGGTACGGGAGATATTGACCTGCAGGGGGGAGGAACCTTTTCTTCTGGCGGCGCATTTTATGATGCGGTTCCGGCGGGGGGAGAGTTGTTTTCCGGAACCTATGTTAAAACGGGGGGTAGCATCATGTTGCAAGATTACAATACCGAATATGGTTACTACTCCTTCCCTGATGGCCACGGCCATGTGTATGGAAATAAGTTTGCTGATGACCGTTATCCCGTTTCTGCCTGGGTGCCCGATAGTCGCGACCAGAATTGGCCGGCGACAATTAGTGTAGGGCGAAATACGGAAACACTTGCAAGTAGTGTTTTCTTGGTTAAAACTGACGGATCTGCTGACCCTGTTCGAGTGTCAGATGTTGGGCAGGATGCTCGAAAGGTCCGTTGTATCGCAATTGAGGATACGGGTGATTTCCTCTGTGGAGTAACGGTGTTTGGTGAGGATAAACTGGCCCTTTTTACTTGGGATGGGGAAACAGAACCTACAGCTGTGGGTATGGTTAGTGTTGGTGATGGCCCGGTGAATTTAGATGTCCAATTACTGGATAATGGAAATGTCGGGATAGTGACAACGGGTTTCAATGACGATACTATTACAGAACTGGAACTTACGCCGGCAGGGAGTGTGGTAAGCAATAATTCGCGTGCCGTCCCTTCTGAATGTGAGAGTCCAGGACATGCCAAGTTCGTTCGTGATGCTGCAAGTATGAAAGTTCTTGGGACCTGTTATGACAGTAGCAACTACTTTATTGTGGGTTCGGAATTATAAGTTCCGAACCCCATTTGGGGTATTGCTATCTGGCTTTTTTGAGTGAAAAGTAATAGTTGTTTTACTCTATGCCTGTTATCCGGACTGAATTTGCGCTATAATAGCGGTTATAGTTCATAAGGAGTTGTGCAAAGTTTGGAAAATAAATTCATAACGCAGACTTTGTACCTACTGCTTTGTACATTATGTACTTGAAAAATTATAATCGCTTATGATACAGTCGCTCTACATAAAAGATTTTGCACTTATTGATGAACTGGAGGTCGCTTTCCAGGAAGGGCTCAACATTCTCACGGGCCAGACGGGAGCCGGTAAGTCTATTATTATCGGTGCATTGAATATGATTCTCGGAGAGCGGGCCGATACCAATGTCATCCGACAGGGAGCCAATAAGGCTATTGCAGAAGCTATTATTAAGGTCGGTGATAATGATGAAATAAGCAGAATTCTGGAAGAGAATGCTGTTGAAGACCGACCGGAGCTTATTTTACGGCGCGAAATACGGTCATCCGGCAGTCGCGGATTTATTAATGATACCCCCGTAACCATTTCGGTGTTGAGCAAGGTAGGCGATTACCTGGTGGACCTGCACGGGCAGCACGATCACCAGATGCTGCTTAAAGAAGAGAACCACCGGTCAGTGGTAGACGGTTTTGAAGAGGTGCATCCGGCACTGGAAGTCTACCAGGAGTCGTATGCCGATATGCAGGAGCTTCGCAAAGAGCTGCGATCGTTAAAGAAGCGCGAACGGGAGCTGGAAGAGAAGGTAGAGCTGTACCGCTTCCAGGTGAAGGAACTCGAAGATGCGGAACTGGATCCTGATGAAGAAGAGGAGCTGGAAGCGGAGATGCACCTGCTGGATAATGCGGAAGAACTCGATCAAAAGGCGGGGGCTATTGTTAAGATTGGAGATGCGGATGAGATTAATGTGATCAATCTGCTTAACCAGATAAAACTGCACCTTGAGGATATCGCCCGCATCGAGCCGGAGTTCGAAAGCTATCGCAAAGAGATATCTTCGGCGCGGATCAGCGTTCAGGAAACCGTACAGTTTGCCGAGCGCTATCGTAATAAGATTGAGTTTAATCCTAACCGACTGGAAGAGCTTCGGAAGCGCCAGAATCAGCTGAACAGTCTGCAGAAGAAATATCATCGTAGTATCCCCGAGCTGATAGAGTACCTGTCTGAAATAAAGAAGGAACTGAGTCTGGCAGAAAATTTTGATCTGGAAATTGAGAAGTTAGAGCAAGAAATTGAAGAGCAGGGCAGGGATTTAGCTAAAAAGGCGAAGAAGCTGCACGCCGATCGACAAAAGGTGGGAGATCATCTTTCGGAACAGATTGAGCAGGAGCTGACGAAGCTGGGCATCCCACACGCCAATTTCGAGGTGCGGGTGGATTGGATGCATGCTTCCGAGACCCAAGGGTGGGTTACCATCGACGGGCAACCGGTGGAATGTACCGAGCACGGTTGTGACGATATTCGTCTCTATATCTCTACGAATAAGGGAGAGGAGCCGAAACCGTTGGCGAAGATCGCCTCGGGCGGGGAGATCAGTCGCGTGATGTTGGCCCTAAAATCCATTATTGCCCGGGAGCAGAGCCTGCCGGTGATGATTTTTGATGAGATCGATACGGGAATAAGTGGAGAAATTTCGGAGAAGGTGGGCCGTACCATGCGCCGACTTTCGGAGCGTTGCCAAATTATTGCCATTACGCACCAGCCGCAGATTGCCAGTCAGGCCCATAAACATTATAAGGTTAAAAAGATGGAGCAAGACGGGCGAACCGTGTCGAAGATTATCCCACTGGATGAGAATGAACATATCACCGAGGTGGCGAGCCTGATGAGCGGTGAGGATATTACCGAGGCGGCTTTGGAAAGTGCCCAGGAATTGATAAATAAAAACACCTTTAAGAATTAGCCGCAGATTTACACGGATGATCACAGATTTTTTAGTCTAGCTATATGACTACTTATAATCTGTTAAAAATCTGTGTTAATCAGTGGCCTAACATAAAAGTATTATGGGAAAACATCACTCTGACCGGTTTGTTACACTCGTTGATGACGCCAAAACACGTATTGATGAAATTGCCCCCGATGAGGTGAAGCAGAAAAAGGACAGCGGTGAAGATTTTGTGTTGCTGGATGTCCGTGAACAGGATGAATGGGAGGCTGCCCATATTGCGGGTGCGGAATACCTCGGCAGGGGAATTATAGAACGTGATATCGAAGAGGAGTACCCGGATACCGAGGAAGAGCTGGTACTCTATTGCGGCGGTGGATATCGCTCTGCGCTGGCGGCGGATAATCTCCAGAAAATGGGCTATCATAACGTGAAGTCACTGGCCGGCGGCTTTCGCTCCTGGGTTGAGGCGGGCTTTCCCATTGAGGAGTAAATAGGGGTTTTCAGGATGCAAGATGCAGGATACATGCGGTAAGGTACGTGAAACGGTTGGGTAAAATGATTAAGGGTGAATTAATTTTTAGGAAGTGCAAATTCTCTTCTGGTCTTGCCTATGTTAGCTAACTGCCGGCAATCTGGTTTGATACTCTTCGTCATTGACATTCCTCGAAGTGACTTGCTTATGGGTTTGATGTGTAACCTGCATAAGCGAAGCCACCAGT